>JALNKM010000010.1 GCA_023268155.1 Candidatus Geocrenenecus huangii
GGAGGTTTTAAGGCTGGGCAACTTTACTTTCTTTACGGTGAAGAGAAGACCGGTAAAACTAGCTTGGTCCTAACTGTGTGTGCTTCTGCGATAAGAGAAGGATTGAAGCCATTCTTTATAGATTGTTCTGAGAGGCTCCATCCAGGAAGGGTTTCACAAGTCTTACAATCTTGGCTGGTAGACTTATCCAGACTTTCGGTGAAAGCTGTCCATAGCTTTCTAGAGCAGACTCGACTAATCTTAAATCTTTATAATCTTCAGAAAATATTCGATGTAATCGTTCTCGACGACTTCACTTACCAGCATAGGTTAGAGTTATCTAGAAATGTGAAAATGGACTTATCAATATACAAGAAGCTTGCTCTACAGGCAGCAATGCTATCTGAGATAGCTGCTAGTAGAAAAGCCGTAGTCATAATAGTGGGCCAAGTACATGATATGCCTGAGCAGGAAGAAGGTAGACCAGTAGCATATAGGATCTTAAGTTACTGGGCCAAATGGGTACTCAAACTTCAGGCAGGGTCAAGACAGTATAGGGAGTTAGTAGTTGAGAAGCCAGAGAAGAAGGGGCCTGGATACTTTAATTTAAGCGAGTATGGGGTAAGTGAGCCTGATAGGCTTAAGGTGAAGTAAACTTGGAGACGTATCCTGAGTATATGCCTATCCCGGCAAGCAGTATCAGTAAGAAACTGAAGAATAGCATATACTTCGCTGTTCTAGGATTGTGTGGTCTGTATATAGCGTTCAGGTATAGTAGTACGCCTCCCGCACCCATAAGATAGTATAATGCTATGACTATCGTCTCAGCATGGCTTTGAGCATTAATACTCCAGAGAAATACTCTGACAGCTCCAGTCTGTAAGAAAGCTATGGGTATGGGGTTCTCGGTTACAATAACGTAGGTAAACCCGCTCAAGAACATTATTACGATGAGCATCAGCGCTATCGATATTATTGTCATAGTGGTCTCAGACTTGAAAGAGACAAGCTTCTTTTGTAGATGCTCGACTATAGACGTCTTCTTATTTCTCCGCATCTCCTATCATCAACGATGATGAATAAAGTATCTTAAAAACTTAACAATGCTTTGATAGGGGTGGATCGAGGGGACCATAAAGATAGGGTGTGAAGCATGTCAATCTTCAAGGTAAAGTTTGATGTCGACGTCCCTACTGATTGCCTCCATAATCTTTCTCCCATTCTCAGAGTTTTTCAAGAATCTTATTCTTCCATTCTTACCAACGGTTACGGTTGAGAAGTACTCTCTCCCCAGGTAGATGGTAATCTTCGCTCCCGAATATTTGCCTGGAACTATGAATTCTACCGCTCTACCTGTCTCAACATACTCGTATTCGACTTCCTCACCGTGCTTGGGTATACTTGGCACCAATTCTATAGAGATTCCTAGTTCACGTTCAATCTTATTGATCGTTTCACCTCTTCTACCCACTATCCTCGGAATAAGGGACTTGTCAACTTTCACTATAGATTTGCCTGGCGATAAAACCTCAACTTCAACGTTCGGATCGTACATTTTAAATCTCTCAACTAGTTTCTCTTTTACAATCTCCATAGACTCTTCGAGGTATCTTTCTACTTCAGATACAGGGACTATTACATTCTCTTCTCCATAGGTATATATTTCGTATTCTAGGTTACCTGTCTCGAAGTCTCTAACTTCAATTACTGGTCTAGCTAGATCGACTGAGGTCATTCCGGAAGGGACTTTGACGACTAGATTTAACTCGTAGACTTTCTTTACTTCTCCATCTTTTAAGAATATGACTGTGTCGATTACGCTAGGTATCATCCCTAGTTCTAGTCTACCAATGAATCTCTGTATTGCGTCAACCGGATCACTTGCGTGAACGACGCCAACCATCCCTACACCCGCTAACCTCATATCCGCGAAGATCTGGAAATCCTTAGATTTCCTAATCTCGTCGAAGATAGTATAGTCTGGCCTAACGAGAAGTAGGAGTTCAGCTGTCTTCTCGAAATCCCCTTCTAGTGGACCGTACTGAGTAATCTCTGGGCCTACCTGGAGATCTCTAGGAGATTCAAGGGTCTTGATGATTTTCCCTTGAGACGAGTAGAACTCCGCGAGGCTGCTTGCAAATGTTGTTTTCCCCGAGCCGGGGGGTCCAGCGATCAAGATACCTTCAGCCTTATTCTTCAATCTCTCCATCAACTTCTCAGATAACCTGTAGTCTTCTAGAGTCAATTTGACGATCGGTCTAACTATGGTCACTTCTAGTCCATCAGAGAATGGGGGTTTCGCAGTGGCGATCCTATATTCTCCAAGCTGTATAACCATAGCGTGGCTTCTTACGAGCTCTATACTTCCCTCCTCACTAATCCTCGCCGTCTCAACGATCTCGTTTATAATATACTCTAGTTCATCTTCCGTGCATGGTTGATCTCTAACTTTAACTAATACGAAGTTTCCAGGTTTCCCTCTCTTAGCCATAGGAGGGACACCTGATTTAAGGTGGAGGCTCAAAGTATCTGGTGTGAAATATTCCTCAAAAGTTAGTTTAGGCTTCTTCTCATAAGCTTGGATGTATCTGACAGGGATGCCTTCAGCTTCGGCTACCAATGCTTGAACATAGTCTGAAGTGTATAGCGTTGCTCCTTCATTTTTCGCGATATCTCTTATGATCGCGTCTATTCTTCCACTCTTCGCCAGCTTAATATCTTCCAGCGTCGGCCTCTCACCAGAGAATCTAACGAGGTATCCTCTCTTCTCAGCGGCTTCTCTTATCTTCTTTACTTGCTCCAATCCCTTAAACCCGACTTCTCTACCTTTAGATGCTTGGGCTTGAAGCTCATCGATTACAGCTGCGGGAATAACAACCTCACATAGACCTAGTTCTTCATTTTCGAGTATCTCTGCCAATTTTCCATTAATGATTATGCTTGTATCCGGCACTATCCTGATACCGTTAGACATTCTCTACAAACTAGGATTCTCTTAAATGATATAAAATGTTTAAGGTGCATTAAAGCATCTCAGTCGGACGTAAGGAAACAGTAGATAATGACTATACATGACTTTTTAGTTGTATAAATCTTCCTTTTATACCATTATTTTCTTGATACCTTAAATGTAGTAGTAACAAAAACATTACTGTAAGAATGACGGAGATTAGCATTCCTTTACATCAGCACTAGAATGCGGGTTCTAAATTAATGTCGGCGTCTTAACCTTATTATTAAGATGGAAATAAAGGCTAGAATCGTGGATTCTAGTACAGCGATAATTCTCAGAATATCTATAACTCTAAGATGTCTGGTAAGGTCGATTCTTAGATACGTGTCTTCATGAAGCTGGATCGTGGCTCTTCCGAACCATTCGTTGAGACTAAACTCAATAGAATAAATTCCTGTTGGCAGCAAATACGATGCTGAGCCATTAACGAAATCTTTTTTGAGACCGTTTATCTTTAGTTCTCCATACTGAGCTAAGCTACCGTTTGGAAAGAATAAGTTTATTATAAGATTATGTAAATCTACTGGGATAGAATGTGTTTCTCCTCTGTTAACTTGAATTCTTCCACTGTATGTTTTGAAGCCGTTTACGTAGGCGTGTACGATTAAAGTAGTGCCAGTTGCCTTAACAGGTACCATAAGAGTAGATTCACTATTAGCCAGCAATATGTATGCTTTATCATTCTTTACAGTTACTTGACTTCCCTCAACTATCAACGAAAGATTACCGATTGTTCTACCTAGTCTAGATTCACAGAAGACGATCGAGGTTAGAGGTATGAGAGCATAGTATGTTTTCACTTCCCCACTAGAAGAAGCGATTATCCTCAAAGTCTTATTCAAAGCTTCCTCTACGTTTAGTGAAAGCTTCTTAGCAGCTTTTTCACCAACCCATTCATTGAAGACGTCGTTAACAACATATATCTCTATCTGCTTCTCCGTCAAGGCGGAGTCTTCAACTACATACGAGCTGTTGATGAATCCTGTTGAGACGTATCTGATCTTAAGTATTGCCTCTCCTTTCCTTACGGGAACTATACCTCCTGGACCAACCTTATGTAAGTCTGGAGTAACTAGAGTTAAAGTACTTCCATTAAGCTTGCCCACTATCCTCGCAGCTATCGGTTCCATCGTTATAGAGTATGGTCTATCGGCTAGTTCACCCTGATAGGTAAACTCTCTTGGATAGACCAGATCCATGACCACGTCACTGTAGTTTTGATTATTTCTTGCCCAGGGTCTCGGGAGATCTATGCTTACTTCTACTCCAGCTGGGATGAGAAATCTTCCGTCTTCCACATCTATGATGAAGGCCTCCTGTTCTTTGTCAGCGATCTCAGTAATCAGTTTGTCTGCATCTAACCTGTAATTTAGACGTACAGGTTCTTCTGATAATTTCTTCACCGAAAACTGGATTGTCAGATTATACATCTTAGTCTTCAGTAGCCATTGACCTCCTACATCGTTTTCGGTAAATTTCTTGATTAATACTTGTTTAAGAGGTTCTAGATAATATCCTGCTTCTTCTCCAGTCGGAGATATTAATGTTAAATATGTTGGTTTATCGATAGCCATGGCCCACAATTCTTCTTCATCCTCGAAATGCAATATCCCTCCATCTAGGAGTGGAAACATATAGTTTCTGCTGTACCCGACCATTACAGGTGCTTCTTCGTCTAGCTGAGAATTAGCAGAAAATATTGAGGATGGTAACAGTATTATGAGCAAAAATGTCAAGTAAGCTTTCGACACCCGGTCATTCATTTTACTTCACTATTCTCAGAATGATGGATAACCCTAAGATTATCAATAATACGGATAGAGAGGAAAAAATGTTATTGTAAGTCCATACTCGAGTCATAAACGCTAAGAGTAGGACGATGATGGAAGAAATTATTAGAGGGGTCAAATCTCTAACCTCTCTAGGGAAATCTGGGTTGCACCTCCTACAGATGATTAAGAATAAGGAAATACATGACGCCGCTGTAAGAAACGTGAATATAGTATTGACTGTCTGAGAAAGAGTATATTGTTCTCCAGAGAAAAGTTTTCCTGGAACCCTAATTATCAGGTTTACAAAGAAGTCTTGAGAAGTCAATGATGCTTTGTCTGAAGAGGCCAAGACCCACAAGTTGAACGTGAGAGTGAAGAAATATGTTAAGACTAGATCTTCAATGTTCTGCCGATACGAGCTTAAAAGTATGAAGATAGGAAATGCTAATAGATATCCCGCAGCCGACCCTATGAGTGGAAGCGGACTCCCCAGGAAGAACATTAAGAAAGATACTAATGATGGGATCAGCATCAAGAATAAAAGAATCGTAAAAGAGTAGTTTGATAGGAATAACGCGATCAATGAAAAGAATGAAGCTAGCATGAAGTAATCGAGATTCGTAAACCTAGATAATAGGTTACATACGGTATAGATATGTGGGGATAACAATAATGATCCAAGCAGGATTTCCGAGAACTTCATCTACCCCACCTAGAAGCGAGACATCTCTTGAAGCTGTTCATGAAGTCTCTAAGTTTAACTATCGTAACAGGATCTTGAATGATGGAAGCCGCTCTTTTCAATCTTTCAGCTTCATAGTTGATTACTCTATCTTCAACTAGACTAGAAACTTCATCAAGCAAGTCCAGTAAAAGTATGTTCACTCTGAAATTCTCATTTCCAAGATATCTTCTCAGAACGTTTAGCTCCTCAGGATCCACCAATCTAGAAATATAAATTAGGTATCCTCCTGAAGGGATAGAATTTTTTCTTAAATTAAATTCTCCATATCTTAATGTCATTTCTGAAATTGCCGGTTTCCCATCGTTATAGTTTATCAGCCATATCCTCGAGCCTTCCCTCAAGTAGTGTAAAGCATAAGACATTGATATCCCCATTATCCAGTTCAAGATATTTCCATATTGAGGCATCTCTAAGTCTAGCCCACTCCCATAGCCAATGAGTATATATGATGATCTCCGCCTATCGTATTCTCTGACGTATACTTCTTCCCCATTTGTTCTAGCTGTTCTTCTCCAATCTACATTCCTCAAAGATTGATGTTCACTCCGCAGGCTTTCTCTATATTCTTCTTTAACGCCTATGAATGGGTGCAGCGAGTATCCCGGATAGTTTAGTCCAGCGGATGATGAGGCTATAACTACGCTTCTAGTTCTCATAGGTTCTTCGAAAGAATATATCATTCCCAATGAATCGATAGTGATGGTTTTGCAGACTAATTCAAGGTCATCTTTAACCACGACCTCCACCGGACCGACCTCAAGTAGTCCGCTTCTCTGGACATTCACGGTAAATTCTAGTGTGATATTATTTTTTCGGCTTATTACACCGGATCGAGCAGCTTCACCAGACTCTATCTTCAGACCCTCGCTAAGCTGTATGTTAACTTCTGTCTTAAGCCTACTATCTAATCTGGGCTGCACGTATACTCTAACCCTAGATTTATCGTTTACAGTCAGTATGTTCGGTGAAATCGTTAAGAAAACCTCAAAGTCTTTTTCGCTTATTCTTCTAAGGGCCCAGATACTTCTAAATACGTACAATGTCAGAGTGAGGAGTATGAATACAGGCGCTAAGAATATGGCCGGGTGATTAATGAATATGAGAGATACTGTAGAGAAGAAAAAGGCGGTATACTGGTATATTCTTGCAGCTCTACGGGTCAGCCTCATCTAGGGGGTTCTACCTCTTCGACGATCTCCTTCAGTAGGTTAATCGTCTCTCTACGAAGCGTAATCGGGTTGCTGCTCCGACTCCTAAGGAGAAGTCTATGATTAAAAACTAAGTTGACAACAGATTTAACGTGGTCTGGAGTTACATAAGGTTTGCCTTCAAGAGCCGCTGCAGCTTTCGAAGCATAAAGCAGAGATACCTGACCTCTAGGGCTTACTCCCAGTAAGATTTCTTCACGTTTTCTAGTCTGCTGACCCAGCTTAACAATGTACTCTAGGACAGACTTATCAACATATACCTTCCTAGTTAGTTCTATGGCTTTCAAAACATCTTCGAGGTCTGCGACTTTCTCTATTTCAACCTGCTCACCGTAGAGTTGCTTCTTCTCAAGTATCTTGAGCTCGGATGAGGGGTCAAGATAGTCAACGAATGTTCTGATTAGGAATCTATCGAGTTCGGCTTCGGGTAACGGGTATGTTCCTTCAAGCTCTATAGGGTTCTGGGTAGCGATGATGAGGAATGGTCTTGGTAGAGGATATGCAACACCATCTACTGTTACCTGTTTCTCCTGCATACATTCTAGGAGGGCTGACTGAGATCTAGGAGACGCGCGGTTGATCTCGTCCGCCAATACAACGTTTGCAAATATGGGGCCACGTCTAAACTCTAGCGCTCCAGTAACACGGTTATAAATTATGGACCCGGTTATATCGCTCGGCATCAGGTCTGCGGTAAACTGTATCCTTTTGAATTCTAGACCGAGAGAGTTCGAGAAGACTTTTGCTAGATAGGTCTTAGCTGTTCCAGGTGCACCCTCTACGAGTATGTGTCCTTCTACGAGCAGGCCAATAAGTAGACTTCTAATAACCTCGTCCATTCCGACGATGACCTCATGTATGTTTGAAGTAAGCTTTTCAGCAATGTCTTTAACGAAGACATACTCATTCAAGTGTTCCTACCACCCTTCCTTAACCTGCTTAATCCATTCATCAACAAGTCAGAGTTTCTATGTCTAGCAAGCTTGGTGCTTCTTTTATGCTTAGTGGTCTCATGAACATATTCGGGAATAAGTAACGATATGATAATCGTTAGCCCGGCGATAATCATTATAGTCAAGTTAAGATTCATTTAACCACCTCGATGGATATTCCCGTATAGATAGGTTATCAAGCCTCTCCAATTGTTTGCTGAACTGGTCTATCTCTACTTCGCTAGGCTCGTATCCTCCGAATCTAGCAGCTTCGTATAAGCTGTACATTTCATGTAGCAGGTTCTGAATCTCCGCAGCTAGTTTACCGTTTAGAATAGTTAAGATCTCCCTAGTTGTTAAATTTTTCCTAGCATTAAGCTGTCTAGCTTCTGCTAAACCATCAACAACTTCATTAAAAATCGTTATTACAGCTTGCCTCCCACCCTTCCTCGATAAATACTCTCTGAATCTATTAGTTAGAATGTGTTGGTCAACTTCTATGCTATTATCAGGTTTCGTTATTCTTCTCTTAAGCTTGATGTACTTGAATAAGGCGTAGGCTGCCAGTGAAGCTATGATTATATCGATAGTGATCCAGAAAGCAGTTTCAGGATCTATCAGCTGAGCCATCTCTCTTTAACCTCTACTCTTTCTATTGGCAAAAAACTAAATCTTGGATGAACATACGTTGGAAAGCCTCTAAGCTCTTCTACGAGCTCAACAGTTTGACCACCTGATTCAATTTTGCTGTAATCTATTTTCACTAAGCCCCATACGTCCTCGAGAGCTATGCCATCTTGAATCGTTAAGCCGTCAAAGAACACTCTTAGCTGACCCCAGCTAGTATAATATGTTATTGTTGGCCTCCCAACATAATATTCTCCATATTGTGGAAGAATGAATTTTATCTTCAATCTAGATAGACCCTCAAAAGGTTCGGGATAGACCTTTATACTTGAAGCCTCCATCCTGAAGAGATAAAATCTAATACTTACTTCTCCATCGGAGACCACGTTTATCTGAGTAGTCCAGGCAGTTCTTCCTTGGCCTCCTCTTAACACTGTGAGTGTATGATTTCCTTTAGGTATGATAAAATAAGCTTTACCTTGATTATCTGTAAGTTTCGATTCTCCACCTACCGTTACATATGTATACGCTAGGGGGGCAGATATGGTTGACTCGTTTCCGAGGTATGTCATGGAATGCCCGAGATCAGACTCGGTTAGATGTATTGTGAGTTTTACGTATTCTAACTCCCCTGTCGAGATTGCTTGTTTAACCTCTTGCAGTAATTGACCGATAAAGTCCTGCATACCAGATAGATTAAATGTGAAGAGTAAGAAAGCAGATGAAAGGATCAGGATAGCTAGGATCGTCAACGTTATCTTTTTCCACATCCGTTTTCTCATCCTAAGGAATCCCCTAGATAGATATTAAGATTAAAAATTACGCTTTAATAGCTTATTCAATTACTTGGAGGATCTCTTTAAAACTATTTATTAAGTAGTCAGGGTTTGCTGATTCTAGTAGCTCTCTGGCATGGGCTCCGCCAACCAACGCTATAGCTCTAACTCCTGCATTTTTTGCAGCAATAATGTCGTATACTGTATCACCTACATGGATAGCTTCTCCGGCTTTTACACCTAATTTCTCAATTGTCTTCAATATAATTTGACTATTAGGCTTCAGGTCAAAGACGTCATCTCTTGTAACTACAGTATCGAAAAATCCTTCTATCGAAGTATTCTTTAAAGATAATCGGGTACTCATCCTACTGTTATTCGTAGCTATCGCGAGCTTGATGTTCCGTCTCTTCAATTCTTCTAGAACCTCTATGACGTCTTCTCGAAGCTCTGCTACTTCTGCGGCCATCATCTCATACGGTTCAAACACCTCACTCATTATCTTGAATGCAGCCATCCTCTCTTCCCCACTCATTTCTTCCAATATAGAGGCGATAGGAGAATCAGGCGAAAACTCTACAACATTATTAAGCCTCTCTCTTAAATTACGTAAGAATTCTTCTTTAGCTTCGCGGAGCTTAAGTTTATGGACTATCAGGGTACCATCTAGATCGAAAATTACAGCTCGAATATTCATCTTCCTTGATAAAGAAGGTGACTTCCACACTAAATATGTTTGCCGGCTCAGTTATTGATCTTCTCTTAAGGATATATGTGCGTTCCACTCTTTCCTGAAATTGCTTCCATCAACTGGGTGAGTTCAGCGATAATTGCTTCCCCTCCACCCGCCTCTATAAACCTTATAGCTGCTTTGACTTTTGGCCCCATGCTTCCAGGAGGGAAGTAGCCTTCATTGTATAGTTTCTTCAATTCTTCGACTTTTATCTTTGAGATCTTCTTCTGGGTTTGCTTCCCGTAATCAACGTATACTGCATCTACGTCTGTTAAAATTATGAATTTTCCCGCACCTAGAAATGTTGCGAGTCTTTCTCCAGCTAAGTCTTTATCTATTACCGCTTCAACACCTTTAAGTTTGCCATCTTCCTCTATTACCGGTATACCTCCTCCTCCGCTCGCGATTACCACGGACCCTGACTTTACTAGTGATTTAATCGCTGTTCCCTCAACGATGTATTTTGGGTCAGGTGATGGTACAACCCTTCTCCACCCACCTCTTGCTTTATCTTCTTTGAATATGTATTCCGGATGAATCTTCTTTAGTTTTTCCACTTCTTCTAGACTATAGAATGGCCCGACTGGTTTACTAGGATTCGTGAAGTCGGGATCGTTCTTGTCTACTACAACTCTTGTAACAATTGTAACTACATTCTTCTCTATACCTCTACTACGTAACTCATTGGTTAATGCTTGCTGTATTATGTATCCTATGAATCCCTGGGTTTCAGCTCCACATACATCCATAGGGAACGCTGGAATATTGTATAATTTTTCACCTGCATCATGCCTGAGTATAGTTGCTCCAACTTGGGGACCGTTACCGTGCGTTATTACAATCTCATATCCAGCCTCAATTATATCCGTTAAGATTTTACATGTTTGCTTGACATTTTCGTACTGTTCATCAAAAGTCCCTCTCTGACCTCTTCTTAACAGAGCGTTTCCACCGAGAGCGATAACCATCAAGTTTCTATTTCTTTCTATCATATTATTTGGCGTTGAACCCTTTACTAAAAAACCTTCTTACAACATCATATTCTACTAGCAAGATATTTTATAGTAAAGAGCTACGAAAAGGATCCTTGGTCACTAAAGAAGCCCTGCTAAAAATTCTATCAATCGTGAGCTAAAAAGATTCAGAATTTTCGAAATTCTTAATAAAGAATATAGAGATCTCGCGGTCCAGGAAATTAGGATGACTCTAATATTTAAAGCAATTATTCTAGATTTCATTCTTGGGGTTGCTTTATTCTTCTCTCGCGTATGGTATTCCTAGAGATGCTGGAGCCCCTATCCTCTTCTTTATGCTCTCGGTTGAGATAATTATTAATGTCATAATTGTCAGTATGTATGGAAGCATTGCTAAGAAGTACGGACTTTGGGCACCTAGACCAAATAACTGTAATCTATACTGGAATGTTTCAACTCCTCCAAATAGGTATGCTCCTAGGATTGCTCTCATCGGGCTCCACGTAGCTAGTATAACGAGGGCGAGAGCTATGAATCCTCTCCCAGCTGTTACTCCTTCTCTCCAGAATGGGTGGAATCCTATGAAGAAGTAAGCTCCTGCTAGGCTGGCGAAGACCCCGCTCAAGATCACTGTCATTCTCCTAACCATGTAGACATTTACTCCGAGTGAGTCGGCCATAGAGGGGTTCTCTCCAACAGACCTTATGGTTAAGCCTATCCTCGTCTTAAACAGGATAAACCACATAGCTATGGATAGAATGAATGAAAAATACACTAGCAGGTTATGGCTGAAGAACATCTTACCTATTACAGGAATATTTGAAAGCAATGGTATCTGGATTTCAGGAAGCTTCTGAGCCTGCTGGATCAATAGTACTTCCTCTGGTAAAGAAGGGTTCAGCCTTAATAACAAATTCTTCCTGACCTCGGGAAATGTGAAGAATCCACTTAAACCTGCTCCCAGCATTGTCATAGCTAAGCCTACTACGACTTGGTTTAACTTCATGTCAACTACTAGAATAGAGAGGATTAATCCCATTAATGCGCCTACTATGATAGACGTAAGTATCGCTGATAGATGACCGTACGCTAACGTGAACATAAATGACGTCGCTGCACCCATCAACATCATTCCTTCAAGACCGAGGTTCAAAACCCCTGAGCGTTCAGCATAGATCTCGCCTAAAGAAGCTAGGAGATAGACGGTTCCCATCTGGACAGTTAATTGGAGAACTTGCTCGATCCATTCAATACTCATCTGACCACCTCTCGAGTTATTGTTATCTTATATCTTTTCAAGAATTCTCCCACTACGATGAAAAGGAAGATTAATGCTTGGTGCATTTCTACTGCTGCTCCAGGGATCTTCAATGTCGCTTGTAGAATGTCTCCTGCAACAAATATTCCTCCAAAGAATATACTTACAGGTACTACTAGCCATGGATTTAAAGCTGAGAGCAAGATCACGATTATAGCCGTGTATCCGTAGCCAGGTGAAGCCCTCGGTCTCAGTCTCCCGATTATACCGCTTACGATTGCTAAGCCGCCTAAGCCCGCTATTCCTCCAGATAAGATTCCGCCTAGAGTAATAACCTTCGTGATCCTTATCCCGGCGTATCTCGCTATATCTATGCCTTCACCGACAATCTTAAGCTCAAACCCTAGCTTAGTATATCTCAAGATAACTACTGCTAAAGCGACAGCTATGCATAAAAGTAATAATCCACTATAAGCAAATTCTCCGAATATCATGGTTAACTTAGCGTATTCTGGGAAAGGTATAGATAGGGGAAACCCATATCCTTTTGGATCTCTCCATGGACCATATATCAAGAAGTCCACAAAATACATTGCGACATAGTTCATCATCAAGGTTGTAAGTATTTCGTTTACCCTCATTTTCGCTTTTAGGAATGCGGGTAGACCGCACCATAAACCTCCTGTAACAAAGGATGCTAAAATCATTAATAGTAGTACAAGGTAATCTGGGATCAAATCATAGTATGCGTGGAGCAGTACTATTCCAGTTGAAGCGAACATGCCCATATACATCTGGCCTTCTGCTCCAATGTTCCAGAAATTCATCCTGAAAGCGATACTGAGCCCTAGAGCAGCTAACCCTATAGGTATAGCTCTTTCAAGCGCTTTTAAGAGTAGTGTGGGAGATGTATAGACTCCCACCATGTAGGAGTATACGTCTAGCGGGTTCAAGCCTATCATGGCGAAGAATATGCCTGACACCCCGAATGCGAGAACCAACGTGGAAAAAGTTGTCAGTATTGATAGCTTACGGCTGATGTGTAATCTTCTCTTTATCTTAACGCTATGGGGCATGATAATAGTTTTAGCCAATTTCAACGTCTCCCCTACTTAAACGCTATCTCTACGCCAGCCATCATGAGGCCAATCTTGTCTATGTCTACTTCCCCTGGCCGAAAGACTCTAACTATTTTTCCATCATGCATTACTGCGACCCTATCACTGATCATTAATGCTTCTTCTATATCTTCTGAAACGAAGAGTATCCCTGAACCCTTCCTACTATACTCTATCAATGTTTTGTGTACGAATTCTGTCGCACCCACGTCGAGCCCCTTAGTTGGATAGGCTGCGACGATCAATCTCGGTATCTTTTCTCCGATCAATCCCGACAATTCTCTAGCCAAAATTAGTCTTTGAAGATTTCCACCTGAAAGTGATCTAGCCTTAGCGTATGGGTTTTCAGGAACTATCTGGAATTCTCTGATTAATTCTTCAGCCTTGTTATAGATCTTCTTCCAGTTTACTATTACCCCGTTGGAGTAGGGCTTATACCTGTATGCTTTCATGAAGAGATTATCGAGGACGGTTAGGTTTGGAGCAATACCGTACCTTAAGGGTTCGGGAGGAATATACGCTATACCCAGCTCGATGATCTTTTCTGGACTACTGTTGATGATATTTACACCATCAACAATTAATGAGCCTCCACTAGCTTTTCTCAATCCAGCTATTACTTCTACAAGTTCTTGTTGTCCATTACCGGTCACACCAATTATTCCAACTATCTCATTTTTCATTACTTTTAGATTTACATCTTTAAGTGCTAGCACTCCTTTATCATTGAAGGCTTTCAAGTTTTTTATCGTTATTGCTTCTCCACTAGGCCTAGACTCCTTCTTCTCTATAGTGAATATTACTGGTCTACCAACCATGTACTGAGCAAGCTCAGACATATTTGTCTCACTAGTTTCTTTTGTCACTAGTACTCTGCCTTTCCGCATCACCGTAACCCTGTCGCTGATAGCGAATACTTCGTCGAGTTTATGTGTAATGAATATTATCCCTTTTCCTTCTTTAGCCATTCTTCTAAGAGCCTGTAATAGTATCCTACATTCTTGAGGTGTGAGAACGGATGTAGGCTCATCGAGAATCAATATTTTCGCATCACGGTAGAGTATCTTCAACAGTTCTACCTGCTGTTTTTCACCCGCCGTAAGCTGCCAAACATAGGCATTAGGATTTATTCTCCAACCATATGATTCTGCAAGCTTCTTAATCTCTTCACCGATCTTCCTACTCTTTATTACGAGGCCTGACTTCTTTAAGCCAAGGATTATGTTCTCTAGTACTGTGTGGGAAGGTATAAGCTTGAAGTTTTGATGAACCATCCCTATCCCAAGCGTTATCGCATCTTTTGGAGAATTTATCTCAACCTTTCTACCTTCAACGTATATCTCTCCAATATCCGGACGGTAGAGACCGTAAAGAATATTCATTAGAGTAGTCTTGCCTGCTCCATTCTCCCCAAGTAGAGCATGTATCTCTCCCTTCCTAAGAGTAAAGGAGACATTATCGTTAGCAATTACTCCTGGAAAATGTTTTATGATCCCTCTAAGAGATACTAGCTCTTCCAAAAATCTTCTCCCCAATTGATCAATGCTTATCAGTAAATAAAAAAGATATGGAAGATATGTGGAAAGATTATCTCTTCTAGATTACCTCGGTAAGGGTTCTTCTATATATTCTACGTGCCAATCCATGTTCCAAAGCGTATCATGATCTGCTCTCTCACCATTCTTAATTCTGACTTCTCCATTCTGGTCTCTAATAGGCTCACCTAGATTTCCTTCAACGCTGAAGGGCTCGAAAATCAGTTCCTTCATTTCTTCATATTTTTTCTTTATCTCAAGCTGCCACTCACTTGGAATTACAGGGTTAAGTGGGGCCAGATATACTGTTCCCTCTGGTTTACCTGCAGTACTCTTTTCTGGTGGTAGCCTCCATCTATATGGCATATAGTCCCCTATCCTTGTCCATATATCTGCTGTCTGCCAACTGTTTGTCGCAACCATTCTATAGAAATCAAGATATATGGGTCCCCAATTAGCTATCTGTCCTGTTAGATGTGCTGTCGGACCGTATTCTCTCATATCGCTGTAGTGGCTAAAGCTCCAAACCTTTCTTCCCTTCTTCTGATATTCTTCCGCAACCTGCAATACTGCTGGAGTGTCCTCCGTGAAGGCCAGTACATCGCAGTTCTTCTCCTCTACTAAAGCTATTGCTGCTGACCGTGCCTTCTCTGGAGCAACCCACTCGAATATCCAGCTTACGTGGGCTTTTATATTCTTTCCCGTCCTTTTCTTGTAAGCATAGTTCGCTCCTAGAACGAACGCGTTAATATGTCTAACCACTTCCGGTATCGGGTACGCTCCAACATACCCGACAACGCCTGTCTCAGTTACTGCTCCAGCTGCTAAACCATTCAGGTAGTACAACTGGTAGAACTCTGCAAAAGCTGCACTCATGTTTTCCGGAGCGTTTCCAGCAGCGCCACTTTTGTAACCACTTATATGAACAAAATATCTATCAGGGTATTTTTGAGCTGCTTCCGCTGTAGGGTCCATGAAGCCGAAACTAGTCGTTATTATAAGTTCATACCCTTTTTCCACCAGGCTAGTAATTGCTCCAGATACTTCTGCTTCAGGAACACTTTCTATATAGGTACTTTCAACTTGGTTGACTCCGAATCTTTCATCAGCCCATCTCCTACCACGATCATGCCCGTACGACCAGCCATAATCACCTACAGGCCCTACATAGATATAGCCGACCCTCAATTTCCTAGCAACTGGAACCGAAGCAGTTGTAGTAACAGTCTTTGTAACTGGCTGTGTAATTGTGGTAGGCACACCCGGCTGAGTTTTTACGACTGTTGGAGCACTCGTTGAACCAGCTAGATATCCTGCGACTCCTCCTATTACTCCTGCGGCTATTACCCCTCCTATAGCTGTAGCCTTCGTTACTCCTAGAAACTTCCTACGAGAAAACTTCTTGTTTAACACGTTACTATCTGTATTTCCATTCATATTTATGTAAATGCCTAAGCGAATTCATATATTTTCATTACACGATCGAGTAAAGTTAGCATGAATAGGTTATTTTATAAAAGAAGGGAGAAACATATGAAAAAAGACGACCAAGTATCCTCTATCCAGAAATCTCTAAACTATTAAGCTACCTGTTAAGCTTCCTTGGCCATCAAACAAGAATTCCCCAGAACTTATTTTGTACCCCGATCCTTTGTTCACGTCTATCTATATTATTGCAATAACATTGCTACATCCCAATGATCAACGTTTACTATTCAGTAGATTGTAGCGGTCTAAGAGCTAGACATTGATCCTCTTTTTCCATATTATGCAATGAATTTTCGAGTCTGCGAGTTTCAAACTTATACATATATCGACCATAGGGACCCCATTATTGTATAAAATGGGCAAAGTGGTTCTCATCCTTTAATTAAAATTCTAAAATATAAGATAGAACATTTATCTAAAGAAGATGTCTTCGCCTGATGTTTGGTTTTTTGCATATGGTTGGGCTTTGGATAAGAGTTTGTTAAAGAAGGTTATAGGAGAAGTTGATGAACCGAAGAAAGCTGTTCTACGTGGTTATAGACTTGTTTTTGATGTTTTCTCTCCAAGCTGGAGAGGGGGCGTAGCCAATATAGTAGAAGATGAAAATAATCTTGTTTATGGCGCCGTCTACAAGATTAATGTAGGCCAGCTCGAGAGACTAGATGAAGCTGTAGGAGTCCCAAGGATATTCTTTAGACGTAAGGTGGTCGTAGAGGTTGAGGGTATAGGGAGTGTCGAATCTGTAACCTACCTATCAACGTCTGGGAGGGGGAGATGGGTTAAACCTTCAGAACAATATGTTAGCGTACTGTTAAAAGGTTTAAAGCAATTAAGGTATGACGATGATATTATTCAAAAAATAAAGAGGATGGCAACGGAGGGTCAAGTGGAATAGAAAACTATGGTGAATCAACTTTACCGTTCACGGTTTTCTACTTATCGTTGCCTCTTCTATCTTCTCTAAAGAGGTTTTAGTAATCTTCAGTCTTTTCTCCGCTGCTTTCAATATAGCTCTAAGCATCTCGGGATAACTCATACCTATGTATGCTGTAGCTTTAGCTAAGTGCCCATCCCAACACCATCCCGGATTCGGGTTTACTTCTAGAAGCCTAGGGTTACCTTCAGAATCAAGCCTCCAATCGAATCTCGCATAATCTCTACACTCCAGCCTATTAAACAGCTTGACACTACACTCAATTATGTAGTCTTTAACATCTTGCGGTATATTTGCTAGAATAGATCTAATGTTCCAGTAAGGTGAGCCAGGTATCCATTTCGCCTCATAACTGCATATCGGTGGGAGACCTTCAGGCAGTGTACTGTAATCTTCTTCTGTTATCGGTAACACTAAATAATCTTCTGGAGGATTACCAATTATTCCTAGAGTCAGATCTCTCCCAGTCAAGAATTCTTCAATCAAAATTTGCTTATTGTAGTTAAATTTCTCCCTAAGTTCTATTATTGCATTCAGTAACTGTTCTTCATCGTATACGACGCTTTTACTCGTTATGCCGAAGCTACTATCGCCATAATTTGGTTTAACTATTACTGGAAAATCAAATGGTATCTCTATCTTTATATCGCTAGGCTTCAAGAATACCGCATTCGGGACAGGTATACCCATCTCTCTAGCTACCCCTCTAACTAGGCTTTTATCATAACAGTATGCTAAACACTGCGGCCCCGCACCCGTGTATGGTATTCCAAGCATATCTAACAAGGCAGGAATATGCAGTTCTTTCTTCGGGTCGTTATAGAACCCTTCATCGCATAGATTGAATACGAAGTCAATTCTATTTCTTAGTTTTAGTAAGTCTTGGAGTAGGGTATCGTGATTCATTAGGTATATGAACTCATACTCCTTTAGTTCGCTTAACGCTTGTATAAGCTTATTTATCGTGTAGAAATCGTCTTCATCGAATACTCCTCCAGGTTTAGTCACGTCTGTTTTCGATGGATCTCCAAGTATTACTGCCACTCTCATCTTTGATCCATTCATCCTCCTCTTTACAGGCGTCCATTCTTTTTTTGCAGCAGCTGTCACGATAATCCTCTTCTCCATCATTCCCAAATCTTGGTTTCTTTTAGAATCTGGAGTAAGCTCTCCATGGAAAACAATGTTTGTGAAGCCTGCCTTCTCCAGTAATTGTCTTAATGTTTCTTTATCGTAGAGTCTTATGGCATAGACCTGGTCTGCTATAACTCCCCTCTTAACGTTAACTATTACTTCTCTTGAGATTAGTCTATGCCCATCTGACGATAATGCTCGCTCCCTGCATACAAGCATCTGTTTATTAATCCATTCCCATGACCTTTTCTGGTAAGTCTCTTTAAGATAGCTTCCATCTGCTACGTCTATCAATACCTTTCCCCAAGGTCTTAGTATTCTTCTGACTTCTTTCAAGACCTGTAAATCATCCTTGATAGATTCAAAGTATCCAAAACTATTTCCTAGGATCATTACTACATCAAAGCTGTCGGGCTGGTATGGCAGTTTTCTCGCATCTCCTTCTCTAAATTTCACCTTTAATCCTTCTTTCTCAGCTTGTAGTCTAGCTTTCTTGATAAGATAATGAGAGATGTCTAATCCTTCAACATTCTTGAAGCCTCTTCTAGCCAATTCTAGGGAGTGCCTACCATGTCCGCAGCATAAGTCCAAGATGTCATCCTCAGGTTTTAGCCCAAGGATACGTATGAATAGGTCCACTTCTCTATTAGTTATCTCCTGGTCGTTTACAACGTCTCCATCTGTTTTAAGGTATAGAGAGTTAAAGAGGTGCTTCCACCAATCTGGTCTAACATATTCTTCGAGGTCTGATACAATTCCTAGAAATTTCTTTGATCGTTCATTATTCCTAGATTCTCTCACCTTATTATGCCGTTTCGATGATTCATTATCTGAGGGGCTCTCCCCCATGCTCACCTAACCTATCAGTTAATGTTCACCTCATGCATCAATATAAGCTTTGACCTGCCTAGAAGCTTGAAAACTTCTCCTATAATGTCTTAACCCTGATTGGCCAGATACACTGATACTGAAGAAAACATTAATACTTTAATTCACGGAGAAGTAGATTAACAAAAGGATGGATTGGTATAGTTTAGTCGACCTCTATAATATCGTTTATTCATACGCTTACGTAGGTGCATTCTTCATATCTCTCCTAGGCAGCCTTATACCTTTCCTCCCTTTACCTTACCTTATCCCGATAGTCTTGATGGCGGATAAATTTAATCCAGTAATCTTGGGAGTGGTCTCTGGATTAGGCGGAGCCGTAGGAAAGATTACATCTTATCTTATCGGTAGAATAAGTAGGAGATTCTTTCAACGGAAGAATAACAGGTCCAGTATTATTGTCAAAGCGATGAACAAGTATGGGATTTTAGCTGTCTTCTTATTTGCTCTAACCCCGCTTCCCGATGACGTACTGTATATTCCCGTGGGTTTTGCGAAGATGAACTTCGTAAAATTCATGGTTGCAAATGCATTAGGTAAGATAATCCTCACAATACTTGTAGCATATCTTGGAAGAACATACTTCGCTCTAATTAGGTTATACATTGGAGGCGAAGCGAGCATATATCCGATAATAGCCTCCATAATATTCATGATTTTCTTAAGCATAGCATTATTCAAGATAGATTGGGAGAGTGCTATAGAGAACTATAGAAAACATGGATTGAAAAAAACCATAAAGTTTATTTTGTTCCCCCGAAAAAGCAATCCCAACAATTCTTGAAATGCTGATAGATGTAACCCTTCCTCAGCCACACCATAATTAATTCTAAGTTAGGTTTAATACTGAATATTAGTAAGTAAAAATAAGGGCCCGTAGCTCAGCCAGGTAGAGAACATGACCGCCTAAAGCGGCGGGCTCTTAACCCGTTGGTCGGGGGTTCGAATCCCCCCGGGCCCGTAAACATCAATAAAGTGATCTTATAATATTTTATATCCCATTGAATTTTGAAGTACTCCACCACAGCCTTACTCTAAAGATAGATTAATCTTAGAAATAAAGTAGATAGAGCCAAACACGTGAATTATGGAATCTGCAATAATTTTTGTTGCATAAATTCTTGAGAATCTAAAAGTGTTTGAGGCAGGCTAGTATAGACCTACAATATCTGGTAGTAAAAAAATAAGGTTTGATTTTATTTGGGGTTTTCTAGGAGATCAGTCTTAGAATTGCTGAAGCTATTGGTTCAGAGAGGTATGCTACTCCCTGGCTCGCTATCAGGGAGATAGCGAAGAATGTCCCAAATAATACTACCGCCGTAGCTATGTTGCCATCTTTCAAGTCTTTCACTAAGTCGAATTCTTTTAAGTCTACACCTGGAAGTTTTTCTGCAGCTTTAACAAGCCATCGATATACTCTCGACTGTGCCCAGACTATTATTGCAATAGCTAGCGGAAGTCCAATGAATAATTGTATCAATCCACCGACTAATGCTGCAATGTTGAATCCTCCTGGTACGACTGCTTTACTTATTCCAGAGACAGCTTGACCGACAACGTTACCGACAGCTATCAAGACTCCCGCTATGTAAACAGCGACGGCCAAATTCTTCTTACGTAATTCTTCGAACTCGTTTAATCCTTTCGTAGTTCTATCGAGGACATTCAGAGCAATAGTAATACTGAAAAGCGCTAAAGCAACGCCGAGGATTAATTGTAGAATACCGATTCCAATATCTATTAGTCCACCAATTAAGCCTTCCATTAGAAACATGATACGTGAGCTTGATATTTAAATCTTGATAATTGGAGCCTAGGGTACTGTCAACTTTTACTTAAGGTTTTCTCTGTTAGGTCTTTTGACCTAGTTTACCCTCTTCTATTCATGCATGTCTTCGATTACTTGATCGGCTTTATGTCTAGGCTTTTCAGGCTCCATAACTATAGTCTCATTGAGAAGGCGTATACAGCTCTATTTGTTTACTGCTGGATCAAGCCTTAGAGATATATGTGGAAGGTATTGTTTAACATATGCTTCTAGGTGTAGGTCTATGATGAATGCATTGACCTTCATGAGGAGGGTTCTAAACTCATGTGACGGTAGGCCTGTGGTAGTCGTTGATAGAGGTCCCTGGTATCCATGGACATTAAAGAGGCTTGAAATAGAATACATCCATGAAACATTCAGGAATAGAAATAAGGTTGAGGGATGGTTTAGGGAGCTTAAAGATAGGACAGGAGATTCTACAAAAACGTAAACTCTAAGAATGTTAAGAGATTGGAAGAGATAGCGGCAATAACCCTAATACACAACATAAACATAAAAACCAGGATGGAGGGAGGCGTATTACCTGGTTGACAGTACCCATCGTTCCGATAAAAATATTTATAAACCCCTTTAAATATCTTATATACGAGTTTAAATAGGGTAGGTAAATATGTCGAGATACGAAAAGACGCCTGAACCATCGGTGGAGATACAGAATGTGGTGGCATCCGTAACGATTAACCAGAGACTAGACCTGGCTCAGATCCAGAAGACGTTCCCAGACGTAGAGTATAAGCCGGCCCAGTTCCCGGGACTAGTCTTCAGATTGCAGAAGCCGAAGACGGCAACACTCATCTTCTCATCGGGAAAGATGGTGTGCACGGGAGCAAAATCAGAGCAGGAATCAATAAAAGCAGTACAAACAGTAGTGAGACTGCTGAAGAAAGAAGGATTCCTAATAGCGCAGGAACCGCAAATCGAGATCCAGAACATAGTTGCATCAATCGACCTGCATGGAACCATCAACCTGGAGCAGGCAGCCAACAAGCTCGAGAACGTCATGTATGAACCAGAGCAGTTCCCCGGCTTGATATTTAGGATGTTTGAACCTAAAGTCGTTATCCTCATGTTCGCCAGCGGCAAGCTCGTGTGTACAGGTGCAAAAACAGAGAAGGAAGTTTACGATGCTGTCTATAAGTTGAAGAAGATACTTGAGGAGAATCAATTGATAGCCTACGTTACTTCGAGATGATCTTTGAATTCTAGAAGGCTTTTCACTCCACCGTACGCCTGAAGCCAAAGAGTTTTCAAAGTCTCATAATCCTCTGAAGTTTTTGTTCGCAGATATTCAACATCAGAATGAATGTTAGCATCAGTGAATTGAAGCCCATGTTTGCAATATTCAAAGATCTTACTGAGTGTTCCGCTTCTAGGAGCCTTGTAAAGATCAGCCCATAGCTGCTTTACAGCCTCTATAAAATCCTCATAATCGAGTATTCTTTTCTCTATAAGTCCTCGAGCCAACATCGAAGCATTAATATTCATGATCAGATCTACTCGAAGACCACGTGTAAATTTAAGAAATGCATCATGCCTAATCTGATTGTCTAATCTTCCAAATGGATCAATAAACATGAGAATCAAAGTTTTCTCATAATTCTTAATGATCTTTTCTCTCACTTCGTAAAGTTGCTTGTTTGAATCATTACAAAAGATTTCAACATTATCTAAGTTGCCTCCGTCACCCATAGCGTCAACTAATTGCTTAAGAATAATACATGTCTGTCTATCTTTTTCGATAAAGAATAGTTTGTCAAATTCTTTCTCGATCTTTTTAAAAGTCTTGAGACGGTTACCAATTATTGTCGGCCAATACAAAAATTAATTTTCATTTATTCACATTAGTTTTGAATTTCTATTTTTCAAAAGCTCTCTTGATCTAAGTTTCTCCGTTTCGATTATTCCATTCTCTATAGAGCATGTTGAATACTTCTCTATATCTTTTGATGTAATCTGCTAATTGTGTGAGTATTTTTTCATCGTCTTCGTGGTATGATGTGAATAGTAACCCCATAGCTATGGATGGGAGCTCCTGTGATACGAGGATAGCTCTAACCAATCCTATCGAATGGATGAATTTAAAGGAGAGGTTATTCCATAAGTCTAATATGTCTTCTACGTTGGCAAAATATTCACGTAGATATTTATCGCAAAACTTTCTAAAACTCTCTCCATGAATATGTTTCATCGTTCTCTCCAACCTCTCTAATGAATCTGGATATTTTTCTCTAAGTTTTGGGTTGAGGTCTCTAAAAATATCCAGCAACTAAAGCTTCCAGAGATGACCTAACTCCAAACGCTATGTAAGGCAACATGCCAGTAAATATCGAGGATATCATCGAATTGAGATTGTAGGAAACTATACTCATTAAAGTTATAGCGAAGCTTGAAAACTCCCACACTTGCGATATGTCCATAGTAGCATAGATCCAGTCATTATACAAGACTATAAGCTCATGATACAATTTTCTAGCAGGCTCAACAACGTATACGGATTCATATATATCTGGTATCATTTCAAAAATGAATTCATAAATTAATGGGTCTGAGAATGCTGCTATCTGCGATATTTCTTCAATTCTGAATCTCAGGCCTAGCTCTACTAACGTAAGGTAGCCGATGGATTTTTCTTCCGACGGTATGGCAAGAGTTACGCACTCACGGTCATAGACCTTCCCCCTATTCTATAAAATGGAATATTCGTTAGCTTATCGTCACCTACGTCAACTATAACCAAGTACGGGATTATGATGTCAGTATCTACACCAAGATTTTCAAGAACCTCTTTCGGTAATCTGGTATACAGCATACTAGGCTTGAGGAAGAATAGGTCATGAGGCTATATCAAGCATACAAGAAGCGGGTGGAGATTTTTACGCAATAAGGAATTGTTCGATAAACCTCATCCTGGTACGGATACATTAAAAAGGGACATGAACCAAAAATAAAATCAAGAATTAATGAAGATTCTAGGGCTATATGCCCATCCAAGCCTTTAGATTCTGGTAAACCAGTCCATAAATATTTGCTAACTCTCTATCATCTATCTTTATTCCTAACGCAGAAAGGAAACCTTCGTCTATACTCTTTCTCACGGGATCTATGTTTTGTGGATTGAACTGTTCAGGTAATCTTTTTAATTCCTTTTCGCTATTCTTTTCAAAAACGTCTACGAGCTTATTGATGGTCTCTATATTGAGCCTAGTTATATCTAACACTGGTTGAAGCCTCCATTTGGTTATAGTGAGCTCTATCCAGCGGCCCCTCGTTTCAATTCTATTAGCCAGTATTGAGAGAATTCCCCATGTCGTATTGAACCATAATACAAGCGCATTGAGCATATTCTCAGTTAATTTAATACCCTTCTTGGGCTTCAGCCCGAAAAACATGTTACAAACAACTTCATCATTGCAGTAAAAAGCTAAGGCATGGGACGTATCAACCCATATCCTGTCTGGTACTAAGAATTTGCTTGCAGTGTAAAGGTATTTTGGCTTGGTGCATATGACTTGAGCATTAGGCTTTAATGCAATTCTTTTTCGCAATTCTTCTTCCCCTCCAATTATTGCTGGAACAGCTTCAGGTATGCCTTCACTAACCTGTTTGAAAACTTCATGGAATGTTCCTCTTCTTACAGCTAAACCGACGACATCCGCTATTTTTCCTAAAAGTGTTATTGGCAGCTTTTTTCCACAAAGCTTGCCTGTAAAAATCTCCGCTGTAATACTGTTGAGGCTATGGCTTGGAAAGGCGCATAGCCTTCCCCAATTGTCTAAGTTTTCTACCAGATCGTTTCTTGAGAACTTATAAACATATGCTTTGCTTCCATTAAGTTCGATATAATCAGTTTTTTCGGCTCCAATTATTTTGAACGCTAAAGCTCTGGACTCCAAGGAAGTTAACGGCTTTCTAAGAAGAACCGTTATCTTCGTTTCCTCGTTTTTGTCCAGTCTCTCCCTTTTCCTTGCAACTATCAAGGCTTCGCTCAGGCTAGTTGACTCTGAGAAGTTGTAGCCGTTTTCAGCGTCAAAACTTAATACTACATGTTCTAGGTGGAATTTCTCTAGTAAAAGGCATCTTGCAAGGAACCAGTTAGTCCCAGAAAGCAGGGACTTTGGAAGGACAAAAGCAATCTTTCCATCGTTTTTCACGAGTTTCGACGCTAAATAAAGGAAAAGTAGCCCCTCACCGGCCTGTCCTATATCAAAAAGCTCTTTTCCAAGATCTTTAAATATGCGATTATATTTCTTTCCGACATTCCGAAGTTCACGGCTAATTTTGCTTCTGATTTCATCATATCGCTTAGTGACAGCTTTCCTAAAAGCTTCGTCAACGATAAATCCAAAAAGTTCCCCTCCCTTCTTGCCCCCTCTTCCAGTAGCCCTTGTGAAAGGCGGGTTCATAATGATGAGGTCAAATTTAGGTATACTTTCCACCACATCGCCACCAGTTATTGATGCACTTTCCGCCCCTTCTATGAATTTTAAGGATGGCTTCTCAGCGAAGAACATAGCTATTGATGGTAAACCTTTGCCCTCAACAAATTCCAATGATCCCAAAGTAACTTTCTTATTCTCAACACCAAGTGGCACAGTGAAAGTGTTCATGCGACTAACTTGAGTCGTAGGATCTTGAAGGGCAAGATTTGTGGACGCTATCTGAACTGCATATCTTAAAGCATCGATCCCCCATAGGCTTTCCTCAAGCATTAAACTATGAAAACCTTTAAGGTCTAGCTCACCCTCTTTGAAAGAGGTGTAAATATATAGGTCCTTTAATGCGCTATATGCCGCAATAAGCAATGTCCCGCTTCCGCAGGCAAGATCGCCAATTTTGACCTTTTTGAATTTGTTGAAGACACCAGTTTTGGTAAAAACAGAGAGATACGCCAGAAGATAGGCCGCTGGAACCGTTGTGAAGTATGTCGCGAAGTTTTTTCTAATCGCCCAATCTCCCACAATTTTATGGTATATCTTTCCAGAAAAGTCTCTTCTAAGAAGGGCTCGTTTTGAAGAACATTTTTCCGCTAGTTCAACTAATTTTTTAATGGCATGATTTAGAGCATCAGGCATAGTTTCAATAACTTGAATAGCTAGGTCATAAACGGGTCGATAGTCAACTTTTAATATTTCTTCAAAAGCGTTTTTCAATCCTAATCTGTATCCATATTGCTTACATAACCTGCCAGCGCTTTCTAGGCCTATTTCTGTTCTTACTGACTGATAGAAAGTTGTGCTTAATAAAATGATTAGCGCTGCTTTAGCATATAAAAGTTCATCTATCCTTTCATAGTCGCCAATAGATAACCCGTAAAGTTTATAAAATAAGTTGTAAAGTTTCTCAGCAAGTTTTTTGTTTACATCAACACTCTTAGCCTCTAAAACGAAATCATTAATGTTTTGCTCTATCTCTGTTATTGCCTCCTTGATATCCTCTTCACTTATAACAAATTGTAGGGCCTCATTTATTGTAGAAACAAGATCCTGAATCCTAGCCTCAATCCATCCTGTAGTCCACCTAGGCAAAGTTTTTTGTCGAGTAAAATAGGCCAGTAATGTGTCAGAGACATCCTCAGGAACTATCACTTTGACTTCAAATGATGAGACCTTGAGTCTTTTTTCTAACTCGGCATCAGTGAGATTCTGAGGAAGGCTTTCCTTATAATGAAGCGCTATACCTAAATCTCCAAATCCTTCTTGAATCCTCCTTTTTACATCGTCTTCAGCGTCAGCTCTAGAGTATGATCCTTCTAAAACAATTTTCATGCCGTTAATATATATCACAACATCAGGCCTGTCTCCACGTGAAACATACTCGCTTACAGCTTTAATTCCTAATTCTCTACTAAGCAAACGTCCCAGAAGTACATTGAGCTTGGTTTCGAAAGCTCTGCTACTATGCCAAAGGCTCATGTTAATGCAACCCATATATGCTCATAAAAAATAAAAATAAAAGCTTAAGCCTTAGTCATACCTGTCGATCCCGAATGTTAGAGAAAAGATTTTAGGCATTTAGGCTCCCGCTTTCCGCCTTAACCCTGTAACATATTGTGCACATCTTGGATAGCATTAGTCTGAATTGCTTTGCGTTTAAGCTTCACGTAATGCCATGTCTCAACAGTCAACATGATAATAACTGTTAAAGAGAACTAACTAAAATGTTCAAGATTTTATCAATGGAATATTATTTCAAAAGGTTTAATTCTACTGTAGAGTCTAATGAATGTTCTCACCTGAACTCGTACGCTAATGTTATCTAAGAGCCATTAAATCACCACTTTAGATATCCTTGAACCTCAAAGGGCCTAAGAATCCCATTTACGGCATTCTTTATTGTAGTAATGAACCGGGGCGTGGTTTGGGCAAATTTGCCTAAACCGTGGACAACCTTCCCCACGGTATGGGCTTTAAAATCGAGTGCATGCTCATCCGCTTTTGGAATGCCATGTTCATGGTTGTTAGAAATGGGAGGTGTAGGCTAGTGGCGAGGGGGATTCGGTTCGCGGGCGATCTGAACATACTCGTGAAGTATTATGTTTGCGAGTTCGAGGAGGGGTGCCATGAGCGTGCTATCCCAGCTGAGTAGAGTGGACTCGGAAACCTATGAGAGGCTTAAGTTAATAAACCCCCGAGGTAAAGAGCTTCAGCACTCTGTGAACAGAAATTAAGTTTTCAGAAAAATTTACTAACGCCTCGATATAGAGTGCATCGGACAACAATTTAATTAATGACTGGTAATTTTACTTGTATGGGGGGTTAAAATGCCAACCAGAACGTGGAGTGAAGAATTAGTCGCAGAATGGCTACACTTACAGGATTATTTTGTTGAGGTTTCTGTTCCGATAAGAACTACAGAGCCAGGGGGGAGATTTGAGGCTGATGTTTTTAGGGGGTTAAGATTGAAAATGGAGTCCTTAAAATAATACATGTAGAAGTTGGTAGTCTATCAAATAGACCGAAAGTAAACATTAGAAAGGTTCAGAAAAAGTTTAATGATGAAAATCGAAAGGCTATCGAGGATTATTGTAAGAAGAAGCTCGGTTTTGATGGAGAGATAAATTATACGCATGCTTAAGCTAATCTACTTTAATTGTATTTTCAGTTCTACTTGCTGTCCTATCTCTGGAGCATTAAGACTATGTCTAGCTACAGTTACCGAAGATTCTAGCCTAGGGTCGTAGATGGAGATCCATGGAACAAGATTGCTGAATTCCACGGCAAGTTTCGCAGATACCCATACAGGGGCCATAACGTATATTATCATAGGCTTTGAAGGATCTACTGCTCTTTTTATATCCCACCACCGTATCCTCTTTAACTCGGAGGGTTCTGCAAAAGCGCCTTCTAGAAGTTCAGCTCTAAGAAGCTGGATTGAGCCCAGCTTAATTAAGCCAACATCTATTCTCCCATCAGCACCAAGCTTAACCTCTTTAAGTAAGCCAGCCTCAATATCTACTCCGAGACCTACATCTTTTTCATTCACGGAAGAGATAACGATTCCCATATTTGCTCTCGGCTCATAGGTCGCCAATATACGTGCAAAATGGTAATGGTGAGCTAGAAATGCATAGAGCCATTGGGGGCCACGTCCACTGATTATTAAAGGCTTAGATGGATCCACCTCGACAAGCTGGACCCCTCTTAGATCGCTTGGCTCTAGAAGCCCACTTATAGTGAATTCTAGAATCTGGACTTTCCCAGTCTTCAGAGAGAACCTTATTTTTTCATTCAAATGCTATCCAATTGTTAAGCAGTCCCGATATAGATAAACCTTATCAGCTAGAGAGTTGCTACTAAATGATGATCTTCAACCTTAAGCCTGAATGGGTGGAGCCAAGCTTTAGCATATATTACCTCGATATAGTATACTCCTATCCAGCTATATTGGAGGTGGATTTTCTATCAATCTTTAAGGGAGCTCTCTTATCAGTCGAGGTAGAAAATGAACCAACAAATATCCCTAGAAAATCTTTAAAATATTTCGTGAACGGTGTCTGTAGATATCCCGTAGTATATTTTAGTATTAACTCTTCTTCCGACAAAGACGAAACAGAAAGTGACACAAAATGGGTACGTGAAAGTGGTATTACGATACCGACGTTAGTAGACTGCCAAACTATGAAAGAGCAGCTTAGAAATTTCTTGGAGAATAATAGATCCACCATCATTCAGAAGAAGAATGAAAGAAGTCAACTATTCACTATCGATAACTTCCTGTGTGCACTTCTAGTCTATAGTTCTCCCTTGATCTGTGATATCCTTCTAATGAAAAGTAGCATCCTAGAACATGTCCTAAATTCTTTTGAAGTAGCTGGGTTTAGAGCCAGCTTAATAAAGAAAGCAAAACTTTTAGAAAAAAGAGATGATGGGTGGAGATCCAATAATGGAGGAACTTGTAATCCATCCATCGAGAATCAAGCTAAAGAGAAGTTTCAAAGTATAAGATCTATAATAATGATAATCCCAATAGTGAGAAGCATGTACTTTCATACAGAGTTAAAAAGGTTTATAGAGGAAAAAGGTGACATAAAATGTCTATTTCCAAATCTAGAAAAACTAGTCTTCGTATACACTAAAGAGAGTTGTGAAGACGCAAAGACGATAATATCGGTAGTCATGGGAAAGAATAGAAACGACATCCAGACTGACAAAAGAGAAGTAAATAAAAATGAAATTGGTGAGATTGTTAAGAATCTTGCAGCATACGAGCTCCCTAAAGACGTATTGATATTAACTATTGGCGAAGTCCCGAAGAGTGAGCTCATAAAGTTTATAGATCCGATCTTAAACACTAGGCTTGGAATATTATTATGGAGGCTTAATGTATACAAAGAGAAATTAGAAAAGTTTATTGAAGAAGCTTTGAATTGTAAAAAAGTTTCGGATGTCGGGGGCATCGAGAAGATTGAACTCCAATTGCTCGAGATATGAATGTGATCTCTCCCCAAAGAAGATAGGTTTAAAATTAACCTCAAATAATCCTGAGTCATCTAAGATAAAGTGTCAGGACCGTCTCATCCATGAACTTCTCAAAACAGATCCTGACCGAACCTGGATCTTCTTGTCAACTCATGGAATGTGGTTAGAAAAAGTTAAAGATAAAGAAGTAGGCTTGTTGATAGATTGCTTAACTGGGATTAGGAGGTTGGTCATTAATCATGAAAACTATGAATTAATCTTCGCTATCCTATCTATACCTATGTTTGATATGCATGTCGAAGAGGTTTCATATACAAAGAATACAAAGGAAAAAGTAGAGAAGACTGAACAACAGTCGACTATTACCTCTAGAGGTATTCACAGCAAGGTTAGAAGAGGTGAGATACTCAACACGGATATCGCTAGTGGAAAGCCGCTGGAGGTTACACCTCTGACCTTTCATGCGGCGACATGTGGGTATCATAGGCTTGGATATTCCCTTAGACTTGCTGCTCTTCAAAGTGCTCTTTCACGGGAGGTTGCATGTTTCTTTTTTGAAATAAAACCTCCCCATAAAACATACGCTAGTATGTATGGTCTGAGCTCAGAATCTGAAGCTGCTGGAGCATTAGCATCTTATACTTCAGCCTTAATTAGATATTACAGTGAGATAAATCTTGAAGCAGTAGACGCTGAGATGACTACATCTATAATCAAGGTTAGAGGTGTTTGCAAAGAGAACATCGTTAAATCTTCAAGAAAACTACTATATTATATGTCAGAGAATCCCCACGGCATAGAAGCAAGATTTGATAAAGATTCTAGAGACCTCTTATTACGTCTCCCAGATGAAGAAGCAGATAGAGCTCTTCAAGATATTCAAAAAGAGTTAAAACCTTTTAGAAGATTGGTTTATGTGGAAAAGCTGAAGAAAAAATTTGAAGAGTGGCAGAAAGAAGATATTGAGAATATTCTCCTCGATTTTTCTGAGCAGATGAATACATGTGATTTATATCTACTCTCTCTACTCGTTAAAACCTATTTTCCTGAATCTAAACTAAATTCCACATGGATAATATGCACCCCTCTAACATATCCGATGGCCTCTATAACATCCGCATACGCAACCTGGCTCTCGAATCTTGGTAAGATTAGAATCGTGATGTCGAGTGAAGATGTGTTGGTAGCTAAAACCTTAGCCGAGAGTATCTCCGAGGAGATAAAGAAGAGTAAAGTTCTCTACTTAGCAGCAGGTCCAACTTCCCATGTACTTAGCTTTGGAAAGACTTTGAAAAGTAGGCTAGGAGATAATATGATTTGTGAAGCATTAACACCCTAAACAGGATGAAGATGATGTGGTAAAGATTTTACGGATCAGCATCTAATACTCGTGTTTCAAGTGTTGCGACATCATTGATACGATTAACTTTGAAGAGAATAGAGATTACTTTACTTAGAACTTCTTTATCAGTATAGATTTGGAGCGGGTCTTTAATGCTAACTACGTACTCTTTATCATCTAATAAATCTAATAACCATAACTCACTATACGTAATCAAATCGAAGAGTAGTTCTTCCAATACTTTCTGAATCTTCTCTGCCGGTCGTACGATGGCAAATATGAATGTTGGTAGCTCGAAGGGGGAGCCTAGGTTACATATTATAGTGATATCATTGCAATCTTTAACCATTTCAACTAATCTTCTTTCATTGAAAAGTTTCATTACATTTTCCAAAAACTCATCTTCATTTTCCAGATCATGTATAAAGTGGATCTCGTGGGTACCACTACTGGACTTCCCAAAATATATAGAATTTGGTTCACTTAGTTCAGCCTTCGTTTTTAATTCTTCTAAAAGCTTTTCATGGAATTTACAATTTATCTTTTCAGATAACCAGATCAACTATTAAGTCACCTCAATACGTGGAGAATTTACATCCACATAAAATACTATCTTAGGTCTACCCTCATCATCTAAAAATTCAGAACTACATCTAATACTGTGCCTAATTTGCGCTAATTTATTATTTAATTTATACTCTAATTCTTCCGCCCACATTTTTATCTTTTTTCTTACCTCTTGAGGATTTTCTATCTCACTACTTTCTATAATTATATGGACGATACACTTTTTCTTTACTAGGTAATTGTAATCTCTGTCTAAGAGATTTTTCTTTACTTTAGAGATAAGTTTTGATGATAAGAAACATTCTAATTTAGTAGCTATCTCATCAATATCATTTTTAATTATGTCCTCTACAGTTAGATGCTTCTTTGATTTAAACTTTTTGCATTCTACTCCTATTAAGACCTCGTCGTTACTGTCATGTTTTAACAGGACTATTCTGTCAACCAGTTTAATGCTGTCTTTATTAGTTTTGTTTTCACTGGCTATCTCTTTTATAAGGTTTGAAAACTTTGGAACCCCGACGGAGGACAAATCTACAAAGACTAGTTCTTTCAACCGAAGTCCAGAGTTTTCTACGTACTTATTTACAACTTTTAGATAACAAGCACATTCATCAATTAATTTATCAATTTTCTTATTTTTACAATTTAGATGATCACTCTCAAGTTTTTGAACCCATTCACGTACAAGTCTTTTATCCCATTCTATGCAATCCGCCATGTAATCACCAGGCATTATAAGATATTTTTCACTAGATCTATATCAATCATTGATCTGAGTGTGGTTCTAGCATCAGGGGTTAAGATAAGTCTCCCTTCATTACCAAACTTAAGATTAATTATCTCAACTTTTCCATCCTCTTTATAGATATAATAGAAGTTGATGTCTTTTGGATTCACTTCTCTTTTTATAATTTTGGATCTGAATGCATGGAGCGGTATTGGGCTATGAGTGGATAAAATCAGAATAGAATTTTTCCCTTCAAGCTCTTTTAACATAGAACTTAACAGCTTGTTAAAGTTTATAACATGTATTCCTATCTCAGGTTCTTCTATTATAAGAGCCTGATTGTTTTCTACGATAATTGACCCCAAGAGAAGTAGAATTGTATTGCGCTCACCACAGCTTAGAACTCTAATATCTTTTCCATCGATTCTTATGGAAGAGTCTTCAAAGGTTTCCTGAAGATCCACTTCAATAGATGGTTGCTTACTAATAATCTCTAGACTCCTCAGACAGCCTTCCAGCTCAGTTAATACCTTTTCCTCCCTCACTCTTTGTACTACTAAGTTGAACAATAAATCTAGTAGATTCTCTCCCATTGACGATAGCCTTGATGAAGTAATAGATCTAAACTCTCCAAATTTTATTTCACTTGGAGCAGTTCTATGGTGGGAGATGTAAATGAAGTCAGACTTTAATAAACCCTCAAGATACTTTTTTATGTTTGGTTGTTTTTCTGCATTTTCAATAACATCTTTAATAAACTTCTTCTCTTCTCTTCCATATCTATCTTCTATAAATCTCTTACCCTCTAGAACTATTTCCCTGATTTCTTTAGTTATTTCACTTATTTTATCAACAGTTAAATCGTTTATCTCTGCTATCGGGACTTCTCTACCAGTACTTGATAACTTGGCTTGAAAAAGTTGGCTATCTTTATTGTATGTGATCGTGAATAGGTAATCTAAGTCTTGTACTCCTATTGACATATATTTTTCAGATAGATTTACTAAATCGTTAAACCTGATTCCTTGGAGGTGTTTAAGAGAGCTACTGGATATCTTATCTCCCTCAAGCTTTAACCTTCCATTCAATATATCGATGAATATTGCGAGTGATTCAAGTATAGAGCTTTTCCCAGCACCCATCGGTCCCCAGAGAACGTTAACCTTGTTTATATCCATCTTGACTTCTTCTTTAAGGCATTTGTAACCTTTTACAGTTAAAATCATCTGTCCTAATACCCCCTATAGTGGGGTATTGCGGTTGAGAGAAGCTTCAGATACCATTCACCGACATTGTGTAATGTCTTCTCATTCTTGATCTTCAAGAGTGACCCTGGAATCAGTGCTGGAACATGCTTCTTAAATCTCTTCTCTCTGATAAGCCATCCCCCGATCAATTCTATTTTCCCCAAGACCCATTCAACTTCTCCGAGTCCCAAAGCGTAAATCTTTCCATCGGCTTTACTTAAGGCAATATGTGAAACTGCTAAGAGCGTCTTCTCAGCTTTAGGTTCATGCTTAAGTTGGAAGGCCTTTACCAATGGAACGTCACCCTTCTTAACAGTAGCTTTAGCAACTCCTCCCTCACCTCCAAACCTTAACTTCACGTCTCCAAATCCTCTGACATCTATTTTCCTGAAGAGATCTCCAGGCAATCTGACGTCGCATCCAAAAGCTATCTTGGATGCTATCCCGTACCTATTGCTGTCAAGAGTATAAGATTCTATCATACTTCTTAAGTAGAGCGTCCCATGCTGAACTACTTTCTTATCTCTATTCATCTCAAAACTAGTTCTCTCACTTGCTACTTCTTTAAGGACTGCAATTGAATCAGGATTAACGTTCCACCCGAGCTCAGCATCTTTGAATTCTATTTCAGCAAGTAGGAGCCCTTCGGGTTTAGCACCCCTCCTACCAAATCTAGTTATCCTCGGGAGAGGTAATCCGTCGCTTCTTTCATACATTAGTTTAGGCTTTTTCTCTCCAGCCTCTCCAAATTCTAGGATTATTCCATGAACTTTATCGAACGGGGCTGGGACAAAATACCTGAAGTTTCCTTCGAATTGGGCTACCAAATAAGGTCCCCTGACCTGTATATCCTCTCTTTCGACAAGCTCTTCGATATCTTGAAATGTGAGTTGACAGATCTCACTGATTACTCTTAGAGAGGCGCCTCCCAAAGCATAAGATGAGGGGAAGATTGCGCTTTTAACATACTCAGAGGGTGACAATTCTTGTCGCGGTCCGAAGAATATCGGCGTCAAGGGCTCAAAATGTATAGATAGATACGCCTCACCCATAAAGCTCACCTAATGCGATTGGGCTGGATTCTCTTATTGCACCAACCTGGCATAAAGCTGCTTTAAGCAGCTCGGCGAGAAGGTTAGTCTGCCCTCTCGGTGTTAAGAATTTTCTATCAAAAAATTGTTCAAGCTCACGTATCAAACCTTCATCTACACCCCCCCTCACAGCTTTAGACCTGAAGAGCTTTAGGTCTTCATACTCTTCTAAACGCTCAAATCTTAAAATCTTCTCACTAAAGCCGTCAACGAACTTGTATCCACCATCTCCCGCTACAAGTCCCTTGTTCTGGCTCTGCAATACAGCTGAAAAAGCTAGAAGTGTTAGAAGTTCAACTAGCTTATCAACCTCTATAAGTTTGAACTGGATGTAAGCTTTAGAGCCGCCTACCCTATAGGAGATGACTAGAGAATCTTTTTTCCCAGCTATAGATTCTACCTTTTTTGCCTCCTCAACTAGTACACTGACTTCTTCTACTGTTTTCCTTAATGGGAAGAATGCGTCGAAGAATATTATTCCAAAGCTCTGTGAGGCTTTAGAACCCAAACCAGGGATCAGGTACTTAACGTTATCCAGTACACGATCTTCTAGTTCTATAAATGTTCTTGAGAATTCTTTCCTTAACCTGCCAATTATCCTCAATGCATTCTCTGGTGGAAGCATCGCTAGTATGTCATCGCCGCCTGAGTATATGAGCAATCCACCATTCTCTTGAATATGCTTAGAAGATTGTATTGAGTTAACGTTGAGTGCTCTGCTGACAGTATATGTATAACTAATTCCAGGCAACCAGGGTAGTTTGCTTATACTCCTACTTATATCCTTAAGCTTCTTAACCTCTTCCTTATCCAAATTCTTATCGCTAAGCCCTGTGAAGAACTCTAATAATCTTCTTGGAATGATTTCAAAGATCTCTCTCTCATATGCTCCACGGCCTGACAATATATCTGACATGGAGTCTCCATCCCCTTTCACCATTGCGAGATAGTCGGAACACCATTTGACGATCGCGCGGACGGAGCCTTTCTTCATCTCCTTAAGGAGATTGATTAGTACAGAGGAATTCCATACTTGAAGTCTCTCTCTTAAATTCTTAATGCTTTTATCTAGATACTCTTTCAAATCCTTTATGTTGGCTAAAACATCCTGAGCTGATCTAAACTGAGCTGATGAAGATGGAATTCTTAGGTAATGTTCTTCATAAAGCGACGGGAGAAACATTTTAAAAGCTTGAAAAGCATTCTCAAAGTCTTCGTATTCGTCAATACGACAAATTGGCAATTCTCCGAAAAGTGCATTATATTTCTTTATAATAAGATTACACCCTTTCCAGAATATTTCTTTAGCGGTTTCATTCTTGACGAGTGGTGAAGTCGTAATCGCTGCTAAGGTAGAGGCAAACGCTGAGCCGGCTATCTCTTCCGTCGATGGATAATGTTTACGTTTTTCTATGCTTTTTCCTCTACGTTTATTAACTAGTTCCATTAAAACATCGTCGACCACCGAGTATAAGCTTCTCTTAACAAGACAGTGTAGACATAACCTTTCTCCATCTTTTATCCAGATACCTTCTTTATGAAATTTTTTAATCGTCTCATATAAATCTTCTAACAAATTCTTATTATCTCTAACCTCATCCGCCTTAATTGCTTCTATAATGGGCTCTCGCCTCCAACACATGTTACAGAGCCGTCTACGTTCTCGCACATCTACCCATTTAAGATCTGTGACCGACTTAGTAATTGAATAAGTGTAGTGGAAGGATGTTAAGGCTTTTACAAAGACCCCCCACTCATAAAGAGAGAATTCTTCAGACTCAGGGTCCCCCTCCTTCTCTGACATAGCCTCTGAAGACTTCTTCTCCGATATCTTTTGTAGTTTTTCTAGAACCCCTCTTAGGTATACTGCTTGCTCTACTTCTTTATGTTCTATAAGATTTCTAGCTCCAAGCTCTCTAAGTAGGTTAAGTCTCTCAACTTTATTCCAAGGTATCCGAATATATGCTATATTTACGTTATATGGCATCTCTTCAGCATTTTCCTCCCATATATCCATATCTCCATACACTTTCACGTAATTGGATCCTTGGATTTTTTCCTTTACGTCACTTAATTTTCTCATAACTATACTCGCTACTTTCTTCCAGGCTTCCCGATACCAGTCTGAGATATTTGAAGAGAAGTGATTAACCTTGCTGCCTGGAAGGATTACCATTACCGCTCCGGGTATGACTGGTAATGTGAGCTCATCATCTTCAATAGATACATTAATGTTTTTTGATGCTAAGTAGGCATCGTATAAGGGGGTAGCGTGCAGTAGAGGTCGTATGATAGAACAAGGACCTAGTTCATCGGCTAATTTTACTAGAACGTAGAATGTGAGTATAGAGATGAGATAACTTCCAGACCAAAGATCTCTTGGAAGCTTTGAAATAGATATGAATTCTTGCTTATTCTCGACCTCCCAGTAAAGTAAGCCTATTTCAGTTTCTCCTTCTAACCATGATGTGAGCAGTGACGATGTTGCGTAGAGATGGTCGAATATCGTCGAGCTTGGAGATCGTGTATCGGCTGGAAGCAATGTAGCCCATGAAGCATCAAGGCCGAATGCTTCTCTCAAGGAGCATACGAATGAGGCTGGTAAGACTCTCCAGAGAGCATGATACTCATAACCTTTCTCAGCCTTAATCATCACTTTTGAGATTAGTTCGATGAATTTTTCAACAGCCTTCTTGAACTCCTCTCTCCTTAAATGTCCACTTTCATCGTAGAGAAGTCTTCTTACCTCTCTCGTAAGGTCATGTTCTGAAAGATCTCCAGGATGCTTGAAGATGATCTTATTAACAAATGTTCCACCTTCCTCTTTAGAAGGAGAGAAGACGTATGTGATGGAGCGGTCGATAGAACTTGATGCAACATCACATTTTTTAATAATAGGTCTTCCAATATTTTTAACTGAATATATTTTCGCCGCTAAATCATCTTTACCCTCCTCCTGCAATTTCTTTGCAACCTCCTCAATTATGTACAGAGCGAGTCTTTCGTGAATATCTACAGCCCCCTCCTCCTCGTATCTCTTCATTCTATCTCTACCGATTACGTATTCTAGTAGTTCATATACATCGCTACCCTTCTCAGCTGAGAAGAGCAATGGTTTGAAAGGCGGGTCATGTAATAGAGCAATGATCTTCAGCGCAGAGAGATCAAGTGAAATACTCATCTACCCACCTCCAACTCTCCATATCCTAGCATCGTTTTTGCGCCAACACCCTCCCATATCACAGTCTTGACGTAACCTTTCATTTTATCGAAATACTTAACCGCCTCTTTCTTTGCAGCGACAAAGAAGGTAAACTCTACACCTCTTGCAACGGCCGGATAGATTATCGGCGTAGGTTTTGCTTTATGTTCTTTAATACTCTCTTGATATATTGATGTAGTGACTTCTGGTTCAAGTATTCTTCCCTTTTCCCCTTCTTTACTTGGATACCCGTCTGTGAAGACTACCGATGAAGCTTGTCCTAAATTCCCGAGAAGTTCATCTATTGAGTTTAAAGACAGCTCGCTTGGAGGGATGCTCTCAAGATAACTTCTAACTACACCTTTCAAACTTGATGCTGGAATATATGGAATGCCGAAAATTGGATGAAGTATTGTTCCATATTCGAAGAGTAAAGCAGAAGTATCATTTCTAGAATGAATTATAAGACGGGATACTGCGCGTGCTTTAACCCTGAAGACGGCTCCGCCTAACCTCTGCTCATAGTGTTGCTTAAGTCCCTCCTCCAATGAATCTAGGAATCTATTTATGAAAAAAGATGACTGAGAATACTTTTCATTCACTATTTCAATAAGCTTCTTTAAAAGCTCTCTTTTAACATCTTTAGCTTTAATTAACTTGAATACGCCCAGTCTACATAATGTTACAGGGTCTTTACAATATTTATCTAATAACTCATTAAATTCATCGAGTTTATAACCGAATATGTTTATAGAATCTACCAAATTCTCACCTCTTGAACATTGTATCCTTTTTTCCGCATATACCCCAAGAACATTGATTCAAGAGATTTATACGCTGAGTCTAGCTTTTCTTTAATATTTATTATATTAAGTTTCCTATCTCTCCCTCTCCATTCTATATTATCTGGCCAGTCACTAGATTTAAAAAGGCAGGCTGTGGCAAAATCTCTATGTACACTGAATATCAGAGGAGATGCTCTACGTTGAATCTCTCCAGAGATGTATCCTGTACCTTTAACTTGACGTGGGAGACCGAGGATCCATGCTATAAGTTTAAGTCTAAATGGATCTTCACCATTTTCAGGAATAACCATTCTTCTTTTCGTTCGTAATGTAAATTCTTGGAGGTCTGTCAAAACTCTTCCAACCTCCTTGCCCTCAAAAGGAATATACCATAGCTTAAAGAAGTCTGGTGCAACTGATGGTATCGGTGGATAATTCTTAATCTCCACCTGTTTCTTTACAGGTAATGCTTCATTTAGTATGTCTCTTAAGGCATCTGGGAAGATCCATCTCTTCAAGCTTTCTGGAAGCCCCACTCTATCTTCAACGATCTTAAAATCTATGCATCCTAGACCTCTTCTACTACCCTTCCCAATTCCGGATAGTAGAAGCCCAGAGACAAGACTTAAAATAGCGATTCTAACATTTTCATCTTTTACTGTTCTTCTTTCTTCTTGGAATGAGAATAAGTATACACTTAGGGAGCCTCTAATCGATTCTATATAGTTAAGTATATTCCCTCCAAGTGTTAATAGACTTACTCTAGGAGGTATTCCTGATTGCTTAGGCTTTATCTGTCTGTATATGGGAGGCTTATCTCTTGTAAATCTTAATGCTAGCCTCGATGATTGAGATCCTCTTCTTCCTGCGAATCCTAACACCATGCCTACTTCGTCTTTTACTTTTGTTTCGATATCCGTGTAGCCTTGTAATAGATGTCTTCCAGAAAGGATTGCTCTAAACCACCATCTCCATAAACCTTTAATGCTCTGAGTCCTCAATTCTTCTTCATGAAATTCTGAGTATGCTTGTGTATCATATCCGCCGATGAGTAAAGGCGTAGAGTTTTCTACGTTCAACTTAAGTACCTCATATATCAAATTGGACACCTATTGCACTTTTGTAATTAGCGCTTCTGCAAATTTCTTCAACCATCCAGCAAACCTTAAGGCCTGGTCTTCTATAACCATTAAGTTCTCAGGACTTGAAGTAAGACTTTCGATGAGTTTTCCTAGTGAGGCATCATTCTTGGATAGATTGATCTTCTCAAATAGGATGCAAAACGAAGCACCATATATGGCATATCCAGCATCTTCTCTACCTTCTGGAGGCATTTTAGAAAGCCCTGTCAACCATCTGAAAGCATTCTTCACTAAAACTTCTTCCGCTTTAGCGTAGATGTAGGAGATTGTTGATAGTATGCCTGCCTTAAACAAGTAGCTATAGAGTTCTCTACATCTACTCCTAACAGATTCTTTAACATCATCTGAGCACTCTTCACTAACTTTTTCTATTATTTTATAAGCTTCTTTTGCTAGTTCCGTAGATGTAAGAATTTTCACCATTACCACCCACAGAATCTTACAACACCTTTACCTATTGTTTCATGTCCTCCTAAAACTACGTAGAAATCTCTTTCATTTACAGACTTAAGGCCCTCCAACAGTTCTTTGAATAATGTTTCTGCATTTTTGCTTTCTATGCCTTCTCCACCTTTAGGCTCCGACATCATTATGGCCGTCGTAAACATCGTGGATTCCGGAACGTATTCTTCATCCCATAAAGCTCCGCTTACAACTGTCTTCTTACGATAATCTAATCTCACTCTTGTGATCGAGAATGTAGAACGGCTTAATATTTGCAGGCCGTACTTATCTGGAAGTATTACGACGCGGTCAGTTATCATTTCGGATGCAACGGGTATAACTACATTTTTTAAGATTTTTTCGAATGACGTTCTCACCAAGTCTGTTTTAGTGGAATCGCAGTCGAAGACCTTATCAACTACCCATATCTTATTGTCTAAAATTAATTCATTATTACTTACTAATGCTTTATCACTTTGATATGAAGCTTCCATTAGCTCACTAAGTGTTTGAACGTAGTCTGATTTTCCTGATAATTCGAAAAGTGTTTTTGTCCTCTCTAATAATAGATTGGTGGTGATGTATACGAAGCCGAATTTCAAAGAAATAGTTGGAGTTAAGAATAATCGGGCATCAAGCATATTTAACGCTCCTGCATGCTCATGAGCTCTTTCTCTTTCAGGACCGAAGATCAATCTTTCGACATCTTCTTTGTTAGCACCGCTTCTAAATGCTGTTCTTAATGCCCCCTTAATGCTACTACCCCATATACATGGTATTCCCCAGCTATCCCTTTGAATAGGTAGATCGACATGCTCTTCGAATCCTTTACCACTACCTGCGTGAACCGGCGTTAAAGCATATATTAAATATGGTCTAACTACATGATAAACGGGTGCAAGAGACATATAACGTGCCTGAGACATGCAATATCTAATGTTGTATTCTCTGGATATAAATTTTATAGAAGCATATATTATATATTTTAAGACTCATATATTGTCTAGGATTTATAAAGTAAAGAAGCTAAGTCAATAATACATAAGTAAAATGTCTGACGTAATGCTATCAACGAAGTTTTATTTATCTGTTTATTATTATATCTTTGGATGTTCTTTTTGGATCTCCTTGAGTTGGATCGTGTTTTACGTCAATTGAAATCCATGTATGGTTCTATCGATGAGAGCTTGAGAGGTTGGAACTGGTCTAATGACGTGCTTTCACCACCTCTTGAAGGAGTTTACCTAGGCGTTTCGGAGCTGGCGAATAGATATTGTTCTACCTATAGAGATGTATATCTGAAGAGGGTTCTCTCAAAGCCTGCACCTTTTAGCTATAAGACTGTGAGGGGATGGATTTATCATACAGTATGTAAGAGGGTTGTAGAGAAGGCTAAATCAATGCTTTACCATGAAGGCATCGTCAATGGTCACAGGCTTTACTCATCTCTCCTCATAGATAGGAGAGACATTATAGACAAGGTCTTGGAAGAGTACAGGGTGCCGAGCTATCTAAAAGAGTATGAGATTGAGAAGCTGAAGAGAGAGGCTGAGGCTCTCTATAGCTTCTTGGCTCTACAAGCTGCTGCGAGGCTGGATAGGGTTCTCTCACGCATATCTAGACCAGACCTTGAGAGCGTCATCTCTAAAGTTATCCCAGTAGATGTTGAGAGAATAGTTAATGGTCAGCTTCTAGGACTATCCAGCGAACTGAAGATAGATATGTTTGCGGATAAGAGGATAGTCATCGAGATAAAGACGGGGGATATAAGAGACTTCCACAAATACGCTGTTACGGGATACGCGCTAGCAGTAGAATCCGACTTAGACATCCCGATAGATTATGGGATAGTATCATACATATCTCTCAAAGAAGAGAATGTAAAGATTAGGAATAAGATATACTTTATCGGGGATGAGTTAAGGCGCGAGTTTCTCGAGATACGTGATGAAGCATTCAACGTAATTCGGAGGGGGATAGATCCCGGGAAACCCCCAGAATGCCCAGAATACTGTGTATATTATGGAGTGTGTATTTGAGTTGCCCCTCAAACTAATACTTTCCGGTCATGGGTACCGTATATCTAAGAAGGATGGTCTACTCGTTATAGTTAAGCCTGATGGGTTAAAGAAAGAGTTCAGTATAGGGAATGTATCGATGGTCTTGGCGAATGTTAGGGGGTTGAGCATTAGCGGGGATGCTCTAAGGCTTATGCTTAGACATGGCGTCTCGCTCGTACTTGTATCCAACAATAAACCAATCGGGAAGATTCAGCCAATGATGTTGAAGACGAATGTAAAGTTGAAGAAGATGCAGATAAGAGCTCAGGATAGCGAGTTGGGATTAAAGATCGCTAGGAGCATAGTCCTCAACAAGATCTTGAACCAGGTAAGAGTATTGAAGAAGCTGATTAAGGCTAGGCACATTACACAGCAAAGAATAGCTTTAAAGATCGATGAAAAGATCCAAGAAATCCTGTCGATATATAGGACTGTCTCCACAGAAGAAGCTTACGTGAAGAGCTGGCTGATCTCTAAGGAGGCTGAATCCGCTAAACATTACTGGGAGGCTGTATCTGAGATACTACCCAAAGAATTAGGGTTTAATGGTAGAAAGAAGAAGTATGAGAACCCTGAAGACCCAGTGAACCACTCTCTAAACTATCTCTACACGCTTCTAATGTATCAGGTCTGGTATGCGATAGAGTTGTCTGGCCTCGACCCATTCATAGGCTATCTTCATGAGGACAGTAATAGGAGACCAAGCCTAGTCATGGACTTGATGGAGGAATTCAGGCAGCCCATAGTAGACCTCCCATTAATAACTTATTTTATAAAGTGTAAAGATGTTCGAGCACTACACAATGATAAAAGATTAGCGGATTCTTTCAGGAAAGAGCTATTACAGCTCTTCTTTAACACTCTTGAGAAGAGGGTGACATTCATGAACAGGGCTGCGCCGGTTAAGACACATATTCGTCTCCAACCAATTAGACTGGCGAAATATCTCCTAGGCATCTCGAACAGCTATAAATGTTACGATGTAGTAGTATAGGCAATGTACACTCTAGTAATCTACGATATAACTGATGATGAGGTTAGATTGAGGATAGCTCAAGCATGTAGAGAAGTAGGCTTGGCTAGAATACAGAAGAGTGCGTTCCTCGGCATAATAGATTCTCAGAAGAGGAAGAATCTAGTTATCAAGCTTAAGAGAATCCTAGGGTCAAGCAAGGGAAACATACAACTCTTCACTATATGCGAAGCAGATATGGCTACACGGGAGATGATAGGCGAAGAGATAGAATATGAGGAAGAAGGTATAGTGTTCCTATAGATGGAAGAAGAATGGTACATCACCCCGATACAGGTTAGAGACTTCATCTTCTGCCCAACCATCTTCTACTACAAGTACTTAGTTGGAATAATGGAGCCTAAGACGGAAGCCATGGATGAGGGATTGAGAGAATTCAGTAAAGACCTTGAGAGATGGCAGGAGAGAAAGACCCTCCTGAACCAGAGAAGAATACATGTCGATAAAATGCTCTTCGGATACCCTATAACATGTAGGAGATATAGGCTGAGAGGCATCGTCGACACAATCTACTGGTCGAACAATAGACTGAATGTGCTGGAGATTAAGTCGAGCGGCTCAACAAAGCTCTATCCAGACCACCTCTACCAGACCGCAGTATATGGGTTAATGGTGGAAGAAGAGTTTAAGCAGACAGTGTATAAGCTCATCATCTTCTACAAGAAGTCAAATAAATGGTTTGAGAAGAGGTTTACGAATCAGCTAAGAGAATACATAGAAAAGACTATTGAGAAAGTACATCGAACATTAGAGAGTGGAGAAGTACCCGAACATAGATGGGGCAAGAAGTGTGTAAGCTGCTTCTATAACAAGTTCTGCTACTGATTATCTATAGGAGTATTACTCTATTATATCGTATTACGTAATACTTATTAACTCCCAATATGCCCTTAAATATGAATTCCCGAAATAGGGACTTTCTAGAGATTAGAATAATGAATGCCTGAATCAAGGCTTAGAAACGAGAAAAGTAGCACGGAATCTCATAAAGAGAATTGAAAGGAAGGCAAACTAAGAAGCGACTGCTCAGACCTTAGAATAGTACGGAATCTCATAAAGAGAATTGAAAGATAACACAACTCTTTTTTTTCAAGGTGAGAAAATGGCCGAATCTCATAAAGAGAATTGAAAGTGTGAATAATTTTTGTATCTCATCTTTAGACGGAAAAGGCTTGGAATCTCATAAAGAGAATTGAAAGTTGAGGTCCAAATTGAGTAATACCAGAAAAAAAATATGAATCTCATAAAGAGAATTGAAAGTTGGTTTGTTATTTCGCTGGGTTTGTCGGTTCATTGGCTTGGAATCTCATAAAGAGAATTGAAAGTTTATGGTGATTATACCTCAAACTTTTCCATTAAAGTAAGATGAATCTCATAAAGAGAATTGAAAGGCCAACAATTCATACAGACCGAACCTCACCATCCATCTCTGGTCTAGAATCTCATAAAGAGAATTGAAAGTCGAGCAGCTTGTTGTAGCTGAACTCATCTATCTCTCCTCTCGGAATCTCATAAAGAGAATTGAAAGGTCAGAGGCCTAGGCTCCTCAACCCCGAACTTTCCACGGAATCTCATAAAGAGAATTGAAAGAAGATAAGGAGCGTAAAGTTTTCGATAAGCTAAAGAACGTGGAATCTCATAAAGAGAATTGAAAGTTTAGATCGTAGTATTTCCGTATCTCAGCCGCAGAATATGAATCTCATAAAGAGAATTGAAAGTAGCGTAGAATACCGGCTTTCATTTTTCTCACCTGTCT
>JALNKM010000011.1 GCA_023268155.1 Candidatus Geocrenenecus huangii
TAAGGTTCGATACACCTAGTTCGAGAAGAGGGGATATGAGGAAGATAGTTCAGGAAGCCAGATGGGCTCTTGATATTCTTGGATACAAGCATGTCAAGATATATGTGAGCGGTGGATTGGATGAAGAGGATGTACGAGAGCTCAATGACATAGCCGACGGGTTCGGTGTGGGAACATCTATCGCATTCCCACCATCAGTAGACCTTGCATTAGATGTAGTTGAAGTAGAAGGTAAACCGATTTCTAAGAAGGGAAAGATGCCGGGGAAGAAACAGGTATATAGATGCTCGAAATTTCATGATGCTGTTACGCCGTTCGATAAACTATTAGATAGATGCCCAGTATGTGGAGAACCTGTAGAGCCTCTTCTAAAGCCACTAATAGTTGACGGTGAACTAGTTAGAGAGATTAAGCCTCCCACTGAGATTAGAAGAGAGGTGTTAGAAAAACTTAAGAAAATATCATCTCTTCCAGAATTCAATCCCGAACCAATACTCTTTTCATCCCCATAGAAAATTACATTCATATTGGCTGGAGCGAGCCCATGAGAAGAACCTTTTCAACAGCATACCACATATTCTTATACACTTTCATCTCGAGCCTATGTTTTCTTCCAAGCTTAAGCTTAAGTTTATATTCGCTATTATAGGCCTACCCGTCTTAGATTTAGGTGGGTTCAAGGACCAAATAAGCTTCCATTCGCCATTACTAATCTCATAAAACTTCATGAAGAAAGCATAAGTTTTTGAGTAAGCGGTCGCCAGTTAGTATCGTGATCTTAATTGAAGATTGTAAGAGTTGAAGAAATTGAAGAAGCTGTTAGAAGATTGTCAATGAACGTAAATTATTTTATTAGAGATGAAGTAAAAGAAGCATATAAGAAATCTCTGGAGAGAGAAGTATCTGAGAGTGGAAAGGAGATACTGAGTCAGATGATTGAGAATGTAGAATTGGCTGCTAGAGAACAGCTTCCAATATGTCAGGATACAGGTGTCTCGATAATCTACGTGGAGATGGGGGAGGATGTAAGAATTGAGGGTGGAAGCCTCTATGATGCGATAAACAAAGGTGTTTCAAGAGGATATAAAGAAGGATATCTTAGGAAGTCGGTCGTCAAGGATCCATTATTCAACAGAGTCAACACGGGGGATAATACGCCTGCAATGATCCACGTAGATATTGTTCCAGGAGACTTATTTAGAATAACGTTCATGGCTAAGGGGACTGGAGCAGAAAACATGTCTAGACTTGCAATGCTGACGCCCGCCGCAGGAGTGAGAGGAGTAAAGGATTTCGTATTAAAAACTGTCGCTGAAGCTGGTCCGAATCCATGCCCACCCGTAGTCGTAGGCGTGGGGATAGGTGGAACATTTGATGTTGTTGGATGGCTTGCGAAAAAAGCATTAATGCGTGAATTCGGATCCAGGCATCCAGACCCTAATTATGCTAAGCTTGAGCTAGAGCTTCTAGAAGAAGTAAACAAGCTGGGTGTAGGTCCTCAAGGCTTAGGTGGACGTATAACAGCTCTAGACGTAAGAATAGAGACTGCGCCATGCCATATCGGCGCATTACCTGTAGCGGTAAATTTAGATTGTCATGCTCATAGAGTAGGAGTGTGGGAGAAGTGACCAAGAAGATTACTCCACCTCTAGATGATAAATTACTTGAAGAGTTGAGGATAGGAGATAAAGTTCTGATTACCGGAAAAATATACACTGCTAGGGATGCAGCCCATAAAAGATTCGTTGAAACGATTAATAGAGGTGGGCAGCTACCAATCGACCTTAGAGGTCAAGTCATATACTATGTTGGCCCAACACCTGCTAAGCCCGGTTACGTTATAGGGTCTGCCGGTCCAACCACTTCTATCAGGATGGATAGCTATATGGAGCCATTACTTAAGGCTGGTCTAAAAGCAACAATAGGTAAAGGGTATAGGAGCTGGGCCGTCGTGGAATTACTGAAGAAGCATAGAGCCGTTTACTTCATCGCTACGGGTGGAGCAGGCGCACTAATATCGAAGAAGATTAAGAGTGCAAAAGTCGTAGCATATGAAGACCTTGGCCCAGAGGCTGTGATGGAGCTTGAAGTTGAGAACTTCCCAGTGATCGTTGCAAATGATATATATGGTGGAGACATATTCGAGGAAGGAGTAAAAAAGTATCGTGAGATAACTCTACCGTTCAAGATTGAGAGAATATCGGAAGTCTAAAACACTACGTTAATTTTATATTTCCTTTCCTATATTTTTATTTGGTTAAGGTTATTGGGTCGTTACTTTAACCCCGAATTCTTCTTGGAAGAACTTCATAGATTCTTCTTTTGTTACTAGATGTTTTTTACCTACCTTGGACCTAGCTCTTCGCCTGATCATTACTCTTCTCCCAGGTCTGGAGACATGGACTACGACATCCATTCCGATTACTCCAAGCTCTGGATTATATTTCGTTCCAGGTATATCTAGATGTTCTTTGATCCCGAAGGCCAGGTTACCATGCTCATCAAAGTTCTCTTCTCTAACCTTGTATCCTATAGCGGCGATCGCTTTCTGTAAGAATTCTCTAGCCTTACTTCTTCTCAGAGTAACCATGACGGCGATCGGTTCTCCGCGATGAATCCCGAAGCCTCTTATAGTCTTCTTAGCTTTCCTTATACTCGGCTTCTGGCCTGTAAGCATCTCTATTATTTTCTCGGCTCTCTCAAGAGGTGCTCCAGACCTACCTACTGAGCAGTTCACAATCACCTTCTCTATCTTTATCTTCCTCATAGGATTATCTAGCTTCAGCCTATTCATGGATGTATTAAGTGTTTGCCCACTCATCTCTAACCCCTTCAAACATTATCCAGCTTTCTAATAATTTTTAAAATGTATAACATAAATATCGACGTTACAGTTGACTAGTCCAGCAGAGATTAGACGTTATAGTGGGAGGATTATCTCAGGCTTCTCTCTTCCTACAACCATTACATAATCAAGTATTGTAGACACTTCGCCTATTTTCGTCTCTGATAGTCTTATTGTGGCCTTTGATGGATAAGGCGTATCACGGTTTATCTCGATTATCCTCCCATGTAATCCTTGCTTAGATCCTCTAATTATAAGTGCATAGTACCCTTCTTCTAATCTTACGTGATCAAGGATGGTTTGACTAGGCACAGAGATCTTTAGAGTATCCCTTGTATTGATTTGGCGTACTTCGTCAGTAACCTCCTTGAATAGTATATTCCTTCCATCGTGAAGTGTTAATTGAAGCCTAGCTCTAGCTACGTGCATCTTCCTAATTATTTTCCCAAGCTTCACCCCCGATTCTTCTCTAGGTATCTCTATCAATCTCAACCCCTTCCTATATACAGGTAGAATACGATAATTCTCACCTGTATCAGGAATAGATACAACATCCATTAAGCCCACTGGAAACTTATAGTCTCTTATGATCCTACCGTCTACAAGTATTTTCCCAGCCTTGATGATCTTCTTCGCCTCATCCGCTCTTTCCGCATATCCTAAATATTCTCTTAAGATTAGAAGAAGCGGTATACATTCAGTCTTCGGATGTGGCCCGGGTCTAGGTGCAATCGTGAAAACATATTCTTTGACCTTGATATCTAAGTGGGGTGGTGCTGCAAGCCTTTTCAAATGAACCATATCTACTCAGCCTCTTTTCCTCTAGTTAATGCAGCCTGCCTATATTTATCATCTAGCTTCAATTGCGTAATCATTACGTTTGATACGTGGATTGGTCGAGGCTTAGTTGTTCCATCCGCTTTCTTCATAGTAACATTCTCAACATATATGTACTGTCTCCTCCTATCTACTCCTGTAACTTTTCCCTCTACCCCCCTATACTCGCCTCTCATGATCTTTACTGTATCTCCTACTCTGACCGGGAAAGACCTCCGATTATACTTCTCTCTTAATTGAGGTGATAACTGAGCGGACATCAGCTTAGATAATTTATGGTACGGAGCGTTATAGAGAAGCTTTCTCTGTTTTCTAGGTTTCGAAGAAACTATACTCATGCGATACGACCTCACCCTGCCTTAATCTCTAATCCATGAACTTCTACATGCATGTCTATCTGACAGTGAGGATATCTAAAACCCTCTATTAAGGATTTCTTCTTTCTTGTCAAATACTGATTTAATCTCCATAATCAAAATTCTTCAACGTATTATCTTCTGTATGTTTTTCCTTAAAAATGTTCTTATTAAACATCTTTAGATCGTATCTAAGAGCTCCTCCAACTTCTTAAATTGAGTTTATTCAGAACACTACTCGGCTTTCCAAATCGTCATCATGAGATCCATCTATCAATAGAGCTTAAAGATTAGCGTTAAATCCTGCCTATTGATCGTTATCTCCAGCATATGCTTGAGGCCGGTTTACTCGTCAAGCCTCCGACTAGGAAAGCTGATGTTGAGACCTTGGAAGTCGTTAGAAGACTTCGCCCACAAGCCATTCTATTGAATTTTCCAGAAAATATTGAGGAGATAGTTTATAGCTATAGTAAAGGTTTGATAGACTACGATGAGTTCGTCGAATCTATAAGCGAGAAGCTTCCAGAGCCCAAGAGTACGTGGATCAAAGGATTTGAAGTATTGTTGAGAGAACTTCCAGGTATAGGTGAGCTGGCCGACATATTCTGTTATACTGATGTGGAGTTATTCGATCAGGAGGCTGCTACATCCGTAGAGATAGCTCTCCTAGCCATTAAATGTATTGTAAGAGAAAAAATAGATGTAGAAGAATGGGTGAAAGTCTTAAAGAAGTCGGTAATAGGGGAAGATGAGAGATTAGGTAGAGAGTTCTCAAAGATAATTGACGTAGCACAGAATTATGAGAGGGTAATCTGTATATCAGGTTTCGAGGGAAAATATATCAAGAGAAGACTTGAACAAGCCGGGGTCAAGTCATGGATAAGATACCTAGGCATGCCCTATCATTTTACACCCCTAGAAATATTGAAGAGGCTCATAATGCTCGATAAAATAGACAAAGAACTATTCAGCAAACTGATTAAAGAGCATATAAGGTTCTTGAGAGAATACGTATACTACATGTCATATGCTGATGCGGTTGAGAAATGGGTAAGAGAGAGATTGTACTGGCTACCTGTAGGGAGGGTTCAGCCTGGCTGAAGGGATAACACTAGCTAGATTGGAGTTACGCCGTGCTGAAGTCATTAGAAGAGATACTAGAGTAACAGTATTGGCAAGAGAAGGGAGGAGAGAAATAAGGCTACATTTAACAAATACGGGAAGACTAAATGACTTAATCTATCCAGGCTCAGAGATACTTTATGTAAGGAGAAAACATGGAGGTAGAACGTCGGGTAGGGTTGTCGGAGTATGGCTTAAGGATTCAGCCGCCTTAATAGATACGATTCTCCATGCCAAGATGTTTGAGAAGGCATTAGAGTATGGATTGATTCCATGGCTTGAAGGCTACGAGATAAAGAAGAGGGAAGTGAAGATACATGGTTCTAGATTTGATTATCTCTTAAGTAATGGTTTAGATGAAATTATTCTGGAGGTCAAGTCGGCTGTATACCTGTCCAGCGATGGGGCTGCGATGTATCCTGACACGATATCGGAGCGTGGAGTAAGACACTTCGAGATACTGAATAGGCTTAAACAGGCTGGATGGAATACCTCGATAGTATTCATCGCTGCACACCCTCACGCGTTATATTTTCGTCCAAACTTCAATGTTGACCTAAGACTAAAAACAATTCTCTGCGCATCTCTAGAACTCGAGATCTTGATCAAATCTATCAAGATGCATTTAGAAGAGGATGGCTCTATAGTTCTTGATGAAGCTGACCTCCCTATCCTTATACCATGTTGAGGGGAAGAAACGTTTAGAGGTAGCTCGCCCACCTACTAGGTTAACCTAATATCTTAGTTAATATCTACGATATACATGCCGAACGAGATAGGATACGCTTCTAAGAAGAAGATTAGCCTAAAAGGGAGAGATTTCCTCGAACTTCAAGATTTTTCAGCTGAAGAGATATGGAAGATCCTAAAGACTACACGTACTCTCAAGAAGTATAGAGGTAAGAAGATCAATAAGCTTAGAGGGAAGAGTGTGGCCATGATCTTCGAGAAGCCTTCTACGAGAACCAGAGTATCGTTCGAAGTAGCCGTCGAGGAATTAGGTGGAAAGGCCCTCTACCTAAGCAGGAATGAGCTACAGCTCGGTCGAGGCGAAACAATAGCTGACACCGCTCGAGTACTCTCACGCTACGTTCATCTAATAATGGCTAGAGTCTACAAATACGAAACACTTGAAGAACTAGCAAGCTACGCCACCGTACCGGTCGTCAATGGTCTATCCGATATAAATCACCCACTCCAGATCCTCGCAGACCTTTACACTCTTTGGGAGAGATTCAAGAAGCTGAGAGGATTAACTATCGCATGGGTAGGGGATGGAAACAACGTATGTAATTCTATATTGATCGGCGCATCTAAACTCGGTTTAAATGTTAATGTTGCAACCCCGCCTGGCTACGAGCCTCACCAAAGATATCTCGAGTGGTCTAAGGCTAATGCTAGCCAGTCCGGCTCAAACATCAACCTTTTTACGGATCCCTCCGAGGCAGTAAGAGATGCTGACGTCATAATGACTGATGTTTTCGTTAGTATGGGTCAAGAAGAAGAAAAAGAAAGAAGAATGGCGATATTTTATCCGAAATACCAAGTTAATATGGAGTTGATGGCTAGAGCGAGAGCAGATGTAGTTTTCATGCATCCTCTCCCAGCACATAGAGGTGAAGAAGTTACAGATGATGTAATAGATTCTGAACGCTCACTAGTATGGGAACAGGCTGAAAACAGACTTCACACAAGTAAAGCCTTACTATATCTCCTACTCTAGAGGCTTTCGAAGAGATACCGTCATCATGAAGGACTGGGGGTTCATTCTAGATTTTTTCAGAGCTCTGCGTAGACGTGGCCTGTAGTATCCTTTTTGTAAAGTTGTACCTGTTCCTGATCCTCGGAATAACCCCTTTTTTAGGTTTAGCTTCTATCTTAGGTGTCTGAGACCTAACCTTTCCAGCTTTTGTTATTGAACCGTGACTCGGCATCTCAAACTTAATGAATGTGTCTGGCAATATAAGGATTACCCTTCTCTCTATGTGAAGAATATAGATTAACTTATTTCTCGACCCTAGGACGCTTCATAGATTCTGTAAAGATTGTTATTTCTATTCATGAAACATGCAATTGACCAACCTTATAAATTGCTCTTCACAGATATTATGTTGAGAATATGGCGTCTGCCAGCTTAATCGTAACACCTATCGGCGTTATCTCTCTAGCGGATGATGGAAAAATCATCGCATACAAGATGTTTAGAGAAGTAGATGATGCTGCTTCAAAATATTCCAGCACTATCAAAGGTGAAGTCATAGAAGATCTCAGAGAAATAATTAATGAGCTCTCTTCAAAAGGTTTCAGAGAATTCAAAGTAGAGCCTCCACACATAATTGGTAATCTCTCATCAAGCTACCCCGAGTACAAGTTCTCTGAATATTCTCTTTCAATAGATCTTGAAAGCCTATTTGTCAATAATGGTTTAGTCGGAAGCATTGAAGAGTATAGAGATCAACTAAAGAAGATAACAGACGCAGTTCTAGCAATCCAACTAAGAGAAGCTGTAGCTAGAAGAGATATGATGATTGTGCACGCCGTCCACGTCTTAGAAGACCTAGATAAACAGATAAACATGTTCTATACTAGATGTAGAGAATGGTATAGCCTCCATTTCCCAGAACTCGCAGAAATAGTTGAAGAACCAGAAGAATACCTGAAGATAGTTGCTGAGCTAGGGTCTAGGAGCAAAATAACGATAGAAAGTTTATCCAGACTAGTAGGTGAGAAGAAAGCTCGCCAGATAATAGAGAAGGCTTCAGGGTCTATTGGAGCAGACTTAAGCTTAGAAGATGAGGAGCATTTGAAACGTATTGCTAGAGAAGGTCTCAGACTCATTGAGATGAAAAATCAGCAAGAAGCATATATTAGAGAATTAATGAATTCAGAAGCACCTAACTTGTCCGCGGTAGCCGGAGCAATACTGGGGGCCAAACTCATATCACTTGCAGGAGGATTAGAGAAACTAGCTAAACTCCCAGCAAGCACAATCCAGGTCCTAGGAGCAGAGAAAGCCCTCTTCAGATTCTTCAAGACGGGTAGAGGTGCGCCTAAGCATGGGGTTATATTCCAGCATCCTTACATACATGGTTCTCCCAAATGGCAGAGAGGTAAGATAGCTAGACTGCTAGCTACCAAGATTGCTATCGCCGCTAGGATCGATTATTTCTCAAGAGAAGATAGAAGCAGTGAATTAAGGAAGGTTCTAGAGGAAAGACTAGCGGAGATTAAGAAGAAGTATGCACAACCACCAGCTAAGAAGGTTAAGCCTACGCCTAGAGTAGAAGTAAAAGCAAGAGAAAAAAAGAGACATAAACGTAAACGATGAGAGAAGCCATGAGCAGGGTTGATACAAACTATTTATCTTGAACCCGACTAGATCGGTAGTGGTAGAAATGGTGACGGTTAAGTCTCACGAAAAATTTAACGGAGTATACTGGGTTGCATCAGACGAGGGAGAGAAGATTCTTGCAACCAAGAATCTCGCTCCAGGCATCCAGGTATATGGTGAAAGATTATTCAAAGTTAAAGGTGATGAATATAGGGCTTGGAACCCTTATCGTAGTAAGCTTTCAGCGGCTATCTGGAACAAGATTAATGAAATATATCTTGCAAGTGGAAGTAAAGTGCTCTATTTGGGTACAGCTACCGGGACGACTGCAAGCCATGTCTCCGATATAATAGGTAATGAGGGGGTGCTATACGGTGTGGATTTTGCCCCGAGAGTTATGATACAATTTAAGCAGAACGTCGCACAGCATAGAAGAAACATTATCCCAATCTTTGCGGATGCCCGTAAACCTAGAGAATACGCACACATAGTAGGAAAAGTAGACTTGATATACTGCGATGTGGCTCAGCCTGAGCAGGCAAAGATTCTCGTTGATAATGCATTGCTAACTTTAAAGAGTGGAGGCCACGGGATGATAGCTGTAAAAGCTAGAAGCATAGATAGTGTAGAAGATCCTGAAGTAGTCTACAAGAGAGAGATTAGGATCCTCGAGGAAAACTCCTTCAAGATACTGGAGGTTGTTAATCTCGAACCATACGAGAAAGATCACGTACTAGTGGTAGCAGAATACTAGAAAAAGATATATTGACAAGGTCTCCTGAAGCTTACTTCGACTGTAGGTATCTGTGTATTGATTCAGCAGCTCTCTTACCGTCTGCGAATGCCTCTATAGCTGTCGCAGGCCCCCTAACGCTATCTCCTCCGGCGAATACTCCGGGCCTCGTAGTAGACAAATCTTCATTTACCTTAATAGTACCCCACCTCGTTAACTCTATATTGTCTTCAGGTTTGATAAAGTCTAACTGAGGATCTTGACCGATGGCCAGTATTACGTAGTCCGCTTCTTCTATGAACTCTGAGCCTGGTATAGGTTCTGGCCTCCTCCTGCCATCCGGTCCAGGCTCACCCAACCTCATCCTTATACATTTCATCTTCTTTATTGCCCCGTTTTCTCCTATGAACTCGATTGGTGTAGCAAGGATCACTATCTCGATTCCTTCTTCTTCTGCGTCAAGTACTTGTTCAGGGTCAGCAGGCATCTCTGCTCTACTCCTCCTATACATGATCTTCACTTCTGATGCGCCTAGTCTCAATGATGTTCTAGCTGCATCCATCGCTACATCTCCTCCTCCGATTACCCAGACTCTCCCAGAGACACTCTTTATCTCTCCAATCTTCACTTTATAAAGGAATGGTAACGCTTGTATAACTCCCTGAAGGTCCTCTCCTGGGATATTCATCTTCTTTGGTTTATGTGCTCCTACGCCTATGAATACTGCATCATATTGTTTAACAAGCTCCGATATAGATATGTCCCTACCAACCCTCTTCATGAGCTCGAACCTTACACTTAACTTCTCTAGGATGCTCGTTTCATCTTCCACGATCCTCGATGGAAGCCTGAATTCCGGTATAGAGAGTCTAAGCATTCCTCCAGTCCTCTCAGCGGCCTCATATATCGTTACAGAGTAACCCATTAAAGCTAAGTGGTATGCAGCATTTATCCCTGCGGGTCCAGAGCCTACTACAGCTATCTTCTTACCTGTTGACGACTTAGGTGTAAGACGAACACTACTCTTGTCAGCGTAGTCTGAGACGAATCTATGAGAGTACCTTATAGCTAGCGGCTCCATTCCTATCTCATTCATTATACACGCATTTTCACAGAATCTTACACATATTCTACCTGTCGTTCCAATACAAGGGTAATAAGAGAGAGACAGCTTATAGGCTGTATCTATGTTTCCCTGAGCAATTAGCTTGAATACTGCTGGAATACCGAAATGTATTGGGCATGCATCAACACATCTAGGGTTCCTACATGTTAAGCATCTACTAGCTTCTTTAACCCCTTCTTCTAGGGTATAGCCTTTTCTAACTTCTTCGAAACTACTCTTTCTGATGGGTAACGGTAAAACACTCATAGGAGTTCTGGGATCAAATTTGTGGGCTAGAGGATTTCCAGATTCTTCAAGTAATTGTTTTAGAAGTGTGATTATTTTCTTTCTCTTCTCTTTCGATTGCTCTTTCTCTACTAGTATTCTTACAAATGCTTCTAGAATTCTTCCATCCATATTCTTCAAATCTTGATCTAGACCGAACCCAGCCTCCCCCAATACATTCAAGACAAGATTATATTCTTCAGATGTAAGCAAGTTTCCTAGCTTAGAGACCTTAACCATGGATACTAAACCCCCTAATATACTTGGAACGTCTAAGATTTGAGCTTACATTATACATCCAATCAATAAGTTAGAAGATACAGCTAAATAATAGCTTTAACCAGGTTCGTTCGAAAAGAAGGAAAAAGATATATTCTGTTAGAAGGTTGTATTGGAGGATCTTGAGTGTAGGGAGATGTTCACACTCGTCGAGTTAGAAGAGATTATAGGTATACCACCTCGAGACTTTAGTAAGCCTCTCAAAGAGGCGGCCGTCGAGAGGCTTAAGAATCTCTACGAGGGGACCGTGATAGAAGGTCTTGGATATGTTGTAATGGTTCTCGATGCAGAAGTAGACCCTGTAGGTTTCCTACTCCCTCGAGACGGCTCAATCTACCATAAAGCTATAGCGAGACTACTTCTCTTCACACCTAGGATACAAGAGGTAAGTGAGGGAGAGATAGTCGAGATCACGGACTTCGGCGCATTCATCAGGGTTGGACCGATGGATGCTTTACTACACATATCCCAGATCATGGATGACTACCTATCATATGATGAAAAACACTCTATACTACTTGGTAAGAAGACGGGAAAGAAATTAGAGGTAGGAGATGAAGTTAGATTCAGGGTAGTGGCCGTTTCTATATCTCCGGGTACAGCTGGGAAAATCAGTGTTACGACCCGTCAGCCATATCTTGGGAAGATAGGGTGGATTAAGGAAAGCATCGAGGAAGTGAAAGAAAAAACTGTAGCGGAGGAGAAGCACTGAGATGGCAGGGTCTAGGGAGAGGGCATGCATGAACTGTAAGAAGATAACGACTGGAAGCGAATGCGATAACTGCGGTTCAACAAACTTGACGACAAACTATTCTGGCCTAATAATAATAATTGACCCTGAGAAATCCGAAATAGCGAGAGAACTTGGATTAAAGAAGCCGGGAGCTTATGCTACTAAAACGTAAATTAAAGGTATCACTTACTTTCTTGCGGGCTAGAGATGGCTGAAACCTCAATCCGACAAACGGGGGTAGATGACTCGTGGAGGGTGTTATCTGGCCACCCCGCCACAAGATAATCTTCACAGAGGAGATGAAGAATAGATTGAGAGAGCCCATCGGAGAACTCGTTACCGGCAGAGACCCTGATGAAGTAACTAGGAGATTAAAACAATTAATCGAAGACATTAAGCCCCCGGTAGTCATCGCTGTCGGAGACTACGTCTCTAACAAATTATATCAACACAACATCAAAGTCGACATATACGTAGTAGACGGGAGGATCGAGAGGATCGAAAAACCAATACATTTAACCACTCTAGAAAATGTGGTGGAGTCTGTTAATGAGGCTGGGACAATATCACCTAGCTCCGCTGAGAAACTACATCAATTGATACATTCTCCTGAATCATGGCCTATCGTCTTGAAGGTTAAAGGTGAAGAAGATCTATTAGCTCTAGCAGCTATACTATCTTCTCCGGAAAATTCCGTGATTGTCTACGGGCAGCCGAAGAAAGGAGCCGTGCTAGTAAGAGTTAATGTCCAGGTGAGGAATAAGATGGTCGAGATAATACGCCAATCTGGAATCACCTCTTAAGAGCTTTATCTATTCGTAGAGATAGGTATTGGAAGCTAGGATAGAATTACATCTAGTATGAGCATAACTATCAACCCAGCTATTAAGCTATATGTTGATGTTCTCTCCCCACCTGATCTATGGATTTCCGGAACTATCTCGTCGCTTACAACGTATATCATTGCTCCTGCCGCAAACCCCATCGCGTAGGGTATTATGCTCGTGAATATAGATGTCAAGTAAGCTCCCAGCAGGGCTAAGGGAGGTTCAACAAATCCTGATGCAACCGATATAGTGTAAGCTTTTCTCCTACTATAATTTTCTGTAGCTAGTAGTGAAAAACCTACTGATAATCCTTCAGGAATATTCTGGAAGCCTATTGCAAGCATTAGAGATGCTCCGGCTACCAGGTCGCCTGACCCGAAGCCTACACCTACAGCTAAGCCTTCAGGTAGGTTGTGGATGGTTACAGCAATCACGAATAACCATATTGCTCTAAGCCTGCTTAAGACGCGGCCTTCTCTACCTTTAACGAAATGCAGATGAGGCATCATGTAATCTATCAATGAGATGGTAACCGCTCCAATTACTATTCCAACTACAACTGCGAATATGCCTCCATACTCTATGCCTGGAAGAATCAAGCTCGTGAAGCTTGCAGCCAACATAACTCCAGCGGCGAAACCGAGCCCAATATCGATCAACGTCTTTGATGGAGACCTAAAAAACAATACGGGTATAGCTCCTAGAAGATTTAGCACCGCCCCTACGGTTCCCCCGATCAAGCCTATTAAAACGAGATTTCCACCAGCAATAGTTGTTAATATTTCAGGAATCATCTTACAGAATTTGGTAAATAATTATTTAAGAACATTCTAATTAATCATCTTCACGTAATCGAGTGGTCTAACGTCGTAGTATATTTTCCCCCGCCCAAGTATAATAGTATCTTTACTTTAGATAGATTGTAGGTATCATCTTCTATAGCTTCCTCCCTAACATACGCTTTTTCTACTTTCCCCAATACTAGTGCATGGTCTCCTGCAGGATACTCATCGTATAGGCTGCATTCTAGAGCCGTTACAGCCTCAGCGATATGTGGAGACTTCACTATTCTTGATTTAACTAAAGTCAGCTTAGATTTCTCAAATTTATCGACCGCTCTTCCAGAATAGCCTCCGAAGAATTCGGATTCATGGATCATGCTGAAGTCGAGGATATTCACGGTGAAATCCCGTGTCTGCTTAATCAGTTCATATGTGTATCGTTTAGGAGAGATCGCAACAGCAAGCAGGGGAGGATCCCTAGAGGTAGGTGTAAGCCATGCAGCAGACATACCGTTAGGCTTTCCAAAAGAATCAACAGAAACGATTATTGCCACAGGCTTAGGTTGTAGAAGATAGACGAATGAACGAGGCTTAATCTCTACTAGACCCAACCCCAAGACACCGATAACTTATTAGGCGAACTAGTTGAATAACATTTCATTGGGGCCATGGCAAAGAATCTAGAAGATTTAGAAGACAAGAACACCAAAGTAATAGTCAGGGTCTCGCCTGTTTCTGAAGGCGACTTAGAAGAAGTATATCAAATTGAGTTAGAATGTTTTGGGAGAGATGCTTACCCGAAGCTTGTTTTCAACTACTTGCTGAGAAACCCTAGGTCTATCTTCTTGAAAGCAACGATAGACAACATTCTAGTAGGCTTCATAGCTGGATTATGCCATAGAGACGAATGCTTACTATATACGCTCAACGTTAAGAAAGATTTTAGGAGGATGGGCATAGGCTCAATCCTTCTAGAAGCTCTTGAGAAGAAAGCCTTGGAATTGAATATGAAGAAGATAGTCTTGCAGGTTGAAGTGACGAATTCTCCCGCAGTCAACCTATATCTAAAGAAAGGATACTCAATCACAAGAATGATAAAGAATTATTATGGTTATAGAAGAGATGCATATGAAGCATGTAAGCTGCTATAAGACATATATTTCCGTTTCTCAACATTCTCTAGGAGATGGCTCCAAGAATCAATGATTACGGATTCGGCTACATAGTGGTAGATGGGGTAAGATATGGTAGAGACTTGATAATACTTCCCGGAAAGGTTATACCGAACTGGTGGAGGAAGGAAGGACACAGGATAGAACTTGAAGACCTGAAAGAAATTCTAGGAATAGATTTAGAATATATAGTAATAGGCACCGGATATTTTGGGAGAGTTGAAGTATCTGAGGAGGTAAAAAGAGAGTTAGAGGAAAAAGGTGTAAAGCTAGTCGTAGCTGATTCTAGGGTTGCTTGGAAGAAGTATAATGAGTTTATCGATAAAGGCGTAAAGGTATGCGGAGCATTCCACCTTACATGCTGATAGACAACTGGGCTTTGAAATGCTTAGACCCATAGTTGAAGTAGATGAAGAATCTTGTAAGAGCTGCAGATTCTGTATAGATGTCAGCAGATGTATGAGCCCCTCTCAATGTATTGGGTGCCTCTCATGCTACTGGAGCTGCCCATACAATGCAAGAAAGATCAAGTTCCTAGAACTTGAAGAGAAGAATGTAAGTATCTGGGTAGAGGATAGGGTATACCTTGTACCGTACCCTTCAACCCTGAAAGAAGCTCTAGAAAATATAGGAATAGCATTTGGGAAACCTGGTTCACGAAATCTATCTTCACCATGCAATCTAGGAGGATGCTGGGCTTGTAGCGTTATAGTAGATGGAAAACTCGAGAGGACATGTATAACACCTGTAAGAGAAGGAATGAAGATAAAGCTTGACGTAGAAAACATTGATCCCCTGAGAATAGTCCATGGCCCGCAGCCTCACAAGGTTGGTGGAAAGGGAACTCCATGGTGGGAAGTTGGTACAGGCTACGTCGAGGCAGCTATATGGGTTGCTGGATGTAATCTCAGATGCCCGCAATGCCAGAATTATTACGTAACATATGATAATGCTACAGACCCAGTAACTCCTAAAGAAGCGGCGAGGATGACTACATGGTGTTTTAGAAGATATGATACCAAAGGTATAGCTATTAGTGGAGGAGAGCCAACACTTAACAGAAGATGGCTTACAGAATTCTTTAAGGAGGCTAGAAGGCTGAGCCCAGGGAAAAGACTGCATCTTGATAGTAATGGGACTACCATTACGAAAGAATATGTAGATGAGCTTTTCGAGGCTGGATGCAACAATATCGGCATAGAGCCTAAAGCATCTAGAGTAGATACCTACATGAAGATTACGGGGATTACGGATAGAGAACTTGCAAAGAACTATCTCGAGAATTCATGGAACATAATAAGATACATTCTAGAGAATTATGGTGGTAAGATCTACCTAGGGGTGGGATTTGCATACAGTAGAGAATGGATGACCATAGATGAAGTAGAAGAGATTGGGGAGAGAGTCGCATCGATAGATAGAGACCTCCAAGTGATCGCCTTAGACTACTTCCCATCATTTAGAAGAAGATCTATTAGAAGACCTAGCGTAGAAGAAATGCTCAATGTTAAGAAGAAGCTCGAAGATAGAGGTTTAAGAACGGTGATTGTACAGACGAGTGTAGGTCATTTCGGCCCATCCCAGAGCTCTAGAACATATTAACTAAGAATGAAGATGAGAAATATCCTGTTGGATAAGTGTTCGATTATTTTGCTAAGTGTTTACTAAGGGGAGAATCTAAGAGTATGCTTTATAACTACATTAGGTCGCCGCATTCACATAATGCTTCATGTACTATGGTATAGAGGTCGCTCATCCCTTCTCCCGTCTTCGCAGAGGTCTTCACAATTCTAATACTCTTAGAGAATTCTTTTAGAAGCTGAATGTATCTTGATGCAAGGTCTCCAATGAGTCCAGATTCTTCTCTAGCTATCTCCTGCCCTAGCGTCAATACATCTTCGAGGAATTTTTCTACTTTATAGATTTCGGGCATATCGGACTTATTGATTACAGATACTGTAGGCACTTTTAATCGTAATCTTGTTATCAATGGGAGTGTTAGAGAGATCGCTAACCCACTTGAGCTTGAAGCTATGGCAGGATCCATTATGTAGACTGAGACTGTTGGAGAATACCTCGAAACATCTTCTATTAATCTCGGACCCATAGACCTGAATAGGAAGAGCTCCAATTGACCAGGCGTATCTATCAAGATGAAATCACTGCTTAGCGAGTTTATCTCATTGCAAATTACGCCTAAGTTTTCCTCAATTATCTCAGCCGCTCTAATCATGCCTCCATTCGGCCCCAACCCTTCCTCCATTAATTTCTCAACCGTTACTATCTCTCTTACATCGTATGAGGGTTTGTAGGGCGTGGTATAGACGCCGGGGTCCATATTAATGTACGAGATGCTTGCATCTAGTTCTTCCTTCAACCATTCTCCGAAAGCGTATGTTAGACTTGTTTTTCCGCATCCCGCTGTTCCGAGGAATACTATCTTGAACATCATTCTCCAACTCTTTAATTTAGGTTGCAGCATTTAAGTAAATTCGTTTAATGTTTATTTGGGTGATTTATCTTGGTTTGATATGTGATGGATGTGGCCGTATCTGACCTTTTGGGGATGAGGATAGCGGGCTTGACTGATGTATGAAGATTGAGAACATATCAAGTAGGCGATTAATCTTAAAGATATAACGTGGAGATCGTTATTCTCTTCTTAATGCTTCCACGGGAGTGTATTTAGCCGCCCTCCATGCTGGGATCAATCCTGCAAGTATTCCCACTATGAAAGCTAAGCCTATGGCTGTAAGTAGTAGCTCGGGGGTTATTCTAGGCGTATATGCTATGTTTAATGCTGAGAAACCCATCTGACCTCTAATATTGGATATTCCTCCTTGAGCTTCCTGCTCTGGTGATGATGGTTGTGCAAGTATGTATGCTCCAGCTGCTCCCACTACTGCACCTATTATCCCCCCTATTAAACCTATTAATGCCGCTTCCATCAAGAACGATAATAGGACGTCTCTTGTCTTGAACCCTAACGCTTTAAGTAAGCCTATCTCTCTTATCCTCTCTGTTACCGCTGTAAACATCGTCGCCATTATCGCTAGGAACGCGACAATCAAAGACATAGAGGCCATAGATGCTAAAAAGATGGTAAGAGTCCCCGAGATTGTTTGAACCGTCTGGAGGACAGCTTTAGTTGAGATGACTATTACTTCTCCGCCATATCTTTCGCTTAACCTGGTTTCAATGTAATCTATCAACGATGAGTCCTCAGCTATAACGAATATTCCTGTATAGCTTCTTCCTCCAATAAGCTTCTTCCCAGCTTCTCTTGATACAAATATTAATAGATCCGGGTTGTAGAAGAATGATTGCCCATAGTAATCTAATATACCTTGAACAACCACTGAGTGAGATTTCGATTCACCTGCAGGATTATGCCTTATGATTGTTATAGCATCTCCGACATATATTCTGGGTAGGTCTTTGCTATCCGGTACAGCTACTTTCGACCCTATCAGTGCAACGTTATCCCCACCTAGAGGCATTAATCCTTCTTTCAGCTTAGCTCCAGGAAATATCTTATCGATATCTCTAAAATCTAATGCAAGGACTGAGTATGTCTCCGCAGGGTTAAGCTCAACCGTCATCCCCTTTGCTTTTGCTTGCCCCGTACTCATAGCATAGAAAGGTATAGCGTACTTCACACCTTGAATCCTAGAGATGTCTTCAACCATTTTATCGGTTATATCTATGTTGCTTCTGGCACTTCTCCATACAAAGATCTTCTCTGCTCCGAGATTCCTCAAGCTATCGATTATGGATTCGCTTATACCTTCCGTAGAGGCTATTACGGCGACATAGGCCGCGGGGCCAACTACCATTCCGAGTATTGTAAGTACGGTTCTAAGTTTTCTATCTTTTAAAGCTGAGAAGGCTAACAGGACAACGTCAAGTAATCTCAACCTTCTTCTTCCTCCTTCTTAGGGCCACGTAGGTTATGACTCCTAAGGCGACCATTGCGAGCACCACTAGCAATACTTGCTGGTTAGCTAGAGCAAATGATTGCTCGCTGGGTTTTGGCGATGATGTGCTTTCTGGAGGCTTCTCCCCAACATTGATATCAAGGTACCCGGAAGCTTCGATCTTGTCGCCGTAGGAATTTTCCGCTTCGACGACTACTTTCACGTTGTAGGTCCCAGGCTTGGCATTATCTGATACTCGGAGTGATAAGGTGAAGGAAGATGTAGAGTATGGGGATACGTCGCCTATATAGTATGTTGAGTATTGAGTCGGTGTTAATGGTTCTTCGAGAATAAGCTTAACGTTTGTTAGCCTTGCTGTTGTCGTCCCACTGTTCAAAACTTCTCCTAAAATATCTACTAACCCTCCAGGATACGTCTTTGATACACCTAGTTGAAGTTGCCTAAAAGATAGTTTAATCAATCCCTTAACTATGAGAGGCAGTGATAAGCTATCTGTCCTCGGCTGACCATATGGATCCCTATATGAGATCGTTATGCTACCTTCATATACTGTCTCATCAGCTTTGGGTGATACAAGTAGCTCTAGAGGAATTCTTACTTCTTCGCCAGGCTTCATCTCATGGATGTAAGCATTCTGTTCTCCAGCAATGATTACCGCCGGTAAGCCTTTCAGAGAGATGAGAGTCTTTACTTCAGTTACTGGACCATCATAAAGATTCTTCAAGACTATATTTATCTTCGAAGACCTGGAAGTTATTAGAGGTTCACCTTCAACAAACGATGTTAATCCTACTTCTGGTGTACGACGTACGTACACACCTATACCTCTTACCTCGGATTTCTGAACCCCAGAAGAATCTAGATAATTTATTGTAAGAGTTAATGCGTAGGAGCCTTCAGGCAAGGTCGGTGGAGCGAATATCAATGGTTTAAAAGTCACTGATTGACCCGGGGTGAGGATGTTTACCTCCTTTGTGATCTCTGATAAGATTATCAATCCCCCTTCTGCGGTGACTCGAGACTTTACAGAATATATAGGTGCGCTACCCTTGTTCTTGATAACTATCTCGGCGTTTTCTAGAGAGCCTGCAGAGATAAGCATTCCCTGTAAGTTTACGTCGAGGTCTCCAGATCCACTCACTTTTACTGGTACCTGGATCTCCTGGCTTACTTCTTTAAGCCATCGGTTATAATATCTTAGAGAAAGGCTTAGCGTATGTACTCCAATTAAAGCATCTTCAGCAATGTTTAGACCGAATTTTAGCGAGAAGACTTGACCTCCTAGCACTTGTCCGGTATAGAATGATTCAGCTATCCTTCCACCAGTTAGATTTGTAAAGGATCTTGATAGGTATAGTATTCCTTTAATGTTCGAGGCGGAATAATATCTTGGGAGGTATAATGTTAATGTGAGGAATTTAGCATAATCCCCTGGTCCAGCATATGTTGGTAAACCATCTTGTGTGACCCAGTTTGAATCAATTACTTTTATCTCGGGGTAATCCCAAACTTTTAGCTTTATGCTGGCCCTAGTTGAAAGCTCTGGATAATCGGGATCCTCGCAATCCATGTAAGTGAAGTACACGTTCACATCGTAGTATCCAGGCTTAGCTTCTGGAATCACAGATACATCGAATTCTATGCTTCTTACTTCTCCTACACGTATGTATCCTTCATGGTAGCCCAGGATTGTTGTTCTCCCATCTTTATCTCTAAATGGATATGGGATGTTTTTATCCTTCTCAAATATCGTTGCTTTTAGACCGCATATTGTTGTATCATCGTTATTCTTTATGATTAGCGTGAGCTTAGCGTTATCGTCGCCAGGTATCACCGCCCATTCCTCTCCTGCCCTCCCCCAATAGTAGTCGAGGATCTCTATTCCTTTACTAGCTCTCACCGTATCGAGGGCTGGGGATTGCATAACTATCATAGAAGCGATGAGCAGTATCATTAAGAGATGCCTACTCTTCAACTTCATGTGTTTATCACCTCTTTTTCTATTAACCCGTCCCTCAAATAGATTATTCTTCTAGCATAGCTGGCCATCTCCATATTATGTGTAACCATGACTATGGTTCTACCCTTAGAGTTTAAGTCGCGGAATAACTCTGCAATGATCTTCGAATTCGCAGAGTCAAGGTTTCCAGTAGGCTCATCCGCAAGAATTATCTTCGGGTCGCTTACTAACGCTCTAGCAATAGCTACACGTTGCTGCTCTCCCCCACTCAATTGTGTAGGTTTCTTGAACGCTTTATCTTTTAGCCCAACTTCTTCAAGAGCCTTCAATGCCTTTATCCTCCTCTCCTGCGGCGACACACCTCTAACAATTAATGGAAGCTCTACATTCCTCAATACAGGTATTCTAGCTAGAAGATTGTAAGTTTGGAATATGAATCCTATCTTCTTGTTTCGAAGTTCTGCTAAACCATCATCGGACAGCCTGGTAATGTCTATTCCATCTATTAAGACCCTGCCGCTTGTCGGCCTATCAAGTGCACCGATCATATTAAGTAGCGTTGATTTCCCACTACCCGAAGGCCCCACTATCGCTAAGAATTCTCCGTTCATTACTTTTAGATTTACCCCTCTCAGTGCAGATGTAGGTATACCGTTTGCGTAATAGGTCTTCTTTAAATCTATCAATTCTATTACAGGCATCTCACCACTCATGAGAACATCACCTGTACGGCTTCTTCTTTTAATTCATCTGCAAACTTTTTCTCTAAAGGCCTCGGATAAAAGAATGTATAATGTATTAGCCCATTCAGCGTTATCATGAAGAGCGTCGCTCTAATCTCACTTCTAGCTATGCCCGCATGCCTGAGTATACTCGCAATCTTATTTCTAATTTTCTCATATGATTCTTTAATAAAATCGTATCTATTGTTTTCTGCGAGGGCTCTACAAATCTCCGAGACGAATTCTAAGGAGCTCGGCTTATCCGTATTCATCTGAGCGTACTGTATCGTAAGGTCAACTAGCTGCCGAATCTTCTCTTTATCTTCGTCAGATGATGATAGAATCTGGTCCACTTTCTGCTCAATTGTTGCTAGGATATTCTTCATTACTGCTTCTGCCAGATCAATCTTTGAATTAAAGTAATGAAAGATAGCACCTTTAGAAACTCCTGCCCTCAACGCTATATCTTCTATCGATGATTTAGAGTAAGATTGTTCAGAGAATAATTCTATCGCTGCCTTTATTATAGCTTCCCTAGTGGTGGATGAACGTATCATACCATATACCGACTGGTCGGTCCACCTTATATATCTTGACAAACCAACACAAAACGAAGATAAGAAGGTAAAAATAAAGAATTAATACTACCTTTGAAGAAGGAAACCTTATTCTAAAATGAGGAGATAATGTTGTAAGGGTTTGACACTTGAGTGTAGAGTTAGAGCACTTACGGAAGATGGTTGAAGAATGTAGAAAATGTCCATTATGGAGGAATAGAAATAAGCCTGTATTCGGTGAAGGCCCACCTGATGCAAAGATAATGCTGATAGGCCTAGGACCAGGATATAATGAAGACCGTGAGGGGAGACCATTCGTAGGAGCTGCTGGAAAATTCCTCAACAAGCTACTCGAGTCGTCGGGCTTGAAAAGAGAAGAAGTATACATAACGAACGTCGTTAAATGTTATCTTCCAGAGAATAGGGCTACGGATGAAGAAGTTAAAGCCTGTACACCCTACCTAGACAAACAGATAGAGCTAATAGATCCAGAATACATTATTGGGCTGGGAAACACCGCCGCCGAATACCTTTCAAAAAAGTATGGATTCGATTTCACATCCATGGAGAGAATACATGGAGTTACATTTAAGATCTCGACAATATCTAAGGAAGTTAAGATAACGGTGATGTATCATCCAGCAGCAGGGCTGAGAAATCCACCTCTTAGAAAGATCATTGAAGAAGATTGGGGAAAGCTCCGTGGATTACTAGGTAGTAGAATTATTTAGAGTAAAAAGGTATGCTCCTGGCATATGTTGTCTGCGATCTTTCACTCTCTAGTTTTCTTCTTACCTCTTAAGTCTCGAGAAAAATTACAAGCAACCCATGAATATCTTAACTCCAAAATTGTATTCTTCCATTAACATGTTTTACAAGTAAGTTATATTCTCTACTGTGAAGCATTGCACATTTGACCTCGAGCTCTTTCTACTCTCATTAGAACTATATCGAGACTAGCTTGGTTATTAATTTGTTTCTCTCACGACCTAACCTCAGCCTATACTTCCATAATTCTTCTTATTAATAGTCCTCCATACCCTCCGCCAACAGATGCATAGAGGTTTAAATTACTATATAATGATAAAGAAATTATTTTTCTCTAGATCTGACGATATTCTTTCTCTATCTTCCCTGCTCACGTTAAAACTATAATTTTGAGATTTATAGAGTTCACGAATAGACGTAAAAGCGTGTTGGTATTCAAAGCGTTTCGGGGGCGTGCGGCGGTAGCCCTCCTTCTGTATTTAGGCGGGATTCGTCTTGTCGGTTCTTCAGGGTTCTCTCCGAAGGCAGGATCATAGAGCCCTGACCTTTCCCCACGTGGGACGCCCGTTTCAGCCACTCTCCATCTACTCGATCAGCAGCTTACCACCTGCATCATCTTCATTGTAGGTGGAGGGGTCTCGTTTCTGATGCGTTGCCCGGGGTCTCCCCCGACGCCTCACGGCGCCACGTGCCTTCATCTGGGGGAGGAACTTCCTCGGGAGTTCCCCCGTGACCCGCCCCGCCGCTCGCCCAATCTATATCCCTACACACCATGATTAAAATTTTAATGTACTTATTCATGTTATCATTCTTACCTAGTAGGTTGTGAAGTCATTCTTCGAGATTACCTTAAATTTAACAGTTGATTCTTGAGCGTAGAAATTGTAAATCTGGCTGGTTTCTATCGAGCGAATATTTTCCTGTAGGGTTCTACTACGTCTTTAACGAAGTCGTTGATCCCTTCTATTGTTTTGCTATGTGTTAACATTTCCTTCAATACGTAGAATGGCACGGTAACGATATCTACGCCTATCTCCGCCATCTCTCTTACTTGCCTAGCATTCCTAATACTTGAAGCAATAACTTGGGATTTGAAACCATAATTCCTAAAAATGGTTACTATAGATTTTACGAGCTCGACGCCACTAGATATCCCGTTGTCATTTAGTTTGGATACGGCATCTTTTACTTCATTGTCTAAGTATACTTCTTTAGGCGAGCTGATGTTTTTCGAGGAAAGCGTCTTCTCGATCATTAAGGATTCAACGTTCTTCATTAAATTGAAGTTGTAGTACTCTGATTTCTGATAATCTCTGCCTCTCCTCATCCCAATCTTATCTCTAATATAGTCGTCTATCCTTCCCGCGAACGGGCTCACATACATTGCTCCCGCCTTAGCTGCAAGGATTGCTTGTTCTGGAGACATTACGAGCGTAGCGTTTACAGGTATACTCTCGCCTGCAAGTTTCCTGATAGTTTTCAGGCCATCATATAAGTTATTTACACCATCTAGACTCGAGCAGACAGGTATCTTGATAACTACATTTCCATGCTTCCTAAACCTACTATGTAGTAGCCTAGCTTCTTCAACCATCTTCTCGAACTCCACACTAATAACCTCTAAACTAACAGGTCCCGGAGTCAATTCAAGTATCTTCTCAATATATTCTTCCATGTTTACTGAGCCGCTTCTTTTCTCAACAGCCTGTTTAATAAGAGACGGGTTTGTGGTAACTCCGTCGATAACCCCTGCAGAGACAGCAAAACTAATCTCATCGATATCAGCCGTATCGAGGAAGATCTTCATGCAATATAACGGTATTAACTCCAATTTAAGAATATCTTTATGGATAGCGTGTTATCCGCCTATCAATCAAACTTTTGCTTAACCTTTCAGCTATAAAAGATTGAAATGCTGTAGAATTTTTTCAGATATTTTTTCACTTGTGAACCCGAAGTCCACCATCAGATCTTGATATGGAGCCGATTTACCAAATCTTTCAATACTAATTACTAGACCATCTTCTCCAACGTACCTATACCAGCATAGACCTCTACCAGCTTCTATAGCAACTCTTGCAACACTTCTCGGAACAACTCTTCTTCTATAATCTTCATTTTGTAGTTCAAACAGCTCGAATGAGGCCATGTTGACTACCCTTGTCTTCACCCCTTTTTCTTCGAGTATCTTCTTAACTTCAAGAGCTATGTGAACCTCTGAGCCTGAGGCAAGTATTAGTAGATCAGGCTCGTTACCTGAGTCTGCAAGTATGTATGCACCTTTCCTTATACTGTCAGCGGGCGGATATTTGCTTCTATCTAATACAGGTACTTTCTGCCTAGTCAGTATAATGGCGGTTGGACCATCCTTTCTTTCTATTGCTATCTCCCATGCTACTGATACTTCGTTGGGGTCGCATGGTCTGATAACCCAGAGATTAGGTATTAGCCTAAGTGATGAGAGCTGTTCTACTGGTTGATGTGTTGGGCCATCTTCTCCAACCCATACAGAATCATGGCTGAACACATAGATTACCTGTAGGTCTGCCATTGCAGCTAATCTTATCGCTGGCCGCATGTAGTCTGAGAATACTAAGAACGTACCACCGTAGGGCAGTATGCCCCCATGATACACCATTCCGTTCATTATGGCCCCCATAGCATGCTCTCTCACACCATAGTGTATATTCCTGCCTAGAGGGTTATCAGCCTGGAAATCTCCTAAACCCTGTAGATACGTGCTAGTCGATTCGAACAGGTCAGCCGAGCCACCCACCATTGTTGGGATGTATTTAGCGATTGCATTCAATACCTTGCCGCTTGCAGCTCTTGTAGCCATCCCCTCGCTGAACACTGGTAGATGCTTTTTGTATTCTTCTCCCCAATCTCTATTGAAAGATCTTAATAATAACTCTGCAAGCTCAGGATATTTTTCATTATACTTTTCAAATAATTTCCTCCATTCTGCTTCTCTCCTTAATCCCAGTTTAATCTTCTCTTCTCTATATTTCCAAACTTCTTCAGGTACGTAGAATTCTTGAAGAGACCAACTAAGTTTCTTCTTCATCTCATCCACTATTTCTTTTCCGAGAGGAGCCCCATGCGCACGACTATCGTCTTGAAGCCTACTTCCATAAGCTAGATGAGTTCTAACAGCTATAAATGAAGGTTTATCCTTTTGCTCTCTTGCATTTCTTATAGCATTCTCAATCTTTGATAAATTGTATCCATCTTCGATGTCTTGCACATACCAGCCTAGAGCGTCAAATCTTTCTACGACGTTCTCAGACCACGCTAAAGACGTCGGCCCATCGATGGTAACCTTGTTATTATCCCAGACAACTATTAATTTACTAATTTTGAAGTGCCCAGCTAAGGCTGCTGCTTCGCTGGATACTCCCTCCATCAAGTCTCCATCGCTTGCTAAGACATACGTGTAATGGTCTATTATGTTGAATCCGTCTTTATTGAAGTAGCTTGAAAGATACTTCTCAGCTATAGCCATGCCAACACTATTCCCGAATCCCTGCCCAAGCGGTCCAGATGTAACTTCAACTCCAGGGGTCAACGTATTCTCAGGGTGGCCAGGAGTAATACTATCTAATCGCCTAAACCTTCTCAAGTCTTCTATAGTTACATCATAACCATTTACGAAAAGTAACGAGTAAAGCATTGCACTTGCATGACCAGCCGACAAAACGAATCTATCACGATCTATCCACTTAGGATTCTTAGGATTAAACTTCAAGAACCTATCAAAGATTATATACGCTATGTGAGAAGCCCCCAGAGGCATACCAGGATGACCAGATTTAGCAAACTCAACTTGATCCGCACTTAGGAATCTTATAGTATTTATTACCAATTCATCCATATCCTTATCTTTCATATTTTTAGATCCTTAATTCTCTATGTTATATTTTAAATTATTTTTCAGTATTATCCTATACTATGTGGAAGGAAAAATAGCCATAAACATCGACAGCTGCCGATATTTATTATTTTTCGATTATGTTTAAAGCTTCTTCAACTTCTTTATCTTCATGTAGGATAGCGACTAAGGCTTTTACAACTTTCTCTGGTTTTTCATGCTGCCATATATTTCTACCGATAGTTCCACCTGTTGCACCTGCCTCCACGGCTTCTTTCAGCATCAATAAAAATTCTCTCAAGCTTTCAATCTTGGGACCACCCATTACAGTGATAGGAACAGGTGTTGATTTTACGACTTCACTGTATCTAGATGGTGGTCCAACATACGCTGTTTTAATAATATCTCCTCCAAGCTCAGCCCCAATTCTAGCAGCCTGCTTTACTTTCTCCACGTCATAGATAACTTTCCCTTTTTCATCACATGGAACAACTTCAGCCATGTAGGGCATCCCCCATTCTTCGGCTGCCAGTGAAACTCTCCATACTTTATTCATTGTCTCCCAATCAAGTGGTACGGGTCCAAAGTAAGTTGTCTTAACAGCATCGGCACCAAGTTTGACAGCGTATTCAACATATTTCTCATCGTAGGGTATCGACAAGACTAATGAAATCCTATCTTTAATCTTCTTAACAAGATATTTACCTATAGCGGGAGTTACTAATAACGCATCAGCCCCTCCATCAATCATCTTCTTCGCTACAATCTCAATATGCTCCAGACATCTAAAATCTCCAATCATCCCATGATCCATCGCCACGATGAGTGCTTTACCATCTTTCGAGAAAATATTCTTAAACCTGCATAACTTCCCAATACTTGAGAACTCGATTTCAAAACTTGTCATCCTATAACACCTTGAGTCAAAATAGAACATCGAATCGCATAATTTAAAGATTAGCTGAAAAACCTCAAAACACAAAAAGTTCAGAAACCATAATACCAATTGTTTTTCATCAAACAATTATCAATTTTTCTGTGAATGTATATTAGATTTGTTGAATAATGCTTATATTCTTCTCATCCGATGATTGAGTGATTATGAAGACTATTTCCTTCTCTGTAAATGATAAAATCCCTCCCCGAGAAGTTTGTGGATGTGGTTTTCCACATCACTACAATCTAAAAAACGTTCTATTTGGAAACGTACTCGATTTATTAGAGCTTCTCCCTGAATTTGATATGAGTCCTCCGTATGGAGTATTTTATGATGAGATCACGTTTAAGGTATGTGGAAAGCAAGTTGTAGAGCAGCTAAACGCTGTTGAATTTAATGTAAAGTATCCAACATTTGATGAGGCGGAAACGCATTTGAGAAGAGTTAGAGATCTGAGAACAATTATTGCCGTCGGAGGAGGTGCAGTAATCGACGTAGCCAGGTATGTAACTTACAGGGCTAAAACAACCTTTGTGGTAATCCCTACGGCTCCTTCACAAGATGGAATAGCTTCACCGAGGTCAGCTCTCTACGCTGTTTCTCCTGAGGGTGAACTGGTCTATAAAGGAACCGCTGAAGCAAAAGCTCCAGATATCGTGATATTCGATTTAGATATCGTTTCTTCAGCACCAATCACATTGATAAGATCCGGATACGGAGACATCTTAACAAAGTTAACTTCGATCAAAGACTGGCAATTAGGAAGAGACGATCTAGGCGAACCATATTGCCCCACCGCAGAGAAACTTGCTTTAGAAGCTGTTGAATCCATAATAAATGTAGGTAGCGAATACAAGTCAGCTAACTCGATCATGAATCTATGCAAAGCTCTAATACTATCAGGGGCTGCAATGGGCATTGTAAATTCTACGAGGCCAGGAGGAGGTAGTGAGCATATGATAGGTCGTCACCTAGAAATATACACAAAGAGAAAGTTATCTCATGGCATCGCGGCTGCGGTAGGAACCTTGCTTATGGCCTCTTTACATGAATTGAAGAATCCAAATTGGTGGAGTGAAGAAAGATACAAGTTAAATTCTATAAGAGAACGATGTGAGAAATGGGATATTCTTAAATCATTGAAAGAAGCAAATATTCCAAGGCAGGTATTTGTAGAAGCGATCACCGAGTCTTGGAAAACTCGTCCTGAGAGATATACTATTCTCCATAAATATAAACCAGAACGTGAATTAGCCGAACAGCTAGTCAGTTATTCAAGAATGGAGATCTAGGCAAGGATGTCTATAAGAATAATCATAAAAAATAACGGATAGAAAATACAAGAAAAATATAAAGAGGGTATTTGTAGTCTTCTACAATGGTCCTACTTTCTTGCCCATCCAACCGCTTTCTTTTAAGAAGTCGTCTATAGCTTGAGCTACGTATACAGCTATCTCTTCGCCTTTCATTCCTTTTCCGAATGCTTCCATTCCTTTGTCTCTGGCTAGAGGCAATATGTATGGGTAGACCACGCCTATATCGTTATCTGTTCCGAAGTGGCTCCTACCTGCTATCTCAGTTACTGTTACTATACCGCCCCATTCTGCATCTTTAGCTTTGAATCTGGGGTCTTGGAATGTTGACCATCTAACCGGTAATCCTACGTCTAAGTTCTTCTTTAGTTCTACAGCCTTTGATACCATGAATGAAGCGAATAAGAATGATGCTTCTTGTCTTGGGGAATATGCCGAGAGCACCCACCCCGAGGGGTCAATGTATCCTCTAGGCTTTCTTGGATGGTAGTATGGTGCATAAGCTGGGTAGGGGGCAAATTCGAACTTTCCTCTCACGAGTGAGTCTTCAGCCGCTAAGCCTGTCGCCCAATGGAAGTAGAATGGCCACATGGTTGCATAATTACCGTCATACTTGAAAGCGTCATGAGCCTCGACAACTCCTATCTCGTAAGCTTTCTTCGGAGCATATTTTAACGAGTCTTCAAGCCACCACTTGTACATAGCTTTCCCACCCTCGCTATCTAGTCTTCCTCCATTCTTTGTACTGGCTCCTCCAATAGTATCATCCTTGACATTAATTGCCCATGGAGTTGATACTCCGTCAATGTGAGTTACCTCCAGAGGCATCTTTCCTTCTGGTGCGGGGTCGGCAAGCTGGAAGCAGTCATCTAGACCATCAGCGATATACCATCCCAACCAGTCTCCAGGTTTGACGCCGGTCACATACCCATACACTCCTTTATCCGGGTCTGTGAAGAACTCTGCTATGTCTCTTGCTTTATCTGTAGTCCAATCATCTTCTACCTTTCCAGATTTCTGTGCATCAAGGTAATACTGTCTCGGCGTCTTTAGCTCGTACCCATATCTCTTCTTGAACTCTTCCTTATTCTTCGGATCTTCAAACCAGTCTTTTCTGTAAACTGTTCCGGCGAAGGCATTGTATGCATGAAGTGCATATAGATTTCCTTTGCTGTCGCTGTAGCTTGCTCGTAAGAAGAAGTCTTCAACATCAAAGTGAGGTGGAGTTAGCTCAGGTTTCCTCTTTAGCAAGTCCGTTATGTTAACCGCACTCTTATTATAGATATAGAATCCATTCATGTCTTGGTCTGTTCCGACTAGGTCATAGATTCCAGCTTTTAGTTTTGCATCTTCCATGCTTTTAACAATCGTCTCCCAGTTTGACATTGATTCATACGTAAGCTTTATTCCCGTTATCTTCTCAAACCATGGACCTAAGTTCTTCTCTTCCCATACTGCACCCGGCACCGCTTCATACATTATGTGTAATGTTTGACCCCTATACGGTTTCGAGGCTCTAACGTAGTGGATCACTTCTTCCTCCAGCTGTTTCGGGGATAAGACCGTTACACCACCTATCCAATCAATCAACTGGTAGGCTGCCTTAAGATACGGTTCATCTTCAGGACCTAAACCTGGAGGATACGCAGGAGTAGTCGGAGGAGTGATGGTCGGGGTCCCGGTAACCGTAACTGTCTCTCTTACAGTCTCAGTAACTATTTTAGTCACTGTTTCTCTCGCTGCTTCTGGTTTAGCAAGATATCCTATAACTCCTCCAATGACAAGCCCAGCAATCGTTCCGCTTACAATTTTAAGAGCAGACCTTCTATCAACTTTTTCTCCGCCTGACATATCAGCTGTAATTAAGGTTCTTGAGCTTAATATATTTTTCTACACAAAAAATAATTGAAGAAAGTTCAAAAAATTTGAGCTCCTAATGAAAAGTTGTTATCAAGCTTGTCCTCTTATCGTGTGTCCAGAATAGTAGAGATTTGAGGAGATGGAGAGTTCACTTTCACATGTATCCCATACAATTCGTTATCAAATTGTATACGTGTTAAGTACCATTTTCACTACTATCACTGATAGGAGAGAATACGTAGGAACAGAATTATTAAGATTCTGAAATGTTCAAGAAAGTATGAAGAGATCCGTTAACGATTAACACTCCATTCTTCAAATGTAGCACTGTAGTTCTATGCAGCGATAATATGAGTACTCGATTAATTTAAGGTTAAATACGAGGTATGCCTCTTGAGTTAGCAGTATGAAAACACAAGTGTGGCTATTATTTCCTGCACTAATATTAACAGCGTTTGTAGGCATTTTCCCGATCTTCGCTCTCGTCAACTATGCTCTCCAGACACCATTCGCTATAGAGAACAGATTTGTCGGACTAACACATTTCGGCTTTATGTTCAGGGATTATCGATTTATCGACGCCATAACAAGAGGTATAACTTTTGCTGCAATATGCTTAGCAATAGAAATCCCACTAGGATTAGGGCTTGCATACATGCTTCGAAAACCTGGAAAAATAAATGCTGTAATCTCAGCATTAATAGCACTTCCAACATTATTCCCACCCGTAACAATAGGTATGATGTGGCTGCTAATGGCTAGAAGCAATGGTCCGATCGGAATGATCTTCAATACTATACTAACATCTATTGGAGCAGGTATTTATGACCCGTTCAGGAACCACATGCATGCATTAGGAACAGTAATTCTAATGGATGTTTGGCATTGGACAGGTTTAGTATTCTTAGTCTCTCTAGCGGCGATCTCAGGAATGGATGAGACATACGCTTTATCTGCTAGAACAGAGGGAGCTACAAGATGGCAGATCTTTAGATACGCTGAACTGCCGCAACTGGTATTCCCATTAACGTTCGTCTCTCTTTTGAGATTGATAGATACATTAAAAATCTTTGATGAAGTATATATCTTAACTGGAGGAGGCCCAGGATTATCAACAGAATTTGTTACACAATATATTAGAACAGTTGGAATTGAGCAATGGAATGTAGGTTATGCATCTGCAGTATCTCTTGTTTATCTTTATATCGTAATTGTTTTGTGTTGGCTCATGATCACTGTCTTGACTAGGGGCAGGGGGTTGATCGAATGAAGACTATCGGCTTTATTCTCAGAATTATCATACTCGTATTCGTTTCAGCTCTATTTATAATACCGATTTATTTTACTTTCTCCGTTTCTATCTCCTCTAAACCCAGAATAAATGAGGGCGCCATTGTTCCAGATTTCTATTTAGGACATTGGATAGAAGTAACCGGAGGTTTCGGATATTGGCGAGCAGGAATAATAAACTCTGCTATTGTCTCGTTGGCATGTATGTTAATAGCATTGTTGGTTAGCCTGCCAGCTGGGTATGTTTTTACAAGGATCAAATTTTTAGCGGATAAGCATTTATTCTTTTGGTTCCTAACAAATAGAATGGCTCCTCCTGTTGTATTCGCAATCCCGTACCTAATGATCTGGAGAGGCTTGAAGATATGGGATACCTATACAGGTTTAATACTAGCCTACATGGTCTTCGAAATACCTATCACTACATGGATCATCGCAAGCTTTCTTGCAGGAATTCCAAAGGAGATCGATGAAGCAGCATACATAGATGGATATAATACATTTAGACTATTCACAAAGATTATCCTCCCACTGTTAAGACCTGCTATAGGCGTAGCCATGTTCTTCGCATGGCTATTCGCTTGGACTGACATGTTCTTCGCAAGCGTTCTAACATCAGTAAATGCAAAGACCTTACCGGCACAACTGCTTACGGCATTGGGAAAAGTAGGTTGGGGTGTAGAATACGGACCTGCAGCAGCCGCTGGATTCGTGACATTAGTTCCTGGACTAATGTTATTATATTGGGTAAGGAAGTATATCTTGCGAGGATTCATCTTCGGGAGGCTGTGAAAACATGACCACAGGCGTATTAGAATCATTCGAGTTATGGTTGAATGAGATGATGCCTTGGATGTATTGGAAAGGCGAAGTAGCATTATTCTTCATATTCTTCTTTTCTTTCCTGACAATCTTAGCAATCTATAATATTAAGAAGCCGTCCAATCCAAGAAGTGGAATCTTGAGGATTCCGACGACGTTAGGTGACAGGATCTTCGTCAGCGTTGTGATATTCATAGCAGTAATGTTGACTGTCGCTGCGTTAGGGTTACCATTGTATCTACTAATTATTGCGCTACCTATATTAATTATCATACTCTTGCGGGGTTAGACGATGACCGAAATACTATTAGAAAACGTTTCAAAATACATTAAAGGCAAAACAGTATTAAATAACATAAATCTAAGAGTGCAATCGGCAGACGTAGCCGTTCTACTAGGACCAGCAGGTGCCGGAAAGACAACACTGCTCAGAATAATTGCCGGAACTGAAAAACCTGATAAAGGCAGAATATATTTCGATGGTAAAGATGTAACTGATCTTCCACCGCAGAAAAGAGATGTTGGCATGGTTTTCCAAACCTTTGCACTATATCCAAACATGACTGTTTACGAGAATATAGCTTCACCGCTTAGGATTCGAAAGCTCCCTGAAGCAGAGATAAACAAGAAAGTAAAAGAGGTGGCGGAACTACTCAATATAACTCACATACTGAGTAAAAAGCCTCATGAATGTAGCGGAGGCGAAGCTCAAAGAACAGTAATTGCCCGAGCAATAGTAAAGAGGCCAAAAATCTACTTATTCGATGAGCCGCTGACTAACCTAGACTACAAAGTTAGAGAAGTCTTGAGGCTCGAATTAAAGAAAATATTTAATGAAGTCAGATCTACAGTTTTATATTCAACTTCAAACCCTGAAGAAGCCGCAGCATTGGGAAAAACCTTAATCCATATCAGAGAAGGGAGAATAATCCAGACTGGCCCTATAAAAGATTGTTTCAGAAAACCCGCTGACATTAATGCCGCATTGTATTATTCACCGGTCGGTGTAAACATTTTCAATAGCAAATGTTTACGAGTGGATTCAAGAAAATACTTACATGTAAACAGTGTGCTGAAATTTGATGTCACCGACGTCGAGCAGGTCCAGGAAGGCAAAGAATATATGATAGGGATCTATCCTCATAGCATCAAGTTGTTTAAACTTGCCTCCGAAAATAAACTAATAACGATCCCAATCGATGTTGACTTCGTGGAGAATATGGGATCTGAATTAGTAGTAGTCACTAAATGTGGTGAACATATTATGACCATACTCTCATCTGAAGTTGAGAGACTTCATGAAATAAAGGACCTGAAATATGCCTATGTACCTCCTAATGAAATAATGATATTCTCGAAGGATGGGGGTGAATATCTCCAAACCCTAGAGAGGTAAAGAGCATGGTAGACGTTTCTCTCGTTAATATCAGCCACTCCTACGATGGTGGAAAAACATGGGCTGTACAAGATATAAATCTAGAGTTTGAGTCGGGAAAACGATATGCACTGTTAGGACCATCAGGTTGTGGTAAGACTACACTACTAAAAATAATCTGTGGTTTAATCAAACCTAGCAAGGGCAGAGTTTTCTTCGAAGATGTAGATGTAACAGAATATCCGCCCGAGAAAAGGAACGTCGCAATAGTTTTCCAATTCCCAGTCGTTTACAAGATGACGGTACTAGAGAATCTGCTTTTCCCATTGATGAACGTGAAAATTTCTAAAGATGAAAAAATCAATAAAGCTAAGGAGGTGGCTAGTCTCCTAAAACTTGAAGGAATCTTGAAAGAGCCTGCTCATAGACTTGGTCCGGCTGATAGACAGAGAATCGCTATAGGAAGAGCTCTAATAAGAAATGCTGGAATTATCTTACTAGATGAGCCGATGAGCTCGATAGAGCCCGATAGAAAATACGAGATCAAGAAGCTTCTCATAGACATAAGTCGAAGCCTCAAGAGAACTATGATCTTTGTAACCCATGACCAGACAGAAGCACTAACCTTTGGAGAAAAAATAGCAGTAATGTCGCCTAAAGGAAGATTACTACAATTTGGAAACTTCGATGAAATATATCATAAACCATCACATGAATTCGTCGGATTCTTTATAGGATTCCCAGGAATGAATCTCATAGAAGCCGTACTAGAAAATAATTTCTTAAACTTCGGATCATTTAAGATAAGTATCAGAAAAGAAATTATACCGTTAAAAACGGGCACTCGCTTAAAGGTTGGAATACGTCCTGAACATGTAAGGGTTTCAACAGTCCAATTAGAGGGCCACATCCCATTCAAGGTAGTCTATGTAGAAGACCTTGGAAGAGGGAAATGCATACTACACCTACAGAATGATAGTATCATCATAAAGGCAATCTCTGAAAAAGAATTACCTATTCATTCGACGGCATGGGTCAAATTCCCAGAAGATTATCTAAACTTCTTCGATGAGTCAGGACAGAGGATAATGTAACTTGAAGATACCGCTAATCGCCGTCATTGGACTAGGCAAGATGGGGGAAGCACTGGTACACCATATAAGGAAAACGAATCATAGGTTGACCATCGCAATTGAAGTAAACCTAACAAGAGGAAAAGAAGTTCTGAGTAGAGCTGGGATAAAGTATGCAGTCGCCAACAATGTTGAAGATGCTCGCCAGATATCGGAAAGAGGAGAAACCATCCTCACGGATAGCATAGACCTCGCATTTGAATTGGACGATGTAAACGTTATAATAGACGCTACTGGAAATATAGATGCTGGGGCATACATTGCATGGAAGTGCATTAATATAAAGAAAAACATAGTTATGCTGAACGCAGAGTTAGATGCTACTATAGGGCCGATATTATCAAAGATTGCTAGATCAGCTGGAATAATCTATACAGGCGATATAGGAGATGAGCCAGGTTCAATAATGTATTATCTCTACAGACCCCTAAAGGAAATAGGACTAGAAATACTCGTGGCAGGTAAAGGAAAAAACAACCCTCTCAACCCACATGCAACTCCATCATCTCTGAAAGAAATGAGCGAAAAATTAAAACTTAATCCGAGAATCTTAACATCTTTCGTAGATGGTACAAAGACCATGGTTGAAATGACTATACTCTCTAATGCGACAGGACTTCTTCCAGACGTAAGGGGGATGCATGGTCCAGTCGCCGATTTAAAAGACCTGGCGAAACTATTTCGAACAAAAAATGAAGGTGGCATATTGAATAATCTACACGTAGTTGATTACGTTATAGGGATAGCCCCGGGAGTATTCGTAATAGCAACAACAGATGATGAAGCAATAATGGAAAATCTCCGATATCTGAAAGTAGGGGACGGCCCCAACTTTCTCTTCTACAGACCATACCATCTACCAGGCTCCGAAACATTATTATCCGCGGTTAAAGCAGTATGTGAAAACGAAGCTGTAATTCAGCCGATTGGATACTTTAGTGAAACCGTAGCAGTTGCTAAACGGGACCTGAACTCTGGAGAAAGAATAGATGGAATAGGTGGAGATACTGTTTACGGTATAATAGAAAGAAGAACCATAACTTCAGCTGAGGGTCTCTTACCTATAGGTCTCTCCGAGTCAGCCACTCTGAAAAGGAGTGTCAGAAAAGACGAGGTACTAACCTTCGATGATGTAGAAATACCGGACAAGCTGGTACACGCTCTCTGGAGATTACAGCAAAAGTCCCTATAATAAACAACATGCTTCCAAGCAAGACCTTCACACTTTAAAGAGATATAGTCTACCTCGATATTTCAAAATTTATTTGTTCCTCTATAAGATAGACAACTCTAGTATCCTAACAGATGCCTCCATCGAAATACGGTTGGAGCTTTATATGACCTCAGAACAGCATAATCAAACTTCTTCCTTATTAGTGATGAGTAAAACCAATCAGTTGCACGGAGAAGCTCGAATCTGTAAAATGTATCTATATCCTTGAAAACATTCTCTAGATGCTTCATTTTACTTAAATGATAGTCTCTCGCATATTTACTCTCAATCTCTAAATAAGGATCTTTCAATTTTTGTAGTAAAAGCTTTCTCAATAGCTCATTACTTTTACAATAATATATCGCAAAAGTCATTTCGTAGATTCTATCAACTTTTAATTTCTCAATATTTACATAAGATGAAACATCCGCAATGAACATCATTTCATCTCTAGGAACAAAAACGACGACTTCTTTTCTACGAGGGTCCACCTGTACCAGATATCCATAAGTCTTGAAATATTTTAGGAATTTCCAGTCAATATTAGAAAGATCGTAACTCTTCTTCGTAGTGCGCTCACTTTCCACAATCCTTCTACCCGACTCTAGTTTGTCATTATTCTTATTTTAGGTTTGTGTTAGTTTGTGCATGTTTTCTCTTAGTTTTGGGTATAGTTCTAGGTATATCTTGTATAGTTGATTGTATCTCTCTATGTTCTCCGGGTTCGGTCTTGTCTCCTCGTCTACTTCTA
>JALNKM010000012.1 GCA_023268155.1 Candidatus Geocrenenecus huangii
AGAAAATGGTCTCCTTAAAGAAGGCGATGTAGTTGAAGTGTGGATAGAGAAGATTGGAGCAATAAGAAACCAGCTAATATCAAGTAAATAATCTGTCTCAGCCCTCATCATACTCTTGAAATCTCTTAAAACCTTTTAATAGAAATGTTAGGATTAGAGAAAACGTTACTCTCAGTCTGAACTGCTGAACGACTTCATATCTTTTTTCTTCCTGATATAGCTGTGATATAGCTGGAGAATCTTTATAACTAGAATCTTCAAGTCATATGATGTGATGAAGAGATACGATGTAATCGTTGTAGGCGGCGGGCCTGCAGGCGTCTCAGCCGCTAAAGCATCTGGGAAGACAGGTGCTAAAACTCTTCTCCTAGAGAAGGCTCCAGCTATTATGGCTAATAAGCCGTGTGGTCAAGCCGTCAGCCAGGAGACTCTTCAGACAGCCGAGGTTAAGCCTGACCCTACCATAGTCCTTCACAGAGCCTACGCTATAGTTTATGCTCCAAATCTTAACTACGTAAAGATAGATAGGATAGGGTTCTTAGTAGATAAGTCTAGGCTTCTACAGTACATAGCTGCACAAGCAGCAGAATATGGAGTCGAGATCCATGTTAGGGAAGAAGCTCTAGATGTTAAAGTTGAAGATGGTAGCGTCAAGGTTAAAACCAACAGAGGGGAGTACGAAGCAAATGTAGTGGTCGGGGCAGATGGATACAATTCTACAGTAGCTAGAAGTCTTGGAGTAACCGAGAAGTCTGAGCCCATACCTACACTACAATATGTTATGGTTAACTGTAGTATAAGGTATCCCGACGCGGTAAGGTTCTTCCTCGGAAACAATGTTGCTCCTGGAGGGTATGCATGGATATTCCCACAGAACGAGAAGATAGCTGAAGTAGGCATAGGTGTTAGAGGCGCACCGGCGAAAGAGTACCTAGACGCATTCGTCAAGCGATTTAGTGATGAATTAGGTAAAGCGCAGATAATAGATTATAGAGGTGCTCCCGTACCCATAGGTGGATTGATCGGCGAGCTTGTTAGAGATAGAGTAGTATTGATCGGGGATGCGGCTGGAACAGTTATACCGTTGACGGGGGCAGGCATACATTCATCTATAGCTGCTGGTCTAGCAGCTGGAAAAATAGCAGCGGAGGCAGCATTGGATGGAGATGTTTCAAGAGAAAGGCTGAGCGAGTTCTACACTCTTTATAAGCCTTGGATAGATAGGATTAAGAAGAGCCTGAAAGTTATGAGAGCTTTAGAGAAGATGAATGATAATGAATTAAACCTGCTTGCAGAGATACTGAGCGACCAAGACATACTCGATCTAGCGAACGGCCTAGATATCCTAAGAGTAGCTAGGAAACTGGCCGCTCACCCCATCTTCGCAGTAAAACTCGTTAAAGCAATAACATGAAAAATGATAACCGCCTATGTCAGCAGTTTCTGGATAGGTGGGTTTAAATGCTAGTTGTTCCTTTTAATATCCTTAATGGAGGGAGAGCTCTTACTTCCTTCTGAGGTTGCTAGGGAGTTTGATATCTCAGTTAAGACTTTGTGGAGGTGGTAGAAGAAAGTGGATATTAGAACTGTTAGGTTTCCAACTGGTAAGCTTCGCTATTCTGAGAGCGAGGTTGAAAGACTTTGGAAGCAGTTAAGAGCTACAGAATTCCAGTAGATGCTCCAAACGATTTAATAGAAGAATACTTCAAAGTTAAGCAGAGAGCTTTAGAGTATATGGAGTTGAACCTAAAGCTTAGATTAGCAAAGCGCAGGTAAATCGAGTTTATGAAAAACAATCTTCATGAGTCTCAAAGCGATAAAGTCGAAATACTTCCTTCAATATTATTTGGGGGAGAAGTGGTGACTGTTAGATCCGAGGTTTAGTTGAAAGACTCTAAAGGAGTTTGAGAAACATTTAGCAAATGAATATGTTAAGCCGGAAAATTTTATGAGAAGATAATGGGAGCGATAGAGCCTTAACAGCTATTACCCATCCTCATGAAGAAAAGTACGTTTTGGATGCAAAGTCAGAACCTTAGAGGGGGAAGCTCATCGAGGAAGCTTGACCAACGAAGAGCTGATCAGCCTCTTTTTCATAGACTTAACCTTAACCCTCTCAACGATAGAGTATAATCATTAAAAACCCAGCCCCAGAAATAAAGTATAGAGATTTTTCAGATATCTCAAAGAGAAGACTATAATGTCCTATAATAAGTTAAGTGTTGGAGATTACAATAAAGGGATAAGAAAACTAAACCTATTCAAGATATATTACTAGACTATTATAGTAGATGTCGACATCCAGTAATTAAAAGATAAATAAGATGAGAGAGATCGTTATTCTGAAAACTATGAAGTATTTGGAGATTTTACTTCTATTTTTGGGTATACTATTAATTGTGTCAGGCACATCATTAATCACTTATCCAGGTGAAGAAAGAATCAGATTAATATTAATTGATGATAGTGTTGAATTTAGTAGTGAAAATGTTACGGTAATATATTTCAGGTCTGGCTTGAATCTTACTAAAACTTATGATGTTTTGATCTCGATAAAGCTTATCCCCTATTTTATACCTCCAAACTCTACTGGTACACCAATTCTTTCTTTTATGGTGGTAGATGAAGTAGGCTTTGAGAAGATTAAAGAAGGAGGGCTACCTGAATACTCATACCTAGCATTAAAGGCAGTATATGAGAATAGGACGTTTATCATTAAAGGTCAAGAAGGGGAGAGAAAGCTATACTTATTACTCTCTTCACCGCTTCCAGTAATGCAGAAAGCAAATATAGAAATTTATGAAAGATTTCAGGAAGAAAATATATACAACGTAATAACTGGTAAAATAATGACATCAACGGGAATAGTGTTGGCTGTTGCAGTTTTACTTCTACGGTTGAAGAAGACAACAAGTTATAAGAAGAAATCAAAGAAACAATAGTGAGCCTACAAAAAATGGAATATTTTGAGACTTTGTTAAATTATGTCTTGACAGCTGAGAGACATATTCTTCTTTCATGAACTAATACTTCACCTACACTTTTTTAATGAACTTATTGCAAAACTATTTAAGCCTTCTTCTTTTATACTTTCTTCATGGAGTTTCGTGAGATTAGTGATTGTGAGTGGGAGCTTATTAGACCTTTGCTTCTTCCTATGGCTAGGACTGGTAGGCCTAGGGTTAATGATAGGTTCGTGTTGAGTGGTATTTTGTACGTGCTTATTACTGGTTGTAGATGGATGGATATGCCTTCTAGGTATGGGCATTACTCAACAGCCTTTAGGAGGATAACCATAAGATAGGAGAAGCTTGCATCAACATTCCTAGGATTCATACAAATAGCATGCATAATAATATACCTAAGGGTTTTGCAATGAGTTCAATGATAACGCATATACTAGACCCCAATACTTAAGAGATGTTATGGAGAATGATGTTAATAGTAGAATTAGGATCATTATTCCTATAAGAAAACTCAAATGACGGCGGGTACTCTGCTTAATTGCAAAGCCAATAGCTAGTCCACTATTAATATTGTATAAAAGATTGGCTATGGCAAGCATTCTACCAGAAGTTACACCACTATATATTATATATCCATCAATTTCCTGAAAACCGAGAACATAGAAATTAATATAATCGATTAGGGAGGCGGCGCACACAAACGGAAACGGTAATAACATACAGATCCATGATAGTATTATCGCATTATAATCTTTTACAAATAATAATGTACCAGAGATTAGTACCGGCCCTATACCAATAATAACGGGATAAAGCAAGATTGGCGTAGGCTGAACCATTAAACTCCATGCATTAAGTTCCTCTAGAGTAGAAACTGAAAATAAGCTGAAAATCCAAATACATGCTATAAATAAGAAAAATAGGTATTTAAGATTTGTAGTACTGAAGTTATAGAGTTTACGAATTATATACATAATGGAGTTTACTCTCTTCAAAAAGAATAATACAAAAAAGGATACTATTACGTTCAATGTACAAAAAGTTAAGGATTGGAATCTATATGTCTGACTAGCATTAGGTGAAATATAAGCAATAAGAGCAGGAATAAATCCAGCAGCCATAATCCAAAGTATTAAATTATTAACATATTGTAGAGTGATCTTCCTTTCTACAATATAATTTCTTACCAGAATTAAGAGTAGGAGTAGAATAAGAATTAGAAATGCATACAACGGATGGAGTAGATATATAATAAAAATAGAAAAAATTATTAAACCACGTCTTGTAATAAAAGCTCTCATATTTTTATGATAGTTATCTGTTATAATACATAATAGAGAAAGGCAGATTAATGTAAATGATATGGAGAAAGGAAAAAACTGTATCAAAATATAGCTTACTATGTTATATCTACTATCGAACAACAATGGCATTATATTAAGGATCTTGAAAACATCATTGGATATATTAGTAAAACTGTATTGAGTCACTCTATCAATAAGGAGAGTATTGTTCCCGCTTATCAGTATCAATGTTCCAAAAAAGGCAGGAAAAACTGAAGAAAACAATCTTTTTAAAAATGTGTAAGCCGTGGCTCCTAGTAAGATATTTAGGAAAACTAGTAGACTTGCTACTTGATAAACGGTTTCTCGATTAAACAATATGTATAATGGAGAGAGAATGAGATGAAATCCTAGATAGGGATATGCATTATATGTTAATGGGTTTGATAGTAGTGTCTCTGTATATTCTAAGTGGATTGATATATCTGACCTTATCTGTGGGAGAATCTTCCCAATGACTAAATAATGTAACAGGATCATACCTAGAAAATAAAAAACTACAATGAGTCTAAGAGGATCCCTTATGTAAAGTTTCAAGGATATCTCCATGATTTCAATAATTTAATTAGGACTGCAAAAACTCAAGCATCATTCTCAATCATGCTTCTATACAGATCTATTACCCTCAATATACGTTTTCTTAAATCTAGATGAGATTCGGCAAACACTCTTGCATTACAAGACATCCTCTTTCGAACATCATCGTCTTGTATCAGAGTCTGTATCCTATCTGCCAAGCTTAAGAAGTCTCGAGAGGGTACTAGAAAGCCATTAAAGCCATCTATAACTTGATCTAAGATACCACCTACTGAAGTACCGATCACAGGTCTTCCACATGCTAAAGATTCTGCTACAACTAATCCAAAGCCTTCAACCATCGAAGGAACCACTGTAAAATCGCATATATTATAAAATAACGGCATAATTTTTCTTGGTACTAAATTGAAAAATATTACATTTTCAGATAGGCCAAGCTGATTGACTAGTGACAGATAGTTCTTAAACTGGTTGCCTCCGCCCACGAATATAGTCCGGAAATTTTTTACTCCCTTATTAATCAGTACTTTAATTGCCTTTATCAAGTACTCTATACCATAGATTTTTTCTAATCGTTTCGCGCATAGAATGTTAACATAACTTTCTCGTTCCTTAAAGATCCTCATTAAATTAGCTGGCAACTTTTCCTCCAATTCACTATTAGACATAGGGTAAAACATTTGTATATTAACCCCGTAAGGAATCACAACAACTTTTGAGGGGGGGACACCATGTCTCACGCATTCTCTCTTAAGCGCAAGACTATTAGCGATAACTTTACAGCTTTTGCTTAGAATAAACCTCGTTAAACGCCTCATGATACTGAATCTATTAATGCCATAGCCTAATTGTTTATCCATCAGAATATCGAAACCATGAACTGTAATAATTAAGGGTCTTCTTAAGATTCTGGCAACAGTATTCCCGACGAGCCCATAGGGAACTGCAAAGTGGGCATGCACTATTTCTATCGAATTATTGACAGTAACCACTCTTAGAAGTTGAGTAAGAGCGTTAAAGAGTTCCTCATAATTAAAATTAAACACTATACCATTTATGTACCCGCTTTTTCTTAACTCTTCTATTTCTTCCTTGATAAAAACGTAGAATACTTCACTATCTTTTTTTGGTAACTTTGGAGTTATGAAGAGAATATTGATACTTGACAATAGTATCCGTATGTAAAGCTATTTCTAAGCTATTTAAGCTTAATCATTTTATATTTCCACTTAGAAATAATGAATAATAAAAATATGCGAATATGTGACGCATGTTAGAAACAGTACTTTGAAAATCCATAATTTAACATAATAATTATGCGAGAACGATTAGAAATTGAATGGACTTATTTTTTGACGCAGTCTTCTAAGATATCAACTATCCTTTCAGATGCTCTACCATCTCCGAAGGGATTGTCGTTATAAATAGTCTTTATTCTGTAATAGCTATCTTCAACATAGTTTAGTGCTTGAGTTATTTTAATTGGATCTGAGCCGACTAAGAAGTTAACACCCATTTTAACAGTCTCGATCCATTCCGTTCTATCTCTTAAGGTTATACAAGGAATCTTCGCCCAGAAAGCTTCTTTCTGTAGACCGCCTGAATCAGTTATCAATAATCTGGCATGTTTTAGTAAAGTAAGCATCTCAGCATAACCCAGAGGATTAATAGGGTGGATGTTTCTAGGTAAACCTAATCTATATTCTATCAGTTTGTCTCGTGTCCTCGGATGCATTGGGAATACTATGTCTAATTCAGCTTCTTTTAACCCATTGAATATATTTCTTAATGTTGTTAAGTTATCTACATTTTCAGCTCTATGAATAGTTAATACAGCATATTTTCCCTCTGCCAATCTTAGTTCGCTAAGTATCTCTCTACTTTTAATTTTACATCCAAAATTGAGATATACGTCATACATCGTATCTCCAACTAGATATATATCGCCAAGTACATTTTCTTTTTCTAGGTTTATTTTACAGTTAAGTGTCGGCGCAAAAAGTATTTTGGAAACATGGTCGATCAATCTTCTATTGATTTCTTCTGCCATTTTCATGTCGTAGCTTCTAGCCCCAGATTCTATGTGAGCCACAGGGATTCCAATCTTAGCAGATGTTAATGCTCCAGCTAAAGCAGAGTTTGTATCCCCCGGAATTACCACTATGCATGGACTAGAGTCGATAAGCTTTTTCTCAAGTCTAATCATGATTTCCCCTGTTTGATAAGCATGAGTGCCAGATCCTACCCCTAGAATAACGTTGGGCTGTGGAAGATTAAATTCTTCTAGAAATACTTGTGAAAGTGTATACTCATAATGCTGGCCTGTGTGTATTATTTCTATTTCTAAACCTCTTCTTAGACATTCATGTATAACTAGGGCTGACTTGATTATCTGAGGCCTAGTGCCTAAAACTATGGATATCTCCATAGATTATATACTTCTAGGCATGGATAAAGTCGTCTTGGTGATTTATTTAGAAATCAAATTTTAAGAGAATATTATTCCCTCTAAGACTTTAGCAACATTATCTATGGAAAATAACTCTTCAGCCATTTTTCTGGCATTTTTTCCTAAAGCTTTTCTCATCCGCTCATCTTCCCTCATAGATATAATAATTTTCACTACATCATCCATCTTTTCAGGATCAAACCAATAGCCCGCACCCCATTCTAGACAGAGACTTGATGCAATGCATGGAGGAGTAACGCATAATATCGGTTTCCCGCATGCTGCATATTCTATGAACTTTTTTGGAACCGCATTGCTCAGGAAGCTGTTTTTCCTCAGAGTGAAGATGAAGACGTCAGCTAAGCCATAGATTAATGGCATCTTCTCATGTGGTTGACTTCCTAAGAAAACCACATTTTTCAGTTTAAGCTTTTCTACATCCAGCTCCATTTGCCGTCTTAAAGAACCGGCCCCAACAATGAGGAATAAAACATCCTCTATGTTAATTCTTTTAGCTAATTCTATGATTATTGCGGGATCCTGAAAGTATCCAAGGAGACCAGCGTATAAGATAACGAACTTACCGGCTATTTTATCACGAAGGTTTTTCGGCATTAAACTTAAAGCTTCTTTCTTATCTAAAGGTTTAAAACTATCTAAGTCGATAGCGCCATGAATAATGTATACATCTTTTCTAAATCTGTTTTTAAGAACTCTGGCCATCATCTCATTCAATGTAACTATTGCATCAACATTAGCATAGCATATTCTGTTTAATACATGTCCGAGAAGTATCAGAAAATTCTTAGCGGTATCACTCATTTCAATATATTTTAAAGCGTCAGGCCATATATCCGTCGTATCAGAAATTATCTTCACATCACGGTTAAGCAACTTATATATTGAGCATACTAATTCGGTGAATGGATTTGGTCCTCTAGAGTAGATCAGCTGTGGGCGAGGTTTTTCAACCATAATTCTTAAAAAAGATAAGAGGCTAAACATTAGGTAAAAGATAAGTCTCCCAAGAATGAGGTTGTACAAAACTTTAGGTAACGGTATCTTGACCTTAACGATCTCAACATCAGGATCAATATTTTTTAGAGAAGAATTACCAGATGTATAGACAGGTTCATTTGTAATCACAACAACATTTAAACCTAAACGTGAAAGTGCTTTAGCTATATATAGACCTCTTCCTAAACCAAAGTCAGAGAATTGTATTAGTAGTATTTTCCGAGCCCTCATGTTACTTCATACTTCCTAGACTAATTCTTTATATATAGATACCAGGTCTTCAGCTATCTTAAACCAGTTGTATTTGTCCCTAATAATTTTTAAAGCACCCATTGAGAATTCTTCTATATCATTAGTCGTAACTAGTTCCAAAATAGCTTCAGCATATTTTTCAGAATCAAATTCAGAAGTCTTGCCAGCATGATACTCTTCTATAATGTTAGACCACCACATACCTTTAATGCTAACTACAGGGAGACCTACTGATAGGTATTCAAAAAGCTTCAGAGGCGAAGCATATCTTTTCCTTGTTGGGACTACACCAACTAAGCTTTGAGCTAGGATTGGGATTAGTTCACCCCTCTTAATGAAGCCTTTAAAGATGGAATTTGGTAAACCTAACCTTTTAGCTAGTTTTTTCAATCTAGGCTCTTCTGAACCTTTCCCATAAATTAGAATCTCTAGATCATTTTCTTCCCTTAAGATATGGGGTGCTGACTCTAGGAAGAAGTCAACAAATTCGTAGGGTTCAAAGTTTCCAGCATATATAATTCTCTTCCTTCTTTCCCCATATTTCTCTAGTTTATGTAGCTCTCCACCATTAGGAGATACTACAATCCTGCTAGACTTAATGGAGAATCTTGATTCAATGATTTTTTTCATCAATTCATTCCCTACTAATACTAAGTCACTCTCCTCTACAGCTTTCCGAGTAATATTGTTAATTACTTCACATGCACTACTCCTAGGGCTGATCCTCGAAGACAAAAATTCCTCATCTGCCCATAGGTCGTGAACATCAGCAACTATGGGCGACCCTATATGGTTTCTAACTATATTAGCTGCCGCAGCCGGAATATCCTGCTCAGCCTGTAATATTTCTACGGGATATTTTATTAATTCTTCTTTTAATGAATTAGCTAGACTATGAATAATTCTATTAAGCGTATAAGACTTATAGATTAAGCTATTTACGAAAATTCTCTTCTTAAACATAGCACGTGAACATTTATAGATTACCTCGTTAAGCCTACCGGAAGCAAAAGTTCTCAATTTATGGAAGTAGACTTTCTTAAGCCCCCCTACTACCTCATTAAAAGGAGTAAAGACATGAACTTCCACTTCATCATTTAATGAAAGATATTTTATTAGCATATATGGACGAAGACTGAATCCTAAGCTTTCGGTCAATGGATTAATTAGGAAGAAACCAATCCTTAACATATCTTCATTATAGTACTAACTATATCATATTTTCGTAGTGATATTACTTTCTGAAGATAGTATAGAGTCTACGGAGAGTATCGGGATCTCTAATTCTTCGAGTGTCTCTATTAATTGAGCGAATTGTTTCTTTGGCATATCAAATAGACTTGGAATCATGCTAACATTATGTGTGTAAAGGATAAACCATTGAGTAGCGTTGGATGACTTCATTGATGATATTTTGCGAATTAATTCTCTGAAAAAGTATCTTCCTTGCATAAAAAATCTAGCTATTTCATAAAGACTTATCTCGGTTCTGGTTAAAAGACCTCTGAATGGTGGAAGATTGCTTACTATCTTACTAGTACCTGTGAAAGCATAAGCATAATTTTTTAAGATAAAAGATATCTGTTCAGCTCTCGCTTTACTTTTTGGAAATATGAAATAGTACAGTCTATATCCAAACTTCCTCTCGGCGAGAACTTGGTTTCTCTTAATTTCATAATAGAGTCTTTCTATTGAAATATTATACATGTTTGGATGGGTAAAAGTGTGGTCTCCCATCGACCATCCTCTCTCTAAGAGTTCACTCAACTGTTCAGACATTAAATAACCTTTCTTGTCAATGTATGATCCAACAAATGCTATACTTCCAACAATATTATTGCTCTCAAATAGTGGGAAAACCACATCATATATAGATGAGCGCCCATCATCAAACATGAACGAAACAAAAACATTTAGGTCGCTGCAATTTAACCTCATCTTTTTTCACCCTACTTGAATTTTCATCCTAATTCTTTTTAGTTTTAGTCATTTAAGATAGCCGCATTCTAGTAAATTTTTATGTTCTGCCACTTAATTTTTCACATATTCTAAGGATAATTGATTTAAAGAGAATGTTTACATTACCTAAATAAGATGCTCATTGACGATAGGTTGATATCTACTCCTTCATCTCTCTTATCAAAGACACTAGTATCCATAGAATTATCGCCGTTGAGCATAGTACTATACCTATTAATGAAAACCCTACCGTTAATATTGCTAATGGTAAACTAAAGTATCTTGATTCATTAAATATCTGAACCAACAATAATCCAGTTGTTAACGCTGTTACTATCGAGACGGCCCCTGGGCCTCCATAGAACATAAGCGGATGTCTTATCGATTTATGCTTTAAAGTGGTTAATATTACATCTAGTGCATGAACTACTGGGTTTACTTTTGAGGGTTGCTCAACTTTGTAATATATTCTTATCGGTATCTCTTTTATTCTTAGCTTATTCTGCTCAGCTTTTAATAAGATTTCAACACTTGCCCCCATCCCACTCTCAATAGGTCTTACAAGAGATAAAGCTTTAATAGAATATGCTCTGTAACCTGATTGTGTGTCAGAGATCTTTTTAGCGCCGGCTCTAAAGATGGAATTTATTATCTTGACACCTATTCTCCTATAGGCAGGCATCTTAGACCTAGATGATAGAAATCTTGATCCTATAACTATATCTGCCTCACCTCTTAATATTGGCTCAATAATTCTTGGAATATCTTCTGGATTATGTTGTCCATCAGCATCCAGAGTCACCACTATGTCAGCCCTGATATCTAAAGCTCTTCTAAATAGAGATTCTAGTGCAGCTCCATACCCCATATTCTTATGATGCCTAATTACTTCTGCACCGAGAGCTTCTGCAATCTCTCCGGTCATGTCTGTGGAGCCATCATCACATACAATGACTTTATCAACATACTTGCGAGATTTTAAGACTACCTTAGCTATAGATTTTTCTTCATTATATGCAGGTATACAGGCAACAATTAATCGCTTATTCAAAGCCTACATCACTAAAGCATTAAACAAAAATAATATTTATCTTAAACTCTAGTTCTATGAAGAATCTTTCTCACTTTACTGTTTGAACTCTATACAATCCCAGCTCATTACCTTTTGATATCAGTTCCCCATTTACTTGACCCTTAAACCATATTACATATATTTCGTTGCATTCCTCTGTTTCTGCCTCAGAGATAGCTGGATCTGGACCTGTTTTTGAGAATGTGTAGATTTTGAGGTCTGTTAAGTACTGAACCCAATAGCTAAACCATGGATCATGTGTTACTATGCATGCATTTCCCCAAGAGAGATTTTTTATAACTCTTGTAAATTCTATAACTTCCTCTACATGCTCAGGCTTCGAGGTTGAGAAGACCATCGTAGAAGGTATGAATCCTATATAGAGTTCTGATGGGAGTCTGAATGGTTGGATAATCCCAAGCATACCGAAGCCGTTTAAAGATATTATTGTCAGTGCTATGAATACTGGGACTTTACGGTTTAATGAAGTACTTAGCTTGCGTAAGGCGTTTGAAGCATAGAATGCTAATGGGACCATCATATAAAGCATCCATCTCTCCGCCATCTTTATACTCATAAAGGGCGTTAACACTTCTGACAAATATGCGGAGAGTGTTAGGAGTAACCATGGAGATAAGTGTCGATCATGGAAAAAACCGAGCGGTGAGAGAGGCAAAATATACCAGAAGGTAGCTACTAGTATGCCGACAGCATGACTAACCACATTCTGATAACCGCTTGGCTCAAACCTACTCAGGAGATCCTCAAAGATGTCGGTCAGAAGCGCAAACTTGGAGTATGATGCGTACATAGCTAGCTCATAAATCATCACTGGAGCCGACACTAATGTTAAGAAAGCTATGGTTTTCTTAAAAGACCTCTCCTTAACAGATAACAACATTAAGTAAATGTTCATTATACTTAAAACAGCTAAGACAATTTCATGTAAGAGGCTAACTAATATGACTAATATGAATGATGTAACGAATGCCCTCTTACTAAAGTATACAAATAGGTCTATATTCATGTAAAGGATTAGAAAGAGGGTAGCTAGAGATTGTCTGTGTAAATCCCATGATGCCCTAAGCATGGCTGTGGAGAAACTCATCACTAGGCACAAAATTATTATCTCGCTTCTCCTCCATCCAAGTCTTCTCCAAGCATAGAGGCATGAAAGGAAAACTATGAGAGTAAAGACTATTACTGGAATTATCTTCATAAGTAGCATTAAGTCTATGCCGGATAAATATAGTATGCTTAGGATCTTTGAGAAGAATGGGAGCATTGAAGGAGTTGAGGAGAGCTGCTTTGCTTGAACTAAGTATATAACTGTATCGAACCCTATAGGAGGCTTCGACAATAATTCTGGAATAGACCTAACTATAAGAGGTATTATAAAGCAAGTTAAGTAGAAGATTCTAGTCTTAGCTGGATTTGAGGTAATAAGTGTATTGATAAGGTATCTATCTCGGATATTCAATTCTGTAGATTACTAGATTCTCTGTTTCAAAAACTGGAACGGATTTTACAATTTCGTTAAGTATGTCAACTCTATCCCCACCCTCCATGATCGGCCTCGTAGTCGAAGTATACTTATAATTGAGGTGGGATAAATAATTTAGAGGCTTAAACTCTATCAATATATCTATAGCTTCATCTACAGTCTTCTTCTTAATGAGTACTCTCTGAGCCTTAAATTCCGGGTCTAATCCATAATCGATGCTTGCACCTTCATCAGCTTTGATTATAATACTGCCGGCATCAGTGACGAGGATAATCTGATTTCCTGTTCCATTAGCATACGAAATGCTTCTACCCCAAGATATCCAGATAGGTACTTCTATCTCGACTATCTCAACTCCAGGCTTAGGCTCAGCCTTATAGTAAATAGTAAGACTATCTCCTTTATCTGTAATTTCCTTATAGATATTTAATGCAATGGTTTCGTATACTACTCTATGGAAGGTTGTTAGATTTTCCTCATCTATAACCTTGGCTTTATATGGGGCTTCTCTCCATAATGCTCCAGCCTTAAAGAATGATACCCTTGCAAAAGCATCATCGATATAGATTATTTCACCTTCAGGGTATGATGGGGCCAGGCTCCTAGTCTTATGGAACAAGTGTTCTTTAAATGTGACGATATATCTTGGCCTAAAATCTTCTAAAGCTTTCTTAAAACTAGTAAACCAATTCTGTGGATAAAAAGAAGATGTGTCCGGATTTCTAAATATGATCGTAAATGAGTCTCCACTAGAGTTTAAAGGCAACTTAACATAAACTCTATGCTGATTAAATTCTTCATAAACTCCTGCCTCAACAAGCGATACATTCTTATTAAACTCAACTATGATCTCAGAACTCTGTGTAGACAGCCTGAAACCGTTCCCCTTTCTGTAAATTTCTTTTATAATCTTCCCCCACGCTAGGAAGAAAGATATCTCAGCTTCTCTTAATGCTATTCCAGCGTTTGGCACTATATCGTATCTGAGGGTAAAGTATGGTACTCCTGCACCTATTTCTAAGGTCTTATTTATTCTTAAAGCATGTGTCTGATAAGTTAGCTTGAACTTCTTAACCCCACTTTCTTCACTTACATCTAGATGTGACAACCATGATTTGAAAGGCGCTTCTATCCATCCTCTCCCGCCTCTAGTAAAATTAAATCTAACGAATGAATCATCAAGGTAGATTATCTGGTCATACCCCCACTTATGCGATACAGAGATTAATGGAGCAAAGGTTGGAGCAATAGGAGACTGGTCGGCTATAAAGAAATATCCGTTTGCAACTTCATAATTTGATTGGAGTATAGCCTGAGCAGTAAGCGACCTATAGAATTCATCTCTCACAGCTATAGAACTTAACGGAATATCCATCAAAACTCTTCTAACAGCATACCCCTCAATCCATCTACCTAAATGGTATCCAGAGACAATAACATCATCTATAGAGGTGTTTTCTCGAATCCAATCTAGAATTTTCATCCTTTCACCGTCTAAGTATCTTCCATAATCTCTTGAGAGCCATTCATAGTAGTCGTAGGCTGCCTGATTTGTAGATAATGCAGTTACTGGACATAGAACTAATGCTGTAGCCATGAGTATTACTGGCAAGACTTTACCAACGTCTATCTCGGCAGAGTATTCCTGTTCATCCTCCTTCTTTACTATTCTCCCAAGCTCAGTAAGCCTCGGCATAATTATTGTTGATGAGATTACCATTGGAACGCCTAAGAACAGCATTATTCTTCCCACATCTAAGCCTATACCAATATATTGAGAAGATGCGATAATCAATGGTGATAATATCCATGCAGATAATGTTATGGCTGTAATATATCTCCAACTAACTACTAATACAATTATACCTAGTACTGACGACGACGACAACGTGTACAATATTATTGGGTTCTTAAAACCCCATAGCATCCTCTCATATAGATCTGGGTGGGCTATGGTTGGATTATTTATAAGATAGCCAAACTTAATTAGATATGTAATGTATGCCGCTATAATAGTTATAGAAGTAATAGCTCCTAGCCCAAATCTAATTGATAGCATCCTCATTAGCATGAGAAGAACGCATAATATAACTAGGGTACATGCGAAGACAACTGCCGATATATGGTGGGTTAAAGCTATAGCAGATGATGCTAGAACCATCAGTAGGATGTTCTTGAGAGTTGAACCCGATTCCAAAACCATGCTCACAATATATAGTGTTACCGGGAGAAGCGCCATCCCCAGTAAATTCGGATAAGCCCCCCACCATATCATCTCATAATGCATTGGGAGGAAAGAAGTTATCAATGATGCTGCTGCAGCAGCCTCCTTCCTATTAGATAACTTAAAAGCAAACCATCCTGAAGTAATCGGTATAGAAGAGAAAACTACTAAGGTTAAAACCTTTAAACCGGTGACAGCATCACCAAATATTAATGAAAATACTGCACCTATGAGATGGAATAGAGGTGGATACGATAACAGGTTCTCATTCCATAGCGGCTTTAAATTTCCCATGAATGCATTTATCCTCTTAAGCCAGTTCCCAGGATCATCTCCTACTGGAAGATATGTAGAGAACATTTTTGATCCAACGATAATTCCAGAGGCTACTGGCCCTATTAGGAAAACTATTATGAAGACCCAGTCTATCAACTTTATTGAATTCAATTTATGAAGCCTAGCCCTCACAAAATGTCCATACTGCACATTTAACATGTTTAGACCATATAAGGGTTTAACAAGATTTTTCTGCAACATCGTTAATTACTTTCTCCATTTCTATATATGTTTTTTCCCAAGTAAAATTTGATGCAAACCTCATACCTCTAAGAGATAAGTTTCTCCATAGTTCCTCATCTTTCAACAACCTTACAATTGAGGCTGCAAGCGAGTTCGGAGTAGGCTCTGCAATAAGTGCTTCTTCACCATCTTTCACCATACTTGAAAATGCGTTAAGTTGACTTCTTATAGATATTACGGGCGTCCCTGCAGCCATCGCCTCAATGTATGAAATGCCTTGGCCCTCTCTAGAGGAAGGTATCGCTACAATCCATGAACTTTTAATATGTTCTATTAGCTGCCTACGTGGTAAAGCTATATGGACATGAACTCCATACACCTTTGAAGCCAAATACTTAATATGGTCTCTTAATGGACCATCGCCTATTATGTGGAGAGATACTTCCATAAACTCGTTCCTGACGATTTCGTATGCTTGTATAAGTTTATCGATATTTTTGTGCGGCACAAAACGTCCAAAAAAGACTATCTTTCCATATTCACGTTCGGTATTTTGTAATCCTTCATATTCTTTAAAATCAACACCATTCCATACAACGGGTATATTTCTATGTACCCTCAGGATCTTGTATAGCCGCTGTCTTGTAAAGTCGGAGACAGCGATATGTTTTACTTCCTTAAGTCTAGCAGTGAGTTTTTCAAAAATATAGCCTCCCAAACCCTTTAGACCAAAACCAAAATAATATCTTCCCCAAACCTCATGCCAATCTACTATCATTCTTTTCCTTGAATCGACGTCATGACGGTATAAGTATATTATGTGTAGTAATGGCCACTCACTCAATAACATTGCATCATATTCATGTCTTAATACATGCTCCCTACATTTAGCGCTGAAATTCATTACACCTTTAAGCGACCTAGTCCCATCTTTTGAAAAATAATTCCTGCCAACATCGACTCTATGAATACTTAGATTACCCTGCTCTTCTTTTTCCGGTATCTTATCTACTCCTGCAGGTATATTATTATGCAGGATCGTTAAAACATCAACATAATGCTTTGCTGCTAACGCCTCAGCAAGCCTAACATATCTAGTCTCAACCCCTCCAATGTATGGTTTAAAGCCTTCAGTGACGATAAGGATGTTCATGGTGTAAATGGAAAACGACGTAACGTTCTTATTATTGGTATAGCGTCCCTTATTTTAAGCTTCTTCTTCCCGATTCTTCTTCTATAATTGATCGGGACCTCCATTATTCTCCAACCTTTAGACAATATGTATAAATTCATCTCGGTCTCAATCTCGAAACCTTTTGAAAAAGGTTTCCAGTCTGAAATAGCTCTCCATCTAACAACTCGGAGACCTGAAAGTGGGTCTCTAAGATTAATCGATCTCCAATAACGGTAGAGGCCTCGTATAAGAAAGTTTCCAAAAAAGTAGATATCTGTTAAGTATTTCGAACGAGGTGCATTAGATAGCCTGTCACCTAGGACTGCTCCAACAGATTTATCAGACTCAATCAACTTAATCATTTTAGGTAAATAATCAGCAGGATAAGAATGGTCACCATCAGTAAATATGACGAATTCAGGGTTATAGCTCTTTCTAAGATATTCCAACGCTGCAGCTACTGCAACACCTTTCCCTTTTTTATTAAGATGCAATACTCTGGCTCCAGCATTTAAAGCATAGTCTCTAGTCTTATCAATACTTCCACCATCAATTATAAGTATCTCTAAATCTGGCATGACTCTTCTATACTCTTTTATCGTAGGCATTATGCCCTCCTCCTCGTTAAGTGTTGGGATCACCAAGATGAACATTATTATTCCACCATCTTTAAAATTATAACCCTCTCATTCTGATATACTACGATGTATGCTGGATCATGAAGTAAGTGAAGATATTCATGCTTAGTTATGGGTTCAAGTGAGATATATCTGTTATGGGGTTTTACATGTTGTATCCTTGGAATTACAATATATTGTCCCCCGACTTCCTTCAAAATGTCTGCTGAGCGTATGACCTTGACTGAACCTACATTTTCCACTTCTCCGTCAGGCGATATCTTAATGAAACCTAAGATAGAATCGTTGTCATGAGCTGTTTTAAAGATGAATGGCATAGCGGTCATAGAATTCGTATCTATGAGAAATCTTCCAATACTTGTGATCAATGTTAATCTACCAAATGTGCCAGCTCTGACATCCCATAGAGTTATTGAAGGCCACATCTTTAACTCTATAGCTAGCTTATAGATGTTAACCTTATTTCTTAACGGCTCAGCCTTGAAAGATAAAATAACCTCGGCAGAATTACTGGTAACAGATAGAGTTTTCTCAACTATGCTATGCTCTAAAAAATATCTAATTATTAGTTTATCTTCCTTCTCTAATACCTCGATCTTTTGAGCATCTGATAGAAAATCTCTAAAATAGCCTGCCTCAGATACTCCTTCAACATAACTCGAGTTTGCTTCAAGATATAAGAGCTCTTCTAATGCTCCAAAAGCTTTCAAGGCAACCCTAGTAGACATGTTCTCACTAGGGTTTCTAGGCTCATATAGAGCTGCAAGATTGTTTGTTAAAGCTATTGATGAAAGTAGTATCGTCTTCGCCATATAAGCTCTCTCAAGCTCCCCCTGAACAAACAGATACATTGGATGAGCAAGCATGAGTACACGCCTCGATGATAAACCCTCAATCCACCTAGCAATCTCTTCTTCAGCAACGATAACAACTCTTTCAGGAATATTCTCTTCAATCCATTTAACTGCCTCGAGTTTCTCTCTGTCACCATACTTATCACGAAAATTATACCATTCGTTGAGATTATTAAAAGTTTGGATGCCATAGAAGATTGAAGAACAACATGATACAACTACGACTACCAGTATTATAATCTTAGCAAATCCGCTAAACTTAATTGACAGGAGAATCCTCAATAATTCTCGAAGTTTATCATATTTACCTATTCTAGATATAGAAGTATGCAGAGTATCAAATAGAAAAGATGTCGAGCCGGCTGCTAGAAAAATAAATGGATCCACAAAGAAGAAAAATACTCTATAATAGTCTAATGCAATCCCTAGCTTATGCATATTCAGTAGAAGGATCGGTGCCGAGGCCCAGGCAACTAATACAGAGACTTCAAGCAATCTCTTCTTAATGAAAATCGACATAACTATCGTTGAAGCGAATAGAAAGTATAGTGAAAACATTAGGATAGGGCTCTTAAAAATCCATGTTAATAACCCACTCGAAATGACTGGCTCTAAATGATAGTAAGCAGCCTCATTATTTAAGACATATTGTGAAGACCGGAGAAATATTATACTGTAGATAAGATAACCACCTATTGATGAGGAAGCTATAAGCGAAGTCTTCTTTACTATATTAGGCTTCTTTAAAAAAATAGATGATGCCAAGAGTAAGAGTAGGGTAGATGAATAGGCAAGGAAGGTAATATTATGTCCTATTGCTATAATTATCGAGAAAAGAAGTAAGAATGCTACCGTCTTAGAGAAACCCTTGTTAAGCCATGATACCAATAAGCTCATGGAGATGTTCATGAACGATAATGTTAGGAGGTTTGGATAACCTCCCCAACCAAGCATTTCTACATGAATAGGAAGAAACATAAACATTAATGCTGTCAAAAATGCGGTAAGTCTATTACCAAATATCATTATGGAAGATATGTAGGCTATTGCTGGTCTTATAGAGAAGACGAGCGTCGCCAAGAGTTTTACTGCTATTACAGGATCTAATTTGAGAAAGATTGCCACAGCTAGAATTGAGGGGAAGAGAGGTGGATAGTTAAGAGTTTTCTCTTCCCACATTGGCCAAGTTATGCCTAGGTAAGCTTTTGCATACTTTAACCATAAACCTCCATCAACCCACCAGGGTAAAGCCCTAGATCCGAGAAAACCCCAAGTAACTGCAAAAGTAATTAAGAAGATTATTAATGGAACTATATGGTCTAAAGGAAAACTTCTATATCTGGACTTTAACATGCACTATGCATCTATCTAAAAAGATGAAGGTTCTCTGTTAGCCAATGTAAGGTGGCGGCGCCGGAGGTAAGAATGCACTCACTATCAATACTATAGCAACTCCAAGCAGTAGTAAGACTATCAACCATTCCCACGGAAACCTTCTTCTACCTGATCTCTCTTCTCTAACCATAATCCCACCATATCGTGACTAAACATATAACTGGCTGTATAAATATTTTTTTGTGAAGTTATCAGTAGTGTCCGGATAAGCATTGTATTTAAAGGGATATGTTTCATGGTAGTTGTAGGAAGGTCTTCGAAGGTTCTAATCCTTGCCCTTGAGCCTATAAGTAAGTCCACGGTAAACGAGCTTGCTGGGAAGTTCTCCTCAATAGTTAAGATCTCTCTAGATTCTAAGATTAGGAGGTGTATAGCTGTTGATGAGACGAAGCTCAAGGTTAAGGGTGTTATAGTATATGTATGGTCTGCAGTAGACGTGGATTCAGGCGAATTACTAACTCTAGAAGCTTCATATTGTAGGAGCTGCCTGAACACTCTACTATTCCTTAAGAAGACCTTGAGGCTATGCATGAACAGCCTAAGATTATAGTTGATAGGGATCCATGGTATCTATAGGCTCTAGAGAGGCTTGGCCTAGAGTATGAGCATTAAAGGTTCGGAGTGAGGAGTAGGGTTGAGAGATTCTTCAGATACCTTAAGGAGAGGACCATGGTGTTCCATAACAAGCTAAACGCAAGAGAATATATGCAGGGAATAACTAACCTAAACATATTCCTCAAACTATTCACTCTATACTACCAGGTCATGAAGGGTGGAGGTGGTTAAACATGCTTATCCTGACACTACCTAATTATTATGGTCTCCACATAGAAGCATGTCTCGTACCGCTAAATTGTCTTACTAAGTCTTTTCAAATAATCATTAAATCGAGCATCTTCTATTATATTCTTAAAGTCTTCCATCTCTTCAACCAATATTCTTCTAAGCGTAACCCTAGCAGCTTGTAAGCTGGTTAAACCACAGTAGAATATGTAAGTGGGGTCTCTCCTCCATTCCTCAGCATCATTATTCCCCCATCTTGATGCAAGCCTACTGTTGCGCCAAGCAATCAATGTACCGATCCTTGACAACAGCTTCACAGGACTAAGTAAGAGTTGCAGCTTCTTTATTATATTAACTAGTATTGATAGAACAGCCTGACTCCTAAATTTTATAGTCTTTAACCTTAAGGCAAGCTCGATCCAATCTCTAACATGACGTTCAACATAATACCAGAGCCCATTTAGCTTTAATTTCTTTACTAACTCTGAAAGCCGGCTCCTAATATATGAAGCATCAATTCCTAAAAACGTGTTAATGTAATTCTGCATCATTCAGTAGTTTCATAATCTCGACTTTTTATTAAGTATTGCTAATACCTTATTTAATCTTCAGGGTACGCAATATACATTTGATTAATTTATAATCATTACGAATATTCTAACGATTCTAAATACAATTCTAGATATTATCAGGCTTTTTTTAGAACTAAGAAGTTAAATATTAGTAATCGATCAAAGTTATGAGCAAAAATGAGTTTGGAAAATAATAAGTTTGCAGGAAAAGTAAAAAACGTCATAGCCATAGGCTTAATCGCAGCGCTTCTATTGACTAGTTTTGCAGTAGGATTCAGTCTGGTGAGCCTTAAAGAAGAAGTTGAAGTCGTTTGGTGGCCAGACCCAGCGACATGGTACATGAATGTTGATGGGACTTTATCAAGCGACGATTTTCCATACTTCCCATACAATACAACGAATCTAAATATAGGATTCTCCAAGTTTGGCGAAATGATCGATATGGTTCATAAGAAAGGTTTGGAATTCGGTGCAGTTGATCCATTTGCTCCACCAGGCGGCCCAAGCATAGGTTCAGTACCAGAGTATACTTGGCTGAACGGCTGGACCATAAATATAACATATAGTTATAGGATATTGCCTGGAGTAGTTACGAGGAATGTTTGGGCAGTAGCGATTTACTCTGATAGGGCAGGCGTTAGAGGACCATGGCTAAGAGTAGACTTTCCTGCTGGAGATTGTGCTGGGACCTCAGCTGACGGAGACAGCCCCTTCGGATACAAACATGGATGCGAAGACCCAATAGATAGAGGACACGTAATCTGGGATGAACACTATACTCAAGCAGCTTATCCATACAATGCTCTACATAATGGTGGAAGAAAGACCAATGGAACCGTCATAACAGAACCCATCAATGTACTCTATGAAGATAATAGAAGATTCGTAGCAGTACTGGTAAACCATGTATACGACCATCCAGAGCCAGGACCATCAACTGAAGGAGACATACACTTAGTAGACGTAGTCTTCACAATAGACTTCTACAAAGATAAACATCAAGTAATAGTACTCAAGGATATTAAGTCAAAGATAAGTGAGAAAGAGCTTGAAGGAAGAATGAATATACAGTTTAGCAATAGAGGAGAATGGGACCTTGGAACAGAGCAAGCCGGCTACGCAAGCTACTACCACTTCTACACAGAAGGAAATTGTTCTGGTTTTGATACTTCTTCTGAGTCATTCCCAACAGAATACACTGAAGACTACCATCTCTTACTAAGAGATATCTACCCGTTTGACACTAGTGTGTCAGAACCTGGAAAGACCTGCTACGCGAGATATAGACTAGGTGGAGAAGACGATGGCTGGGATAGATTTGACCTCTTCCAAGCTATAAATCCAGGAGCAGATGTTGTAGGCTATGCAGCTTTCTGGCCTCCATTAAGCGATTGGTCTGCATATGGCTGGGCTTACGCTCTCAGGTCTATGGATGCTGGAGACCCCCACTACATCGATGCACCAACACCACCAGGTGAGCCATCGATACCATACGTAATCGGTGAATGGGACTTTGAATTAAGCCACAAAGATGCTCCAGACAATGCATTCAGAGGAGTAACAGTATATGGAGTAACAGAGCTTGTTGAAGCTGATGATCAAAACATAGGTATTGGACATAGTAACATCCCTGAAGATGAAGTATTAAACTATACGTTGCAAGAAGTCTTCAACCCATGGGACCTTCGGGATGCATCACGTAAAGATACATTTAGATGGGCATATATAGCCCATGTGCCAGTTGGCCTCCAAATAAATCTAACGAATGTAGCTGAAGAAATTATCCCAGAAGAGAATTGGCGTACAATTCACATCGTGCCTGACGATGAGTGGGATGATTATAGCGTCTTCGCTGAAAGAATCTTCGATTTGACAACTGGAAAACTACTAGTGAGAGGCGTTAACTACAATATATCAGGTACAATAATATACTTCGAGTCTGAATTAAAAGGGCATCTTGTTAAGATACTGTTCAGTACAGTGGGAGAACCTTTTGGTAGATATGAGTGGATAATTGTTGGTAGAGACTCGAACCCGATAGACTCAGCTGGAGCAGCAATGGTTGCAGCAGCATTGAAGAATAAGGATTGCGCTACGATAACATTAGAAGATGAAGATATATTCCTATGTACGCCTATTGAGGTTGGTTTAGCGGGCTTCGATATGTGGAATCCAGGGTATCCAACGGCTGCATCTGTGATGAAGAGGTTTGGCCCTGGAACGACTGTATTTGACTTCATGTTCAATCCAGCTGGTGGAGACTATAGAACAGCATTCTTAAACCATTGGCCCAACAACCTTAACTGGTCTGTGAAGACATCGAATATAATCGCTGTCGGCGGACCTGGAGCAAACCTCGTATCAGATTACTTCAACTCATTCAGCCAAGCAATATTCAGGAGCAGTAGTGGAATGTACTGGCGTATAGGCGGACCACCATATGATTGGCTAATACCATCTGACTGGGGTGCAAATAGAATACATCCATATCCAGATAGGGCTGCTGGAGAAGGCTTAGCCGTGATAACGACATACAAGGACCTGGATGGAACAGTTGGACTGGTAGTCTACGGAGCAACTGGAGAAGATACATGGTGGGCAACTCACTGGCTATACGATATACACGGTGATCATGTCTGCTTCACCTACTACAACTTGACCGCTGGTCAGAATATTGAAGTGTGTGGAGAGAATGGTCTTAGACTCCTACAAAATATGAATCCTGGAGTAACTACGATAGTTCTATCGATAAAGTATCCAAGCACCATGCCGCCGTTTACTCCAGATATAGAGGTAATAAAGCTTTTAGGAACAATAAGTACAAAGACTCCGAAGGACCCATAAAACCCCCTGCATATTTTTATAAAACCAATCTTTATTTTTTAATTTCTTGAATTTTTAGATATGTTTTCTGAAGATCTATCTAGAATACGTACTATGAAAATATCTTAATCTATACCATGCAATCTATCTCCACACCATTTGCAACTGCCCTCATAATAGATGGACTTAAATAAACATTGGTAGAAATAGCTTCTGATGGAGGGAGTTCCTCAAAGCTCAAAGATCTTCGAGGGCTGATGAAGACCTGGAGAGAGTTACTCTGACCAGGGCATGGGGCCATGAGAGCGTTATGGGCTATGGAAGGCCCAGATACTTCATGCTCAAAGTATCAGGCGCTAATACGGTAGAATAGTAAGCATGGGTTGATGAAGCTTCTTCGAGGCAAAGATACCTAAAAGGCCCTTACAAATAAAAACTTAAAGAAACGCAAAATATACTTAGTATTTAAAGTCTAGCCTTCTTCTAGGTAGTCTTAAGCAGACTTACATAGCTCTGGAGATTCGCCAGCCTCGGAGTGCCCTGAGTTCATCGCCTCCAATCGAGCTCATGCATCTCTCCATAGCCTTTCCAATATATTTGACTGTCCTCCTTCTTATTTCTTCTTTGCTTAAGCCGAGCATCGCCTCGACATACTGGTGCATGACAGCATCGAAGGTTATTGCTCTAAGGCATAGCTTTGGGTCTTCGAAGTACTTGTGGAGCTGCTCATCTATGTACCTGTTCAGGAAGGCTATCAGCGGGCTGCGTCGACCCATCTCCACAGTATATGGTCTCCGCCAGCTAAAAAGCTTAACACTCCACGGCTCCATTGACCGCATCCTTATGGCTGGAGGAGGATGAAGGCTGGAAGCCTCGTTCCTCCTCCATCCTCTATGATCTCTCGACGATTAGCCTGAAGACAGCTCTCATCAAAACCTTCACATCTTCTTCAAGCTTCTTAATCCTCTCCTCAAATCTGGCCTTCAACAGCCTTCTTTATCTCCTCATACTTTTCCAGCTTCTTCGACAGCCTCTTCATATGGATGGAGATATTTGGAGTTAGATACTCCGAGGCGCTTTAGCCGCTTTCGTCACGCTTACACCTTCTGCGATTAGGTTGTAGACTTCGATCTGTCTCTCAGTGAGACCAGCAGCCCTCAACTCCTTAAGGCTATACCTCTTCATAGACCTCTTTATAGACTCTAATAGCTTTGGCGGTTAAAAGATCTTCAATATCGTTATACAAGTGTTTAGCTAGTGTGCTTAACCTGTGGCCCAGTAGATGAAGAGGGCTGAGGATTCAAGGGGGCCGCAGCATTAATGTCAGATACTCTATGCAGCCTCTCTAGCCTTCGCATGAGACTCTGAGGGGGTGTATGGCAGCCGTAGTTAGCAGTTTCTGGGTAGTGTCCGGATAACGCTTTAAATAGTATGAGACCTGGACTCAAGCTTGTGATATCTAGGAAGAAAGTGGTTCAGACTTTAAATACCATCTTATCCGGACACTACCTCAACCCAAGACATAAAACAAATATAGATGGTAGGCCATAAACCTTCTTAAGTTGACAAGCCCCTAGAAAGGAGAAAGTGAAGAAATATTATTTTAGAGCTGCCTTGAACATATTACTTGTGACAGCGAACATTATCACTCTCAAATTGATATAGTATTCCTAGATTTGCATTTTAAAATCTTATAGGTGAGAATATTCTCTCATGAGTATTAGCCTTCCCAGAACTCGATCAAAGATATTATATCTCTGTAATCTACTCTATTATTAGCATTTGAATCCTCCCACTTAATTATAACTGCCCTACCTACAAGTATGCTTCTATACTGGTCGTAACGCGCTAAAACCATGCTTCCAGCTAACGTTCCATAACCTGTTAGACCCCAGACTAATAAGATAGGCTTCCCAGATTCTTGGTCAACTATTGTTTGGATTATAGAATAATCGCTAGACTCCCAAATAGAGTTATAGAACCTCTGGGTCAGCTCACTATATATCGATGAACCATATCCCAGTCTATAAATCCATTTGAATGGTGATGAAGAATTATATCTGTAGGCTACCATATTGACTCCTGGTCCACCAACCGAAATAATAGATGAAGAATCAATTTTACTCCAATTGATCTCCAGCACCCCGTTGACGCAGTAGGAGATTCCGGTATCGAGATAGAGTTCCGGCAAGCCTTCTTCACTCTCCAACCCTATCCTCGCTGAGATTATAGATGAACCTAAAGCATCTATGGTTCTTGCTTGGAGACTGAAGCATCCATGGCTGAAACTATCTCCTAGAACGATTGCATAGTCTGCAATTCCATCTCTTACGAATGGTGATGGAAAATCTGTCAAAGTTAGGTATACTTCTCCAGTAAAGATTTTAGATCCTTCTTGAAGTCCTTCTTTAGATGCTGTAATTAATATCTGGGTTTTTCCAGGAAATCCTACTCTAATCTGTCCTACATATATTCCATCATCTCCCATGTTATCTGGAGGGAAGCCATCATCACTCAGCCTTATCTCCTTCAACAAAATCTGGTTAACATATATGGCTGCTGATACATTGGCATCGATTACAGGGTTGGGCCCAGCTATAACTTCAACCTTAAGAATCACATTATCGCTTATACTCCATTTAAAATTTTGAGAAATCGTTATTGGTAGAATCTTAATTTTATCACCTTGATTTCTAAGAGAATTATATGCATTTAATCTTCCACCGCTTCTGAAAAGGTTAATTAGTGAGGGATACTCATCCACAGAGCTTAGAATCAACCTCTTTACCTCCAGATAACTATATGATGGGTGCTTGGAGAGTATTAGAGCAGCAACTCCAGAAACATGAGGGGCCGCCATAGAGGTACCTGAGAGCCACTGATAAGAATCTTGGAGAAATGTGCTAAGAATGTATTGACCAGGCGCTGCTAGGTCTACTGAGAGCTGACCCCAATTAGAGAACCAAGCCAGTTCATCTCTATCATCCGTAGCGGCTACCGAGATTATGTTTGACAGGTTATATGAAGATGGATAATGAGGTTCTAGATCATTATTCTTTGCTTGATTTCCTGCAGCAGCAACAAACAATATGTCTTCATTCTCTAATGCTCTTATAGCATCGTATAATGATCTAGAAAAGGAGCCGCCACCCCAACTATTATTGGTTATCCTGATATTGATGCCTCTCCTCTTCATACCTATAACGTATTCTATGGCCTCTATTGCATCACTTGTATATCCCGAGCCAGTTGCATCTGCAAATTTTAGAGCCATGATCTTGATCCTCCAATTAATCCCCGTAACCCCTAATCCATTATTTCCTAATGCTCCTATAACTCCAGCAACGGCTGTTCCATGTCCATGATCATCCATCGGATCTCCATCATCGTTACATGTATCAGCACCGTATATGTCGTCTACATATCCATTACCATCATCATCTACTCCATTAACAGTCTCAAATGGATTGATCCAAATATTTCCAGCAAGGTCTGGATGCCTATAGTCTATTCCTGTATCTATAACAGCTATGATGATAGATTCTGTACCTACAGTCTCGGTCCATGCCTCAGGGGCATCAATATCAGCATCAGTTAATCCACCTATCTGACCAGTATTATGTAGACTCCACTGATACTGAAACATTGGGTCGTTTGGGAATACTTCCTCCACCCAAATTCTATAATCTGGTTCAGCATATTCTATAGATGGGATCCTCGAAAGCTCACTTAAAACCTTACTGACCTCCAACCCCTCTCTAACTTTGAGCAAGCTGATATTAACTATCCCATAGTGTTTTAATTCTCTATCGATAAGCTGGGATAGCCTACTTGCCTCAGTAACATAGCTTCTTCCTAGCTTAAACTTAACTAAGACCCGCCCAGGAGCATGCTCAGACTCTGAAGAGCTATTGAAACCTACAACCACGAGTGTAGTAGATAAAGTATTGAACAGTATTGATAATATGATTAGATAAACTAATCTCTTACGAAGCATCTTATGAGAGATCAATTTTTCACCGATATATAAAGAATTGCTTTTCTGGATAGTGTCAGGATAAGGATATTATTCTCTTTTTGTCGGATTAATCTATTGATGATCTTCCCAGTAAGTGCTTAACCATAATTTACGACTAAGAGAAGACATTATCCTCTTTATAAGGCTTTGGAGATCTTTCCCATCTTTATCAAGCTGGAAGTGTTGGGGAGCTTTGGAGAAGGCTAGGAGTGGTAATGATCTCCACCGAGTTTTCCAATCATTTATCAGTAGGCTTGAATCCGAGGGTTCTAAGCCTAAGACTATCTACTACTATCTATGTTCTAACTTCCTTCCTAAGGTTTTATAATATTACATACCAGAATGCTTTGAAGAAGGTTCGGAAACCGAAGAAGGCTCCTGTCAGGGTTGATAGGCTTCCACCGATTGGAGACCTCCAGAAGATGATCCTCTCCAGTAAGAGTTTACGCTTGTCAATGCTTATCCAGCTTCGAGCCCAGATTGGTATGAGGCTTAACGAAGCATTAAACTTGTAGGTGGAGTATATTGATTTCGAGAATAACGTGATAAGTCTTCCAGGAGCCATAACCAAGAATGGTAAGCCTAGGCAGATCCCATTGATAAGTGAACTTAAGACAACTCTACAAAACTATCTCAAGAAGATGAAGATCGAACATAGATACCTTTCCCCAAGTGAAGAAGATCGTGAGAGGCCATGTAGGGTAGAACGGGTCTACGATAGATGCTATGCTCTGCTTAAAAGACTGGCCTCTCAATGTAAGAGGCCACATCATAGAGGCTATAAGGATTGGAGGAGATCATCTAATAGTGTGGATGGGTCTACGGGTAGCGGTCATACTCGGCTAAGACTTAAAGATATTCTTGAGCATCGATCTCATACACGTCTCCATGGCCTTCCCCACGTATCTAGCCGTCCTCCTCTCTATCTCATCTCTACTCAAGCCGAAGATGATCTCAAGATACTGATGGAGGAGCGTGTCGAGATATATCGCTTCTAGACAGCGGTTAGGATCCTTGAAGTGTTTGTGGAAGCGCTTGTCGACCAGCTTATTCATGAAAGCTATCAGTGGATCGTGTCTGTTCATCCTCCATGATATGTGGCCCCACTGGGTTAAAAAGCTTAACAGCTCCATGAGTCCACATAATGGAGTAATAGAGAAGTCGGCTAGCTGGATAGTGGTCGAAGCATGTGGAAAGCTTCTACTTCGATCTGTCCCCATCCTTTAAGACCTCTCTATTATCAGTAGGAGGACAGCTCTCATGAGTATATCTACATTCTCTTCAATCTTCTTAATCCTCTTCTCGAACTCTTCTTGAACCGCCTTCTCTACTTCCTCATATCTTCTAAGCTTCCTCATGGCCTTCTTCAAGTGGATCGAAATGTTCGACTTCGATGTCCCAAGAGCCTCCGCTACTTCTCTCATAGTCTTCCCTTTAGCTATCATATTGTAGACCTGGATCTGTCTTTCCGTTAGCCCAGCCCCTTAATTCTCCTAGGCTATACCTCTTTGTGAAAGGCATTCTATACTTGCCTTCTATACTTCTTTTGACTCCATTAGTTTAAGAATTTAACGTCTGATTAACATGGTCTTCACGATAGTTAGCTGGATCGATGGACTCCTTCAGCCTAGTTGGTTTCTTCAAACCAGCCTGTACGTCATAATATTTAAAGTTTAGCCCGAGCAAAGATGACCGCTATTGAAGATAGGTTACGGGCTTAATGTATCTTGGACTTCTAGAGTCTCGGGAGAAGTTGGGGATGGAGTAATCTAAATCTATGGGGGCATCGTGAAGCTATCTAGCTCTCGAGGCATGAACTCATAGAGTTCAGTAGGTCAGAGCTCAACGTCTCTCTAGCTGGAAGCTTCTTCTATTTCTACAACGTCGAGATAAACTTGAAGAAGATCAAGATACCAGGAAAATCTAGTGGAAGTGGAATTGATCGAGTTCCATCATTGGCTGAATTGCAAAGAATATTGACGGGTGCAAAGTCGAGTCGAATGCGTTTAGCATTAATGTTCGTGGCCCTATGCGGTCTATAACTAAGTGAGGCGTTAAGCATTCGAAAAGAAGGTGAAGTCGATTCAGAAACATGAAAGATTCCGAGGAGTCCTTACAATATGAATTAGGAAGATCGTTTAAAACTAGAGAGATATAAGCATGATGAAGCATAACGGAGATACGTGATTAACGGAGTAGTCTCAGAACTATACAGAATAATAAACACTTGATCAAGCCCATCATGAAAATCTTTGAAAGGCTAGAAAAGGACACGAAGTCATTGCTTAAAGAAACTTATTCAAGCCCTAGGATCTTCAGGAGCCTTGATCGTTTTTCGAAGCGTGGCCTATGAACGCTTCTAGAATTCTAGCCTAATCCATGGTCTCAATGGTCTACCTCACCTAGAATGATACACCTATTTCTTATACCCGATCCTTTAAGAAAGTTTTGTAGTGTTTTCTATGACGCTCTAATCTAAGGTACTCTAAACGAGATTCTTCATGAGAGTTTTCTTTCTAAGGTGCTTTAGTGATAGAACGCTACTTTATACATTATTTTATCTTTTCTTTCTTAAGATTAATGTTATTATTAATGTGAGAAGGCCTAGATGATTATCGGTATTCCCATCCAGATAAATGGAAAAGCTGTTATTTGGGTTGGTTGAATAATTTGTCAGTGGTCTCATTTCGATTACATCCCATATAGTATCAAGCTTGTATCATATAGTGGTTAGTTCATTTCCTCTATCTCTAATTCTAATGTATTTCACCTCACTTACGTCTATCCTGAGGGTCTCACTATATCTGGCCTAACTACTACTATGTCTAGCTCTTTCACTGATTTCTATGCCGAGCAGTCCCTTTAGGCTTCTCCTCTCCAAACACTTTTCTAAGGTAACGTAAAAATATTGTTCATCTTTGAGCCTTTAACATGCCAGTCTATGAAGCGTTAAGCTGATAGAGTCTTCGTAAGTATCTAAAAATAATAGTAAGCTAGATGTGTTATATAGTGTAGGGTTGGAGTTGTCTACGTATGTTTTCAGATTCTAGAAATGATCCTGTAGAGGATAAACATCGTGGTCGTGTTAGGCATTCGTCTAAGAAGGCATATCAAGCTAGTTTCTGGCGTAGAGCAGATGAGTGGGTTGTTAAGAACTGGAAGAAAGTATCCGTAGTACTTATCATAATAATAAATCTGCTGGGCGGTATAGTCTATACTATTAAATCCCAGAATATCCGGCCCTCAGAAGAATGCTATTACCAAACCTTTACCAAATACAGCACCACTACCACCTCAATAATAAGTTATCAACAGACTCAATCCCATATACTGAGGGAGAGAATGGTAGTGCCTCCAGGCTACTACATCTACCATCCTTTTAAAGCTATTAGAGAAATAAGCTTGAAAGGGTACTTCACATCTGAAGATAGAGATGGTGAGATAGTATTGATTATTTTAGATGACCTAGGGTTTGCTAACTTCATTAACCGTAAAGCATTCGCATCTTATTATGATTCTGGTAGAGTGGCAAGAGGGGAGCTTAACATAATCCTTCCAGCGGGAGAATATTATCTTGTAATATCTAATCTATTCTCAGAATCTAGAAAGATTGTTAATTTAGAAGTGATAGCTGAATGGCTAGAGCCTACAACACAAACTTTAGAGTACTTAGGTACCTATAGTCAGGTAACATACATATGTGGTTAGAAATATCAGAAGTAGCCCATTGAGATGAGCTTCACGGCATACTGCCTATAGACTTCTCCAGCATCTATCTTTCCCTCCCTCCCCCTCTATCAGCTTATCGAGGTCATCATACTTTTAGATTAAACCTTAACCTCATTACTTCTTTATTCCTCTTAAAACAGCTGGAGACCAAGGCTACAATATCCATAACAATAGAAGAAAAACACCCCTTCAAATACCCTACTTATCCGGACACTACCCTTTCATGATCACTGATTTTGGACATATTTTTATAAAAATGGTGTTTTGTTTAATATCAGTAGATTAATGAGAGTATTGGTCTCAGATACGGGTATAGTTTTTCTAGGAACTGTCTTGATGCTATTGATTCTCCTATCTCTCTTAGATCTTCTTTCGTGATTATTCTTAGCTTAGCATAAATGAAGTAGGATACAGAGAGAATCATTAAACCTATTACCCAGTATGCTTCAAAGAATTTTAGTAGTACAGATAAGGCTGAAGGTATCATGATTATTTTTAGATATTCTTTGAATTGGAGATTATAGTTCATTTTACGAGCAAGTATAATGACCATCAACAATGTTGTTATATTCCCTAGCGAGAATGTTACTGCTGCACCTATATCTCCATAGAGATTTATCAAGAGGGGATAGAGTAGCAATCTAGGGATAGTTCCAGCGAGACCTATTGCTAAGACATGGCTATAATTTCCGATAGCATACGCATAGTACGTGTAGCCTGCATTAATAGGCGATATCAAGTATCCAAGTGTTAAGAGTCTTATTGGCTCAGAAGCTCCAGTATATGCTTCTCCAAGGAATTTAGGTAAAATTGATGAATAGAGTATTAAGAAGAAGGCTATCGGAGCGATGAGCGATGCGGAGATCTTTACAGCTCTATACATAGCTCTCTTCCTACCGTCATGCATCCCGCTAATAGTTGGGAAAGAGAGTGTTAAGATAGATTGTGGAAAACTCATAACCGCAGATGTTATTGTAAATGCAATAAAGTATAGGCCTGTCTCTGCTAACCCGCCTATAGAGTATACTCCTAGAACGCCGGCACACTGACTAAGGAGTGTTAAGATATCTGGAATCCATGAAGATACTCCTGCTCTTAGAGAATCTCTTATAGAATTGATGGAGAAGGAGAAACTTGTTCTAGTCTTTGTCAGTATATACATCGGAAGAGTTAACATCAAGATTGATGTTGTTAATCCAGCAACTACATACCCCATCATCAACCCTATAAAACTATAGCCTAGATAGATCAGTAGTAGACTTACGGCTAGTCTAATTAGGGATGAAGATATTTGTGTTAAAGCAGTATACTCTGTCTTGAGCGTAGCATTAAAGAATGATTGACCGATAATCGACCATCCATTAAATCCGCAGATGATTAATATGCATAGGAAGATTATTGAAAGAAGGTCTAGTGAGAACAGTCCATTGTACATTAAAGAAAGAACTATTAAGATTATATCAGCCGATAAGCTCAAAATAAATAGTAGGATCATAGGTGAGTAGTAGTATTGAGATAGCTTCTCGTAGTCTCTCCTACTGTACATTGCACCCATAAATCTTTGAACACCAATTGGGATTCCAAGATTTATAAAAGCCGTAATTAAAGCTTCTACACTAAGTATTGCCGCAGCCCTCCCAACAACATCTACTTCAACAAACTTAGACATTACAAGCCAGTAGATGAATCCGAAGAAGTTTGAGAAAACTACTCCGATGCTTAACCACAAAGCTCCTCTGAATACCCGGCCAAGACTCAATCTGATTCTATAAAATGTTAGAATAGTAAGGGAAATACTTTACCTTATGCTTGATATTATCCAGCTAAGATAGATTTTATGACCCAGCCCCTCCTACTGTTCACTATGGATATTATATCCTTTGTCTCAGGATGCTTCCTGAAAGAATAGGATGGAGAGATTCTTCAAATATTTAGAGAGAGGACTATAATCTTCAACCATAAGCTTAGTACAAGAGACCATGTAAAAGGGTTTAAGGAATCTAAACTTATTCCAAAGTCTATTTACACTCTATTACCATACTATGAAAAATAGAGGTGTTAAGAATACTTGTTTGGCCGGCGTCTGAGAGCTGGAGCATTAACCCTAAGTCTAGTTCTTTCTCATATAGTGCTCAGGTAGACCCCAGCTTACCATGAAGTTTGGAATTTTTAGTGCAGATTAGAGCTGCCCAGACAGCTCTTAGGGAGAGTCCCAACTCCCTCTTGTTTTTATATTTGAACTTATCTCAAATTCCTTCGTACCTTGAGTGTATTATTATTGCATATTATGTTTACAATACCCTATACGTTGTTACTAGTCTCTCTTACATAGCGAGAATCTGTCTAAAGACTTCAATCATACGAAGAACTTCTCTACAGCAGACCTCATCCTCCTATTAGAGCTCTAAGTCATTCGGTCTCATCTTCTCACTATTCCTAAGATCCACAGGCATGTTAGGCTCCACATCCATGGATATAACTTATTCCTAATATCCCCTATATCCTATGCAGAATCTGAGTAAAGTTCTTGGCCTCCCACTCAAGTATTTTAACAATCTCTATAATCTTCCTGCTATAGTGCTCACTTCTAGGACCTATTATGAAGCTTAATGGCACCGAGCTCCTGACAACTCTTGAACCTCTTCTAGCAAGTCTTGTAGGATTCATATACCACGGGCATATCCGTCCACCTACAACTTTTTATAGTATGGATAGTCATAGCATAAAGAGGGTAAGTTATGTTCCCTGACCATGTTAAGATTCCGGAGAAGTTTGAAGTCAAGCCCGCTAGATTAGAAGCATCAAAGACCGCCCTAATAATTGTCGATATGCAGAATGCTTTCGCCCACGAGAAAGGCAGGTTATTCGTTCCGGAATCTAGGAAGACGATTGAGCCTATAAAGAAGCTGCTAGAGAAAGCCCGCTCAAAGAATGTCCTACTAGTATATACGCAGGATTGGCATCAGAAAGATGATCCGGAATTTAACATCTGGGGCGAGCATGCAGTTGCAGGTACTTGGGAGGCTGAGATAGTAGATGAGCTTAAACCCTCGGACAGAGATGTACTGGTAAAGAAGCTGAGATACGATGGATTTTATGGAACATATCTAGACGATGTTTTAAGAATGAAGAAGATTGAGAAGACTGTTATCGCAGGCACCGTTGCAAACATCTGTGTCCTCCATACAGCGGGTAGTGCAGCTATAAGAGGATACGAGGTATTCATCCCAATTGATTGTATCTCAGCTTTATACGAGTTTGATTACATGTCGACTCTTAGGCAGGCAACATTCCTATACAGAGCTATACTAACTACTCATGATAAGATAGACTTCATATAAGATTTAGCTTAGGATGACGGTTTGATGATTCGATATCTTTAACATAATTATTTTATCCAAAAAGTTGAATAATAAGGATATTGAATAACTCTTGAAAGCCGTGGAGGTGTTGTTAATGAGGAAGCTATCTATAGCCAGTGAAGAAGAAATTTTTAGAGGAGAATCAACCGACATATACTTTACTAGGAGTAGGGAAGTTCTAAAGAAGGCGGGTGTCGATAGAGAAGTCTATGCGGAGATACATGCTTATT
>JALNKM010000013.1 GCA_023268155.1 Candidatus Geocrenenecus huangii
CCTCAACACGACATCGTTTTTTATGTGTGGAGGTTACTATGATGAACAGCTGTCTGATCAGTAAAAATGGGAAGTAGAGAGGAATAATGTTTATTTCTAAGATGGGCTAAGTTTCTATATGCCTTTAGAATATCGGTTCAAAGCTAAACCATTCGAAGAAGCATTGAGGTCTACTTTTCAAGCGTTTACACAAAAAACAGCGTATGAACTTATCTCTATAGATGAAGCTCTTGGAAGAAGGATAGCAGAAGACATCTATGCACCATTCGATATGCCTAGAAAAAATATAGCATTTTATGATGGCTACGCTGTGAGACATGAAGATACAAGAGGCGCAACAGGATCTAATCCAGTTACGCTTAGAGTTGTAGGGTCCGTTCTGAAAGATGGTGAAGAAGTAAGTTTAAGAATTGGTAGAGGAGAAGCTGTATATCTTTCAGCCAACTCTCCCCTTCCTGAAGGTGCTGATGCAGTTATTAGAGAAGAACTTACGTTAAGACAAAGCGATGTCCTGCTAGTCAAGAAAGAGGTTGAGTTATACGATGATGTTGTATTAAGAGGAGAAGACGCCAGTAGAGGAGAAATCTTGATACCTAGAGGATCCGTAATTAGACCTCAGGACCAGGTTCTATTATCAGAGATAGGTTTGACTAGAATCAAAGCTTATAGAGAGCCAACAATCGGCGTTGCATCAATAGGTGATGAACTTCTAGAGAGGTTCGAGAAAGGAGTACCTTACCCAGACAATTACTCCTTCCTAGTATCATCTACGCTAAGACTGATTGGGTGCAAGACAGCTTCTCTCGGAATACTTAGAGACAATCCAGAAGAGATAGCTAGCTTCGTCATGAATAATATAAAATATTATGATGCTCTAGCATTGATAGGTGGAGCGGCCAGAGGCGTCAAAGATTATACAGGTATTAGCTTGGAGAAGTTAGGTGAAGTGATATTCCATGGAACAACACTTAGTCCCGGGAAGGTTTCGGGAGTATGCAAAGTAGAAGATAAACCAATATTCTTAGTACCTGGACATATCGGTTCGACAACTTCATGCATATATAACATCATCGTACCTTTAATCTCAAAAATATACTATGAGGAGGCATGCCTTACCCCGAAGGTCTTGGCCACCTTGACAATGTCGGTAGAAGCTAGACCAGGATTATACACATTTAGGGCAGTCAAGCTAGAATGGTCTAGTAACGGCTTGAAAGCAACACCTCATTTAAAGAGACTCGGTGGATCTACACTCATCACAACGCTATCAAAAGCTGGGGGATTCATACTGATCCCTCCTGGATCAAGAATACGGGAAGGAGAAGTAGTAGAAGTAACATTGCTATCTCCACTGGAGACCCTATGCTGGAGGTAACCTATCTAAAATTTAACAAATAGTGTATCGCCAGCTCCAGTTATTGTTAAAAACTTTATTCTTAATCTCCAAGAGACCAGAAAGAATTAAATTACGTACAATTTCGAATAACGTGCTATGTTGAAGGCAACTCCATGATTTCTCAATTCATCAAGAATGTGGGATTAGAATAAACAAAGATAAAAACAGTGGAAATCAGTGACTCAAAGGTTTAAGAAATCCATGCAAACATGGATGAAAACACTTTAGGGAGATTAATACGTGGAAAAGATCATGAATGTGGAGGTAATCTACACCACACATAGCACACTCCATTAATAACTTACAAGTAAATATGTTCCTGTTTTGCTAAAATTTTTACTTTTCTTATCTAATGGATTTTAACTCTAAATATTGTATTGAGAACCCAATTAATGTGGCGGTCGTGGGAAGGATTAATCTAAAAGCAGGCAGAGATGTGAAAATCGGGGAAGAAGTCAGCATATATGAATTATTTGGTGGAGAAGAGGGCTCTGTTAACTTAAGCCATCTCCATCACCCCTCTTATGTTGTGGATTATGCTTAGCGTTTCAGGCTGGCTGAATAGATGGAATAGGTTAAGCCACCTCCAGACATGCTCTAGAATACATTCCTTCTTCATGCATGGGAAGTGGTCGTCGAAGCTCTCGGTTCTATCCTTCAGCATCTGTATAGCCCTCTCCATAGCTTGGAATAGCCATTCCCCAAACCTGTACCTACGATGCTTAAGGCCCAGCCTCAGGCATGCCTCATGGTACCATGGGGCTCCATCTATCCAGACTGGATGCTTACCGTAAGCCTCCACCAAAGTCCTAAGGAACATCTCAGCCTATATACTGTTCCTACTCCATGAAAGCCAGAATCCCAGGGTTCTCTTACTGAAAGGCTCGTAGGCAACCCATACCCATGCTAGAAGCCCCCTCACCACTATAGCCGTCTCATCCACAAGGAATAGGGATACTTTACACTTAGCCTTGAAGAACTTTCTGAATCCTGGGAGCCTCTGAACCCAGTCCCAGACAGCCACATGACTCCTATCTACGAAAGGCTTAAGAACCCTTGAGACACATCTAAAGCTTAGGCCTAGGGCTACTAGGTAAAGGCTGTAGAGAAAAAGGGGTTCTTATCCTCAAGAACATAAGAAAACAACCGCAGCCCTAGGCCAAAAGCCTTAAGTTAACAGAGCCGAAGCTACAGGAGAAACAGATATCAGAAAGGTTGTTTTCCATTTCTGGATTGGATTTGAGATCGGTCGCATTTGCCATTTAATAACATCTACAGAAGTTCATATTGTATATTTCAAGCTTGATAAATGTCTCATGAAGAACCTAATATTTACTCCCTAATTCTTATATGAATAACAAGATGCCAGACTCCATATGAAATTTAAATAAAGATTCTTATATTCTTATTCAAGATACTCAACTCATCTGCAGAGATAATCCCCGAAATTTTCAGGAAATCTCTTCTAGATATAAGGGTGCTGCACATTTTTCAATCATTTTCTAGATGTAAGCTTAAAATAATGGTGCTGTCTCTTTCTCGGTTTAAGATCTTAAATTTTAGATTGCTTGAGGTTATGAACGTTTTTGACTATCTTATTGACTGCGAATCTGGATCGTCTAGGGTTTCATAACTTCAAGCAAGAACTCTCTTAAAACTTTAACCTCTTCTCTGCTACTCATACACTCTATCGAGAATTATTGAGATTCTCAAATATAGCCTTATCTCCACTCATCAAAACTATACTCAACCTTAACTAGAAATCTCTTCTACTTATGAATTCCCAATGGTTTCAGAAGATTTTTATAAATGTTATTTGTTGATAATTGTTTATCTCAAATGTGTATGAAGAGCATTATATGATAAGGAAAACTGGTAGAATACTTGGGTTCTGGACTAAGTGTTGATGCATATGGATCTAACATTTAGTCCTTAATCAGATTGGAAGCGGAGCGGTATTTGAAGACTTCAGAATAACCAAGGATAGAGTTTTAATTGGCTCTAAGAAGAACGATAGAAAGCTCTCGAAATGGGATGTGAATACGCTTCAACCTATAATCTATTCTGGAATACAAGCTGAAGTGACTCAAGCCTACCGGTGAAATAAGTTAATCCAAAGAACTCTTTCAGGACCTATCCGCTTTCAAGATCCTGGAAAGGCTAAAGTTGACCTCAGTTTCTAGACCATGCTTATTCTCTATGGAAGTTCTCCATCTCTAATCCATTCTGCATATTGCTTGGCATAGTAGGTGATTATTATGTCTGCGCCTGCGCGTCTTACTGAATGTAGTTGTTCCCATACAGCTTGCTTCTCATCTATCAACCCTTTCTCAGCCATAATCTTAATCATGGTATACTCCCCGCTTACTGAATAAGCTGCTACTGGTACGTTGAAGTGATTCTTGATCAAAGATACTATGTCTAGATACCATGACGCAGGCTTAACCATAACTATGTCTGCGCCCTCTAAGATATCCAGCTCAACTTCTCTGAGAGCCTCTCTCATGTTTCTAGGATCCATTTGGTAGCTTCTTCTATCACCGAACGATGGCTTGGAGTATGCCGCATTCCTGAATGGCCCATAAAGGCTTGATGCATACTTGACTGAATAAGACATTATTGCTGTATCCGTGTATCCTGCCTCGTCTAGAGCTTTCCTTATAGCACCAACCCTTCCATCCATCATATCCGATGGGGCCACGACGTCGGCTCCGGCCTCTGCATGGCTTAGTGCAATCCTAGCTAGAACTTCTATCGTTGAATCGTTATCTATAATCTTCCGATTCCCTTTCTCCAGAATGATACCGCAGTGGCCATGACTAGTATATTGGCATAAACAAACATCCGTCATCACGGTAATTTCTTCTCCGAAATTCTTCTTAACTTCTCTAACTGCTTTCTGCACTATCCCATCTCTATCATATGCAGAAGAACCAAACTCATCTTTCATCGAGGGTACACCGAACAAGAGGATAGCTCTTACCTCTAAGTCTAGTAACTCACCTACTTCTCTAATCAATGCATTGATAGATAGTCTTTCTTGTCCAGGCATTCCATCTATAGGCTCACGCTCCATCAAACCTTCCTTCACAAACAAGGGCATAACAAGAGATGACGGGAAAACTTTAACTTCTGCAATTAGATCCCTGACGATCCTATTCTTTCTAAGCCTCCTTAATCTAACGGTCGGGAAACCATACTTCGTAAATTCAGGTAGGATTCTCAATCTACATTACCTCTTATATCATAAATAGTAGGCTAATTTCTCTAAATTAAACTTATATACGTGGAGCTATCCTTAGAAGGGTATGAGTAAATGAAAAACCTTGTTGGTTTCCGCCGCTGCTGTCTTGTTGCTGTCCTTTGTAATAGTTCAGGCTTCATCTGATGAATCAACGATACTTAGCGGGTTTACAGGGCTTTCTACGCAATTATCAACTATTGAAGACAACGTATTAGGTAGGCTCTCAGCTCTGAGTAGAGATTTAGCAGCTACATCTGATAAGCTAAGCTCTACTCTAAATGATGTAAAGAATGCATTAACGGGCGTCTCCACTCAACTCTCAACAGTTGAAGACAATATACTTGCTAAGCTATCTAGTGTAGAGAAGAGTGTATCAGACGTTTCTAAGAGTATCGCCGATTTAAAGACTCTCCCAGACAATATAAAAACATTACGTGACTCCGTAGATAAACTAGACAAGACAATTACAGACGCACAAAACACCATCGTCTCTTCTGTGAAGAAAGTGGAAGATACAGTCTCTGGATTCTAGACGCTACTCTACGTAGTATTGGCTCTCTTAGTAATCAATCTTATCTTGACGGGAGTAGCTATAGTCAGAGCAGGAGCTAAACCGAAAGCGTGAGTAACCCAATAAATTCCTATCTTTTTCTATTTTCAGTCTTTCACTTCTAACAATATGAATGAGCATATTTTGCTAAGTATTATAATTTAATGAGAATTATCGTTGATGAATCTTTGAGGTCTTCATTAATTGGTAAAACTAAAATACGGAGCACTCTAATTTTCTAAGGATAAGGAAACATGGGTACAGGTTATGACGTGGTTTTTCTTCATCTTCCTGCTATATTCGATTTTAGAGATAAACCTTTCTTTCCTGGACCTATAGCATACACGGTTTCTGAGAGTACTCACCAATTCATAATTCCGCCTATAGGTATGCTGAGCATCGCAGATTACCTAGATCGAAATGGCTACAAAGTATATGTAGACAATATCGGGGAGAGGATGCTTCAAGAAAGAAGATTCAGCGTTGAGGATTATTTAGAGAAAATAGATGCAAGGATCTTCGCTATAGACCTACACTGGATCATCCATGCTCATGGGGCAGTAAATCTAGCTAGAATATGCAAGAATATACATCCTGATTCATTAATAGTCTTGGGAGGATTAACTGCAACGAGATTTCATGACGAGATTATCGAAAAATATCCTTTCATCGATGTGGTCGTTAGAGGTGAAGCGGAAGAAGCATTCCTGAAACTTATGATGACTGTAGAAACGAAGAATAATCTAGGAGAGATCCCGAACACTACCTATAGAGTAGAAGGAAAGATAAGAATTGAGCCTCTGTCACCTTCTGCTGACTCAATCGATAAATACGAGTTCACGAGACTCGACCTGCTTAAACCTAGAACTCTAGTGTTCTCAGTTAATAAGCCTCCATACTGCGCATTCTGGCAGATCCCGATCTGCAGAGGCTGTATCTACAATTGTGCTACATGCGGGGATCAAGATACGTCTATAAAAATATCTAGCTAGACGTGCTCCATCTTTTAGAAAACCTGAAAAAATCGTGGAAGACCTCGACAAGCTTGCCGAACAAGGTGTTAAGACGGTGTTCTTATTTCAAGATACTAGAATGGGTGGTAGGAAATACTGGGAGCAGTTATTGAAAACGTTGAGAACTGAAGGTGTAGCGGTGGAACACTTGACACTGGAGTTATTCGAGCCTGCTAGTGAGGAGTATATCAAGGAAGTCTCTAGGCTGGGTACGTCAGTAACCTTGACGATATCTCCTGAATCTGGTTCAGAGTATGTTAGAAAGAAGCACGGTAGAAACTATAGTAACATCGATATATTTAACACAATCAAGAAGTGTCAAGAACATCACGTACCTGTACTCGTATTCTTTATGGTTGCTCTAGCCTATGAGGATATGGAGACAATTAAAGAGACATGGAGTATGTGGGAGAAGATATGTATGATGGATATGGAGGCTAGAAGTGGCAAAGAGCCATTTACAGCGGGGTATGGTTATGGGCAAATGATCTTGATTGATCCTGGTTCTCTTGCATTCGATGATCCTCTAAGCCATGGATACAAATTGAATTGTAGAAACCTGGAAGAACATGTTAATTCGATGTCTCAACCCTCATGGCATCAATGGAAAACTATGAAACAAACCACCTAGACAGAAGAATGATCGCGAGGCTAATGATCGATTCATTAGAGTATTCGATAAATCTAAGAGAGAAGTTTGGAGTCTACGAGAGATTGGAGGCCTTCTATGAACGATTATTCTTTGTCAATATTAATAGAATGATTATAGATAAATTAGACCAGATAATGATTCTTGAGGATAAGGTGGAACGTGAGAAGAGAACTAGAGAACTCTACGAAGTCTTCTTAAACTACATCGAGAAAACTAAAAGCAGAAGCAGAGAAAGTGAGAACAGAAATTGTTAATCTATGCATGTGTGGAGGCAACTTCTCCATGGATAACGATGTAGCTGTAGACATCAAGAATGGTAGAGTTATTAGGATCAGGCCACTGCATCTTGACTGGAAGTATAAGCCTGAAGAGTTTAAGCAGATGTAGCTAGCTTCGAGGTGGCTTGTAAAGTCTTCAAAGCCCCGCTAAAGATAACGCCTACATATTATGCTCAGGCGTACAAGGGTAGAATATATTCTCCTGCTCGTGTAAAGTATCCTTTGAAGAGGGTTGACTTCGACTATAAAGCACCACCAAACAAGAGGAATGTTGAGGGTAGAGGTAAAAGTGGATTCGTAAGAATAACGTGGGAAGAAGCATACGAGATACTACTAAGCGAGCTCAAGAGAATAAAAGAAACATATGGACCGACTGCAATACTAGTACAAGGAGATGTACACGGTGAAACAAAGACAATTCACATTAGACCTGGAGCAATCTACAAATTCCTATACGAAATGTTTGGTGGATGCACTATACAGACGAGAAATCCTGATAGCTGGGAAGGATACTACTGGGGCGCAAAACACGTTTGGGGAATGGACGAAACACAAGGCTTAACCAAATACCAGTTAAACGCCTACTATGACTTTATGTTGAATGGGGAGCTTGCTTTGTTCTGGGGATGTGATTCTGAGACTACGCCGAATGGTCACGGTCCAGGCCCGATGGCTAGCGTGGCAACATTCTGGTTGAAGGATGCTGGCAAGAAGATTGTCGCGGTAGCTCCAGACGCAAACTACACAACAGTTGTTCATGCTGATAAGTGGATCCCTGTTCTGCCGAATACTGATGTTGAATTATACCTGGCGATAGCGTATGTCTGGATAACGGAGGGAACATACGATAAGCAATACGTTGAGACGCATACATATGGATTCGAACACTTCAAGAAATACGTTCTGGGAGAAGAAGACGGAATACCGAAGACACCCAAGTGGGCGGAACAGATAACAGGCGTACCGGCGAGAACGATTAAAGCCCTAGCAAGAGCGTGGGCTAAGAAGACAACAAGCATGTTCCACTGTAATGGTGGCCCAACGATTCGAGGACCCTACGCCACCGAGCCTGCGAGAGCGGAAACATACTGTCTAGCAATGCAGGGAATAGGAAAACCAGGTAGACAGCAGATCAAGATGCATGAATGGGGGCTATTCGTTGGATGGCCTTTCTGGAACCCGAAGGTAATGCCTACAACGGGTGCTGGTACAAGAGGGATCATGGGTATTCAAGCTACTACGCCATTCATCTTAAAGACTTTAACACCTAAAGGGATACTGGCAACACCTGATAAGCCAGTTGAATGGTATGCGGCAGCTCTTGCCTTTGCCCCGGTCGAGGAGCAGTTTAAGAAGTATCAGTTCCCGCCTGAAGGCTACCCGGACATACATATGATATGGAGTGAGACACCATGCTGGACGACGTGCTGGAATGGTGGAAACGCTCTAGTGAGAGCCTTCAGAAACCCCAAAGTAGAATTCTACGTAGTACAACGCATAACCCTTGAAGACGATGCGTTATTCGCAGACCTTATACTCCCAGTAACACAACATTCGAAAACGACATAGACATAATGGCGGATTCAGGGAATGGACAGTTCGCTGTACTACATTACTGGAGAAGATGCATCGACCCTATCGGTGAATCCAAGAGCGATGTAGAAATAATCGAAGAAGTAGCTAGACGATTAGGATACGACTTCACCCAAGGTAAGACTCATGATGAGTGGGCTAGGATAGCTTTCGAGAACTCCGGTGTTGCAGAATACATATCTTGGGAACAGTTCTTGGAGAAGAAGTATTTCGTTGTACCGCCTGACCCGAAGTGGAAAGAGTTCCCGCTTGGAATGCGTCCATTTTACGAAAACCCTGAGAAAGAGAAGTTGCATACTAAGTCTGGTAAGATTGAGTTCTTTGCTCAGTGGCTTTACGAGAATTTCGGTAATGATCCTGAGAGGCCGCCTGTAGCCCACTATATACCGTATGGTAAGACTTGGCAGGAGTCGAGATTCCATGAGAAGGCTAAGAAGTATCCATTGCTGGACATGTCTAATCATCAGAGGTGGAGGGAGCATGCGAACCAGGATGATAGTATGTGGCTTCAGGAGATACCGACTCACAAGATGTGGGTTGACGGCTACCCCTATCAGCCTATGTGGATTCATCCAGTAGATGCTGGCAAGAGAGGGATAAAGCATGGAGATATAGTGAAGGTGTACAATGACCGTGGAGCGATTCTATGCGCGGCATACGTTACCGAGAGGGTAAGGCCTGGAACGGTCTACGTAGATCATGGTGCGAGGCTAGACCCGGTAGAGCTTGGACCGAGAGGGATTGAGCTGGATAGAGGAGGGGCAATCAACTTGGTCTGCCCGAAGGAGAATACTACACATATTCCGTTAATGGTTGTCTCGGCATTCCTGGTAGAGGTCGAGAAGGTGAACATTGAGGAGCTTAAGAAAAGGTATCCTGGAGCATTCCAGAGAAAGCTGAACCCGCATATTGGTCCAAGCTACGAGTCATGGGTTGTGGGGTGAATGGTGGATGGTTAAGGTCTGGGTTATTAATCTTGACCGTTGTAATGGATGCTACAACTGCCAGCTAGCATGCAAGGATGAGCATGTAGAGAATGACTGGACACCCTATGCCAAGTCTCAGCCGGACACTGGGCAGTTCTGGATGAAGATAGTTGAGATGGAGAGAGGCTCGATACCGAAGGTTAAGGTAACATACCTGCCACTACTATGCCAGCACTGCGATAATGCTCCATGCATACCCGTATGCCCAACGAAAGCAATCTATAAGCGGGCGGATGGGCTAGTATTGACAGACCCGGCGAAGTGCATTGGATGCAGGGCATGCCTAGATGCATGCCCATACGGTGTAATATACTTCAACGATTCTCTCAAAATAGCTCAGAAATGTACTGGATGCGCCCACCTACTAGACGGCGTGGGGCTTGGAGAAGGTCAGCCTAGGAAGCCTAGATGTGTAGACTCATGCCCGCATGAAGGGCAGGCAATGATCTTTGGAGAATACGAAGAACTAAAAGACCTTATAGCGAAGGCGGAAGTACTCCACCCAGAGTATGGGACGAAGCCACGGGTATACTACATAGGATTGCCTAAACCATTCATAGCGGGAGAAGTATACGACCCAGAAGAAGACGAAGTAGTAGAGGGGGCAACAGTAACAGCGGTAGACCTATCAAGCGGGAGAACATACTCAGCCACGACAGACGAGTTCGGAGACTTCTGGCTCAAAAACCTAGAATGGAACAAGGTATACCAGGTATCGATCGAGCATCCAAAATATCTTACGAAAATTATAGGAGCGGTATCAACAACAAAAGACATAAACCTAGGGTCAATACCACTATACAAGAAAACATAAAACAAAACCTCCCTACACTCCTTTTTGTTTTTCTTATATTCATTTTTCTAAGTATTACGGGTTTATTAATAGATTTTGAGTATCAATCCGAGCTATTAAAGGATTGGAGGTTTTCAAAGCACCATGTTGATAATTGCTCTTGATATAAATTGTTATCTAGAATAAGTCGTCAATTGTTAAATCGCTGTTTGAGTTATCGGATGAATGTTTCTCCTTTATCATCAAATTAATGTTACAAATCAGAATCGATTACTTTGTTTCTAGGAGAAAAACTATTATGGGGCTTCAGACTTATCTTATAAGAAGGTATGAAATCACCAGAATTATTTGAGAGAGCTAAGAAGATTATTCCAGGAGGGGTTAATAGTCCCGTTAGAGCTTTTGAACCATATCCATTCTTCGTAGAAAGAGGTAAAGGCTCAATATTATATGATGTAGACGGCAAGCAGTACATAGATTATGTTATGGGCTATGGAGCACTGTTCTTTGGGCATGCACCCGAGTTCCTCGTAGAAAAGTTGAAAAAGATAGTTGAGGAGGGGTTTCTGTACGGTGCACCTACGGAAGAAGAAGTACAGCTGGCTGAAAAGATTCGAGAATTTTATCCATCCATGGAGATGGTTAGGCTTTCTAATAGTGGTTTAGAGGCTACCATGCATGCGATCAGACTAGCTAGAGGATATACCAAGAGAAGAAAGATAATAAAATTTGAAGGATGCTTTCATGGCTCGCATGATTCCCTACTGGTTAAGGCTGGGTCAGGAGCACTAACTTTCGGAGTACCTTCTAGCTCAGGTGTATTAGAAGATCTGGCTAAACACACTCTCGTATCAAGATTCAACGATATAGAATTGACTGAGAAGATAGTCAGGGAAAATAGAGATGACCTAGCTGCAATAATCGTCGAGCCTGTGCCCGTAAATGTTGGTTTACTCATTCCCAAAATTGACTATCTTAAAGCTCTTAGAGAGCTTGCAGACTATTCAGGAGCAGTATTGATTTTCGATGAAGTAGTGACAGGTTTCAGACTTTCTCCAGGTGGTGCACAACAGTATTACGGGATAAGAGCTGACCTGACAACACTTGGTAAAGCGTTAGGCGGAGGCCTACCCATATCTGCTTTCGGTGGAAGAGAAGAGATCATGAAATATCTCGCACCCGAAGGGAAAGTATATGCTTCTGGAACATACTGTGGTAACCCATTATCTACAAAGGCAGCGTTAACAGTCCTAGAATACGTAAGAGAAAACCCGGAAATATATATCGGGATGAGGGGAAAAGTAGAGAGAATATGTAAGTTTATACGAGAGACAGCAGAAGACAAGCATCTTAAGATAACTGTTAACCATATTGAATCGATGTTCCAAGTATTCTTCACTGATGCCGAAGTCTTAAACTACGATGATGTAAAGAAGTCGGATATAGAATTGTTTAAACGATACTTTCACAATCTCTTGAAGAATGGTGTATTCATTCCTCCAAGCCAGTTTGAAACATGCTTCATATCAACCGCACACACAGATAAAGACATGGAACACACATTAAACTCAATTCAGAACTCTCTTTAAAGGAACCAGGAAATGAAATTTAAAGTTGGAACAAGAGGAAGCAGGCTTTCACTCATCCAGACTATGGAAGTAGCTGACAAACTTAGAGAAGTTTTTCCAGAAATAGAAATAGAGATAAAGATCATCAAGACCAGGGGGGACGTAGACTTGGAAACACCCTTATACCTGATTCCAGAAAGAGGCATATTCGAAAAAGAAATAGACCAGGCCATAATCAGAAGAGAGGTAGACTTCGCCGTACATAGCATGAAAGATTACCCAACCAAACTACCACGTGAAGTAGAAATAGTCGCTGTCCCCGAGAGGCGAAGCCCTTGCGATGCATTCATCTCTAGAGGTAGTCTGAGCCTCAATGATCTACCTGAGGGTAGCAAGGTTGGGACGAGTAGTCTTAGAAGGGAGGCCTTCATAAAATATTGTAGACGTGACTTGGAGGTGGCTCCGGTCAGGGGGAATATAGAGACGAGGATCCGTAAGATGCTTGAGGGAGATGTTGATGCATTGGTCCTAGCGGAGGCTGGGCTAGAAAGGATAGGTGAAAACATAAAGTATGAGAGGCTGCCTATCGAGGAATTTACACCTCCTGCTGGACAAGGAGCATTAGCGGTAGTGGCTAGAAGAGACGATAAAGAATTAGTTAATATCCTCACGAGCATAAACCATTACGAGAGCTGGGTTGAAACGATGACTGAACGCAACATCATATCTTTGCTAGATGTTGGATGCAAGACACCTATCGGAGTAAATGTAGAGATGAATGCAGATGGATTAAACATAACTTTATCAACCGTATCAATAGATTATTCAAAGAAGGTACATGTACAGACATTTATCCAGGCAACCGATATAATGGAAGCAAGCATGAAGGCAGTTAAATTATTTAAAGAAAAGGGTGGAATAGATATTCTAAAATCGTGGAGGAGAATCTACGAATAACTTCCCAACTGTTAAACTATCACAGGATACCCTTCGATAAATACGTATGGACTCAGAACAGCATGGCTAAAGTAAGACTCGGTTATGACGTATACATTGATGATTTGCCTAGCATGTACGTGCGTATGCCCCCGATGTTTCCTGTAAGATGCTACCGGTAACGTTATTATTAGATGAGAAATGAATATATGCCGACTTCATTCATAATCAACGTCCCATTTATGATTCTGCTAGAATTCGTAATCCATAAAAAACTGCGACTCCAGCTATCTGGATTCTTAAGTTTCTCAAAGTTATGTTACTACACTGAAAGAGTACGGGTTGCCCAGCATCCTCGATTATATTCTAAAATGTTATCTAAGACTTTATTATTTGTTCGACCCATTTGCTCTATGCAGCTTTAAACCAACCCCTCTGCCTCTTATTCCCTTTTAGAACCTCTCCCATAATAGTAAAACCAGCCATAATGTTTTGTCAATTATGATGTTCTTCTTGTATATTCCATTTTTCATGTTATCTTCGGGGAGTGTCCGGATTCACTTTGAATGGAAGCCTTAAAAACCCTATGATGCTTACAAATTTAATAAGGATAGTATTAGATTAAAGCTAAAAATAGAAGGTGGGGATTGGAGGCCTACTCTAAGAGCTATCTAAGCAACCCAGCGACACTAAAGATTATCAGACTACGAGGGTAGGTCTCTAGGGGACCTACTCGAGCACTATATCTAGTCAGACCAGCCTGGGTTTTTGCTCCAGCTCTCAGGTAGGCCCCCTTATCTCTTGATAATAGATGGATCAGTTCCCTCAATAGTTGTCGTTGGAATCTCAGTCGTGGCGGCCATTGAATACTTCTCTTTTTAGCAATTGCTTCAGTGTATATCATAAAGAGTCTCTTGGCATTTCCCTGTATACGCTTGAATCTTCTTGCTTTATCATTCTTTACCTTGTATAATCCGAGGAATCTTAGTGAATAATGGTAGGGTATCACTGTTTCAGGCCATCCTAAGTACGTCAATGTACCAGCTAAACCATACAATCCATTGACATCATCTTTATCCAACCCTAGCCTATTGTAAATTTCGTCGAACATCGGTATAATCTCTTTGGCTTTCTCCACGACTTTGCTACGCATCATTGATATTCTACTTTCCACTTCATCGATATCTCTATCAACATCTACACCTAGAGTTTTTAGCCTCAGTAACCTTTGATAACTCTTGTAGTAAACTTTTTCCAATGTCAGTAATGGTTTTAACTCGACATCAATTGATGTTATCTCTCTAAACCATTTCCAACTTCTAGGAATCTTTGATAGAATGTAGGCGTCTCCGAAATCACTCTTCTTCTTACCAAATCTCTCCCTCAACTCTCCAGAGAACCTATCTCTCAGCTCTCTCCACTTCCATGGACGTCTAAAATAGAAGACCCTCTTTCCCTCTTTGAGAAGCTCTTCTATCTCACTCCACATACTTTGGAATATCGATGAATCCAGATATATCTCATCATAGTCTTTTAATTCTCTGAGGCTCTTGACCTCGAAGAATCTGTCCTCCATAGAGTCATAGCAACAATGATTCTTAGAATTATTGGCAGTATCAACGAAGACAATTCTGATACCATTAATATTAGTCAATGTATCTCATCTCCTCCTCCATCAACGTATATCCTATTCCCTGCATGATGGCTCCATTTATCTGGTTTGTGGCGAGCTTTTATATATATCTAGTCAGCCTAGAAATAATTGAGGATTCATGGGCGTAGTGTATATCGCTGGCGCTGGACCAGGAGACCCAGAGCTTATCACTTTGAAAGCATTAAAAACATTGGAGATTGCAGATGTAGTGATTTATGATAGGTTAGTGAATCCTCAAATACTCAAATACGCTGTTAAAGCGAAGGAATTAATCTGTGTAGGTAAGGAGAAAGGTGAAAGTTGGAAGCAGGAGGAAATAAACAAGTTGCTTATAGAGAAAGCGAGACATTATGATGTTGTTGTCAGGTTGAAGAATGGTGACCCCATGCTCTTCTCTAGAGGAGGAGAAGAATGTGAAGCCCTCAAAGAAGCAGGCATACCGTACGAAATAATTCCAGGAATATCCTCAGCTCTAGCTGCACCAACATACGCCGGCATCCCCTTAACTCATCGAGAATATTCATCATCAGTAGCAATAGTTACTGGACATAGAAGGGAAGAGTACGGAGGAGATTTAACATACTTAAGGAAGATTTTCTCTCGTGTAGATACTGTTGTAGTCTTGATGGGTGTATCAAATCTAGAGAACATAGTTGGAGAAGCCATAGCTTCAGGGCTTCCAACTTCTACATTAGTAGCAGTAATCGAGAATGCTACGCTCCCATCCCAGAGAGTTTATACAGACAAATTGTTAAACATAGTTAAGACGGTTAAAGAGAATGATGTGAAACCACCAGCCGTACTAGTTTTTGGAAAAGTTGTTGAGTTGAGAGAGAAGCTGAAATGGATAGAAATATCGTAGTAGTTCTTCCTGGAACACTTGATACATCTAGAAACATAGCTAGATATTTAAGAGATTTAGATATTGATGTGAAGATAATCCCTGTCATCTGTATTGAGGTTAATCAAAACGAAGTCGAGTCAGCTTATAGAGCATTCTACTCCGGATTCACTCCAGACGTTAGTATCTTTACAAGTAAGACAGCAGTTAAGATCGTAAAGAAACTAATCCCAGAAGCTTGGAGGTATGCTAAAAGATATTCTATAGCCATTGGTCCAGGGACAGCATCTCTTATAAGAAGGCTAGGTGGATCGAGGGTAAAGTATCCGCAAGAACATTCATCAGAGGGATTGATAAAGTATCTAATCAATCTCCCCGACTCAATAAGAATAGCAGCATACTGCTCAAGTGAAGTAAATATATTATTAGAAAATTTTCTGAAGGAATATTTCAAAGAACTCTACTTGTGGAAGCTGTATACTCTTTCTGAGAAAGCTACTTCGATAAATGAGATGGTAGATCTCTTCAAAACATCAATTGGAGGAATTTTTCTGATAGTCATCACTTCTTCAAAGATCCTTAGAATTATTTCCAGAGAAGCAGAGTCAATAACAAAGCATGGAAACGTGTTTTTCTCGGTAATCAGCAAAAGATTGGCAGAGGAAGCTTCTCGTCTAGGTCTAAAAATCGATCATTCATCCTCAACCAACAACATTATAGGATACTACGATGAACTAAGAAAATATATTAACCATTTATTGGGGTATATTTAGTTGAAGAAAAATTGTCGAGATATCATACTGTCTCAAGGTAAGGCTCTCTTATCAGAATTCTTCTTCCATATAGGTACAACTTCATGATAGCAATAATATTATACTGTTGTTGTTTTTATATGAATTCTGTGGACTAAATAAATCATATACTTTTACGTATGGTTTAAGATTAAGTGATATGGTTAAATAATTCAATCCTAACAATTTATAAATGGGTTCATAAATGTATGAGTATTCCTTATTCATCATTGGGATTATGATGCCGTATCTCACGTTAATAGTGTTTGGTGTTGCACTGATTTACAATTTCTTTAAATGGATGTTCCTACCTAGACCAGTGATGTGGGCTATCTTTCCTGCGAAAGAAAATATCGTAAGCATATTTCTTACTATTGCAAAAAGAATCTTTTCATTACCAGGTCCTATGAAGTTTGATAAATTAATATTTACGCTAGCATGGATGTTCCATATAGGGTTAATTGTAAGTCTATCATTACACGCTAAATACATCCTCCTTCCCCATTTACCGTTTGAATATGAAATGGGTTCGATAGCAGGATTGCTTGCAGCTATCGGCTCCTTTGGTTTCATTATCAGAAGATACTATGATAAGAGAGCAGAATCCTATTTTGCAGATTATTTCGCCTTAATACTGTTAATTGTTACATTACTACTCGGTACATATATTCGAATTCTTAAGTTGATAGATCCAACTCAATTATGGAGCTGGGTTCAGGGAATCTTAAGTCTGAGCCCTACCTTACCACCTACCAATACTTTATTCTTAATTCATCTATTCTTTGCACAGATCTATATGATGTATCTGCCATTTAAGACGCTTATACATCCAATAGCGATATTCTACGGACAGAAGGTTATTCTCGATAAGAGACATCTCGTAGAGGAGTGATGTGAAGATGATGGAGAAGCTATTCGATGAATATAGAGGTCTCTCTGATAAAAAGATCCGTCCCCATGAACCTAAATCTGAACAATTTCTCAAAGCATTCAAAGAACTATTAGACAAGAAGAATAATTGGACTTTTCTACTACCCCTTAAGCTAACATTGGAAGCATGTACACATTGTGGAACCTGTGCTGAGGCATGCCCTGTTTATATTGGAAGTGAGAGGGAGAAGATCTACAGCCCAGTCTATAGAGCTGATATACTCAGAAGAATCTATAAGAAGCACTTTACATTTAGTGGCAAGATCTTTGGAAGACTGATAGGTGCTAAAGAAATTAATGAACAAGACGTTAATGCTTTGGCTGAAGCAGCTTATAGATGTACGATATGTAGGAGATGTGTTTTAGCATGTCCCTTTGGTTTAGATAACGGATTAGTTATGAGAGAAGCGAGAAAGATTCTAGCAGAATTAAATATAGTCCCAGATGAATTGAAGGAAGAAGGTGTAGAAAATCAGATTATGTATGGTAGCGCTCCCAAGATACCTTATGAGGCTTTAATGAATATCTTAGATTTTGTAAAGAGTGAAATTGAGGAAAATAGGAAGAATATTAATGTGGAAGTACCCGTTGACAAAGTTGGTGCAAAATATTTAATCATAAATAATGCAGGAGATTACCTATCTTTTCTAGATACCATTAGAGGGATTGTCGAGATAATGAACTATGTAAATGAAGACTGGACGTTCAATTCTTCAAGGACAGGAGTATTTGATAATGTTAATTATGGACTGTTCTATAGCGATAAAGACATGGTTAGGGTAATTAAAGCACATTTGGAAACCTTTAAGAAACTTAAACCAGAATACGTTGTCATAGGAGAATGTGGACATGCTTATGATGTTCTCGGACATTTAATGAAGGATCTCATTCCACCTGAAGAGAGACCATTTAAAGTAATACATATAGTTGAACTTTATGATAAACTCTTAAGAGAAGGCAAGCTGAAGCTCGATAAAAATAAGAATACTAAACCAGTGACTTTTCATGATTCATGCAAGATTGGAAGATGCGGTGGAATATATGAAGAGCCTCGCAGAGTGATAACCGCTTCATGTAAAGATTTTAGAGAAATGTATCCTAACAGAGAGCTAAATTACTGTTGTGGAGGAGGTGGAGGATTCGCATTAATGAGTAAATATAATTTCCTAGATTTTAGAATGAAAACTTATGGGAAACTAAAAGTACAGCAAGTTAAAGATACGGGGTCCTCCACATTAATAACTATTTGTGCAAATTGTAAAAGACAATTTCTAGACATGGTAAGTTACTACAATTTGAATATCAACGTCTCCGGTTTAAGTGAGATAGTTGCAAATGCTCTAGTCTATTAATAATTTGAAAAAAGTAGAGACTGATTACAGATAACAAAGCTTTCTAAGAGATACATTGAAAAATACCAAGACGTGTCTTATTTTTTAGTTTAGTAATTAATCTTAGGATCACAGATAGATTCATTAGTTGATCTGCTAAAGAATTTTATTCATGATTCTAAGAATCTATGATTTTCTCAGAGATGTTATCGTGAACTAACTAGTATTGATAACAAAGTTATTAAAATCTTATAGAATTTTCTAATAAAAAAGAATATATACGTCTCTGAATAAATATCTAGATGAGTAAAAAATGTCTGAGACACCTCTTTTAGATGAATTAGAGAAAGGTCCATGGCCAAGCTTTATTAAAGAGATGAAGCGGATGGCTGCTGTAAAGCCTTATGCCAAGAATGTTCTACTACAGCTTGAGAGATCTTACAGAGAGAGAGTAACTCATTGGAAGCATGGTGGAATAGTTGGTGTTTGGGGATACGGCGGGGGAGTAATCGGAAGGTATAGTGATCTTCCACCAGAAGCCATGCCTACCCCTGAAGTTCATACGCTTAGAGTAGCTCAACCAGCTGGATGGTTTTATTCAACAAAAGCTCTTAGAAAACTTTGCGATATATGGGAGAAATACGGGACGGGCTTCATAAATCTACACGGCTCTACCGGAGATATAATATTGCTAGGCGCACCGACAGCAAATCTACAACCTTGCTTCGATGATTTAGCTGCAAATGGTTTCGACTTAGGTGGATCTGGAAGCGATGTTAGGTCGCTTAGCTGTTGTGGCGGACCGGCATTCTGTCAATGGGCATGCGTAGACACGCTTGACATGTACCATGATCTGACGATGGAGTTCCAAGACGAGATACATAGACCTAGATTTCCATATAAGTTCAAGATAAAGATCTCTGGATGCCCAAACGATTGTGTATGCGCATTGGCTCGAGCGGATCTAGCTATCATTGGTACGTGGAGAGATTCGATAAAGATTGATCAAGAAGCTGTTAGAGAGTATGCTAAGAATGGCGTTAATATAGCCGCCGTAGCTGCTAGATGCCCACCCCAAGCTCTTGAATGGGATGGTAAAGAATTAAGAGTAATCCCTGAAGATTGTACGAGATGCATGAGATGTCTAGGCGCTTTACCGAAGGCGATTCTGCCTGGAGATGATAGAGGCGTAACAATTCTGTTAGGTGGAAAAGCAACAATCCTCCAAGGAGCATTCCTTGGATGGGTAATAGTACCCTTCATGAAGGCTGAAAAACCCTACAATGAATTAAAAGACCTGATAAGAAAGATTCTGGATTGGTGGGATGAAAATGCGAGAACAAGGGAGAGGATAGGAGAACTAGTATATAGAGTCGGTATGAGAAGCTTCCTAAAAGCTGTCGGCTTACCGCCTACACCACAGATGATCCATGTTCCTAGAGCCAATCCATACTACTTCTGGAGTCCAGAAGAACTAGAGGAGGTGAAGTGAAAGATGGCGGCGAAAGAAAAGCATATCACAGATATTGGTCCACCGCATTACAGAGACATGGTTCATCCAGTGCTCTTGAAAAATTATGGTAAATGGAGATACCATGAATATGTTGCTCCAGGAGTGATAAAGCATGTTTCTATGAATGGTGAAGAGGTATACATGGTTAGAGCTGCGATACCAAAGATCGTCAGCGTCTACTTTGTTAGAGAGCTCTGTGATATCGCTGACAAATATTCAGATGGATACGTAAAGTTTACGAGCAGACATAATGTAGAATTCATAGTTGCCAACAAAAATAAGCTAGAGGGATTACTTAAGGAATTGAAAGAGAAGGGCTGGGTTGTCGGCGGCACTGGGCGATCGCTGAAAGCCATAATACATACTCAAGGATGGGTTCACTGTCATACAGCTATAATAGATGCGCCTGGACTTGCCAAAGCATTGTACGATGAACTATATGAATACTTTGTTAGAGATGATCTCCCGGGCAAGCTTAAGATAGCTATTGCATGCTGTCTAAACATGTGTGGAGCTGTACACTGCTCAGATCTAGCATTCGTCGGAATGCATAGGAAGCCACCCGTAGTCAACGACGATATAGTAAGTAGGTTATGTGAGATACCTACGCTCGTAGCAAGCTGCCCGACTGCGGCTATTAGACCCGCGCCCGAGAAGAAATCGGTAGTTGTAAATGAAGAAAGATGCATGTATTGCGGAAACTGTTATACAGTCTGCCCTGGGATGTTCATACATAATCCTAAGTATGATTGTTTATCGATGTGGGTTGGAGGAAATGCGGTAGCCGGAGGCCCACCTGAGTTCTCTAGACTTGCAATACCGTATCTACCGAATAACCCACCTAGATGGCCAGAAGCTGTTCAAGCAGCAAGGAATGTTATTGATACATGGATTAAGCATGCAAAGAAGGGTGAAAGAATAGGAGACTGGATAAAGAGGATAGGGTGGGAAAGGTTCTTCACGTTGACGGGGATACAGTTCACAGACAAGCATATAGATGACTTCATATTCGCAGTGCCGACATTCCGAACCACAACGCTTTTCAAGTGGAGATAGTATCTAATAAATGAGGCGGAATGTCCGAGGTAACAGAAGAAATTAAAAACCAGATAGTCGAATACTTGAAGAAGGTTAAGAGGTCTGTTACCAGTAGGGACGTGGCTAAAGCATTAAAACTCGAAAAGAAAATCGTAGATAAAGCTGTTAACGAACTTGTTAGTGAAGGAAAAATAGAATGGGTATCATTCGGTGGGGAAACAAGGATAAAAATACCGGAGGCAACCGAATAGATCTTACCGTGAGATTACCTCCTATTTTTTTACCTTTCCCCTTCTATAGCACGATTATTTTGATGAACTATATTTAAATTGTCGAAGATATGTTTTCTCAATGGTGGTCGGTAAATGTTTATTGTAAATGTTGATAGAGAAAAATGCACTGGAGACGGAGAGTGCGTCAACATATGTCCTGTATCTGTCTTTGAGCTACAGAATGGTAAGGCTGTTCCAGTGAATGGAGACCAATGTCTTGGATGTAGGTCCTGTGAGGCTGTCTGTCCTTCTGGTGCGATTACTGTTACAGAGATGTAGTTAATCATACTCCATAAGCCTTATAACATGTAAAACATGGATCGGGAAGCCGCATACTTTTGTTGGTTAGGTTGCTGAAGTCGAGAAACCTGCTTAAAAAGTCTGTGGAGGACTTCCAATTATCAACCCTCTTTTTGTAGACTTTTCTGAAATCTGAGAGATCACTCTTATTATAGATATCAATTAATCTCTCTTTTTTTATGCTTCCGAAAACCAGTCTCGGTACAAAATATTGTTTGTTCCTGATATATCTTGGAATCAGATTGTTTTTTGTTGGAACATTTAGATAGACGCATGGAGATACAGCCCCATCATGCGAGATGTAGATATTCTCTACAGGATTCTCAGAGCATACTGCGACTTCCCCCATCATCAGGGGGTAATTGTAAATACTTATACCATTTTCTCTTGCTCTCTCTTCGCTTTCCTTAATTATCTCAACATACTCCTTTGGGGGATCTTCTCCGAGATAGGAGAAGACTTTCATTTCGTAATGCTTCTTGCTAGGGATATAATCTATGTTTGTTCCTACGATCTCGTCTACGTTAAGTCTAGAGGCTAGCTCAACTACTTCAGGAAGCTCTCTAATGTTCTGCTTTATTCTCAGGAATGTAAAGATTATCCTTAAGTCTCTAGCATTCCTACTCCTCCTTAAACGCTCTAGACATTGTACGTTCTCGATTATCTTGTTGAAGTTTGTCCCAACCCTGATACACTCATGGGTTTCTTTCCTTGATCCCGCAATAGATACCGCTATCGTCTTTACCCCGTTTTCGATTAACTTCTCAGATACACTTTCAGTTAAAAGCGTGGCATTCGTAGTTAATCCAATTAATCCATCATTCTTTGAAGCTATTTTAACCATCTCGAAAATATGCTTGGATAAGAGAGGCTCACCCCAACCCTGAAGCCAGATGACCTTGAATCCTTCAAAGTATTCTACAAGTCTCAGATAATCTTCTAAAGATAAGTCTCCTGCGTTCCACTCATCCCCCATAAACGGTTTAGGACACATAATACAACATGCATTACATCTGGATGTAACTTCTATCTGTAGGATGCCTTTAGGAACATCCATAAACTCCATTATTAAATTGGCTGGCTGAAAATATAAGTATTGAACGAAGTCGTTAACTCAGGTTAGCGTGATGTATTATGTAGGACTTTTTCAGAGAGTTAAACGTTATTTCTATTGATGGCAAACTATCCAATGAACTCTCCTTATATATTTATGCATTTTTCCACATTAAACCTTATAAACCTTCTAGAATTACTTATTCTTGACCTATATGCCTATAGTTTGGTCTAGTCTATGGAAAAAAGAAGACTGGTGGGCAGTCTGGGTAGGTTTCATAATAATACTGCTGGGTCTCGCAGCCGCCGCAGCAACAGGGTGGACTGCGCAGCCACTCCTCCAACCGTGGACAGGCTGGTATGCTAATATCGAGAAACTCGCTATAGATGCAAACCATGCATTAGGATGGATAGCTGTATTCATCTTTACATTAATATTGACTATGATCGGAGTATGTGCTATTGAAGGAAAATTCGTAAAAGAGTATATACCAGGCTACCTGGTAGTATTCATACTTTCATGGATAGCTGTGATGATAGGAGCTACGCCTTTCGCTAAAACTTGGGGTCTCGAATATCCTCTATGGGCTTTGATAATAGGGCTACTGATCAGTAATACTGTTGGTGTTCCAAAATGGTTGAAACCAGCTGTCAGAACAGAATTCTTCATAAAGATCGGTCTTGTAATCCTCGGTCTTGGAATATTCTTCACAGACTTAGTCGTCGCTGGAGGGCTTGCCGTAGTTCAAGCACTAATAAACGTTCTAGTAATATGGTATGTAGCATATTATATATGTAGAGGTTTCGGGCTCGATAGAGAATTCTCAAGCATTATGGCTACGGGTGTATCAATCTGCGGTGTTTCAGCAGCTATAGCTGCTGGAGGAGCCGTAAAAGGAGACCCGAAGTACATAAGCTATACGATCTCGATGGTTTTAATCACAGCAATACCGATGCTTGTAGGACTACCATACATAATTAAAGCATTAGAGCCCGTCATTGGAAAATATTGGCTACATGTTGGAGGAGCATGGATAGGAGCTACAATAGACACTACTCCGGCTGTCGTTGCTGCTGGAGGATTCTTAGGAGGCAGGGCAATGGATGTGGCCGCTATCGTTAAGATGGCTCAGAACATCCTGATAGGATTTGCCGCGTTTATAATGGCCGTGTACTGGGTCTTCAGGGTAGAGAAGAAACCCGAGGAAAGAGTCAGTCCAATGGAGGTCTGGTACAGGTTCCCGAAGTTCATCTTAGGGTTCATAGTGGCCAGCATTCTTGTAACAATAGTGATATCATCGATCGCTGGAGCAATGGGCATTTCTCTAGCTAAAGCTAAAAGCGATTTTGTAGTAAAGTTCTGGCAAGGTGCAGTTGACAAGTATAGGAGCATCATCTTCTTCCCACTCGCCTTCGTCGGCATAGGTCTAGATACAAGGTTTAAAGAGCTTGTCGCTATAGGTAGAGGTAGACCAGCAGCTGCATATGTAGTAGCTCAGATAATCAACATAATCTTCTCGCTGTTCCTAGTATGGCTGCTCTGGGGAGGAATATTCTTCACACCACCACTAGCAGAATAAACTACCAAACTTCCAAATTTTTATTTTTTACTTTAGAATCGTGATTTATTAACTGACCATTTCTAGTCCCCGCAAATACAGGAATACACTTAAAGCATTAACTAGCAAATGCCCTGTTAAGGCTGAGGTTAACCTGAAATTATTTCTTATAGTTAAGAACCCGAAGATGAATCCGAAGATGAACATGGGGATTATTCCCGCTAACAATCCTCTATACCAATGAAGGGCCGAGAACGATATTGTTTGTAGAAAGTTCACTATCCATAAGTTCCTAAATATGTTCTTAAGGAGGTTTATAGAGAATCCTCTAAAGTAAAGTTCCTCGATAAATGCTGGAACGATAGTCATGTATGTTGCGTAAAACCATGGATTAAGTATAGAGATCAATGTCAGCATTTTTTCAACAGGGACAACATAGCCATAGAAAATATTGAAGATTACAGTATCGGTTTTTTCTGGAATGAATGATATGGAAACGATAGATATGATCCATGTTATAAGTATATAGAAGAGTGCAAATACGCCTCCATGAAAAATGTCGCTAAGGGCAAGCCTCACTGTTGACCCCACACCAATACTTCTGAAGCTTATACCGAACCTATACATAATGATAACCATCACGAAGAATATGCAGAAGTATTTACATGATTGCCCAATATAGAACTCGACTTCACTTGGTGGAACAAAGAATCTTTCAGCTCCAGCGATTATTAGCCAAGGCAATCTAATAGAAAGCATAGTCAAGATTGGAGAAAGCCATACTAATATGAACGTAAAATCATTCTTCAATTCTAACTCAACAACAATGTACAACTATCGAAAATAATAATTTTTCCGAAAATAATTACAGGATTCTTCAGCAGGAAGGAAGACGGAAAACATTATTCCATAACGGAAAAAACTAGTGGAGAATGAAAGTATGTGGTTTTTCAATGAAAATATTTTTAAACTCGAAAAGTCTGTTCTTCTCTGAAAAATATGGTTGAAACAGGGCCTCCATCTCTCCATCATGTGGAGATAGAAGTACCTATATGGTTTTGGGAACTATACCATGCAATAATACTAGTCTTCATAGCTATTGACCTACTTGCAGGTGTTAGAAGGAAGCATGCTATGACGTACAAGGAGGCTGGCGCGTGGTCAGCCTTATGGATAGCGGTAGGTTTAGCGTGGGGAGCATTCGTATACTGGTTTGCATTCCCGGAAGATAAATTGCATGCTATGGCATTATACTACGCTGCATTCGTTGTAGAGAAATGTTTAAGCATGGATAACTTATTCGTCTTCGCCGTGATCTTTAGCTATTTCGCTGTTCCACTTCGAACACAGCCAATCGTACTATACGTTGGAATAATTACAGCGATCGTGTTAAGAGCAACATTTATAGCTGGAGGACTATGGCTAATAGAGCAATTCCACTGGACTATATATGTCTTCGGAGCAGTCTTAATATATTCGGGATACAAGCTACTAAAAGCTGGAGAAGTAAAAGTGGATCCTTCAAGAAATCCAGTTATAAGGTTTGCTCGGAGATTTCTTCCTATAACCGATTATTATGATGGGGCCAAGTTTGTTGTTCGCACAAAACAATACGGAAAATTAATGTTCACTCCCCTGATACTGGCTTTACTTGCAATTGAAACATCGGATATAATATTTGCATTTGATTCTGTTCCAGCAGTTATAGCTATCACGATGAACTTTTTCCTGGCATATACTTCAAATATAGCCGCGATCCTTGGATTGAGAGCATTATACTTCCTAATAGCTATCACAATGTTTAGATTCAAGTATGTTGGACCCGCACTGGCAGGTATACTGGTCTTCTTAGGAATAAAACTTATAATTGTACAATTCATCGAAATACCATTATGGCTATCAATATCAATAGTATTCTCAGTCCTAGGTGCTGCGATAATACTTTCGATAATGAGAGGAGAGGTCAAGAAAGAGATCGAGGAATAAACAGTCAGATCTTTAAGATATTTGAAGCCATTCATGAAAATTTATAACGTGAACTTACTCCTATACTGTTAGAATGAGGAAGCTGTGCGGGGGTAGCCAAGCCAGGTCAAAGGCGCAGGGCTCAGGATCCATAAAGGAGGATGAGAGCCCCTGAAAAATGGCTAACCGGGGAATCCCATAGGGGTTCGTGGGTTCGAATCCCACCCCCCGCATATCACGTACTTTTCCTCTACCATTATTGATAATAATCGCTTAAAAGGAAATCATGAAAGATTAGATGTTCAGACAAGAAAGAAGACACTAGAACCTCATAAATAGAATGGAGGAAATAATAAGTTTCTAGGATATTGAAGAGAAAAACCTATAAATTGAATAGAGATATTTACTGGAGGTTGTGGGCCGGTAGTCTAGAGGCTATGACGCCGCCCTTACAGATTTCGAGGAGACGGCGGAGGACGTGGGTTCGAATCCCACCCGGCCCATCATATTATATTGTGAACGCGGGCAGGTTTATAGGAAATATGGTAAGGCTGTGGTAGACTGTATCAGTAGTAGTCTATGCTTTCTTTGTAGGCTATGTAAAGCGGATGTGTCCATGTTTCTCAGCAGGGTTCTATGGTTGATGGAGGTTTAGAAGATACAGCGTATGTTACCATCGTTACTTTCGGGATCTCGTTGGTAATTCTCCGACTGATTCTATCCATTATATCGTAGTCTATTCTATGCCAGTCCGCGGTCATCCCATCCATGCTCTCTACTATTCTAATCGTTACGATGTATCCTTCTAGTCTCTCGTCTCCCATTACCCCTACCCATTTGTCGTCTCCGACTACTGCGAAAGCTTGCCACACATAGTCGTAGATTCCCGACCTCGACAATTCCTCTTCAACTATCGCCGAGGCCTCTCTACATATATTGAGTTTTTCCTCGTTTACTTCTCCGATAATTCTTACTGCTATACCTGGTCCAGGAAATGGGTGCCTCCCCCATATCTCCTTGGGTATACCTAGTTTCCTCGCTATCATTCTTACTTCATCCTTGTAGAAGTCTTTCAAGGGCTCCAAGATGTTTAGAGATATCTTGTCAGGTAATCCTCCAACATTGTGATGTGATTTTATTAGTGCTGAGTGTCTTCCGGTTCTCCCGCTTTCTACCCTATCTGGATATATGGTTCCCTGAGCAAGCCATCTAGCATTCTCTATTCTAGATGAAACTTCTTCGAAGACCTTTATGAATTCTTCTCCGATGATTTTTCTTTTTTCTTCGGGGTCTCCTACTCCTCTAAGTCTCTTCAAGAATCTTTCCGATGCATCCACTATAGCCAAGTTCTTTATCCCGAGGTTCTTCAATGTGTTTTCTACATTTTCTTTCTCGTTCTTTCTTAACAACCCAGTATCGATGAATATGCAGTGGAGCCTTTCACCGATTGCTTTAGATACCAGTACAGCCGTCGTGACAGAATCTACTCCGCCGCTTACCGCACATATTACTTTCTCCTCTTCTCCAATGATATTTCTTATCTCTTCGATTATTCTCGATACCTGGTCTCCAGGGTTCCACCAAGGACTTATCCTGCATATTCTTCTCAGGAAATTCTCGAGAATCTTTGAACCATGTTCTGTATGGTAGACTTCCGGATGGAATTGGGTTGAGTAGAATCTTTTATTATCGGTCATAGATGTTATGATGCCTGTCTCACTTATACTTGTAACAATCCACCCTTTAGGAGGCTTAACAACAGTATCCCAATGGCTCATCCATACATGGAATTCTCTCGGCAAGCCATGATAGATATCGTCTTCGTTGATTATCTTTATTCTTGTTCTACCATATTCTCTAATATGGCCTCTCACCAATTCTCCCCCGAATTCTTTGGCCAGTAAATGATGCCCGTAACATATCCCGAGAACGGGTATATCATAGCTACGGAGATAATCGGAGTCGATTGTGGGAGCATCATCCTCAAGAACCGACCTAGGTCCCCCAGACAATATTACTCCGCCTACTCCTCCCTCGATTAAAACTTCCGACAAGTTTTCAGGTTCAATGATCTCAGAGTAGACTCCAAGCTCTCTAATTCTCCTCGCTATTAGATGTGCATACTGTCCACCAAAATCTACAACGATTATCTTCAACCCCATTATCTCTACATAATACATCATAGAAGAATCTTATAATCTAAGCTCCATACTCTACGTTTTCCTGCAACATCGGTGAGCGGCTGGAACCTTAAACCAGCAACCCTTACAGCCCTATTTAAAATTAAACATGATTATTTGATTCTAGGACCTTTCTAATTAAATGGATGAAGATCTTACTCTAGTAGTAACATTCATAGTGGATGATGATAAAGTTTTTTAATTGTTAAACAATTGTAGCTTGGGATGAAGGATAAAGAAAAAATCTCTTTGTTTCTCGCCATGTTTATTCTTAGCTTATTTATCCTCTCCTCCATCCTAGAGGTTTCAGCTATTTCCCATCCCAAGTATCTCACTAACCTAGAAATTACCCCTACATATATGACTGTAGCTGGAGACAGGGTAATAGTATATGATCCTGCGGGAGGCAATCTGCTATTCATAAGTAAAGAGGGTCGATTAGTAAGAAGTTTACAAGCTCCGAAAAACATAATGGATATTACATCGTCAGGAGACAAAATATTCCTTATTAGTTCAGCGGATACTGTACTCTACGTCTACGGAGTTCAAGGAGAATACGTCAAGGAGATAGAGTTGCCGGGGCCTCCAAACGACTTTGATGTTTCATCTAGGTTTTTATCAGTCTCGCTACCCGACAATGGCTTAATAATAGTATTCGACGTCGCCAGCTTAAATGAGTCGTCAAGAATATGGGTCGACGTCGACCATGGAATAAGCAAGATATCCGTAGACAATAACTTCGTTTATGCTGTAAGATCCGATGGGTTTACTCTCGTTAGAATTGACTTAGAGAGAGACCGGATAGACTATCTTAAACTCGATGAAAAGATAGTTGCGTTAAAAGCATCTAATAGTAGGGTATTGGTGGCAACCAGTGATGACACGTTATATATGGTTGCAGAAGATTTTAAGATCAAGAAGAAGTGGAGCCTAGAGAAGGCCAGCACAATTGATATAGGCTTACACATGCTTTCCGATGGAAGGATAGTATATGTTGCTAGATCAAGGTGGGTTATCGGAGAGATCGAGGAGGACAACGTTAACGAAGTGAGAACGGAGGGTAGAATATTCAGCGATGTATTAGATGTTGATAGAGTATGGTTTACTGAAGTTAATACTAGAAGGATAGGATGGGTCTGGCTCTCTAGACCTCCAATAGTGCAGAGTATAACAGTAGAGCCTCAGGGAGGGGGATCATTCACAGTTTCTGCGAAGATAATAGACCCTGATAAAGAAGATATCAAGGCATTACTAATAGTTACGATTAAGAGCAAGATCCCATATCTTCCAGGAGATAACAAAACATACGATATGGAATATCTACTAGACAGAGACATGTACGTTTCTGGATTTCAACTAAAAGCCGGTGATGAAGCAGAAGTATATGTAGTAGCAATAGATCCGGTTAATAATATTGGTACGAGTCAGAGAATCCCTATAAAATACGTGGAAGAAGAAACAAAGACAGTAACCTTGGTTAGCCCGACGACCGCATCACCCCGCCCTATTGAATTAACGGATCTATACATGGTCGCCAGCTCGCTCCTTCTACTCATACCTATTATAGCTGCTTTACTCATTATGAAAACTAAGAGAAAACCGAAAAAGAAGACAAGAAAATGATCTCATAAGGCTAATCAAGTAAGAAATAAGAAAAATATCGCTGGGATGAATATATTGGACGGCTATACTCCTTTCTTGAATAATTGGATAACTATGTAGTTTACTGATAGCTCTGTTATGCTAGAAGGTAGAGAATTAAATACCTGGTTTATCAAAGCCTTCTCTTTAGGTAACCCCTTATCGAGATTGAATTCTTCCAGCAGCTTCGGCCCATACATTTCTGCTTCTTTTATTAGTCTACTAAGTGTTGGCATACCCATTTCTTCCGGAGTTACCAAACTCATCATCAACCCTAAGCTTTTTTAAAATCCTTCCACATCGCTTGAAGGAGCCTTCAATATTTCAGAAGTACTTATTTCTAAATCTTTCAACGTTTCATCAACAAATTTTTCATGGATAGGTGTAATTGTGAGATGTATGCTTGGATGGATACCCATTTCCGATATACCTCTATGAGCTGGGAAATACCACACCTTCTTAACTATATGATCAGATAACTTGAACAAGTTGACGTTATCAGATGTAAATGCTATTATGACCGTGGGGCCGCCCATTATCTTGTAACCTATTTCTCTCAATTTACCTGATATTCGATTCCTAGCGACAATTATATTCTTGGATAGCTCCAGACATCCTTTTTCTCCGATCTAGAAGATAAGACTGAGCTCCAATAAGAGAATATGCATACTTGTGTGGTTCTAGAGAGATGGATGAAACACCTTCGATTTTGAAATCAAATTCCAATACGTTTTTCTCCCAGCTCCTTCATGAATGGCAGAACAAGTCCACCTACACATGCATCTAGGTGAAGCCAGATGTTCTTTTCGTCTACGTCAGCCTGGTATGTCTCGGTATTTACTTTAACTCTTTTAACTTTCAGACCCATATACTCGGCGGCTTTATCATAGCACGGGTGTGCCGTGACAGACATAACTATCTCTGGAATAGTCATGAATCCTCTAACGAGTATGAATTTATCTGTAGTAGCCTTAGAAACCTAAGAATATATTGTCATTGGACCGGGCGGGACTTGAACCCGCGACCTCCCGCGTGCAAGGCGGGCGATCTCCCACTGATCTACCGGCCCATATTTTTATCATGTCTGCCAAAATATAAATTTAGAAATGTATCGAGCAGAAAAGTAATAAGAGTAACGAGATGAAGATGCTGTTGGCTTACGACTGTAGTTCTTTGAGATATAGGGGCTGTTTAACCTATCAATATTCTTATTATCGTATTCTTGAAGTCTTCTAATATTTTCTATCAATCTGCGATTTATGATTCTACCCATATTTTTATCGCTCAATCGAAATTTGGAGTGAAGTCTTCTAAAAAGCAGTGAATATCTCGATCTTAATCGATTATTTTCTGAAGAAGTATGAATACCGTCTAAGCATTTCAAAAGATTGTATAATATGACTGTTCTCTAGTAAAATATTTAACGTCGTGGAATATTCTTATGCATATTTGTCGGAGTTGCAATAGGATACTTCTATCCAAGCGTATCAAATATATTTGAGAAATTGAGTATTGGGACTACCTCCATCATTATTGCAGCGGGTTAATATTAA
>JALNKM010000014.1 GCA_023268155.1 Candidatus Geocrenenecus huangii
TCATGCATGAGGAGGTAAAAGGGGTAGATATTAGGGCACAGAAGGTCTACGACAGCGAAGAGGATGAAATAACATGGAAGCTACTACTGCCAAGATTTATAGCAGGGGGAGCATTTAGACCTGGAATGGCACCATACTACCCACAAGTGTTGAACTCAATGCTGTACGATGTAACGGGAAGCTTAGTTAAAGAACATAGAGATGCATTTGCAACAGTATTTGACGTAAGCATGAGATTCAGCTACGAAGGCAAAACACTAGAAGACATCAAGAAAGACTTGGTGATAACATTTGAAAAAGTTTTCGCACCAGAGCAAAAGCCAGATCAAAAGTATAAATTAAACTTCACTAACGCCGAAACGATAAACATAAGAAAGCTGCCACGTGGAACATACACAGTAATCGCTAAGTACAAGGGAATAGAGGTGGCTAGAAGAACACTGGACCTAAGCGCGGTAAACGTCGGCACAGTAACGGCAGATATACCGTTAGCGATGAGGGACGTCAGCCTACAAGTAGTAGACATGTTCGGTAGACCGCTCCCAGACGCGAAGGTCAGCATATCACCTGAATCATTCGCAGGATACAGCAACGTCGGAGGAATAATAACCATTAGAGCAATAGTCACAACACAGACCTACGAGTTCACCGTCTCATGGACCTCTGGAACATACGGTAAAGAAGCATCAGTAATAATCGCGGATACACCTGACGGCTTAGCGGCAAGAAAGACGATAGAGCTACCAGTCGGGGACGTAGCCGTAAGCGTAGTAGATAGAAAGGGCGAACCAATAGCAGGAGCAGTAGTAAAGTTCGGACCAGTAGAGAAGACAACAGACGCAGACGGCAAAGCATACTTCGAACAGGTACCGCTAGAAGCAGCTGGAAAAGGAATCTCATACGACGTCTCAGTAGTACGTGAAGGATACACAGTGTTCAGTGGAGCCCAGACAGTAAGCAGGTCCAAGACGACGATAACGGTCATCGGAGAACTATTCAGCCTCAAGGTACGTGTAGTAGGTGCAGCTGGACAAGGACTACCATTCGCCAAGGTAACCGTGAAGAGGGCTGGAGCAGAGATAGGAACATACACGACAGATGCAGGCGGGTTCCTAGAGATAACAAAGCTACCGCTAAGCGACTACAGCGTAGAAGCAGAATGGAAAGGCTTCAAGGGTGAAGCAGCAGCAACACGCGACGACCTAATGGCTGGAAGAGCAGTTGAGGTCAGCCTACCACCATACATGGAGATAGCCGGCGTACCATTCACCTTCGCAGCATTCCTAGGACTGATCATCGGACTAATAATACTCGTAATCGTACTAGTAATAATACTGACAGAATACGCCCGCTGGCGTGGAAGAAGACTAGGAATCTACCCGCCCCCACCACCTAAAAAGTAGAACAACGAGAAACCCAAACTCCCCAATTTTTTAAACCCCCTAAATTTTTTATATGTTATATCTGTCTTATCAGATCTCAGGAATACTATGAAAAGATACTCTAGCATGGAAGAGATAAAACCTAAACCTCTAAACTAGATAAAAGACTCAATAAATTGTTTAACAAATTCCTCTCCCTTCAAGATTAAACCATTCTCTAATGCATCAATTACAAAACTGTTCCCAGACCTAAAAGCATATACAACATCATCTACCCCCAGGATCGTTACCTCGACATCCACGTCTCCAATCGAGAAAAGCTTGAATTCCGGAGACCCGGCCTCTTTTACAACCAAAACATCAATATCGCTCATCCCATAAACAAATCTATCCCTAGCGATAGATCCCCCGAGAACAATAGCTAGAACATCATTAGAATCGATCGATGAAAAAAGATGAAGCAAGACCTCCTCAAGCTCTCTAAGTTGAGGATTCCTATCTAAGATAAGCTTCAACTTCTCCCTCAACATACTCTAAGATCCTCCTAGCTGAACCTAAAGCTTTCTCGGCATCCTCCACTCTATAAATCTTTGAAGGAGAACCATGAGGCCAAGCATTAGGATACATAGACAATATGTAATGTTTATCAAGCTCTAAACCTAGCTGTATGAGCTCATCCCATAAAAGAAGAAAACAGACTACCAATTAAGATTTCGATACATCTAGGTCATCACTAGAAAGTAGAATGGGTTTCAAGATAAGAGTAAACTTGCAGAAGAAGCAGGGAAAGATGCAAACCATGTAAGTAACAGTTAATATCGACTCCACATCAGTGATAAATATAGAGCTTAAAGAAGTTGCCGGGGTGGCGGAGCGGATAACGCGCAGGCCTTGAGCAAATACAACGAGACTAGTAGAGAAAGCCTGTGGCCTCTCTGCAGGCCGCGTGGGTTCAAATCCCACCCCCGGCGTAATCTCATACACTTCTTGCGGGTGAATTATAGAAATATCTTTAGAAGATGCTGGGCTAGGAATCCTTTCGATCCCAACTAACTCCTCTGAGATCTGCAAGGTGTCTAAAAGGAGAATGATTAGAGAGAAGCGCTAAACACAAGTATAGTCGACGTCCCCCATCTATTGGAAGATCCTAGTCTCCTATCTGGGTCAGCTTGTTACTCAATAATTCTAGTTCTCTCTTTACGGCTTCTTCATGGAAATCCATAAACCAGTCTTGCTCTCTCGACATACTCCACAACCTATTAATCAACGATATACTGTTCTCTAAATGCTTCCTTATCCCTCCAGGCTCATACCCTATCCCAGTGTAAAGCATCTTCTGGCGAGCCGACCAATCTCCAGGCTGGTCTGTTCCAGGAATAAACTCTGGAACATACTTCCCGAGAACTTCATAATCCGTTACTCCTCCAAGCCTCCTAATCTCCCCATACTCTGAATAGTAACTTTCATCAGGACCATACAACGGCATATCATACATATTATAGCATAGAGCGGTAATATTCCCCAAGGCTATAAAGTATATCTTCTTGAACCCGACCCTCGACGCTACCTCCTCGACAACCCTCAACCCCCTCTCAGAGATAAATCCATACACGATTAATTCTTTAAGCCTAGAATTCTTCTTTACAGCCTCCTCATACAGTCTAGTAAGAGCTGTCTCGGCTGTTCTACCACTGGCCTCCGTGTCAGGCTTAAAAACTATCAGCTCCCTACCCTCTGGAATACTTGAGAAATCCTGGTAAACTACTTCTATCTCCTTGCTAGCTTCCTCGTCATGGTCTCTATAAGATGGAAGCTTGTATCTAGGTCTAATCCACACCTCCCTAAAACCTAAACCGAAGCTTCTCAAAACCTCATGTAGACGGTAGCCTGGAGCAGCTCTCAAAATATGCTCGAAAACTACGTCGTCATCATCTACTTCACCCACCGAGGTCAAATCTAATATAATCTTCACAGCATCATGAGCAACCCTGCTCATACAATCCGCCAACTCTTCACCAACAATATGTGGATGGCATGCAACACTCTTAACCTCAGGAGAATCCAAGATATACACTTCAGACCTGGAAGAAAGCCCTCTAACTCTATAAAGCCTCGTACCAGGCCTCAACCCCTGAACCTCCAGATACTCTGTCAACCCTACCCTTATATCAAAGACCTCAACAAGCATGTCTATGATAGATTGACTTATCGTTCGTCCCAGTTAAGCCCATCCCATCAATAGAAAGACCAACTATTAAGAATTCCCAACTCCACCCAAGGTTCTAGAAGCCTCCGGTTATCTAGTTGGCCATAAAAGAGATCTGTTTCACAGATGCTCCTAAAGATGAATCACTCAAAAAGAATGCATGATCATCTCTCCAAGAATATCTTACCAATATCGTCTCTTACAGGCAAGTATATCTTCTCATAGAATTCTTTCTGGCTCGCCACTACATCTAGAGGAAATCTCTGAATATATCTTAACGCAGCCTCCCAGTACTTCTCAAATCTTTCTCGACCCCCAAACCTCTTTACAACCTGTTCATCGAAATCTCTAGGCGTCTGCTCCTGCCCACCTATCATATACCATCCTCTAGAACTCTTATAAACTACTTCATCTCCAATGACTTCTTCTTTGTCCATTTTCTCTCCCCGAATAGAAGATGGTACCGCTAAAGCCCTTCTAGAAGTTAAGCCCCTCTTCTTTGCCCAAGCATAGAAGATCGCCCTATTCAGACCGAAAGATTTAGCCCGCTCTAGATCTCCCCTCAACAGATAATATCTCGCAGCCTGCATTAAGGCCATTACCTGAAATCTTCCAATAGACCCCTCCCCTGGAGCCGACAGCCTCTTTAAGGATCCTCCCCCCGCCGGCCCTCCTCCTACATTATTACCTAATATCATTCTCGTTATAGAATCCGTCTTTACATTCTCCAGAGCTTTCTCCACCAGATGGTCTAGCTCCCCCTCAACATACTGGTCCCAATCTCTCCAATACCTAAAATCGCCGAGCCTAGTCCACCCAATATCAAAGTTCTCCACCTCGTCAGGGTTGATCGTAACTGTCACTATGTCCAGCTCTCTATGTATACTCAAAGGAGAAGTAAACACCCTCTGCATATCAACGATATTTTCTATCTTAAGCTTCTTCTCACGCGACCTAGACCTAGCAACTACTTTTAACAATTCTTCTTTCGCCTCCGTAAGTATGTAATGTACTATAGAGTGAGCTACCCTGACCGGGTTATGTTTCCAGTATCTTTCATTGATAGCCTTCTCATTCAAATGTAGGTGGACCCCCCTTCCAGACCATACCAGGTACACCGACCTATCAGCACCATGTCGATGCAGCTCGTTGAGTACAGTTCTCACAGATTCTATGATCAAATCTATTTCCTCCAAGCTTCCATCTACATCTATGCTCGGAGTCGTCTTAAGGACATTCTCAATCTTCTCCAAATCCTCCCTCGACGAAATCCTACCATAGATATTTAGAGTTCCATAAATTGTCCTGACACCCTTCTCGCCAAACCTATTAATCATCTTCTTAACATCCGCCGGCTCATCTATCCTTAAAGGTCTCCCATCAAAGTATCTATAGAAGACCCTCTTACCCTGTATAGGCCTAGCCTCTAGAGCGACCCATCTACCTCTACAAAACTTAGAAACCTCACGCTGTACTTCATCTCTAAGATAATGCTCCAAGACAGCTAAATCAATCCTCATCTACACCAATACCTCATCTGATACACTAATTTGTCTTGTCCCAAATCTTAGATAACGTGTAACCAAGACACTCCCCGAGATCATATCCCGATAATTCTATCACCCCCTCTAATAATTCCTCCAATATTATTTCTAAACAATCTTGAGGAGAAACCGGAAACAAGAGGAAACTAGGCAGACCTCATGTAAATGTTACCTAAAGAATAATAGATACAAAGATGTTCATAAATAATGAGTGGTCGTTTTGAGATTAGAGTTAACGGAACTTATATTTATATATAAGAATGGTTAACTAAAAGAGATGACCATACCTCTAGCTAAGAAGATGAAGAAAAGAATCCATAAAGTTATCGCGATGGGGCAAGACCTCCTCGTCTTAACAATATATGATAATTTTCCTGATGCCGGATCCATGATGGTACAGCTCTCTGGCGTTGCTATGGAAGTAATAGGTTCTCAGAAGACGTAGATGTCTACCTCCCATCAAAGACGAAGACTACTGATTTTAAAGACTTCATCAAAGATTTTGAAACAAAATACTATGAACATCTATAAAAAATCCATCTATCCAGAGACTGCTGTTAACTCTAATCCAAGTGGGCACGCCTCGACTGCAGTTTCAGGGTAGTGTCAGGATGAGTAAGCTTAACCACTTCCACCTTTAGTTGTCTGGTAGTATAATGCGAATAGGTTTAGGACTGGTTTAAGAGGTTCTTCAGGCATTTCAAGAAGAGACCAGGGCACTCCATAACAAGTACTCTATCCTATTCCTATTTCTAAACATCTCATGGAAGTGTTCTATCCCCAAGGGATAATCTATCTTCCAGCATAAAAGCTTCCAGAACAGCTGGTTACTAATCCGTTGAGCATGTTTTGGTCTAGAATATTTATGAAATCTTAATTAGAAGATGTAAACATATTTGATAAGAATTGCCGAGTGGAGAAATTAGGGAGGAGTCATTGGATTGGTGGAGGGAGGCACAACATAATCTTAGGCAAGCTATAAAAAACCTTGAGATAGAAGAGTATAGTGTGTCCGCCTTCCTCCGCCATCAAGCTGCTGAGAAGGCATTAAAAGCTTTATATATAGTTAAGAAGATGCGTTTACCTCCGAGAGGCCACGACCTAGTAAAACTAGGCAGGGTATTAGATGCTGGAGAAGTAATAGATGAATTAAAGATGCTAAATCCACATTATACCATATCAAGGTATCTGAATGCTGCAAACACTATTCCGAGCGAGCTATATAGTAAGGAAATGGCTGAGAGATGTATAAGAGCTGTTGAGAAAGTTATGCAATGGGTTAGGTCTGTGAGTGAGCTACTTTGAAGAACGAGCTTGAAAGAGTAAGATTATCGAGTAGGCAGAAGAGAGAGCTAATATCGTTCTTGAAGCATCTCAAGAAGGAATTAAAGGTAAGAGAAGTCTACTTATTCGGCTCAAGAGTTTGTGGAGTACCCTTAAGAGATAGCGACTTAGATATGCTCGTTGTATCTGAAGAATTTAGTAAGCGTTCCTTCATAGAGAATATGGAAGCTCTAAGTAGATTATGGAACGGATCCTTCACGCTCGAAGTATTCCCATATACTCCTGAGCAGATAGAGAAGTATAAAGGGAGGAAGACGGTGGTTACAGAAGCTTTAGAGAAAGGAATTAGGGTAAAGCTCTAATAAATGTTACGTCGGTAGTGTCCAGATAAGTAGGGTATTTAAGGTCTGTTAGGCTTATCCTTGCCATGGATGTTGTAGCACTAAATTCTCCAACTGCTTTAAGCATAATAAAAAAGCCGTGAAGTCAAAGGTCTTAGCGGTCCTCGAGTATATGTTTCATAATAGCTGTTCACTCTATACTACTAAATCATAAGGGGTGGAGGTTGTTAACCATGCTTATCCGGACACTACCATTTACATAAGGAGGGGTTCATATATTACTTTAACGGGACATACATGCTTGACCTGGTTGCCCCGACACCGGCTCTTCCATGCTTCACCTGTTTGCATGAGGGTGAGAATTCTCCTAGCCTGTGGCCTATCATTTCTGGTCTAATCTCCACTGGTACGAATTCTTTTCCATTGTAGACATGTATGGTGAGACCTACCATCTCGGGGATTATCACCATGTCTCTTGCATGTGTTTTCAGTGGCTTCTTAGGCTTCTCACCCGATCTCATCAACACTTTATACTCTTTGATTTTTTCAAGTAGCTTAAGCTCAGCGTTTGTCAGCCCTCTCTCCAAGCTTCTTCTAGCTCTACTTGGCAGTAGCTTAATAACCTGGTCCATACTCATTTGCTGTAATTCTTCTAGCGTGTATCCTCTGTAAGTGAATTCTCTCGGCACATTCGAATCAATGTTCTCGCATGATATAAAGATACTGTCAGCCAACATTATAAATCCTGAAGAACCCTAAATTCATCTAAAGCGATTCGACGTGGCGGCAAACCGTAGTCTAGCCCTCTAGATAAAATAAAAAGCAAGCTCTCCACTCAATAAGGAGGTTTTCAAAAATTTTCTATGCTGAAATCTTCCTTAAAGGATCAATAAAGCCCACCTCAACCCCTGACGTCTCCTTGTCGATCTCCACAACCCATGACTTATTCTTGTCGAATTTATGTAAAACTGTAAATAAGATTAAGTATAACTATCTTAACGTATAGTTTGAGAGAATTGCTTGATGGATCGGAGTTCTCAAGATGGATCAATATGGTGAAGAAGACTATAGATTCTTCTCGAGGCGATCTGGAAAGAGGAGATTACAACTGGGCATGCTTTAAAGCTCAGCAATCAGCGGAATTCGCTGTGAAAGCTCTCCTACATGGACTAGGATTAGAAGCCTACGGTCATAGCATTTCATCTCTATTATTAAAACTGCCAAGAGAACTAAGCCCATCAATTATTATGCAGGAAGCTAAAACCCTTGACAAATACTATGTGCCTACACGGTATCCGAATGCATGATCGGAGGGGTCGCCGTTCGATTATTACACATATCAAGATGCTGCACAGGCAATAGATTATGCTGAAAAGATAATTAAATGGGTGATAGAATCGTGGAGGTCATTAAGCAGAGAGAAAGAAAGAAGATAGAAGTCGTAGAGGCAGCTAGAAAATGGGTCTCAGATCTAAACTTTAGAGTATCGGCCGTACTGATAGGATCATATGCCAGAGGAGACTTTAATCTTTGGAGCGACGTAGACATACTTCTCATCTCAAATACGTTTAGGGGAACCCCGCTGGATAGATTGAAAAACCTTGATCCGCCGCCAGGGTTCCAGATAATACCGATAAACATAGAAGAATTCAAGGTTCTTCTAAGAAAGAAAGATATACTCGTAGAAGAAGCTTTAAGACATGGAATAATATTAAGAGACGACTTTCAAATAAACACAATCGGTTAAACTTCTACTTGCTTTTCCAAGTTCTGCCCCACGTGGTCTTTGACATCTTTCGTGCTCACCTGTCTTGATTAATTCCTGGCTCTCCCAGAGATACACAGTCTTCATAGAAGGATTCGGTCTCTCTAACTCATACCTAGTCTAATACGATATCAAATGAGCATGATCATATCTTGCTGTATATTTGGGTACATTGATGTTTTAAAAGTAAATTAGGTCTCAATAAACTAGCTACACAGTGATGTGCCCTGGTCAGTAGAGTTACTCAAGTATCTCTAAACGTAGATGAGTTGCCTAAGTACTGGTATAACATCTTGCCAGACCTCCCTGAGAAACTTCCGGAGCCATTAAATGAAGATGGTAGAGTAGAGAGACTAAAAGACATACTTATACCGGAATGTATTAAGCAGGAATACTCTAGTGAACGCTGGGTTAGAATACCTGAAGAGGTTAGAGAACTCTATATACGTGCAGGTAGGCCTAGACCATTACATAGAGCTGTAGGATTAGAGAAGATGCTTAAGACGCCTGCCCGCCTCTACTATAAGAGAGAAGACCTGTCTCCTACCGGAAGCCATAAAGTAAATACTGCTCTTGCGCAAGTATATTATGCCGCCGAGAGCGGGTATACCCGTGTAGTAACCGAGACGGGTGCAGGCCAATGGGGTACAGCAGTAGCGTATGCTGCATCTTTAATGGGTTTAAAATCTACAATCTACTGGGTGAGAGAAGCATATGAATGGAAGCCTGATAGAAGAAGATTCATGAAACTATATGGCGCAGAGGTGCTTGCATCCCCCTCAGATAAAACAGAGTTTGGGAAAAGTATTCTCAAACATGATCCAAACCATGAAGGCACTCTCGGTATAGCTATCTCCGAAGCAGCTGAAGATGCTTTGAAGAATCCTGATACGATATACCCTGTTGGAAGCGTATTGAACTACGTACTCATGCATCAGACCATCATAGGGCTAGAAGTAATAAAACAGCTAGAACTCATCGGTGAGGTTCCAGACATAATGATCGGATGCCTTGGAGGGGGAAGCAACTTCGGAGGATTCACTCTACCAATGATTGGAAAAGTCCTCAGAAAAGAAATAGATAAGAAGATTAGATTCCTAGCAGCGCAATCAGAAGCTGCTCCGAACCTTGTTAAAGGGACATACTCGTACGATTTTCCAGATACTGCAAAAATACTTCCAAAGATCAAAGGATACACTTTGACTCATAGCTTCAAGATGCCCTCGATATGGGCTGAAGGACTAAGATATCACATGGCTTCTCCCATAATAAGTTATTTAAAACATGTGGGCCTGGTCGAGGCGGTAGCATATCCTGTAGATGAGAAGGCAGTATTCGAGGCTGCAAGAATGTTTATCCAAGCCGAGGGATTCCTACCTGCTCCAGAATCATCTTATGCGATAAGAGCGATGATTGATGAAGCATTAAAAGCGAAAGAAGGAAATAAAGAGAAAATAATAGTTGCAAACATAAGTGGACACGGCTTCCTAGACCTAGAAGCATATAGTAAGCTACTCAATATCTAAATCTTGTGGTAGACTGCTATTCAAACATTCTAGAAATAATAAAACTGGATGTTCGTTATAGTGCTTAGCCTACCTCTTCTTACGTCCGGTTCTTTTAGCAGATATTAATCCTACTTTTCTACCAGGTGGAGCATGGCGTGAAACCGTTTCAGGCCTCCCAATCTTCTTCCTCGTTCCACCGAATGGATGTAATGCTGGAACCATGGCGACCCCCCGAACTCTCGGGTACGGTCTATGCTTTGCCTTCATCCAATGATATTTCTTTCCAGCCTTTAAGAATGGTTTATCGTGAAGGCCTCCTCCAGCTACGGCTCCGACGATCGCTAACGATTTAGAGCTTACTTCAACCATCTTCTTAGAAGGCATCAACAATATCGTCCTATCACCAACCTGAGACATTACGGTAGCATAAGTTCCCGGAGCTCTGACAAGCTTTCCACAATCACCAGGCTTTAACTCAATCATCGAAACAATTGATCCCTCTGGTGCTTTCCCGATCGGGATAATGTTTCCAGGCTTGATAGGAGCACCCGCTCCCATCTCTATAATCTGCCCAACACGTAGTCCCTCGACGGCCGCCACAGCAAACGTACGCCCATCTTCTAGAGCAATCTCTGCAACAGGTGCTCCTCTACCCGGGTCGTGGTGGAGTTCTTTTACGTATCCTAGAATTAGGTTACTCGACCTAATCACCATAGATGGATAACCTAGAGTAAACTTCCTTTTTAGAGAAGCCTTAAAGGTGGGCGAGCCCCTACCGAGTCTCTGAGCTCTAATTCTCCTCCCCATTCACCAACCACTTTACCAGACTTAACTTATCTTCTCAATATTAAGATTACATAATATGACGAGCTGAAAACCTAAAATCTTCCGGACACCTTCTAATCTAGCGTATAAACATTTGTTTAATTATTTTAAGGTCCTTACCATATAGATGGGGTTGAGATAAGCTGGCATGTGGGTTGAGAAGAGGCATACGAGAATAGATGTCCTCATCCCCTCCTCATTCTCATACGAGTCACATCATCCTATCGAGAAGATTGTGAAGATTGGAAGTGTCGCTAGATATCTAGCAGCATCTCGTGTAGACACATTATTAATCTATCATGAGGAACTTGATTCGCCACAGAGAGAGAATGCTGAATACATTAAGCTAGTAATGGATTACTTGAATACTGCCCCTTACCTTAGAAAGAAGATCTATCCGCTAACATCTAGATTACGACATGCAGGAGTACTACCACCTCTGAATATCCCAACACATCCCGAGAAACCAGACCTTGAAGTAGAACATTATAGGGAAGGCTTAGTAGTATCATCAAACAGAAAATCTATCATCTATGCAGGGCTAAATAAGATGCTTAAAACAGATAAGAAGTTTAAAGAAGGGGCCAGAGTGATAGTAAGAATGAAATCTTCGCAAGGTAAGTTAAGATTAAAGGTATACTCGAAGAAGAGGTCTAAGGTATACTCGGGGTTTAGGACGGCCATAGTCTCGGAGAGGCTTGACAAGATCGTTAAAGACTACGATCTTAGGATAGCGACCTCGAGGCTAGGCGTAGACATCAGGAATGTTTGGAGAGAGCTTAGAGAAAAGATTGAGAAGGCAGACAAGATATGTATCGTGTTCGGTTCAGCCAAAAGAGGTTTAAAAGAGATAGCTGAACTACACGGAATAGATTATGAAAGAGCATTCGACTACGTCATCAATGTTTTCCCAAATCAAGGAGTGAGAACTATACGTACTGAAGAAGCAATCGCATATACGCTCTCCATCTTCAACTTAATCTTAGCCTAGAAATACTGCTAGATGTCTAGGACGAATCTCAAGATGACTTCTCCATCCTTCTCAACTATCTCCATCCTCCAGTATGTTGCTGCTTTAACATGGACCCCGCTTCTATGACGCTTAGGATCGAATTGTTCTCCACATAGCTTAGCGGAGAGGGTGTAATGGTCTCCCGCCCTCTCAATAGAGCTTACATGGACCTTGCTGGCGATGAAGCCCTCGATATCAAATAGAGCGACCAAGTATTGTAGCCACTCAACTAGTAAAGCTTCAAGGTCCTCCCCTACAACATAGACGTCCTTCTCGATTCTGCAATCTACCTTCTCCGTGGAAGATATCGTATTGTATAGAGCGAGGGCAGCTTGAGAAAAAGCTTCTTCAAATGATCCTCCATAAGCTTCTATGTAGACGTCGCTGATATGTTCTAGAAATCTAAAGCCTTGAACCATCTTTCCCTCCTCTAAAACTATGCATTACTCTGGTATTTTATATTTAACGAGTCGTCAGCCATCATATTCTGACATGTTCCGACAACTTTTATGACTCAGTATGCATATGTCTTTTCCGAAGTTTAATCACTTCTAAGAGATTTTCTTACTTTTCCAAGCATGTTAAAGTAGAGTTGCTGACTCTCTACTGAATAGTATCACTTGGTCTAAAATATGTTATGGTCACATGAGACTTTGATCAATCTTGAATCTTCCTCTTTGCCTAGAAGGTTTCTTCCCATTCCTCTCCCCATGATCCTCCGGTGCCCCACTCTTCCTCTTCTACACGGATCACTCTCCGTCTTCTTCTAATGAATAGAACTATTATAGCGATTACGACTACGGTCACTGAGATTATTATGATTATGTTTCTTAGTGTTTCCTGGCTTATGATGGGCCATGGCCACGTAGTGGACGGTGTCATGCTCGTAACGGTGGTGTTCTCTATAACTGGTGAATAAATCTGTATATTAACTGTATAGCCTCCTCCGCCTCCAGAGCCGCCCATATTCTCGATGGAAAGATAGAATGTATTCAAGCCCGCCTGCCAGTCTCCACGGACTCTTAAAGTAATAGGTTCTCCCTTGCTTTCAGATTTGTTATGTCTTAGAGAGAAACCGTCTGGAGTGAGGAGAGATGCCCAAACCATAAGATCTGGTTCAGGGTCGACCTCCACGAATATCTCATCCTTAGGCTTAAGATCTATGCTTAGCCTGTAATAATCTGAGTAATCATTTCCATATTCTTTCTCACTTAAGTATCCCTTGAAAACAGTTACTGTTTCTCTAGAGATAGATGGAGCTGGGATACTATCTTTCATATTCGACCCAGCATCTCTCCCTGAATTAGCATCGAAGAAATCTTCAACAACTATATTCAAAGTATAGTTTAAGCTACCGCTACTCTTCCCAATTCTTATGTAAAGCGTATTTTCCTCAGGATTTGATGGATCGTATGCCAATAGATATCTTAACTCGATTTTCTTGACTACGTTTTTCCCAACTACCTGGTCTATGCCTGTAAGCCTAGCTCTATTCGGCGAGTAAAGTGAGACCGTCGTTAATCCAGGCTCAATACCTCTTAGACTTCCAGTAACGCTGACCTGGACACCGCTCTTTAAACCCCTCACCATATAGTAATGATTATCCTCAAACGTCTTGGTCAATGAACCATTAATAGAAGCTGAACCTGTTGAGAGATCTATTGGAGCTGCAGTATCAAAATCTATCCCAGGCTGTAGTTCTTCCGAATAAGTAGAAGAGGTTAAGATAAGTAGAGCCGATAAAAATAAAACCATCAACGCCCTCTTAATCATCTTGAATAAATACTTGTAATACTCTTTGAAATAGTTTCCGTATAAGAGATTTCTCGGAAATCCTAGGAGATTATTAAAATACTTATCTAAGAAATACCATATGAAGCATCTTTCTACTCTTTAAATAATTAAATTAACACGGAAATTTATAATTCTTTAGATTGAAGGCTCTCCCAATCCGATAGCGGCAAATTTTATTCCCTTGAACTCTCTAGGATCATATATTCTTCTACAATCAAGTAATGCTGGATGCTTCATGAGTTTCTCCAACATCTCTCGCTTCAACCCTTTATACTCACTCCACTCGGTCGCCAGTATGCATAAGTCAGCATTTTGTAGACACTCCTCAATACATGAAGCGTAAGAGACCTTGTTCTTCAAGACCTCTCTAGACTTCTCTAAAGCTTTAGGATCATGAACTCTCACTCTTGCTCCACGTTCTAAGAGTTTCTCGATAAGTCTTATAGACCTAGATTCTCTAACGTCGTCTGTCCCAGGCTTGAAAGCTAGGCCTAGCACAGCAATGTTTTTCCCATATACCCCTCCTACTAGTTTCTCGGCTAAAGCAATAGCATTAGATATCTGAGAATCATTAACCTCTATTGTAGCCTCGAGTATCGGTAATCTAACCCCTATACTCTCTCCAAATTTAAGTAGCCCAATAGTATCTTTCGGAAAGCATGAACCTCCCCAGCCAAGCCCAGCATCCAGAAATTCTCTACCGATCCTCTTATCCATCCCTATTCCTTCTGCGACGACTTTTACATCTGCGCCAGGCAGGTTTTGGCAGAGCTGCGAGATCATGTTTATAAAGCTTATCTTCATAGCGAGAAAAGCATTGTTGGCGTATTTGATGAGCTCAGCATTAGTAGGTGTGGTTACTAGGACTGGGGGAACATTATCACCATGAAAGCTTTTATAGAAATCGAGTAGAGCTTCTCCGGAGGTCTCATCTAAGCAGCCGATGACTATCCTGTCTGGATTAAAGATATCTTGAAGAGCTTTACCCTCCCTTAGAAATTCTGGATTAAAGCATAAACCATAATCGGTTAACCTCTTTCCAGATTCTTCTTCAATGACCTTCTTGACAACATTAACGGTTGTCCCAGGAGGTATAGTGCTTCTAACTACTACTAAATAGTATTTTTTCTTATTTCTCAGACATTTTCCTATCATCCTTGAAGCATCTTCTACATAGCTTAGATCGATAGAACCATCTGGTCTTGAAGGAGTGCCGACGCAAATAAAACATATGTCAGTCCAGTTTATCATCTCTTCATAACTTTGGGTGAGTTTGAGGTTTCCGTTATCTAAGACTTCCCCTAAAACTTTGTCCAACCCTTCTTCATATATTGGTGTTAAACCCTTTTCGATCATTCTAACTTTCTCATAGTCTTTATCTAACCCTATCACTTTGAAGCCTTTAGAAGCGAGAGCGCATGAAAGAGATAGACCAACATATCCAAGCCCAACTACGGCAACTCTCTCTAAATGCAAACTGACTCACCTAGAAGACTTAAACCACTCAACATATCGTTTAACCATTTCTTCTAAATCTATCTTGGGAGACCAGCCTAAGATAATTCTCGCCTTACTATTATCACAATAGCTTATGAGAGATTCATGAGGTTGTAGTTCTCTAAAGTTCACCGTTACCTTCTTTCCGAATACCTCCATCATCAACTCAGCAACTCTGAGGATGCTGACAGGCCTACCAAACCCTATATTAAATATCTCTCCACTTTTAGCTTTCATGCCTACGGCGATCGTTCCTTCCACAGCATCAGAGACATATGTAAAATCGCGTTGAGCAGGCTTGAACTCTCCATCGATCCACCTACCGTTAACATCTAAGGAATCCCCAGAAAATATCCTCTCTGCAAATATCTTGAAGACTATGTTCCCTCTACATCTCTCGCCAACAACATTAAAGTATCTAATTATAGGGCAATCAAGTCCATACAAGTCTACGTAGAGTTTACAAAGCTTCTCTCCGAAGAACTTGCTTAAAGCATATGGTCCTGTAGGCCTAGGCTCCAAATCTTCTTTAAGAGGTGGCTGATGATCTCCGTAAACGCTTGAGCTAGATGTAAAGACTATCTTAGGAGAAGGCTCGACAGCTCTAGCAGCCTCCAACAAATTCAGCAAAGACATATAGTTGTTCTCCAAATAAACGTGGGGCTCTCTTATACTTAGCCTATGAGAAGCTACTGCAGCTAAGTGGTATACTAGTTCTACTTCAGATGTTCTCAAGATATTGACCATCAAACCAAGATCTTTCATATCAGAATAGACAATCTTCATTCTATGAGAGCTGGGATTGCTGACGATGTACTTGTAATTGTTCTCTGGCGGCTTCGGATTACTTAGAACTACTACTTCTTCCCCCATATCTAAAAGCTTCTCAACTAGATGGCTTCCAATAAACCCAAAACCTCCAGTAACCATTATCAAGGCTTAACATCAGAGATCTTAAACCACTTCGTTATATACTTGACCGTAGTCTGAGCCGGAAGAACCATCAAGTATTTATTTACAGTTTTTATGAACCTAAGCTTGCTTAGTTTTCGGCGACATCCCTAAACTTAACCGTTACTATCCGGTACAGTTCACTAAGCATTACACTCGATTATAAGCTTAACTTGGAAATCCTAAGAAGAAGTTTATGATACATCCCTCTGAGGATTATGCTTAACTTCACTGAATCAGCCTTACACTAAGTAGAACGTTTACCCTCATCTGGAAAAGACCTTGACATCCTTAATATATACGTTTAACATAGCTCTTTATGGAGATTTAAGATCTATGATTCATAGGTTGTGGAGGTCTCTAGGATGAGAGATGAAGCATTAAGATGGGTTGGAGAAGCAGAGAAAGATATTGAGACTGCAGAGCTACTCTATAAGAATGCGAGATATAATGCAGCGTGCTTCTACGCGCACCAAGCAGCGGAGAAAGCTGTAAAGGCTCTATTGTATAATGTTAATGAGGCTCCATGGGGCCACAGTATAAGGATTCTTCTTGAACGGTACATCGAGAAGGCCAGTTCATCTCAAGCTGTATCCTTATTGGAATATGCTAGAGAACTTGATAGACACTATATCCCCTCAAGGTATCCGAACGCTCATCCATCGGGTACAGCTTTTGAAGCATACGACTCTAAGACCGCTGAGAGAGCTTTAGAATGTTCTCGCGAGATTTTAAAATACGCTAAGGCGGAGATAGTATGAGCGAATATGATGCTGTTAAGAAGTATGTCGAGAAGGTTTCAAAGCATGTTAGACTCCATGCAGCTATACTGTTTGGTTCAAGAGCTCGTGGAGACCATGGCCCATGGAGCGATTACGACATACTATTGATAGGGGACTTCACCGAAGATTATATGGAAAGATTGAGGAAGCTAATAGACCTAACTGATGATATAAGGATCCCCATAGAACCGCATCCATATAGATTTGAAGAAGCTATCAAGATGCTTGAGAGGGGAAACCCAACCATCGTAGATGCAATAGAAGAAGGCATAGTGATACAGGTGGGAGAAGAATATGGTAAACTGCTTAGCAAATATCGGGAGATGAAGAACTCTGGAAAGCTTCAAAGAACTAAGACAACCATCACTTTTTAAAATTAATTTCAGTTTATCGATTCTTGTATGGAATATATTATTATTAACAATATCTGAAAAAGAGTAGACGTGTGAGAGTCATTAGTATATATTTGTTTTTGAAAGATCGTAGGAGACCTCTATGGCTTCCCAGAATGTACTAGGGCTTCCAATATCCAATCTATGAATATGCTGAGGGAGCTTAACAGCCATGACCTTTTTACCCTTCCTTACTAAGCAACCTATACCATCTGTTAATTGAAGTTCTCCACCTTTACCAGGAGGAACCTCTTCTAGACAATTAAAGATCTCAGGCTCGAAGATGTATACTGGAAGTATGGCTGTGTTGGACCATGGTTTATCAGGTTTCTCCTCTATTCTCTCAACTATCCATATATCATCCTCCACCATCCTCCCACCTATAACCCCGTAGGGTCTAGGGTCCTTGACTTCTGTAACCAGTAGAGTTGCAGAACAACCATATCTTGAATGAACATCGATAAGCTTTTCGAGATGTTCTAAATTCCTTGAAGCTATATATGTATCACCTGCATGGACTAAGAATGTTTCATTGATTAATCCTCTAGCTCTTAGAACTGCGTCTCCAAATCCCTTAGGCTCAGGTTGATTCAAGAACACGACGATACTTTCAAATATCATCTTGTAAAATCTTTCTATCTCCTCAGCATAATCGTTCTTGCCCTTGCCTCTCAAAAGCTTTATAAATTCTGAATCTGGCGTGAAATAATCTTCTATAGCTCTCTTACCTCTGCCAACGATTATGAAGAACTCTCTAATGCCGACAGAGTATAGCTGCTCGAATATGACTTGGGTGAGAGGCTTCAACAACAATTCACCACGAAAACCTTTTACAAATATTGGTAGCATCTCTTTAGGGACTTCTTTGGTAAGAGGCAGAAGCCTTGTACCTAAACCAGCAGCGGTGATAACAGCCTTCTTAACCTTAAACATTTCAAACAGAATAGAACGCTACTCTTAATAAAAGTTCTTCAAACATATTGTATAAAGTAATAGAGGTATGCTTGCTTTAGCTACATGCAGTCTTATAAAAGGAATCTATGGAAGAAATTTCTGGTCGATTTAGCAAGTATTGGCATGGGTCAAAAGCATATCCTGAAGTGTAGAGTCTGATCGCTCTTACTAAGTAGAGAGCAAATAGCAAGATATATGACGTCTTTATTAATCCTACTCCAACCCTACTATATTTCTTGACTTCTGTTAAGCCCTTCTCTATTAATAGCGGTATCACTGGTAGGAGATAACTTAAATGTCTAAAGAAGTCTATATCTCCCTTCAAAAATAAGAGACCTATCAATATAAGAGAGCCGAAGATCAACCATCCAATTATAACTCTATGAAGATCCTTAATATGGGTTAATGAGAGAATTAATGGAACTAAAACCATAACTGCTAATAGGTGGACAACTATTATGATTGCTGGTGTGAACCAATCTACGTACTCTGGTAAATGTAGATATGTTTGAAGGTCTTGACGACTTATCTCCCAAGGAAGTATAGGTGTTGAAGCGGTCATGAAAGCTCTGTAAACTTCTTCTAAGCTTGGAATATGCGGTTGGAAATCAGAATAATATGCTCCTCCACTTAGAGTAATGTATAAATGATATATAGAAAATCCAGCAGCCCATCCTAAAAACACTATCAAAAGAGTCTTATCCTTAAAGTTACGTTCCATCAAGAATATTATTAATAGAAGGAATGGTAAAGCTGTTGAACTTTCTCTAGTTAGCATAAGTAGTAAAGGTGCTGAAAATAATAATATTTTGTAATACCTGTCGTTTCCCGTTCTCGCCTTAATCCATGTTGCTAATAGTGTAGTTGATAAGATTGCCGTGAGAGTATCTACATAAGTTCGACTAAATAATAGGTAGATAGGTGGAAACATCAAAGCATAAACAGTTGAGGATGAACCAATAGAGTGAGTTAAACTAGTCTGGAGAATAAAATATAGTCCAACTAAGATTATTAGAAAGATCTTATAGTAGTCGCCTGAGAAGCCCAGTAACATATAATATAGTGGAGATCTAACGCAGAATTGTAGGTTTACTCCGTTGACAGTCTTTGAGATAGAACATATGGGATCGTATGGGAACCCTGTTATCGACATAATTTTTGAAGTCTACAAGACGACAGCAGGATCGCCGTAAGGAGGAGTAATCAGAATCAATAAGCAGAGAGAAATAAAATAAACAATAATAGTCAGATTAGCTTTACCCCACATGATTCACTAGTTTCGCATCGTAACTAGATTATAACTCTTCTTCATTATTCCCTAAGAAGATTATACGTCTAAATTAGAAATTAACCCATCCTGAGAAATCTTATCTATTACGAGTGAGACTTCTCAATGTGAGTAAATATGTTTGAAGATACCTTGAAGCTATATTTTCTGGCGAGAACTTCTTTGCCGAGGTTCTTGCAGCTTTAGACGCTTCCTTTCTGAGCCTTGAATTTGATAGAAGAAGTAGTAGCTTTTCTGAAAGCTCTCCCCAATCTCCGATATTGAATGAGAATCCATTAACGTTTTCTTCGACAATTTCTCGGAGTCCTCCGGTTCTTGATACTATTATCGGGATTCCCGAAGCTAGTGCTTCAGCGGCGGCCATTCCAAAAGGCTCATATATAGATGGTAGAACAAAAACCGCAGCATCTTCAAGTACCCTCTCAATATCTGGTCTAAATTGCTGGAGTTCTATATTCTTAGATATAGATAGTTTCTCTGTTAATTCTCGTAGAGGTTTTTCCTCAGCTCCCCCACCAACTAAAACTACTTTAATATCTGGGAAGACTTCGATTATTTTTGGTAGAGCTTTTATTAGAGTTTCAAGACCTTTAACTTTCTCGAATCTCGCAACGCATACAATGTTTGAACCATGTTTTTCTATCTTTGAGAATCTTTCATAATCTATTGGATTATGAATTCCGGTAGCTTCGACGTCATATCTCTTCTTAAGGTATTTAGCCATCCAACCACTACATCCTACTACCGTATCCGCCAGCTTCAATCCAAGCATCCATGAAAATTTTAAAACAATTCTGTCCAGAATGCTATAGTTTCGAGGTGAGTAATAGATCTCTAGTATTGGGTCACCCTCAACGGTGTAGACTATTTTTCTCCTTAAGAGTTTAGCTGCTAAACCAACAATTAATGCTTCTTTAGTTCCATGACAATGCACGATATCTACTCTATACCTCTTAATGGTTTTGATAGAAGAAAAGAGTAACCAAACCCAGTAGATAAGACTTTTAAAAGCATGCTTAGATAAGACGATCTTTACATTCTTTTCTAGAAGTCTTTTGTATAGTTTGAGGTAATCATGATGAGGTGGTGTAGATAACAAAATAGGCTCAGCCTTCTCGATGGATGCTAATCCAAGCATAAGATGCATCATAGCCATCGTGGCTCCACCAATATGCTTGCCGGAAGCAGTAAATAGTATCTTCAACATAAGCCAAGAAATGATTAGCGAACTTATTTATATACTCGCTATACGTAGCTAAGAAAATGACAAGGAGACCATGGCTAGAGTAATAACATTCGTTAGACGTATAGCTGGACTGCTTGAGCCTTCCCTTGAATCAGAATTCTATGAAGAATTCGCATTACTCTCGAAATACTTAGACGAATTAATAGTTGTATCGGATATAGTAGATTCAGGTTCTCGAGACTTCAAGATACATAAAGCATGGACTATAAAAATCCCGAAAATATATGGGTTAACAAAAATATTATCCTACTGCTATTCAGTCTTCAAATTAAGGAAGAAAGTAGATGTTGTTTACGTTAGAACCTTTAGCCCACCCGAGATGGCAGCGTCCTGGTTAGGTAAGAAGCTTCTAGGGAAAAAAGTAGTCATCCTACTACCTTCTACATGGTTCTTCGAGCCTCCTACTCTTAAGAACAGGATCTATAGGTGGATTCTCAGAAAAGCGGTATATTCGGCCGACATCATCATTCTTTATACACCTCTCATGTTAAGTGAGATAAGAAAATGTTTTCCTAAACTCTCAGAAGAAAAGATCGTCTATCTGCATAATGCTGTGAATATTTCGAGATTTATCCCTGGAGAACCCGAAAAAGAAATACTGAAAAAATATTTCAAGACGGAATATCGTCATCTTTTGCTGTATGTGGGTAGGATATCGCGCAAGAAAGGCGTGCTAGACCTTGTTAAATCCTTCAAAATAATAAGTGATGAGGAGCCTAGGGCGGTCTTAGCGTTAGCTGGAAGAGAAGAAGAAAAATATGCAGAAGATGTCAGAGAGCTAATTAGAGAGCTAGGTCTAGAGGATTCCGTACTCTTCCTTGGGCCTGTGCCTAATCAAGACGTTGTACACTTAATGAGAGGATGTACTGTCTTTGTTTACTCATCTATTGGAGGAGAGGGGATACCGAGAGCAATATTAGAAGCAATGGCTTGCGGGAAGCCGGTGGTGGCGACAAGGGTAACTGGGATCCCGGAAGCTGTAATAGATGGCGAGACAGGATATACTGTTGAAGTAGGTGACCATAAATCGTTTGCGGAGAAAGTTTTAAAATTGTTGAGAGACGTCACTCTGAGAGGGACTCTTGGGGAAAACGCTCGTAGACTAATCGAGGAGGAATTCTCTTACACTAATATTATTCCAAGACTCGCGGAAATATTGATAAGGGTCGCTTATTCTTAGAATCTAAGGTGGCTATGTTTTGATAGTCTTGATGATCGGCAGGTCAAAGTCAATAGCTTTTGACGATCTAAAAAAGTATTGGGGAGAGATAGATTTTATCAAGCCGCCTAGAATCCATAGATTGAAGAAGTATGATTTAGTGATTGGTCAAGAGCCCACTCTACGTATCGGGTTATACTCATACTTAGTCTCGAAGCTTGTAAATGCTAAACTGGTACTGGAAGTACATGCTGATTATCTAAAATCTGGATTAACACCTATCCAGAGGAAGATAGCAGAGTATTTACTTAGAAGATGCGTTCTCGTTAGGGCGGTTAGTAAAAAGATCGAGGAAGACCTTCGAGAAATAGGTGTAAAAAATGTTGTAGTGATACCCTCTATCTACATCAAGACGAACGTATACAAACCATTAAAACATCATTCTTCTAGAAAACCCTTAGTACTTTCTGTTGGAAGATTAGTAGAGCAGAAAAACTTTCCTCTACTTCTACGAGCATTTAAAGATGTCGTTAAAGAAGTTCCGGAAGCAGAAATCATAATACATGGAAGAGGCCCTTTAGAGAGACAAATATTAGAACTGGCTAGGAGGCTCGATTTATCAAGTAGCTTCAAACTTGTAACTCGATGGCTTACTGAGGAGGAGATCGTCTCACTATATAATGAAGCTTCTATTTTGGCTATAACTTCAAGATACGAAGGTGGTCCGAGAGTGGCATTCGAGGCAGGAGCATGTTGTACGCCTTTTGTGTCTACAAGGGTTGGAATACTTCATGAATCAGTTCCAGATGGAGTAGGAGGGCTGTATACGAGCGAGAATTCTAGAGAGATTGCTGAAAAGATCATCACCTTACTTAACGATGCTAGTACTAGACAAAAGATGGGTGAGAATATGAGAAGGATAGTATTAGAAAACTTTGAATGGAATACTACAATTAAGAGATATGCGGAAGCATACACTAATCTACTATAACCTCGTGGATAGCTTGAGGGGTCATTCTAATATGGAGAGGACTTTCTCTGCAAGTTCTCTGATGATTCCTTTAACTAAATACCTGCTTTCTTTATCGATCAAGTATAGTGTAGCGAAGTATATTGTAGCTCCTGCGAATATGTTTATGATCGTGGTGGATGCCCTGGGATATGTGAAGAATAGTAGGTAGGCCGACATAGGGATGCATGCTATAGCGGTTTTACCAATACTTGCTAGACTCTTCCGTACGTCAATATACTGGAGGCAGAGTGATAAGAAGATCACAAGTGATAAGAGAGAAGAAACTAGACGAGAAAATGCAGCTCCAGTTATATTTAGAGTCGGGATAAGTATGAGTGAAGATACGATAAGAAGGGGGGTCGTCAGATAATCTACTAAAATAATCGTAAATAATCTGCTTCTCAACAGTTTCTTAAAACTTACACTTAGATCGTAGTCGGACTTCTCGATCCCGGAGATTGTTCCTGAAAAGATTGAAGTGTAGCTTGTTATAACTGCGGAGAGTAAAAGTATCCAGAGTATTCCAGCCCCATCTATATACGCAGGTCCGAAGATATTATAGAGATTCTTAGATATTAGAGTTCCACCGACCAACATTGGCATGGTAAATATTGTTAAGAACTTTATCATAGAGCTTACTTCTTCCTTCGATACCGTAGTTTTTGCTAGGACCTTCATGCTAAACGGTAATACTAGTTGTGAAGAAGATCTAACAGCATTCGATATTGTGGTCCCTACACCGTATAGGGATAACTGAGTTGGAGAGAGAAGTGTTCCAACTAGGAATGAATCTGAAGCAGCGTTAACATAACTGATACCTGATTGCATAATAGGAAGCCAAGCATGCTTAAACCTGTTCTTCAACCACTCATAATCAAGTTTCTTCTCGAATTCTCTCTTAACAATATATAGGCCGTAGAGGATGTAGAAAAAATTCGCGATCACAACAGCTGATAGGACTCCAGCTAGTCCATGAGGTAGTAAGGTTAAGGCTAGAGGTATTTTAAGCCCATCTATTATCGGAACCCTCCACCCTACTTGGTGAGGATACTTAGCATACAGTATCGAGCTAATTGAGGCGGATACATAGTATGCTGGAATAAGTAGAGAAGCTACTACGAAGACCATAATATTGGCTTCAACGTATGTTGATATCCACAAAGATGAGCCTACAAAAATAATCATCAACGGCATAGAGATAATACTGGAGATCGTGATAGCTGTCCTGGCGATGTTTCTACCTCTAGCGAAATCTCTAACAGCCCAGTACGGGACAACCTTGACGAAAAACTCAAAATAAGTTATTATGCTTCCAACATAGAACCATACGCCGAGGTCATGTTGACTAAGGTTTCTTGAGATGAGAACGATGAAGATAAATCCGAATAGAAAGGAGGCTATATTACTAGCAAAAAGAATAAATCCGCTTAGCCTAACCCTGATCCTAGAATGCATTCATTATTCACTTAAACCTGCTGATAACTAGATAATTAATGTATTTTTCAAGTTGAACTTGAACCTCATATATAATTATGAACTTAACATATTTCTAGCAATTTATCTTCCATTATTTTTCTCACCTGTTTTGCTCTAAGCCCGATTACATGTTCTCTTAAAACTTTCATATGACCGGCTCGAGCAATACGGCTTCTATCTTTCTCATTTTCAAGATAAAATGTAACTTCTTCTATTAATCTACTTCCACCCTCACTAATTACCAGCTCCTTCCCAGGCCGGAAGAACTCATCAATGCCAAGTATGTTGTCAGATATCATGAATTGTCCAGCTCCTAAAGATTCGAAGACACGTAGATTGAATGCAGAATGACAGCTACGAGCCTTATCTCTATGTATGTTTATGCAGATTTTGGCCATATTATATAATTTATTTAATAGATGGTATGGAATTCCCGGCAAAATAGTTGCTTTAACTCCATGCTTATCAATTTCCCAGCCATCTCCGACTATGACTACTCTCTTACCAAAGTTCTCAATTAATGGATAGAGATATCTTCTATAGCCTTCTATTCTATCCTTAAGATATCTTCCAGTAAAAAGTATTTCTATCTTTTTCTCCGAATTCTTCATTGGATAAAAGATATGTGTATCGCATGCCAAAGGAAGAAAATAGGAATTGACACCGTTCTCCTCCCATATTTTTAATCCACCCTTACTATAACAGAAAACTACGTGGTTATCTCTAATTAGGGAGGCATATTTCCTATAAGGGATGTTTGGAGAATCAATATCCCAGAATACTATTGGAAAATTTCTTTTGGCTAACTCAGCAATGCCTAAAAACTCTAAAGCAGTTATACTAGCCAGTATGCAATCGAAACTCTTCATAACGTACTTAACAAAATAACTTTTCTCAATAATCGTTCTAAACAATCGGATTCCACGTCTAAAAGAATTCTTATAGATAATTGGCCATAATTTTCTGTACAATTGTCCGTTTGCTAAATATACTATTGACGTATTCAAAATCACGTCATGATAACCTAGATAAGACACTTGAAGATCAGGAGATTCCAAATGCTCTCCAAGGGATTTAAGTATGTAGCTTCCTTTACTGAATTCTAAAGTAGGTCCTATAACCGCCAGCCTCAATTCCAAAAAGTGATTATATGAAAGTTTATTTGTAGTTTTGTTTATCTTATGATGTAATCACCATGTTAAGACTGGCTACAGCTGTATCCTCATACCCATTCTATAATTTTAGATACCTAAAACTATTATCTGAATTTTCCAACTATTTCTCCCTCTACGTATTTGCAGGCTCGAAATTATATGATAGGAAGGTGTTTGATAAGAATGAATCTTACCGAGTTTACTACTTATTTCCATTCCTGATTCCTAGACGGGTAAGATACTATATTGGAGGAATGATTTTACAAACAGTCATTAATCTCGTAAAGCCTGATATAGTGTGGCTCTTCGATGTAGCAGGTCCTCTTATTCCTCTAACAATCAATAGACCGGTAGTGCTGGACATAGATGATCCAGTTTTCGATCATAAAGATAGACTGTCGCTGCTAAAAGACCTATATCTCCTCAGAAATAAGCGTGTAAGAAAAATCGTTGTTACAACGGATATGATAAAAGATAGATTCATTAGGTTTTATGGTATCCAAGAAAATAAGATTGAAGTAATACCCAACGGTGTTGATTTAAGATTATTTAAGCCAACAGAAATACCTGATGATGATGTGGTTCTCTATTATGGCACATTAGCGCCTCATCGTTCCAGATTTTTAGTAGAGGTTATTGAGAATACGCTAATGCTCAAGAGAGATGTAAGATTTATGATTATAGGGGATGTGCCTTTATGGTTTAAGAAGTATCTTTTAGAGAAAAATTTGGCTTATAACGTCATTACGCCGGGATTCATGGAACATGACAAACTACCAGAATGGATTAGGAAAGCGAAAGTATGTATATTTACGCAGGATATTTCTCTAGGAGGTAGGTTTTCATCTAAGCTTCTCGATTACATGGCCTCTGGTAGACCTATCGTTGCCACGGATGTGGATGAATCTTGGCCTGTTAGAGAATCTAGCGCAGGAATAATTACACCAATAGACCCTAAAATATTTGCAGAAAACATCATCACATTATTGGAAGATAAGAAACTAGCAAAAGAACTAGCTGAGAAAGGAATCGAATATGCTAGAAGATTCAGCTGGGATGAAATGGTTAAAAAGTACATAGAATGCTTTATGGAAATAATAGGATAAAGATAATTTCAGCGCATGATGGCGCTCTAGGAAGCCGGGAATACCAGAGTTCGCCCTCAGAAAGTGCTCCGCAAAGGGGGGTCTGTATTAATACAAGCTTATATAAAGCGATAACTATGTGAACAATAACCTTGGCATTTTTCTCCGTCATTACTCCAACTTTTAATAGAGCTCCTATGCTTAAAGATGCTATTGAATCTGTACTCATTCAAGATTTCAAAGAGCTAGAGCACATAATCATAGACAATGGCTCAACAGATGAAACCTCAAGAATTGTGGAAGATTATGCCAGAGAATTTCCCAACATCCATTTTATTAGTTTGCCTAAACCTAATTTACCCAGAGCTATAAATGAAGGACTAATAAAATCCCGTGGACGCGTAATTGGAATTCTATGCGACGATGACCTGTATCCTCAAGGTGCTTTACAGGCGATAGCACAAGTATTTCATGATAATAAAGAAGTTGACATAGTTTCCACGGGTATTCAAATAGTAAGAAACATTG
>JALNKM010000015.1 GCA_023268155.1 Candidatus Geocrenenecus huangii
TTCTCGTCCCTCTATCTATAGCTGCGCTAATATTTGGAGAGATAGCGCACGATATCGGTAGGCTACCATATATGGTTATAGTGGGAGAGGCAGGAGTGCCTGTGGAAATATTCATCAACAGATTAATCTTCATAGAACCAACTCTAATAATATCAACGGTGTCAGCTATACTATTCTTCACAGCAATCTTCATAACGTTACTATACCTATACCTTATCAAAGGAATACTTGAAGAATTATAAACATCAACCTTTACAATATTTTTTACTACATCGTCATTAAGATGTATTATCCTGAAACCTCAACCCCAAATAGAACGAATAATCTAGACCAGAAGAAAAAGTAATATTTTAAACTACATAGAAACAGAAGTAGAGTATGATGGGCCCGTAGCTCAGCATGGATAGAGCATCGGCCTTCTAAGCCGGGGGTCGGGGGTTCGAGTCCCCCCGGGCCCGCATTGAGAGACAGATTCCCCCAAACCCCTTTCTCCGAGGTTTCTTCATGGCTGATAAGATTTTTCACGTTAGAATTTTCTCTAACGCTTAGTATTGGCGTTTGGAGATTCTCTAACGCTTGAGACCATTTTTGCGAGATCAGCTCCAGGCCTTGGATGATTTTACGCATTTTACGCTTAATGCTGTAGCGGAGCCATCTGGCATAGTTTCCCGTGAATTTCTCGGGATTCGTTAGAAACTCTCTTTCACGGCGGCTTAACATCTATTCAGCCTCCCCGCTTTTCTTAACGACTTTCTCCAGCATTGTTATGAATGCTTGGGATACTTCATGGGCTAGAGCACATATTCTTTAACGATTTTCTAATAGCTGACTCTAGACTCTTAAGAAGAGGAGCCTTTATGAGGATGAACCTATATTTAGGCCCGCGAAGCGAAGAGCGAGCAATATGAAACCCTCAAGCAGAAAATCGGGAGAACTATTAGAACTTTTCCGGAATCTTCATCATCTTCTACAAACATACTTATGGTAACATCTTTCACAAGGTTTTCAAGTAAGTCATTACTTTACATTTCCTAGAAAACCTCAATCCTCAAGACTCCGACAATTATTAGTAAGAAATGAACTTGTTAATATTGACCCAGAAATTAGAGAGTTTATTTTCTAGGAAAAATATGTGAACTTAAATATTTAAGTCCCCAACTTCTCTATACCAAGGTTTTGAGACGCCTATTTTAGAACGTTTAATCCACTTCTTAGTTTTCTCGGTATTCTCAATGGCTATCCTGATTTTTTCAATATTTTGAAGAGCTTTAGTAGATTGGTCGAGGCTCAATAGATTCTCTTCTCTAAATTTATTTATGAAATACTCAACTTTTTTCAGATTTTCAAGTGCATCATACCAGAAGCCCCAATCATCGGATAAGACTCTACCTATATACTTTCCATTTATAACCTCTTTTTCAGTTGTATCGCCGACTTCATGAACTGTCAAGATTGCTATTATGTCGATTATGTCTTTCTTATTTACTTGATGTATCTGAAGCTTCTCTAACATTAAGTCTGTTAAGCTTATTGTAGGATAATCTATTTCAAGTCTTCCTTTGCCTGGTTCACTTCCAAAAAATACATCATGACTGAATTCTAGTTTATCAAAAAATACATCGACTTTTACTTGATCTTTAAAGAACAACAATCTCTTATATCCGAACAACGCGTTTATCATTTTATTCTCATCAAAATTCAATTCTCTCATAAGGTTTACTAATTGTTTCCGTTGCTTACTATATGCGATTAGATCCACGTCTGTAAATATAGTTCCAGTGGTGAGTCTTCCTGCATTTTTTATGAATATAAGAGCTTGTGTATCGTTACAGCAGTGGAGGTATGCTGCTACAGCTCCCAGAATCCTAACTACTATACCTTTATTACGAGCTGTCTCAACGATCTCGAGAGCTGTCTTTAATATTTTAGATGAAAAATCATCTATCAACTTAACTCCTCGGATACATTAATAGCTTATGATGTTTATAAATTTATATCTCATGATAAGGATAATGTAAATATGTCTAGTATATTTGAATACTTGGAGAGAGAAGAACGTGTAATCGGCAGAGTTATGGGTATAAGATTTTATCCAATAGTAGTTGAGAGAGCTTTTAATTCAAAGATCTGGGATATAGAGGGTAGAGAGTACATAGACTTCTCATCACAATGGGCTGTAACGAACCTGGGACACAATAACCCAGAAGTAGTCGAAGCAGTAAGGAAACAATTAGAGAAATTGGTATTCTCTTCCCATACCACTTTTCCAAATACCGTTGGAATAGAATTGGCTGAAAGACTGGTAGAGATAACTCCCGGAGACTTCAAGAAGAAAGTGTGGTTTGGTTTGACAGGCTCGGATGCTAATGAGCTAATCTATAAAATAATGCCAATATACTCTGGTAGAAGAAGACTACTTGGATTTCAGGGATCTTACCATGGACAGACTATGGGAGCGTTAAGCTTATCAGGGCATAAAGCATTAACGAGATTTATTGGGTTCCCAAACACCTTGAAGGCTCCATATCCGTATTGTTATAGATGTCCATTCAAGCAACAATATCCAGAGTGTGGGTTACTATGCATAGATTTTCTAGAGAACAATGTTATAGAGAATGCTCCGGCTGAAGACTTATCTGCAGTGATCATTGAGCCTATACAGAGTGATGGCGGAGTAATCGTTCCACCTCCAGAATTCATCCCAAAACTCCACAGAATCTGCAAAGATAGAGAGATAAGTCTAGTCGTAGATGAAGTCAAAGTCGGATTTGGTAGAACAGGCAAGTTCTTCGCCATAGAACATTATAACGTAACTCCAGATGTTATATCTATGGCTAAACCCATGGCCTCCGGATTCCCTCTAAGCGCAGTCGTTGGAAGAGCTGAGATCATGGATGCAGCTTTAGCCGCCCATCTTTTTACGAGTAGCGCTCATCCGGTAAGCTGTATTGCTTCACTAACAACTATAAACATAATCTTAAGAGATAGGATCCATGAGAGAGCTGCTAAGCTAGGAGATTACATTTTGAAAAGACTTAACGAGATTAAAGAGAAACATCGATTGATAGGTGATGTTAGAGGTAAAGGAATGATTCTGGGCATTGAGCTAGTTAAAGATCTTAGATCGAAGACTCCTGCAGCTTTCGAGACTGCATGCCTCGTCTACAGAGCCTTTGAGCTAGGTCTACTCGTTACTTACGTGGGAACATATTCTAACGTCATAGAGATTACTCCACCCTTAACTATAAGTCTTGAAGATTTAGAGAAGGCATTAGAGATATTCGAGAAAGCCGTTGAGGACGTAGAGAAAGATAGGATAGATAAAGAGAGAGTTAGAAAGTTCGCTGGCTGGTAAACGGAATATATGGACTTCCATTATCCCATATCTCCACCCTCAACCCTCTATCGCTCAGCATTTTCTTAAGATCTTCTTCCTGATCTGCTGGTACAATAATTAGGATTCCGCCTTCTCTTCCATCCTCTCTTACTAGAGCTCTTCTAACATATTCTGCAGGTTGGAGATGTACCCCATACTTCCTGTATGTTTCTCTCACGATTATCAGAGGTTTATCATCAACTTCTATCAAACCAGCGCATCCAACGTAGTGTCCAACACTTTCTCTGAAAACTTCTTGGAACGTCTCTCCTAAGAGTAGCTTCTCTGACAGTTTAGGTGTCTTATCAGAGTCCAACAGGTATCTCGTGTTCAAGTTTAGTATAAATTGTATGTTATATACCTCGGCCTTCTTTAATAACTCTAAAAGGACTGCCATTTTCTCACTTGATAAGAGTTCGCCCTCAATCTTACTAACAGTCTTTACAGGTATTACCTTAAGCTTGGACATGCTTACTTCATGAATTGCATGTATGATTCCTTCAGGACTGACGCCGAGCTCATGAGACTTCAAAGTTGTTGGGAAATCTTCAAACCTATACCATATACTTCTATTCTCTTCGATAATCTTTCTAGCCTCTTCCTCTGATAGGCTAGATATTTCTCTCTTCAATTTCCTTATTTTTTCTAAATCTCTTGCATCAACATTTACTCTTGAAAGGTATGCAATATAGTCTTGGTCTACTATTTCATTTCTATGAGTTTTGTAGCCTAAACCTCTCAATATGTATGATGCATTAAATGCACCGCAGAAATTTTCTTTCTGATCTAGCTCATTAACATATTCTAAATGAATTGGCAGATAATGTGGTGTAGGATACACCTTTATTCTATCCCGAATGGTCTGCAAGACCTTATCAACGTCGACATCCTTTAAAGTGCTTAAGACTTCTCTAATCTTAGAATACTGGGACATAGTTCTTAATCTCCCATGGACTTACATAACGTTCATAGGATTCACATTCAGCCATTTTAATCTTTATGTATTCTTCTACTAACTCAAAGCCAAGTTCAGATTTTAGATAATCATCTCTGTATAGATACTCTAGAGCTTCTCTCAAACTCCTAGGGAGCGACTCAACATTCCTCTTAACCTTCTCTTCTCTTGAAAGCTTATACGCATCTACGTTAACTGGTTCTCCAGGATCGATTTCTTCTCTAATCCCATGAACCCCTGCCGCTATAGTGGCAGCCAACGCCAAGTATGGATTTGCGGTTGCATCTGGTGTTCTAAACTCTATTCTTATGTTTTTCTCCTCTTTTCCAACTCTCGTAGTTGGTATTCTTATAGCTGCAGACCTATTATTGTATCCATAACATATGTTTGATGGAGCCCATGATCCAGGAATTAATCTCTTGTACGAATTTATTGTCGGAGCTACGATGGCTGATAAAGACTTCATATGATGTAGGATTCCACCAATGAAGTGATATGCTGTTCGAGATAGATTCAATCCTTTCTTATCACTCTTATCATAGAACACGTTTCTACCTGTCTCCTTATCTAGACCGCTTATGTGGAAATGCATGCCGCTTCCCGCATGCCAGTCAAAAGGCTTCGCCATAAAGGTGGCTACTAACCCATGTTTAGCCGCAACGCCTTTCGCAACATCCCTCAAGACAACCATGTCATCAGCAGATCTTAGCGCATTCCTATGCTTCATATTTATCTCTACTTGTCCTGGACCATACTCTTTAATGACCCTCACTACAGATATTCCCGAGGCTTTGAGAGCATTGATTATCTCTAAGACTATATCTCCAAGAGTATCGTATCCAACCGTTGAGAAGCATCTTGCCCAATCTACTGGCTCAACCTTATCGTGCGCCGTCTGCCTTAATATATAGAACTCGGTCTCTGCAGCACTTTGGAAAACAATCCCTAGTTCTTCTTCATATCTTTTCAGCAGCTTCCTGAGGAGGCTACGGGTACAGAAGCCCCACACTCCTCCGTCTCTCAACTTCATATCGCATAATACCCTACCCTGTCCCTCGACATAGGTTATTGGTGAGAATGTTTCTAGGTCTGGGACTAGGAAGATGTCTTCCGATTCTGGTCCAAATCTAGGTTCCGGTAATAGCGTATCGAGAGCTGTGAAAGACTGCATCGCCATAGTTAAGCCTATCCCATGAATTAGGTGGTCTTCAAGCTCATCTAGATAGGATGATTTAGCTCTTAGGACTCCATCTAGCCCAACATAGATGAACCTAACGAGTTTAATATTATTCTTTTTAATTATCTCTATAATGTTATCCAACCTACTCATAATATTCGACATACTCAACTTTTCGTACACAGACTAATTAACTTTTAGGAAGAATATAGTTAAAGATTCTCAGGATATATCAAGTTAAAGGAAATAATTAAATAATGGTGTAAAATCTTATATGCAAGCATCCATAATTTTCTCTTATGAGTTCTGAGGAAATAGTGTTTGTTCGGAGAGCTTCAGGACTTGTTAGAGAGATTGGTGCATTCTCGGTTATGGCCATGGCCGCAAACTACGTTATAGCAGACGGATTCTATCTATTTACAGCTGGTCAGGGATACTCTGCACCTGGAGCAAACATACCATTAGCATTAACTATTGGAGGCATAATGATGGTTCTAGCAGCATTCGCTGTAGTCTTCTTAACAATGGCCATGCCTAGAACTGCATCAGATTATGTAGGAATCTCTAGGGTACTTCATCCACTGCTAGGATACATAGAAGCCCTACTAGTATTTGGGGTACATATCTGGATTGTTGGAGCATTGTCGTACTTTATGGCCTGGTTCTGGGGGAGTGCGATAATACAGATAGGATTAGCAACACATAATGATGGTCTAGTTTCTTTAGGAGAATGGTTCTCCACCAACCCAGGCGTCTCAGTAGGTCTTGGAATATTCTTTGTACTAGTATTCGGAGTTATCAGTTTACTAGGAGTAAAAGTTTATAAATACGTCGTAAACATACTCTTCCTCCTAGCACTGGTAGCGGGAATAGCTACTATAGCTGGAGCAGCATATGCAGCATCTCTGACGCCGAGTCAAATAAGAAATCTATGGGATATGACTTATGGACCGGGAGCATATGATGAGATAATGAACATAGCATTAGCAACAGGTTGGAGAGATTACATAGTATCGGTTACCGGCGACCCCTCTAAATGGGGTTGGCCTGGTTCATGGTCTCCTGAAATAACTCTATCACTCAGCATTGTTATCTCAGCATATGCATTCTGGGGGCTTGAATACGCTAATTACATGGCTGGAGAAATAGATAGACCGAGGAGAAACTTTTTCCTCGGAACAGTTGGAGCAATAATACTTGTCTTTGCATACTATCTCTCAATATCATCTTTAACCCTCCTAGGGTTTAGAGAATTCTTCTCAGCGTACGAATATGTAATGAATACTGAAAGCGCTTATAGTCAGCTCACGATAAACCCTGTGCAGATACCTACCTGGGCAGTCTTCATCGCTTCTCTCTTCGGAGGCTGGGCACCTATACTCGCCGTCATAATTACTCTCGCCGTACCATTATGGGTGATGAACGGAATCCCTGTATACATGATGGTTCCATCGAGAATAGCGTTCGCACTATCCTTTGATAGATTCTTCCCGGAAAAGCTGGCGGAAGTTAATGATAGGTTTAGGACACCCCACTGGTCTATAACACTAGTAATAGTCGGAGCTATATTGATGATATTCGTCTTAGCATCTCCAGAATATGGACCGCTATTTTATGCGATTACAGCCGTTACAGCCGTAGCCGTTAGATGGTTTCTGTCAGCGATAGCTACAACGATCCTGCCTTTCAGGAGACCCGAGATCTATAAGGAGGGATATACAAAGACTATTGGAAGAATTCCTGTAATATCGATTATAGGTGGGGCGGCAATCATATCAACGCTCATACTATTAATACTTGGTCTACAACAAATGATCGGTGATGTAACGTTTGTATCACAATCCTGGATGACAGGTTGGACAATACTAGCCATAGTACTTTACTCATACTATAACTGGGCAAATAAGAAGAAGGGTGTAAAGACTGAGAAAATATTCGCTGAGATACCTCCAGCATAGTGGAAATTCAATTCATATCTCAATTTATTTATCTATCTATTTCAGTGTAGATCTTGGGTGAAGGGTTGGTAGAGAGATGAGCTCCTTCAAAATACTCTTCGTCGCTGATATCCATAATAGCGAGCTCGTATTTAGAAAATTCCTCTCAATCCCACAACATCATGAAGTAGACGTTATGATACTTTCAGGAGACTTAACTGGAAAAGCAATAGTTCCAATAATAGACATTGGGGAGGGGGACTATCAGTACACCTTTAGAGGAAGAACAAACATAGTTAAAGGGTTAGAGAACTTAGAGAAAGCAAAGAATGAGTTGAAGAATTGTGGGGTATACCCGTATGTTTGTAGTAGAGGGGAGGTGGAAGAGTTGAAAAAAGATCCTGAAAAAGTAAATAGATTATTCTCAACATTGATAACTGAGAATATTGAGAGATGGGTCGTAATGATAGAAGAACGTATCCAGAAAGATAAGCAGGTTATAGTTATGCCCGGGAACGATGATATCTTAGATATAGACCCAATATTGAAAAGAAGTGTTAGAGACATATACCCTCTAGGTAAGTTGGTAGAGCTACCATTAGGCTACGGCATGATCTCCTTAGATTACGTTAACCCCACCCCATGGAATACTCCTAGGGAAGCTGAAGAAGATAAGTTGTGGAAGATGTTAGAGGGAACCGTGAACCTGGTCGATAGAGATTGGAACAAAATAATATGCTGTTTCCATCCACCACCCTATAATACAGTTATAGACGTCGCTCCTAAACTAGATAAAAATCTAAAGCCGGTGTATAGGTTTGGAGAGATAGAGAAAGAGAATGTTGGAAGTAAGTCTGTAAGAAAGTTCATTGAAAAATACAAACCATTAATTGGTCTACATGGACATATACATGAATCAGCCGGATATGATAAAATAGGGAAGACCATCGTATTCAATCCAGGCTCAGAATATTCTTCCGGAATATTGAAAGGGTTAATACTTGAGTTAGATAAAGAAGGGCTGAGGAACTGGTACAGAATAGGTTGATAGAATGTCTGAAAACATATATTCCATAGGTGAAAGAGCGGTAGCTTCCCATTCACCGATAGCTTCATACATGTCTCTAAAAGTAATGGAGAATGGAGGTAACGCAGTTGATGCGGCTATAACTGCTTCATTACTTTTGAATGTTCTTGAGCCGGGCTGGAGCGGTCTAGGTGGAGGAGGATTCATATTACTGTATTCAGAAGACTACGGTTTTAAAGCTCTAGATTACCGTGAAGTAGCTCCGCAAAAAGTGAGAATTGAAGATTACAACAGTGAAGAAGATATTTCGATCGGCTATAAAGCTGTGGCGGTTCCGGGCACATTGAGAGGTCTCTGGATGTTACATCAGGAATTTGGAGAAATCGAGTGGAGTAAGATAGTAGACATAACAATAAAGTATGCAGAGTCATGTCGAGTGTCGAGATTGTTGAATAGATGTATGGGCGGAGATCTAGATAGAGCAATATACAAACTCAAGATGTGTCCAGAGAGCTACAATACATTTCTCAAAGATGGAGAAATATATCCTGAGGGGTCCATGATATCCTATAGAAAATTTGCTCAAACTTTAAACATGCTTAGAGAAGGCATAGAATCTTTTTACCAAGGAGAAATAGCTGAAGAAATTGATAAAACATTTTCCATCAATGTTGGATATCTCTCTCTGAGAGATCTATCAACCTATAGAGCAATATGGAGAGAGCCTATCATCCATGAATTGGAGATTAGAGATAAGATATTAAAGTTCGCGACTATGCCTCCTCCAAGCTCAGGTATACTGGTTATCGAAGCCTTAAATATATTATCTCAAATGAACCTAAAAGATAAAGAAGATTATTACCAGAAACTCGCACACACTCTCTTTCACATAATAGATGAAAGATGCTCCATAATATCAGATCCGTCGTTTAATGATGAAGACTTCAGTAGACTCCTTTCAGAAAATCATCTTAAAGAGTCTCTGGATTCCATTGAAAAAGGTAAGGTGTCATACCATTTAGTTGGAGATCGTGGTGGAACATCCCACATAAGTATAGTAGATGGAAAAGGCAGGATGTGTATATCTCTCACAGAAACTATTGAATGTTTTATGGGTTCAGGGATAACCGTTAAAGGAATCTTGCTAAACGACGAAATGCATGACTTCACCCTTCAGAGAAATCATCCAAACTCTATAGCTCCAGGTAAGAGACCTGCTAGTAGTATGTCTCCACTAATAATACTTGATAGAGACGAATCTCCGATGATAGTAATAGGCGCGTCTGGAGGTATGAGGATACTATCTTCACTAGTACAGACACTTTCTAACTACTTTATAAGAAGAGGTGACCCAGTTTCCTCCATACTTGAAGGAAGAATACATGTTAGAGGAGACAAAGTAGTTTTAGAAGACTTATTAAAAGATAAGATCTCTAACAATGCTCTTCTCAGAGCAGGACTGAAGATGGATGAAGTTAGAGAGCTCTCTATGTATCCTGGAACTGACATATATTTTGGAGCTGTTCAAGCAGTATTTAAGAAAGACAATCTATTCTTAGCAGTTTCAGATCCAAGGAAGCAGTCTGGAGCTTATGCAAAATAGTAAAAACATAGCATTATACTCACTTAAACTGTCTCATTAAATCTTTAATCAATAATTAATACTGATTAGAATAGATCCTCGATAGCTCATATGGCGGAGTATCAAGAAACCTTATCATAGACTCCCTCCTTCTCTAGTCAGAATTCAGGTTCACTCTACTTACTATGAGAAGTCATAGTAGATGGAGGAAGACTCTCCATCTAAAGGCATCTGAAGAATATTGGAAGTCGAGTTGGTTTTAACTTGATGCTCATCGACTTAAAGAGTTACGCGGCTATAGACGTAGAAGAGGAATTCAAAAAAATATTGAGAGTGTTCCGAGGATTGTTTGGAGGGTCCTGAGGGGGCACTTGGAGACTTAGCCACCGTGGCCGTAGTTTCAAACTATCTCATGATGTTTCTGAGGGTCGAGCTAAGCATAGCTACTATTAATAAACTTATATCTCCATCTATTCTGTGAGTACATATTCTATGGCCAGATTCCACGAGAATTGATTGCTTCAGCAACTCTCTCTACTGCTAGCAGCATTGCAGCCTTTCTGAATGGGGTTCCGTATTTCTCTGCATAGCTTAAAACGTCATTGAACGCTTTTACAATTTTGTCTTCAAGTTTCCTCAATACTTCTTCTTTAGTCCATCGGAACATTTGTAAGTTCTGGACCCATTCTAGGTAGCTTACCGTTACCCCACCTGCATTAGCAAGTATATCTGGTATAACCTTAATCTTCTTTTCTTCCAGGATTTTATCAGCCTCTGGTGTTGTTGGACCATTTGCACCTTCAACGATTATCTTTGCTTTTATATTGTCTGCGTTGCCTTTATGTATCTGACCTTCTAGAGCTGCTGGGATCAGGAAATCACATTCAATCTCCAACAATTCTTCATTCGTTATGTTCTTTGCATCAGCAAAGTTTACTACGCTTCCAGTCTTCTTTTTATGCTCCATAACCTTGTAGGGGTTTAAGCCATCCTTAAGTAGTATTCCTCCTTTAGAATCGCTTACGGCTATTATTCGAGCTCCCCAGTCATGGAGTATCTCAGCAGCATATGATCCTACATTTCCATATCCTTGTATAGCTATTCTAGCATTTTTTAATGGTATGCCAAACTTCTTCGCAGACTCTCTAACACATACCGCAACACCATAGGAAGCTGCCTCAGCTCTGCCTTCTGACCCGCCGAGATTAATGGGTTTACCCGTAACTACAGCAGGTGTCAGCTCTCCCTTCAGCTGACTATACGTATCCATTATCC
>JALNKM010000001.1 GCA_023268155.1 Candidatus Geocrenenecus huangii
AGTATTACTTTATTATGCCGTATTACGTAATGCTTATTAATCCCCCATATTCACTTAAATACGAATTCCCGAGTAAGGGATTATTCAAAGATTTAGAATCTAGAACGCCTAGACAAGGCTTAAAAACTCTGAAAAGAGCTCGGAATCTCATAAAGAGAATTGAAAGTAACTACACGTGAAAACGTATAAGGAAGCGTGGCCATATAGAATCTCATAAAGAGAATTGAAAGGACTAACCTTGACTCTAGCAACCTGACCTGAAGGCGGAATACGAATCTCATAAAGAGAATTGAAAGAAAATGCTACGAGGAAATTGAATATGACAAGATACCAGACCTGAATCTCATAAAGAGAATTGAAAGACAATTTTTATTTATGATTTTATCCAAAAATTTTATCAACAGAATCTCATAAAGAGAATTGAAAGTCTAGCTTCTTCAGATCATAAATCTTTAACCAAATCCTTCTGAATCTCATAAAGAGAATTGAAAGTCATACTTCTCTTTCACTTGAGAAATAACCTCTTCTATCCTATGAATCTCATAAAGAGAATTGAAAGTATACTCACAACACAACCTGAGTATCAAGGAAGGATTAGAATCTCATAAAGAGAATTGAAAGCTAACTCGGGAGGGTTACCCTCTCCCTTGCTAGGGTGGGCGAATCTCATAAAGAGAATTGAAAGATTCCTTGGAAATATCCTTTCAACATCTCACCTAGAAAAAGAATCTCATAAAGAGAATTGAAAGCCTAGAGATCCCCTGCTGGGGGTCATCGACGGTCGTGAGTTGAATCTCATAAAGAGAATTGAAAGTACGAAAAAGTTCTAACTTCTAATTCCAGATATTTCCGAATCTCATAAAGAGAATTGAAAGATAATAGGGATCCTCTAGCTCTATACCCCTCCAATCGTCGTCAGAATCTCATAAAGAGAATTGAAAGTAATCTACAAGGTTCACGTGGTATTTAAGGTTTTTTCACCTTTGAATCTCATAAAGAGAATTGAAAGAATATTCTAGCGCTAGTTATCAAGTTTCTCAGAAACATGTAGAGAATCTCATAAAGAGAATTGAAAGATTTTATGAGATGGTGCATCTGAGTCTCTCTACATGTCTGAGATTTATGAAGTATCTCTCTTTTACATTCTCAAGGATTATTACTGGAGGGTCTGAACTTAGGCTGTATCCGATGAGTTTACCGTAAATAGGCTCACCCCTAGCTGTGATTACTTCAACCTCCTTATCTAGGGATTGGTGTAGGTAAGCTCTAAACAAAGTAATCTTCTTAACTACTTGACTCAACATTCACCACCCGAGCCTACATGCCTTAGATTATTCACCGAAATTAATATTTAATACAGCGAAAACTTAAAAATCTTAATGCTAAGAGGCTCCTCTCCTCATACTCTATTCATAATTACTTGTTGAGATATCCCTGATACGAATACTTAGTGGATGCGCCCACGTATCCTATCTAGACAGTATCGTTGCTTCTATAGTACTATCTTGTTAGACCATAATCCCTATGGGTCTGAAATATCCATACTACGAGTATGGACAGTATATTGATCATAAGCAGAATTCTACCTAGTAACCGATAAAGTTCTCCGCTATGAACAGCATCGATAGACAAAGTATTATGCCTACCATGAGCAGTGATACCTCTTAAAGATTCCTCCAATGTAGAAATATCCCAGTCCCAGAGAGAAGAATCCACCAATAAATACTAGTGGAGTCGCAATAATTCTTTTCTTCTTTTTACATATTGATGCTTACCCTATTGTAATTACAGTCTCTTAGAATTTACGATCTCTTCATCGCTGTTAGGGAGATGAATAAGCGGATAAAGGATTATCTCTAACCCCCGAAAAATTAGGACATAGGTTCCTCTAAATATCCCCTAAATGGGGGAAGATATCGATAGTGGGGAATAAGATGAAGGTCTCTCCTTTCTCTTCTCTCATCTTAAGATGAAGATTCCGGGAAGAGACATACTACGACCCAATGTTGAAGAGGGTGGAATGACAGAAAAACTAGAAGCAGTCTTAAAAACCCTGGCTTCAAGACACCCCCATTATATTTTTTAACATGATATAATCCCATCTAGAAAAACATCGACAAACTAAGCCTCTATTCAATGATTTCATCTACTCCAGCAAAGGTAAACCTTATAGCACAAACCTGCGTCCAACCATAAAAATAATACCATATTAAAAGTAAGAAGGTTAATAAAAAACTACGATGAAAGAATATGTGAGCCCTGGTAGTATAGTCCGGTTAGTATACGGGCCTGTCGAGCCCGGGACCCGGGTTCAAATCCCGGCCAGGGCGCTACACCTTTTTTGAGAGTATCTTTAGATTTCTAGACCTATTTTCATTTCTCGATGGATTTTTTCCAGTCCTTTTTCAAAGGCATTCATCGAGTAAGCTCTATCTTCAAGATGGGAAAGGAATGCCAGTTCTCCTTGACATCGTATTTCCAAAACTTGTTCTCTTCACTCTTTAAGATCTCTAAAGTCTCGTTGAGCGTGGTTGAGTGCGTCCTTATGATATAATGGATTACTATGCTGGTTAGCCTACTATATCCGTAATCGCTCAACTTTTTAGCGACAATCTATTTAGGTATATCACTACGTAGATCAAATATCCATGCGTTTCCTTCGTCTTTAAACACCCTGTAGATCTCATTAATTATACGTATTGGTCTTTTCCAATGGTGTAGAGAACCCGTACTTATCACTAAGTCGAATAAGGAATCTTCGAAAGTCATCTCGTTTGCATTTTCAACCATAAATTTGACTTTCTCTAAAAGCTTTGCCTTTTCAGCATTCTTTCTAGCGATCCTCACCATATCATTGGATAGATCTATTCCTATTACTTCAATATTCGGAGCCAACTTAGCTATCTCTATCGGCAAGTACCCAGGCCCTGTACCAACATCTAGGATTTTCCCACTATAAATTTCGGATGCAACTTCACTAGCTACTTCTCTATAGAAATCCTTCATGAGCCTAGTTCTCGCAAAGAGATCATATATCCTCGTGAAAGGGAGAGGTATAGCCTCAGGAACATGTTTTTCTAAAAATCTATAAACAGTTTCTAACATAGGTGTTTTCAAATAATACTATTCATTAATAGTGATAAAAACCTATTGACCCTCCTGCAGAGTGCAAACAACTTAGATTCTGATTTTATACTCTTCGAATCCTTTAGGGACTGTAAAGATGTCTTCTATGTGGCCAACGTCACTACTTTTCCTGAAAAGCATTACCACCATCTCGAGCTATACTTCAACAGCTTCTCTCCATCCATAGGCTTCCTGAAGATGAATAGGTGCTCGTGGGCTATGAGGTAGAAACCCTGCTTGCCCCAGCCTCTCCACTTCTCTCTAGTAATCTTCGTCCTCCACTGCTGCTTTATTATATCCTCCTTGAGTACGAAGCCTACTTCGAGGAACTTCTGCATAACCTTGAAGGCTATAGGCACGTAGTGCCCATGCTTCCTAGTGTCCCCGATTAGTATAGCGCAGTATTTTCCTGGCTTCAACACTCTGAAGCATTCTTCAGCAACCACCTTCATTTCTCCAATATAGTCTTCCAGGTTCAAAGCGGAGAGGTCTCCTTCCACTCTGGCCTTTGTATAAGACACTATGGATGCGTAGGGTGGATGTGTAGCGATAAGGTCTATGCTTTCATCTCTCACCTTATCCAGATTCCTCGCGTCACCGACGTAAGTGAGTATTTCCGGCTCGACGTATCTCTTATCTAAAGGGTTATAGCTAAAATCTAGCCTATCTCTCGCAACCATAACGCTATTCCGATTTATGTCCACGCCGATAGCGTTGCGGCCCAAGAGCTTGCACTCCACCAAAGTAGTCCCTGAGCCCATCATCTGGTCTAAGACCCATTCCCCGGGTTTCGTGAATCTTAGGATTAAGTTCCGAGGTATGAAAGGGCTCCAATTCCCACGATAATCCCCACGATGCGTTGCCCATTCACCTCTGTCAGGGAAACTCCAGATAGTTGTTGTCTCAAGCTTATAATCGCTGGGTGGAGAATAACTCTCTATCTCTCGCTCTTTTCCAAGCTCTATCTCTACATCTTCTATTATGACCTTCCTGTGTTTTCTAATGAATTCCAAGTAGTCTTCATATGTAACCAGCTCCATACTGCGGTAACCAATCTTAGATTTTTCCAAACTCACTTCAGTAAGATTACTTACTAAACCTAATATACTTTTAGCGGGCCAAAAATCCGATAAAACCGATTGACAAGACTCTAGATATGGAATTTCTCGGCACTCCTCAACTGCGAATGAACTACTTAGATGGAAGCATACATCAAAGCGATGCTATGAGAAATATCGCCGTTAGATAATTATAAACCACTAATATGTGGGTTTATCAACAGGTTTTCCACTCTAGATTATGGAGAAATGATTGAGGAGTCGGAGATTACCCGGATGATAATCGAAGAGAGTATGAAAGATTGGTTAGATATAGCTGAGGTAGACGTAGCGGTGGTTGGAGCTGGTCCATCAGGTTTAACTGCTGCCTACTATCTATCTAGAGCAGGCCTCAAGTCCGTCGTTTTCGAGAGAAGACTTTCATTTGGAGGAGGCATAGGAGGTGGCGGCATGCTCTACCACAAAATCGTTGTAGAGTCTTCCGCAAACGAGATCTTGAGAGAGATGGGCTGCAGACTTGAAAAGATAACGGAAAATCTTTACGTATTAGATAATGTAGATATGATTGCTAAGCTCGCCTCAGCCGCGATCGATGCAGGAGCGAAAATAATGCTAGGTGTAACAGTTGAAGACGTGGTCTTCAGAGATGAAGAAAGAACAAGGATAACTGGTGTAGTTGTCCCATGGACTGCTGTCACAATGTCTGGACTTCACGTTGACCCAATTGGAGTTAAAGCAAGAGCCGTAGTTGATTGTACAGGTCATCCCGCCGAAGTCCTATCTATAGCTGCCAGGAAGATCCCTAGATTAAATTTAGAAATTAGAGGTGAGAAGTCTATGTGGGCTTCTGAAAGTGAAAGATTGGTTGTTGAAAAAACTGGCGAAGTTTGTGAAGGGCTCTGGGCCGCGGGGATGGCTGTCTCAGCGATCTATTCTACACCGAGGATGGGACCCATCTTCGGAGGAATGATTTTAAGTGGAAGAAAAGTCTTGGAAATGATAATTTCTAAGCTAAAAGGTAGAAACGCTTAGTGGATTCACAAGCCTAGATGACGTGGTGTACCTAGAGCATCGATTTGAAGCGTCTCCTCAAGTCTCCAATATACACGTAGTCTAACACGGTCCCACTTGCTTCAGCAATCTTCATGTGGTCTATTAGTGATTTTGATCTTCCTCCAGCTAATCCGTCGGCGATTAAAGCGGCTCCTTGAGCAGCTGATTTAGCCTTTGCTTTGAAGCCTATTATTCTTTCAACTCTAGCTATCTCTGAAAGTCTATCCTCCAGTTCATCATATATTTCTGAGATGCCGCTTAATCTACCGGAGATAATTATTGCTTGAGGCTCTTTAACAGATGCGTTCAGGGCTCTAACCATCTTCTCAATGCCTTCAATGAATGCTTCATAAGCTATAGAGGCCATCTCATTTATTTTGATTATTCTTGGCAGGTCTTCAGGTGCTAGACTATAGTCCCCGATGATGGTTCTTAAACCACCTGTAAACAACATATTCTTGCTAAACGAGCCTAGGAGATAAGCTACCTCCATATCTAGAGAACCACATGTAAGGAATGCTGGGCCAGCCCTACTTCCACCTATCCCATCAACTATTCTACCATTCTCGATAGCTATTCCCGCGTTAAATCCGAAGCCGATCTCAACCATTATTAATGAGACTTCATTAAATGGTATCCCATGTCTTCTAGAGTAGTCATATATTGCTAGAACTGCACAACATAGTTTATCAGCGGTCCCCATATCGATTGCATTCAATTTTCTATGTGTCGGAACAGTTGGTAGATGGATGACACCCGGTATTAGATAGATGTTGAGCATAGTCATTTTCAATCTCTTCAGTACCTTGGTAAGCCCGGTCAACACGGATAAATCTACATCATCATGCTTAACAAGAGTTATGTAGAAAAGATCTTCATCCGTTATTTCTGATAGACGTTTTAACGGAACCCCATATCCTGATGGACCGACTACAGCATCTAGAGGCTGGTTATCTAAAAGCATCTTGACAAGGCATTCAGGATCTCTATCTACCTCACTGGTATGAATAGACTCATCCAGAAAGACTTCCTCATCTTCAAGTCCGAAAATGTCAAAGCTCCTAGTCCCAGGGTCTATACCGACAACCCTTGGAGCCATGTTAGAAGAACCTGTACTCCCTCTTATAATCTTGTCACTTACGCTGAATAGAATCACTTTTTACTAGATCTTCTTACCTGCATAAATGATGTCTATTCTGGAGTGTAGAATAAATCTCCAACAAATAGAAAGTTTATGTGAAAACGTTTGCTTATACTCTCTCTTAGTTGTTCACGAGGGTTTTTCTTCCGCATTCTTATCCAAAAATCCCTAGATCTAGTAGTTAAATAATTCGTTAGTCATGATGGAGACTGCCAGGTAGAATGGTTACTCATTCTTCTCTTAGAGATTTCGCTAAGATAGGTATCGCTTCGATCATCATAGCTTCTATTGTACTTCATTTCTATATCACCGTTTAGGGTAGATTTCTTTAATCAAATGTAGATAGGCCTCTTAGTTCCTATTGCACATTGAGTAGAGTGGTCATAATAAGTGCCTGGAAAGATCTTGTTGCGGTAAAAGTTCTAGATAGTAGGTCGAGTACAATCTGCTTCTTTAATAAGATGGAGAATGGGTCTGAAGGTATATGTGTTGTAAAGGAACATGACGTCTATATTGTCGTTCACGATAATTTTAAAGACGTGGTAGAATGTTCTCAACCACCTACAGTCTCTATTAGAATTGAGACTCCTACACCAGTAGACTGATTCGTTTCCTTAGTTCTATATGTTAGGAGAGTAGGAAAAATAGGATCTTGTAAATATGATAGGGTTAAATACATCTATGAAGATATCGATATCGATAATATGTCGACATCGATAAGAAGTGGTAGGAAGAGACATTGGTTGAAACACATGGCTGTGGCGCCGAAAGGGTTACTGAGATATTATGTGTTAGAAATATTATCTAAAGAGCCAAAATCGGGGTCTGATATAATGGATTTTGTTGAAGAGTACAGTGGTGGGCTCTGGAGACCTAGCCCGGGCTCGATTTATCCACTGCTTGAATTGTTGAGAGACAAAGGATACATAAAAGAAATTCAACGCGGTGAAACCACTACAAGGAAGTATACTTTAACCGAGAAGGGGTGGAGGCTTCTTGAAGAGCAGAGAAGGGCAAAGATCCTGATGATGATTTCTTGGAGACTCTTCGCTCCCCATTTTCTAGATTTGACTTTCTTTAACACATGTAGTAATGAACGACGTGAATTATTGAGGGAACTGAAGAATTTCATGCAGGCTCTCTTTAGCTTAGAGGCCGAGCTACGGGAGAAAGATGATAAAGAGTATATTGAATCAGTTACGACGATATTGAAGGATGCCTCTCTCAAACTTAAGGAATTAAGGAAGAAGATGGAGATGAGGATGAATGAGTGAAGATGCTATAATAGCTGAGAATCTAACAAAGATCTTCAATGGAAATTTGGTGGCCGTGGACCATGTTTCTTTCAGCGTAAGGAGGGGAGAGATATTTGGTTTGCTTGGTCCAAATGGTGCAGGTAAGACCACAACGATAAATATACTCACTACTGTTCTAAAACCTACGGAGGGCAGAGCATTCATAATGGGGTATGACGTCGTTAAACATGCAAGCACTGTAAGAAGACTGATAGGTGTAGTTCCACAAGAATACACAGCGGATGAAGACCTAACAGGGTACGAGAACATCATACTATGCGGAGACCTTTATGGAATACCTAGAGATATATCAAAGAAGCGGGCCATCGAGCTTCTGGGACTCATGGAGTTAACAAAATTCAAAGATAAGAAGGTTGAAACATATTCCGGCGGGATGAGGAGGAGGTTAGAGCTTGCATGTGGTTTAATCAATAGACCAAGAATATTGTTCCTGGATGAGCCTACTCTAGGCTTAGATGTTCAGACGAGGTCAGCTATATGGAGTTACATCAAGAAGTTAAAAGATGAATACAGCATCACCATACTCATGACTACACATTATATGGAGGAGGCAGACAGCTTATGCAATAGAATAGCGATAATTGATCATGGAAAGATAATGGTTACAGGAACGCCGGAGGAATTGAAGAACTCTGTGGGTAGTGACATCATGGTGATAGTCATAAAGGAGCGAGAAGATGTTACAGACCTAATCGATAGAGTGGATTACGTCAAGGAAGTTAGGAAGAAAGAAGATGGAACATACATTGTAAGGCTGGAAGAGGGAGAAGTAGCGGCCCCCATCATTATTGAGCATCTCAGACAGAGGGGGTATCATGTTATGAAGCTATCGATCAGCAAACCTACATTAGATGAGGTATTCCTCACATATACTGGTAGAGCTATGAGGGATTCTGAGGAAAGCGAAGAAGCAGTTATGTCAAGGAGAATTATGTTGAGGAGGGCGAGGAGATGATTTCGCACGAGTATGAAGAGCTTGATGTTAGGAGGATGTTCCAAGGACTATGGGGTCTAACAAGTAGGGAACTAAAGAAGTGGATGAAGGAGCCGATAATATTATTCCTAGCTATAGTGCAGCCAATAATGTGGATGATTTTATTCGGTAAATCGATGAATTTAGGATCTATCTTCTCATCTACTAATCTAAACAGCATAAATATTCCAGAAATAATGGTGCCTGGCGACCTGCTTAATCCTCCGATAAGCGGGGTTGTAAATATACCAGGCTACGTAATATCTAGTAGTCTTAGAAACCTTCTTGAGGTGATCGGTGCAAAAGCTATGGAGTCCGTTTTCGGAGTATCAGACTATTTTAGCTATCTAGCTGTAGGAATGGTATCTATGATAACTATATTTACTTCAACATTCACGGGAATGTCTATCGTATGGGATAGGAGACTAGGATTTCTATATAAGGTGTTGAGTACCCCCGTCCCAAGATCCGCGATAATATTATCAAAAGTACTCAATGCAGCTATACGATCCATCTTTCAATCAACGATAATCCTTGGATTAGCAGTACTCCTAGGTGTTAAGTTTAGCTCAACGTTTAGCTTACTGAATCTACTATCAATCTATTTAGCTATCTTCCTCTTCTCGACCGGCTTGTCATCTCTGTTTCTAGCTTTCGCTCTGCGATCCACTAGGCATGAAACGCAGATGGCCATAGTAAACTTATTCACTATGCCGTTAATGTTTACTAGTAATGCATTCTTCCCGGTTTCCATGATGCCTAATTGGCTTCAAGCTATAGCTATAGTAAACCCGGTCAGCTACATGACTGATATAGTACGTCAGCTTACCATCTACCAGACAGACTTAACGACATTATTCACGGATTTAGCTTACCTAGGGTTATTCGCTATTTCTCTTTCAACATTAGGAATAATCCTCGCATGGAAGTATCTAGTAAAGTAGCATAATATCCCAAGACATCTCCCCATGTTTACTCCATCAAGATTACACAAATATTTGATCTTACTTTCAATTTACTTGCAGGAATTTATAAAATATAGAAAAATATTTATATTCTCAATTAATTGATAATGAGTCCGTGATGAGAAGTGAAAGCTGATGCTCCGATTTTGGAAGTCAGAGGTATTACAAAGAGGTTTCCAGGAGGTGTCGTCGCCTTAGATCATGTAGACCTCGAGATAAGACCAGGCGAGATTCATGCAGTCCTAGGAGAAAATGGAGCTGGAAAAACAACCTTGATGAATATTCTCTTCGGAGTATTACAGCCTGATGAAGGAGAGATCTATATCAACGGGAGAAGAGTTAGGTTTAGATCGCCCTTGGATGCCATGAACATGGGAATAGGGATGGTTCACCAGATCCGAAAACTAATACCTGCCCACACTGTTCTCGAGAACATAATTCTCGGTCACCCAAAGACTGAAAGTATCATAAATTTGAAGAAGGCTAGGGAAGAAGTGAAAGCACTATGTGAAAAATACGGTTTCAACATAGATCTTGATGCAAGGGTTTGGCAGCTTTCTGCTGGCGAGCAGCAAGTTGTAGAGATATTAAGAGCTCTTTACCGCGGTGCAAAAATACTCATTCTCGATGAGCCTACTACAGTTCTAACCCCGTCAGAGGTTGAATCATTCCTGAATTCTATGAAAGCTATGACTAAGGAGGAGATCGCAACTATACCGTTCGTTACTCACAAATTGCCTGAAGTATTTGCTGTATGTGATAGGATCACTGTGTTAAGAAGGGGAAAAGTAGTAAAGCGCCTTGGAACAAAGGAAGCCACGATGAAGGCTTTAGCTGAGTATATGGTTGGTAGAGAGGTCCTCTTTAAATTAGAGAAACCTAAAGTAGAGATAGGAGAAGAAATACTTAGAGTAGAAAATCTTTCAGCTTTAAGTGATAAAGGAGTCCTAGCACTTAAGGGAGTATCCTTCTCAATAAGGGAAGGCGAGATATTTGGGATTGCTGGAATCGCAGGGAATGGCCAGCAAGAATTAGCTGAGGTTATAGCCGGTCTCCGAAAACCTCTTGGAGGAAGAATAATCTTCCAAGGGCGAGATATTACGAATGCTTCAGTCCTAGAGAGAATGAAGATGGGGATAGGATATATTCCCCCTGAGCGTCTAGGAGTTGGGGCGATCGGAAACTTCTCGCTGGTTGAAAACATATTGATGAGCATATACTTTGACCATGAATTCTCCAGTAAAGGATTCTTAAGCTATAAGAAGATCAGAGAATATGCTAAGAAAATTATCTCCGAGTTTGAAGTAGTAGCTCCAAGCATCGATACGAAGGCAGCACATCTGTCGGGAGGCAACCTACAGAGATTGATTCTAGGCCGTGTAATCCCTAGGACCTCAAAACTTCTTATCGCAAACTCGCCTACCGTTGGACTTGATATCGCTGCAACGGAAGCTGTTAGAAATAGAATACTAAAATGTAAAGAGAGAGGCATGGGCGTACTCCTGATCTCTGAAGACTTAGATGAGGTTCTAGAATTAAGCGATAGTATTGCACCAATCTATGAGGGGAGGTTTGTGAGGATATTGTCGGCTGTAGAAGCCAAAAAAGAAGTAGTGGGCGCAATGATGGCAGGTGCATTATCAGGAGGTGGTTAGATGGTTTACCTACAACTTCCAAAGCTTAAACGTGAAAGATTAATAGTACTTACAGGAAAAGAAGCTGTTCTCATATCTATCTCCTCATTAATTGTAGCCTTCATCATATTCAGCGGGTTCCTAATGCTTGAAGGTGCGACGCCGACTGAAGCATACGGGCACATCTTCACTTTTGCTTTTGATCCAAAGCTAGGGCTCTCGACAACACTTCACAGAGGGTTCTTCATACTATTCTCGACTCTCGCATTTATAGTCCCAATGTCAGCAGGACTTTGGAATATTGGGATGGAAGGTCAATTCTATCTTGGGACTATTGGAGCTTTTGCAGTCGCATATAGTCTACCCAATCTAGATCCTGCACTTCTAATTCCCTTGATGATAACTTCGGGAGCCCTCTTCGGCGCGGGATATGGAGCCCTAGCAGGCTTCCTAAGAGGAAAGCTGAATGTTAACGAAGTTGTAGCTACCTTGATGCTAAATAACATCGCTTTCTGGCTTGTTTATTTATTGACTGTTGGAGGCCCATGGGCTGGTATCGCCGAATCGACTAGTCGACCCTTACCCGCATCTGCCCGTGCGCCTATAATCTGGAATACTACTTTTACCAGCTTTCTCGCCATAGGGATAGCCATATTACTTTACATCTTTCTTAAGTATTCATCCCTGGGGTATCAGATCCGTGTTTTGGGAAATAGCTCAGTAGCAGCTAAACACATAGGTATTAGTGCTCCCAAAATAACTATACTAGTAATGTCGATTGGTGGAGCAATAGCTGGGGCCGCGGGCTACCATATGTGGGCTGGGGACCCTGCCTTCTACATGATCCCGAGACCTGAAGCCTATAAAGCTATCGGCGACCTGACTTACTGGGGGATATTGATAGGACTAGTTTGTCTACTTAATTCATTAGCTGCGATTCCATTCACTGTTTTCATCGGCTCGATACTAGTAGGATCCACCGTCCTAGTCAGAAGACTCCGCTTACCCTTCGGTCTTGATGTCCTCTTCTTAGGCGTAATCTCTTTGACCTTCGTTGCATTCCAATTCTTCCATAACTATAGAATTAGAAGAATTAGGAGGGAGTGAATATCATGTGGCCATTCATTATCAGGTCTCTAGAAGTGGCTACAATCCTATTACTTGCAGCTATCGGTGAGCTATTGACTCAGAGGTCAGGAATCATTAACGTTGGTATAGAGGGGCTGATGCTTCTTGGAGCTGCCTCAGGCTTCTTAGCAGCTCTAATATGGGGCATAGTACCAGGCTACGTAGTTGGGATGATTATGGGGGCTCTCTTCGGTCTCCTACATGCTGTTCTCTCAATAACGTTAAGAGTGAACCAGGTTGTAAGCGGTATGGGAATATGGCTCTTCGCAATGGGCTTCGTAACATACTGGGCAGATAGATACTCCGGTCCACTACCTCCAGGCGTTGTCTCTTTACGGATATACGGTCTCTCACCACTTTTCTTCATTGGGATCGCCGCCGTTTTCATAATCTGGTTCATACTGTCAAAGACTCATCTAGGATTAAAGATAAGGTCTACGGGAGAAAACCCGTTTGCAGCAGAAGTCTCTGGAGTAAAGGTCATTCGGATCCGTTATGCGTGCACGATTATCGGAGGAGCATTATCTGGTTTAGCAGGAGCATTCCTATCCTTAACATATCTAGGGACTTGGAGTCATCTCCCTACAAAGGGGTTAGGATGGATTGCATTCGCCCTCGTTATGTTCTCTCTTTGGAGACCTCAAATACTTCTAGGCGGCGCTATACTCTTTGGATTCGTATGGCAGTTCGCAATCTCCCCTGAGAGCGTATATGCTGGAATCCCAGCCCCACTCCCGATATTGAGGATGCTCCCATTCATTGTTACGATAGTACTACTGGTGATAATCTCTTCTGAAAGATTTAGAAGAAAATGGTGGCTAGCAAAACCAGAAGCACTAGGAGTACCCTATATCAAAGAATAAGAACCGCCTCTCCACTATATATTATCCATGTTTTGTACGTTATCAATGTTTTATTTGTTGTTAATATTCTTCTTTTTATTCTTTAATGATTTACTCAGGATATTATCAGATGAGCATACGAGTTTTTAGATGATTACTGGGGATAGATAAAAAATAGGAGGTATAAAAGTGTATAGATTGCTTGCTTGTAAGCTACTTAACTAGCACTATGCCATCTAGCTGGAAGTTGAGTTTGCCTAAGAGCCAATCGTCTGTCGGCATTACTCCTGCTGGCTTAACTACGGTACCTTTCGGTGGTACATCCAATCCTAGTTCAGGTATCGGGATGCCTTCTCCACTGCTAACTATCGCATGTTCAGAGAATGGATCATAAGCGCCGATGAGCATCTGCGTTCTTCTCCTATCGATCAGACTCAGTACGTCATCTGAGATCAAACGTCTTGCTTTCGGGCTGATTGCGTCGAGACCTATCTTGTTATTATTCTGAAGATCTACGGCTGGTAGAATAGTTTCACCTGGTACCCATGGATTATCGCCCGGTAGAGGTATATGGTGGTTCATTCCCAAAAAGATCAATCTATCAGGATATTTTGTTCCTGCTAGATACTCTTTCAATACGTGGTAGAATAATACTTCCCATCTTGTATCAAATGAGATCGCTACCGTATCCGTTGTTCCCCATCCATAGAGCCCAACTATGTCGGAATCTTTTCCCACGAACCATATTCCTCTTTCCTCAGCGACTTTAAGAGGTTCAACGGAGTCCGTGTAATGCGTTAAGACGTCAACGCCGAGGTCAACCAATGATTGTGATACTTCTCTCTCCTTAGGTGGATCATACCATTCTCCAACATATTTGACGTATAGAGTTGCATTTGGGTTAGCATCTTTTATACCTAGGTAGAAAGCCGCCATTCTCCTCCAATTCTGGACGCATGCTGGGCCTACTGCTATACCGATCTTATTAGTTTGCGTTATTGCTCCTGCTACTAGCCCTTCTAAGTACATTGCTTGATACTGCCTAATGAAGACTCTTAAGAAATTCCTTTGAGAGGATATATCGCTTCCGACTATTCCCAAGAAGTATACATCTGGATATTCTTGTGATACACTGTGAAAAGCAGGTATTGCCGCCGGTTCCCAGCTACCAAAAACGATATTTGCTCCACTAACCGTTATTAAGTCTTTAGCAGAAGAGATCGGGTCTTTACCCTTTAATACAACGCCTTCATCGTAGACGTAATCAAACCATGGATAAAGCTGTTTTAATCTCTCAACAGCCTTTATTTGTCTGCCATCCCATGTTGAACCCTCGATATACCCACCTAAAACCATTCCCATAACAACTTTTAACCCCTTTACCACTTCTACCGTTTTAGTCTGTGTTACTGTTGTTGGTACGGTTACCGTTGCAGCACCTGCAGCTACGGTTTTTGTCTCTGTTACAGTTGCTGGAGCTCCTGCCATACTGCCTGCGTAGTAGCCTCCAACACCAGCTACTACTCCAGCTATGATGACACCAGCAGCAACTTTCCCTGCTGTTGATAAAGCTTCCCTTCGACTAAAATTTCTCGAAAATTTTCTATCTTCTTTTTCTTTAATCATAGTTATATTAGGATATTTGTCTAATATAAAGTTTAGCTATATATGTTAAGAATCAACAAGCTTACCGATTAAGTCAGTTTTCTAAGAATGTCTGAAATGTAAATAGTTAAAATAGAGGGAAGGAGTAAATTACTAGCAATGCTGTTGCTCTGTCATTGTGTACTAAATGTAAACTCTAGAGCTCCTGGAATTGCTCGTTGGAGTAACATTATTAAACCTGTCTGGGATATTATTAGAGCCCGGAATCTACAGTTCATTCAACTTCCATGTCTCGAAGCAGCTTATCTTGGTTTAAGAAGATGGTGGTTCGTTAAAGAACAATACCGTAATGCTCTCTTCAAAGATTTATGCCAGACTATTGGAGTCGGTATCTGCGAGATCTTAAAGAAGAATAATGTGAAAAAAGTTAAGTTAATTGGATTGGGAATAAGCCCAACATGCGGATATAGAGAAACTCAAAGCGACCCATCTTGGGGTGGAAAACCGAGGGAAGTCAACTTGAAAAACAATATAACCGAGGGTCCAGGAATCTTGATAGAGATATTGAGTAAAATTCTTAAAGATTATGGATTCATATACGAGGTCTACGATCTACCACCTTGTATGATATATCCCGACGAGAGAGCAGGGGTAAAAAAGTATCCGAGAAATTTTGAAGAATCCATTGAAGAAGTCTCTGAGTTCCTAGGATTTGATTACAGGTCACTTGAACTATCCGAATACGATAAATTCATTAATTATGATATTAGGTCTGGTAGAATCTTCATTTGCCCGCATGAGGCACTTGTAGAACAACACAAGGTTGTGGACAGATATATTGAAGATGGATATGGGTTGATATCGATTCCAAGGTCGAATACTTTGACTTTTGAGGAAAAAGAGGTTGCGAGGATATTCGCATTACAAGTTGAGAATCATCTAGATGTAGGTCATCAAGTCATTCTCTACAGATACGAGAAATATTCTGCTCTATTCGATACGCTAGTGGAGTTCCTGAAAGACCGAAACTTATTAGAGAAAATATCCATAATATCATTTTAGGCCAATCATATATCAGAATTTTATGAGGCATATATTGCAATCAAATAATTAGATCTGTCATGTTATCTCGCTTAGTAATCGGATGTAAAAATATGGAGGTTGGAAAGTTGAGGGTTATTTTTCGTTAGCGAATGCTACTATTCGGGCGAAGGCTGATTCGCCATCCTGGAACTTGAATGGAAACGCTCCTATTATACATCTTCTGTTAACTACTTTGCTTATTTCTCCTCCCAAGTTCTCAGCATGTAATATCATTTGCGGGAATAGCTTAAGATGCATAAGCTGATAGTTTTGTGGCCATGGCATCAACTCATCTATTTTCTTACCCCACTTCTTTTCTGCCTCAGCTACTAAGTCGGGCCTCGCCCTTCGAATCACTGTATTGAGTGGATGATCGGCTGACATAGCGTCTACACCGATCCATTTTATCTTTTTGTCAATACACCATTTAGCAAAGCTTTCATTGGGACCAGGATGTTTCACCATGTATCTAACTTCATCAGGTTCGGTTCCGCACCAAGCATATTTATGATATCCCGTATGGATTATGAGTATATCTCCTCTCTTAATCTCTACACCTCCGTCTTTTGCAGCTTTCTCTATGGTTTCTGAAGTATAGATATCGTAGTCTCCAACATATGGAGAGATATCTACCACTACTCCTTCACCGACTAGATAGTCTTCTAATGGGAGACTTGCTACGTCTTTTCCACCTGTCACGAAATGCATCTGACTATCGAAATGTGTTCCGAAATGTAGCGATGTCTCTATGTACTGAGCGTTTACTCCATGTTCTCCGAGAGTCTTGATCCAGTAGACTTTCATAGGGGGATACCACATGAAAGGCGGTTGCTTCCAGCTAGTCGGCTGAGATAGGTCATAAATCCTGACTTTACTCCAATCTACTATCTTACTCCAGTCTAAGGTCATGATCACTCACAAGGCTCATTACTCTAATATGAAATATAAATTTATTTTTTATACAGTAAAATATGTAAGAAAAATCAATAGTAAACATTTAAAGTATGTTGGCCGTGCTTTCTATTTAAATGGTTAACGCTTATTATTCAGTGACTGGGATTATTAGAGCATGAAGCTCGAAGGTAGAATACTCCTAAGATCTCATATAGAAGACGTCTGGAATTTTATATCAGAACCTACAAAAGTTATAGAGTGCGTACCAGGTGTTCAAGATTATTCAGTAGCCGAGGGAAAAAGGATAATAGCAAAAGTTAAAGTAAGCATAGGCTTCATTAAGGGAATCTTCCATGCATATAGCAACGTCATCGAAGAAGACCATGAAAACTATAAGGCGAAATTGAGGTTGAACGGATCCGGTGCAGGAAGTGGTTTTGATGCATTGGTGGAGATAAAACTAGGTGAGTTAGGTTCCGAAACGGAGTTAGCATGGATGGCCGATGTAAGTATTTCAGGCCCTCTCGGAAGTCTCGCAAGACCAATGTTAGAAGGATATGTTAGAAAGATAGTCGACCAGCTCTTTGACTGTATTAAGCATAAGCTTGCAAATTAAACATTTAAGAAAGGAATTTAAATAGGCTAATAGTTTGTCATCTCGTAGGAGGCGGGAGAACTGACGTTCAAATATATTGGAAAACCCATCCCACCACATGATGGTTTCTATAAAGTCACTGGAACTGCACAGTATACATTTGATATTGAGCTCCCCGGAATGTTATACGCTAAGCTAGTCACGAGCACTGTACCCCATGCTAAGATTAAGAGGATAGATTTCAGTAAGGCCTTACAAATTCCTGGAGTGGTTAAGGTGGTGACGGGTAAAGATTTTCCATACAGGGTCGGTATGTATGCAGGAGATAGAGATCTCCTAGCTATAGATAAGGTAAGATGGGTCGGTCATCCGGTTGCAGCCGTTATAGCAGAAAGCTTAGAATCAGCGGAGAAGGCCGTTGATCTCGTTGATATTGAATATGAAGAGTTGCCTGCAGTTTTCGACCCATTGGAGGCTCTTAAACATGATGCGCCTTTAATCCATGAGAAGATGGAAGAATACCGGCATTCACCCGCTTTTAAGCCCATACCTGGAACAAATATCGCAAATAAATTCACTCTTGTTAAAGGTGATGTAGAGAGAGGGTTCCGAGAAGCAGATGTAATTATTGAAGAGCAATTTTACATACCTCACGTAAGTCACTGCTATATGGAGGTCCAGAACGTCGTAGCACACTATCATCTAGATGGGACTGTCGAGATCTGGACAAGCTGGCAGAATGTTGCACCTATTAGGCAGATTATGGCATTATCACTTGGAATTCCTCATAACAAGATCATTGTAAGAATCCCATATGTTGGAGGAGGATTCGGAGGTAAGGCTGGACTTGGATGGGAAGCTCTAGTGGCCGTACTTTCTAAAGAAGCTGGGTTCCGCCCTGTAAAACTTGTCTTATCAAGGAGAGAACAGTTCACCGTAGCTGCGGTCAGAGAAGGATTCTATGGATTTGCAAAAGCAGGATTCAAAAAGGATGGCAAATTTATTGCGTATGATGTTAAATTCATTCTGGATGCTGGAGCTTATGCAGACTATACTGTCAATGTGGGTAGAGCCGTCGGCTACTCTGCAGATGGTAGTTATGATATACCCAACATTAGAGTAGAATCTCTCACAGTATATACGAATAAGATTCCTACAACTGCTTTGAGAGGTTTCGGTTATCCTGAAAGTCATTGGGTTCTTGAACAGATAATGGATAGAGCTGCCGAGAAGATTGGGTTAGACCCTGCAGAGATCAGGAGGATCAACTTGGTCAAGCCAGGTATCTCTGAAACATGTACTGGTGAAAGGCTTAGAGAGGATGCTGGAAACCCTGAGAAAGTACTCCAGACCCTGCTAGAGGAGATTGAATGGAATGTTCCACCTGAAAAACCAGGAGAGCCTTGGAAGATAAGATCTAAAGGTTTAGCATTATTCGTTAAAGGTCCAGCGCAGCCTCCGAACGCTGCGGCATCAGCTATCTTGAAGTTTAATGAAGATGCAAGTGTGGATCTCTTGATCGCTACAGGAAACTTCGGGCAAGGAACTATAACCGGTTTAATACAGATTGTAGCGGAAGAATTCGGGCTACCGCTGGAAAAGATTAGAGTAGACTATATTAGAGATACTCATAAATCGGCTTACACTTGGCAAACGGTGGGAAGTAGGGGTTTATTCACTGACGGGATAGCTATATTGAGAGCGATAGAAGATGCTAAGAAGCAGATATTTAGAGTTGCCTCAGAAGTACTAAGATGCCCTGAGGATCATTTAGAACTCGTTAATGGGGAAGTGAGGGTTAAGGGTAAACCCTGGGAGAAGATACCTCTTCAAGACATAGTTATGGGATATACGTACCCAAACGGCAACTCGATCGGAGGACCAGTAATCGGTAGGGGGGTATTCATGTCTACTCATACAACGTATCTGGACCCTGAAACTGGTCAAGGAAACCCGACGATCTTCCATACATTTGGAGGTGCAGCAGTTGATGTAGAGATAGACTTGCTTACGGGAGAGATTAAGGTCTTGAAGATTGTTCAAGTACTAGATTTGGGGAGAGTGATAAACCCATTATTGGTTAAGCAACAAGTAAATGGCGGTTCCTTAATGGGCTTGAGTATAGGGTCATACGAACAGATAAAATTCGATGAAAGAGGATGGGTTGTAAACCCGAATTTTACGAACTACTATCTAATCAGAATTAAAGATATTCCTAAGGAGGTTGTTTGGAAAGCAGTCGAGACAGCTCAGTCTGATGGACCATACGGTGCGAGAGGTGTAGGTGAACTAACAATGATAGGTATAGCTCCAGCAATAGCTAACGCAATCTACAGAGCCACCAAGGTGAAGATAAACCAGCTCCCGATGAACCCAGAAAACCTGTGGAAGGCGTTCAAAGAACAGAGACCCGACCTATTCGATGAAGCTTTGAAGATGTTTATAGAATCTAAGAAATTAGTAGAGGTGAGAGCATGAGCTTTGGATCTCCCTATTTCACTTTACCGGACTTCACTTATCATAAACCAAGGACTCTTAGAGATGCTTTAGAACTCTTGGAAAAGTATGGCGATGATGCAAAGATACTCGCAGGTGGAGTAGGGCTAATCGCCTTCATGAAGGAAAGATTGGTCTCTCCAAGCCACGTAATTGATGTAAAAGAGATACCTGAACTTAAGAGACTCGAATATAGGAAAGGTGAAGGACTAATCATAGGGGCCACGATAACTTTTTCGGAGCTAGAATCACACCAAGTGGTAAGAGAAAAGTATAGAGCATTATATCAAGCAGTGAAATTGGCTTCAGATAGCATAATAAGGAATAGAGCGACACTGGTAGGTAATGTTTGTGAGGCCATACCATGGGTTGATGGCCCACCCCCGCTGATAGCCTACGGTGCAGAGGTTGAGATAAGGAGTTTGGATAGAGTTCGAAGAGTTCCAGTAGCCGACTTCATTAAAGGACCTGTAGAGATAGACCTAGAGCCTAGGGAGATCGTTACATCTATACATGTACCTGAAGTTCCAGATGAGGCGAAAAGCGGCTTCGTAAAATTCAACATAGGCTCTGAGTTCGCCCTAGTGAATCTCGCAGCTTACCTCTCATTGAACGGGAAGAAGAAAGATGTAAGACTTGTCTATGGAGCTATTTCACCGAAACCTGTTAGAGCATTAGAAGCTGAAAAGATTCTTTTGGCCGAGGGCGATATGAGAACTCTCATAACGTCAGCTGCCTTAAAAGCATCTGAAGAATTGGAGGTGATCTCGGATGTTCTTGCCTCGGAAGACTTTAGAAGACACCTTATCAAAGTCCTCACCGTGAAGCTTTTGACAGAGCTTATAGGAGGCGGTTAAACATGGTCCATAAAATAACTCTAACGGTAAATGGGTATAAGAGAACTGTTGAAGTAAAAGATAACGAGTTATTGCTTGATGTGTTAAGGGATAAACTGAAGATTAAGGGTTTGAAGGCAGCTTGCTGGCGAGGAGAATGCGGATTATGCACCGTCCTATTAAATGGAAAATTGGTGAAGTCTTGTCTTGTTCTTGCTGTTGAGGTTGATGGTTCTGAGATTGTTACTGTTGAGGGTTTGTCAAGAGACGGTGAACTCACAGAGCTACAGAAAGCATTCATAGAGCATGGAGCACTACAATGCGGATTCTGCACACCAGCATTCGTACTTGCATCACATCAGCTATTGCTAGAAAATCCCAATCCTACAGACGAAGAAATAAAAGAGAAATTGAGTGGAATACTTTGTAGGTGCGGTACATACTACGAGATCATTGAGGCCATCAAGAGTGCATCGAACTTTTATCGAAAGAAGCAGAGATAGCTAGAGTAGCTTATCTAATTTTTCTTTTAATCCTTTTTCTAAGCTGGGAGGAGGCTGCCAGTTGATCTGGATTGCTTCTACTCCCTGATCTTTAAGTGAACGGTAGAATATTTCTAACCCAATATTTGCAATCTTTAGCTCTTCTCTAAAAAGCTTCTTTATTTTTTCGCTCATCTAATCACTCTCCTATACATTTAAGAATTCATTGTACATCTTCTTTAATTTCTCATCTGATATTTTACAACGTTTTACCACTAAGGCTGAAGCAAAGGCCATTAATGCGTTCGTTGGGAAGACGGTAACACCTAGGCTTCTCAACTTCTCCTCTTGTATCGAGGAGTTCTGTGGGTCTGCGTCTGTACCACATACATGCGCCATCATTATTATCTCCCTTGAATTACTCTCAGCTAATCTCTTTGCTTCTATTATTGCATCCTGCATAGCTCCAACCGGGTCGTTGTGAGCTCCGTAACCTAGAACAAAATCCATGGTTATCACTGCCACTTCAGGATCCTTAGCCTCTTCAACTAATCTCAATTTTCGAATAGTTGGGTCTATCATTGGATGAGCTCTTCCAGCTGTAAACTCTTCTTCACCGAGGTCTACCACAGTGTTCATATAGCTCTTATAGGAATCTTCCAACTTATATTTCAAGTCGAGCGGAGAGTTACTGTATACGTCTTTGCCTAGTAACTCACGGTATATCAAGAGAGACTCGTACATCAATGTCCCGCCAGTATAGAGAGCTCTTAGGTATCTTTGATTAGGCTTTAAATTGCCAGAAAGCTTCTTGCAGAGTTTCTTCAGCTCTGAGAGTTTGAGAGAGATATCCGACTTAGCTATCTTATACTTTTCCGGGTCGATTAATTTTACCATGCCGAGAGCGGCTGCATGAAGACTTCTGTAAGAATGCATCCGCTTAGCTAACTTCTTCGGTGGAATATATCTCTTAGTGCCGAGAAAACATAAGACGAATGGTTTTCTAGTTTCTTCTTCAATGAATTTCACGACCTTCTTTAGTACACTATCATCGGGGGGCTTAGAGACAATCATTATGGACTTCGTCTCTTCGTCTGCCTCGAGAGATCTGATGCAATCTAGGGTCATTATACCTCCTACGCTCTCTTTTACATCGTTGCCTCCTACGCCGAGACCTTGTGATACTCCTAGACCAGCCTTATCTATCAGCACGCTAACTTCCTGTAAACCTGTACCAGCAGCTGCGACTATCCCAACAGCACCTCTTCTAACTTTATTTGCGAATGCTATGGCTTTTCCATTAATAATCGATGTTCCTGCTCCAGGTCCAAGTACTAGCAGCCCTCGTTCACTTGCATATCTCTTTATTTCTACTTCGTCTTCTACCGGTACATGGTCGCTGAATAGATGAATATGGATTCCTTTCTCTAGCAATTTTAAGGCTACTTCTTTAACGTATCGTCCCGGTATAGAGACGACCGCTAGGTTGATGTCAGGCATAGCTTCCAAAGCAGCTTCGACTGAGAAATGCATCTTATCAACGGCTGGTTGGAGTATTGTCGGGGGCTTCATCAACATTTCTTCTATTATTGAGACTATTCTTGGAAGTAGGCTTTCATCTTTCGCTCTAATAGCTAAGATTAGATCATTCGCTGTAGCTGCCTTTCCTTCATCAGTTAGAAGATTTAATTTCTCTAGGATTTCCTTATTCGTGGTTGTGCCCATCACTAATGCTGCATCAACTACTCCATCTAGCTTCTTGGCTTCTTCAGATAATTGCATTAGTTGTAATGAGTCTCTGAAGAGATTCGTCTTTACTATGTTTTTGACGGTCTCCATCCTCATTCGTTTCGAATAGCTACATCGTATTAGATAAACATTTCTAGTTCATAATTCACATCTACCGTATAGTGTTATTGATAAACCTAAATGATGAAGGGGAGCACGAGGTCTACTTTCTCGGAGTTAGATAATTTTTATCCTCCTCCAATAATCTCGACTAAATCTATTACATCGATAGATACGTTGTCATCTTCAGTAAGTGGAGTCTCAATCCCCTTTAATAACTTAATACTATGCCCATTCACTAGTATCATCAAGTTATCTCTTAATCTTTCTTCCTGGTAAACAGCTTTCCTAAATTCTTCACCAAAAGTCCTCGAGATGCTCTCTATGAGTTCTCCAACATTTCTAGGAACTTGATTTAAAATAATCTCATCTTTACCAGCAATCTCTTTCAATCTAGAATATAACCTAACTCTTATCCCCATCCCAATTATGATCTTTGACAACCGGGATAAATATTTTCTACATGTTCGCCTAGGAAAGATCCTAGGGTACAATTTATTAATCTCTCAGTCAGATTTCTGCTCTTCACTCTATCTATAACTGATGCGAATCCTGTCAAAACTCCTAAAGTAATATCTAAACCGGAAGTATGCCCCCTCCTCGCAAGGTGGAGGATAGAGTCCATGAAGCTTGTTTCATTCTTCAAAGATATTGAGCTCAGCAATTGATATACATCTTCATCGTAAAGGCCATTCTGAGCATATTTCAAGAACATTGCGCTAACCCAGTTAGTATTACTAAATAGAATTTCATCTTCTAAGATTACTCTAGGTATCTGGAATCTATCATCTAGTAGATTTAAGAAGCTGATGAATCCTAGTAGGTAATCGTCGCCGGAAGGAGTAAAACCTTGACCTAACCCGAGAAGCATTTTATAGTTCTCGGTTTTCTTAATAGCTTCTAGATCTCCTTTCGAGAATGGATAGACTACTTTATTTAAGAATTCCTTGAATCTACTCAATCCAAGTATTGGGATATTTTCCGTAGAAATATAATATAAGAGTAGGATTGTCTTCAATCCTTTCAAGTACATTCTCTCGCACAATTCGTCTAATTCACGTATTCTATCTATCTTTTCAGGAAAATAGCCTTCTGCATTTTCTAATCCTATTTCAAGTTCTCCGACACGTATATACTGCCTCCCTATCTCTACGTTATCTCCTATTCTAATGTAAGAGTAGAATGGGATGTTTAAAGAGTCTTGAGGAATGGTTATGGTATTTGGGGAGCGATTATTCTTCCGATTTACGATAACCATATCTCTACCTACTTGAAGGTACAACGTATTAGCGAACACATGTCTGACCCTAGAGTATCTTTCCCCCCTCTCTAAGACCTCCTCACATTTTCTTCCAATAGTAGAAGCTTCAACTCTATATCTCATATTCTTGGATGAATGCTTCGAAAGCTTTCTTGAATACCTCAAATGGGAAAGACACTATGCCAGCGCCTATCTGGCCTATTCCTGCTTCTTTATGGGCGATACCTGTATTGATCGTAGGAACTATGCCGGTCTTTAATACCTTCCTGATATCTACGCCTGTTGGAGTTCCTTGGAAGTTCAAGTAAGGTATCTGGAAATACCTGTGCTTAGCATATGTTATCTCATACATCTTGTTAGTTATCTCGATTGCTGTCTGAACTGTTCCCCCAACCCATGAAACTATAGCTGGAGCCGCGGCCATGGCGAAGCCCCCGAATCCCGCGGTCTCGGTGATCGAGCTATCCCCTAAATCTGGATTCGCATCTGATTCCGAGAATCCGGGGAACCATACACCTTTAGGTATAGGAGCAGCCGCCGTGAACCATCTGTTTCCCAATCCGCTAACCCATATTCCGGTCTCCGTACCATTTCTAGACATAACCGTTACGATCGTGCTATACTTGATTTTATGTGCTGCCAATGTCATAGCTTTTGCTGCAGCCATCCCGAGATTTAGAGTCGTGAAGTTGTTTCCAGCTAGAAAACTATACACTTCTCTTATTGTTTGTTTATCGAATCCAGAATCTATCATGTACGGTGTGACCTCTTTTAGGAGGAGGCTCGTGGCTGCATTGTATCTATTGTGGCAATCGTCACCCATCTGTAATGCCTGAGCTATAATGCTTTTCAGAGATATGCCTCCTCTATCTTTTACGATCTCTCTAATAGTAGCTTGGAGGATTGGCGCAACTGTAGACTCAATCCATCTAAGTCTATCTATCACTTCTTTACTATATGCTCCATATCTTAAAACTTTCCCAATACCCTCATTAAAATTGGAATACGTTTTATTACCGTACTTTTTATCGTACACCTCATACACCGGCATCCTGGGAGATATTATCCCAGCCATTGGTCCGACAGCATTATGAATATGGGTGGGTTCTAAGACGACTTGACCTGAAGTAACTAGTTTCTCAGCTTCCTCAGGTGTATCCGCCCACTCCTCATAAAGTATCGCACCTAATATCGCGCCTCTCATCGGGCCGCTTGCCTTCTCCCATGTTATAGGTGGACCTGCGTGAAGTAATAGGTAATCCTTCATTTCAGGTAATTTTTCTCTAGCTATACCGACATCAACCCATACCGGTTCGGAATCCATCATTCTTTCAACAGCTTCCTTATTAGCTTTCTCGATCTCATCTTTAACCGAAGACATATCCGGTCATCTTTTAGGGATCTTTAGTTGTTTAAAAACCTTAGCTATATAGCTTGAAAGTAATTGTTCTGGTAGGCAACATATGTAATATTCTTTTCGAGCGTTCCACAAGATTATTGAAGAAACCGTATTATCTGTCAAGTATTTTCCTTTCAAATGTATCGAAAATGTTTAAAGGTTTTCTCTTTGAACATTTTAGTGAGATTAGTCATGGTTTGGAGAGCTGTTATTATGAAGAAGAAAGTTGATACAGCTAAATTTCTGCGTGAAGAATTGGAGAAAAATAAGATCATCGTGGTGCCTGGAGTTTTCAATCCATTATCTGCAATGTTGGTAGAGAGTATGGGTTTTAAAGCAGTATACGTCTCGGGCGCGGCGGTAACAGCTTCCCTCGGTTTACCAGATATTGGGTTGATAACTATGGATGAGATGGTTAGAGCGGTTAAGTATATCGCCGATGCAGTGGATATTCCGGTTATAGTTGATGCAGATACTGGTTATGGAGAAGCGATGAATGTGGTTAGAGCGGTTAGAGAATTTGAGAAAGCTGGGGCAGCAGCTATCCAAATAGAGGATCAGGTGCTTCCGAAGAAGTGTGGACACCTAGCTGGCAAGAAGCTCATCGACCCGTTAGAGATGGCTAAGAAGATTAAAGCAGCTACAGAGGCTAGGACAAATCCAGATCTGGTTATAATAGCTAGAACAGATGCTAGAGGCGTTAGCGGTTTTGAAGACGCTGTAAAGAGAGCGAAGATCTACCTAGAAGTCGGGGCAGACGTGATCTTCCCGGAAGCCTTAGAGTCTGAAGAAGAGTTTAAAGAATTCGCTGAAAGAGTAGATGCTTTCTTACTGGCAAACATGACTGAGTTCGGGAAGTCTCCAATCATATCTTTTAAGAGATTAGAAGAGATGGGATATAATATGGCGATATATCCTGTTACGTTGTTGAGGTTGGCCATGGCCTGTATGAGAGAAGGTTTAATAAAGTTGATGGAAGATGGATCCCAAGAGAAGATGATCTCGAAAATGTTTACACGTAAAGAATTATACCACTTAATACATTACAACGAGTATGAAGATTTCGACAAGAAGATTTCTGATGAAGTCGAGGAAGGTGTGAGAAAGGTATGGATAGGATAACCCGCATTCTTGCAGAATATGCTTACAACGTAGATTACAAGAAGCTACCTTATGAGACCGTGCATGAAGTGAAGAGGAGGATTATCGATTCCCTCGCAGTGGCTTTTGCGGCTTATTATTCAGATCCTGTAGTTAAGAGTCGACGTGTCGCATCTCAATATGCTGCAGAGAATGGAGGGCGGATAATTGGTACAAGGTATAAAGCTTCACCGGACTGGGCCTCATTTGTAAATGGCATAATGATAAGATATCATGATTATAATGATACGTATCTTTCTAAGGAACCCTTGCATCCCAGTGATATGATAGCTGCGGCATTCGGTCTCGGGGACGCATTAGATTCTATAGGGGAAGACGTCATCACGAGTATTGCTGTCGGCTATGAGGCTGCTGTAACTTTCTGCGATGGCGGAAGCCTTAGGAAGAGGGGATGGGATCACGTAAACTTTCTAGGCATAGGTAGCACCATCCTATCCAGTAAACTCCTCAAACTAGATATAGAGAAGATCCAGCATGCCCTCTCCATATACGCCGTTCCCCATGCTTCTATGAGGCAGACGAGGGTTGGGGAACTAAGCATGTGGAAGGGTGCCGCAGCGGCGAATTCAACTAGAAATGCTGTATTCAGCTCTCTACTTGCAAAGGAAGGATTTACTGGACCATTCAAACCGTTTGAAGGTGAGATGGCTTTCATAAAGCAACTTTTGCATGGAGATTTCGATGTTAACGTTCTATCATCGATGGAGGAGGGGAAACCTCCTAAGAAAATCCTGGATACGTATATAAAGAAATATCCTGTAGAGTATCATGCTCAAACTGCAGTTGACGCAGTCTTAAGACTTAGAGAGAAAGTCTCGTATACCGATGTGGATAAGATACTTATCGAGACATTCCAAGCAGCATATGATATTATCGGACCAAAGGATCCTGAGAAATGGGATCCGCATACGAAGGAGACTGCAGACCATTCATTGATGTGGATTGTTTCCGCTGCTCTAGTCTGGGGGGATATCTCTATCGAGCATTATCAAAATATACGGGACCCACGAGTTCTATCCTTAATGAAGCGAATGGAGGTTAAGGTGGACCATGAGATAAATGAGAAATATCCAAGTTCTTTTCCCAACAGGATAACTATAACAACTAGAGATGGACGGAGGTTTACGGAGGAGGTCGAATATGCTAAGGGTCATCCCAAGAATCCTATGTCTGATAAAGAGGTAGAAGAGAAGTTTAATACTTTAACGATGAGCATTATTCCAAGCGATCAGAGAAGCAGTTTACTACAGAAGATCTGGAGAATAGAAGATTATACCATTAGGGAAATTGTTGAAGATCTGATCATCTAGAAGCCTGCGTAATCAAATAGCTTGATATCTTTTAAGGAGACGCCCTTAACATTCTTCAAAAATACTTGCCTTAATAAATTCTAAGTCGAGCTGAATGACTGACTCTTCAGTATCGAATAACTGTAATCATCATAATGTACCTTTAAATATATCTAACGCATTACCATAATATACGTGAATGTGAATGAGTGAAAAAACCGATAGAACTACGGAAGAGTTAATAAACGAGTTAAATGAGATGAGGAAGAAATCTTTACTTGGTGGTGGAGTAGAAGCAATCGAGAAACAGCATCAAGCAGGAAAACTAACAGCAAGAGAGAGGATCGATATACTACTGGATAAAGATAGCTTCATAGAACTAGACTCTTTCATGGTACATAGGGCCGCTGAATTCGGCATGGATAAAAGGAGAGTCTTAGGCGATGGGATAGTTACGGGTCTAGGAAGGATAGATGGAAGATTAGTCGCCGTTTTCGCTCAAGATGCTACTTTCATGGGAGGGTCAATAGGCGAGATTCACGCCAACAAGATCTCTAGGATCCTAGATCGTGCAATGGAGTTGGGGGTGCCGATAATAGGCTTAAACGATTCTGGAGGTGCCAGAATCCAGGAAGGAGTTGCGTCTCTCCACGCTATAGGAGAATATTTTGCTAGAAATGTTAGAGCGTCAGGTGTGATTCCCCAGATCACTCTGATAATGGGGCCATGCGCTGGAGGAGCAGTGTACTCTCCAGCTCTTGGAGATTTTATCATAATGGTTGAGAAGACTAGCTACATGTTCATTACGGGGCCACGAGTAGTGAAAGCCGTAATGGGTGAGGATGTTTCTTTCGAGGAGCTGGGAGGGGCTGATGTCCATGCAAAGATATCCGGGGTCGCCGATTTCACAGCACCGAACGATGTTGAAGCATTAAATCTGGTTAGGAGGCTAGTGTCCTATCTTCCATCAAACTGTCTTGAAGAACCGCCATTCATTGATACTGGAGACCCACCAGATAGAATGAACGAAGAATTAAACTACATGATCCCTGATGATCCACGCAAGAGCTACAATATAAAAGATTTGATAAATCTCATATTCGACAAAGGTACTTTCCTAGAGGTTAAAAAAGATTTTGCACCGAATGCAGTAGTAGGATTTGCAAGGTTAGCTGGAATGGTTGTAGGAGTTGTGGCAAACCAGCCTGCATCACTGGCAGGTGTTCTAGATATAGATTCTTCTGATAAAATTGCTAGATTTGTTAGATTCTGCGATTGCTTCAACATCCCTCTAATAACGTTTGTAGACGTGCCAGGATATCTACCTGGGACGAAGCAAGAACATGGAGGAGTAATAAGGCATGGAGCGAAGGTTATCTTTGCTTATGTTGAGGCAACTGTCCCGAAGATCTCCGTCATCGCTAGAAAAGCTTATGGTGGAGCCTATATTGCGATGTGTAGTAAAAGCTTGGGGGCAGATATGGTCTTCGCCTATCCTACAGCTGAGATAGCGGTTATGGGTCCTGAAGGTGCAGTAGAAATAATTTATAGGAAAGAAATAGATTCGGCGGAACCCTCAAAGAGGGAAGAGATTATAGCTCAGTTGATCAAAGAGTACAGGGTAAAGTTTGCGAACCCCTATGTCGCAGCAGGCCTAGGATACATTAACGCGGTAATAGAACCTAAAGAGACTAGGCCAATGCTGGTTAAAGCTTTAAAGACATACATGAAAGGTAAGAGAAGCCTAGTATCAAGGCTTCCGAAAAAGCATGGTAACATTCCACTATGATCAAAAATATGCTGGAAGTAGAGATAATACAATAGCTCCAGCGATGACAGAGGTTATCTGACCTCCAGTGTTTGCAGCCATTGCATGCATTAGTATCCAGTTATCAGGGTCTTCTTGCCTAGCGATGAGATGAGCTGTTCTCGCAGCCATCGGGAAAGCTGAGATACCCGTTGCGCCAATCAATGGATTTATCCTACCCTTAGTAAGGTAATATGCAAGTTTAGCTGCAAGGAGACCGCATGATAAATCTGCGATGAAGGCGAAGACACCGAGGGCGAAGACTATTAATGTTGACAAGCTTATGAATTTTTCTGCCAACATAGTTCCACCGATACTAATACCTAGTAGTAACGTCACAATATTGGATAATTCATTTTGAGCCGATTTCGACAATCTTTCAACCACGCCGCATTCTTTCAAGAAGTTTCCAAACATTAACGCCCCTATTAATGGGATACCCTTAGGAGCTATCAAGCCTATGATGACCGTTACCAGTACAGGGAAGATGACTTTAAGAGTTCTTGAATACTGTCCCTCCTTGTACTCCATCCTTGTAAGTCTCTCTTTTTTGCTTAGAAGTAGTTTCGACGCAGGTACTTGGAGAAGAGGCACGATCGAGATGTACGTATAAGCTGAGACAGTAACAGGTCCTAGCAAGTCTGGTGCATATTTTGATGTTACATAGATTGCTGTTGGCCCATCCATTGCGCCGATTATACCTATGCTAGCAGCTTCACCAGGACTGAATCCCAAGGCTATGGCTAAGAGCATCGTTAAGGGAATTCCTAGATGTGCAGGTATTGTAATTAAGAGAACCCACGGGCGTTCAAAGAATGGGCCTAGGTCTATCATGGCTCCAATGCCTATGAAGACCAATATTGGGAATATCTCCGTGAGTATTCCGTAATCGTATAGGTATCTAAGGAACCCTCCTAGCTCCATTAATTCCCCGAAAGGTATGTTTACTAAGATAGCTCCGAAGCCGATTGGTACCAAGAGGAGAGGCTCATACCCTTTCTTAATCGCTAGATAAATAAGAATTGAGCCTACAGCGATCATTATTGCGTTGCCTGCATATGTCGTCAATGGATCCATCATGGATTCACCCTACTCTATCTCGACCAATGCTTCTCCTGCATTAACTGAAGCTCCTTCGGAAACATACACTCGCTTAACTCTACCTGATACGGGAGAATAAATTTCGTTCTCCATCTTCATGCTTTCCAAGACTAGCAGAGGATCTCCAGCTCTAACATTATCGCCTTCCCTACATTTTATTGAAACGATCGTGCCCGGGATAGGTGCTCGGACTAAACCCGGCGCTTTCGCTTTCTCGATCTTAGATTCAGGTATAACGGTCGGAACAGTTCTATGTTCCCCTATAGGAGCAGGAGCGGGTGAAGGTGTAGGAGCTGCAGGTAATTCTTCTATACCAATCTCCTCAATCTCGACTTCAAATACTTTGCCTCCTACTGTAACTCGGAATCTCCTCTTCAACCTACTCTCCCCCTTCATATCTTGAAGAATACAAAATGCTTGAAATCTTCCAGAGCGACGTTGTAGGCGTTAATGGTTCTCTTATATACTTGTTTTTTACCGGCAGAGATAACGTTGTGATAACAGCACTTAATCCTGCGATTAGTTCAAGGTCTTCTTCACCGACTTCTTCTTTCGATTCTGTTTTCTCCTCAATTTCTACAGCTTTAGAAGGCATGACTCGTCTGAGAAGGTAAGTTATTAGTAGTATTAGGAGTACTCCACCGGTAAGGAGTGCAAGCCATCCCAAAGTAAAACCGAACCCTAAATTTAGGTCTTCCATTAAGACCATGGAATCAAAAATAAAGACCGACTATTTTAATATTACATTTATATAGCTTATTGAGAAGCATGATGCATTCAGGTCAATGTCGATTAGCCACGTTATTGTTGAACTTCACATAGCTGAATCTTAATTAATAAATTTCAAGATTGACTAATCGTGGCGAGGATGGTTAATCTCGGAGATTTCGAGATCTACTTCTATGACCTTGTTGATTCTACCCAAGACTTAGCTAGAAATCTTAGAGAGGCTAAGGAGTTTACTACAATAGTAGCTAGAGAACAAAGTAGGGCTCGTGGTAGATTTGGTAGAAGATGGTGCTCTCCTGTAGGTGGATTATGGTTTACAACTATTCTTTATCCTAAGACCAGTATATCGACTTATTCTATTCTCTGCTTACTTAGCTCATTATCCGTTGTCGAAGCAATAAAAGACCTTACGAGTATTGAAGCCTTTATCAAATGGCCTAACGACGTGTATGTGAGTGGGAAGAAAATTGCAGGTATTCTCGTAGAGTCAGAGGTATTTGGTGATATAATTGAGAGAGCGATAGTGGGAATAGGGTTAAACCTCAATTTTCGAATAGACGCAATACCGGGCGAACTCAGGAATAAAGTGACCACGCTCCTTGAAGAATATGGTAAGCCAGTGCACACGGAAACTCTCCTACTAAGAATACTGAATGAATTAAAGAAGAATTATGAAAAGTACAAGATCGGAGCCTATTCTGAATTGATTGAAGCTATAAAGAGTGATATGGAGATTCTAGGTAGGGAGGCCGTGGTCTCTCTGAGCCATGGAGAAATATTAGGAGTAGTTAGAGATCTTGATATTGACGGCAACCTTATCTTCGAGTCATCAGGTGGAAAGATTGTTATTAAACCTTCAGAGATTAAGAAGCTGGAACTTGTTTAGCTCTAAACCTGGCTATCATCTGCGAGAACTCTTTCCTCCTCAAGAGATATAGTATAAACGCTATCTTTAAACCATCTCCCGGGAGAAATACTAGTGAACCCGCTACTATCCCTCTGGTAATTGCTTCAGAGAATTCTAATCCTGCAAAACTTGAAAGCCAGAAGATCAACCATGGAACACCGAGACCGTAAATAATCACTTCAGCTAAGATGCATGCTACTAACCCTTTGAATATCTGGTCGCCACTCGAAGGATTATAGGTTAAACCAGCAGTAGCGGCAGCAATGGGAAAAGATATTAGGTATCCAGCTGTAGGTCCTTGGAATGCTGTGAAACCACTTCTAAAGCCTGCGAATACTGGTAGCCCAATCAAGCCCATCGCCAAATATATTGATTGAGATAGAAGACCTACAGTGAACCCTCCGACTAAACCTGAAAGTATCACGAAGAAAGATTGTAAAGTTATCGGAACTGGCCCAATGTAGAAAGCGAGCTGTGCGCCTAGAGATGTAAGGACTGCGAAGATACTTGATATAGTTATTACACGTCCTCTAACCATGCCTAGTACTAAAATTTATCTCGATTTAAGATTAATTTCCAAAAAATAACAAAATAATAAAATGTGTATGTTTGTCTACTTCTTTGCTTTAGAAACACTTAAGATGGCTTCTATTATTGGTCTGTAGCCTGTACATCTGCAGAGAAGACCGTTAAGAGCTTCTACTACTTCTTCCTTTGAAGGTCTTGGATTTCGATTGATAAGCCAGTGACCTACTATTAGGAATGCTGGTGTGCAGAATCCGCATTGTAGTGCTCCATGCTCTATGAATGCTTTCTGTAGCTCTGTGAGTTCACCGTCTCTTGACAAACCCTCAACAGTAACAATCTCAGAACCATCAACCTCAACAGCAAGAACAAGACAAGACTTCACAGGCTCTCCATTCAGTAAGACAGTGCACAATCCGCAATCTCCTCTTTCACAGGCTTTCTTTGTTCCTTTCAATTTGAGTTCTTCCCTTATGAGCCATAGAAGAGTCTTATTCGGTGCAACCTCAACAGTTTTCTCAACGCCGTTTATTTTAAAAGTTATCTTCTTTTTCTCCATCTACACAACCTCCACCATCTGCTTTAACAATCTTCTAGTTAAGACCTTTACCAAGTTCAATCTGTACTCTGCACTTCCTCTAACATCTGATATGGGTGAAACCCTCTGTGATGCTACTTGAACTGCTCTCTCTATCCTTTCTTCCATCGTCCCATCTCTCGTAAAAGCTTCTTCCGCTTCTCTTATTCTTAGAGGTGTCGGAGCTACGCTAGAATAGGCGAGCCTGACTCTTAATTCTCTTCCCTCTCTATACCCTAAACCGGCAACTCCTACTATGGCTAGGTCTTCACTCCAAACCCTCATCATCTTGAGATATCTTCCGAAAGAATTACTTGGAGGCTCGGGAACAACCACCTCTTTTACGACTTCTCCCGACCTCAATATAGTCTTCTTAACGCCTGTGAAGAACTTGTCTATTGGAACTTCCCGAGAACCTTCCTTACTTACTATCCTCACATTTGCTTCGAGGACTAGTAGAGCTGGAGCGCTATCTGCTGCAGGGCTTGCATTACATATGTTGCCTACGAGAGTTGCTCTATTCTTTAGGATTACGTCTCCGATAGTTTTTACAGCTTCCCATAAAACTGGATACTTCTCTCTGATTAGCTGAGATTCTAGAATCCTTCTAAGAGTGACTGTAGCACCTATTATCAGCCCCTCACCTTTTCTGTATTCGAGCCTATCCAATTCTTTGATTTTCTTAATATCTACGAGATGTCTAGCTTTCTCCACTCTATCTCTTAATGATACTAGTAGGTCGGTACCTCCAGCCAATATCTTTGCCTTCTCTTGATATTTCTCTAGTACCTCGAATAATTCTTCAAGAGTCTTAGGAGATGAATATTCAAGTTTTGGAAGCATTTTTTCACTCCCCCTTGTTTAGTGCCCTCCATATATTTTCAAAAGTTAATGGTAGATTGTTAATGTTTATCCCAGTAGCGTGGAAGATAGCATTCGCGACAGCTGGTGGAACCGATAGCATAGCAAGCTCCGCTACGCCTCTAGCCCCATAAGGCCCATCCTTTTGAGGGTTCTCTATTACTACTATCTCATATTCTTCAGGTATATCTCCCGCTCTAGCTATCTTGTAATCTGTTAGATTTGGATTAAGCATCTTTCCATTCTCATCATACCTATACTCTTCCCACATTCCTAAGCTGAGAGATTGGACTCCTCCCCCAATTATCTGTCCTTCAACAAGGAGAGGGTTTACTGCTTTCCCAACATCGAAGGCGGAAACGATTTTTAAGATCTTTACTTCACCCGTCTCTTCATCCAGCTCGATCTCTACGGCTTGAGCTCCAAAAGTCCATTTGAGAGCTGGGTACCCTTGACCCGTCTCAGGGTCTAGATACGTCAACCTACTTCCTACATAGTATCCACGGCCGATTATCGGTCCTCCGATAGTATTCCCGTCTGGATATACGTATCCAGCTGCTAAATCCTTCAAATATATACTCCATTCAGGTCTTCCCTTCACGTATACTTTCTCATCTTCTATTACTAGATCGTCTTTCGGAGTTCTCAGAACCTGAGAAGCTATATCTAGTATCTGCTCCTTAGCATCTCTTGCAGCCCTAATCACGGCCCTGCCTTCCATGAATAGGTTTCTACTTGCAACAGTCTGCCAAGAGTATGGTGTTAGATCGGTATGTCTAAATGGAACTACCTTTATCTTCTCTACAGGGACGCTAAGCTCTTCAGCGACTATCTGAGCTAGTGCCGTAACTGTTCCTTGACCTATCTCTGTCACCCCTACTGATAAGAGAATAGTCCCATCCTCATTCAGTTTGATTATTGCTGCTGATGCAGCGTTAGGAGGCATCGCAGGCGCTTTCCAAAGTGCAGCGATACCCTTCGCTCTAACCTTGCTTGAACTGATTTTCACAGGTGGGGTGCCCCAGCCAATCTTCTCAGCTACAGCTCTAATACATTGGTCTACTCTACCAGCATCTTCTCTCAATTTTTCACCTGTAGCAGTAGTAAGACCTGGAAGGAGAGCGTTCTTTAATCTAAATTCGACGGGATCCATCCCAATCTCTGCGGCCACTATCTCCATCTGCCTTTCTATAGCCCATAGAAACTCGAAGTGTCCAAACCCTCTGAAAGCAGTTCCCCATGGATGGTTTGTATATACGGTTAAAGATTCACCTTCTAGGTTTGGAACATAATATGGACCCGTGCACGAGTATCCAGCAGCTCGACCTATGTTTACCCCGTAATCCGCATAGGCTCCAGCATCGAATGCGTAGAAGATCTTCTTAGCCATTATTCTCCCATCTCTCGTTACACCCGTCTTGATCTTTCCGTAAAATCCTTGTCTAACAGGCGCCGTCATGAACTGTTCTTCACGTGTTAATTCGAGCTTGACAGGTCTATATCCAGCCTTCTTAGATAATAGAGCTACCAATGGTTCAAAGTTTATCCCCGCTTTTCCTCCAAAGCCTCCCCCAACATATGGAACGTACACAGATATCTTATGTAACGGTATTCCAAGCGAATAGCCTAGAATATACCTAATAGCGAAGGGGCTTTGAGCAGATGTCCATAATTTTATGCTTCCATCCTTTAAGTATTGCCCTATACATACGTGAGGCTCCATAGGGACATGAGAGACTTGAGGCATAAAGAATTCGTTTTCTACAATTACATCACTCTTTCTGAAACCATCCTCTATATTTCCTTTTTTAACAACGAATCTATTAGCTATATTTGTACCGGGTATCGGGTTGAAAGCTGGAGAGTGTGCATATTCTCCCAGTTCTTCGTGGACTAAGGGAGCATCATGTTTCAATGCATCTCTAACATCCAAGACAGGTGGCAGAGGATCATATTCTACCCTTATTAACTCAACAGCTTCTTCTGCAGTCTCTAAGTCTTCTGCAACGACTGCAGCAACCGGTTCTCCTATCCATCTAACTTTTTTCCTTGCCAAGATATATCTGTCGTTCACATATAGCCCAACTCGAAAAGGAAAATCTTCACCTGTAGCGATCGTTACAACACCTTGTATCTTTAACGCATTACTAATGTCTATCGATCTAATCCTAGCATGTGCATAAGGGCTCAGAAGTAATTTTGCATATAACATTCCGGGGAGCTCTAGATCTCCCGCGTATTCAGCGAATCCGGTTACCTTCTCGTATGCATCGATTCTTTGAATAGGTTTCCCCACGTACTTCACGGATCACACCTCCATGAACCAGTATACACTTCTAAGTTCTAAAACCATAATATATCTTTTCTCTATACGTCATTGTAAAAAATAAAATTTTAGAAAACTGCATTCTAGAATTCTATCTCGAGCTTTGAAGTCGGCTTTAACGGTATGGTCTTCTTTAGCACGTCCTCCGGAACTGGTCTCTCACCCATTAGACCAACTGATGTAAGATATGGTTTCACAGATTTATTCCACTGCTCTCTAGTTATGTAGTATACTCTTGCTCCTCCGAGCTCATGCTGGACTTGAGGCCACGGTTTGGTTGTATGCTGGAGTCTGAATCCCATCCTGAATCCGAAGGGACTTTCAAATGTGGCCCACCATTCGTTTACCCCGACTACATCAAATGCATGCTCAACTTTTGCTGCGTAAAGGAAAATTCCAAGTCTTTCAGCTCTCTTGAAGACTATTGTGTGAAGACTTATGCATACATCTTCGTTGAAATATCTATGATTGACGATCCCCATCAATTCTCCGTCTCTATCTGTGGCCACAATCACGTAGCCGTCCTTCAACCTATTCTGCATCCAAGCAAGAATTTCCGAATATGTTCTTACAGCTACTAGATGATAAAAATCCTTATCATACTTTGAGTCGATGAGCTGCTTCAATGTTTGAAGCATAGCCGGCCCCTCATCTTTGGTTGCAGGTCGAACAATTATTGGCTCCCCGCTCTTCAGCCTATAGATTTTAGGCGGGAAAGGTTTCTGGAATCTTTCATCGGGTGGAGCACCTCTTAGAAATTCTTCTATCTCATCGACTGAGAACTTAAACTCTCCAAAGGATATGGGGACGGTTGGCTTGACCATGCTTTAGGATTGTAACGATGGAAAATAAATACTTATCTTAATCATATTTATTGGGCTATGTCATATAAATTCCTAACGTTTCAACTCGATAGAAAATACATGTCTTCTCAAGCCTACCCTAGATTTCTCCATAATTCCGTGACGACTAATTTCTTATATCTACCCATTAACAATATTCCTTGGGGATGAGGATATTTAAAGACGAAGAAAAACTTTCTCCGGAATATGTTCCTCAGGAGCTGCCGCACCGTGAGAATGAATTGAACATGTTGAAGACGTATTTTAGTAGTATCATCTTGGGTAGTCCATCGATCTCAACTAGAGTCATAATTACAGGATCCGTTGGGACAGGTAAGAGCGTGTTAGCTAAATTGTTCTGCCAGAAGGCAGTGTCTGAGGCAGTGAGAAAAGGAGTAGAATTAAAGCCTCTGTATGTGAATTGCCGAATAAGCAAGACCACTTTCTCACTTTTGAGAAAATTGATAGAGCAGTTAAAAGCAAGACTGCCTGAGAGGGGACTATCCAATGAGGAACTTTTTCATAAATTTTTAGACTACCTAGAGTATAAAGGATTCTACTCTATAATTGTACTGGATGAAGTTGAGGTACTGTTAAGAGAAGAAGGTTCAGAGCCCTTCTACTTGTTCTCCAGGGTTGGTGAAGAAAGATTGAAGACTCCTCGGATATCCACGATATTCATATTTAGGAATCCTGAGATGCTTGATGCACTTGATGCAAGTACGAGAAGTAGTCTTCTAGGAAACGTGATCCATCTAAGAGAATATGACTATAACCAGCTATACGATATTCTGAAGTATAGGGCGAGTCTAGCTTTTAGACCGGAAGTTGTGATGGATGAGTCATTACACCTAATAGCGGATATTGCAAGTGAGAGGGGGGATGCTAGGTATGCACTTGACATACTGTGGAGGGCTGGGAAATATGCTGAAGCTGAGAATTCTACTCAAGTTATGCCTGAACATGTAAGGAAAGCGACTGCAAGCGTCTACCCGACTATTAGAAGAGAACATCTAGAATTCCTCGAACAACATTCTAAACTTATACTGCTTGCATTAGCTAAAGCCTTAGAAGCTGAAAAATCCGCTTACGTTACCTCAAGTACTTTAAACGATTATTATAGACTCGTATGCGAAGAATATGATGTTGACCCTAAATCATATACGAGTTTCTGGGAGGCTCTTCAAAGACTAGACGATCTTGGAATAATCAAGATAAGAGTTGTAAGTGAGGGGTCGAGAGGCAGAAAATCCTATATCTCCCTTCCAGGCGTCCCCACATCTATACTGAAGAAAGAATTAGAACCCCTTCTGCCAGGAAAACAGGCGAGATTCTGAAGATCATCCGTACGTTTTAATGCTACCGCTAAGACAAGAACCCTGTTTTTTTCTTCTTTTGTTGTACCGGCTTTTCTTTCTTCTCTTCTACAGCTTCTCTTCCTTCTTTTACCTCACCGTAGGCTCTCTTCAAATATTCAATCTCCTCATTTGTAAATTCAAAATACTGACTCAGACTATGTCTCGACTTATCTTCACGAGCTATTATGAACCCAACATATGGAAGAACGTCTTTGTTTGCTTTATATGCTGAGAGATGTAGTTTAGAAGCAATCTTTAATGAGATATTCTGTCTGAACTCTCTCTCAGTTTTGAATTGTTGCATGAGTCTAATCTTTGGAGGGAAAGTGAATTTCTGAAAACCTTTAGGTGGTGTTTTCCTAACTACTGAAACTCCCCCAGTCATTAAAGGTATCGCATACTTCATGAGTCTCCACATCTGGAGCTTGTTTATTCTTACAAGAACCATGTCGGCTTTAGCAAGTATATTCATGGCCTCTGCTAGTTCATCAGGCTCAGTTATCTGCGTGGGAGCATTATCAAGGATCCATGTATAGATGGTCTCCGGATCTAGGTCTAAGCCTTCTAGAGCAGCTCTAGCGCTTCTAACACTCTTTGCATAGAAAATATATCTCAGAGCCTCGAATATTTCTCTAACCCTGTTTCTGACTCCTAATACTTCTAAATCTTTTTCAGTTACTACGGGTTTGCCGGCTGCTACTGCTTGTAGATCCATTATAGCTGAGCGAAGGTCACCTTCCGATCTCTCGGCAAGCTTGCTCAACACAGTTTCCGAAACGCTTATTTTTTCCTTCTCACAGATCTCTTTCAATCTCTTAATTATGGTGGTCTTGTTAAGTCTCTTGAATTCTATCATTAATGATTGTTCTCTAATAGGAGCTAATCTCTGGTCCCATGGATTGTTTGCCACCATCACTATCGGTACTCTTGTCTCATTTATTATCTTTCTTAGCGCTGAGAGCCCTCCTGCATCCTCCCTTCCCGCTACTCCATCCACTTCGTCTACTAAGATCATCTTCTTTGAGGAACCCTCTAGAGAAGCGTAATGGGATGATTCTCCTACAACTGCTTTCATTTTCTCCTCGTTCCTCCAATCGCTAGCGTTAACCTCGACTATATCGTATCCATACTCTTTCGCATAGGCTAGTGCTAGGCTTGTCTTGCCTACCCCCGCAGGTCCATAGAGTAGTGCAGCTTTCTTGATAGGTTTCCCTATCTCCCAACTTTTCATCCACTCAACGAAGGCTTTCACGGATTCCGGGTTTCCTACCACCTCACCCACTTTTTTCGGTCTATATCTTTCCGTCCATAGTTGAGTCATTTCTGACCCTCTAAGTCTGCCTTCTCTTTTTCTTGGATGCCAGCTGCGCCAAGAAGGCCATAAGCTGTACTTCTTCTGTACCACCCTCAGCTATCCTATAATCTACCTCTCCTAGCAAGTCGAGTAGTTCTAGTTTATCTTCCTCGCTCAAGTCTAGATAGAATAATTCACGATATATTGCTGAAACTATGTCCGACCCCGCTAGACCTTGTACATAGATCAACTTCCTCAACTCATCTCTTGCTTGCGTGAAGTTTCCTCCCATAGCCAGTTCGAGTATCTTCCTTATCTCTCCTCTACTTATGTATCCTAGGATATAGTAGACTGTCTTCTCATCTATCTTGCTGGAAATAGACGCTGCTGCTTGAAGAGTATTTATCGCTCTCCTCATATCTCCTTCAGAAAATTCATATATTGTTTCTAGCGCTATGTCATCTACTTCAAGCTTTTCTTGTTCAGCTATCCATCTTATCCTGTCAATAATGTCTTTCTTTAGAAGTGGTCTAAATCTGAAGACTGCGCATCTACTCTGTATGGGCTCGATGATCCTATTACTGTAGTTCGCAGCCAGAATAAATCTACACGTAGCCGAATACTGTTCCATTACTCTCCTAAAAGCATGTTGAGCATCATCTGTCAGCTGGTCGCTTTCATCGAGGAGGAGTATCTTGAATCCGATTTCTCCGCCCATCGGTATCTGTCGTGCGAACATCTTGACCTTCTCTCTAATCGTTTGAATGCCTCTTTCATCGGAGGCGTTTATCTCGATGAACCAGCCATCTTCTATATAGCTTTGACCATAGAGATCCCTTGCGAAGGCATGCGCGGTCGCCGTCTTACCTACTCCTGGCGGGCCTGCGAAAAGCATGTGGGGGACGGCTTTTGTCTTCAGAATATTTTTAAGGCTTGTTATTACTTCTTCCTGATTTACTACGTCGTCTAGAGTTTTAGGTCTATACTTTTCAACCCATGGAAGCGTCGTGACCGTTGCCAGACTCATTTACCTCACCTAGAAGTTTAATCTTCATCTAACCTATTAGCCTTTTCCTAGTCTTGAAGAAGTCTTGGACATACGAGAACACTCTCAATGTCATAATCAAGAAGTCTTATAGATAACTGTAGATCATTAAATCAATTTTTAGATTAGGTTTATTTTAAGGATTTTTAATGCATTCTCTGTAGTAACTTCTTCTACTTTCCCGGTAGAAATATTTTTTAATCTACTAATCCATTCTATAGATATCTTGATGTTCGATGGCTTGTTTACTTCTCCAAGAACAGGCGAGAGAGCAGGCGCATCAGATTCAAGTAGAAGGTTTTCTATTGGAAGCCTCTTCACTAGTTTTTGCTTCTGCTGGCTTCTAACTATAGATGGTGGAATGCTGAAGTAGTATCCTTTTCTCACTCCTTCTATAGCGTGGGATGCAGATCCATCGAAAGCATGCATTATTACTTTCTCAGCATTATGTTTGAAGAGTATCTCGAGAGCATATCTTCCAGCAGACCTGGAATGTACTATTATAGGTAGGTCGAGTCTTTCAGCTAGGTTGATGAATTCTATGAAGACCTTTTCCTGTAACCTTCTATCAACGGCCGTATAGATGTGATAGTCTAGCCCTACTTCCCCAACTGCTACTATCTTATCTGAGTTCTTTTCAATCAATTCTATAACTTCTTCATAGCCCTCTAATTCATACGGCATTATACCTATGGAAGGAAAAATATTTCTATAATCGCTTATCTCTAGAACTTTCAGAGAGTCTATTAGGCCGAGGCCAGAACTAACGAGTGCTCTTACACCTATCTTCTTAGCTTCACTGACTATCTCATCTAGCTTATCTTGGAAAACCTTGTCTGTGAGATGACAATGGACATCAACCAACATATTTCTACAACATGATTGACTTATCCAGTTCAAATATCTTAGCTCATCCATTGAGTAAGTACTTAATGAGCAATGTCTGGAACGATCTAGGATGAACTCTATATGCGTTTTGGTGGTATAAGAAATTTTTTAAGAAAGCATATTGAATATTGTTGTATGCCGTATGCGTATCAAGGTGTTCAGATTAGTTGGCTGGGACATGATTCATTCTATGTAAAATATCTGGATAAGAGAATATACTTTGACCCATACAAGATAAAGCCGAAGGATAGAGCAACACATGTATTCATTTCCCATGAACATTTCGATCACTTAAGCATAGAGGATTTAAGGAAAATCTGTACAGCAGATACTAATATTGTAGCCCCTGAGTCATGTAGAAACCAGCTCAGCCAACTGAAGACCGGGTTATTCAAGCTTATCAAGGCTGGAGATGAATTTGAAACTCAAGGAATAAATGTTAAGGTTGTCCCGGCATATAATGTCAATAAGTTTAGGGAACCCGGTATGGTATATCATCCGAAGACGGCTGGAGGCGTAGGATACTTAGTCGAGATAGGTGGGGTTAAGATATATCACGCTGGAGACACAGACTTCATACCAGAGATGAAGAATTTGCTAGTAGATATTGCATTGATACCTGTTAGCGGAACGTTTGTAATGACTGCGGATGAAGCTGCCCAAGCGGTAAATGAGTTTAAACCTAAGATCGCTATACCGATGCATTACGGAGCGATAGTCGGATCGAGCAGAGATGTCGAAGAATTCAAGAAGAAAGCAAAAGTAGAAGTAGTCGTTCTGGAGAAAGAGTGAGAGTTATGAATAAATGTGTTCATGACTACGTTTATGGGGGATTAGTAAACGTCTTTGATGGAGAAAGATTCCTCATTACATGTGAATATTGGAAATGTAGAAAGTGCGGAACGGTGAGAGCTGGATATAGGAGACCGGGAAACATCTCTCCTACGGAGGGACTTCTACCGGAACCAGAAGAGAGTGGGAGATGGATTATATTCCTATGTAAACCAGCTAGAAACGTAGAGCTTTACTACGTTAAACCTGGAGAAAAGATTATCCACAAATGCATCAAGAAAGAGGTAGAATTCCTTGTAGATGATGAATACAGAGTTGCGAGTAAAGAAATCGGAGACACTGTAGATCATTATGATTTCTTGTTAGAAGATGTTTCTCCAGGAGTAATCGATCTCTCGAAAGATCCTATCAGAATTATTAGATCTACTTAATCATTTTTTGGACAATTCTTGAAGTTTTTGCGTAATCATCTCAATATCTTCTTCATCATTGTAGAAATCAACAGAGATTCGGAGGATTCCAGGTCGAGCAGATACTATTATCTTGCTTCTGGATAGTATTTCTGCGACATCATATGAATTCCTTAGAACAAGGCTTACTATTCCACTTCTTCTATCTTCGTCGAGAGGAGAGAAGATTTGAAAATCTTTCTCTACTAGTTCGTCGACAAGCTTCGAGGATAGTTTCTGTATTCTTCTCCAGCTTAAATTCATGTCTAGTTTCTGGAAGAATCTTAGAGATTCTGTTAACCCGACAACTGTCAGTCCAGCCCAACTTCCCCATTCATACCTAGACGCACTACTGGATGGTCGGGAATATAGTAGAGGTAGAGGTCTCTCAAATAACCTAGTCTCTCCATTAATCATCCTCTCAACGACAGAGTCTTCGACGCCTATCCATCCTGTCCAGCAATTCGTTAAAACAGTGTCTAACAATTCTTTCTTAACATACAGTAATGCAGCGCCACTAGGTGCTAAGAGCCACTTGTATGAACCGCATACAGCTATGTCGACATCGAGGTCTCTTAGATTTAGGGGAAGAGCACCTGCAGCATGAAATATATCGCTTAAGACTATGGCTCCCCTCTCATGAGCTAACTTAGTTATTGTCTTGAGATCTTCCCTGTATCCTGTCAGCCATCCAACCAAGTCTACCGATACAATCTGAGTATTTTCATCTATTAGTTTCTCATATTCTTCTATGGGGATTCTTCCATCAATGTACCTAGCTACTCTTACTTCTTTCACCAGCCCATTTCTCACTGCAGAAGAGAATACATTGAAGTTTGTTGGAAAATTATGTTCGGCAAGAACAATGTTTGACTCATTCCTCCATTTTACAGATGAAACCGCTGCAATCAATCCAGTAGAAGTATTAGGTACTAGTGCTACTTCATCCCCTTTAACCCCGACCATGGACGAGAAAATTCTTCGAGCTTCAACTACATCTTTTATGACTCTATCCCAGTCTTCCCCCTCATACAACCATTTATCGATAAAATCCACTATGGATTTGTGAACTTGTCTTGAGATAGCTCCGCTAGATGCGGTGTCAAGATAGGTGAAACGAGATAGAAGTGGAAAATCTGATCTTATCTTTTCAAAATCCATAGATGATTCTATGAACTACCCGGTATTAAATTGTTCTTTTAGTAGGCTATGATATTGGTTCATAGATTATGCCGAGTTGTTTAGCATAACTGTATGCTTCGAGTATTTCTTCTCTATATGGTCTTCTAGCGATGTCTTTGTATAGCTCGGGCTTTAGAATGACTTGATGCTCGGGTCTATACTGCTCCATAACGTTCACTAAGACCTTGTTCCCAATATTGTCCGCTATCCATCTCAGTATCGGCTTAGTATCACATTCAAGATGATTTGGAAGTATAAGATGCCTGATTATCATATCACCATTCTCAGCAGCGATCAGGTGGTTTCTTGTAACTGCTTCCCTGTACTCCATCTTCGAACCGATTTTTGAAAATCTTCTAGCACATTCATTGCTCCAGTACTTGAAGTCTGGCAACCATATATCTACAACGTCTATCAGTAGCTTCATTGCTTCTTCACTCATGTACATGTTGCTGTTCCATAAGATGGGGACATTTACATCGAGATACTTGAGGGATTCTAGAATTATGTGGAGATTCGGTGTAGGCTCGCCTCCCACATAGTTTATGTTTGCGGCGCCATCAAGCCTTAGCCGTCTAGCTATAGCCGCAAGTCTTCTTGCATCCGTATCTACCCCAGCGTCTTCAATTCTCCCTCTAGGTTGAGAGATATCCCAGTTCTGACAGAATACGCAATGGAAGGTGCATGATGCAAAGAATATTGTTCCTGAGCCTCCTTTACCTTCTATACCTATGAGAGGTGCTTCCTCACCATAATGATGAAAGAAGCTTGAAACATATCCTCTATAATCAAGTTTGCATACTCCTTTTTGTCCCTCCAATCTATTAACTCCACATCTCCACTCACAGAAATGGCATTTCCTCAGCATACGGTATGCTAGATTAATCTTCAAGTCTAGGAAGGAAGGCTCTACAATCTTTAAATCATCCAGATTGATTCTTTTCTCAAAATATTTGTTAAATAGTTCTACAGCTTCTTCATGTAGATCGTCGTTAAGCTTCCACAAATCTTCATCTGAGGTTTCATCGAGTTTCATCTCGACAGGTATAGTCTTTAATAGCAGGAATTTAGCTGGAGTCCTGTTTAACATAACCGACCTATACCATCTTAATCTTTTAACAACCTCTTCATTACGCCAAACCATTACCGCGTCGGGTCTATACAACGCTACGCTCAATTTTCGGTAATCCCCAGATAGATCGTTTCTCTCAGGGATTGTTAAATATTTCTATTTTAAACCCACCAAATTCATCCAATCACAATTAAGAGGTAAGATTTTTCAAACGGTCCACCATAGATCGATTTATGGTTTCTAGAAGGCATGAGTCATCGGCTCTTAAATATTTTACAAATCTAACGGATAGAGAACACGCAATATTTGAGGCGGGAATATCTCTAGGAGCGATTTTTCACCAGCTCATCGGAATGCCTGTAGATCTTGAGAAGCTGGATGAGCTTGAAGCAGCTTTAAGTAGTACGTTTTCTATCCAACCATTTAGGACGAAAATAGAAATAAAGATTGATGCGGAGAAAATAAAGAAGGGATTAACTAAGCCATATAATTATGGGGTAATTACTCCTGAATCTCTTAGTATTAAAGTCGTAGTAGAGTATGGTGAAGCGAGAGTAACCGCTAGACTAGAATGGATCGATGAGATAGGTTTCCCGTTAATGTATGTTCAGGAAGCTACTTGAAGGAAGGCAGCCTGACACCTCTCTGCCCTTGGTATCTTCCTTGATAGGGCTTCTCCACTACGGATGATAGTTTAGCGAAGACTACGTGGAGGAATCTATCTCGATGATAGAGCTTGACCGGGAAATCCCCTCCTACAAGTTCTATAGTTAGTTCTCCCTCAAAATTCGCATCGATGATTGTTGGCGGGATCGTTAATCCTACTCTAGCGTAGCTACTTCTAAGATTGACGAAGCCCATCAAGTCTACTGGTAGCTTCACGTATTCGAGGGTGTGGAGTAGGACGTGTTCATGAGGGTTGATGATGAAGCTCTCCCCCTCCTCTATGATGTAGAATTCTTCAATACCTTCTGCATTCTTCGTGTCTAGGGGTTTATCAGTCTTCTTCATTCTAGCAATCATCCTACCTATCCTAAGGTCTACACCATTCTCCCTAACTATGGATTCATCGAAAGGATCAATGATTAATCGGCCACCCCTTATATAAGCCCAGAGATCAAAGTCACTTAAGATCAAGATATCACCGCTTCTAGATTCGGTTTTGCCTCTCTTTAAAATTATGGTTGTCAAGATGCTGGAGTATTCTGCCGGTGATAGTGTCCATGTTATACGTATAGAATATCCATGTCTTTTACTACGTAGACTCGGCACCCAATATCTCTTCTAAGTTTATCTTCGAGTTCTTTTTCTCTTCCCTCCCAAGCAGGATATAGATGGGTTACGAGTAGTAGTTTTGGATTCACTTTCCTCCCAATCTCGATTAAATCCTCGTCAGATGTATGCTTACCTAGCAACAGTTCTTTCGGGAACGAACATTCATGAATGAGAATGTCTACGCCTTCCGCAATTTTTATCATTCTCTCATCATATACCGTGTCTCCTGAATAAGCTATGCTTACATTATCTACCTCTAATCTATATGCTAAGCCATTGTAATGTTCAACTAACGTTGCGTAAACTTTTAAGTTCTCAACTTCTTCTACCAGCCCATCTTCTACTTCATGTATTCTAAGAAAATCTAGGCTACTCATCATTTCAGAGAGATATCCATATACTCCTCTAGGAGAGGATAGTTTTCCTAAGAATATTCTTAAACCCGATGGTCCATAAATATCAAGGATCCTCGGATTCATGTTGGAGCCGCCGAGTTCGTTGAACATTCTAATCTTTATCAATGCTGGAAGCTCTAACGTATGGTCTAGGTGAAAATGCGTTATGAATACTCTATCAATAGAATTTGGATGAATGCTTAGCCTCCTTAGCTTCTCGATGGTTCCTGGCCCAATATCTAGGAGCATCCTCCCAATTGAAGATTCGAGCAGGAATGATGTCGAGAACCTATTCTTTGTTGGAATTATTGAACCTGAACCTAGAACTACAATCTTCAGGATATTCACACTCTCTTAGACAAGATATCTATCCAGGGATTATCTCTAAGATAAGAGGGGACGCCTTCATCATTTCTATTTTCTTTCATGCTATTATTTATCGGATTTATAATCTTCTGCTCGACTATCGTATAAGATCTTGCTTTTTCCAATTCACTAATTTTTGATGAAAGAATTTTCTGCTCTTTTTCTAATCTATCTAGCCTAGCCTCCAATTCTTCAAGTATCCTCAGTATCCTGGACATCTCAGACCTCAAAAGAGCAGCTTCCGTTAAGGAGACATTCTGAACATTGCCTTGAATATTCTCTTTATTTTCTTTTCTGCTACCAGCGAATTTAGGTGGTAGAACTTCCTCCGCCCCCATCATATCGTATATAATTAATCCTATTCCATACCTTAGCAACACGTTCTCATCAATGATCTTCGAGTATCTTCTCGGCAGTGCAAGAATTACGGCATCATACTTACTTTGCAGTTTCTGGGTCTCGATCAATGCTTCGTGAATTATAGATTTCGAGTTACATGAATCTTCGGTTAAAATATTGACAGCTACCTCTCTCCTACCATCAGAGAAGACGATTTGGCTATCCATGAATGTCGATTCGTTATCCCTAGATATTTCGTAGAATCCTTCATCCATTAGAAGAGAAGATACAATTTCTTGTATAGATGGTCTTCTACGCATAGTTTAGCCACCCTTCCATTCTTTCCCATCTCCATTTGAAATCGTGAGGTACAGCATAACCGTAGACTATGCATCCTCTCCAGACAGAATATGTTGGCTCCTTCGCAACTATTGCTTGGATATTCTCTATACTCTTCTCCTTCAACATAAGCTTGATCTTTTCATCAGATGTAGCGGCGACCCCTTCAAGCCCCCTCGGAATACTCCAATTGAAGTTTCCACCAGATAGTATTACCTTAGAGTACAGATGTGGCTGTATCTCGATAGAGCATCTTTCAACTGCTTGGATTATGGCCTCAGCCATGTCAGTCATTCCGTAGAAATATGTATCTCCGATCTTGACATCACTCGGTCTAGGCATCCCCCTCTTAAAATAGCTCTGGAAAATTTCATGTCCAGGATTAAAGACGTATTCACCTATAAGGAATCTAGTCCAACTCTCTTCTCCCAAATCTATTCTTAACCTAGTTCCCTCGATCCTTACTTCCTTCTTTACTTTGTCTAAGTTTCTCCTAGCATAGTCTATGGCTTCTTCGAGCCTTCTAGGCAGAAGCCCGATCTGTTCTTTAACCTTCCTAACTAGTTTCTCTTCTTTAGCTAGGTCTCCGTAACCTGCATCCTTTAGAATTTCTGATGTGAGAATGTTTGCAGCTCCTCCGCCTCTATTCAAGGCTACAACGGCATTTCTTATAGGATACATCGAGATTGGACATACTTGAGTATTTCCATGCCCGCTTTCAACTACGACGCATGTGGGGGTCTTGTGAGCGATAGCAACAGCTAACGGCTGCGGTATTATCGTAACTGCTCTAACAAGCATTCTTTCACTATTTAGTTCTCCGAATATATCGAATAATTGTTCATACATGTATCTAGGGGCCACAACTGCTAAGCTTGCGACCACGTAGAAACCTACGAAGTCTGGATCATTCGGGGCAAAACTTTCCAACGCATATCTTGTTAGTTCTTTAGTCACTTTCCAAGCTTTTTCATCATTCTTCTCTAATATTCCATTTTTCATCGGGTATACTAGCCTCTCCGCTAAGTCTTCTCTCGATTCCAAGAAAAGCGGAAGCTCTTTACCTACTATGATTTCTCTACTTACACCCATAATTCTAGACATTAGAGATGTCTTCTCGATAAAGTATCCTCTATTTTCAACTATTTCTGGGACTTCCCCTATCGCTATGGGACCGTACTTGAAATCGCTCGTTCCATAATCTATACCGAATACATGTGATCGCTTATATTCTTCGCTCATCCACCCTTCACCTTGCTATTAGAGATCTTCCCAAAAAGTTTGATATGCATCTTTTCAATGCGACCAATATCTCCTACGCCGACTCTATAGCTGAAAACCGCCTTATTCATTGGTGGGTAAGCTTCAAAGATTATTTCAGAGCCTTCAAGTTTCAGTCTTCTTACTTCATTGGACTTAATGCTTAAACCAAGCTCCTTGGAGACTTTCCCGACATCGATATTTCTGAGACAGAAATAGACATCAACGTACCAGCATTCAGTCAACAAACATTCTAGAAGAGTCCTAAACACTTTTGGGCTGGGAAGTCCTTCTTTACTCTTTAGGGATAGCAGAATCTCTAATCCATCCAAGGATTCAGCGGTAAAGTTAACCTCCAACCCATCTTTCACTGCTCCCCTATCAGCTCTAACCCATCCGTTTGAAGATAGAATCGATAATATTTTCTCCCAACTTCCAGGATATTGATAGAATCTACATGCAAGCTTAATATCGAGATCGTATCTGTTCAAGCTACTCTATATATTCAACCGACCAGGTTACATATATTTCTTGGAGACCACGCTGAAAATGGAGAAATACTAATTAATCCGAGAATCTCCTAAAAACAACATGGTTAAAATTTGGAGGAGGGAGAGGGTAAACTGGGTTAATGTTAGGGATAAGGTCTCTGCGATACCTTTATCGAATGATGAAAACTGTCTCTTAATGATGTTTAGCATTAAGGCTGGAGGAGAAGTACCCATACATAGCCACCCCCAATCTCAGTATGGCATAGTTGTTTCAGGTAGAGGATTCTTTACAACGAAATATGGAAGGATAATGGTTTCAGAAGGAGATTCATACCTTATTCCGTCAAATGAGGAACATGGGTTTCGAGCAATTCAAGACGTCGTCGTCATAGACATATTCGTACCACCTAGAACCGACTACATACCTCTAACACGTAGTCCAGACCTAGAAGCTTAACATTATCGAGTCCCTATTAGAGCGACTACGCAAAGATTAGAATTAAAGGTTCAGGATAAAGTATATAGAAGAATTTAATCTCTTTACAAGTCGGGCATAGTAGTATGGGATATCTACGATCAGTAGCGTTAAATAGATCGGAGAAGCTGGTATTGAAGGAGAAGAGAGGAGATGCCTAGAGTTAAGAAGATCTCGGAAGTCCTAGATATACTTCATCAGAAAGACCAGATCCGAAACATAGGTATAATTGCCCACGTTGACCATGGCAAGACGACTACAACCGATAGTTTACTCGCCGCTGCAGGTCTACTATCTCCCACATTGGCAGGTAAAGCGTTGGCACTAGACTATCTTGAAGAAGAACAACAAAGGCAGATGACCATCAAAGCTGCCAACATTTCTCTCTATTATGAGATGGACGGTAAGCCATACGTGATAAACTTGATAGATACTCCCGGTCACGTAGACTTTAGTGGTAGGGTTACAAGGGCTTTGAGAGCGATAGATGGGGCAGTGGTGGTAGTAGATGCCGTAGAGGGGGTGATGACGCAGACCGAGACAGTTATTAGGCAGGCTGTACAGGAAAGAGTAAAACCAGTTCTCTATATCAACAAGATCGACAGATTAATCAAGGAGCTTAGGCTCACTCCCGAGAAAATACAAGAAACCCTTGGAAGGATAGTTCTAGAAGTCAATAGACTGATAGAAATGTACGCTGAGCCGGAGTATAGAGAAAAATGGAAGGTTAGTTTCCAAGCTGGAAATGTAGCTATAGGCAGCGCAAAAGACAGATGGGGTTTCACACTTCAGCAAGCTCAGAAGAGGGGGATAAAGTTCTCAGACGTCTTGAAAGCTTTCGCCAACAACGATGTAGAATGGCTTAGAGAGAACACCCCTCTTCACGAAGCTATCCTTGAAATGGTTATAACTCATCATCCCCCACCTCATGTTGCACAAAAGTACAGGATACCGAAAATATGGAAGGGAAGCGTCGAAGATGAGGTAGGACAAGCAATGGTGAACTGCGATGAGAAGGGGCCTGTGGTAATGGTTGTCACGGATGTAAAAGTTGACCCGCAAGCAGGTGTAGTTGCCACCGGCAGACTCTTCAGCGGAAAAGTAAGTGAAGGAGATTACATACTAATAGTTGGAAGAAACATTAAGAAGAGGATTCAGCAAGTCACAGTATACATGGGTCCAAATAGGGAGATCGTCGGAACTTTACCGGCAGGAAATATCCCGGCACTTCTCGGAATAGAAGAAGCAAGAGCTGGAGATACCCTAGCAACTGTTGAAACAATACCTTTCGAATCCTTGAAATACGTATCTGAACCAGTAGTTACAATATCTGTTGAACCTAAATACAGTAGGGACCTACCCAAGCTGGTAGACTTCTTGAATAAGCTCAGCATCGAAGACCCTACACTGGTGACTACCGTGCGACCAGAAACAGGCGAATATCTCATCAGCGGGATGGGTACACTTCATCTGGAGATTGCCTTGACATGGATAGCCAAAGCAGGACTTGAAGTAGTAGCTAGCAAGCCAATAATCCTTTATAGAGAGACTGTCACCCAGAAGGGCAGAGTCTTTGAAGGCAAATCCCCCAATAGGCATAACAAGATCTATATCCAAGTTGAACCATTGGAAGAAGAAATCGTCGAGCTTATCAGAAGAGGAGAATTATTTGATGAAATGGATAGAAAGCAGATAGCAAAGATACTTAGGGATCATGGGTGGGATGCTGACATGGCTAGAGGTGTATGGACTATTGACCCCAGAGGAAATATCCTCGTAGACATGACCAAGGGTGCACAGTACCTTCAGGAAAGTAAGATGATGATCATCGGCGGATTCCAGAGAGTTGTCCAAGAGGGGCCACTAGCCGGAGAGAATATGCGCGGAATAAAAACGATATTAGTAAATGTTGAATTACATGAAGACCCTGTTCACAGAGGATACGCTCAGATCGCTCCAGCTACTTGGAGAAGCATGTATGCAAGCATATTAAGTGCTAACCCGATCCTGCTTGAACCGGTCCTGAAGATTGAAGCAAAGGTTCCTCCAGACCTGATGGGCGCTGTTACAAGCGTTATAACATCTAAGAGAGGCAAAATCTTACAAGTAACTCAACAAGAATACATAACAGTTGTATCTGGAGAGCTACCTGCTGCGGAAACATTTGACTTAAGCGAGGTTATGCGTGGAGCAACAATGGGTAAAGCATTTTGGGCCACGGAATTCTATGCATGGAAGCCTGTACCCTCTTCGATAAGAGATAAGGTCATAGAAGAAATAAGAAAGAGAAAAGGATTGCCGCTAAACATACCGAAGATATCAGATTTCGTAGAAGAAGAATAAAAAGAAATAGATTCTAGAAAACTTTTAATAATCTTCGTAAACAATAATATTGCATGCATGGAGGAGTATGTAGTCAAAAACATGTAAAGGGGATTTCTAAAACAACCACTATCCTCATAGTAATAATAATCATTCTTGTAGCTGTAGCCGTTGTTGAGCCTCTCCTACTATCTCAACCTACCGCGGCCCAGACAGTTACTGTCGAGAGAACAATAACTGGAACTGTGGCTCAGACAGTCACCATCGAGAAAACAGTGACTGAAGCGGTTAAAGACGTAGTCTGGGAGAATATTCAGAAGAGGGGGACCATAATCGTTGGGACTTCCCCGGATTGGCCTCCATTCGAGTTTCTTGATCCTCAGACAGGTCAGCTTACAGGCTTTGAGGTTGAACTGATGGAGTTGATAGCTGAAAGGCTGGGGTTAAAGGTTGAGTGGAAGACTATGGATTTCGCAACCATCATAGTCGCGGTTGAACATAAAGACATAGACCTAGGGGTTAGCGGTTTCTCTGTCACGCCTGAAAGACTTGAAGTCGTCCAATATACGTTATACCACACGGTGACAGAATCACAGTTGATAATGTTGAAGGATAAAGCTGAGAAGCTTGGGATAACTCGACTGGATAAGCTAGAACAAGTTAAAGATTATAAGCTCGTAGTAGGCACCGGGTCTGGAACAACTCAAGAAGCAGAATTGATGGATCTCGTAAAAAGAGGAGTAATTCCTACCGAGTCTGCAAGGTCTTATGACGATTTCGGTGTAGCGTTGGAAGACTTGAAGCTAGGTAGGATCGATGCTCTCTATGCAGAAACGCCTATAACTACATGGTGGATAATGACTGAGGAGACACCATTAGTAGTAGTCTTCACTAAGCCTTACTGGCCGGTTGCATTCATAGCCCATAGAGACTCTGATGAACTTGTTTCAAAAATAAATGGAGTACTGTCCGAGCTCATAGTTGAAGGTAGGGTTGCTGAACTATACAAGAAGTGGACGACTCCGCAGGCTACTTAGCCGATAGTAGACGATTATGACCCCGATCGAACAGATAATATTCTTGCTGAAAGCCGTCCCCGTTACCCTAGCGATATCTCTTCTGTCTTTCTTGTTTGGACTAGGGTTAGGGATACTGTTAGCATTCATGAGGATATTTGAGTCAGCCCCCCTAAGATATCTCTCAGATAGCTATGAGAAATTCTTTAGGTCTGTTCCCGTCCTCGCCGTAATGCTCTTACTATATTTTGGTGTCGGCCCATTTATCCCAATCTTTAAAGATCCGTTCTTTACTTCCGTATTCTCGCTTGGAATAGTTAGTGGAGCAAATCAATCGCAGATTTTCAGAAGCGCTATTGGAAGCGTGGGTCGAACCCAGATGCTCGCAGCCATATCGATCGGCTTAACACGATTTAAAGCATTGAGGTATGTTATTCTACCGCAGGCTTTGTTTCTAGCAGTTCCGGGGTTGGGTAGCGAGATCGCATTATTAATAAAAGATTCAGCATATTCATTCATTATTGGAGTTATTGAGTTGATGAAACATACGGATATTCTTAGAGCTTCTCAACGATCACTAATTCTCCCATACGTGTCTTCAGCGATAATATATGTAGTGATGACATTCCCCGTTGCAACATTTCTAGATAAATGGGGTAGTAGGAAGAAGAAGGAGTTGGGACTATGAACAAGATATTGGAATGCCGAAACTTAACAAAGATTTATGGAAAAGTCGTAGCAGTGAACAATGTCTCTATAGGAATAGGGAAGGGAGAGACAAAGGTAATCTTCGGCCCCAGTGGTTCAGGAAAGTCAACTCTGTTAAGATGTCTAGGCTTGCTTGAGAAACCATCTAGTGGGTCAATATACTTTAACGGACTGGATGTATACGCTACTAGACAAGACCTGAATAAGCTTAGAGCTAGAATAGGGTTCGTTTTCCAAGACCCCTCACTCTTCAGACATCTAACAGCTCTCGGAAACATAATGCTAGGTCTAAAACACGTAATCGGCTTATCAGAATCTGAAGCATGGAGAAAAGCATACGAAGCCTTAAGGCTCGTTAAGATGGAGGATTGGGCTAATTATTATCCTGCCCAGCTTTCTGGGGGTCAGCAGCAGAGGGTCGGGATCGCGAGAGCTATCGCCATGGATCCGGAAGTAGTTCTCTTTGACGAGCCGACAGCAGCTTTAGACGTAGAATTGAAGTGGGAGGTCATAGCAGTAATGAAAGATCTAGCGGATAGAGGTACAACAATGCTGGTGGCAACTCACGAGCTCCGTTTTGCAAAGGAAGTTGCAGATGAAATGATCTTTATGGACCAGGGTCAGATAATAGAGATAGGCTCTCCTGAACACTTCTTTACGTCTCCTAATACCGAGAGAGCGAAGAAATTTATGGCCAAGATACTGGGATGAGGGCTCGTCCATGTTATTCCTACTTGACTTTTCCACATTCTTGATAAGCGGTTTCCTGATAACCGTAGAGGTAACCCTCCTAGGCGTAGGCATAGGATTAATCTTAGGTATCCTAGCAGCATTAGGAGACATATATGGTGGAAGAATAATCAGAACTATCGTAAATCTATATGTTGAATTCTTCAGAGGTTCACCTCTAATTGTTCAACTTTTCTTATTCTATTTCACCATCCCGATGTTGACCGGCCTCAGCATGGATGTAATGATGACCGCAATATTGACTTTATCCCTGAATAGCGGGGCATACCAGAAAGGATACTTGAAAGGAGCGATGGAGGCAGTCTTCAAAGATCAATTAATGGCGGCTATATCGCTTGGATTACCCATGTGGAAGATCTTCTTATATGTTGTCGTTCCACAAGCTTTAAGAATAGTTATTCCGGCATGGTCTAACGAGCTAGCATCAATGGGTAAGAGTACCACCGCCTTGATAGTTATAGGTGTTAGAGAATTCCTCAATACGGGGATATCTATAACTTCTCAAACCTTCAGACCTCTTGAAACCTTCGCCTTCATAACCATAATATACTTTATCTGGATATACTCTATGTTAAAGGCGTTAGATATGCTCTATGACAAGATAAAAATCCCGGGGTTGGAGCCTGTCATCTAGATTCGGATTCTACGTCTCTTCCAGGAAGTTGGGACCCCCCTATCTTACTTCTCACCAAGACACTTACCCTGGCCGCAATCTTCTCAGAGATTTCTAGGAATGCTTTTGTAGCAGGGGAATCAGGTTCTCTAATTACTATCGGTCTGCCAAGGTCTCCGCTCTCTCTAATCTCTGGCGCTAGAGGTATCTCGCCGAGATAAGGAATGTTGAGTTCTTTACAAGCTTTATCAACATTCCCCGACCCGAAGATCTCTATCCTAGAACCACAGTTGGGGCAGAGGAAGTAACTCATGTTCTCTATTACACCTATTATCTCGACGTTAAGCTTTTGGAACATTCTTAAAGCCTTCAAAGCAATTCTTAATGCTGCGTCTTGAGGCGTGGTAACAATAACTACCCCCGATAAAGGTATCGCTTGGGCAAGACTAAGTGAAGCGTCTCCTGTACCGGGTGGAAGGTCGACAATTAAGTAATCGATGTCAGTCCAATCAACCTGATTCAACATTTCCTCTATTGCTTTCCCTACAAGTGGTCCTCTCCAGATTATAGGCGCGTCCTCTGGTGCCAGTAACCCTATTGACATAACCTTAAGACCCATGTATGATAGAGCAGGTTCAACTCTATCTCCACCTACATAGAAAGGTGGCCGGATTATATCAAGCATCTTAGGTATAGTCGGTCCATAGATATCTGCGTCTAGCAACCCCACGCTAGCTTTTCTCGATGCTAATGCTAAAGCTAGATTAACGGCTACCGTCGATTTTCCTACGCCTCCTTTACCACTAGCAATAGCAATTATGTTCTTTACGCCAGGAATACTTCTCTGCCCAGGATGAGGTAGAACTCTTGAAGTAATTTTTATCCTAACCTCTTTAACACCACTGACTTTTTCGACAGCTTCCCTAGCCTTCATCTCCATAATAGGTCGAAGAGGGCATGCAGGAGTCGTAAGCTCGAGAACAAACGAAACAACTCCATTCTCGTCAATCTTCAAATCCTTAACCATTCCAAGACTCACAATATCTTTCCCAAGCTCAGGGTCTACCACACTCTTTAATGCTTCTAAAATATCTCCCGGGGAAACCATAAGCCACCATCACTCTATTTTTACGCCTCAATAAATACATTCTCAAACAACAAGGACTCTTCATCCATATTGTATATAGTTTCAAAGGTTTACGGTATATCTTATAAGGTAAACTTTAGATCATACGAGATATTACTTGCATATTCATCAAATAATCCCTAACAAACTGGATTAATAATCCGAGTGTACGAAAAACCAACCGATTCGTTTGAGATTACACGTGGAAAATCTTAAAGAATGTAGATAGACCGGTCCTCCTTATAAAAGAGATTCGATCCTAGTGGACTTTATAAGAGCTAATCCTTTTCCCACGGGATTAGCACGGGTGAATCTAATCCGAGTTCAACTGAATTGACGGTTGGGAGTGAATTGGTAGGGTAAAAGTTTAATCTTAGATGATTTACCTTATACCAATGAACAAAGTTAAGAAGGGTAATAACTTGAGCGGCAGAAAAAGGTCGGCGAAGAAAGAGGCGTCAGGAGTTGCGAGAAGAGTTGATGAGAAGTTTTGGAGACTTGCTGTAGAGAGCGCGAGAAGACAGCCTAGACTGGCTTTTTATTCTCCTATAGCAAGCGCCGTCTTGAATTATTGGAAGAACGTCATCCCAAGATTTAGCATTAGCGACCTGCTTGCAAAGATCGTTGAGAAGGAGATCGCGGCTAGGTGGCCACAGCTATATATTAGAGCTAGGAAGTCTTTAGGCGTAGAGAGAGGTAGAAAATAGATATGAAGCCTGTGGTTTACGTAACTAGGACAATTCCAGAGGTTGCTTTAACATTACTTAGACAGTATTGTGAAGTTATATACAGAGATGAGATGGCACCGCCAAGCAGAGAAGAGTTACTTAAGAATGTATTGAATGTTGATGCAATCTACTGTACGCTCAATGAGAAGATAGATAGAGAAGTAGTTGATGCATCGCCTAGACTGAAAGTAGTAGGGACTATGAGCGTCGGGGTAGACCACATAGAGGTAGAGTATGCTACAAGCAGGGGAGTATACGTGGTATACACGCCGGGCGTTCTAACAGAGACCACTGCAGATCTTGCATTCGCACTAATGTTGGCTACAGCTAGAAGGGTCGTTGAGGGAGATAGAATGATTAGGGAGGGTAAGTGGAAGCTGGCCTGGGCTCCTACGATGATGCTTGGATACGACGTTCATGGAAAGACTCTCGGAATAATAGGTCTAGGAAGGATAGGAGTGGCTGTGGCTAGAAGAGCTAAAGGCTTCAACATGAAAGTCTACTACTATGATGTTAACCGAAGAAAAGACATAGAAGATGAACTGGGAGTACAATATCTGGAGCTGCAAAATCTATTAAAGATCTCAGACTTCATCTCCATACACGTTCCATTAACGCCTGAAACCAGGCATTTAATCGGAGAGAAAGAACTCCGAATGATGAAGCCTACGGCTATTGTTGTCAATACTTCACGTGGCCCCGTTATTGATGAAAAAGCCTTAGTCAAAGCACTTAGAGAGGGATGGATCGCTGGAGCAGGACTAGACGTCTTTGAGATGGAGCCTCTCCCTCCAGATAGTCCATTAGTAGATTTGCCGAACGTTGTCCTAACACCGCACATAGGTAGCGCATCATACGATACGAGGAATATGATGGCGCAGTATGCAGCAGAGGGAATAATCAAAGTCTTGAAAGGTGAGGAACCTGAAAATCTATATAACCGAGATGTAGTTAAAATAAGACCATTACATCTAGTCAAAATGGTATAAATTGGTAGACTTATTGAAGTTGATAGAGGATGCACTTGTTGCGACAAGAGACGTCGTACAGGAGTCTATAAAGTCTGGATGTGGGCTCAAGCAGAAGACAGTAGGTGCATACGGAGATAGATCATACGCGTTTGATTTACTTGCAGAAAGAACGATAATAAACGTAATCACAGATAAATTGGAGGATGTAGCAATAATCTCTGAGGAATTAGGAGTAACGGGTTCAGGTAACCCAGACTACTACGTCTTGATAGACCCAGTCGACGGTAGCAGGAATGCTTCTAGAGGAATACCTATCTATTCGACAACGATAGTTATCTCTAAGAGTAATTCTTCTAAAGATATCATCGCTGGAGGAGTCATAGATCATGTAAGTGGAGAAGTATATTTGGGCGAGAGAAACGGAGAGATAATAGTACCCGGGGGAAAACCGAAGCTTTCAAATGTAAAATCGTTAAAAGACTCCTTACTGTTTCTCAACACGTCTTCTATAAGGGATGAAAGGTACAGGCGGTGGGCTGAAAAGATTATTGGTAATTGTAACCACTCTTCTTTTCTCGCCTCGACAGCTTTAGAAATATGCTATATTCTTGCAGGCAGAGTCGATGGATATGTCTGTCTAGGACCATATCTGAGACCTTTCGACTTCTTGGCCCCAGTCTTCATCTTAGAATTAGCGGGAGGAACGTCTAAGATACTTACTGTAAATGGGGTGGTTTCTGAGATAGAGCTTTCAGCCGGAAGAGAGTTCGGAGTTATTGCGGCATCCAGACAAGAAGTAGTTGATGAGATATCAAATCTTAGAGATGATACTGAATATTAATTATTCTCGAAGACACAATTATTCTTAGGGAGAAGTAAATGGTCGCCGTCAGAACGAGCATTGACCAGATCGAGAGATTAAGGAAGAGCGGTTACAGGATAGTCGGCAGACACTCCGCAGTTAAGATCTGCCATTGGACTAAGAATGTTCTCCGAGGTGGGAAACACTGCTACAAGAGTTGGTATGGAGTTCAGAGTCATAGATGCCTTCAGATGACTCCAAGTTTACAATACTGTAACATGATGTGCATATTCTGTTGGAGATTCCACACAATTAATAGAGTTACCGTATATGAGGGTGAATGGGACCGCCCAGAGGAGATATTCGATAAACTTATCTTGGAGCAGAGGCAGCTTCTTTCAGGATTCAAAGGTAATCCAGCCGTAGATAAGAAATTATTCAAAGATGCTCTGGAACCCAATAATGTTGCTATTTCACTAGATGGTGAGCCAACTTTATATCCATACCTAGCTGAACTAATCAAGATTGCTCATAAAAATGGAATGACTACTTTCCTAGTAACGAATGGTACAACACCGAGAAAGCTTGAAGAATTGATCGAGAAAGATGCTCAGCCAACAAATCTTTACATAAGTCTTTATGGTCCAGACTATGCGACACATGTTAGAACATGTAGACCTCTCATATCGGATAGCTGGACTAGACTTATGGAGAGCTTAAAGCTTATGCCGAGCTTTGGGAAGTCTAGAAAGATGATAAGGCTTACTCTTGTCAAAGAATACAATATGAGGGATCCGGAAAAGTATGCTGAATTGATTAGAAATGCTAAACCAGATTACGTGGAATGCAAAGCGTACATGCATGTAGGCGAGAGCCAGAAGAGGCTACCGAAAGAGGCCATGCCAAGCATGAACGATATAATAGATTTCTCAGAAAAATTATCCTTGCTGATAGGCTATAAGATTATTTCCCATGATAATGCGAGCCGTGTATCGCTCCTAGCCAATGAATCGTCACCATACTATTCACTAGATTATAATAGGATATTTAGATGAGTCTAGTGCTCCGACTCTTCAAAGTATTTCTTAAGTCTATCGTATGTTTCATGAGGCAGCTCAGGCATGATCTTCGTCTCAGATATTACAGGCATGAAATTGGTGTCTCCAACCCACCTTGGAACCAGATGGAAATGTAGATGATCTTCTACGCCCGCTCCCGCCGCCCTCCCTATGTTTGCTCCAATATTCAATCCACTCGGCCTATATTCTTTTCTAAGTATCTTCACACCCCAGACGGTTAATTTCATTAATTCAATATATTCTTCTTCATTAAGTTTTTCTAGTTCTCCAGCATGTCTATAGGGAGCGATCATCAAATGCCCGGTATTGTAAGGATACTTGTTTAATATAATGAAGCAGGTCTTACCTCTATAGAGAATTAGATTTTCTCTATCTCTATTCTGCTGCACTGCTCTACAAAAAAAGCACCCCGAATCTCGGTTATCTTCAAAACGTTTAATATACTTCATCCTCCAAGGCGCCCACAAGATCTTCATAACATATAATATCTCTTGATAGGCTGGCTAAATCTTTTTCTCCGAACTCTAACCTCGTCGAAGAGTGTATTCAAGATAACTTTAAGAATAATCTATGCGTAGTAGCTTTATGCCATCTGAAATAAGACAGGTTAATGTTTCTGGTAAACCCCTAGTCAAGAGAAAAGCTATGGCTCGTGGGTTCATAAGACTGAAAAGGGAAACCATTGAAAAGATTACATCAGGAAATGTTGAGAAAGGAGACCCCCTACAGCTTGCTAGGATCGCTGGAACAAATGCTGCGAAACTTACTCCCCTACTTCTCCCACTATGCCATCCGCTTAAGCTTGATTATGTAGAAGTAAATCCGAAGATCAAAGATGATGGTATAGAAGTGGAGGCTGTGGTCGAAGCTTTTGAGAGAACTGGAGTCGAGATGGAGGCCTTAACCACAGTATGCATAGCGTTGCTCAACATATGGGATGCTGTAAAAATGTATGAGAAGACACCGGATGGTCAGTACCCAGATACCTTAATAACCGATATAAGAGTAGTGAGAAAAGTGAAAAATGATGAAGTCGACTGAAGCCCATAAACCGTATGAAGAGCATAGACGTAGAGGTCCTCGAAAGCTTAGATTCATCTTGTATACTGTCAGTACTTCGAGGTATAGATTAAGGATTGAAGGAAGACCATACAAGGATGAAACTATGGAAACAGCTATTAGGCTTATCGCTAGAAAAAATCATGAAATAATCGAAACAGACGTCATAAACGACGATATTGACATGATTAGGGAGACTCTCAAAAACAGTGTTCAAAAAGAAGTAGATGTGATAATGTATATGGGAGGCACAGGGTTAACGAGTAGAGATGTAACTATAGAAGCCATTAGACCTCTACTAGACAAAGAGGCTGAGGGCTTTGGAGAAATATTTAGACTTCGAAGCTACAAGAAGATAGGTACTGCAGCCGCGTTGACTAGAGCAACTGCAGGAGTATACCGTAAGAAAATAATCTTATGTCTTCCCGGCTCTCCAGATGCGGTAAAACTTGCGCTAAGAATGTTTCTAGATGAGCTCCCACACTTTGTCTACCTAGCAAATTCATGATGAGGAATTGACAGGTATTAGGTTGTGGTTCAGATCACCTATGACCTCACTTTGCTTCTATCGGTATTGCAACCCTTATTAGTGATTCCTCTCCTCTCATCACATGGTAGCTTGGAGACCTCACCTTGTTATCCCCTACGTAGACGTGACCGTGAGTTATCAATTGGCGAGCTTGATATATGCTTTTAGCATACCCGAGCTTGAAGACTATCGTCTGTAGCCTTCTCTCTAAAATATCTCTAACAGTTAATTGTAACACATTGTCTGCAGTAGCATCTTCATCTACAAGCCCCATCTTGTAAAGTCTACTTATCAGCCTTCTCTCCTCTTGAACTCTTTTTTCACCCGTAAGAACGAATAGAGACCTAGCTTGCGCTCTAATCTTTCTAAGAATAGTTTCAGCCGTCCAAAGCTCTTTCTTATTCCTTAAACCATATTCTCCGAGAAGATGGAGCTCCGTAGCCAGTCTATCCGCTTTCCATGGATGACCTGGGGTCTCGTACCGCTTACGAGCTCTCTTTGGATCTCCCATACTGGATAGAATATCATTAAGACTTCCTTATTAACCTCCCTCTTCATCTTCTATAGACAGCTAACCTTCGAGTATTCTTCTCATTAATAATGGTGACGATACGCAACCATAAAATACAGGTCGTAGTAGATATGCTACCATAGTATGAATGAATACGTTGAGAAGCAGTTTAAATATATCTCGCTTGATGAAGCATTAGAAAAAATAATTCACTATTCTAGACTTTCCCCAAGTGTTATCAATATTGACGTTTATAGATCATTGGGCTACGTCTTAGCGGAAGACGTAGTATCTCCTATTTCAATACCTAGAGATACTGTCGCTCATTTTGATGGCTATGCTGTAAGGAGCTCCGATACGTTAAAAGCCTCGACAGTTAATCCAGTCAGATTGAAGGTCGTAGGTAGGATAGACTCGATAAAAGAACATAATCTGAGCATCAGGGAGGGAGAGACGGTCTATGTTGTAACAGGGGCTAAGATGCCCGGAGGGGCTGATGCCTTGGTACCCGTTGAAAGAACTAGACGGTATGGAGAAAGTATAGAAATTTTAGAACCTGTAAAGAGGGGAGAGCACGTAACATTTAGGGGGGCAGATATAGAGGCTGGAGAGAGTGTTCAGAGAAGAGGAGATGTAATCCGCCCTCAGACCATAAAGTTTTTGCTAGATGCCGGAATATCCAGGATTAAGGTATATGCTAAACCTAGAATTGCAATAATAGGTGTTGGAGATGAATTAACAATAAGGCGGGAGGAGGTCGATGGGAAGAAGCTTGAAACATCTTCAACAATGATACACTACTACGTCAATGAGTTTGGTGGGATCCCGACAAGAGTAAATCCTGTTCCTGATAATCCAAACCAGATAATTCAGGTTGTCAAGAACTCGCTTAGACAAAACGATGTATGCGTAACTATCGGAGGAGTATCTCTTGGACCTAGAGACCTGTGTTGGACTACACTATCGAAACTCCCTGAAAGCATTCCAATAGCTAGAGGATTAAGAGTCCAGCCCGGCCGAGCTACAAGCATTATCCTACTTAATGGAAAACCCGTCATAATGCTTCCAGGACATATTCAATCAACCATCTCCGGTGCGATAAACATCCTGATCCCGTTATTACTCTATATGCAAGGTCTGCAATCTAGAGATTTCTTCCCGAAAATATCCGCAGAAATGGACGAAGACCTAATAGTCAAAGAATACTCTTCATTTACTAGAATACGTTTCGTTAAATTGTTTAAAGATGGGGATAGATACAGAGCTAGAGCTATTCTCGGAGATTCATCTATGATTAGACCATTGATCCTCTCTAACGGGTTCATAAAGATCCCTGAGAAGGTTGAGAAGATCAATAGAGGCAGCATAGTAGAAGTATACCTATTGTCTTGGTTGGATGTTATGCATCTGTTCTCAAATATACGGTGAGTAGACTGTTATGGGAAAAGAATAATAAGATAAATACTAGGGTAGCAAGACTACTAGGTATGCCATACATCAGGAGAGAGTACAGAGATAGGTTGGACCCTAAGATTGATGCTTTAATAGATGAGCTTAATAAGGCTCCATTAGAAGAGATTGACGGCCAGATAAATTATGTAATTTTTAGACTCCTCCTCCATCTCTATCCACCAAGATACTTCAACTATAATAGAGCGATAGGAGTCCTTGCCTGCGTGCTACAGGAATTCTATAGAAGACATGTGGCAATCTATGAAGACAAGAAAATATCTGAAACCGGTGACATTACTTAGTTTTAGGCTTCTCGCGTAGGCTGAACCTTCATGAAGCTATCTATTGACTGTGTTCCATGCATATTGAAGACTGTAAACCTAGCATCTAAACTAGCGGTAGAAGATGAACAAACAAGAAAAGAAATATTGGTGAAGGCCTTTCAAATAATTTCATCTAATTGGGATAAGACCCCTATCGAGATATCTCTAGAAATTCATAGAATGATCAGGAGGAGCACTGGGATAAATGATCCTTTCAAAGACATAAAGAATAAGAGTAACGAATTTGTAAGAAATCTATTCCCGATGATGAAGAAACTAGTCGATGTAAGTCGAGAGAAGCTTGAGGTAGCCGTTAAGCTAGCTATAGCCGGAAATACTATAGACATAGTTACCGTTGAATTCCAGGATTTTAAGAAAAACCTATTTAAGACATTCAGGAAAAAGTTAGCTGTAAATGATTATAGTAAATTTAAGGAAGCAGTATCTTCATGTAATAACCTACTCTACTTCCTAGATAATGCTGGAGAAATATATACAGATAAGCTCCTCATCGAAGCCATGCTGGATATCAGAAACAGAGAGTTTAAAAATATATCAATAGTAGTTAGGGGTGGACCAATCGTTAACGATGCCACCTATGATGATTTGAAGGCGGTGGGGCTAGATGATCTCCCCAATACTTCTATAGTTTTTGCCTCCAACGGTGAAGAAGGAAGCGGTATCTCCCCTAATAGTAGAGAACTAGACGACCTAATCAACAGTCATGATCTCGTAATCGCTAAGGGAATGGCTAACTATGAAGTAATGGAAAACAAGAGGAATATATTCTTCTTGCTTATCGCTAAATGTGCTCCAATAGCAGGAAGACTAGGCGTTAAGCCTGGCGACCCCGTTTTGAAATACTCTGCTCCGAGGTAGAACTCTTTCTTCTACCTTTCTTTTTCTTCTCTGTCTCAATCATCTCAGCTAATTCTCCCAGTATTTCTTCAGGTTTCTCCCCGCTCTTCCTTAATTTCTCGACAACGTCTTCAAGTGTTACGACAGGTGCTTTCTCGACTTCTTTCTCTAAGGTAGACGGTTCTTCTTCCAGGGTCCGTGCGGGAGGCAATTCTATCGGCATAGGTATTGCGATGGGCACCTCTTTCCGTCTCCTAATGATTTTTCTAATGATAGCGTAAGCAGATAGGGAACCTACCACTACAATCATCGCCATGATTATCTGGATAAATGTATGAGACATGGGGACGGTCACATATACGGGGCTAGAAGTCTTTAAGCTCACATTCCTCTCTACTCGATAATCTCCATAGGTAATGTATGCAACCATCTCCAATGGAGGTAGCGGGCCAACCTTATCCAATATCCCATCTTCATTTGTTCTTCCTTCATACACTATTTCACCATCAGCTGTTTTGACGATGATTACAGCATCTTTAACTGGAAACCCAAAGTAATCATTCACCTTAAACGATAATCTAAATATTCTAATCGTTATTTTAAGAAGCTCACCGGAGTCTCTAGTTAGCATAAATTCATACATCGACGAGACATCCCAGGTTCTCCATGTAGCATTCATTACCCTCCATTTTCCTATCTTCATCCATGCAGTATCTCCAGACATAAGCTTCAATACTTCACCCGATTCATGCTTAACGTTAAAGTGTACTTCTTCGATCACTTCCTCATTTAATGAGACTGCTTCTATTCTTATCTTCTTCTCGACGAAGTAGTTAGCTTTGAGAGTTAAAGGTTGAGTAACGTCTTTCAGAATACATGTATTTTGCTTGGTGAGGTTGCAACCCTCCCAGCTACTAAATATGAGTCTCGTGTTATTATCTACATTTACTCGGTAGGGAGCCGTGATAATGTGTTCTTCATCTTCCCGTACCCAGACTTGTCTCGATATCTGAACTTCGTCAGGTGCGTCGATTGTAACCAGATACTTCTTTACCCATAATGCTTTAATAATTATCGACTGGTCAAGTTCTCTTACTTCTATGACGGGTTCTGAACTTATTATACTTCCAACCCATTCTTTAAATGATGCTCTAACCCCTTTACCTAATTCTCTCTCGGTCGGCGTTGCATTTATGATTACGTAGCTACCCTTCTCAACCCATCCAATATTGTTCACTCTTATGGCTATGCTGGGTTCTGATGACTCTACTGAGACTAGATAGTACACCCTCCACGTAGCGTACGCTTTCAGCGGTCCAGTTACAAGAATATCTATGTCTTTGCTATCCTGAGAGACATCGTTAACCCACTTCTCGAAAACTATTCTGGTTTTGTTGACCCACGTAATATCTCGTTCAAGTTCATTATAGGTTAATCTAGCCCCATCTCTTATCCATTCATCTAGGAGTACAGACCTAATGTGACTTGACTCGAGAATTACATGGTGAAGCTTTACCCATACAGCCTTTATTGTTAAAGGAGAATCTACATCCAACTCTAATGAATCTTGAACAACTTCGAGGTCACGTTTATCTTCCTGCCAATAATCCACTAAGTATTTTTCTAACATGATCTTCGTTTCACCATTATTTTCATATATCGGAGAATTCGATGGTTCGACATGTATTGTCTGACCCTCGTTAAACCACCCTGTCTTTACAGATAATGCATATTCGGAGATGACCTCCACATAGTATTGTGTTTCCCATACGGCTTCTGCTCTAATCGGTTTGCTGATCTTGTCTATGTAGATGTATGGGTTTTTTCCCGTTATGTCTCCCCTCCAGTTAAAGAAGACTTTCCTAATACCTTTAGCCGGCTCCCACATATCCAGTATATCCAATGTGAATAAACCATTTCTAGGTTTCCAATCTTGGATTTGACTATAACCTAGGTCGAGTTCTATCAAGTAATAGACCTGGTATTTTGCAATGTATTCTTGTAGAGCTTCTCCTTCTACAGCTACGACTGTTATTGAAGAATCCTTAGTGACAAGCTCTTCATTTCCATCTCCTCTACTCTTGTACCATCCTCTAAAAACGATCTTTGTATTATTGATGAATTTAATTTCACGGTCGATAACGCAGCTCACGTTTTCTCCCACTACAACCGTTCTACTACAACTGTTGATGATCTGTGGACCGCCCAACCCTGTATCAATATAGAAAATCACTTCTACGCGATTTTCCTCTTGGGTGTGCACACCTCCATACATAGCTACTACTAGCATCGAGACCGATAGAAGAGATAACAATAGGAGTAGGACTTTTCTCGAATTCATCTACCCTGACTCATAGTTATAAGGTAATTCCTATCTTAAAATCTTATTCAAGTAAAGATCCCTCGAGTGTAACTCTTAGATCTTCGTGGAATATTAGGAGGGGTATTTTTCTTCTCCTCGCTTCTTTTATGATGTCTTGGTCCGTTGTTGCTAAGACTAGCCTATGTTCTTGCGCAGCCTCAATTAACTTCAAGTCTACCGGCGCATCTCCCTCATGTTTTATCTTCTTCATCTTGTCAGCCATCTTCAAAGCTATCTTCGCTTCCTTCGACCTCTTTCCTTCTTGTTGAGAGATTTTCTCCAATTCATCTACTACGTCCTGAAGAATGCATGGCTCGATCGCCTCACCGAGTTTATCTTCTGCTATATTCACTAAATTCTTTCCAGTTCTTGCAATAAGCATTAAAAAACTGGTATCGAAGAGAACCCTCATTTCATTAGTCATCCAGCTTTAATATCTAAATAATCTTTCCGTACCCTATTAACCTCCATCCTGCTCCTACTTTCCTGGATATCGAGACTTTGTCTCCAGTCTGTGCGACTATGGGTCTCGTTAAACTTATCTCTATTCTATCCCTAGCCCTATTAGTTACTATCCCCGTGGTTACGGCCGAGTAGACGTTCAATACTAAAGGCTCTTTCTCGGCTATGGGTACTACCTCGATTTTCTCTTTAACTCCAACAACGTACTTAAACAAACTGTATTCTAATGTTAGGTCATAAAATGTGTGCGGTAGGGTTCCAGGCTTCCCAGCCATGTTCCCTGTCATAGAATCAGCTTTCGTCAATGCCGGGTCTAGCTTCGTCTCTATTCCTGTTAGACCCCCGCTCATAGCTTCTTCAACATCTCTGCCACCCGCCTTTATATTTACTACTTCCGTATAGATCGGTTCATATTTCGACCCAGGCTTATCTTCTAACGGTATGCCCGGGGCTATCTCTATTTCTTCACCTACTTTTATCTTTCCCTGAATTATCGAGCCTCCTATTACTCCTCCTCTGATAAGGTTTCCAGGTGTTCCTGGAGGATTAACATCGAAGGAACGTAGTATAGGCATTCTAAATGGTTTTGTGAAGTCTCTGCCCGGTGTTGGAATAAATTTCTGTATAGCCCATAGGAGGATATTGATTCCAACTTTATGTTGAGCAGAGAGAGGTATGATCGGGCAATCCTTTATCTTACTCGTCTTAATATAGTTTCTTATTTCATCATAGTTCTGGAGAGCTCTTTCCTTTGAGACCACATCTATCTTATTCTGGGCAATCACTACTTTATCTATGTCCATTATCATGATTGCTTGGAGATGCTCGCTATCCTGCGGCTGGGGAAAGACATGTCTTGCATCTACTACGAATACTGCACCATCGAATAATGCTGCTCCCGAAAGCATTGTAACCATTAATGAATGATGCCCAGGGCAGTCAATGAACGAGATCGCTCTTTCAAAAATTGTTTCAGACCCGCATATTGGGCATTTCTCTTCTGTAGAATAATTAAAAGGCTCTTCACATTTAGGGCATCTATAAATTGCTACATCAGCGTACCCGATCCTTATCGTGATCCCTCTTCTAAGTTCTTCAGAATGTCTAGCTGGCCAAACTCCTGTAATCGCTTGAACGATCGTACTCTTCCCATTATCTACGTGACCTAGTGTACCTATGTTTACCTCTGGTTGTCTCAATAGAATCTTCTGAGTCATCTAGATATGGATCAACGCCGCTCTTAATATAGGTTGAATAGATAACGGTATGATGGCAAAGATTACACAATCATTAGGTGGGAGGGTAATCTAAGTAGTCTGTAATTCTTCTTCTTTAAAGAATATTAAGTATTCTCTCTTATATGATTCTGGACTGTCTGATGCATGGATGAGGTTGTCAGGGATTTCTATTGCTAGGTCTCCTCTAATAGTCCCTGGCTCTGCGAGAGCAGGATCGGTTGAACCGATAAGCTTTCTTACTACATCGATTGCTTTCCTGCCTTCGACTACTATTGCAACGATCCTTCTGCCTTCTAATGTTTCTACTAGTGTCTCATAAAAGTTTTTCCCTTTATGGACACTGTATAGTTCTTCAACCATCTGTCTACTCATTTTCAAGAACTTCATCTGTATTATCTTTAAGCCTTTTTTCTCAAATCTAGACAAGATTTCCCCTACTAGTCCTCTCTCTATACAGCTCGGCTTCAACATTATGAGGGTTCTCTCGACCTGGCTCATACTGTATAAGGTTAGGATAGCTATAATTTAGCCTTAGATTCGTAAACCTCTTTGCCTACACCATTCGAGTAACGGTCCTACTAATATCTTGCCGGTATTCTTTAATTCATCGATGTTTCTGCAACCAGTTAAATACATCGCAGCCCTCAGCTCCAAGAATACTTTTTTAAGATAATCTAGTATTGCTTCTTTACTCTCTAGGGCTGGCCTCAACAAAGGTTTAGCCATTCCAGCCATTTCTGCTCCTAGAGCTAATATCTTAGCTATATCTAGTCCTGTCCTTATTCCGCCTGAACCAACTACTTCTATTTCTACGGTTGATGAAATCTCTAAAATCGATGCAGCAGTGGGTATTCCCCACTCTAGGAATATTTCGCCAAGCAGCTTCTTTTCCATTTCTCCACTTTCTTCTGCTCTAATCTTCTCAATGAGAGTCCAGTTCGTTCCTCCCGCTCCCGCTACATCTATAGCTTTGACACCTATTGCTTCTAGGCTTCTCCCAGTCTCCTTAGGTATACCGCATCCAACCTCTTTAACTATTACTGGGACGCTTAGTCTCTCAACGACCTTCTCTATGGCTTTCATCACCCCCTTAAATGTTGTTGTTCCCTTTGGCTGAACTAATTCTTGTAAACTGTTAACATGTATTGCAAGGGCGTCTGCCTCAATCATTTCTACTGCTTTTTCCGCTAACTCGACCCCTTCTCTAACTAGTTGTGTTGCACCAATATTTCCTATAATGAAGATGCTGGGAGAAATATCTCTCATGATTCGGTAGGTACTTCTTAGAGATTCATTATATATGCCTGCTCTCTGGCTTCCTACACCGACAGGGATGTTAAGTTCTAGAGCGGCTTCAGCTAGATTCTTGTTAATGCTGTATCCTTCGGGTAGACCTCCTGTCATACCCTCGATAATTAATGGATAATCGAATCTTCTACCAAGAAATTCTGCTTCAATTCTTATCTCCTCGAAATCTACTTCTGGTAGCGGGTTATGAATTAATTCAACATACTCAAGCCAAGTCGTCTTCTTCTTGAATTCTACATCCTTCTCAAGGCATATTCTTATATGGTCTCTCTTCCTGGAATGTAGCTCCTCCCCCATTTAAACCAGGAGAATAGTATTGAAAACAATGATAAATACTTGTGATATATTATTATAATCGGTATGCCGAGGAGAACCCCTGCAGTGGCTGGAACGTTTTATCCTTCATCTTCAACGGTATTGAAGAAACAGATCGAAGAATGCTTCTTACATAGTTTAGGGCCAGGTAGACTCTCCTCAAAGACTGCGGACAAGGAGAAACATCCTCTTGCATTAATATCTCCACATGCTGGGTATGTTTACTCGGGTCCAATAGCGGCTCACGGTTACTTAGAGTTGGATGGTAGAGCTAAGCCAGATACTGTGATCGTTATAGGTCCAAATCATTATGGTTTCGGGACCAGCGTCTCAATATATCCGGAAGGTACATGGGTTACTCCCTTAGGAGAAGTTAAGGTTAATTCAGAAATTGGGAAAAAGCTTGCCGAAATATCCGATGTGTTCTCTCTTGACGAGTTATCCCATCTACGTGAACACTCTATCGAGGTACAGATACCGTTTCTCCAGTATGTCTTAGGGAGCTTTAGTCTCGTACCGATATGCATGCTTGACCAAAGTATAGAAGCTGCTCTAGAGGTCGGTAAAGCTATTGCAGAATTATTAAGCCAGAAGTCAGGCATATTACTAATCGCCTCTACAGACTTCAGTCATTATGAACCACATGAGGTAGCAGTGAGGAAAGACTCAATCGCTCTTGATAAGATTATGAAACTTGAGGTTGAAACATTGTATAGGGTATTGAGAGAAAAAGATATCTCTATGTGCGGTTATGGTCCCGTAGCAGCTGTATTGGAAGCTGCTAGGAGGATTCAGGCTCGAGGAGCTGAATTACTAAGATATGCTACAAGTGGAGATGTAACAGGAGACAAGTCATCAGTTGTAGGCTATGCATCCCTCAAGATAGAATATCCTTGAAACTACGTGGATACAAACTCTAAAAAATAATCTTGGGCGTCAACAAAGATAGGTATGCAAGATGCTACAGACAGCCGAAACATTCAAAGACAGATATTCCGACCTTTTAATCTATGATTTCCCGAAAAAGCCCTTTTATAATGAGCTTACGCTAGGTCTTCTAATTTTTACTTCTTAGCCATTCCTGTAGAAGAAAAAGAAATATACTCAGGAGAGACAAACATATTTTGTATGAAATTAGGTGGATATGCGGGGAAGATACTAATTATAGATCTTAGTAAGGAAAAGATTCTCACACAGAGTCTCAATATGGCTTATGCGAAAGCCTACATAGGTGGTAAAGGCGTAGGCGCTAGATATATGCTAGACTACATTGACCCTAAGGTTGACCCACTAAGTCCAAATAATTTGTTTATGATATGGAGCTGTCCAGCAAATGGGACCATCGCGCCATCCTCTGGCAAGTACCCGGTAATTACTAAGTCACCTTTGACGGGAATATGGCTTGATTCGCATTCGGGCGGACCTATCGGCGCTGAATTAAAATACGCTGGCTTTGACGGTGTTATTATTACTGGGAAAGCAAAAGAGCCCTCCTATATATACATTGATGATGGATATGTCGATATAAAGAAAGCTAAACATCTTTGGGGTAAGAGGATAAGCGATACTAGAAAAGCCGTTAAAGAAGAGCTTGGAGATCCGCTAGTTAAAGTAATGTGTATTGGGCCTTCGGGAGAAAAATTGATTAGATTCGCGAATGTGGATTCGGAAGGTAGACAGCATGGTAGAGGCGGTGCAGGAGCGGTATTAGGCTCCAAGAATATTAAAGCCATTGCTGTTAGAGGCACTGGGTCGGTGGAAGTAGCTTACCCCGAAGAGTTCATGAAAGCCTGTGAGGAGATGAACAAATTAGATATCTTCGAGAATCCTGAAGCTCAATTCGGAATTAAGTGGGGCTCAATAGCCTTAATGTGGCCTATTCAAGAAGTTGGTGCACTTCCAACCAGAAACTATACGGATGGAAGATTCGAGCACGTAGCCAGCATAGATGCCAACGTAGTTTTGAAACACTCCATAAAGAGGGGGGCATGCTTCTCTTGTCCCATAGGCTGTCATAACTACGTTTTAATAGATTATGGACCATGGGCTGGAACACTTGTTGAGGGGCCTGAATATGAGACAGCTGATCTAATTGGGGCTAATACTGGAACATCTAGATTCGACGCTATCGCTAAAGCAAATGAGCTATGTGATGAGTATGGCTTGGATACGATAACGACAGGTTCAGTTGTTGCATGGAGTATGGAGTTGTTTGAGAGAGGACTGCTTACACTTGAGGATACGGGAGGCTTAGAACTGAAATTCGGCAACGCAGAAGCATTAGTCTCGTTAATTGAGAAGATCGCGAATAGAGAAGGGATAGGAGATATACTGGCTGAGGGGACAAGGATCGCAAGTCAAAAGATTGGGAAGAATAGTGAGAGATATGCTGTACACGTTAAAGGGTTAGAGCTCCCAGCTTACGAGCCTAGAGCGTCTCCGGCGATGGGCTTATCTTATGCAATGGCTGATAGAGGAGGATGCCATTTAAGATCGTGGCCTATCGGTCCAGAATGTTTAAACGCTTACTGGCTTGGCGCCAAGCCAATCAAGCTGGACCGATGGACCCCCGAAAATAAGGCTATTGTGGTTGTACAGCAAGAACATCAGTATGCAGCCAAATTCGCGTTAGGCATATGTGATTTCTGCTGTTGGGATAATCAAAGATTAACGAATATCCTATGGACTGTAACAGGCTTCGATGAATATAGAGATGTTAGAAACTTCGAGTTAGCAGGAGAGAGGATAGTCAATCTGATACGATTGATCAATGTTAGATTTGGAATTTCATCAAAAGATGATAAGCTTCCGGTTAGAGTATATAATGATCCGCTCAAAACAGGTCCAGCTGCTAATAAAGTGTTAAGAGAAGAAGATTTCGAGGTTATGAAGAGAGACTACTACAATATTAGGGGTTGGGATAGTGAGGGGAGACCGGCTTTGGAGAAACTAAAAGAACTTGGAATGGATGACGTGTTAAGATACGTGGAGTGGGGGTGAGGTTATGAGTTCGGTATTCGTTCCTGAGAAGATATTGGTAATAGACATGGATAAGTGCACTGGATGCGAACGATGCACTTTAGCATGTAGTTTCAAAAAGTCTGGAAAATTTGGTAGGACGGATAGTAGAATAAGAGTTTTCAGCTGGAAGGAGACAGGAGATTTCATTCCAGCGACATGCCTTCACTGTAATCCTGCACCATGTCAAGAATCATGCGGCGTAGGCGCAATACATAGAGATGGAAAAACAGGCGCAGTATCCATAGATTACAAAACATGTATAAATTGTAAAGCATGCATGTATGCATGCCCATATGGTTCGATAAGTATCGACACGCAAGGAAGAGTAGTTAAATGCGACCTATGCGAAGGGCAACCATCATGCGTGGAAGCATGCTCGTTTAATGCTCTAAGATTCGAGAAACCAGTCAAGGCTGTTGATAAACTAGTCATGGAATACGTAAGATCTTTAAAAGAGGCGGGTGTCAGTAAAGGGCCTTCAGCACCTGCTAGGCCATAAGCTATCTACCCAATTACCTCTATATTTTTTTCTCTATCAATAAGCTCGCTTAATCCTATTTTTTCTTTTATCGCCTTCATGAATACGGCTGATTTATAAGATGCTAACCATGGACTCGCGGCTTGCCATCCAATAAGGGTTTGTTGACGATCTCTTAAGCAAACCAATAAGCTTATTGGATGTTTCCCTATTCCTGGAACTTTGTATTTGATTATCTTCTTATATGTGTTTAACCCTAGTTCTTTTGCTTCTCTACTGTTTAGACCGATTCTGATAATAGATGTATCAAATACTTCAAAATACTGCGTAGGGATGAATCCTTCGTAGGTTGCCTCGACTCCAACACAATTTTTCCCAGCTATCTCAGCCATAGAGACTGCTAGTATACCTATTGGTCTAAAAGTTTCTTTTCTTGTGAAATAATCTATTGATGTTGCGCAATCTCCCGCGGAGTATACATCCGGGACAGATGTCTCGAACTTCTCATTTGTTCTTATAGCTTTCTTGGAACCCAGCTCTATTTCCGCAGAGACCGCTAACTTATTTTCAGGCTTAACTCCAACTGTGAAAAAAACCGCGTCTGCTCGATGCCTGTACCCATTAATAAGAATCTTCTTAACTCTTCTCCTATCTTTTCTATCACCCATAATTTTATCTACGGTGGCGTCGGTCAATACTCTGACACCCTTACTTACTAGTCTTTTAATTAAGTAGCTAGAAATTTCTTCATCAAACATTGTTAATCCTATTCCCGGCAATTTTTCAACTAATGTAACATCTAATCCTCTCGTTTTAAGCGCATCAGCTAGCAACAGCCCAACCAGTCCAGCACCTATTACGAAGGCCTTCATTCCGACACAGATATAGCCATTTGCCATCAATGCCTCATCGTACGAGTTGAAAGTGAATACCCCTATCTTATTAATGCCTTCGATTCTAGGTTTAATCGGTTTAGCTCCCGTCGCCAAAATCAATTTATTAAACGTGTATTTTTTCTCCATGCCTTCAGACTTGAACTTAACGGATCTCTCTAAGAGATTTAATTTCTCAACTTCAGTGGATGGAAAAAACTCGACCCTTTTGGTATCAAAATTTGGATAAAGCCTGAAGAACTCTATTGGGAGATCTCTCTTTATGACATAGTGTAAAGCCATTTTAGTGTAAGGAAAGGGATCTTTCGTAAAAACCGAGATGGTACATTCTTTATCATATCCTCTAACAATCATTGAAGCATTTACTCCCGCTACCCCGCCACCTATTATTATAACATCCCGATGCATACTCATATCTCATCCATATCTTTCTTTCTCTCAGATAGTTAAAGATTCCCATTGGAAAATAGAGTAGTCAAGTAAGCTGTAGTATCTGATTAAGAATCTTAATTATTTTTTAGTGATAGCAAATCCTGCCATCTTAGTATATATCACTAAAAAATTTATAAACTAGAAGCATGAGTGTTAAATTGTGAATAACAATTTTATCAAGCTCAGGATAGTCGGCGTCACCGATCATATTATTGAAAGAATTTATAATATTAATTCCGAGAGTTCTCTTTACGACATTCTTAAAGAAGTCTTAAGGGATCAAAGCAATATACTCAACTATATATCAGAGAAGCTCTTAGATGGGAGGTTACTCTTGATCATTAATGGTCTTGCTGTCCACAGGTTTACTGATCCAAATCTATTACAGTTAAACCAGGAGACGAGGTAGCTATTATGCCCGTAGTCTTCGGGGGATGTAAACAGCTATAATGTATCATTATTTAAGAGTTATCGTTTCGGATGCAGCAAACTCTGAGGATACTATGAAACATAATAGTTAAGAATAGGATGTTAGTTTAGCTATTGCTGGAAGAAGATGAGTAAACCTGCTAAGACCGAGCGTGTAGAAGAGCCTGTGCCTGCAGTGGTCGAGCAGATAGTTGGCAGAACAGGCGCTACAGGTGAGATAACCCAGGTAAGAGTGAGGATATTGGAAGGTAGAGATGCTGGTAGAGTTATAACTAGGAACGTGAAGGGGCCGGTTCGTCTAGGAGACATATTGCTGCTGCTAGATACTGAGAGGGAAGCTGAGAAGATAAAGTAGCGGGGGGTGTCTATCCGTGCCTACAAAACATAAATGTTCATTCTGTGGAAGAGAGTTTATACATGGTAGAGGCATGCTATACGTTAAGAAAGATGGTTCTCTCCTATGGTTCTGCTCAAGAAAATGTCGAGTGAGTATGGTTGAATTTAGGAGGGATCCAAGAAAACTTAAGTGGACGGAATACTATGGAAAGCAGAAACGTTCATAGATGAGTTCTTTGAGTAGCCTAATCATGTGTTTTGATAAATACTCTTTCAGTCGCCGAATCACATCTACAGAATCCGAATCTCTCGAATTGTACAATCTCATCTACTTTAACTTCATTAACGTTTTCTTCAGAGTATCCTTCAATAATCTTCAAGCTCTCCTGATTAATCTTTTCTTCATCTATGTATAGGACGTCGGGTACCAATATCTTAATACCGATGAACCTGTGTGCTGGAACCCATTGTATAATCGGTATGTTTTGAGCCGGTCCACCACTTACATGTTTTCCTCTAATTTTATCACTGGAGATCTGGAGAATCTTCACATTTACAAGATACTTTAATCTTATGGTCTGCCCAATCCTCATATTTCCAGCATCGATACCAGAAATGTAAAATTCATCTGTATAGTCTATCTTTCTCATGCCTAAAGATTTGTTGGACGGGTGATACGGTATATTCAATTCTCCTGCTTCTAGTCCTTCTACCTCCAGTTTTACGGGGTAAGGTGCGAAGAAGAATCTCCTTGCCACAGGATCCAGTAACTTCTTATTCACGGAGTATAACAGACTCCAATCGTATTCTCTCCTAGCATATGAAAAGCCTGTTTGTGTAAGTGTGAACTCTCTTATAGCTTCCGGCAGTATTCCTCTCCTCCTTAAACCTTCAATTGTAGGAAATCTCGGGTCGTCCCATCTTTCCGCTAAGCCTGCCTCAATTATTGCTCTGAGCTTCCTCTTCGATACCGGCGTCCCCTTGAATTCGAACCTAGAATACTCAACATACGTCGGGTTACTCATCCCTAATAGATTTCTTATGTAATTTTGCAATTCATCTCTTAAGATGAATTCGCTCGTGCGTAGAATATGTGTAACCCCGCATATGCTATCTTCTATTGAGGCTGCGAAATCGTAGAGAGGCCATACATGGTATCCTTTTCCAGTTAGCGGATGCTCGTGTTCTACTATTCTAAAGATCGCTGGGTCTCTCATAGTCGTATTCTTATCCTTCATGTTACCGACGAGTCTAAGGATGGCTTCACCTTCTTTGAACTCTCCATTAAGCATCATCTTCCAGTACTTCATGTTTTCATCTACCGAATGACTTCTATGCTCACACTCTACTCCTATTTTTCTCAGAGATTTTATCCTCTCAGGGTCGCAGAAGCATACATACGCTCTCCCCATCTCTATTATCTTCTCTGCATAATCATAAAACAGATCTATATCTTCACTATTGTTTTTTTCATAATCCCATTCTATCCCGAGCCATCTATATCCTCTCCTAAAACTTTCATAGTATTCAAGCTTAATTTTCCTAGGGTCTGTATCTTCAAACCTCAACCATACTTTACCATCATACATCTTAGCATAAACATAGTTTAATATACCACTCATAGCATGACCTATATGCATGTATCCACTCGGCTCAGGTGGAAGACGTGTAACAACTCTTCCTTTAATAGCGTTGGGTAAAGGTGGTAGCTTCTTTTCCTCTACTTTCTTTTCATATACTAGGAGCTCTGGAGATATTTCTTCGAGTAGAGCCTTCTGCTCATCTATACTCATAGAATTCACTTGATTTACGATCTCTTCGACGAGAGCTAATACTTCTTTTATTCTAGCTTTTAGAGAGGGGTCTTCTCCAATTATCTTCGATAATACCGCATTTTGTAGAGCCTTGCCTCCATGTTCTAACGCATTCTTCAAAGCCCATTTCAATACGAGCTCTTCCGTCTTCATCTTCCAGACTTCGTAATTTTATTCCTTGAGCTACTTGATGAACTTTCCTTATTTATCCGTTTTAGGCAACTTCAAAATACAGATTACCGAGTAATGAGTTAGAGAGCCTATGTTGGTTGATTTAATTGTCTAGAAATATTTTGTTAAAATTTATATCCGATTCTTCGCAGGAATGCTCTTCTTTCTTCTATGTGTTTTTCATCTTCTATTCCTTTAGATTTGTACCCATCTATTACTCCTAGCACTCCTCTTCCTTGCTCCGTCTCAACAACTATGACTTGCAGCGGGTTAGCTGTAGCCGCTAATATCGTACAGACCTCTGAGACGTGTTTAAGTTTTTCCATTATATTTATCGGGTAGAAGTTCCTCATCACGATGAGAAAGGTATGACCGCACCCTATTCTTAAAAGTGTTTCAGCTGCAATTTTTCTAAGTTCTTCATCTGTTCCTTCATGTCTAATAAGGCATGGTCCACTTGCTTCTGCAAACGCTATCCCAAACTTTGCTCCGGGAACAGAATTGACAATCGCTTCGTAAACATCTTCTACAGTCTTTATGAAATGCGATATTCCAAAGATGAGATTACATCCTTCGGGGATTTTTACATCTACTACATCAAACTTTAGCCTATTAATCATATGTGATAAGTGGAATTGGGTATGAATAAATCTTTAGCTAGTGAAAATATGTAGTACGGAATATTTCAGCCCACTCGTTATAGTCGACTATTTAAGTTAGAGTGGAGAAAAATAGTCAAGACTTAATTTAGATTGGTCAATTCACGTTAACATAACGTATTTGTATAGGCAGTTTACTATCTCTGATAGGTAAATGGAGATGAAGGCACATGCCTAATCCGAGTTATCAAACCTTCAACCCACCAGACGAACTTATGAAGGCCACTCTTGAAATCGTAAGGATGGCTAGAGAATCTGGAAAGATAAGAAAAGGCGTAAACGAAGTCATCAAATCTATCGAAAGAGGTCAAGCAAGATTCGTCGTAATAGCTACAGATGTTGACCCGCCTGAAATAGTTGCTTTCATACCACACTTATGCGATGAAAAGAAGATCCCGTATACTTTTGTTTCAAGCAAGAAGAGCTTAGGAGAAGCAGCTGGAATAAGCGTACCAGCAAGTAGCGTTTCAATAATAGACCCCGGTGCATCGAAAGACTTCCTCGAAGAGATCATAAAGAAGATCGTAGAGATAAGAGGCAGAAAACCATAACTTCTACTTCCCTAAAGACGTCAGCAATCATCTCATATTTTTCTAGAAGTACAATATAAGAGAACAGGCATCAGGGCACGCTAACTCCCAGTTAGGATCCTCTGCTCCTTGCTAAGTTCAGAAGTAGTTATCAGCTTAGCTCTGAAAGGCTTTGCTTTCTTTATAACGTTAAAACCACAATACGGACACCTAGTCTCAGCAACCCTAGAAAGCATCTCCTTCTCGAAGATTCTTTTACACCAAACACATTGATATAGGATCTTTCCTTCAACTTTACTGCTAGACATCTCTTTCATGTAAAATTTCTAAAGCTAGAATTTTAACATTAACGGTTGAGAGTCTGCATTTATCCGGTGCTTATATATAGTCTGTATCTACGCAATTATAGTCTTAGTATATTTCGCATCAGTCCATCTGGAAGTGAAGATATATCAGGAGTAATCTTTTATCTATTAGTGTAGGGATGACTACTTTCAAAGAGTTATCTGAGTTATGTGAGAGGCTTAAGGAAACTTTTGGTAGAAAGGATAAGGTCTCACTAATAGTCAGATTTCTAAGAAACCTTGACCCGATACAAGTAGAATATGCTTCACGTTTACTCATAGGTAAGCCTCTCCCTGAAAATATGAGTGATGAACTAGACGTAGGATACAACACTTTGATAGAGATACGCGATATGCAGTCGACTTTGATGCACGAACCTCTAACCATTAATGACGTTGCAGAGAAACTTCTTGAGATAGCTAAGATTAAGGGTTACGGCTCTAGAGAAAAGAAGAAGAATATTATTTTAGGGCTTCTAGCGAGGATGGATGAAGTTGAACGTGAGTGGTTTATGAAAATAGTGATTGGAGAAATGCAACATGGAGTAAACGAGGGAGTACTGTTAGAGGCCTTAGCAGAAATAGGAGGTGTTTCACTCGAACATATTCATAGAGCGTATATGCTAGTGGGAGACATCGGTGAATTGGCTAAACAGTTAAAGATTCACGGTGGCGGGATAGTTGAATCTATAAGGCTAGAAGTATATAGGCCTGTAAAACCCATGTTGGCGGAACAATGCCAAGACATACGAGAATTATTCAAGGAGCCTAACGTAATGTATGCTCTAGAATACAAAGTAGATGGAGCGAGAGTCCAAATCCACGTCGGATACAATGGTGTGAAAATATTCTCGAGGGGGCTGAAAGATATAACTGAAAGTATCCCAGATGTAATTGAGCAAGTAGAAAAGAATGTTAAGAAATGCATTGCCGTATTGGATGGGGAAATAATAGCCGTAGATTCGTCAAATCGGCCTCTACCGTTCCAAGTACTCCTAAGAAGGTTTAGGAGAACCAGAACTTTTGAAGAAGACCTGCAAATACCATTGAGATTATACCTCTTCGATATACTTTACCTAGATGGTCTAGAACTCATGGATCTACCATACTTTGAACGATGGAATAAGCTAAAAAGCATATCATCCCCCGACCTGCTGATTCCTAGAAGGATAGCCTATTCAGAGAAGGATGTTAAAGAATTCTTAGAATCAGCCACCAATGCAGGTCATGAAGGGATAATGTTAAAGAAACTTGATGGAAAGTACAAGCCTGGTAGGAGAGAGAAGCTTTGGCTTAAGATTAAGCCCTCAGAAACTCTTGACCTAGTAATTATTAAGGCCGATTATGGTTACGGTAGGAGGACTGGTTGGCTAAGTAATTATCATCTTGCAGCTTACGACCCCGAGACGGGGGGATTTGAGATCGTTGGCAAAACTTTTAAAGGCTTAACTGATGATGAATTCGAATGGATTACCAAGAAACTGCTAGAATTAAAGATCGGCGAAGAAGGATATACTATAAGTGTTAAGCCAGAGATAGTTGTGGAAGTCGCATATAATGAGATCCAGAAGAGCAGTAAGTATAGGTCGGGTCTAGCATTGAGGTTCGCCAGGATAACTAGGATTAGACTAGATAAAAGACCTGTGGAAGCTGACACCATACAAGAAGTCATCAGAAGATATTTTAAACAGTTTGAGAAGAGGGCTCTCCAGATTTAGCTAGTTCAAGAATAGACTTGTCTAGTCGGAGGAATACTCTACCATCCCAGAACCTCCCAGGAAGAGGTTTAGTGAATCTAGCTCTAAGTCTCCCATTAACACCATGCGTCTTGATGATCTGACCAGTAATCCTTACAGACTTATCTCTATACTCTACTCTTTTACCAGTTAGAAGAGAGGCAGTCTCTTTATCACTTACACCTGGGAAGTCTATTATGTAGTCTCTCCTATTCTTGCTTCTACCACTCTGCTTGAATCTCTCACTTAATATGAAGCCTGTTAGCCAGGCCATCCCTGACCCCCCGATACCAACGTATTAGTCTCCTAACAGGAGGAGCCTAGGATCATCTATCTCCAACATCCAGATAATTCTAAGCTTATATTTATAATTATTCCTGTGGGAGTCAAAATGTTTACTCGAGAACGTAACTTCACATACGTCCTATTGGCTCCCGGAATCCTAAGGCTTGACCTATCGGCATAGTCTCGACAGATTACCAAGAGAATCCATTTGTCAGTATTCTGCAGTAATAGTCTAGAAAGATTTATCCCTTCACTCTTAGATGCTAGGAAGGGTATGAAGAGTTTTCTTATAGGTTTAGGGACGATGACAGCCTCATTAACTCTTGGGTCAATGGTAGCGTTTAGCGGTACAGTTTGGTCACCCGAGCTTCCACTACAGTTAGGTTTACTGAAATTACTACATGATATATATTCTTTCCTTCTTACGCCTCTTTCTTCAGCTTTAGGTGCACCATCTCTAGGCAGTGGATTAAACTTAGGCGTATGGCCTCTTTTAATCTGGATCATAAGTTCATTATTCATAGGGTTTCTAACAGGGGAGCCTGTCAGGGCAGCAAAGATAGTCTTTACATCCGCATCTATAATTTTCTGTTTCTGGATATTCTCAAATTTTATGCTATATTCCTTATGGAGTAATAGTATTACATGGTTGTCAGAAATAGATTTAGTGATGTCAGACCTTTTCTTATACAGGTCTCTAGACATTATATTCTTCTTATCTGTGCCTACGATAATCTCAGCTACAAGCGCCTATCTAATCCTCAATATTGTTTCATCAAAGAATAAGGAGGCTAAAGTAGAAGAAGAATATCCAGCTTGGTAAATAAAAAAAGAAAAATAGTGGGGGCCTTACTCAGTTAGGCATTCTAAGCTCCAGTAACTTCTTCTGCTGGCGCTGGTTTAGGAGCAGCCTTCTTCGGTCTCCTAGCTTTTTTTGCAGCCTTCTTCGCTCCTTTCTTCTTTGCAGCCTTCTTTGCCCCCTTCTTCTTTGCAGCTTTCTTCTTGGGCATGCTTTTACACACCATCAATTCTTAATATGTTTTTAGTTGTATAAAAATTTTCGGGTAAATTGATAGATGAAGTTTAGGATTGGAGTTTAGCAAATGATAATAACTAGTCGAGATTAATGATCCTTGATGTGTATGTCGGGGGAAGTTGATATCTCGGAATTTAGGCGTCTTGACCTTAGAATTGGAAGAGTTGTAAAAGCTGAGAGGATTAAAGGCACAGATCGTCTGATAAAGCTACAGGTAGATTTCGGAGGTGTTAGGAAGCAGGCTATAGCAGGTCTTGGCCATATTTACGACCCAGAATACTTCGTTGGGCAACTTTTTGCATTCGTCTTCAACCTTAAACCTAAGAAGATCAGAGGAGAGCTATCTGAATGCATGATACTTGCGGCCACTTCAACCGAAGAAAGCATTGCACCGTTAATCCCAGTGAAACCGGTACCAGAGGGGACCCCCATAACCTGACATAACCAATAGAAATAGAAAATAATTCGAATGTACAATGAGACCCTGGAGGATTAGGAGTGTTCAAGACACTGTACGTTAGAGATGCATTCCAATGTGAAGAAGGCTTAGAGGTAGAGTTGATTGGATGGATTAGATCTAAGAGACGTCATGGGAAACTGATATTCTTAGACTTGAGAGATTCAACAGGCATAATACAAGTAGCGGTCAAACATGGAGTAGCTGACAATGAAAGCTTTATGAAGGCGCTAGATATTGGTTTAGAGTCGTCTGTTAAGGTGAAGGGAAGACTCAAGAAAGACCCGAGAGCTCCTGGTGGACTCGAACTCCACTGCAACCACTTAGAAATTGTTGGACCGAGCCTGGAGGACTTTCCTATAAAGAAAGGTGTTGGATTGAAGTTTCTCCTAGATAATAGGCATCTTCATCTGAGAAGCCCAAGGGTAGCGATTATTATGAAGATCAGGGCTACGCTCATGGATATAGCTCGTAGATGGTTGAGAGAGAATGGGTTCGTCGAAGTGAACTGTCCAACATTTATTACGGCAGCAGTAGAGGGTGGAGCTACATTATTCAAGGTTGATTATTTCGGAAAGCCTGCATACCTTACTCAAAGTGTCCAGTTCTACCAAGAAGCAGCTATCTATAGTCTAGAAAAAGTCTATAGTCTCCAGCCTAGTTTTAGAGCAGAGCTTAGTAGAACGAGGAGGCATCTAACAGAGTTCTGGCATCTGGAAGTAGAAATGGCTTACGCAGATCTCTACGATATTATGAAGGTTATAGAAGAACTAGTCTACGCTATCGTTAATGGTTTAAATAAAGAGTCTGAAAGAGAAATAAGAACATTGGGTAGAGAATTAAGACCCGAGATGGCTGAGCCACCATATCCTAGGATAAGGTATTCTGAGGCTCTCCAAATACTTCAAAGTAAGGGAGTTAACATTAACTGGGGAGATGATTTCGGAGCAGATGAAGAAAGAATACTCTCTAAAGAATTTAGTAAGCCATTCTTCGTAACACATTACCCAAAAGAAGCTAAAGCATTCTACCATATGCCTGACCCCAGCAACCCCTCAGTCTGCTTGAATGCCGACCTTTTAGCTCCGGGAGGCTATGGAGAGATAGTAGGGGGAGGTCAGAGGATACATGACTACAACCTGCTTACCGAAAGAATAAGAGAAAATAATCTAAACCCTGAAGAATATAGGTGGTATCTAGATTTAAGGAAGTATGGTAGTGTGCCGCATAGTGGATTCGGTCTAGGTATAGAGAGAATGCTTTGGTGGCTACTCCATCTTCCCCATATTCGCAGCGCATGCCTATTCCCTAGAACACCTGCAAGAGTTTATCCATGAACGAAGTCTACGAGCCTTCTGAAGATACATACTTGCTGATAGATGCTCTAAGAAGCCTCAAACGCAATGTTTTAAAACGAGTGGTCGAGGTGGGTTCGGGAAGCGGTATAGTTACGGTAGCTCTAGCTAAATTATCAGATGAAGTCTTCGCTGTAGATATTTCTTATGAGGCCGTCAAATATACTTGGAGGAGGATAAGTTCATCATCTCATGCAGGCACATCTCATGTTATACAAGGAGATACTCTATCAATGTTCAGAGATACACCAATATTCGACCTAATTGTGTCTAACCCTCCATATTTACCAATAGAAGGATTAAGAGATAAAACCATTGAGGGCGGAATAGACTTTATAAAACAAGTAGTTGCTCACTCAAAATCGAAGATTAAAGATAAGGGGCTTCTGGTTCTTGTCGCATCAACTCTTACTGGCAGTATAGACGAGATATTATTTTATCTTAGGATGGAGGGATTCAACCCTTATATTAAGCTGTCTAGAAAACTATTTTTCGAAGAGATATTGATAATTGAAGCCGTTAAAGATCGTAGAGACCGTGAAAAATGAAGGTGTAGATCGATGAACGAGGAAGAAGTTTCTCTAAAGAGGGATGTAGGCTGGTTCGGGTCTTTCTCTCTAGGATACGCGGATGTTGGAGCAGACATATTTATCGCATTAGGATTGATTGCGCTATATGCTTCAGGGGCCACTCCCATAGTCTTCTTGGTAACCGCGTTTATCTATATCTGCATAGGCTTAATCTATGCGGAGCTAGCACCCATCTATCCATATGCTGGAGGAGTCCAAGTATATTCTATGAAGGGATTCAACGACTTTGTAGGATTTATTGCTGGGTGGGCGCTAGTCCTAGATTATACCATAGATATTTCTTTATTCGCTTTAGCCGCAGCAGGCTACTTATCTTATATTTTTCCTAACCTTGTTCCTTCAATGACTTTAGGAGGGCTTCCACCTATCGGGATCCTTTCAATAATCTTCATAACATCTCTCATCTTCATCAACTATATAGGCATAAAGTATTCAGTAGAAGTCTCGATCGGACTTGTAATCCTCGGCTTAGTAATTCAAGCCTTCGTTTTAGTCCCAGGCTTTATACTCGTTTTCGACTTATCAAAATTTATTGAGCAATTAAGAATAGTTGGATCCCCTGAGATTCTTAAGGAGGTTGCCTACATAGATGGTTTGCCGATAAATCTCCAGAACCTACTATACGCTTTAACACTCGCGATGGCCTCCTTCGTAGGAATAGAATCCATAGCTCAGGCCGCTGAAGAGACCAGGCGGCCGGCTAGACACATTCCTAAGGCTGCAAAGCTCTCAGTTGTAGCTGTTCTCATCTCTGTTATGGGCTTCTCGACTTTATCTATAGGCTCGGTAGGATGGGAGAAGCTATCAAGACAGCTAGAGTATTCGATAGCTGGGCTTGTCGAGACCTATCCTATAATTGGAGTCTTTGGAGCAAAGCTTGTAGGTCTAGCAGGCTTCATCTTATGTTATGCTTCATCCAATACTGGGATCATAGGGGTCTCTAGGCTAGTAGCATCGATGGGTCGATACAAACTACTACCAGGGTGGTTCTATAAGATACATCCAAGATTTAAAACACCGACAAGGACTATAGTCTTATTTGGATCTATTGGTTTAGTCTTAGCATCTTTCGGTAATATCCCATTCGTAGCAGAACTCTACATCTTCGGCGCCCTGGTGAGTTACTTCATACTAATGGTCACTTTCATAAAGATGAGAAACATGAGGGAAGAAGTATATAGACCTTGGAAAGTCCTAGGTGAGCTATCCTTAAAGATGAATGGAAGAACATTCCGAATACCTATAATAGGTGTATTAGGATTAATCGGCGTAGGATGCCTACTATTCCTCACCCTACTCTTCCATGCTAATGGGCGAATTCTCGGTGCAGCCTGGCTAATAGTTGGAATATTGATGTATGTAATTTATAGAAGGAGAAGAGGGTTGAAGTGTATATCTTCCGACTCTGCTCAACAGATCCAACCATTATCTCGAATATACGATGTCGGAGTCCTAGTAAGACCCATAATTGAAAAAACTGAGAAAATAGCAGATATAGTAGTTGAGAATCTAGACAAGAGGTTCAGGGTAACTCTTATCAGTATAATAGACCCAGAAGAACTATATTTGGACTTTTCAAGAATTAGTGATAGAGCTCAATTATATGAATTAAGAAGTGAAGCTTTATCAGAACTCGAGGAGGCTGCTGAAAAACTTAGAAAGCTTGGTTATGAAGCTGAAGCTAGAGTTTTCATAGGGGACATAGAAAAAATAACATCCATATTACTCGAATCCGGGAGACTGGAATTCATTGCGTTAATCAGACGAATAACTGAAAAAACAAAGATCGAGAAAACTCATGAAAGCAAACTGTATAAGGTTATATCCAAGCATCACGGTAAAATCATGGTATTGAGGAGGGTTTAGAAATGCCTAAGGGAGTGCTAGCGTTCATCCATGTATTTGTAGATTCTTCAAAACTAGAAAGCGTAGCAAATGAGATTAACAAGCTTGAAGAAGCATTAGACGTGTACGAGGTCACTGGAGAATTCGATATAATAGCTATCGTAAATACTAATGACATTATCTCGTTCAGAAAGTTGTTGAAAGATAAGATCTTAAAGATTGATGGGGTTAAGAGCACAGTAACATCTATGGTTCTCTACACATATAAGAGGAACGGGAGACCAGTTGAAGAATGAGTAAGAAGACCAAGATACTCATAGCGGTAAAAAACGACGTAAACTTTAAAGCTCTTGCAAATATGCTAGATATGCTCACCAGAGATATAGAGATAGTTTTCCTCCACATAATCGAGTTTCCAATGCCAACCTCCCTATACTCCGAGGTCGTATCCACCTATGTTGAAGAGGCTAGGAAAAAATTAGGAAACTTGGTTGAATGGGCTAGATCTCAGGGGATCGGGGCGGACTTGAGAGTAACTGCTTCTAGAGACGTCTTTGAAGCGATAATGACAGAAGCCGAGAAGGTCGAAGCCGGCATGATTATTTTACAAAAAAGTAGTAAGAAAATTGAAAGAAAAATTAGGAAGTTAGTCCGCCGAACAAATCTTGAGAAAGTTGTCGAAGCATCTGAGAGGATTGTAGTTCTTTTGCCAGCTGATTAGAATTCTTCTTCCTCTTCTTCCCAGCCTTCTTCCTCTTCCTCGAATTCTTCTTCAAATTCTTCCCATTCTTCCTCTTCTTCCTCTTCTATCTTGAAGATTCTATCTTCCAACTCCATGACTGTTCAATTAAACAAGAGAACGTCTATTCATAAATGTTTCCTAGGAATCTATAGCTACAGAATTTAAACATAGCTCTCTAGAAATATTTTGTTCTCTGATGAAATACTGAGTGTATTACCTTGGAAATGGATGCATCCCGACTACTCAATAATTTCCTAAGACATTTTTTCCCTCAGAGACCCTATGGGTCATCATGTTTCAGTTTGAGCTATGGGGTCTTCATTGGGCAATTATACATCGTTGAACCGAGATTTAGAGATTATCCTTCTAGAGGACTCTTTCAATTTCTCTAAGGAAACATTAGTCTTAATACATCTTATATGTGGATAATTGTTTTGAAACCATTCTATGAACCCCGTTATTCTCCGGAGGGGGACGTATAGATATCCCTCTACGATTAATTCTCTAGGCTCATATAGGGTGAGAACTATAGGGGTGATTCTTACTTGGACTTCACCTTCAAGCTTAGCTAAAGCCTTTATTCTCTGCTCCAACATAGAAATAATCCTGCGTCTCTGAGCATATGCTGGAGGCTTGGCCCAATGTTTACAATCTACTACCAGTAGAAGACCTGTACTGTAAGCTGTTAAATCAATTTGATACTTCTTTTTATCTATGCGTACTCTTGTATCTAGGTAGACTGTGTACCCCGCCTCTTTTAGAAGCTCAGCAGATAATTCTTCGAACTCTCTCCAGTGAAGATATCTAGCTATTCTATCTCCTTCAACACCCATCATTATTAAAGCTGATGCTACTCTAACTCTTTCAGAAGATGAGGCTTCTCCCCCTATCCCATATTCTCTCAACGTTTTCACTACTATTTCTTCCCCGGCTAATGCTTCTTCAGATATTTTCTTGATCTTCGGCTGTTCACCTCTACAGGTAAGTCTGAGATAAGTTGTCAGTATTCTAGAAATGATATCTTTAGAGGAAAAGGTCATCTTCTTCTCTCCTAGGAATTACTTTTGCAGGGGTTTCAGAAGGCTTATAGACGTATCCTCTAATTATTGCGACGGGGATTTTTTCATCTGCTTGACCTAAAACTAGCTCAGCCGCTGAGGCTAATTCATCTGCTATACATATTATCTTGGATGTAAGCTTTCTACCATACATGTCTACTTCGCCTCTTCTGTCAAGCAATGGCTCAATTCCAGAACATCCAATCGCTATATTTACTGCACCATTTCTTAGAGGTCTACCATGCGTATCAGATACTATGACGGCCACATCTACTTCAGCTAACTCTCTTATTCTGTCTCTTATCTTCTTAGCAGAAAGATCTGGATCTAATGGGAGCATGGCCGCCTTCCCTACCCCCACGTTGGATAGGTCTACTCCAGCATTTGCACATACTATCCGGTTCACGGTTTCAGATATTATTAATCCTCTCCTCATCCTCACAATCCTTCTAGATTCTCTTAATACGAGCTCTACATGTCTGGGATCTTTACCGGACTCCCCAGCAACCTTCCTTGCAAATTCTGAGGGTTCAACATCTACGAGGTTGACTACTCTACCTTCAGCTTTTGAAACAATTATATGACTAACCACGATTATGTCTCCGTTTCTTAATTCTAAGCCCATTCTCCTAGAAGCATCGACTATTATCTCTCCAATATCCATGTCTTTTTGTATATCAGGTATACCTTGTATGCCGATTATCTCTATTTTCCTAGCCCTCATGCCTGTTAAAAATAAAGTATCGGCTTCTTATATTCTAACCAGATTCTCAGAAATAGCCTGTAAATAATGGAAGGATTATCTTGGCTATTCTGAAGAACTCTCTTATTGCTAGAGCACCGTATTCCTGTATATAGTAGGCGAGACCAGCAATCACCATCAACACCAGTAGGAAGAACGTGAATAACGCTACTATGGATAGTGATTCCCTAATCAAAATCTTGTATGACATCTTCACTCTATGTAGATGTCTACCTAGGGTACCTTATAAGTAATTTCTCATCACATTCAATAGATGCTTAAGATCTTCTACAGATAAAGACGGATCCAATAATGTTATAACTGCTCACACCAATTACCTAATCTATGACTTTTCAGACTATCATAGTTTTTCAATACGTTCCCTACACATTTACAGTTAAAAAGACAAGTATTGAAGTAATTATTTTAGGAATAGAAAATTAATTGGTCAGTCTGCCCGTCGTGTATCACTCTTCAACCTGGACGTTGTTCATCATCCCACATATTAGCTGAAATCATTTCTATTAAGTCTTGTCTATTATTTAGCAACTTTTTCTCTATCCTCTTTAAGCACTATTCTTGCGTCAACTGCTTTGAATCCTCTTCCTTTCTCGAAAACTACTACGGGATTTATGTCGAGCTCATTTATATTCTGTTGTTCTAGGGAGAGCTGAGAAAGCCTCATAAGCCCTTCTGCAAGCGCGTTTATATCTCTTTCTTTACTTCCCCTATACCCCCTCAATAGCTGCCTTGCACGTATTTCTTCTATCATATGGTATGCACTTAATTCACGGATGGGTGCAAGTCTAAAGCTAACGTCTCTGTAGGCTTCAACGTATATTCCACCTAACCCGAACATTATCACGGGTCCGAAGAGTGGATCCCTCTTAACGCCGAAGATTACTTCAATACCATTCTTCACCATCTCTTGAACAGATACACCCCATATTCTAGCATCGGGTGCGTTTCTTCGAACATTACTTATTATCCTATTATAGGCAGCCTCCACTTCTGCCGCATTCTGCAATCTCAATTCTACTCCTCCTATATCGAATTTATGTATTATGTCTGGGGAAGCTATCTTTAAGACGACTGGGTAACCTATTTTCTCCGCTGCTTCTACTGCTTCTTCAACATTCTTGGTGAGAACATAATCAACAGTCTTTATTCCATAGCATTTCAAGACCTCGAAGGCCTCGATATCCGGCATATAAGTTCTCCCCTCAGATAAAGCTTTCCGGATTAATTCTCCAGCTCTTTCTCTATCTACAACAAATGTTCTTATACCCGTTCTAGGTCTAGTCAACCATTCTCCATAACGGTATAATTCCGCTAGTGCTCTAACAGCGTCTTCTGGAAAGTTGTAGTTAGGTATCTTTGAGTTCTCAAGTATATCTATAGCTGAAGATATATCGCTTACACCCATGAAGCAGGTAAGTATTGGCTTATTATACTTCGAGGCGACTCCTACTACTACTTTAGCGATATCGTCAACCGTAGTCATGGCTTGAGGTGTTAAGATCACTATCGCGGCATCCACGTTCTCATCAGCTAGTACGTGGTCTAACGCATACTGGTATCTTGCGTGATTAGCGTCTCCAACCAAATCTATTGGGTTCTTAACGCTTGCAGCTGGTGAGAGCCCAGCTTTTAGAATCTTCTTTGTTTCTTCTTTTAGGGGTGCTATCCTCAATCCATTTCTAACTACCGCATCCGTAGCGAGTATTGCAGGTCCACCTGCATTACTTATAATAGCCACCCTGTCTCCTCTAGGTATAGGCTGACTAGAAAATGCTTTAGCATAATTGAATAATTCTTCAACTGATTCAACTCTAATCACTCCTGATTGATTGAATATCGCATCGTAGACTTCGTCGGAGCTTGCTAAAGCACCTGTATGGCTTGAGGCCGCTCCAGCTCCTTCCGGCGTTCTACCAGCTTTTATAGCTATTATAGGTTTACCGACTTCTCCAGTAATCTCTCTGGTCGTCTCTATGAATCTTCTACCATGAGATATGTCTTCTACATACATTAGAATAACCTTTGTTTCAGGATCATTCTTCAAATATTCTAGGACATCTATCTCGTTGACATCTGCCTTATTTCCTAGACTAACGACTTTGGAGAAGCCCAGCCTGTATTGTCTCTGTCTAGCATACTCTAATGCCGCTACGCATATCGCTCCACTCTGCGATATCAAGGCTGTTTGACCCGCCAGCGGCATTTCTCTAGCGAATGTAGCATTCATCATGACGTTCGGGTCAGTGTTAATCACTCCTAAACAGTTCGGCCCTATTACTCTTACCCCACCCCTCTTAGCTATCGACACAATTTCTTCTTCTAGTTTTGCTCCTTCCGGACCTGTCTCCTTGAACCCTGCTGTGATTATTATAGATGATGTTATACCTACTTCAACACATTCTTCTAAAACTCCTGGAACAACTGTGTTTGGGACAACTATTACGGCAAGATCTATATGGTCGGGGATCGATGAAACATTCGGGTAAGATTTTATCCCAAGTATGGCTCTAGCTTTCGGGTTAACAGGATATATTGCTCCGGTAAAATGCCCGTTTATCAGATTTCTTAGAACTGCATGACCGACGCTATCCGGGTTTCTTGAAGCACCTATTACAGCTAGTGTATTGGGGTAGAATATCTTATGAAGGCTCAAGTATTCTCTACAGGTATGATCTTTTGACATATATTTAAGAATAAAAAACGTTGAGCTATATACAATCTATACGGATAAATACATACTCTAAACATTCTCTATAATCAGGCTTCCTTCTTAACGGCAATACTCTTTATCTGATCTTGCAAAATGTTATGTTTCGATCTTTCTTAATGATTCAAACACTATCTTCGCAGCTTGTTGAACCCATTCATTTATCTTTTCTTTTTCTCTTACTCTGCTCTTGTTTACAAGATTATCTGTTACAATCAAGATCGCGCCTGTTTTTACTCTACGAAGATATCCAAGAGCAAAAATTGTCGCACACTCCATTTCTACCGCTACTGCACCAACTTTAACCCACCTAGATATGAATTCTTCATCTTCAGCATAGAATGCATCGCTAGAAACAACCGGACTTACGGTAAATTTCTTAAGACTTTTTCTTGCTTCGTTTACTAACATCTCTAAAACTTCATAGGAGGGGGCGGCAGGAGGGGCTAGCCCAGGCATGTATGCAGATAGAGTGCCAGCTCCCTTGTAGTAACATGCAATGTTTGGTATGACGATATCTCCTGGGTTTAGGTCTTCTATCAAGCTGCCTGCAGTGCCGAGTCTAATAATTGTTTTCGCTCCAAGCATTGTTAATTCTTCGAAGACTATAGCTGTGGATGGGCCACCTATACCATGGCAAGAAACCGTTATCAAGGTATCTTTGTATCTGCCTGTATAAGTGTTGAGGCCTCTATTAGAAGAGATTAATCTTGCTTCTTCTAGCATTCGTGCTATGTAGTCAATTCTAGCAGGATCACCTGCGACTACAACCTTTCCAGCTACCTCCCCAGGTTTAGCTAAAATGTGAATCGGCTCTCCTATCATGTTATAAAAACTTATCAATATCTAGGCTTAAACTTTACTGATGAATTTCAGCATCTATAAAACCCCCTTCGACGTTGTATTGGCATATATATGGACCGATAAAGGATTGAGAAAGATGGATTTCTATAGAGATGAGATAGAGTTCAAACAATATCTTAAATCTTCTTCGCTGGAATACAATCATGAGAGATTGGTAGACTTGGAAGAAATGCTCGACGGTTATTTCCGGGGAGAGTTTACTCAACTAGATTATCCGCTAGATATCTCTGGAACGGTTTTCCAGAAGAAAGTTTGGGAAACAGTTAAACGGATACCTTATGGAGAGGTTAGAAGCTATAAATGGGTTGCGAGCGAGATCGGTAATCCGAAAGCGGCTAGAGCAGTAGGTACAGCTATTGCGCACAATCCCGCCGTACTGATTATCCCATGCCACCGCGTGATTAGGAATAACAATTCACTAGGAAGATATGGAAGAATGAGTTGGCTTAAGAGAAAACTACTGAAATTAGAGAATGCCCGTATTGTTTGATCTATGTTGATAATCTTGACCCCATCATTGTAAAATTCTTCAGCTACCCAAACGTTCTTAACATGTCAGCTCGCAGCATCCTGATACTGTGAGAAAATTAAGTTCTCTTTATGTTGTGCATCGCTATTAAGTCTTTTTCAAATATTTTCAAATCTCTAGGTATCTCAATACTTATCGGGTCTTTAAGTGCGATGTTCATTTCTTTCTTGACGGCCCAAACTCGAGAATTGAAATTTACTATCTTCTCAGTATATCTCGCGTAACGTGTAGACCATATAGGCTCAGGAAAACTCTGCAAGTGTATGCTCTTCTTTGAATAGAGTCTTCTCCATATCTCATCTGTAATGAAGGGGGCTACGGGAGCCAGAAGTAATAGCGTAGTCTTAAGCACAGTGTGTAGGGTATACCAAGCCGCTTTTTGTTCTTTGCGGTTGAATCCTTCTAGACCGTAAGCTCTAGCTTTACTTAATTCAATGTAGTGGTCTGCGAATATGCTCCACGTAAAGTATCTTATCCTGTTTGAGGGGATGAAAAAGTTGAATTCCCTATAACCCTCCATACTCTTCTTAATAGTATTTGAGAGTTCTGAGAGAATCCATTTATCGCTTGGCATCAGCTCTGCACTTTTAGGGATAGGGAAGGATGAGACATACCTAGCAATATTCCATAGTTTTGTTATGAATTTTCCAGCATTCTGTATTCTCTGTTCAGAGATTCTAAAGTCTTCTCCCAAGTTTGCTTCTTGAGCACTCCAGAATCTGAAGACGTCCGCCCCCCACTTCTCTAATATTGGGACAGGATCTATTACGTTACCTCTACTTTTACTCATCTTCTGACCATGTTCGTCAAGCCCCATTCCACCTATCCATACATGGTAGAATGGATGCTTCTCTGTCAATTGATAGCATCTCAGAACAGTATAGTATAGCCATGTCCTTACGATATCCTTGCCCTGGGGTCTTATACCGTTAGGGTAGGCAAGCTTAAAGAATTTACGATTGTTCATGTATCCTGAGATGAATAATGGAGATACGCTTGAATCCATCCATGTATCGAACGTCCTCTGCTCTCCTACAAACTCGCCACCTCCACACCTCCTACACTTATCGAACGGCGGATTATCTCTCCAAGGTCTATAATACTTACCAGGTTCTGGGATGTGAGGTTCACCACATCTCAAACAATACCATATCGGTATCTCCGTAGCATAGTATCTCCTCCTACTTATCGGCCAATCTATTCTTAGAGAGTTAATCCAGTCTATCAGTAGACGTTTGTGGTGGGGTGGATGGAACTTCATCTTATCAATTACTTTAAGTAGGTCATCTACGAAATCTAATTGTTTTAAGTAATATTCCTTCATCGGTATAATCTCTATTGGTGTCTTACTTCTCTCACAGATGGGCGTTCTATGTATTATATTCTCTATCTTAACAACGAGACCTGCCTCTTGGAGATCTTTAATTATCTCTTCCCTAGCTTCTGCTAATTTCATGCTAGAATACTTCCCAGCTACTTCGGTCATTTTTCCCTCTTCATCTATCGCGATAACTTCCTGTAACCCAAGCTCTCTAAAGAGTAGGACGTCCGTATAGTCTCCATAGCTACAAACCATTACAGCTCCGGTCCCAAACTCTGGCTTGGCAGCTGGATGAGGTATTACCTCCACTTCTTGCCCATATATAGGTACTACCGCATGCTTCCCATGTAGGTCGACGTATCTATTATCGTTAGGGTTAACGATCACAGCTCTACATGAGACTAATAGTTCAGGTCTAGTAGTAGCTATGACAAGATCGGAGCCATCCTCTTTTATCTTGAACTTTATGTAGACTAGCCTTGTAGGCATCTCTTCATAATCTATCTCAGCATCTGCTAATGTGGTTCCACATTCCCAGCAATAATTATTCGGCCTAGTGGCCGTGTAGACCAATCCACGTCTCCATAATTCAATAAATGTCGCCTGTGTAAGCTTACGATATTCTTCTGAGTCAGTTCTATAATAGTTCTCGAAGTCTCCGCTCAACCCCATTCTCTTCATAATCCATATCATCTCAGATTCAAGATCGTCTAGGGCATGACTGCATAAATTGATGAATTCCTCTCTCCCTGTATCTCTTAAAGAGATTTTGTAAGTCTTCTCAACATATAGCTCAACCGGTAGCCCATTCCTATCTATACCTATTGGGAAGTATACTGACTCGCCCATCATCCTGGCGGTTCTAGCAATCATATCTATTTGAGAGTACTGTGCAGCAGCACCTATATGCCAAGGTCTACCACTCGGGTAGGGTGGGGGAGTATCTATTACGAAGATTCTCCTCTTAGGTTTTAATCGAAGTTTATAGATCCCTTCTTCGATCCATTTCTCATATATCTTGCTCTCCCATGAAGGTTGCCACCTTGTTTCTACAATCTTCGGCTCGAACTTCATACTAACCGCCATTACTTCTCCTCTCTTAGGAGTTAAACTTAAATTAATTCTTTCCGATGAGTCCACATCATTTTCTAAGTCTATTTCTAACTATGACGTATTGTATCTGTCAGGCGACATAGAGTTACTATCCCGATGAGGTGATAGAATAGGTAGGCTAGGTCTGAGACATGTACGTGTTCTTCGAGAATCCCTAAAAAATAATAATTAATAGATTTGTCATATTCCGAGTTTATCAAGTTTCTTTTTAACTCGATTTACCGTGTCAGCCTTTAATGGTTTCGTAAACTCAGGAGCTTCTTGTTCTACTGTCTTCCTTTTTACGAATAAACCACATCTACCGTCTGGTAAAAGTTTGACTTGTATGCATTGAGAATAAGGACATTTGAAGCCAATGCAGGGGCTACTTACCCACCCGCACCATGGTGGATTCTTCTTGAAATCTAGAACTTTTTTACCGCATCTAAAGAATCTACAGAGGGGGTTGCATATTTCAGTGGGCTCTCTACTAAGAACCCATTCCAATCCTTATTCACCCATTAATGCGCGTACGCCAGTATATTTATTGGGTTACTTGGTTATTAATCTTCTTTTCCTACTTCTATATATGGTATAGCCTCCGAGTATTACGAATATCAGGGAGGAGAATATTGACGCTGCTACCCCTAGGGTCTCTAGAGACACTATATTTCCGAGTAGAAGTACGTAGCTAGAAAGTTTAACAACATGCTCCGTAACTCTATCCACCAATATTGTCTCTTTCCAAACTAATCTTCCAGATATCTTTACATCTATGGTTGCGAGTCCTACATGTGGAATAGTGAGGCTAGATAGCTTATCAATGGGGCCGCTGTAGAGTGTTTCACCGGCTAGTTTGACTACCAACTCACCTATTCTTACATCATTTCCGAAGGCGTCTACAATTCTTATATTTAGTGGAAAGTTAATGCTCTCAATATCCAGGGTTAAAGACTCATTTAATATATTCAATTCGCTTCTATGCAATATTCTACCATCTTTGTATAGTTCTATCCTGTACTTCCCAGGTAAAATCTTGAACAGTATCGACCCATCCACGCTGGTTTTACCGTTGTAGCGATCTCCTAGGTCTAGATCTATTAAAACAACATCGTACCCAGATAATGGCTGTTTATTGTAATCTCTCAAGAATATGTTAACACTTGACCTGGCTACTTTAAGAGTGAGGGTCGTCTTGGCGGATGAATGGTCGACCTTGCTCTCTATTATCTTCTTATTCAACTTGTATACCTGGACCATGTATTCTCCAGCCTCGGATACATCTCTCGATAGAGGCATATTGGAAAATACCACTTTTCCATCTTCATCGGTCTGTTGCTGGATGAAGTCCAGAGATCTCTGATTGCTCAAGGAGACAGCTAGATTCTTTAATGGTCTACCTTCATCATCTAACACTGCTACTTCAATCCTTCCGAGGCCCAATATTAAGTCAATAGATTGAGACGAAGTTAGCATCCTCTTACTGGAATACACTGTGTATTCTGTTTTTCCGATAGTATATGTTACGTTTATCGTGTACTGACCAACCCACTCAAAGATTGATGAAGGTATCTGAGTGAATCGCGCCACTCCTTTGTCCGTCCTTAATGTCTTTGTATAATTCCCAGCAACGAGCTTCACATTGGCCCTACTAACCTCCTCGCCCTCCATATTCAGAGTAGTTACATTTAATGTTAAAAGCTGGAGACTATAGTTAAGCTCATGTTCTGGAAAGATTATCTCTAGGTCATTTAGATACAGAACCCTATACCCATCGATATAAACAGCTAACTCGTAACTTTTGATGTCATCTAGAGATGTGTAGGGGATCCTGTTAAATTCTGCTTTACCATCATTGTTGGTTATAGCACTGTATTCAGTGATCCCGGTCCTGCTTGATAGTTTTATCTGTGCAGATGGGACAGGCTTTCCATCCAGATCACGCAACTTTATTTTTACAGTAGAGATATTTGCTACCACGACCTTGCTCGTTTCCTTCGGAAAGTCTATGAATGCTCTCGCTACGACTACTTTATCGAGTTTCGCCACGATACTGTAGGTCCCCTCCGTTACTTTACTGAACACCGCGTATCCAGTACTATTAGTTATGAATCTATAGCTTTCATCTCCTTTTGTTATTGAGACCTCGACTCTTTCCAGTGGATTACCAGATGGGTCTACAATCCTTATTACTAGCTCTGGAGATTGAGCTCCCACCATGGATAGTAGGATGGTTGAGGCAAGCAGGACTATTGAGAGTACCTCTATTATTGACATGATTTTATCATAGGATTCAATCTTCATCATTATCCATCACCATCGTGTCTCTAAACATTCTTATTTTTCCTTGTAAAGTTGAGTTAAGTATGCATGAGCTGCCTCTAAAACATTTCTAGCTGTTCTGAACGTAAGCTTCCTCATAGCTCTCGGATAATCTAACCATATATAGTCCTTGTGTTCGTATGATAGTCGGACGTCTTTAACATTTGATCTCGCGAGATAGAAGACTACACGTTTTCTAACAAGCTCACCGAGTTTCCTATAATAGTATTCAATCTCTTTCCTAAAATCTTTGATTATCTCTATTTTGTCTAATCCTGTTTCTTCCCATACCTCTCTCCTAACAGTATCGAGTTCGGTTTCTCCTTCTTCGATAGCTCCTTTAGGGAAATCCCAATGACCTGCTTCATAATGTAGTAGAAGATATTCGATTAAACCCTCAGAGAGATAGAATACTACTGCACCTGCAGATCTTTCTTCCAACATTTAGGACACCATCTAGACTAAATTTTCCATATATAACCCAATTTAATAATATATTCTCAGAGAATGAGCAAAGAGTATGAGCATAAATCCGAAGGTGTAAATCATCGTTAATAAACCTTCACGCAGGGTTACGGGAAAGCCTAAGCCAAGTGATTTTTGTTTGGATTCGAATTTCCGGAATAGTAGAGAGATATTCTAACAATTATTTGGAGAATATGGTTATAATAGAGTATTTTAGAGACGACTAAAATCGGATTACTTAATAAGGAGGCTTACTCAAGATCCTTATCCTTTAAATTCCCAAAGCTATCTTGAAAACATATATGGTAGCTTAAACAGTATATATCATGAAAAAAATCTTAAGAGTAAACAACAAGGCAATCTATCTTTTTTGTTCTATGATGACGCTGCTTATGTGTGTAACATTGGTCGAGCCATTCGTAAATGGTGCTAGCTACGAAATAGAATACTCTACGCTTGCTAGGAATGTAGATAAAGGCATCCCTTCAGGTGAACCAGTATTCATAACTGATTCCGGTCTTGGAGCAGTGTTTTTAACAACAGATAACTACGTATACTCGTATATTCGATTCAAAGAGATCAGGGGGCCATTCATTCTAACTACAGAGTGGTACAGTCCCGAAGGACAACTATTCGCATCAACTATGCTTAAAGAGGAAACTAGTGAGAGTTATAGTGGATTATGGACTTGGTCGCGTATACCTATAGCCGGGAACATCAATGAAGAGCAGACTGGATTATGGACTGTGAAGGTATACTTTAATGATGAGCTAATAACAGTCTCGAAATTTGTAATCCTGACACCATACCAAGCATGGAGATTTATAGAAGTCTATGGAGAGATGAAAGAAGCAAACCAAGCATTACAGGACTCTCTTAACATGTGTGGACAGAAGCTACAAGAATCCGATAGTGAGATAGCCTTACTGGAATCGAAGAATCATGAACTTGAGAATAACCTAATGGATGCTAAAGCAAAATATGACGCATTATCTAAAGAACACTCTAAATTGGTTACCGAGATAAACACCCTCCAAGAAAAACTAAACAATACCCAAGCAGAACTTGACAACTTGAGCCTACAAAGACTCATATCTCTATTAGTGGCCATAGCCTCTGCATCAATAGCTATAATAGCAATAGTGATAAAAAGAAAGAAAGCCTAACCATTTTCTCCAGACCCATGCATATGAAAAAGTTTTTCATATGCATGATTTTTATTATGGTAATGCTGTTTAAAAAGTTCCACTTGGCAGTATGATATAATTCTCGTAAAATCTATGTCTTATGTCTTCCTTTAATAGAAATAGATTAATTCTGCAATTTTGTTATCTATCTTGATGTTCGAGGATTTCTTGAGGGAGGCTATAGATTATGCTTTAAGCATTGGGGCAAGTTATGCCGAAGCCAGATACCAGAAAGATTCCGTAGAATCAGTAATGCTTAAGAACGGCGTTCCAGAGATCTCCGCATCATCTATCCATAAAGGCATAGCTGTAAGAGTACTGGTCGGGAACTCGCTTGGCTTCGCATCTACAAGCACGTTGACTAAAGCATCTGTCAGAAAGATCATAGAAGATGCTATCGCTATGTCTAGAGCTGCTTCTAAGATAATCGTAAAGGGAGAGTCGCTAGGAGAAGGAAGGATATGTAGAGGGTCTGTCAATATAAAGCCAAGAGTCAAATGGTCTACAATCGACACGGAAGACAAAATAGAATACCTGAGAGATATAGATAGAAGTATTCTTGAAGCTTCAGATAAGATTGGGGTGAAGCTTCCCTCCAGAATACTAACCTTTGAGAAATGGGAGTTAGAGAAACATGTTGTAAATAGTGATGGCGCAGATGTAGTACATATCGTTCCAAGGACTATGGCCAGCTACATTTTAACTCTATACCACCCTCAGAAAGGAACCCTCCAGAGGATACAGGAGCTAGGAGAATCCAGAGGCTGGGAAGCAGTAGAAAAATGGAATCTAGTAGAAACATTAAGAGACGAAGTAGAGAATCTATGTAATATACTTCTTAATGGTGTTGAGCCTCCGAAGGATGTGGTAGACGTAGTAGTCGGGTCAGAGGTTGTAGGACTGATATGTCATGAGTCGGCCGGACATCCAGCTGAAGCCGATAGAGTATTGGGTAGAGAAGCAGCACAAGCAGGTGAAACGTACGTTAAGCCTAACATGATTGGTGAAAGAATAGGTTCAGAAATTGTGACTGTCGTCGACGATCCTAGGATCCCTGGATCTTTTGGCTACTATCTATATGATGAGGAAGGCGTAGAAGCTAGGGAGAGGGTCTTAATTGGTAATGGAGTAATAAATGAGCTCCTGCATAATAGAGAGACGGCGAAAGTGTTCAACGTTGAAAGTAATGGTTCTGCGAGGGCAAGCCAATATGATCGTGAACCTATAATACGGATGGCTAACACGTTCATGAAGCCTGGGGATTACACTTTCCATGAATTGTTAGAAGACATCTCACTAGGGGTATACATTAAGTCAAACCAGGAATGGAATATAGATGATAAGAGATGGAATCAGAGATATGTAGGTGTAGAGGCATACAAGATTGTTGATGGAGAAATTCGTGAACCTGTGAGAAACCCCGTGCTAGAGATTACGACAAGAGATTTCTATTCTTCAATAGATGCTATTGGAAGAAAGCTTTTCTTTAAAGCTGGGTATTGTGGTAAGAGCGAGCCCATGCAAGCTATACCTGTCTGGTTTGGAGGACCAGACGTTAGACTCAGAAAAGTAAGGATAAGCGCTAGACCAACACAATGAGGGATAATCTCGTTTAACATTCTTCAGGCTTTTAAGATAATATGTCTATCTCAACTTGAGAACGGGAAAGATGTTGATGATCTAATTTTTTATCTTTACCCTATCCATTATAAAGGAGAATGGGTGTCTAACCTCTACTGAAGAATTGTTTCTTATCTGGAACCTGCAGGTCTCGCTCTGGGAAGCAACAGGCAATTTCATCCTTTTTAACTCATTAAACAAGTTTAAGCCAATCTCGATCGATTCTGAATGATGTTTCTTGTTCATCCCCCAGACCCCACCGATACCGCAACACCTGTCAATTTCTTTTAACGTGTATCCAGCCGACGTCAACAACCTTCTAATATCTTTGGTTAATCCAGAAGCCTTAGTAAAACAGCTATGATGATAGACGATTTGGGCCTCTGGGTTCTTATCAAAGTCTATCGCATCTTCTTCGTATTCTTTTAATAAGAGTTCGATTATGTCTATCGTGTTCTCGGAGACTATTCTCGATTTACTGTCGCCTAGAAGTTCAGGATAGTCTTTTTTTAGAGCGAGATATGCAGCCGGTGAACTAGTCAATACTCTGGCCCCATCTTGAATAGCTGAATAAAGATTTTCAGTATTCTCCTTCGCGATCCTGTAAGCTTCATCTATTAATCCCTCTTCTAAGAGAAGTGTTCCAGCTTCTCTTTGAGATGGGGCCACAACGACGTATCCGAGATTTTCAACTAATCCAACGATTTTCTTCCCTAAATCTACTTCATGATAATTTGTGAATACATCTATAAAGTACGCTAGCTTTCCTCTATGACTTTGACGTTTCTCTCTTTTATTGATCCACTTCTCTAGACTAGTATAGAATGTGGGAAAATCCACATCCCTACTTATTTCAGCAACTACTTCAAGCAATAGTTTCCCTATGTATGAATGTAGAAGAAGATTCGATAAGCTGGAGACGCTAGAGAGCAGCTTCAGCATACTACCATAACGGATGAGTATCGTTCTTCTAAGATAACTTCTCTCCCTATTGAATTGTTTTACTCTCCAGATTAAATTTGGTATCCTGACGCCGGGTGGGCAGACCTCCATGCATCTTCTACATCCAAAACAGTACTCCATCAATTCCTGTATCTTCTCATCCGATAGAGACTTATCTAGGATGTTTGAGAAATAGGCTTGGAGAAGTATCAGCCTACCTCTCGAAGTTAGGGAGGCCATGAAGGCTCTGGATATGGTGGATGTCGGGCATACACTATTGCAGAATCCACATCTTATACACTTCCATACATCTTCCAAGTATTCTCCTAGTTTCTTCTCTAACTTTACTTTTTCCCGCATAATCATCTTTCGCCACATTCAAGAGACTACTTCTTCTAGATCGAAGATTATACCCGGGGACAATATACATTTAGGATCGATCATTCTTTTTATCTTCAGCATCAAATCGTATGCTTCCCTAAATTGTTGCTTAACGAACTTCTTCTTCTCAGTACCTATTCCGTGTTCTCCGGATAATGCTCCACCTACATTGATCGCCCATCTTGTAAGTTCATCGTTTGCTCTATGGAGGTATTCAACTTTTTCCTTGTCGTTTCCAGCAGACCAGTGTACGTGAAGATTCCCATCCCCAAAATGACCGATGACAGATGAATGGACTCCATGCTTCATCCCCAATTCGTACGCTTTCTGAACGGCCTCATGTAATTTCGAGATCGGTACGACTACATCACTAATGATCATGTATCTTCCGAGTCTAAGAGTGGCTGGGTAAGCCCCCTTCCTAGCAGCCCATAAGACTTCTCTTTCTTCAGCATCTCTTGCAACTCTTACTTCGACAGCTCTATTTTCCTCGAATACACTAACACATTTCTCCATCATCTCCGTAGCCGCTATCTTTGTTCCATGAGTCTCAACTAGGAGTAATGCCTTGGACTCTGGGAGATGAATCTTCTTGTATTCGGCGACCGCCTTCATCATCTTCTCATCCATGAACTCTATTGCCGCTACATCTAATCCTCTTCTAACAATTTGGTATACTGTTTTTACTGCAGACTCAACTGATGGGAAGAAGGCTACCGCTGTCTGGAGAGACTCAGGCAGGTTCCTAAGTCTGAGAGTTATCTCTGTGAAGACCCCTAACGTTCCTTGAGAACCTATCATCATCTTCAAGATGTCGAATCCGGTAGAGTACTTGAAAGTTCTACTGCCAACCGTTACGACCCTACCGTCTGAGAGTACTACTTTTAGACCCAGCACGTATTCTCTTGTCGTCCCATATTTCACTGCTTTCAATCCAGATGAATTCGATGCCACCATCCCTCCGATCGTGCACCATGAACCACTAGAAGGATCTGGAGGAAAGAATAAACCATACTTTTCTAATTCTTTATTCAACTTATCGTAGATTATTCCAGGCTGAACTTTCACCTGCATATCTTCTTCGTAAATCTCTATTATCCTATTCATCTTGACAAGGCTTAGAACTATGCCGCCGTAGATTGGGGCGACACCGGTTAAACCTGTACCTCCACCTCTCGGGTAAACCGGAATCCTTCTCTCATAAGCGTATCTCAGTATTTCAGCTACTTGTTCGGAAGATTCAGGCCACACAACGGTCTCAGGCTTATAGAACTCGCCAGGGTATGCATCAACGGAATTAGCTATTAACTCTTCTTCACTCGTCGATACATTCCCGCTTCCTAGAAGCTTCTCAAAAAATTCCACATCCATACCTGATATCTTGTTAAAATAGTTCGCCATCTATTCCTCTACCGACGAATAACGGCAACCATATATTTAGTTTTATTTTTCTACTAGAAATATGAAAAATAAGTGGAGATGTATTGCTGGTTTTACCAGTTATGTAGGCTCTTCCGATATATCTCGAATATATCTTCTATAGTGGTAAGCCTCGGGCTTACCGCAAGCAATCTTTGTTGTAGTATAGCTCCTTCAGACAATTCTTTCAAATCTTTTTCTTCGAATCCAAACTCACTTATACCTGAAGGTAAATTAACATCTTTCATCAACTTTATCAATGCTTCTTTAGCAATCGCTGCCGCCTCTCTAATAGTTAGCCCATCAGTTTTCTCTCCTAGAAGTTGAGCTATCTTAGCAAGTTTATAGGGAACTATCGGTTCGAGAAACTCTAGCATCGCTGGCCCCGTAACGGCTACTGTTATACCATGTGGAAGGTCATGCCTCCTGCCTGCGATCGGATACGCTAACGCATGCGAGATATGTACTCCAGCGTTTCCAAATGCTCCACCCAAGTGGGCTGCCAACAGCATGTTCCTGCGAGCCTCCATATCGTAAGGATTATAGTATGCTCTCCTCAAGTATTTTCCAATGAGCTCCATGGCTTTTTCAACAAATATATCTGAGACGGGATTTGAACCAATGTATACAGGTCTCTTGTCGGGGGAAGACGGTCTAGGTCTACAATTGTATGGTATCGCAGTATAGCATTCGATACAATGCATTAGAGCGTCTATCCCAGTCGATGCAGTGTAATATGGTGGTAATGTGATTGTGAGTACAGGATCTAACAAAGCGTAAGAAGGTAGAAGATATGGATTAGATATACCTACTTTCAGCTTCTCTTTAGTAAGGTCGACTATTGCAACAGGGGTATTTTCACTTCCTGTCCCAGCTGTAGTTGGCAGGCATATTAACGGTTTTAGAGGCCCAGGTACCGGCTTTCCACCTCCTGTAGGAGGAGCGATATAATCTTTGAATTGTGGAGTGGGGTACGTGGTATAGAGGTTTATCATTTTAGCGGTATCGATCGATGATCCGCCGCCGACTGCTATGAAGCCATCATAATCCCTACCGCTAGCAAATTCGATTGCCTTGATTACTTCTGTATCTATTGGCTCGATATGCGTGCCGTCAAATATATCGGACTTTATGCCCTCTTCATCAAGGTACTCTTTTATCCTTGAAGGAATCCTCGTATTTTCATTGATATTCTTGTCTGTAACTATCAATGCTTTCTTTATTCCTAGTCTTCTCGCCTCGTATCCGATTTCTGAGCTGACCCCTTCTCCAAACTTTACCTGAACATTTCTAACTGTAAATACTGTGTCATTGGGGGAGATATAGATGAGAGACGACATCCTCAAACTCTCCTTCAGCTATCCACTTATCTTAGAGGTTTGGGTGCCTTAGGATATTTTTCCCAAAGCTTCGGGTCATGGCTTATAACAAGGTTTGTTCTAGGTCTCTTAGCGAGTAGTTTTATCTTTCTCAAACCAGTGATGTACTCATCTATGTCTCCTAGTAGCCAGCCCTTGGATTCCCTCTCCAATTCTTCTGGAAGATGTATAAAGTCTCCTGTAAAGAGATAGTTGTTCCCAGCTTCCGTTGTAACTTTCATTATTATACTTCCGGGAGTATGGCCTCCTACAAACATTAATTCTATTCCCGGGAGAAGCTCGAATGTTTCACCATCGAAAGTAAACCATTCTCCTCCTTTCAAGGATTCAAGGTCAACAGGTTGGTAAGCACCTACTTTTCCGAGATACATTAGATACGTCGCCCACATCAATTCTTTCTTATGAGCTATGAGAGGCGTCCTGCGATCTTTAAAGAGATATGCCTGGCCAGCATGATCTAGATGTAAATGTGTGAAGACTACGTAGGATATATCCTCCGGTCTCAGGCCTAAGAGTTTCAACTGGTTCTCTAATCTATTCTCATCCGTAAACTTGGTCATAGGAAATACTTCCCAAACAGGTCCCCAAGCCTTTTTCGCTTCTGGATGACTGCCCGTATCCATCAAAACTACTCCATCTGAGTGCTCTATTATCGCACCTGTTACCGGGATATCCGTCCATACGGGAATCCTAGGTCTCTTCTCAATAATGGTTTCAGTGTATCCTGCCGGATCAGGTAGAAACCACCCTAGTTCTCCAGAGAGGATACCAAAATCTAGAAGATATATATTCTTCACACCCATAATCCAACCTCATATATTCGTTTATCTTCGCTTATATAATATTTTCCGAAACATATAAGAATAAAAAGATTTAAGAAGAATCATATTCAGAAAGCTTTTGAGGGTTAACAATGTATCTACTTCTTGAGCCTGAGCACAAATATCCAAGATGTTTTTGTAGTGATGAAGAATTATTGATGGCTCAGAGTATTAGAGAATTTACAGAAAAAGAAGTCTTTCCGAGAAGACAGGATCTAGAGGGTGGATGGTATAGAGATGAAGAACTCGCTCACAAGACTTTGTATGAGTTATACTATAAATGTCATAAGCTTGGTTTAACAATCGCAAACCTTCCATCAGAATATGGTGGACTTGGCCTTTCACCGATAGTTAGACAGATGATAAATGAAGAATTATCGAGAGGAGACCCGGGGTTAAGCACCCTCGTAGGCAAAATCCATTGGATAGTATCTTTCATGTACAACAGAGTCAACATCAGAAGAGACCTATTAGAAGAATTTGCTCCTAAACTAACTGGAAACGTTCCATATATAGCATGCGTATGCATCACTGAGCCTGAGGGAGGAGCAAACATCGAAGACCCATCACTAGAATTCAGAACATTAAACGTAGTCATCGCAAGAAAAGAAGGCGATGTATACATACTGAATGGACATAAGATATGGCCTGGTCCAGCTGCTAAACCAGAGTATTGGGATAGATGGCGGGAAAAATGGCCACATCTATTAGCTGGACATCTTGGTTACTGGGTGGTAGTCTCCGAGGAGCCTGGCAGAGGCGAAGAAGCAGCTGGAATGGTATATGTTCCATACAATGCTAAAGGGATGACTTTCGGGGAACCATACAAGAAATGTGGATTCTGCATGACAGATGAAAACGTAGATATATGGTATGAAAATGTCGAGGTCCCAGCAAGATACAGGATTGATGAAAAGCCCGGTGACGGTTCGAAGATCATTCATGGTTACGTTATAGGTTTAGGTAGGCTGGCTGGAGCAGCGAGGCTTACGGGGGTAGCCACCTCTGTGCTAGAAATAGTTCTAGACTGGACGAAAGATAGAATGATAGCCGGCAAGCCGGTTAGAGAAAGGTCGCTGTTTGCTTCAATACTTGCTCAAATGTATAGAATGATCGATCTTGCAAGACAATACTATTTATCGGTGACGTGGCAAGCTTCCAGACCAGAAGTCTATGGTGAGCCATGGTCTCCTCACATGATCGCTAAATTCTCATCCGCTAGATCTTTTGCAGGAGAAGTAGCGATGTTCTGTACAAATAAAGCGATGGAGCTCATGGGATCCTATGGATACTCCTTTGAGATGAATGTCGAAAAATATTATCGGGACTACAAGATTATTCAAATGTGGCTTGGTGGAGCGCAGAGAGATTTACTAGATATTGCTCAAGGACTTTATGGTCCATTCAGGTGGGGAGGATATGAAGAATGGCTGGGAAGAATCCATGGAAAAGCTAATCCAATAAAGAGCAACGTAGACAAGACTTTATCAGAGGCAGTTGGGGGATCAGAGTCTAAACGTATTAAGAGAGAATTGGAAAAAGACATGGAATACGACCTAGATGAAGCATTGAAGAAGAGGTGAGAAGACCTAGGATAAATTATTTCTCACCTTCAACTATTTTTTCCCTACCCCTGAAGGATATAAGATTCATGAGAATTACTTTAAATTCAGGAATTCACAATATCTATTGCAGATATGGATGAGAGTATCGAGCTAAAATTTCTTCGATTAAAGAAAATGAAGCAGATGCTTAGCGCTAAACCTACCAGTATTACTGAGTCTTCTGTAGGGGAGGAGGATTTTGAAAGATATCTTAAGATTTTCAGAGAAAACTTAACTGAAAGAGGTGAAGAAGTTCTTGAAGCCGCGATGAGAGACTACCCCGATGTAACGAGAAAGATTGTAACATTACTTGCGAAGAAGATTCTAGAAAGGAAAATAATTGATAAGATTTCCGGTGGGGATCTTCTAAGACTATTTGAGAACCTAGGGATACCTGTACGTATAGAGACCAGTATAAAGTATTATAGGCATGGCGAATACAAATCTCTCTCAGACTTACTTAAGGAATAATATCGTTATCAGGCTTCATTTTCTTGTCAAGATGCTCGAAGAATGGTGGTCAAGGATATAGATTTATAGGGAAGCATTTTTATCCATTGAGCGTGGAGGTTGAGTGAGTGTCTTCAGAATACGAAGTCCCAGAAGGATACTACTATACTAGAGAACATGAATGGGTTAAGATAGAGAAGAATAAAGCCCGAGTTGGTATAACGGATTATGCTCAAAGGAAACTTAGAGAGATCATTTTTGTAGAACTCCCGAATGTCGGTCAGAAGATTGGGAAGAATGAGACACTTGCTACGATAGAATCTGTTAAAGCTTCAGCAGATGTCTACTCACCCGTAACTGGCAAAGTGGTCGAAGTGAATAGCAAGCTAATAGATAATCCAGAGTTAGTGAATGAAGACCCATATGGCGAAGGCTGGATAGCCTTAATAGAGCTTGTAGAGCCGATCACATATGAAGATTTTATGGATTCTGACGAATATGTGAAATACTTAGAAGATCTTGAGGAGGCTAAAGCAGAAGAGTGAGACCGTAGAATGGTCTTGGTAAGGGTATACAGAATCTCAAGCATGAGCGATCCTGAAACTGGTAGGAGAGGTAAGATAATTGAACTCGTAGAAGAAAAGAAAACAGTTAGGGCAGGAGGAACTCATGGAATTACCGAAGACTCGCTCATGTTCCATCAAATGCTTCAGGATGCGTTAAGCCACCTGCGGGAACTTGGGTTAATGCCTTATGTGAGAGAACCTGTGAAGCCTAAGATGACACTATACCTCAGCGAGGAAGAATACGAACTTCTCGGAACAAGACTAGAAGTAAACGATGTATATGAGCTGGAATTTAAAGATGCTACTATAAGATTCAAGAAAGCCTTTGACTAAGTATTCTACTTACATACAGTATTCTCTGTACAAGCGTATATAAGGATAGAATTACCAGTACGATCATTGTTAAGTTGATCACTCCTCTAAAGAATGGTTCGAGAAACGAGGCAACCACTAACAAGACTATTCTTTCAGCTCTCTCCATCAATCCTACTCCTTTCAAATCAACATTAAGGCCTTCTGCTCTAGACCTAGTGTAGCTGATGAGGATGGAGGAGGCTAAGCCTAGAGAGCCCAATAGAGGAGTAGTAGCTTCAGAAGCAATCAACCCGATGAAGACTGCTGCTTCCCCTATCTTATCGAGAGTTGAATCTAAGAATGCTCCTATCTGTGTCTCCATGTTCTTCTTCCTAGCTACTGCCCCATCCAACGCATCGAGGAAGCCTGACAAGAGAAGAAGACTTCCCGCTAGAAAATAAAAATAGACATTTTCTCGAGAAAAATAATATGTAGAAGATGATGAGAGAGCTAGGAGGAATGATGTAAGCGTTAGGTCTATAGGTCTTATTCTTGTGGATGAGATCACATCTACGAGACTGCTTGAAAGACGTGTTATAAGCTTATTTTCCAGTTCTCTCTTCTTTTTCAAGCATTTTCCACCCAATTGAGTATTCTTGAAGATAATTTACAGAAACTACATATCGAGCCTACTGAAGGCATACTGCAAACGTCACATTCTCTTAAGGTGATAGGTTGTGAATGTTCTTTAAGTATAGGTAGGAAACGTTTTAGATGAGTCTTAAGGAACCTATACCTGAAGTTAGGTATCTCTTCTTCAATTCTCAGAATCAAATTCTTCCTTTCAACCATTCTCGAGCCTTTAATAAGTGGGCACTCAGAAGAGGCGTAATCGAGATTCTTGGAGATTACATAGTATAGGTCTTCTTGGTCGGTCACCTCTATCAACGGTTTTATCTTCCTAATCAGCTTCGGGTTCATACTAGGTGCGACAGGCTTAATTCTCGACATTTCTTCTACATTTCCATTGAGATATAGGTTGAACAGTATCTCGACGACATCGTCAAGGTTGTGGCCCGTAGCGAGGGTATCGAAGCCATTCTCGTATGCGACCTTATTCATAAGATGTCTCTTAACTATTCCGCATACTCCACAAATTCTCTTATTATTCTTCAAATTGCTAAGATCGCCTATTGTGTAACCATGGTATTTCTTCAGATCGTATACTAAGAGTTCTATAGAGTTTTCTATACAAAACTTCTCTACAACCTTAATGCATTCATCCGAGTGCCCAGGTATCCCTAGATTTAGATGTATGACGGCAAACTTAATGTGAGGAAACAATTCCGAGAAGACTTTCAATAAAGCCATACTATCTTTTCCTCCTGAAGCAGCTATTGCAAGCTTATTCACTCCATTAAGCATCCCATACTTCAACACTGTATTCTTAACCTTCCTCTCATAATAATCTTCAAAACAAGATGAACATAACAAACTGTTTAACCTACTCATCTTAAACAGTGGCGTTTTCTCATTCTTACATCTTCCACATCTATCCATCATTAAGTGACACCACTAGAGAATATTTGAATATTATTTTACGGCGTGAACGCTTAACGTAGAAGAAACATTAGATACACTCATGATATGCTAGGTATTGAACAAGTCTAAACAGAGTATCTGTAAAGTATTCTGGTCACTGTAGTTCTATGAATGAGATCACAGGAATGCCTAATTCCTCTTCAAGCTTTGTATGCATCTTCTTTAAAGATATTATGGTGAATATCCCTGAAACGTTTGCTTTCGCCTCTTTGCACAAGTTTACCAATGCTTTTATGGTTGCTCCTGTCCTGATTATGTCATCTGTTAAGAGTACATATTCTCCTTTCTTTATAGCGTTTCTAGCTAGGTAGATGTATCTATATGTTCCAGACTCGAAGACCTGTTTTATCTCGAGGAAATCTCTTACACCAAGCTTTTTCGCTTTTCTAGCAACCGCGACTTCTTTACCGAGTATCGAAGCTATCTGATATGCGACAGGTATTCCATCCGCTTCAAGGGTTAAGACCTTGTCTACCTTCACAGAGTTCAGTTTTTCGTATTCTGATACGATGAGGTTCTTCAAGAATACTGGGTCATATATTATTAAGCTACTATCTACTGCACCAAACTCATCAACTATTATCCTCTTGTTTACTTCATTCATTAAGTATTCTCTCTTGAATATATTAAATATTGAGCGTGCTGTTTCAAGGCTCGGGACGACATGTCCATTAACATACCTGCTTAAGGCTGTCGGGGGGATTTCTAGCATAGATGAGAGTTTGTCATAGGATGTCATCTTCTTCAGGATTCTAAGAGCCTCGATCGAGTATAGCCTATAATTCAATTCTTCAACTTTCTTCATGAATTCAACTATTAACATCGCCGGAGTTACTATTAAAGAGATCGTAGCACTCCTGATATTCTTGAGTTCTGGTAAATTAGGGCTAGCCTTCCTGCTGCTTCACGAATACTGGGAGTTCATCTAGATATACTAGTTCACCCGTATACCATGGACCCTCGATCCAGATGGTGGCTTTGCAGATTACCTCTCCACCTGCCTTCCTAACCAACTTCTCTAAAGCTGTAATAGTTCCACCAGTAGATACAACGTCATCCAGTATACATACTTTCTTATTACTTATCTTCTCTACATCTTCTTTCACGAATAGGAGAACTTGTCTCCCCTTCGTAGTTATCGATGAACATTCTTCTAGGAGATAGTCTCTCATATACGCCTTTACGGATTTTCTAGCGATAACTAGTTTCTTGTGACCGAGCTTCTTGGCCACTTCATATGCGAATGCTATAGCTTTGGCTTCCGGAGTAACTATGATCTCGGGGGCGTATTTCTTAATCTTCTCGGATAGCAGGTCTGCAGCTGTCTGAATGAATTCTATGTCTCCTAAGATTAGGTCTGCGTTTGAAGCTATCCAGATATCGTTCGAGACTTGTATAATTGGTAACTCCCTTACTAATCCGCCTAATTGTATAATATGTTTTTCTTGACCTTTATACTCTAAGACTCTAGGAGACATTCAACTCACCATTACAAAGCTATAGTAAGCCATAAAGAGGAGTACAATAACGCATCCTATAATCATCACTGTATCTTGAAGTCTTAGAGGTTTAGACTTCCTCCGGTTCATAATGCTTGGACGCAACTCTAATGCTAATACAAGTTTTTCCGCATTGTCTATACTCTTTATAATTAAGGGGATTAATAATGGTATGTGACTCCTAATCCTCTTGACTAGAGAACCTTTATCGAGCTCTAACCCTCTGGATGTATGAGCTTCTTTAATTGATTTATAATCTTCTGCAGTAATATACAAGTTTCTGAAAGCCAATGCGAAGACTGCACCGACCTGAGGGGGTAGCTTGACAGAATTAATTGTTCCGATTATTTCCGTCGGTTTAACAATCAATATGAAAGCTACAGAGATCATTATTATGAGTAGTAATCTAAGCATCATGAATAGTCCGAAGAATAGGTCGAATCCTCCACCTGTCGAGTGGAATAGAGACCAATTTCCGAGAAATGTCCAGAGAGGCCATGAAAGTAATACCAGTGGGAGCATAATCTTCATCTTCTTAAAAACCGAGAATGCTGAACCAGATAAGATCAATATCAAGGTCGAGGATGCGAACAGTGTTAGAAGGCTATAGAGGTTTCTACAGATGAATACCATGGAAAACCACGTAATGAATAAGAGTATTTTTGTTCTCGAATCTAGATCGAGAGCTATTTTGCCAAGCATTTCTCTTCACCTTCTATCGATAAAGGTTCAATTCCAACCTCTTGAACCAATGAAATATTATTCAACAGTTCTAGGGGGCTTCCTTCTGCATAGACGCTTCCATCCTTCAGTATCGTCAACCTGTCAGCGACAGATAGCGCGAAATCTGAATCATGTGTTACGACAACAATTGTTTTATTCATGTCCCTTAGCTTTTTAATAGTATTCATCATCTGCTCCAGAGTTCCCTCATCTTGGCCGGTAGTAGGTTCATCCAGGATTATTATCTGCGGGTCCATTGCTACAACAGATGCTATGTACAGTCTAATCTTCTCTCCCATGCTTAGAGAGTATGGACTTGAATCTTTCCTATCTTCTAGGTTCAACATGCGTAAAGCTACATCAACATTCTTTTCATCTAGACCGAGGTTTCTAACACCAAATGCGACTTCATCCCAAACTCTTTCTGAGACAAAGTATTTCTCAGGGTCTTGGAAGACTATTCCAACAAACTTTGACATTTCGGCAGGGCTAGTCTTCTTCGTATCTACATTATTCACCAACACTGTTCCTCTAGATGGTTTCAGTAATCCATTGATATGTTTCATCAAGGTAGTTTTCCCTGAACCATTCGGACCCATGACTGCATGTATCTCGCCCTTCCTAATCTGTAGAGATACATTCTTCAAAACATATTCCTTACTATATCTATAATATACTTCTCTAAATTCAATTATAGGGTCATCTGAAAGTTCGGTTACAGTCTTACTATTTGTAGTCTTGGTCTGTTGTGGCCACGGAAGTGTATTTTCTGATCGCTCTGGGGTTATGTGTATCCATCGGTCTACGACTTTCTCCAATCCTTTTAGCCTCCTCCCAAGTATTATTACTCCTTTTCCTTTTTGTTTTAGTAATTCTATTGTTTTTGCTACTATCATCCTACTGTTCCAGTCTAGGTTCACTACCGGGTCATCCATCACAATGTATTTCGGGTCTGTTAGGATTGTAGAAGCTATGACTAGCCGATGTTTCAATCCTCCTGAAAGTTCATGAACATAGTATCTCCTATACTTCTCTAGTTCAAAGAGCTTTAGAACTCTCTCAAGTGTATCTCGGTCATCTTCCTTCATACTTAATTCTAAGTCTTCTTCAACTGTTAATCCGAAGACCTGTAATTCATAGTTTTGGAGGACTACTCCAATTGACTTTATTATTTCTTTAATCGGCTTTCCTAGAAGTTCTTCACCATCTACTCTCAAGCATCCTGATACTTCTGCCCGTATCCTGTTAGGGATGACTCCTGAAAGACAGTATGTGAGAGTTGTCTTCCCCGAAGCGCTTGGACCCACTATAGCTAATGCTTCGCCAGGCTTAACCTTGAAAGATATATTTCTCAGTATCCATTTGGAATCATATCTACAATTCAGGTTTCTGACTTCAAGAGAATCTAGAACCTCCATTTAATTAAGTTCCTCCTCAATAACGGTGGAGTAACTGCGGCCATGACTAAAGGTGTACCTATCAGGATTGGTGGGAGATCACTTAACGCTAGAAATACAATGGCTGGGCCGAAGGGGGCCACGCCTACTAAGTCGAATCCAACTGCAACTATGGGAACCATGACAACTCCTGATAATAGGCTGATTAACGCGATCTTCAGTAATCCCTTGCTGGAAGATGCGTCTTGAGGTTTACAGATTAATCCTGGAATTAACCCTGTAAGTCCTACGCCTATGAGGTCGAAGACCGGGGTAGCTGGATTAAAGTATCCGCCTATCAACGCCCAGAGAGTGTTACCTAAGGCGCCTGATACGAATCCTATGATTGGGCCATATAATATCCCGAACACGCATGGGAGAAATGCTAGGACTCTCCAGTGGATTGCGCCCGGGATCAGCGGTATAGGAGCTGTTAGTAGGAAGCCGACACCTGTTACAGCTGAAGCTACCGCCATGTAGGCTATACCTGTGAAAGGGTCAGGTCTCCTTAATTTAGTACCCTGCTGAACCATGTTGATTTTCTCGTTACAATTTTATTTAAAGCTGCCTAGACATACGCTTCTAAAATTAACATAAACATGTATAGGCTATAAGCTGCCCCTATAATCTTCTATTCTACTCTTTATCTTCTCAACTTCCTGAATTAGATTCATAACAATTCTTTCTGCTTCACCAAGGTATTCTATTGGTTTTAGCTTAGCCAATTTTTCAATTTCTCCCGCAGGGACCAGACTCTCTAATTCTTCTATTATCTTTTCAGGTCTTTCTCTAACTATTCTCTGAATTATCTCGTAAGCCTTAGAGTGTCCATGTCTTCTCAAGTATAATTGGAAGGCTTCAGAAAGAATTTCAGGATGTTTTTCAACATCTAAGGCCATTCTCTCTTTATTGATCTGCATCTTATCAAGTATTGTTAGTAGATTCTTTACCCCCATATATGTTAGGGATAGAGGAACTCCATAGAATCTCTTAACCACTGAGTCTGAGAGATCTCTATGGAGTCTACTCGATATTAATCTCGTACTCATGTATGATAAGATGCTCGATGCTAAGTCGAATGCCCCTTCAGCATTTTCCAGTAGTATGGGGTTAGATTTATGAGGCATAGTCGATGAATGCACTTCACCTACTTCTAAAGGGAAGGATACATATTCTATCAATGAGAGCATCCATATGTCTCTACAAAGATTTGATAGTATCGAGTCTAGTATTGATATCTCCATCAAGTAGCTCGATAAAATTTCATGTGGTAGAATCTGGGTAGTGGCTGGGAAATAAATAAGTCCTTGAGATTCAACGAAAGACTTACTGAAAGAAATCCAGTCAACCTCGGGGTAGACGAATTTCAAAGCATTATGGTCTCCTACAGCTCCACCCAGCTTACCTGGAAACTTCATATCCGCTATCTGCTCTAGGATCTTAGCTATTCTGTAAGCATAGTTAACGATGAATCTACCGAAAGTTGTGGGAACTGCGGGTACACCATGTGTTCTGCCAAGCATAACGGTATCGACATACTGGAGAGAGATGCTGGACAGCTTGTCTACAAGTTTAAGAAGAACAGGCACTAAAACTTCTCGGTTGAATCTATTGAGTAACGATGAGTAGGCGAGATTGTTTACATCTTCAGAAGTTAAGCCTATATGTATGTACGGCTTCAAGATTTCTAGTTTCTTCTCATCAAGCTTCTCCATCAGATACTTTACGACTGCAAAGACGTCGTGACCTAATTTCTTCTCGAATTCCTTAACCTTCCCAGCATCTTCTAATGAGAAATTTCGATATATATTTAAGAGGATCTCTCTCCAATCACTTGGAAGCAAGGATGATTTTGAATACTCGACTTCCTCAATGAATTCAGCCAAGTATTCTATCTCAATCCTGACCCTCTCTTTTATCAGAGCGTACTCGGAGAAGTAATCCTTTAGATTAGACAGCTTTTCTCTATATCTTCCATCTATCGGCGTTATAGCTTCTAATGGATCCACTACTTTACGACCTCCATTCTAGCTGCTGCTCCCACTGAAACTAGCTTTATAGGCTTACCTACAAGATTCTCAATAGTCTCCACGTATGTTCTAGCATTCTCAGGTAGAGCATCCCACCCTCTCAAGGTTATCTTTCTCCATTCTTCTCTCCCTAGATCGGGCCAACCATCTAGATAAGAATAGATAGGGGTTGCTTTCTCAAGCATCTTAACGTTTGGAGAAGCTATCCTGATTGTTTTTCCATCTACATCATATTCTACGCATATAGGTATCTTCCTTAACCCGCTTAAGACGTCTAGCTTTGTTAACGCTACCCAATCAATACTGTTTATCATTATGCTGTATCTTAGTAGAGGGATATCGAGCCATCCAACTCTTCTAGGTCTTCCCGTAGTTGTCCCGTATTCTCTACCTTTCTCTCTAAGAATGCTTCCTTCCTCGTTCCTTAACTCTGTGGGAAATACCCCCGCTCCTACTCTAGTCGTGTATGCCTTCATCACTCCGACTATCTCCGAGATCTTTCTAGGACCTATTCCACAACTCGTGAATACCGCTCCTATAGTAGTATTAGATGACGTTACATAAGGATATGTTCCCTGGTCTATGTCAAGCAAGGTTCCCTGCGCACCTTCGAAGACGATCTTTTTTCCTTCATCTAATGCTTCATTTAGGATTATCTCTAAATCGCATGTATTTTCTGAAAGTTTCTCAGCTATCCTAACGCTTTTCTCGATGTCTCCAATGGATAGTTTATGGAAGTCTTCTAGTAGCTTGACCTTGCTCTCGAGTACTTCAGGGTCTAGCAAGTCTACTATCTTGATACCTATTCTTAAAGCCTTGTCCGAGTATGCTGGACCTATGCCTCTCCTCGTCGTACCTATTAGTTCTCTACTTCTAAGCTTCTCAATCATCTCATCGAGCTCTTTATGTACGGGGAGGACCACATTGGCATTCTTGCTTATCAGAGGTTTAACATCTATCCCTATGCTTTTTAACAATTCAATTTCTTCGATAACTTCATCCAGATCTACTACTGTGCCAGAAGCTATACATGGTCTTGCTCCAGATGCTGAACCAGCTGGAAGCATATTGAATCTTAGCTCCCTGCCGTCTAAGACTACGGTATGTCCAGCGTTTGCTCCTCCTTGAAATCTTACAACGTATTCTGCATCTCTAGACAACAAATATGATATTTTTCCTTTTCCTTCATCTCCCCATTGCAACCCTATTATGGCTACGCCTGTCATGGACTACTTCACTAGTCTATATTACCTCTACGTCATGAGGCATGCTTTCCCTTATCCCTGCTTGGGTTACCCTAACAAATATCGAGTTGCGTTTCATTTCATCTATTGTTCTAGCGCCTAAGTAGCTCATCCCAGATCTTAATCCTGCCAGCAGCTTCTTTATCATCTCTGACGCTGAACCTGTATAGGGCACGTATGCCTCGACACCCTCAGCGTAGTACGAATACTCTGAGGAATCTATCAATGCTTCTGAGAACTCTTCTCTAGACCTAAATTCTCTACCAAGCATAGCGTAGATTGAAGCCATCCCTCTATAGATTTTATATCTTCTACCATTCTTGACTATAATCGCCCCAGGACTCTCATCGGTTCCCGCTAACAATCTTCCTATCATAACTGAAGAAGCACCTGCGGCTAACGCTTTGACTATATCTCCACTCTCCCGTATCCCGCCATCAGCTATTATAGGTATATCCATCTTCTCAGCTGCTTCACCGCATTCAAGTATTGCAGATAGCTGTGGTACCCCTACCCCAGCAACTATCCTAGTAGTGCATACCGAGCCTGGTCCTACACCTACCTTCACCGCATCAGCTCCAGCGGAGGCAAGGTCTTCTACGCCTTCAGCTGTTGCGACATTGCCAGCGACTACCTGCACATCATCTCCATACAAATTCTTTAGCTTCTTTATTGTTTCTATACACATGGTTGTATGTCCATGTGCAACGTCTATAACTATCGCATCAGCACCAGCCTCAATCAAGAGCTTAGCCCGATATATCTCATTCTCCTTTACGCCTATAGCTGCTGCAACCATCAATCTACCCTTAGGATCTCTGGAAGCATTCGGGTAGGCTTCTCTCTTCAACAAGTCAACGCATGTTATTAATCCTTTAACTCTATTGTCCTTGTCGACTATTGGGATTTTCTCGACCTTGTACCGTCTGAATATATTCTTGGCTTCTTCTATGGATATGTCTGATTCAGCAATGACCATACTACTCCTAGGGGTCATACACTTACTGACGAGCATTTTATCATCTTCGAATAATACGTCCCTCTTAGTCAGTATCCCCAGAAGCCTATTCTCTGAATCTACGACGAGCAAACCGCTTATTCCAAGAGTCTTCATTAATTCTCTTGCTTCTCCCACAGTCTTATCTGGAGATATGGTCGTAGGCTTCTCTATGATTACATTATCTGCTCTTTTTACTTTAGCAACTTCCTCCGCTTGTCTTTCCGGAGGGATGAAGCGATGTATTACTCCTATTCCACCTTCTCTAGCAAGAGTAATGGCCATAGCGGATTCCGTTACAGTATCCATAGCTGCAGATGCGATGGGAATATTTATCATAATCTTCCCGGCGAATCTAGTCGTAGTAGATATCTCTCTCCTAGATACTACAGAAGACTTCCTAGGTAGTAGGAGGACATCATCAAAAGATAATCCAAAATCTTCTAAGACTTTAACCAAGAAATCCCACAGCCGATCATTAAAAACCAGGATATATCTTTTATCTCATCTAGCCGATGAAATTTAACATCCTTGGATAAAGATGAAGATCACAGATTTAGCCTTCCTAGGAATTAGAGTTAATGAATTATTAGTAAACCAGTTTATCTAGAGAATTCATCCTTAACGCATTCTTTACTTCTCTAGCTATCCGCCTACCCATAGACATCGGCTCATCGTGATAGTATACGGAGTAGGGAGAACCGTTAGGATAGAGATTTGTCCCTGCTACTATTCTAGCAGATACTTCGAATACTATAAATCCTCTAACTGGATGATATATCGTTTCTATGCAGAAGGGACCGATCAAGCCTGGATAAAAAAGCTTCCTGGCAGCTGATACAATCCTTATCGTATCTTCCAATAAACTTACTAGGTATTTTTCTCTAACAACGACGGGGATATTCCCTGTTACCGTATAGTCGAGGTAGTCTTCAATTATCAAGGGTAAGCCTCGATGTATTTCGTCTATAACCTCTAATCTTCTATCTATCCCGAGGAGTTCTAGTCTCCCCTCTTCTAATCTTGGGAGATTCTTCTCTCCGAGAACACTGTAGAAGAAGTGAGGGTAATATCTTACTCCTGCAATGAATTCCTCTATCACTAAGTCATCCAGACCATCTACTACGTTCTTTACTTTGAGCTCATTAAACCTTGTATAGAATTCTTCTTTGTTAGAGGCTTTGAAGTACCCCTTCCCTCCTTTCGCTCCGTGGAGTTTGACGATTACAGGTTTATCTATCTCTGAAGGGTTTCTATAAATCTTCGGAGTGTTTACTCTAGCTTCCTCCAACCATTCTCTTTGCCTCCTTCTATCACCTTCCCAGTATAATGTTAGCCTATTTCCGATCAGCGGCACTCTAAATCTCTCGAGAATGTTGTCAGACCCAACATATTCTACGAAAGATCCATGTGGTACAATTACTACGTTTTCAGAGATTAGCCGCTTCTGAAAATGGTCGGTGAGAATCTCTTTATAGCTTTCAACCTCCATGAATATGTCTGGCGTAGCTTTAGGGAAGCTCTCATAATATGGCTTGTTCTCTCTTAATACTATTCCTACAGAAGGTATACCTTCTCTTCTGGCTCCATGAAATATCTGGAGAGATGAATGTGAACATATTGTCCCTATCTTGATATCTGATTCATTGTAACCAGACAAGATACCTAGTATTTCGCTCCTATCAATCATGTTAGGATCTTCTCCAACTTATCCTGTCTTAAAGCTTCTCTGATCTCGAAGGCTATTCTTCGACCAACACTAATTGGGAATCCCCAAAGATTCTCAGAGTACGGAGTGAACTTCGTTCCCGGAGAACCTGGTACTCTTACGCTAACATCGTACACGACGATCTCTTCATGCGGAGGGCCGGGCGTTACTATGCCTTGAAGAGCGAATGGACCTATGACTCCTGGAGAATGAGTCTCCTGCGTAGTCTTCACAAATTTTTCAGCCAGCTCGAAAGCTCTCTCCAGTAAAGATTCTCTAATCGTACACGCTACGTGGCCGACCTCGATATTTCTCACCACGACATATTTCAATACCTCTAATTGTTGGGTGGCGGGTAATCGGAGTAACCCATCGATGTTCGTCTGCCTTCTCATATCTATCCCTAATAATTCTATCTCTCCATCTAGAGGAGAGTAGAAGAAGTTAAAATTGAAGGGTGCTCCTACTACTAGTTCTTCTATTACTGCTTTCTCTAAAGCTTCTCTAGCGATTAATTTCTTCTCTATAAGGGCTGCTGATTTTTCTTCAAACTCTTTCGCAGATGAAACTATAAAGAAACCTCTCTCGTATTGTCTAGCTGCTTCAGATACCTTAACTATGACTGGACCATCAATCTCTTCTGGACTTCTAAGAATTCTAGGGTACGGTATACCTGCCTTCTCTAACAATTTATACTGGTTGAGGTCGATCCCCCTCTCTTCGATCTTTAGAAGATATCTATTTCCGAAGATAGGTATTTTCAATAGGTTCTCTATCGTTTCGTACCCAACATATACGGATAGACCTCTGTGAGGAACTAGTAACGTACTCTTTCTTCTAAGCTCTTCTTGAACTTCTTCTCTAGCTATCTCACTGAATTTCTCTAATACTAGTACTTCATCTACTATGCCGACCTTCTTTCCAAATCTTTCTCTAGAGACAAAGTATTTCGAATAAGTCTTCTCTCTATTTTTCTGGCATATGACGATCGTTTTGAAATCCTCGTCTTTTGCCCCTCTACATACTTCTAGAGCAGAATGTGTTCCGATAACGCCTATAGTCAGTTCCCTTGTATGATAATACTTTTCCATGATCCTTGTTATTTCATCTTTAGGAATCATCTATTAACTGGTTGGTGAGTTAGAATAATAATCTTTTCCCAATAACGAAGAGAATAACTATACATGGATATTGCTTTCGTCTAATAATTTAGTTTTTCTTATCTACAGGTCAGCTCCTAGCTATCTTCTATGAATGTATCCTATCAACTCTTTTATTGATTTGAAACCATTTTCCAACATGAACCTCTCTATCCCTCTCGTTACTTCCGTGAATACTTCTAAGTCTCTTCTTACTATAGCGGAACCTATACCTACAGCGGATGCTCCAGCTAAGATCATCTCGATTGCGTCTTCAGCCTTCTCTACTCCTCCCACCCCTATAATCGGTATATCTGGGAACTCTCTATAGATCTCGTATATAACCGCTAGGGTAACAGGCTTTATACAGGGTCCTGATAATCCTCCCAGAATGTTTGAGAGAACAGGTGATAATGAATTTATATCTATCGCTAGAGCTTTCAAAGTGTTTATAGCTGTTATTCCATTGAGACCTGCGCTTATGAATTTCTCTATGATGTCCTTATTAGAATGAAATAACGAGATTTTTACCAGTAAAGGCTTATCGGATATGCTCTTTACTTCTTTAATTATTTCTTTCGTAAGTTTTACATCCGAGCCGATATCCAAACCGTATCCTCCAACGTGAGGGCATGACAAGTTTAGCTCAATAGCGTCTGAGCCTGACTCAACCATCTTTTCAGCTACATAGGTGAATTCTTCGATGCTGGTCCCGCCTACACTTGCTATAATCGGGATCATGATATCTTTCTTCGCTTTAGAGAGTTCTATACTGAATTGTTCTACTCCTGGATTTCTTAATCCTATTGCATTAAGATAACCATATCCGAGATCTACGAAGACCGGGTTAATGTAACCCGTACGGGGATCCTTAGTTATGGTCTTAGTAGTTAATGCACCTGCACCAGCTTCTTCCACTCTTTTCAGTTGACCATAAGATCCGCCGAGGATCCCTGAAGCTAGTACCGTAGGATTCCTTAAAAAGAGATCTGAGATAAAGATTGTTAGGTCAGGTAAAGAATTTTTATCATTGCTTACGCATTCATCATCTGCATCGGTTAATGGTTCATGCATATTTTCTCATTACTCCTTCTCGACAAATCTTCAAGCCTCAGGAGAATGCCCCCATCGAATACCGGCCCATCTCTGCAAACTCTTAATCCTAATGGTTCGATAGAGCATGACCCGCAGACGCCTAGCCCGCACTTGATTATTCTTTCTAAGGAAACTTCGAGCTTTACATTCCTCGCCGCACATTCTCTAGCTATCTTCACCAACATTTCTTCTCTTCCACACGCGTAAACGATGGCGAAAGACTCTTCTTCTAGAATGTTCTTCATCAACTCTACAACTGTGCCCCTGAATTCCTCTTCCCCATCTTCACTTGAGATAAACGTATTGGAGATACTTCTAAATTCATCGACATAGAATATGTCCGTAGAATTCTTGAACCCTAGCAAGATCTTCAACCTGCATCCCTTCGTACTTAGTTTCTTCGCAAGATAGTGTAATGGTGCTAGACCGTATCCTCCCCCGACTAGTAGACAATTCCTCGATGGATATATTGTGAAACCTTTTCCGAGAGGACCTCTAAGGAGTATCTTTGACCCTTCTCCAATATTTTGATGAATATATGTTGTGACGGCGCCAACCCTACTAATAACAAATTTCACAGTCTTCGAAGTATAATCTGCGAAACTGAGGGGTATTTCGCCTACACCCGGTACCCATAACATTGCAAATTGCCCGGGGTCAGGGTCAATTTCTTCTTTTAACACGATAATATATTCTCTAACCTTTTGCGTAAGCCTTCGTACTTTATGCACTTCTCCAATAATGTATCTTGACCGCATTGTATAAGATGGTTCTATTCTCATGAATTTACCACTTATGCCTGTCTCTGTGAAGGGTTTATCATCTTTTGTGTTCGTCACCTAGCTCCACCTCTTGAAGTCCCGAAGTACGTTCATGTAACGTGGATAGAACTTCTCTTAGCGTTATTAGGTAATGTAGATTGACGTTAAGTTGTCTCAACCTCTCTCTTGCTCCTTCTTCTCTATCAACTATCACGAATGCCTCATTTACTACTATGTTGCTCGACCTTAACGTTTCTATGGCTCTGGATATGGAGTTTCCGCTCGTTGAGACGTCATCGACTACGAGAGCTATGTCTCCATTTCTATACTCTCCTTCAACAAGTTTTCTTAACCCATGGTCCTTAGATTCTTTCCTGATGTATATTATCGGCTTCTTCAACTGGAGCCCTATAGCTGTAGCGAACGGTATTCCTCCAGATTCTACGCCTGCTAAGACGTCAAACTTCATCTTCGCGACAACTTCTATGGAGATTTTGACCAGCTCCATAAACTCAGTGGGGTGAGAAATAATCCTCCTCATATCTACGTAAACATCGCTTTTAGCACCCGAACTGAGAGTAAATTCTCCGAATCTCACACAATTCGTAGCTATCAGGATCTCGGCTAGCCTATCTTTGGAGTACATTTCTCTCAACCTCTACAATCTTCTTTGCAGATAGGGCAGGATCGGGAGACGCTGTTATCGCTCTTCCAATTATTTCAAAATCTCCTCCATACCTTAAAGCTTGAGCTACTTCAGCACCCTGAATTACTACGCCGGGGCAAAGTATGGTTTTACGAGGTAATCTGCTCCTAACTTCTTGAATATATTGCTTCTTGGTTGCTCCCACTATAACTCCATCTAGCTTGGAGTTCGAGGCTTCTTTAAGTAAGTCTTCGAAATTTTTCTCAAAGATTATTGCTTCAGGGTGGCTCATCATCAATATTCCGAATAGATTGATAGAGTCTCCAATCATATTCGTTAAGCTCCCCTGGAATAAGTGGATCGTTGCACCATCGAACCCTAATCTTTCAAGAAGTCTTAAAGTAAACTTATTTACTTCGGGTATGTCTCCAAGCTTGAAGTCGGATAAAAAGTAGAATTCTTCCTTAAAATTCTGAATTAATTCTTTTAGGCTATCAACCCCTAGATTTAACGAGAGTGGGAATCCTATCTTTACTCCTACAACATACTCTTTTAATCTCTCTAGTAGCGAGAAGCATTTACCCAATATTTCTCTAGGTTCAGCTCTGAGAGAAGAATCGTCAAGGAGATCTAACGCGAGAATCAACCGACTTTGCTTATCTTGCGCAAATCTCCATAATCTTAAAGGAGCCTTGCCTTCAAGGCAGTAACCCACAAAACCCTTCTCAGACTATGATAGTCCACCATATAAATATTGAGAATTCTTCACATTAGGTAAATAAGGAAAAAGTCATCAAAGTAAAATTGAGAGAAAAAGCTTGGCCAATCCATTCTTACAATCGTTCTAGCCCAGAAACAAGTTAGAATAGAATCAATCTAGATAATTTAAATAGTCTAGGTAAGGAATAGGAATTAGGTGGAACTCTACAAACGGTGAAGGGGCCCGTGGCCTAGAATGGATATGGCGCCGGCCTGCGGTGAAGAAATCGGAGAAAGCCGGAGGACGGGGGTTCAAGTCCCCCCGGGCCCATGAAAGACCTCGTATTACCCATGCATTGAATATTCGAGCCTTAAGTAATAAGAGTCCATCAAAATTGTTGATAGGAGATTTATGCCTTGGTGAAGAACTTGGAGTGAAGAGTTAGTCGCCGAGAGGATAAAAAGAAACTTGCTCATTATGGTGTTGACTTTTGGGATATTAATGACCTGGTGAAAATATTAAGCAGAGTATAGAAGTTTGGATGCAATATAATAGAACTTCACGGAACCCGTACCCTCCCCCGTTGCCAGAATGCTACTTGATGCTGGGATTATATAGAGTTCTCACTGCTGAACGATAGCAGATTTAGAAGTAGAAGAAAATAGTCAAACACAATGAAGTAATTGTTCGAGGATAGACCGTTCAATGAAGTGGGGCCGCTGGGATTTGAACCCAGGACCACGCGGGCCCGAGCCGCGTATCATAGCCATGCTAGACCACGGCCCCACCTTTACCCATTAATCTTTAATGCGTAATAGCAGTTATTAGATTTTGACAGGTAGAGAAAACTACCTCTGCTTTAAGCTTACTTTTCAATCCTTGCAGAACAGTTACACTGGGCTGCTTATAGGTTAGAGGAAATTAAACATAAAAATGAGGATGTTCAGTCTGGATATTGTAGGTCGAGCCCCGGTAGCTCAGCGGGTAGAGCGGCGGCCTTGTAACATTCGTAAAACATTGTTGTTTTCGTGGGAAAGCCGCAGGTCGCGGGTTCAAATCCCGCCCGGGGCTATAACGGCATTAGTTTATAGGTTATAGTGGTATCTGAGGTGTTGAAGCTATTACTTCTTTAACTTTGAAACCTTGGTTAGAATGCTCCTCAAGTGCGTTACGATCTCATCTGCAGATTGTCTAACTACTGGTGTCAGCTCTTCTCCAATGCTTGTATCTTCGGGGATTATGCCAAGAAGATAAGAGTTTTCTAATTGTGATTTAGCTTCAAGTATGAACTTTAAGGATATGTTGTGGGTATCGAGGATGTAGCTTTCAACTTTCTTGAACTCCGTAAAGATTATTGCTCCAGGTGCCCCCTCTACTTTCACCGCATCGATCACTAGAATCTTGCTCGACTTCGGAATCTTGTCTAATTTTCTTTCAATAACGGTTGAGGCGGGATGTATGTGAATATACTTGGGTTTCTCTTTAATAGTTTTCAATAAGTTAGAGATTATGTATAACCCTACACCGTCATCTCTTCTAAGAACGTTTCCATACCCAAATACGTGTAGAGGATTCTCTTCATCACAGTTCTCCAATATACTTTCAACGTACTTTATCCATTCTAGATTCTCCATTCTATAATAGACTCTCTAAATTCTTATATTAATCGATTACATATTGTCGCGTTGATGTTGCGACTTAGGGCTATCCGCCTACTATGATCGAAGAAGAGGTCTAGAAATAGTCTTCAAGTTTTCTTGTTCCCGCCTGCTTCTCCTCCTGATGCTTAGGTTCTATCATTAGCCTCCCGTACACCCCATCATATCCAGGAACGATCTTTATCCTCCCTTGCCTCATGGATGATATTAATTCAGCAAGTCTTCTTCCACCAGCTTTCTCTATTTCCTCTTCACTTGTCTCTAGAAGTATCTTAAACTCATTGCTGAAAGCATTGACAAGCTTCTCATATACACTCCACACCTTCTTGCTATTAAGCTTGGATTCATCATCAACTTCTATTCCCATGCTTAAAGCGATTAATTCTTGTAGAGGAACCAAATGTACGTAGTTTATCTTGTTCGCCGGGAGGTATCCTCTAGGCCTATCTGCAAGTTCTTCAACACGGTCATCTACTCCTTTAGTAAGCTTTCTACCACACACTGGACATTTGTAGTTTAGTCTTCTCGCTTCCAGAGGATCTAGTGGACCGTAACCACAATTTCTATGTCCGCTCCAATGATACTTACCGTATTCTGGAGGAACCTCTATAGTCATGAGTATCTTTTCGGGATCTTTATTCTTTATAGCTTCAAGTATCTCGCTGTAGCTTGGCTTAGAGAGATTGAATACTACCGCTTCTCTTCCAAGCCTATACGGGTAAGGACTATGAGAATCGCTGAAGCTTAGAAGAGTATAATAGTCAAGCCAGCTTACTCTCCAGTTCATTGGGGGATCACTGCTTAAACCTGTCTCGATAGCATAGATGTATTTCACCATATCTTGATAGCATTCTCTAATGTGGTTTACGCCGCTGAATGCTCCTAGCATACTCCACCAAGGCGTCCAGGCGTGTGCTGGAAAAACTATATTCGACTTATCTACCTCGATTACAATCTCGACCAGCTCGGCAGGGTTCATGTTAAGGATTGGTCTACCATCAGATTCTACGTCTCCATAACTTCTCAGAATCTCGGACAGCTGCCTAGCTATCTCTAGATGCGGCATGAGGATTACATGATGTATTCTTCTAGACTTTCCGTTAAACTGATGTATAGTAGCAACCTCCACCTGTATAATGAAATATGTTTTTTCATATTTCCTAGAAACATATAACCCATCACCGATGTATTCCAATTCTCTTTCTAACTCCTTCAACCATTTTGGATGAAGAGCGTCTCCTGTACCTACTATATCTAAACCTTTTATTCTAGCAAAATCAACAAGTTCGGAAATATTCATTCTCTGAGATGTGGCCCCAGAATACTTACTATGGAGGTGGAGGTCCGCTATGAGCTCCATATCCATGAATGATTTAATCCGGCTTTAGATAAAATTATAACTCCCACCGCCATCTGATTATTTCAGTAATCTTATATGAGGCCTTCGAGATCGTTGCAGGGTCAATACTCTTCCTTTCAACTATTTTCTCTATAATTTCTTTTTCTAGTACCTTAAATCCTTCAAGCCTAAGCTTGAATTCTATGGATGAAGCAGATTCTTCTACTTCTTCTCTAGTCTTTGGTCTCGTCACCCCCCTATCCGTTAATGCCCCAAAATATAATTCAACATCTACAATAGATGAGTTGACCTGCTTAAACTTGACATCTGTTAAAGAATAGGTTTCCTGAAATTCCTTAATTGTCGAACCGAATCTCTCGAAGCTTCCACTCGAGACATCAACCCTCATCCTCACAACTAGTACTTTCTCATGAATTATGAAGTATCCCAGGTATACTTGTAGTCCTCCTTCAAACTCTGGTCTCTTCCTACCTATCCCATATATTATGAATTCTTGACCCTCTCTGAGGAGGAGTCTTTGTGAGAGTTCTGACGGAATAGTGATTACGAGACTATTCCCACTTCTTCTTATAGCTCCCCTGAATACTACGCTATCTTCAACCCAATCCATCTTCCAATATACCTCTCTCAGAGATATTAATAAAAAAGATATATTTAAGCTCAGCAACGTAGTGGGAATATGTCTTGAACGCAATAGTCAAGTTTAAAATTTAGAATATATTTTTCTGTTCAGAGAGTGGAAGCTTTGTCTCTAGGCTCTATGGATTCAAGTAGTGAAGATGAACTTGTCTGGCTTCTTAGACATAAGACTAGGAGGAGAATAATATTGGCCATCGGGGATTCTGGAAGGATAAGCGCGACCACATTAAGAGATATGCTAAAGATAAGCACCGGCTCTCTGTACTACAATCTTAGACAGTTAAAAGACTTCGTTACACAGGATGAAGATAGAAACTATGTCTTGACAGAAGAGGGTGAAAGAGTCTACAAGGTTTTGAAAGAAGGTGGCGTTCTTTCTCCAGATCTATTGAGGCCGAAGCCTCCTAGCAGGCTCATGAAGATTATCACTAATATTTTCTTTCCTATCTGGTTGTTTTCACCATTGTATGAGAATACTGGTCTAAGAATTATAACATCCTCTCTCTCAATAATAGTAAGCGCATTTCTACTTATCTATACAAGAACTTCTCCACTAATCTTGAATATTTATGATTCTCCGCCGAATATCTATGAGATCATTTCCAAATATCTTGGGAATCTGGCCATACTCTACCTTTCCCTAACGTTCATCTCGCTACTAGCCTCTGGGCGATTATTCCACTTTAAGAAAACTATTAAGAATATAGAGGATACAAAGAGAGAGATCCTGAATTCTCTAAATGATGAATTAAAGTTTTTCCTTTCACTAATAGTCGCACTTATTCCAATACTTCTTTACCCTGGTCTTCTAGCTTTAGATAAATTCTTTAATCTTAACTTACTACCTCAGCTAGGGACACCTTATTACTATCGTGTGAGAGACTTATACATGATTATAGCTCAATCTCTTAGTCTTCCTTTCTTGATAGCCCTAGTAGCTTATGGTAGAAGACTTAGCGGAACAACAGCCGCCATCGTTGTACTGCTAGTCTACTTTATATCACATGTAGTAAGCCAGCTATTGATTATATCCTTCTAGCAACGGCTTCTCTTGTCTTCCATATTTGATTAAAACTATGTAACTAGATATGGCGGAGATCTCTAGAAACAATGTTACCAATATTATGTAGTCTGTCATATTGATTTGGTATAGATAAGAATCTATCAATCCCCCTAGAAGTACTGAGAATCCGATAGCTGTTGATTGTATTCCGTACGCTATTGGTCTTGAAGAGTAATCAACTATGTCTGCGACGGAGGCCCTCATAACTGTTTCGATGCCACCCATTGATAAACCCAAAAATATAGACGCAATATATAATGATGTTCTCTCCACATGCATGAATAAGAAGAATGGTATAGGTATAGCGACAAGAGGGATAAGAAGCAAGGAGAAGACCCTGTATCTATCGTAGGCCACTCCCATTGGAACAGCGATCAAAGCATCTGTCACCATGGCTATTATGTAAATTAGAGGTATCTCGCTCTGGTTGATTACCCCTAGCTTAACTACATCTTGAAGATAATATGATATAAACCCCCAGTAGAGTAAGCCCATGACGGCTGATGTTGAACCTCCCAAGTATAGCCAATAGCTTCTCTTAAGATTCTTCAAAGTTAAACCAGTCTTCTCGATTCTCGCTGCTATCGGCTTTGGGTAGATAATATATGCATAGCTTATGACTATCATTAATAGTATTGCGGGGATACCTAGAATGGAGAAACCTAGTTTGAAGCCTAAACCTATCTCGTCTGGATGATATGCTAATAGCACTCCTAGGATTGAAGGGCCAGCTATAGCCCCAACTTGGTCTACTACTTCATGTATTCCGAACCCTTTTCCCTTCCCTATTCCTTCAGAGACCTCTGAAATTAATAAATCTCGTACAGGTGCTCTTAACCCTTTACCAATCCTCTCGATGAAATATAAGATTAGAGCGATAAACCAGTTGTTAGTTAATGCAAGTAAAGGGATAACCAAGTTAACAGAGTAGCCAATATAGATCATGCTCCAAAATTTCTTAGGGGAGTAGGTCTTCTGCGCAATTACCCCGCCCATCAGCCTCATTAGATAACTCAATACTTCTCCAACAGCTAATAATCCCGCGGCTATAGTGGGTGCGGCTAGAAAATTCAGATATGCTCCGGAGACCGACCTCGCCCCCTCGTATACTACATCTCCAAGCAGCGAGACTATGCTTAGTGTAATGAATACCTTAAGCATTAACTTCTTATCAAACATCTAATCCACACTACTCAAATCTTCACGCTACGGTACGTTTATTTATTTTCTTATTATTATACCTTCTATACTTACTTTCTCAGGTCGAGAACTTTTCACTTCCTACCTATGAATATTTCCTCGAATATTCTTTTCCCAACTGTCCTCTTATTCCTGTCCTTCTTATTTATTTCCCAGTTACGCTATCCTCAGTAAAAATAGTTATCAAATTATTTTACAAAGCATAATCGATAAATTAGTCTGAACGGCTAGAGCCTAATCATATGGAGAGGTCTAGGGCCACAGCTTAGAGGTCTTGAACCTCTCTACACATCTTTAGGATGTTTCCAGAGAATGGTTTTAATACATTACTGATGAACATGCATGATTTTCTGAGATGAATAGGTTCGAATCTGTATCTAGCTGCTTTATAGGTACGAGGCCTATCTTCTAGGTAATACTTAAAAATAGGTAAAAACGTTCTCTATACGATAACCATGGAGTATGTTTATGCTGCTCTTCTACTTCATAAAGCTGGGAAACAAATCAATGAAGAAAATCTAAGGAAAGTCCTAGTAGCTGCGGGGATAACGCCTGACGAGGTAAGAGTAAAATCACTAGTAGCCGCAATCTCTGAAGTAAATATAGATGAGGTGTTGAAGTCTGCGACGGCTATGCCTGTTGCCGTAGCTCCAACAGCGCCTGCACCTACCACTACGACTGAAGCTAAACCCGTTGAGGAGAAGAAGAAAGAAGAAAAGAAAGAAGAGGAAGAGGCATTAGCTGGACTGAGCGCATTATTTGGTTAAACATACTCGATCCGATTAGGAGGCATTACGGTCGACTAAACTAAATTAGTTAGTCTTACCGAGCCGGATAAAAAGAAAAACCGTAGAGGTCATGAGACGTGGAACAAAATATGAATAAAAATATTAATGGCGAAAGAGAGTATGCTTGATTTAAAGTATTTAAAGTGTCTTTTCTTAGATTGCTTGCTGGAGAGATAAATTGTCGCAAGGATCAATGGTCACGTTTGATAAACTCCGCGGCCCAGAAACGTATTCCCTAGAATTTTTCAGAGAAAGAGGATATGTTAGGAAAAAATGTAGAATATGTGGGGAATACTTCTGGACAGTGAATCCTGATAGGGATATATGCGGCGAGTCGCCGTGCGAAGAATATAAATTCGTAGGCAAGAATCTGGCAAGAAAACAGGTAGATGTTAAAGGATCAAGAGAATTGTTCCTAAGATTTTTCGAGAGGAGAGGTCATCAGGTTATCAAGCCTTATCCTGTCGTAGCTAGATGGAGGACAGACATGTTCTTGACCGATGCAAGCATTGTAGATTTCCAGCCATTCGTTACTTCAGGTATAGCTCCACCCCCAGCAAACCCTCTAGTTATCAGCCAACCATGTATAAGACTGGTCGACGTAGATAAGGTTGGGCTAACATTTGGGAGACACTTAACAATATTCGAGATGGGGGGTGCACATGCCTTCAACTATCCTGACAGGGAAGTTTACTGGAAAGAAGATACTGTAAGATACTACCATGAATACGTTAGAGAAGAATTCGGAATACCTGAAGAAGAAATAATCTACAAGGAATCTATATGGAGTGGTGGAGGAAACGCTGGCCCATGCTTCGAGACTATCTCCTATGGCTTAGAACTAGCCACTCTAGTATTCATGCAATACAAGACTCTAGATAGCTGGCTGGTAGAGCTACCGATCAGGACTGTGGATACAGGTTATGGAATAGAAAGATTTGCATGGTTCAGCCAAGGAACTCCGAGTTGCTTCGACGCAATCTATGGTAGGCTTTATCCAAAGTTGGAGAAGATACTTGAAGTACCTAAACCAGACCGGAAGCTTCTAGAAGCATACTCACCGTACACGGCTCTAGTAGTTCCGAAAGCCAGCCAGACTATTCATGATGCTAGAAGAATAGTATCAGAAAGGTCAGGGATACCTTTAGAAGTAATTGAGAAAGAGATAGTTCCCCTTGAAAGAGTCTACGCACTCCTAGATTACTCTAAATCTATAACCTTCATAATCGGTGAGGGGGTGGTACCATCAAATGTTAAAGTCGGCTACCTAGCTAGACTACTCATTAGGAAAGCCTGTAGATTGTTAGAGTTACTTAATTCTGGAGATAAACTCATCGAACTAGTAGACCTACAAATAGATCACTGGGGTGGAGATTTCCCGCATCTAGTTGAGGCGAGAGATGAGATAGTCGAAATAGTCGAGTCAGAAATCAGAAAATTCAGAGAAACAATTCAGCGTGGAGCATCCTATGTAGAGAAAGAGCTCAATCAATTAAAGAATAAGACAGACACTGTGCCTCCCGACTTCTTGGTAAGGATGTATGATGAGAAGGGTTTAACGCCAGACTTCGTCAAACAGATAGCTGAAAAAATTAATGTGAAGCTTAGTATCCCTGAGAACTTTTATGAACTCGTAGCTTCCAGGCATCTTAGAGCAGTCGAAACATCAACGCAGGATTGGATAAAGATCCTTGAAGAAAAAGTAAAGAATCATCCAGCTACGAGGAAGCTATACTATGAGAAACCTACGGAATTCAGTTTTAAGGCAAGAGTCTTAGGAGTTGTAGACGATTACGTTATTTTAGACCAGACGTTATTCTATCCAACGAGTGGGGGACAAGCATCAGATAAGGGATTCCTAAGATGGGGGGAGAGTGAAGCAAGAGTTGAAGAAGCTGTTCTCCTCGGCGGTGGAGTAATCTTACATAAAGTACAGGGCGGTACTCCACCGGTCGGGATAGACGTTATAGGAGAATTAGACAGAGATAGAAGGCTTAGGTTGATGAGGCATCATACTGCTACCCACATAGTATTGGGGGCCGCTAGGAGAGTCTTGGGAAAACATGCATGGCAGGCGGGAGCGGAGAAGGAGCCTGATAAAGCTAGGCTCGACGTATACCATCATAAGAGATTGTCCAGAGAGGATTTGAATAAGATTGAGAATCTAGCTAACGATGTTGTTGCAAGCCGGCTTCCAGTCATCGTCAAGTGGATGGATAGGAATGAAGCTGAGAGGATTTACGGATTTACATTGTATCAGGGAGGAGAAGTTCCATCGGCTATAATAAGAGTGGTAGAGATACCTGGCTGGGATGCAGAGGCATGTGGAGGGATACACTGTGAAAATACTGAGGACGTAGGAATAATCAAAATACTGAGAACAGAGAGGATACAAGAGGGTGTTGAGAGGTTCATCTTCTCAGCAGGCGTATCCGCGCTACCATATCTCCAGGAAAATGATAGAATAATTTACGAAGCATCTTTGACGCTTAAATCTTCTCCGCAAGACCTCTTAGAGAAAGTAAGAGAACAGCTAGAGGAAGTTAAAGAATTCAGGAAGAAGATTCACTCGTTATCAAAGATTATCGCGGATTATAGAGCCCGAGAACTATCTAGTAGACCGTTGAGGATTAGGGGCGTGGAGGCATACGTGGCCAGAGAGGTTGGCGGAGATAAAGAATATGCTTTCATGATTTCCGACAAGTTGATGGAGAAGGCCGGACCGAAATGTATTGTACTTGTTTACGGGTTCGAGAGGCCAAATTTACTCGTAGTATCTAATGAAGAAGCTCAATCCCAAGGTGTTCATGCTGGAAAGATGGCTGAAGAGCTTACGTTAAAGTTGAGTGGGAGGGCAGGTGGGCAACCCAGGATAGGTCAGGGAACATTAGATAGAGATGTAGATGAAGAAGCCTTGAGGCTCGTCGTCGGTGAAATATTATCCCATATGCTCGGAGAACAACCTACGTGAAATCCTAGGTTACGTCTTTGAATCTACTTTCTCTTTCAGTTTTCTAGCAACAGCTTCAGCTCTTAACAAGATCTCCCCTATTACTTCTCTGATCGGTAGACCTACTTCAACCGCTAATATTCTAGCTTCTCTATGGGCTTTGATTATTAGAGTCTGAATAGTCTCTCTAGTTACATACGCTATATCGATCGCTAGCTTAATAGCAAGGCTGTTCGCCTCGATCACCTCGTTCTTCATCTTCTCCAAGTCTATCTCAAGATCTTTCCCTGAGATTACTACTCCGTCTTCATAACCCTTATCGATTGTTATACCTTTCATCACTGCTTTAATGTTTAATCTAGCTAGCAGCGAAGCTAGTAGAGGGGAGATCTCATCGCCCTTCTTAGCAACCACAGTATCCTTAGCGATCCATATTTGTCCGCCTTCTATCTTAGTTGGTATCTTTAATTTTCCGAAATCGCTTAGAACTGGACCAGGTGGAAGACCAGTATTCATCTCAGGTACGACTATATCTATGTCTGCCTTCTCTCCTGCTTTAGCATGCATTAAAATCTTGTTTTTATCAAAGAGTAACTTTAGCTTAAACAAGCTTACATCTGAGAAGATAAAACCAGCACTCGATTTCAAATCTTCCACAAGCTTGACCAAATCTTTTTTACCAGTTTTCTCAGCAGCTTTAATGAATAAGGTTTTCTTGGCAACCCTTATCGTACAGTAGCCTCTAAGCTTCTTCCTGATCTCATGTAGCAGGTTGGCTCTAAGACCAGATAGATTAAAGACGGCGACTACAGGATACCTATTGATAAGTTCCGCTAATTCTTCTACTTCTTCAGCCTTCCATTTCTGTACTTTTGAGACGAGAGTCTGCCCGGACAAGTCCAGCTGAACGCCTCTCTAAACTCTCCTAACTCACAAACTCTATATCCTCATCTACTTAAAAAACCTAAAATCAGCTGGAGAGAAGGACTTCTATATTCCTTTCTCGATTCTGCTCTTAAGATATCTACAGGTCACAATCTGCTATCCCATGTAACGTTATTAATGAAAAAGAGTCCATATATGAAGTTTTAGAAGATTATCTTTAAGAGATCTTTTAATTTTACTGTCTTCAGAACATTTACTAGGAATACTAAGAACCCTGTAGCCATCATGAATGCTCCAAGAGAGGCTACCACCATGTAGGGTTCATATAGTCCCAAACCCATCGGGTAGAGAGTTCTCCTCAACATGCCTAGAGTTCCCGCCAACCCCATGCTCAAACCCATCACTAATCCACCTACACTCCACAGTATCAGATGAATGTTACCTAGTCTATCACTGAGATTTTTACCTGTTAGCAGTGGGAAGAGAGCATAGATCGCCGCAAACAATGTTGAGGATAATCCTACGAGTAGTTGTATGTGCCCATGGATACCTATCACCCATTGAGTATTGTGGAAGAACCTATTTGATGCATAATTTGCTTGTATTATACCTGCTAGACCTCCTACCGCATAGCCAGTAATCGATACAAGAACAAATTTCAGGGGCATGTTGTACTTTACAGGTCTGGCGAACCATATTGTCGCAAGTACTGCGAACATTGTGAGACCCATAGTTAAAAGCTCTCCCCAAGTAAATATCTGCCCCTGTATCTGTAAGAAGATTGGCTGAGGCGTATCTGCAAGCATATGGTGATTCCATACGAAGAGAGAAACGACCAGATCTGCCAATATAACTGTTCTAACAACATTTTCACCGTATAATGTCCTATTTAGTAATAATGGTACTAGGAGATACCATGTGCCAGCAGTAAAGATGAGCACATTTCCATCCGCTATTAAGTCTAAACCCCACCAGAAGACGTTCTTGTATACTAAGGGGTCAACCATGCTTGTTGATAGAGAGATCGAGGGGGCAAGGTTCCCTATCGCGAATGCCGCTAATAGTATGCCTACTCCACCGATAACGAACGCATTTAGTGTAGTATCCACGCATCCTCTAAATACGGCGACGACGAAAACAGGGTAATTGAATGCTTTAGAAGTATATTGAGGTATACCGGTTATCTTTGCTTTAATCTTGTCTAGGTTGAAGGCTGTTGTGAGAAGTTCTTTAATGATATACCATGGGCTGGCTGGTCCTCCATCCATCTGCCTAGCTGGAAGGAATATTGTTGCGAACATGTTTCCAAAGAATACGAGTACTCCTCCTAGGATTAGTCCGACACCTATTCCAAACGCTAGTATAGAGTATAAGTCCCATCCAATGATAGTGTATGCTACTGGTATGGGCCAGTACAATGTGTAGAGCGGAGCATAATGTGTAAGAAATGTTGTACTCCAAACTGCTATCAGGCCTGTTAGCATCATCCAGAAGCTCAGGTATGCAGCTTTCTTGCTATAGATATCTTTCTTGAGAATGTAGGGTACGAGGAAGTAGAATGCGCCCATCACTGCCATGTAAGCCCATCCATATACTCCTACAAATGGGTGAGCGGTCATCATGGAGTAGAAATGCTTTTCATCAAAGAACTCTACAAGAGTATTCATCAACCTAAGCCTCATCAATATTCCTTCTATCCCAGCCAATGCCAAGAAGACTAATGAAACGACCACGAATCTGATTGAAATTCTCTTCCTCTCTTCTTCATCCACCTAACATCATCCCCCGACTACTCTAATCGCGTCCGGGAAATACAGGTAGGGATGCTTCGGGCCACTGTATTCTGTAGACCTCACGTCATAGTATCCGGGCTCATCGAATATCCATACTATCCGATTCACATATGGATTAGGTACAACCTGCATCTGGAAAACCATGAGTCCATCCTTCTTGAATACTCCGAAACCATAAACCAGGTCTTGAGATATTACTATGAACTCTACCGGGACTCCGGCTGGAATAGTTATCGGTTTCTCGGGGAAAACGAATTCATAGTTTCTTACTTCTATCGTAATAGTTATTTTTGGTTCTTCTTTAAGCCATAATGCATATTGTGAAGATGGAAGTATCGGAGATAACATGAGTATGTTCCCGACAACAACTATTATGAATAAGAAGATAAGCCATCGCTTTTCTCCTTTCTCCATGCCTTTCTTTTCTGCATGCCCTTCATTGGCCGGGTTGGGTCTTCCGCCCCCTCTTTTTCGTGTAATGATGTAGAATGCTATTATGAAGCCTATCACAATGGATATCATAACAAAATAAACTATCTCTATGAAGACTTGTGGAGCCATATCCAATAATTAATATTGAATTGATTAAAGATAATCGTGGGATGCAAAATGTTGCACCTATTCTATATTAATTACTCGTCGAGAGTCTTTTCCACAACCTTTTTTATAGCATTTCTAATAATCCTAGAGGCTGTAGAAGAATCTACTCCAACCAAGAATGCTAGGTCTTTTAATCTCGCACTCCTTTTACTCCCCAGGCAGCCTATCCTCAAAGCTGCTGAGAGAACTTCCCTCTGCCTCTTCGTCAACTCATGATCTTCATAATCTCTGATTGAGATTGTTTCTACACTTAGATCAGCCTCCTTCAAATCCTCTAAAACCCGCTTACAGAATAGCCTTCCTGGAATTATCATTGTTGTAATAACGCCTAGAGATCTTACATAGTATATGGATTCGACGATTACTGGTAGACGAGAGAAGATTCTGCAGGATGTACAGCTTTCAGTACTTATCCATAGGTAATTGTTCGGCAAGACCATGTAGGAGCCTGGAATATCTAAGCGTTTACTAATCCTTATCTCTCCATAGAGTTTTAGGAGATGGGTAGAAGACTTCTCGCTTATTCTGACTTTTCTGAATTGTGCTTCTATAGCCTTATTCTTCAAGAATTCTACAACTTTACAATCGCTGTTTCTTATCAGGATCTTTGCGATCTTTAAACCAAGTTTATGCTTCAAGCTCCAGCTTACAACTATTCTTACTCTGTTGATAAACTTTCCTCCAATCAATCTACACGACTTTTACAATTCTACCTTGATAGGCTTACCCATAGTCTTCTTGACATATATCGAGTTTACGTTCTTGAAATGCTTCTCCAATTTATCCGAGACCTTAGAAACTATTGTTAAGGCATTCTCTACAAGAGCCTTCGTATCCATACTTTCTAAGCCTATTTTACACATGGCTTGAGGGTTCTTCCTCACACTCACCGTTACCGTTCTATAGTACTTCTTAACTAGGTCTGCTATGTTTGACCCGGGAGGTATCGGGACGGGTCTTTTGCCCCTGCCTCCAAGAACTGCTCCAAGAGCCTTCGCTGCTAAACCCATTAGAGGAGGATCCACTAGGAAGTAATCATATTCTGAAGCAATCTTCTTCGCTAATCTCTTATTCCCAACAAGAGATTCCAGCTCATTTCTCTCTACTACTCTACTTACTTCCTTGAGCTTCTTTGCTTCGGAAGCTAAAGCGCTTCCAGCTATAACGCATATCTTCCTCCCATCTCCTAGACCGTTCGGAAGCTCTATATCTTCCACGAACCTATTCTCAGGCTTCTTCAAATCTATCCCCTTAACGTTTATTATCAATTCTATGCTCTGCTCAAATTTCCTAGATACTCCATCATTCTTAGCTTGTTCAATAGCTGTAGCCAGGCTTGCTTCTAGCGTTCTCAACATAGCTCTTCTCTGATAGTTGACGGATTCAGGTTAATTTAAGAATTTCTCATTTATATAAACATTCCGAGATACTTTTTCCGAGTGAGCTCCAAATACATAGAAGATAAATAGATCAAATTGACTTAGACTCTCTTTATCTATCCCTTGGTAGCTGGATTTATCTCGGTCTAGTTATCTGTGATTGGATAAGGTTTTCCATTATTTGAGTTTCAAGTTTCTTGTTTTAGTTTGTTATCGTGAGCTCCGGAATCTATCTCTCTTATTACTTCTTTCGGGTTTTTGCCGTCTACTATGATGCCCATGCTTAGACATGTTCCAAGAACCTGTTTTACAGCTGCTTTCAAGGTCTTAGCACGCATATCATTCATCTTCATCTTAGCTATCTTTATAACTTGGTCTAAACTGACCTGACCAACATTTTCTCTACCGGCCATTTTAGCACCCTTCTCTACGCCGGCTTCTTTCACGATCAAGGCAGTAGTTGTAGGTGTACCAACGACGACTTTGAATTCTTTAGTATCGGTATTTACGGTTACTTCTACTGGAACCCTCATTCCTTTAAATTCTGAAGTAACTCTATTTATCTCTTCAACAATCTGTAAGACGTTTACGCCTAGGGGTCCTAGAGCTGGCCCTATTGGTGGACCAGCATTAGCTTCACCGCCTGGTACTAGGAATCGGATTGTTTTCTCAGGCATTCTTAACCACTCTCCCTAGCTGGTTGCTGGGCTACCCTAACCTGATCTGCTGAGATAGAGATTGGGAGTGGGAATGTAGCATCGGTAGGTTCTATCGTAAGCTCATTTTTAGGTTTATCTATTCTTACTACTTTGCCGTATATTCCTCTTAAGGGTCCAGCAACTATCTCAACTATGTCTCCGATAGAGATCATCTCGATTATAGGTTTCTCTACTAGGTGCTGGATGATCTCATCCTTCTTGACCACCAGTATAGGTCTAGATTTTACATGTCTAATACCTTGAGTTATCAATGAGACTTTTTCTTTACTTTCAGCTTCGATGAAGATGTATCCCTTAATATTTGGTAGAGTTATAATAGAGTAGATGCCTTCTTCGATTATTTCTCTTCTCAATGTTTTCCCATCCTCTATGATTTCTCTAACGATCTTGCTTTCAATTATCTTCGCTACATTCCTCTCCTGTCCAACCGTTACCTTGATTGCAAAGTATCTTGGAGACTTTTCAGACAATTCCGGTCTACCTATACTCCCTGGATAGCTAATGCTACAAACCTTATAATAAATGCTATCACGCCGATAACAGCTAAACCTATCAATGTAATTCTCAATGCGAGTAGAAATTCATTCTTAGAAGGTTTCCTAGCCAACTTAAATAGAACTATCGAATTCTTGAAGAATTCTCTCAATCCCAAGCCTCCACCCGATTAATACCCTTAAAACATTTCCTTAAAATACTTATCTAAAGGTACGTCGGAGTTCACCTACGCCTAGCGATAAGTCTCGAATTGCTATCCTGGACATCTCGATATGAACTGGAATGCCTTTATATTGTAGGCTTAAGATTGAGAGACAGTATGAGTAGACGGGTAGTTGTCTGTACATCGTGTAATAAGCCTATAGCACCTGGAGAGTCTGCCGTAAATTTCCCATGCCCTAACTGTGGAAGAGTAAAGATATGGAGATGTGAATCGTGTAGAGAGCTTGCTAAATCATACGTGTGTCCATCCTGCGGATTTGAGGGGCCGTGAGATAGAGATGGCGAAGGTAATAGTGTTGATAAAGATAATGCCGGTCGATGAATCAGTAGACGTGGACAACTTACTCAGCAAGATAAAGATAGGTCTTCCTGAGAATATCGAGCTTCTCTCAGTGAGGACTGAACCATTCGTATTCGGACTTAAAGTGATAAATGCATTATTCAGGATGCCTGATGAAGAAGGTTACCCGAATAAATTAGAAGAATACTTGAGAGGATTCCCTGAAGTCGGAGAATTCGAGGTATCCTCGATCAGTAGGGTTAGTTCTTAAAACATCATATCTCTTTACGAAAGGTTGAGCCTGCCTCAGCCGGATATGATTTACAGACTTCTTCAAGGTCTTTAATAATGTCAAACATTAATTTCATTGAGCTTGATTGTTGGATCCTTGAGTTGTAAGATATAATTCTACTTACGATTCTCATATCATTTATCAAAAATCAATTATTTAAGAGAACTTTTTATTTAAATAGTAGGTCAGTCATCTAGAATAAGGATGAGTGCTAAGGAGCTTCGTCTCAGGGTTGCAGAAGCAAGGCAGAGAGACGTGGGATATGGTATAGCTAGGATAGATAGGGAAGTAGGAGCAAATGCCGGGTTCCAGACAGGAGATATGGTTGAGATTAGGGGGAAGAAGATTGCTGCAGCAACTCTCTGGCTTGGATATCTCGAAGATGAGAAAGATGTTATCAGGATAGATGGGTATATTCGTAGTAATGCAGGTGTGGCCTTGAATGATTGGGTTACAGTACGTAAAGCAGATGTTAAAGAAGCTCAACTAGTCGTACTCGCTCCAGTAAATACCACGGTTAAGCCAGATGAGAATTTTACTAGACTTGTTAAGAGTAGGCTTATAGAATATCCATTAGTACAGAAGAATATTGTCCCAGTACTCTTCTTCGGAAACCTCTTCACCTTCGCTGTAGTTCAAACGAGACCTACAGGAGTAGTGAAGATTACACCGAAGACCAAGCTAATAATACACAGTAAGATCGTGCAAGAGAAAGCGTTTAGAACAAGCGTAACATATGAGGATATCGGCGGACTACAAGAACAGATACAGAGAATTAGGGAGATGATAGAGCTTCCATTAAGATACCCTGAATTATTCCAGAAACTCGGCATAGAGCCTCCTAAAGGCGTACTTCTTTATGGTCCGCCTGGATGCGGGAAGACCCTCCTCGCTAAGGCTGTGGCCACGGAGGCTGAAGCAAACTTCATACTGATAAACGGTCCAGAGATCATGAACAAGTATTATGGTGAGACAGAAGCTAGGCTAAGAGAGATCTTTAGGAAAGCTGAAGAAGAAGCTCCAAGCATAATCTTCATCGACGAGATTGATGCAATCGCTCCTAAGAGAAGCGAGGTTACGGGAGAAGTCGAGAAGAGAGTTGTAGCACAGCTGCTCGCCTTGATGGATGGGTTAGAAGCAAGAGGTCAAGTAATCGTCATAGGTGCAACCAATAGGCCGAACGCTTTAGATCCCGCTTTAAGACGACCTGGAAGATTCGATAGGGAAATAGAGATAGGTATACCCGATAAGAAAGGTAGAAGAGAGATCCTCCAGATACACACTAGAGGTATGCCTCTGGCGGAAGATGTGAACATAGATAGGCTTGCAGAAATGACTAGAGGTTACACGGGAGCGGACTTGGCAGCATTATGCCGTGAAGCAGCAATGAAATCAGTTAGAAGAATACTTCCAAGCATAGACTTCAATGAAGAACGTATATCACCAGAGATACTGGATAGCTTAGCGGTTACGATGAAGGACTTCCTAGACGCATTCAAGGAAATAACCCCGACAGCTTTAAGAGAAGTGGAGATCGAGATACCCAACATTAGATGGGAGGATGTTGGAGGCCTGGATGAAGTAAAGCAGAGACTCGTAGAAGCGGTTGAGTGGCCATTAAAATACCCTGAGAAATTTGAGAAATTCGGAATTAAGCCTCCTAGAGGGATACTTCTTTATGGTCCTCCTGGATGCGGGAAGACCCTCCTCGCTAAAGCCATAGCTACGGAATCTGAAGCAAACTTCATAAGCGTTAAGGGACCTGAGATCTTCAATAAATGGGTTGGAGAATCAGAGAAGGCTATAAGAGAGATATTTAGGAAAGCGAGGCAAGCTGCACCCTGCATTGTATTCTTCGACGAGATTGAGTCGATAATACCTCGGAAAGACTTAGTAGACGATTCTTCAGGAGTAACAAATAGAGTATCTAGCCAGTTCTTATCAGAGATTGATGGAGTAGAAGAGTTATCCGATGTTATAGTTATAGGCGCAACCAATAGACCTGACCTGATAGACCCTCCAGCTATGAGACCGGGGAGACTCGATAGACTAATCTATGTACCTCCACCGGATGAGAAAGCTAGATACGCTATCCTCAGGATATATACAAAGAAGATGCCTCTATCCCCAGACGTTAATTTAAGGGAGATGGCTGCGAGGACTGAAGGATACTCGGGGGCAGACCTAGAATCCCTATGCCGTGAAGCAGCTTTAAACAGTCTAAGAAAGAATATCGAGGCAGATTACGTTACTAGAGAAGATTTCGAAGAGGCATTACAGATCGTTAAGCCTAGTATATCTCCACAAATGGTCCGCGAATACGAGAAGGTTAAAGAATTCTTGAGATATACTGAGAAACAGCTGACGATGATAGGCTAATGAAGGGTGAAGACTCTGAGCAAGAAACATTTAGTACTTAGAAGCGAGCTATACTCAAGAATAATCGAAATACTTCAAAAAATGGGCGGAAAAGCGTTAGAAGAGAATATCTTAGAAGAATTAAGGAAGAGGGGTGTAGAAGTAACTCAATCTGAGTTAAGAAGTGTATTGATGAAGTTAGAGATCCATGACAAGGTAAGAGTTCTCAGCCTAGATGAAGAAAGAAAATTGATCGAGCTAATATCCAAAACTTGAGAATAGTCATAGTAATCTTAGAAACCTGTTTCGGACAAATTCTTTAGTTTCTGATCTCCCTCTCTGATGCTTGTCATCTTACAGTTACAGCCATGCATCAAGACTTGTTCTTCCACGTTCTTCCTTCATCGTCTCCTTTAACTCGGTTAATGCTTTCCTCACTCTGTCTACTGAGAAATCGTGCTCACCACATAAGAATTCTTCGATCGCTTGGTAGTCTGGCTCACCCCACTCAATCTTGTACGATTCTAGTACATTAGGATTCAAAAATATATCCCTAATCTTTTCCAAGTCTACTTCAGGCGTTATCTGCAGATGCTTCAATACATTTTCAGCTGAACCATAATCTTTGATGAGCTTAAGAGCCTTTTTCGGCCCAATGCCCTTCACACCCTCCCAGTAATCTGTCCCGACAAGTATTCCGATATCGATTAGATTTTCTCTAGTTATCTTTAAAGCGTCTAGAAGCTTGCTTAAGTATATGAGCTCCGGTACAACTTCAACATATTCTTTCCTACCCGGCAGCTTTCTCTTACCAACTATTGAAAGATTTCTAACTAGTCTAGGTGAACCAAATAATAGCGAATCCATATCTTGGGAAGCTGAAGCATATGCATCTCCCTTCGAAGCCATGTAAGCTGCTTGAGCTTCACCTTCGCTTGGAGCTTGTATCACCGGCAACCCCATCAAGCCTATAAGCTTCTTAGAGCTTTCAACTATGAATTCGTCGAGTGTAGCTGCTTGTTGAGCATACTTTCTCGCTTCTTCAATTCTCCCTTCTTCTAATGCTTCACGATAGAGTACGGCCGCCTCAGTTCTCCTCTCCATCCTCTTCTCTATAGCCTGCTTCTTGAGTTCAGGAGGTCTCCCATCGTAGACGTATATAGGCTTCATGCCCGCTTTCAAGAAGTTTATGGTTCTAAAGAATAATCCGCTTAGATGGCTTGTGATTCTTCCGCGGCTATCCATCAACGGTCTGCCATCCTGCCCACGTATAATCGTGACGAACTGGTAGAGAATATTGTAGGCGTCTAATGCGATTGCTCTACCTCTAAGGTGCTCGAGCTCTATCTTCTCTACTATTTCTTCAGGTATCAGGTCTCCTAGCTTTACGCCCATCTACCTCTCAACTCTCCAAAATGTATAGAGACTACGAGGTGTATAAATCATTATCTTCGATAGAATCTTCTCATCAAGAAGACTTCGTCGAATAAGGCTTAGAAGATGTTGATACGAGATTATCCTATGTACAAGGTTGAGTCAGACAAGTTCCCTCACATTTAACTTCTCTTTGTCAGGTCTAACGCTATAATAGATTTTAGGGGTGCAACTTCAAGTACTTGACGAGAATAAGCTATTACTATTTTATATCCTAGTTTTCCAGCTAGCTCTGTTACCTTGTCATGAGCCTTCTTCACAGAGTCCACCCCTCCTTCAACGAGATACATATTCACTACCCCCTTCTCTTTTAATCTACTCAATGCAAAGTCTAGGTAATCGAGAGAGCTATACGGGAGGTCCATGATTATCCTATCAAAGTTCACGTTGATATTCTTCAGTACCGTTCTCACATCTCCATGAATAGCTCTAACTCTATCTTCAACTTTGTTTAGTACTATGTTTGTTGAAAGATATCTGTATGCTTCAGGGTTTACCTCTGTAGCTATAATTTTCACCGTCGGATTCCGCTTTGCTATCAGGATTGAGAAGGGGCCTACTCCTGCAAACATGTCTAAGACGTTCTCACCATCTCTAACCTGTTGCGCAATTCTCAATCTTTCTCCACTCATTCTAGGATTGAAGAACGCTCTCATCAAGTCTAGCTTATAAATGCATCCATGTTCTCTATGAATAGTCTCAGTATCCGGTCCGCCTCCAATAATCTTAAACATCCTTATCCTGTATTCCCCAACCGTTTCACCCTGCTTTGAGAGAACAGTCTTAACACGTGGATAGATCTCCATAACCGCTCTCCCAATCTCTCCACTATAATCTTCAAGTTCTCTAGGTATCTGGATTATGGCTATATCTCCAACTAGGTCAATAGACGAAGGGATATATCGAAGGAGCTCTTCTGGGAGAATGTTTTGCAGGGCTTCTCTAAGACTTCTAGGCTTCTTCCAACGTCTTTCGAAGAAGGCTTGAACAATTTCTATTGGATAGTCTCTAGTTAGAAGATCGAGTCTGCTCACTTTTTTAAGTGGAAAGTAAACGTAGTCTCCATCTATCTTCGGTTTGAAATCGTTATCCATAATCTCTAATTGTGTTAGCCTCCTTCTCACTTCTTCAGCCCTAGACTTCTCTATCTTAACCGCCATCCTTTCTTCCAATTCTCTCTTCATAATGTTATAGGGAAAACTTAAAAAGTTAAATTTCCAGCTATCCTGCAGATATGAAGATAGATCGGATCGTTAATGAAGCAGTTAAAGAATATAATAAGTATAGAGGGGCGGTAGCGAAAGCTAGGATCCTGAAGATAGATGGTGCTGAGCTAGCACTGGAGATTTCCGGTAAACTATGCTATACATGTGGTTTCACGGATTATCTAGAAGATTTCGTCTATGAATTGGAGAGGGTAACAGATGAGTATAAAGCTACTCTAGAAAAATATGAGCAAGTTGAAGATGATAAATTCATCGTTAAGTATAGGATCGAAAAGACTAGAAGCTGAGCCCTCTACTTATCTTATAATCTTATAATTGTTCTTGACATGTTTGTAGAAAGTTGGCTCAAATGAGACGGTGGAATTTATTAGGTAGCGCATGATGGGTAAGATAGGAAGAACGGTCGAATAATAGATGGACGAAGTATCGCTAATAGATCTTTCAGCTATCATGCTTAAGTCAGCATCACATCTAGTGAGAGAGGGGTTGCTTAAAGGAAGGTTAGTAATCCATAGAATAGTATTGATGGATATAGAGAAGCAAGCATCTGAAGGAGATACTCTAGCTATAAGCGGGTTGGAAGAATTAGAAGAGGTTTGTAGAAGCCGAGGTGTCGAGATAATATATGGTGGAAGACTCGGAGACGACGTCGAGAATATTAGGTTGAGCATAATCGATGAAGCAAAGAAGCTGAATGCGAACTTGGTTACCTGCGACCCCACGACTGCTAAATTAGCAGAATCAATAGGTGTAAGAGTAGTATATGAGCTACCTCCGCCTCCCTTCAAGATAGATGATCTGTTTTCTGAAGACATTATGAGCGTCCATTTAAAAGAGGGGTTACCCCCGAGGGTTAAGAGAGGGGTTCCAGGTAGGTGGAGACTTCAAGAAGTATCTGATAAGCCTATGAACCGTGAAGAACTAGAACTGCTTATAGCCCACTTGATGAAAGAAGCCTATACATCCTTTGGGGTAAATGCTTTCCTAGAAGTCGATAAACCGGGTGTAAAGATTTTCCAGCTTAGAGATTATAGGGTAGTCGCTACTAGACCACCTTTCTCGGATGGATTCGAGATTACAATCGTTAGACCTATTCTTAGAAAGAACTTAAGAGACTATCGACTGCCTCCAGAAGTAGTCGAGAGACTTGAAAACCATGCTGAAGGAATACTAATAGCTGGACCACCTGGAATGGGTAAATCAACTTTCGCGCAATCTCTCGCTGAACACTATAGGCAGATGAGTAAGATTGTCAAGACTATTGAGAGTCCGAGGGATCTTCACGTCTCCCCAGATATTACCCAGTATTCCAAGTCTGCTTCTAGAGAAGATGAACTACATGACGTGCTCTTACTCAGTAGACCAGATTACACGATCTTTGATGAGATTAGGAGCACGGAAGACTTTGACCTCTTCATAGACTTAAGGTTTGCAGGAATAGGGATGGTTGGAGTAATCCATGCAACCACACCTATAGATGCTATACAAAGAATCGCTAACAAAGTAGATGTAGGAGTCCTACCATCCGTCATAGATACTGTAATCTTCATGGATAAAGGAGAAGTGGCAGAGATATACACTCTCGAGATGACGGTGAAGGTGCCTGCAGGACTTAAGAAGGCAGATCTTGCAAGACCGACGGTTATCGTTAAAGACTTCTTATCAGGCGAGACAAAATACGAATTATATGTCTTCGGTGAGAGAACATTCGTAGTACCTGTGAAGAAGTTTGGGGAAGAAGTAAGCACGCCTACTAGACAGATAAGCAGTTTTCTACGCAAGTATCTTCCAGAATTTAGGGTTGAGGAAGATGGAGATACGGTGAGAATCTATATCCCTGAAAGATACTATAGAACCTATCTTAGAAAATGTCAGAATAAGATACTGAAGTTAGCGAGAAGGCTTGAAGTAAATCTTGAGGCACTACCTAGGTGATGTGGGGTAGGCAGCGAAAAAGTAGAGAAAATTAACTTAGATCTAGCCTCTTGCTTCGTAGAAGCGGCATACTAAATCTTCTTTTCGATCTTTTTAGCTATATTCTCTATCTTCTCGATGACTTTCAACGGGTCTTCTCCGAATACTATTATCATCGGTTCCTTCCCCCAGTCTCCCCTATGGTATATTAGGTCGGGCGTCTTCCATCCAATCTTCTTTAAAGCCGTCTCAATCCCCCAAGGCACCGTCATGCCTTCAACTTTCTTGACTTCTTGGGGTTCCTCTCGTCTATCATAATTGCCTATAACGTACCCAAGTTCTCTTGCAGCAGAGATAATACTATCATCATATTTTATGTTCATTGCAGATCTAATGCTTGGATTATGCTTCATCAAAGTTAAGACGGCTGAAGCTACGTGACGTGAAGAATTAAACCATGGATGTGAAGACGCCTTGACCCTGCCGTTTATCTTAACGATCCTACCGGGTATCCCTGCAACATCTTCTATGCTCTCTGGATCTTCTATCGCCATTACGATATTACTTTGCGATTCAGGTATAAACATGCTTACCCAATCAGACTTCTCTATTACTTCTACCGCTTTTCTCAAATTTTCCAAAACTCTAAACTTCCGAGCTTCTTTAACGATCCTACGAGTTGGATTTACGGGGCCATGACCTCCACCTATAGGTAGACCATACTTGATAGCATCTAAAACAAATTCTTTAGCTGTTCTAACGGCTTCAAGTATGCTGTATCCCTTGGCAAGCTGCGCAGCTATAGCTGAAGCAAATGTACATCCAGTCCCATGCGTATTCTTGGTAACGATGCGGCTTCCTGTAAAGAACTCGAATTCTCCACGATAATACAGTACGTCCACGGTCTTATCTCCTTCCATGTGGCCTCCTTTAACAACTACGGCTCTTGGACCTATAGATGCAATCGCTTTAGCCGCCTTCTTCTGGTCCTCAATATCTCTAATCTCGAACCCAGCCAACACCTCGGCTTCCCTAGCATTAGGCGTTATGACAGTGGCTAGAGGAACCAACTTTCTGGTTAGAGTATTCACCGCATCTTCTCTTAACAATCTTGCGCCGCTCTTCGCAACCATTACAGGATCCACCACTATTGGAACATCAATCTTCTGCAGTTCATCTGCAACAGCCGAAATGATCTCCATGGTATGAAGCATCCCTGTCTTCACCGCGTCTACCCCTATATCTTCAACTATAACTCTAATCTGTTCACGGACCATCTCGACTGGGACGTCATGGATCATGGTTACCGTCTTCGTATTCTGAGCTGTTATAGCTGTTATGGCAGACATGCCGTGAACGCCTAAGGCTGCGAAAGTCTTTAAGTCTGCCTGAATACCTGCTCCTCCACCGGAGTCTGAGCCAGCAATAGTTAAGGCTTTAGGGATCTTCATACTCTATCATAGATAATCCATCATCTTTAATATATCTCTATTTTGTCAAGCCATGCTAGAATTTCTTAACGATGTCTGCTTTTTCTTTCAAGATATTTAGCAGTCTTCTCTCCCTCTCGGTTATGCCACTGTTCTTATCCTCTTCAAGTCTTATGCCTTCGTATGCTGTGGCCATAAAGGTTTCTGCTGTATTCATCAATTCGAGGACTCTTTCAACATCACCTGCATGCAGATAGATTGTTAAATCATTCATTAGGAGTATTCTACTAGGATTAGACAAGTAGACGTCGATTAGAGGCTCGATGTTCGTTCTGTTCTCCTCAGCATATCTTAAAACTTCTTCTCTATTCTTCCCAATCAATCTGGGAGCCCAAATTCTCTCCGATCTAAGATATCTTATTCTTGAGACATAATCTGTATAATCTCTTATTGCTCCTCCTATCCCCTGAATCCTTGCTGGAGCTATGTCGATTACCGTTACATCATCTGAATAATTGTTCTCTATTAAGTATTTCAAGAATTCTGCGAGAAAGGATGTTTTACCTGAACCGACGTCTCCCACAAGTAGAGTCTTTTTCCCGAGGAATTCCTTCAAGAATCTTCAGCTCTTCAATATTCCATATTGTCTAAAGATATCTTCGAGGTCTGGCTTACCTACCTCTATGAGTTCATATCTAACCTTAACATACGGCTTCTCAAACCTTATCAATCTTCCAAGGTCTATCGGTGTGCCGAGTACGACAAGATCACAGCTAATATTATTGACTGTTTCTTGAAGTTCTCTAATCTGCTCCTTCGTATATCCCATCGCTGGGAGAACAGGGCCTAAATGGTTGTACACTTGGTAGACCTCTCTTATAGATCCCACTGCGTAATCTCTCGGGTCGACAACTTCTCTAGCATCATACATCTTTGCAGCAATTAATCCTATAGAGTAGCTCATGCCTCCATGGGTCACGGTTGGGCCATCTTCGATTACGAGAACCCTCTTCCCTCTTATAGCTTCAGGATTAGATACATAGAGCTTGGAAGATGCTTTGATTATCAATGCAGAGTTATTTATTCTCCTAACGTTTTCCTCGATCCTCATTATGTTTTCCTGAGATGCTGAATCTATTTTATTTATTATTATGACGTCGGCCATTCTAACATTTACTTCTCCCGGATAGGTTGAGATTTCTTGACCTGGTCTAAGAGCGTCTGCAACCGCGATATACAGTGCCGGCTTAAAGAATGGAAAATCGTTATTTCCCCCATCCCATAAAATTATATCAACGTCTCTCGATGCTTCTCTTAAAACTTCCATGTAGTCTACTCCTGCGTAAACTGTGTTCCCCATCTCTATATGCGGCTCATATTCTTCTCTTTCTTCAATAGTACATTCATATCGGTCAAGGTCCTCGAATGAGCAGAATTTCTGTACTCTGTACTTTAACATCCTGCTATAGGGCATAGGGTGCCTAACAATGTTAAATTTCACGTTATGTTTCTTCAGTATGGATGCCAATCTCCTCGTCACTGTACTTTTACCTGCACCAGTTCTCACGGCTGTTACTGCTATCACAGGTATCTTTGGCTTAATCATAGTACTCTTTGTGCCGAGAAGCATGAAGTCTGCTCCTGCAGCCAAGACCCGGGAAGCTTTATGCATTACATCTTCATGTGTTAAATCACTATAAGATAGAACGACTAGATCTACATCGTATTTCTTTATCAACTCTGAGAGCATTTCTTCAGGATATATCGGTATGCCGTTAGGATATCTATCTCCAGCGAGCTCAGGCGGGTACATTCTACCACTCAATCCAGGTATCTGAGCAGAAGTAAAAGCAACCACCTCGTATAGCGGGTTATCCCTAAAGTACATATTGAAGTTGTGAAAATCTCTTCCCGCTGCACCCATTATTATTACTTTCTTTTTATACATTCCCTCAACTTACTAGTAGGCCTGGCTACACTAAGAATCTTACTATGGAGTATTGTATATAGCCGATGTGTTAAATTGATGCGGAGAACATTCTAGAAATTATTAGGAATTAAACTATTTTCGCGAATTATCATTAAGAGAATTAAAATAAGGGAATAAGCTGCTTATATTATAACTTATAAGGATGTCTAACCATCCGCATTAATGGAATGGTCGAAAGCAAGAAGATATCTTTATTAGCTATCTATGCTGCGCTAGGAGTATCCCTGTCACCATTCCTGTGGTTTCAGTTCATAACGACGAAGGCATACCCTACACAACATTTCATAAATGTATTAAGCGGCATAACAATTGGACCATGGTGGGGCGCTGTCGCAGCAATACTAATTGGAACGATGAGGAACATGCTTGGAATAGGAACATTATATGCTTTCCCAGGAGGAATACCTGGAGCAGTACTTGTAGGACTAGGATATAGGCTTACTAAAAATGTAAAGAATAGATTCATAAAATATTCTATAGCTTTCCTTGAACCAGTAGGCACAGTCTTGATAGGTGGGACATTTTCACTACTTATCCTAGCTCCTCTGATAGGTGACGTAAGACTTGTCGGATTGATCGAAAAGCAAGGTATTCTAGCCGTGCTTCCTATCTTCTGGGCAGGTTGGGCTGCCAGTTCAATACCAGGCTCAATAATAGGATATATAGTAATTCTGACGCTTGATAAACTAGGGATACTAAATACTTTAACGTCAACGATTAAGAGGGTGCAGGTGGCTAGACCGGCTTCTCCTGAGACCAAACATACACATCGCTAGTATAGAAGTTGGCTAAAACGCCTAAACCTGTACTGATGAAGTAGGCTAAAAGATCATTCAGCTTGAGTAGGTCTACCAGAACATACAGTGATCCGAGAGTTACGCCCATTCCGAAGAGACGTGAGAGATGGAATACCCCCGCCCTCAACAATAAACCCATTTTCGGGTTCCTATTCTTGAAAGTCCATATATCGTTAAGAATGAAATTGTTGATTATCGAGATTTCTGTAGCTAGTGCTCCAGCAACCATGTAGTGTACTAGAAGCCAGTCCTTAAACAAAATATATGAACACATGTTGACGATGACCCCTATTGCGCCAACAATGTTGAATTTGATAAATTCCGCAGAAAATAACCGCTTCAGTATCTTCGAGATGAATCTTGAAAGAGTTATCATGTCAATACACTGCTTTAGAGATAAAGCTCTCTACACTTAGCTAGATTTGTTGCAAAATTTCCTCTAGAATCTACCGGGGTCTCCAGAATCAACGGTAGCTCTCTAATATGAGGGTTATGGAATAATTCTCTAAAACCTTTATCACCTATCTTCCCCAACCCTATGTGTTCATGCCTATCTAGATGGCTTCCAAGGTCTCCTTTAGAATCATTAATGTGTACGACTTTCAGTAATTTTAAGCCTATGATCTCGTCAAAATCTCTGAGAGTATTCTCTATCGCATCTCCAGTCCTGAAATCGTATCCTGCTGCGAAAGCATGACAGGTATCCATGCATACTCCGACCCGGTCTGGATACGCTATCAAATTTAGTATTCTCTTAATATCTTCAAATCTTGAGCCTACGCTGTTTTTCTGTCCAGCCATATTTTCCAGCAATATCATTACGTTGTTATCTACTTTGTTGAGAGCTGTATTAACTGCTTCCGCCGCTTTCTTAATTCCGTTATCAAGACCCTTACCTAGGTGGCTTCCAATATGTACGACTAGATATTTTAACCCAAGCGCTCCGGTTCTCTCAAGCTCTTGTATCAAGGATGAAACAGATTTCTTGAATGTTTGCTGAATGGGAGAAGAAATATTTGGAAGATAGGGCATATGTGAGACTGCGACTCTAAAATTGTATTCTTCCATCTTTCTTTTGAATTCTTCAATCTCTTCATCACTAAGTTTCTTGGCTTTCCATCCTCTCGGGTTTCTAGTAAATACCTGGAAAGTATTACAACCCAGTTCTCGTGCTCTATCGACAGCCTTATCTATTGTTCCAGATATCGAGACATGCGCACCTAGCAACATGAAATCTCCTATAATAACGATCTCTGGAAAAACAAAAAGTTTTACTTTACATCACTCTCAAATATATTCGGATGAGACCCCTAGATCATTAACGACCACTCAATTTCTTGAATTCTGGTTGTTTTATAGATTTTAGATCAATGAGCTTCTCTTTTGCCTTCTTCAAATCAAGAGTTCTGAAGATTATTTTACTGCTCTCCAATTCCATTATCGTCCCACATCTAAAACATTGGTAGCTGTTTTCCGCGTAGGTTATCTGGATGTGGCCACAATTCTTACATAAAACGACTTTGTAGACTCGTTTCCTCATAGACCGGTTTGCATAATGCTAATACTAGATAACTTTTCTGAGGGGTTCCAGAATCTCGGAAGGCGTCAGCCCATACTCTACTCCAAAAGCTATCGATGTTAAATTCCTGACTTCCACCTCTTTCAGTTTTATGAATGAGTATACTATCGCCAGTTTGAATACGCTTTGTAGAAATGCTCTCCTAGCGTTCTTTACAGCTTCCTCTTTAAACCATGAGTCTATCGAGTTAATCGTCTCTAACGGTCGGGATAGATCGACTATTTTCAACAAATCTTCATAGTATGTATCTTCTAACTCTTTTAGAACCTCTTCTATATTCGTGGCATGGATTACCTTCTCGATCTTCCTATTACTGAACTTAATTCCAGAAGATAACATAAATTTTCTAGTTTCAGCTGGCGTAAGATTCCATAGCCTAGACCTTAAAGCCGCGGTTAGAATATATCCATCTATCTCGTATACTAAGAGAAGAAGTAGCTGGTTTCTCTCATCTCTTTTAGTCTTCTTTAACGCTCTTAATAACTGCTCATAAAATGACCTATCTAGAGATGTCTCGAATATTAATGGGTCTTTCTCTTTTTCATAAACTTCTAGTGCGCCTTTAAGATCTGGATACATTTGCGTTCCCTTAAGACTCTCTATAGTTGTTTCCAAGTCTTTCTCAACCAATGCTTTTACAACTAGATCTCTTATCTTGAGATGTTCTTCAGCTCTAAGATTCATTTTCGGAGATACTTCCTCGTATGGTATTCCTAAAGCCCTAGCTTTCAAGATAGTCTTAAGATTTCTATAAACATGTCTAAGGAAATATGTTTTGAGGAATATTGCTTTAGGAATATATCTTATTAGAGAATATTCTACCTCTATCAGATTTGTTTGAAAAATTTTTTCAAGATTCTCAGAAGTTAATGGTTTAGGAAGTTCCGTTAACACGTTGCCGTATACTGTAGGTCTCAGCTTATCAACCAATTCTCCTAGACTTTTAGAGTTCGCTAGATCTTCATACACAGAATATTCGAGAAGCATTCCTTTCAAAGCGTATGAACGAACCACGGGATAGAGGCTTCCAAGATTTATAGCAGACATATTATTTCTCTCCTTCAAGTACCAAATTCAAGACATGATTCACTATTTCATCGAATCTCTCATGGAATCTTTCCTTGATCTTCTTAGCTTCCTCATCTCCCTTCCTCAATAACTGTTCAGCTTCCCTCTGAACTTCGCTCTCGACACTCTTCAAGAAGTTCTCTAGTTCGGCTCTAACCTCCGAGATCACCTTCTCCCGGATCCTCCTAGATTCTTCTTCAGCTACCTCCAAGATCTTTTTCTTGAAATCTTCACTTCTTGAAAGTATCTCGTCAATCTTTTTCTCAAAATCTTCCAGGGTAGAGATTGCTGAAGAAATAGAAGTACCGCTCATTCCTGAATAAAGAGAGATCTCGATCTATTTAAGCAATAGTAACAAGAGAGAAATCCCTCTAAAGAAGGCCTTACAGTATTTTCTGAGAACGCCCAGATATCTAATAGATGATCTTAGCATGCTAATATACTATACCCAAAAACTACAAAAACAGGCATGCGATTAATAATAGATAGAGCCCGGTCGTCTAGCGGCCAAACATGCTGGTCGGATGAGTATGGGTTATGGATCCCGGGCTTTGGATCATTGGCCGCTATGAGGGGATACCCGGGGACGCCGGTTCGAATCCGGCCCGGGCTATACTTTATCCGATACTACACGAGATATCTGATTAATCAGTTTCTTTCTAAACCTTGAGAACGTTTCCACGTACTCATTTAAAGAGCGTGCCTTTGTTCTATTCCTCATATTCTTTTAGGCATCTCCAGTAATAATTACTGTGAAAGAAATATTTTTTCTGTGAAGGCTATCTATATTATCTGTCTGCTTCTACGGGCCAATAGTTTAAGCTCCAGTATATTGGTGGTATGTCTGCTATTCTGGCACCCAAGGATAGATGTCTTAAGGCTGGTAGAAGTCTAAAGCTAGGAGTCACCATCCTTAGTCTGTATGGTCTGTCTGTACCATCACTTACGATATAGTAGATCATTTCTCCTCTAGCTGCCTCAGCTCTACCCAATGCTTCACCTTTAGGTACTCTTATTATGAGCGGATGTTGTTTCAGTTTGAATGGCCCCTCAGGCATCTGTTCGACCGACTGTCTTATTATCTTCAAACTTTCTCTTATCTCTTGAAATCCAATCATTGCCCTGGCATAACAGTCTCCTTCTGTTCTTACAGGTATTTCGAATTTCAAGAGTGGGTAAGCATCGTATGGGTCATTTATTCTAGTATCGTACTTTACTCCCGAGGCTCTCAGAGTTGTTCCTGGAACACCTAGCCTAATCGCATCTTCCCTCTTTAGTACACCTACTCGTCTTACTCTCTCGATAAATATCTCATTGTTAAAGAACATCTCATAATAATGGTCCAGTCTCAGATCCATGAAATGTGTTACCGCTACTACATACTTCTTAAAGTCTTCGCTCAATTCATCTTCACTAGGCTCTCTACCTAGCATCCTTGAATAATATAGTTTGAATTCTTTAACGAGTTCTTTTGAGACTTTTCTGGGGGCGTCATTCCTAACTCCTCCAGGGACATAGTAGGCGTGCGTGAATCTCTGACCAGTGATATGCTGTGATAAGTCTAGGATGAACTCTCTATCGTTTACGCACCATAGAAACATTGTTGAATGCCCGAGGAATATGCCGTATAATGAGAACCAGTATAGATGGCTTGCAATACGGTCCAGTTCAGCGATAAGTGTCCTAAGATATTTTGCTCTTTCAGGTATCTCGACCTCCATAAGTTTCTCAACCGTCAAACAGTAGGGTATCACCATCCCCGCAGCATCAAGGATAGACGGTCTCTCTAAATGTGGAATATTGGTTATCCAAGTCTTATATTCAGCCATCTTCTCTTCACCTCTATGAACAAAGCCTGGGTCGGGCTCAAGGTCTACTACAGTATCTCCACTAACTGTTACTATCATTCTAAAATGACCTGTACCAGGATGCTGTGGCCCGTAACTGAAAGTTAACCTCGGTCCACCTATATCGTATACTTCTATCTTCTTTTTCTCCTCTAACACCATACCTACTCTCTCCCAGGAATCTTGTATTCTTTTCTAAGCGGCGGTATATCCATCCAATATTCGGGAAGAAGTATCCTTTTCAAGTCTGGATGACCCTCGAAGATTACTCCCAGCATATCGTATACTTCTCTCTCATGATACTCGACGCTGGGCCAAATAGAGAATAGGGAACTTACCATGGGCTTCTCTAAATCTAGTTTTACAGATAGATTAAGTATGCTATCGGCTAGTTCTTGGTCTCCTAGGCTTCCCAGATGATATATTACCTCGATGAATGGTCCACCACCTTCTTTTAATCTTGATAAGTCTACTCCCGTAACACCCTTAACGTGGTCAAATCCATGCCTATCTTTAAGATATCTCGCAACTTCTACTAAAGCTTCTTTCTTCACTATAACCTTAGCTATCTTCTTCTCCAAGAACACTTCTCCTTCTATATCTTCTCCAAACGCTTCTTTCACATCGTCCAATATCTTCCTGAGTTTCTCCCACGTCATATCATTCCAACCTTGATTTGAGTATCTTATCTCTTAAGAGTAGGAATCCTTGAAATAGTGTCTCAGGCCTAGGAGGACATCCTGGAACATATACATCTACTGGAACTACGTCATTGAGTCCTTGTAGAACATTGTAGGAGTCCTTAGCATAGAGCCCTCCAGATATGGCGCAGGCACCCATGGCAATCACCCATTTCGGGTTTGGCATCTGGTCATAGATAATCCTAACTCTCTGAGCCATCTTAGTATTTACTGTTCCTTCTATCAGTAATACGTCTGACTGTCTTAGACTTCCCGTTGCGGGTATCCATCCAAATCTCTCAGGGTCATATCTAGAACTGGAAACTGCTCCAAACTCTACACTGCAGCAAGCAGTCGTTAAGTGTGCTGGCCATAAAGAAGCCATCCTACCCCAATTAACGAGGTATCTAATCAATGAATTATTCTTGATTACTTGTAGAATGTAGTTAGTTTCTCCTTCCTTGATGATCTTTAAAGGCCTACCCAACCCGTATTCTCTGATTGCTTCTTCTCTTTCTTCTTCAGGAACAACTTCTTCAACTATCGATTCGATGATGTTTTTCGAGCATGCTAAAGTATAACCGAAAATTCCTGTTTTTCTCGGAATCTTTCTAAGAAGATTGAATTGATCAAGAGCCATCCACATAACCTCTACTATCCTATTGTATAGTTCAGCTTCATCTAGTATGAAGGTCTATTTAAATATGCATTGCATAGAACCTGGAGAGGACATGCTTGTTTTTAGAAATAACGGTACGGTATGAATCTCTTCAATCCAGGTTTGTAGATGAAGGTGATTAATAGCCCTGTTATGAACCCCCCAACATGCGCTGCATATGCGACTTGAGAATACGGGGCAACGAAAGCATACAAGGTCTGTATTAGAGCAAGTACTATGATTACGATTATTGCCGGAGCCATTATCGGGAACCCGAAGAAAACTACAAGCCTCCTCAAAGGAAACAGTATTCCAAAAGCAGCCATCACGCCGTATATAGCTCCTGAAGCACCAATTGCAGGAGTAGCAAGTAATTCTCTAACTGGAAAGAAGATAAAGATATAGTATGCATGAACGATAGCCGCCATAAACCCGCTTAAAAAATATAACAAGAGATAACGTGGCTTCCCGAGAACTTTCTCAATATCTGGACCAAATATGAAGAGTGCAAACATATTGAAGAAGAGGTGGAAGACATCATAATGGATAAACATTGAGGTTAGCAATCTGTAGGGCTGGGTAAAAGTAACAGTAAGGATAGGTATAGTTGCATATTCCAATATAATCCTTGGATTAATTCTTACCAAGATAAAGACGGCAATATTCGTTAGTATGATAAACCATGTAAGATAAGAGTTCTCACTTCTAGCTACATACATTCCCCAGACCTTGAGAATACCTGAAGTTGAAGAGAATATAAACAATACTTTACTTCGCACCCATGTCTAAAGAAGAGGTAATAGTTGAAGTACCCACATGACTCTAGATGAAATTCACTATGCTTTATATCGTTAAAGATTCTCATTCTGGGGACGTATTAAGCCAAAGTCTTTTTAGATAGCGATATCAAGAATGCCTACCTATATATGATAATGGGTTTTCAGACTTCATTATCTCTCTTAACAAGATTGTCGCATATGAGCCTGGAGGAAGGGAGAATTCAAGAGTAAAGGATTCATCATCTACGGAGAGCACCGAGCATGACCATTTCGTGATTATTACTGGTCGTAGAGACCCTTTTGTAGAAGCTTCAGGCATATCAACGATCATGAAGTCTTTTAGATCTATTTCTTCCTTCTCCATAATCTCAAGAATTATCTCTCCCTTTGAACTTCTAGGTATCGGGGAAAGATATCCAAGTATAGGTAACGCGTTCACCATCTTCTCATCTTTGACAAGCTTCTCGACCTGTTTGATATTTCTACTTGTCACAGTTATTGGCCTATTTTTATCGGCTCGGCCGCTCGAATCTACAGGTAGAACGATATCTCCAACTTCTATCTCGTTTAATCTATCTTCTTCGATTATCTCTGAGAGAGCTAGATTGAATATCCTGGCCCCCACGGATTCGACGATCAGCCTCCTAAGCCTTAATGGAAGAGTCCTTAAACATTTAACATAGTCTCCGGGATTTTTTATAAGAGACTCTATCATCCTTCTTTCATAAACTAGGCTTTTCGGAAAAATCTCTATAGCCCGTCCTAGATCCCATCCTTCTCCTAATTCTTTCCTGACCAATCTATTTTTCTCATTTTCAAGGTTCGAATAATCTGAGAGGAAAGCAGCTACAGCTTCTCCGAGTCTCCTCTTTAAGATCAATCTTCCAACAACCGGTGTAATAGGCCTCGTTATTCCAAAGCGTTGATGCCCAAAATAGTTAGGAACCCCCTTACCCCTCAATTCTTTAATTATTTCTTCGACCTTTTGTACATCAGTAGTTTTCGGATTTCTGATTCTCACCCTGAATACATTATTTCTGAGTAGTCTAGAGGATAATCTATGTTGAAACCATCTAATAGGTTTGACTTCTATTAGATTACCCACCGATATTGTCTTTCCATCTTCTAGTATTTTTTCTGTTATGGAAGATGGAATAGTTATGAATTGCCAGCTAACGCTCATCTTGTCTTTGATACCGCATATCCCTATCTCCTTACTTCTTATGGATAGTCTTGAGGCGAGCAGGCTTACCGCTCTAATAGAGTCAACTCCAACCTTCTTCAAGACGCATAAAATATAGTTGCCGAAATCTCCTACAAATGAAGACGATTCGAATAATTTTTTCGCATCTAAACCTGTCTCGAGAACCTCCCAGACCAAGAAGTCTTCAGATCTCATCTTTATTACTCCGCCTATTCCTTCATGTCCAGTAACGTAACTCGTTATTCCAATGAATCTTTCAATATCTTCTATTCTTAGAGATGATAGAACAGGCTTGTAATAGATCATGAACGCCACTATATCATTCATCAATAATATAAGCATAACAATTTTTGATCCCTGAACAAATTAGAGTAACGAGAGGTCTCCAGTAATCTTGTCGACTTGTTCTGAAGGTGCGGGACCTATGCCGATAGCAGTAATCGTGCCGGGTTCTAGTTCCGTTAATCCCGCATCTTCGATTAAAGCTACTGGAAGTTTCATCGATCTAGCTCTATCATAGAGTTTTAGTAGTTCGTCAAGATTTTGAACTTTCAGGACTATTTTCTTTTGCCCTTCAATAAGCCATTGATTATACCATTCAACATTCATTCTTCTACATTCTTCAGCGGAAGATACTGACGCATGAGCTACTTGAACAGCTGTCTTGCCAATACTCATCTTTAAGTCGCTTCTAACGACGACAGCTTGCTTAAACCTAAACATGATGCCCCCATTTTCCAAGTATATTCGGATTTTTTAATGTTCAGTGGCCTCCAGTTCTCCCCCCATGTCTACTACTATGTCTTTGATGATCTTCTCTACGTAGTCCGCTTTCTCGATTGCGTGCTCTTCTTTATTTGACATAACGGAGATCTGTATCTCTATCCTAGATATTCCGCCCTCAATAGTCTTAGGATGTGTTTTTACATACACTCCATGGTATTTTCTAATTATTTGCTCAATCTTGGGGGCGAGACTCGATTCTGCAACCTTTCTTATGTTAAGGGTTTTATCTATTCTGAATACTTTTCTAATAGTCTTCAATAGAAGAGGTTTCAATTCTTCATCGAATATACTATATAGTTCTGATGGGACACCTGGAAGACAGGCTACCCACGTTTTTCCATACTTTAGTAAGACTCCCGGAGCTGAGCCAACTCTATTCCGTAGAGGCTTAGCTCCTCTTGGAAGCATAGCCATTTTAAGCCTAGCGGGAGTAAGCTCAGGGGATTCTACTACTCCTTTTTCTGCAAGCATCCTGTATCTTTCCTTAAGCATCTCGTAAGCAGTTTTATTCAAGACTAGTCTTCTGTTTATAGCCTTGGCAACTCCCTGAAGGGTAAGATCGTCATACGTGGGTCCAAGACCCCCAGAAGTTATAATCCAATCAACTTTTCTTTTAAGTGCTTCTCTTATAGATGAGCTTATATCCTTTATAGAGTCCCCAACCGTCACCATTCTAGTTACTTTTCCACCCATAGCCGTTATATTTTCAGCTAGCCATTTAGAATTTGTATTGAGAATTCTGCCGTCGAGTATTTCATAGCCAATCGTAATTAACTCAAATAATGTTTGTTTAAAATCCGCATATCTGGCCCACATACCTGACAGTAACTTTCCATTACGTAATTAATAATCCTAAATTCTTTTAATGCAAGCTTAAAAGTCAATATAAGAAAGAGTTAAAAACCATAATTGACACTTAATACTCTAGATCGTTCAGCGGCAGGTGTCATTGACTTGGATATGAAGAAAATCTACAATAAATCGATCGACGAGGAAATTTCAACTGCTTTCAATGATTTATCTAAATGTGAAGGTGAAGAATTAAGCAAAAAATGCGGAGTAGTATTTCTTAGAGGGTCCGGTAAGAAAAGCTACAAAAGATATGTTGTAAATGTTTTGAACAAAACTTATTCTGTGGAATTGGAGACTAGAGAAGTCATGGATCTAATTTCCGGTAAACCTGCTTCTAAAGAATTAGCACTAGTTATTTTAAGATATCTAGCTTATTCGAGTGGGGGTAGAGGTTCTGAAACTTGGATACCCTATGAGAATCTCCCGGATTCGAGAAAATATCTAGAATTATTTAGGAGAAATGTTACGAGACCATTTATAAAAACCTTCGGTAGTAACCCCGAAAAATACGAGTTAGTATGTAGGAGGATGGGGGGAAAGAAAGAAAAACTTGGTGGAATAAGCTACTCTTTCTATTTCCTACCTAAGGTTCAGCTATTGACGCAACTATGGAAAATTAGAGAAGAGTTTTCCCAACCAGCTGCAAATATATCTTTTAACAGTTCTGTAAAATTCTACTTAAATGCTAGAGACCTCCTCTTGGTAGCTAAGACCATGGTTGAGTCTTTAGAAAACGAAGCGAAGAAGATATGACAAAACATAGATTCCTAGGGATAGTTATCTAACGGGAAGACATTTAACAATCGTATCTGTCTGATTGCAGATTTATGCGGTGAAAGTCAAAGTAAGGACCTCGGATTAAAGTTAAAAGTTATAGTGTAAGGTTTCCATGATAATATAGATGTTTGAGAGTTTAAAAAAGGCTTTTACACAAATCGTTGAAAGAGCGAAGACAACCAGCTTATCTGAGAAAGATATTGAGAAATACGTTGATGAATTTAGACTAGAGCTAATTTCGTGCGACGTAGCAGTCGAAGTAGTAGAAAAGCTATCTGAAAAACTTAGAGTAGAGTTATCTCAGTTGAGGTTTAAGAGGTTTACCGACCCATATGACCAGGTTAGAGAAATCGTCTACAAGATGATTGACGAAGTTCTACCTCCCGAAGGATTTGTTGAAAAGATTATAGCGATGATAGAAGAGAAAAAGAGCCGGGGCGAGCCGCTAGTTATACTATTTGTTGGTCCAAATGGAGGAGGAAAGACGACTACAGTAGCAAAGATTGCAAAATATTTTAAAGACAGAGGCTACAGTTCCGTTATAGCTGCTTCAGATACCTTTAGAGCTGGAGCGATAGAGCAGATTAAGAAGCTGGGAGAAACTATAAGGGCTAAGGTTATCAGTCAGAAGTATGGAGCAGACCCGGCTGCAGTAGCTTTGGATGCCGTAATGAGTGCTCGCTCAGATAAGGTACCTCTAGTTTTGATAGATACGGCTGGGAGGACGGAGGTGGATATAAACCTACTCGAAGAAATGAAGAAGATTAAGAGGGTTACCAAGCCTGACCTCGTCATATATGTCGGCGATGCATTGATGGGTAATGTCGCAATAGAGCAGGCTAAGAAATTCAATCAATATGTCGGGATAGACTTCGTAGTACTCGCTAAACTTGACGCGGATGCAAAAGGAGGAGCGGCCCTCTCCATAAGCTATGTTACTGGAAAACCATTACTATTCGTTGGCATTGGTCAAAGACTAGAAGATATCAGGCCATTCAACAAAAAATTCATACAACACTTACTTTTTCCTCATTAATGAGAGCTCGTCTTCTACTCAAGTCAGCAAGAAGGATAATATGCAAGATAAAAATCGAGGAGAAGAGATAACATGAAATGAATAGGTTGAGTCTAATGATTGCGGGAAAAAAATATAAAGCTGAAGAAGATAGATCGGGTATGTTGAGAACAATTAATGTTAAGCATTTGTTGGAAAAGCTTGTCGAGGAGCAGCCTGGACCTACACCTTCATTTACTCCTATACACCTTCTCGAGCTACTCTTATACTTGGGTAGAGAAGCACCAGTAGGCAGGAAGAAATTAAGCTCGAGTCTCAAGATTGGCGAGGGAGCGATTAGAAGCATGCTTAAAAGACTAGTTAAGGCTGGAATAGTAGATGTAACTAGTGAAGGATGTGTCTTAACGAGTAAAGGAATAAAGATATACAATGAAGTGAGTGGTAAGCTTGTGGATATAGGTCTAGTTAATATAAGAATGCCATGGGATCACAAGTATAACTATGCTGTAGTACTCAGGGGACGCTCACACTTACTAAAGAGGGGTCTCGAACAAAGAGATGCAGCAATTAGAGCAGGCGCCCAAGCAGCTTTAGTAATGACATACTTAGGCGATGAGCTCCATATGCCGGGTGTTAGCATACTCTCCAGAGAGAAGCCGGAATTTGCAGCAGAAGTCATCAAAAATATTAAACCTAAAGAAGGTGATACGATAATAATAACAGGCGCAGATGATTACAGAGAAGCAAAGTATGGTGCTTTAGCAGCAGCCCAAACCCTACTTTAAGGATGGAGTGAGAATGTGAAAGCAGTCGTACTGAGAGGGTTCAAGACTCCCTTAAGATTAGAAGAGGTAGAGGATATAGAAGCCTTAGGAAAAGGTGAAGTTCTATTAAAGATGGAGATGACCGGGGTTTGCTATAGAGATATACTGACAGTTGATGGATACTTTCCGAAGACGAGATTGCCGATAATACTGGGCCACGAAGTATGTGGAAGAGTCGTAGATGTCGGAGAAGAGGTAAGTGAATTTAAGAAAGGTGATAGAGTCGCAAGCTTGACCTATATACCGTGTGGTCAATGCCCCGAATGTAGAAGAGGGGAAGAAAACATCTGTAGAAGAAGGTTATGGTTCGGAGAAGATATCCACGGTTCTTATGCAGAGTATCTCAAAACTAACTTTCGAAGCCTAGTGAAAGCCCCCGAAGACGTATCATCAGAGGCCGTAGCCATATCTGCATGTGTAACAGCTATGCTGATACATGCTCTAGAGAGTAGGGGTGGACTAAAGGAGGATGAAAAAGTATTGATAACGGGTGCAACTGGAGGTGTAGGAGTACACGCTATCCAAGTCGCTAAGAGCTATGGAGCAGAAGTAGTAGCGGTTACGGGTAGAGTAGAGTTTGTTGATAATTTATACAAAATAGGAGCAGACCACGTAATTGTTTCAAGGGATGGAGCATACTCAGAAGAAGTGAAGAAGATTACTGGTGGAATGGGGGTAGATATGGTTTTGGAGTGCGTTGGGTTAACAATAATTGAGAGCTTGAGGTCTGTTAGATGGGGTGGGAGAATAATTCAGGTAGGAAACATTAAGCCGGAGCCTATCCCGCTAGCCCTAGGTCACTTCATCTTAAAAGAAGTAAGCCTGCATGGATCGCTTTCTTGTACTCGTAAAGAACTGGCTGAAGCATTAGAACTTCATAGAACTGGGAAAGTTAATCCGGTTACAAAAGTCTTCCCATTAGAAGAGGTTGAAGAAGCTCATAGGATGATTAGAGAGAGAAAGCATTTCGGAAGAATTATGCTTAAGCCTTAGGGTATGAGGAGTCCATGTATTTTCTCCAATCTTCTCGGCTGAATCTCTTCTCCATTATCTCCATCTCTCTAACAAAGGCGTCTTCAAGGTCTACGTTCATCCTATTTGCTAGTTGGAGAAAGAGAGTAAATGCTTGAGCAAATTCTCTTGAAACATCTTCATCGGGGACCTGATGTCCCAGCTCACGAGCTTTGTATCCCTCTCTAACAAGTATGTGCCTCCCTATTTCAGAAATCTCCTCGATTAAATGTGTGAATATCTGGGATTCCTTGAAAAGATTCCATCTTCTAGCTTCCTCGAATCTCAATACGATCTTCTGGGCTTCTCTTATCTCCATGCTCAGCCACCTCCACTGAATCCTGCATTCATCTTTATACACCTTACCTCAAATCGAGGGTAGATAATCCCCCTAATAAAACATCTTGCATCTGGCGACCATTGTATTTAAACCCAGCAATCTTTAACTAGATTTAAACACTTCTAGCATTGTGCGCAGGACCATTGTGTAGAAGTGGGAACGTTACTGGTTAGGCTTTTTCCCCTTGAAGGAAAATAAACATATATAGCCTTCAACAATTAGAAATCAAAGGTGTAGAGTCATTGTCTAGTTTAGAAGAACAATTAAATAGAGCTATCGGAGAGCTCCAGCTCTTAGATCAGTTGATAAATGATGTGAGGGCTAGGATCACCACCCTCCAGGCTATCGCGGCAGAGCATGAAGGTGCATTGAACTTCGTTGAGGAACTGATAAAAACCGAATCGGGTATGAAGGTTCTGCTACCTATAGGTGGAGGAAATTACGTCCACGCAGAAATAGTTGATAAAGATAAGATTGAGGTAAGCGTCGGAGCTGGCATAGTAATTACTAAAACTCCAGCCGAGGGAAGAGAGATTATTGAGAAGAGGAGAGAAAATCTTCTACAAGCAATTCAAAACTTCGAGCAGAGACTTCAACAATACCTTAATAGAGCGGAAGAACTAAAAAGCATAATAGAAGTATTATCTGAGAAGATTAGAGAAGCAGGGGTCCGGAAATAGCTGACTAAGTTCCAAGATGCCAAGACTCTAGATACTTCTTCTGCTCATCAGTCAATTCTTCTAGCTCAAGCCCCATCGACGCTAATTTTAATTTTGCAACTGTAAGATCAATCTCTCTAGGCACAGTGATAACTTCTACCGGGAGAACTCCACGATTCTTGACGATGTATTCTGATGAGAGTGCTTGAAGACTAAACGACATGTCCATTACAGCACTCGGATGCCCTTCTGCGCATGCAAGGTTCACCAGCCTCCCCTCTCCGAGGAGATGCAGCCTTCTTCCATCTTTCATCACGTATGTGGTTATGCAGTCGGTAACCGTCTCAACTCGTACACTCTGTTCTTCTAGATCTTTCTTACATATCTCTACATCGAAGTGTCCTGCATTTGCCAATATTGCATCATCCTTCATTACTTGGAAATGCTCCCTCCTTATCACGTTTATGTTCCCTGTGGCTGTTATGAAGATGTCTCCATGTTTCGCAGCCGTAGACATAGATTCAACTCTAAATCCCTCCATTGCTGCACGTAGAGCATTTATAGGATCTACCTCGACAATCGTTACTCTTGCACCTAATCCTCTAGCTTTAACAGCTATCCCCGAACCTACTCTACCATAGCCTGCAACTACTATGTCTTTGCCTGCAATGAGGGTGCCCGTAGCTCTAATTATCCCATCTAAAGCTGATTGACCAGTTCCAACTGGATTATCGAATAAGCTTTTAGAAGCTGCATCGTTTACGGCTATGATCGGATACAGAAGTTTACCCTGACTTGAAAGAGACCTTAGACGATACACTCCAGTTGTGGTCTCCTCGCAGCCGCCCATGATATTCTTGACGATTTCTTCTCCTGTTACGCTACCGAGAATACTGATCGCGTGCTGTATCTCGCTTGAAATAATTCCATAGCGTATTTTGTGTATAGAAGTAACTAAGTCGGCTCCATCATCGATCGTTACGTTTGGCCTACTATACAAGACGTGCCCAATACATTCGTAGTATTCTTTTTGATTCATACCTCTCCACCCGTAGACGTGGAAACCTTCATTGACTAGGGCTGCGGCCACATCGTCTTGGGTGCTTAGAGGGTTTGATGCGCATAGATAGACTTCAGCCCCTCCGTCCCGTAGAGTTTTGACGAGTACAGCTGTCTCCTTCGTTATGTGAAGACATGCACCGATCCTGATATTCTTTAAAGGTTTTTCTTTTGAGAATCTTTCTCTAATCATTCTCAATACAGGCATTTCACGTTCCGCCCAGCGGATCTTCTTATCACCGATACTGTCTAGACTCTGATCTTTTATCCAGTAGTCTTTTAATCCCACGATGAATCACTAACGTGGAGAATGTGTAAGGTCATTCATTAACGTTATTCTTTTTTTAACCTTGAGTGGGTCGGCCCGTAAGCTAAAGTTTAATTCCTAGGTTGAGCCTGTATATCCAGGTGGATTACCGGAATTGGATAAAAATATTATTGAATTCGCTAAGACGAGAGAAGGTTACCAGTTTTTCTTAGAGAAAGTTATGGCCGATCTTCCTCAAACTCTTGGAAAAATCGGGGATAGAGTCTTAGTAGTTAATCCAGTAATCATACATGAATCTAAGAGGACGGTAATATCAAACTTTACTAATATAGCGAATACGTTGAATAGAGAACCTGAACATCTGGCAAGATTTATCTTGAAAGAATCTGCAAAAGCAGGAACTATTCAAGGAGAGAGGCTCTTAATACAAGGAAGAGTTACGAATGAAGAATTAAGAAAACTTTTAGAATTATACGTTAAAGAATTTGTTAAATGCCCAGTTTGCGGAGGACTAGATACAAGAATAGTAGCCGAAAAAAGATTCAGGTTTCTGCTATGCGAGGTATGTGGCGCTAAGAGTGCAATTAGAAAAATATAATAGAGAGAAGCTTAAAGTTCCGACTTTTCAGAATTGTAATAATCGAAAACTAATATTTAAGTAGGTGAATATACAGATTAGAGTTAGACGTGGAAAGACTCCGTAAACCTCCAATCGCTATACAGGTTGCAGACTTATTAAATCTGGCAAGACTTGCCATGTCTAGAACAGATATTCAACCTCTATACTGGACATTCAATAGAAACGGGAAATGGATAATCGGCCACTTATCCTCGATACCATACTGGAGAGGAAATCTACCGATCTTCGCCTACACATATATTGAAGAAGAACCAAAAGGCTACGTGGCATACACTAATATAGGGAAGGAGGAGGTATTCTTTACTAATAGTTCCGATGATACAAAATATGCTTATGGACCTATAATCGAGACAGAAGATGAACCGGAATTGATAAGTAAAGCGTTAGGTAGAAGGAAACAGTTAACTCAGAAGCCATTAACGATAAAAACAAAAGATCTCAATTCCCTTATGAGAGTTCTGGTAATGATGAGTGATGCTTCTGTATCTCCACCCCTATGGCATTTTATGAAAGACAAGAAACGACACATACTTGGATTGATAGTACCGTTCTTCGATTACTATGAGGCAAATGCTTTACCAGTCTTCTTTTACTTTGAAAGCTTAGAACCTCCATCAACCCCATTCATAAAATATCTTGCTTCAAATAGTAAAGAAGAGATATCGTATACGCCTTACGTCTCAGACATGAAGTATTTCTACGGTAGAATAGTCACCGTTAACAATATGCCTTTCCTAGAATCTAGAAGAGGGAGAACATAGCTCAAAATTACTGTTTCCATAATTCTTTCTTTAATAAGTCTCTAACAGCAGTTCTCATCAACGCACTCCTACTTGGGTAAACGCCTCTCTTTACGAGCTCATCCATACCTTCAATCAAAGCTTCAGGCATCTTGACAGAGATTAATTTCATCGATAACCCCTCCTTGTAAATATGTTAAGTAGACCATTCATAAAAAGTTTTCCATAAAGGTAGAAGAGACATACCAGAAGTTGAATAAAATATCCTTAGCAAGGCCTGGAAAAAATCAGAACATGAAACAAGATCATATAATATCGAAAATCCCCTATAGATAAGTTTAGATGAGGAACGTCCATCAGGATGATTAGTAGGTCGGACTGAAGGATAGATTTAAGAACCGCTATTCAATCTATATTATCGAAAGCCCGGTCGTCTAGCGGCCAAACATGCTGGTCGGATGAGTATGGGCCAGGGATCCCGGGCTCTGGATCAAATCTATATGAGGGGACCCCCGGGGACGCCGGTTCGAATCCGGCCCGGGCTACATACTTAAAATTCCTTTTCCTTGACATGAAAGTTGGAATAAGCATATTCGTTCTATTGCTTACATGGATAGTTTTCCATCTGTTAAAACATTTATCTTCTCTTAATCTTAATCCTACACATTAATTATTTATCATCCTATTTTGGGAATCTGAGCCCATATCCTGTACGGCTTATTATCCTGAGATACTTTTAAGTTAAATATTAGTTCCTAGAATTATCTCTCGGTTCATCTAGTATGGCTAGGATGCATGCTAGGAGAAGAGGGAAGTCGGGTTCCAAGAGACCTATTAGTAGGCTACCTCCTTCATGGTTAAAAGTTACTCCAGAAGAAGTTGAGGCCCTCGTGGTAAAATATGCTAAGGAGGGTTATTCCCCAAGCTTGATAGGTGTTATACTCAGAGACCGTCACGGCGTCCCTCTAGTTAAGCAGGTTACTGGGAAGACCGTAAAGCAAATACTTGAAGAGAATGGAGTCAAACCCAGCATACCAGATGACTTGATGAATTTAATTGAGAGAGCTAGGAGGATGAGGAATCACATCGAGAAGAATAGATCCGACAAATACAATAGACATAGACTACAGCTTGTTGAAGCGAAAATCCACAGATTGGTTAAATACTATAAGCGTATAGGAGAGCTGCCAGAAGATTGGGAGCCTAAACTACTATATACATACAAGTAGATTAATTAAGGGTAAGTCTCCATATAATATGTAGCTGGATAGCACGAGGAGCCTTGACCATGAGTCATAGAGATTTTCTAGCAATGGTAGGTAATGCTTCTGAAAAGATTAGAGAACTTGTTGAGAATGGAAACAGCTTTATGGTATTCTGTCATATAGATGCTGATGGATTATCTTCTGGGTCCATATCTTCGGTAATGTTATTGAGAATGAATGCAAGATTTATCACTAGATCGGTAAAAAACATCGATGAGGTCATAGAGAGTATTCCCAATCTCCAGAAAGATATAGTGATACTCTTAACCGATATTGGAAGCGGATACATAAGAATACTAAGAGAAAAATTCGCTGATAGAAAATTCGTTATACTAGACCATCACCAACCTGACGGAGAATCAGAAAAGCATTGGGTACACGTTAACCCACATTTATGCGGTATCGACGGTGCAAAAGAGATAAGTAGCTCAGGAATAGCATACCTCGTAGCTAAGTCTCTATCAGAGGAAAACATCTCGCTCTCGCCTGTAGCAATAGTTGGGGCGCTTGGAGATCTGCAGGATAAGTCTTCTGGGAAAAGAGAGCTAGATGGATTAAATAAGCTAATAGTCGAAGATGCTGTGAGGTCAGGTCTACTAAAAGTTTCAGACGACCTCTTATTCTATGGTAGGAGCTACCGTCCCATACATTTAGCATTAGCTTCAACAACAAGCCCATATATTCCAGGAATCTCTGGAAGTGAAGCTCATGCAGTAAGCTTCCTCAATTCTATTCAGATAAGACTTAAGGAAGATGATAGATGGAGAGTTTTCGCAGAACTAAGCGAAGATGAGAAGAAAACGATCTATAATGGTTTAATGAAGTATCTATCTTCCCTTAATTTCCCTCCTAGCATCGTAAATGAATTAGTTGGAAAAGTGTATGAGCTTACTAGAGAAGAAGAATGGACCCCGTTGAAGGATGCCAGAGAATATGCATCTTTACTTAATGCTTGTGGTAAAACAGAGAATGAGTGGATAGGCATAGCAATAGCTATGGGTTCTAGGGGAGAGATACTATTACAAGCGCAGAAGATACTCGAAGAATATAAGAGAAGACTCTCAGAAGTCTTAGAATATTTAATTAGAAGAGAGAACTGGCAAGAACTTAAATATATAATTGCGATAGATGGTGGAACAATGATAGAAGAGAGAATGGTTAGCTCAGCTTCATCAATACTCTCATCTTCAGACCTACTTCCAGAAGATAAGCCTCTAATAATGTTAGCTACAAAGGGAGATAGAGTTAAAGCTTCTGCGAGAGCTTCGATGAAGTTAGTAAAGAGGGGATTAAATCTAGGCATAGTGATGAAGAAAGCAGCTGAGAGAGTTGGAGGCGTAGGAGGAGGGCATAACGTAGCCGCCGGAGCAGAGATACCGCTAGCTAAGAAGACTATGTTCCTGGCAGAGGTTGACTCCATTGTCGGAGAAGTACTCGCAAGTTAAAACTTATGCGAGGATGGAGCTGTATTTCGAAACTGCTGAAGAAGCCGAGATTGTTTTGAAATCTATATATCCCGACAACTATCCACTTCCAAGAGGCCTCGAACTGAACATGAAGGTTGAAGGAGAAAAACTTGAAGTCTACGTCAACTCCGATAGGACTATCTTATCTCTTCTTACAACCCTGGACGATATATTATCTATGATAAAACTTGTCTTGAACTCCATCAGATCTATCTCCCATAAAGGCTAAGCTCTGCATATATTGTATTCTCTTAATGATTTGCTTGATCTCCTATCTGGGAGATTTATACCGCATGGGCATCTACTAGGCTCGTTTAATGTCTTCCATATGTGTTCAACGAGTTCTCTCGATAGTAGAGGCTCAATCCTCCAGCTTAATCTACACGATTCATCCAGAGGGACCCCCAGACGATGTAATGCATTCTCTATAACTCCATGCTTCCAGAACTTCTCTATCAGTATATCTTCACCTACACTTGTTAGCTTAAGCTTTCTACTACCACAGACTAACCCTATTCTCCGTAACTTCTTAATCATCAGAGATGCCGTAGACTTAGAGACTCCGAGTTCTTCTACAACATGTTTGTTTCTAGCATATCCAGACCCCCTAGACTTCTTGAATATGGCTAGAAGGTAATCCAATTCTCTAAGACTAATCTTAATATCGTCTTCCATATACTACCACTCCTAGGACAGCAATTATCGATACTAGCCCTACTCCGCCGCTTGGAGGAATAGATAAAAGGCTTGCTAAATAATATCCCAGAATCATTATGCTAACTGAAGATAGATAGGTAAAAGCAATACTTAATCTTTTGGAGAATTTGAGAATTAGAAATCCAGGGACAGATAGTACTACATGTGTAGCTAAGACCCCTATTGTCGAAGACAGTACTGAGGCAGAGATCGCTGCAAGACTGTAAAACATGTACCTGTAGACTCTTATGTTTAGACCCAAGGCTTTTGACCCATCCTCATCGAAAGCTATGTATTTGAATTCTCTGAAAAACAAATGTGTTATCGGCAATACTATAAATAAAGTTATGGCTAATTTAAGTAAGTCTTGGAAAGTGCTTATAGCGGATGTTCCAGCAATGTAGGACCAGGCCCTAGCTAGAGCTATACTGGATATCTGGCTTGAAAGATATCCGAAAACGATAGTCATCGTTGTAGCGATAGATACAGTAAATGCGATCGACATATCTTCAGAGAACCCTTTCTCAACCAGCTCTCCCACCATAATAGATAAGCATATAGCTACTAGAGTAGAGATTAGCGGGATAGGCAGATCAAGATTAAAGATTAAGTTAAGGTAGACTCCTAGTAGACTTCCACCAAGGATCGCGTGGAGCATCGTTAACCCAAATGTTATACTTCTAGAAGTACTTAAGATATTACTTACAGAGCCTACCAGCAACCCGCTGAGAGATGCTACAGAGTAACTTAAGATGAAGAATTCAAGCATGATCCTCACCTATGATAAATCCTTGCGGAAGCTCGGTTACGCCTGGATAAGCTTTTCTCAGGATATCCAATCGGAGAACATCAGCTGCTCTACCCACAGCATAGACTTTCTTATTCAGCAAGATTACTTCCGGCTCGAATGAAATACATGGGCTTATTTCGTGAGCCACCAAAAGCACGTCAACATTCATCTCTCTGTGAAGCTTGACCAATAGGTTCGCAATATCACATTTTATATCAAAGTCTAGCATCGAGAAAGGCTCATCGAGTAGGAGAAGCCTAGGTTTCTTGATCAATGCTCTAGCAATAAGAACCCTCTGTCTTTCCCCACCGCTTAATGTCTTGAATTCTTTCTCTGAGTAATTTTCAAGCTCAACCAATCTAAGAGTTCTCTCCACTTCTTCTTCAGTCTTCTTGTCTAGGATCCTTGGTGGAAAAGTTTTACTCAATGCACCCATTCCCACGACCTCTTTTACAGTCATAGGTATATGGAGATTTATGTTAATAACTTGAGGTATGTATCCTGCCAGATGTTTAATTTTCTTATTCTCTTTGAAGACGTTAAGACCATAAACTCTTATATTTCCTGAGGCAGGTTTAACTAATCCAAGAATCGTTTTAAGTAATGTTGTCTTACCAGCGCCATTCGGCCCCATGACGACTGTGAAAAAAGGAGAGTCTAGAGTAAATGATACATTTTCTAAAGCTGTTAACCCATCGTAGAGCACTGTTAAATTCTCAACTAGTAATTCATTCACCATGATGCTTCTTCTCCTTGATCACTAGTAGAATGATTATGATTAAGAATATTACGTTGGCAATAATAGAAAATATTAATAATAGACTATAATGGGAAAAGCCTATCAAGCTTTCACTACTCGTTGGGATGTACGAAGATATGAGTACTGCTGTGGATAGAGAAACTAGCTGCGGTGTTTCGGTAAACCGGCTTAACGGTACAATAACATATGGTAAGCTTTGTCTATCCAGTAATTCTATCAGCTTAGGATTCTGTGAAACTTCTATATCAGAGATTAACATGTAATCTGCTTCTCCACCACCTAGACTCCTCAGCATCTCTGAAACATCTTTCTCGGTAGGCTCTACATCCAATTCGCTTACAACGATACTTGTTATCCCCAATCCTAAATCTTCAACAACATATTGTAGTAGAGGAGTATACAGGAGGACCTTGATACCTCTTTTATCTTTTAGTAACAAACTGATTGTCCTCTCTATTTTTTCTAAGTTGCCTAGATAGGTATTCAATCTCTCATAATAGTATAGACTGTTAACTTTATCAATAATTGCTAATTCTTCAACTACCGCTAATGCTATCGCTCTAAGACCACCAATAGATAAATGGAAACCATGAATATTGAAATCATTCGTCTTAGGATTTCTTAACAATCTTAAGCCAGTTTTCTCATAGTCTGATATACTTAGCACTCTTACTTTTATCAATCCTTCACTAACGATTTGATGAATTTTTTCTTCGACTGGGAAATGATGTTGGGCAGTGGTTACTATGATGTCGGCTTGCGACAGGGTTTTAATAATGATATCTAGAGAAGGTTCATAATGATGTGGGTCAACATTTGAGGGGATAATCGATTCTACTTTAACCCTTTCTCCACCAACTTCCTTCACTACTGAAGCTAACTGCTCAATAACCGTTAAAACAACTATTTTCTCATCATTTATGGATTCCTCAGAAAGCGATAAAGTACATGGAGCAACCTGCAGAGATATGAGTAAAAACATCAACAATAAACTAGTTGAATTTACACGATCAGGTTTTCCTAGCATGCCTTTTTATTGGTTAGTGTTTTTTATAAGTTTTATATCATAAAACTTTTTTCCAATACATAAGCTTGTATAGATCGGGGGACCTAGAATTTTAGTCCTGTCGATGAAAGTGTTGTATATAAGCCTTATTGAATAAGCCTTCTCTTAAAACGTCAATCCTCTTATTGAAGCCAGATGAGAAATGATTTTGATGTCGAAGAAGAAGAACGTAGAAAAAAAGGGGCCTAAACAGGTCGTCACCGTATATTCTCCTGAATATTTTGGATATAAGGAAATAGGTACTACTTTGGTAAACGAGCCTGGAGAGGCTGTCGGTAGAACCCTTTGGGCAAGTTTATACAATCTAACGGGTGACTTCGCAAAACAGTATCTGCTAATAAGATTCAAGATTGTGAGGGTGAAAGAAGACATGATTGCTGAAACCATCTTCTATGGACATGAATATGGTAGAGAGTTTCTCCGTAGCTTAGTAAGAAGAGGTACAACAAGAATAGAGGGAACCTTCAATTTAACGACTAAGGATGGGTTCAAATTAAGGGCACAGGCTATAGCTTTTACAGTTAGGCGTCTAACTCCCCACTGCTTAAAAGTTAGAATGATAAGGAAGATAATGCAGAAGATCCTAGAAGAAGCTTCAAGGAATCTGACACACGACCAGCTAGCTCAAGAAATGGTTTTAGGGAAGACAGCATCCGACATATTCCAAGAAGCAAAAAAGATTACCTTACTAAGACATGTAGGCATAGTCAAGTCAAAGGTGTTAAAGATTCCAGAATGGGTTTATGAAGGTAAAAGAGTAGAAGAGGCGGTTTCTTCTGTATCTGGATCCAGCGATGTCTAAGAGAGCTCTTAGAGAAAAAATAGCTAAGCATGCAGCACAGATCCTCTATAGTGGGAGAGCACAAGAATATATTGAGGCAAAGAAGATAGCGGCACAAGAATTTGGTACAAAGGTTTTTCCAAAGAATTTTGAAGTAGCTCTGAAACTGCTAGAGGTGGCACTAGAATCCGAGAGTCAAGAATACTGGAAGAGGCTAATTGATATGAGAAATGAGGCTTTAAGACTTATGGAGACACTTTCGGATTTTAACCCTAGATTGGTTGGAAGCGTGTGGAGAGGAATAGTTAAGCCGAACAGTGATATCGATATCGAGGTAGATTGCGAAGAACCTGAAATAGTGCTTGAAAAACTTAGAGAAAGTCGATTCGAGATCTTAGGGATCGAAGAAGTAGATCTACCTGAACCTCTTAGAGAAGGAAGCGTGGTAAAGATAAAGATAAAAACAGAGAAAGAGTATGATGCCGAGATCATACTGAAAGAACATACAGCTTACCTGAATCCTTCCAGATGCGACGTTTACGGAGACTTAAAGAAAGGCTTAACACTTACCGAGCTAAAGAAAATAATGGGGGATGAGCCTTTAAGATTGTTCATACCTAGGTGGAAGTAATGGAATTAGATGAGAAAACCTTCAAGAAGCTTTTCCCCAACCTTTACCGAGAGATCGTCGAGAAGAAGATGAGGCTACGAATAGATGAGGCGAGAACATCAATAGAGGAAGGTGAAGAAGAAGCTAGAAAAAGCAGAGATGCCCCATCTCTTCCAACTCCAATAGATTATCTTAGAAGATGTGAAAATGATGGTGAGGCATTGGTAGTGATAGATTACCTAGAGAGAAGAAGAGAGATAACTAGTGAAGAAGCGGAAAGACTAAGAGAGCAAGTGAAAATGTATGGTGTAAGAAGCTTTGGGTCAAAGAAAGAGTGGGGATACTACTCGGAGAAATACCTCAGAGAAGTTAACCCTTAGAATCTTATTACTCTAAGCTTCTTTGGCTGCTGAAACTATGGAGATTATGTCCCCCCATCTCAGTTGGTATTCTTCTCCAACTCTAATTTTCTTTTTAGCATCTATAGCGTATAGGAATGTTCTCCCAAGGTCGGTATGTATCTTGTATGCTAATTCTCTAGGTTTAGACCCTTTACGGACCAAGTACACATCTGGTAAAACGTTTCCATCATGATCTGAAAGTTTCTCCGGATCTTCAACAGGATATACTGGGATATACTGGAGTAGGTTAAAGTATGCTGTGTTTACGAGTTCTTGGACTCCTGTCGAACCCCATGGTTTAAAAACAGTTTCATAAATCTTCTCGAGAGCTTTCTTCTGAGCATTTGTAAGCTTTGATTCATCTAGAACCTTGAATTCTCTATCTCCTGGAAGATAATTGATAAAACCTTTCTCTGAAGCTAATCTTAGAATTCTCTCAGCTTCACCGCTTGTAGGAATAACATTGTACCCCGCATTCTTTAACTTCTCAACCCCTCTTCTAGCTTCTTTCATATCGATTTTATTTGCTGCAACAATTATCGGTTTCTCTTTCTTTATCAGTATTGATGAGAAATCATAAAGCTTCTCTATGGTCCATTGAGATGGCCGATGATGATTCAAGCCCAGCTCTGTAGCAACTTCTCTTATAGACTCTATCGATATCCCAAGTCCTGAAAGTTTCTTCCATAATTCCTCATCAAGCTCTCCGAATCTATTCTCGACGATTCTACATATTCTTGGCCAGTCCATATAGAGTATATCTGTCACCCAATGGGAGACTTCCTCTTCAACGATCTTAACATCTTCAACAGGTTCTCCTGTACCAGGTTCTACGGGGTTGCCATCTGAGTCTGTTGCTCCCGCAGCATCGGCAACAACTATTAATGCTGAAGCTTGCCTAATCTCATCCAAGAATTTTAAGCCGAGACCTCTTCCCTTATGTGCTCCCCTAATTATGCCAGGGCAGTCTATGAGCTCGATTGGGATAAATCTGTTACCGTCTATACATTTACTATTCTTTGGATTATCCTTAACGTTTAGTTCTCTGCATACGCAGTTTATTCTTAGGTAGGTAACTCCTCTATTGGGTTTAATGGTTGTGAAAGGATAATTACCGATCTCGACTGGAGCGAGAGTCATAGCTGAGAATAACGTACTCTTACCGACGTTAGCTTTTCCTACGATTCCACATATTTCCTTTGGATACTTCTTATCCATAGCTTCTGTTCTTATTTATTCTTTATGCTCTTAAAATCTTTAATCTTGATAAATTCTAACGAGTATTCCCAACTATTATAATGTTTCAACAATTATATTTTGTATCGTGTATGCTTCATCCATCTCCGTGAATGTTCTAGAAAGTCCTCATGAAAAGAATAGAAAAATTTATAAATGCTTAAGGAAGAAAACAACGTAAGGAAGAATTCTTGAGCAATAATGAGGAGAAAAATAGCAATATTTTAAAAACATCTAACATTGAGAAGATGAAAAAATCTCATGAGGCTGTCCCAATAGATTATTATGAGAACCCTATATTTCCATTACAATTATTATGGCATCAACATAGAGTTAACATACTGAGGTTATGCATCGGTCAAGTAAGTAGTAGAGTAGATAAGGTAATCCTAGACATAGGGTGTAATTCGGGAACCATAACCAATAAAATATTTTCAGAAGCCAATGGTTCAATAATTATTGGGATAGATGTACATGAAGCTGCTGTGAAATATGCCTCCAGAAAATATAAGCAGATCTCTTTCATAATTGCAGACGCTCAAAGCCTCCCCTTCAGAGACAGGAGTATAGATCTGATTACATGTATAGAGGTCTTAGAGCACCTCCCGTATCCAATTAGATGTCTTGAAGAGATTTCTAGGTGTCTAAGGATAGCGGGAAAAACAATACTGATGATTCCGAATTCCCGAAGCCGACTCTTCAAGATAATATGGTTTCTCTGGGTGAATTCTGTTGGAAAAGTATGGAGGTACAATCATTTGGATATTTTAGACAAATGCGATCTAATCAATCTTTTAGAAAAATTTAGGTTAAGCGTCGTCGGAATAATATTTACGCATATTAGAATGCTCACCGTCATTATTATTAGAAAAATGTCTGTCCATTCATAACCATATTCAGTAATTTAATATCTAGATCTTTTCCATACGTGATTTCATCATGGAACTATTGCTTCTTTACCGTATCAAAAAGAGTATTGTTAATGCTGAAAAGACGAAGAGGGCCAAGACCGAATATTTGTAATCCTTGTTTTTTAGGAAGTAGATTATTGATGTGAGAACTCTAATGTATGGGGTAAACATAACCACCAATATACTAGTTGATAGTACTATGTAAGAATTTAATTGATTAAACTGGTTAAGAAAATTATCTAGTTGCAGGGATGACTGGTCATTTATTGATATCTCCAGGCACATTTTGTTTTCAAAATAGTAGGATGCCAGACCAGCAAAGTACAGTGTCAGGCCTACTAAGACGCTCACCGTTAATATGTAGCTTATAATTTTTTCAAGAGATTCTTGTCCCCTCATAATGTTAACCCCTTATACATGATCAAAAAAACTGAGTACAGTAGAACTGCAACAAAGATTATTCTTATAGTCTTGCTACTGAGCTTGTTTAAGATCCTGGCTCCCAGCATGGAACCTATCAGCATACCGGCGATTACTGGCGCTACTAGATATGTTTGGATTAATCCTGAGAATAGATATACGCCTGCTCCAGCTAACGCCGTCATACCGATTACGAAGTTGCTCGTTGTCGAAGAAGGCTTCGAAGGCATCTTCATTATAAGCTCGAGTATCGACACCTTGAATATGCCTGCACCTATACCTAACATACCTCCCGCTATCCCGGCGAAGATCATACCTACTCCACCCCAGAGAGCATTCGTAATCTTGTACTCAACAACCCTTCCCAGCTTCTCGTCAAAATAAGAGCCTTCTAGCTTCAACCATGATGATAATCTATCCTGCTTCTTGACGATCGGCAATTCTGTTAATATTCTCTTTCTCATAAATATTAGAGATGCTATTAGGAATGATGCAAAAACAAAGTATAGAGGCTTAGAAGAAACATAAACTGTGAGAATTGCGCCGGTAACCGCTCCCGCGATAGTGAACATCTCTAGAAACATAGCTACTCTAAGATTCGTTAGACCTCCTCTAACATAGGCTGCAGCCGACCCACTCGAGGTTCCAATTACAGCTACCATACTTGAAGCAATAGCATACTTTATAGGGACACCCAAAGTAACCAAGATAGGGGTCAATACTATTCCACCGCCCAGACCCGCAATCGCTCCAAGTAAACCCGACGGAATAGAAATCAGCATTAAAGTTAATATGTCCATGCCTACGGAATCATTGCACTAGGTTATATAAATTGAATACCTAACAAGACAACGAAATCTCTCTAGATTGTTTGTTTATCATAGAAGGTGTCTTCATGGAGAAGGAGCTCTTAAGTTAAATATAGAGGAGGGGTTTAAGGTTTAGATGAGAATTATATGGAAGGTATGGAGAGCAAAGCAATAAGTAGGTTCATCAGAAAAATTACTATTGAGAATCTCTGGATATATGTTCTAACTTTATTGAGGGATGGCCCACTATACGGTTATGAGATAAGAGACAAGATCTTTGAGAGGTTTAGGTTTAAGCCTGGGAAGATAACCTGCTATGTCGTACTCTACAAACTCGAGAGAGAAGGCCTCATATCATCTAGAGAAGTTTCCGAGAAGAGTAAGGGTGCGCCTCGAAGATACTACGATATTACAGAGAAGGGTTTGAAAGAACTTGAAATAGCAAAGAGATTATTGCAAGACCTTGTTAATACTATTCACTGAGTTTAAAGGGTCCGGCATCCCTGTGAGACTATTTTACAATCATGAAATACTTATATGCTCCCTTCTATACAATATATAACATGCCGAAGGTAAGAGTTGCTATAATAGGTGTAGGTAATTGTGCCTCAGCACTTGTGCAAGGAGTACACTACTATAAAGATGCCGATGAGAATGAATTCATTCCAGGACTCATGCATGTCCGACTAGGACCTTACCATGTTGGAGATATAGAATTCGTGGCCGCATTCGATATAGATAAGAATAAGGTTGGAAAAGACTTATCGGAGGCTATTTTTGCTCCACCTAATTGTACATTAAAATTTGCAGATGTTCCTAAGCTAGGTGTTGAGGTTTCCCGTGGAATGACTCATGATAGCTTAGGTAAATATGTTTCACAAGTAATAGAGAAGCATCCTTCACCGACGGTAGATGTTGTAGATGTATTAAGGAGCAGTGGTGCAGACGTCGTAGTGAACTTTCTGCCTGTAGGGAGTGAGTCTGCAACTAAATGGTACGTAGAACAAGTTCTAGAAGCTGGAGCAGCATTCGTTAATGGTATACCTGTCTTCATCGCTAGAGAGCCTAGATGGCAGGAGGTCTTCACTAAGCGTGGCCTACCAATAATAGGAGACGACGTTAAAAGCCAAGTAGGAGCCACCATACTTCATAGATACCTAGTAAAGCTATTTCTTGATAGAGGTGTCAAGGTGGAGAGGACTTACCAATTAAACTTTGGAGGAAACACTGATTTCCTAAACATGCTTGAAAGAGAACGACTTTCCTCTAAGAAGATATCTAAGACGGATGCTGTGAGAAGTATAATCCCGTACAGTATTCCAGATGAATGCATACATATTGGTCCAAGCGACTACGTTCCATGGCTAAGAGATAGAAAATGGGCTTACATAAGACTTGAAGGAACAGCATTCGGAGGAGCTCCTTTAACTATTGAGGCCAAGCTTGAAGTATGGGATAGCCCGAACTCTGCAGGGGTAGTCATAGATGCAGTGAGATGCGCTAAGATTGGTAAGGACAGGGGAGTAGCTGGACCATTGATAAGCCCTTCAGCATACTTCATGAAGTCTCCACCAATACAGTATCCAGACGAAGTCGCTAGACAGATGGTTGAAGAATTCATACAAGGGAAAAGAGAACGTTAAAAAATTAAAAATTATTATTTTCGAAGTCCGAGCATCTATTAGATGGATAAAACTTTCTCTAACTCTCCATACCCTGGATAAAGTTAGATAATCTATTGTAGGAGACTTTCTTCAAGAATATTTCCAAGGAAGATTCTTTTAAAGCGTCCATCACTTCATAGATACGTTCATCATCTAGAGTTTCAGTCAGCCTATAAGCTTCATCAAAAGATATGGCTGGATCCTCGAAGCTTGGATAAACCTGGTATAGCTGTATACACGCGAATACTAGAAATCTCAACGTCTGTACCCCTATCCCTCTATGTGACAATAGTTCCTCAAAATTCCTCGGCTGCTGATTATACAGAGATTGGAGGTAGACCCATTTTATACTTGGAACTTCAAGCTTTATATCTCCAACTGATTCATCTAGATCCGTCAACCTCATTTGGAGGCCTTTCGAGAAAGCTTCATGTAATCTTTTCAGTTTTTTGAAATCCTGTGTTACTAGTTCAACACATGCCTTCCTAGCTTCATCACTCTTCATACTCGTCATATCTATCACGATCTTTTCTCGATGGGCTGAGATTATACCTGTATGAGGTTCTTCCACGAAGCTCTTTATCTTTATAGATGTCCAGTGGTATCTTCTGACTAAACCTTCTAGTGTTTTTATTCCTTGCTGGACGACAGTCCATTCACCATCTCTTGAAACTATCATCATGTGGAAGTATAGGGGGAACCCATCCTGTATAGCCACGTTATCTACTTTTGCAACCATTCTACTTGCATACTTTAACTTCTCCAGCTTCTCTGAACTGAAGCCGAATTCTCTCCCCACAATATCTAGCTCGGCTGGTACTCTATATCCTTCTAATCTTTTCCCTCCTACGACCGCTAAACCATCCTCAGGTCTGATAATATTCTTGAAAACTGTCGCCATTATAGTCGTAGCCCCGCCTTCGAGTTCGTCGAGAAACGAAGCAACGGATAAAGCATCAAAGAAAACTGGCGATGATAAACCTCTCAAGAACTTCCTAGGACCATGTAAGCTAAGATATGAGTCTACGAGGGCTGTTAAGATTTTTTCAGCTCTCTCATAATACCATCTAGACCTATACGTGTAGTGAATTTCAAGGTCTCTCAGCCCACTACGATACATCTTTTAAATGATTGGTCTAGAACAATTAATCCTTTACTTTTTTAGAATATCCGAGTTATACCTTGAGATTACACGAGGTATATTCGGCCTTCTAAGGAGATGTGAAAATTCTCTACTTCCTCCTATTATTTATTTCCAGATATATGCTTCCTGGCTAAGAGGGAAAAAAGGATTAGGAAACATATCAGAGAAGAGAGTTGAAATACAAAAAAGAAAAAAGTAGGTTGGAGGATGTAGGATTCTCTCACCTGGTATACCGTGAGGAATGCGGTTACTAGAGACAATACGATGGTGGCGATCATCCATGAAGTTGTATCTTCATCCATATCTACTCTACTGTTTGCTCGATTGGTTTAAGAAGCTCATTAACCGGTATGTCTACGTATGTTCCGTCTGGTTTTCTTCTCCTTATTATTATTGGTAAGACCCCGGCTTCGAGTTCTCTCTTTGCAATATCTATTGGGCTATCGTTAGGCTTTACTTCGACAAGAGGGAAGGCACCTAGAGATAATTGTAGTGCTCTTCCTCCAATTATTCTCGCTATCTCATACTTTGTAAGAGGTCTTCTGTAGTATTTGTCTTCAGTCCTCTCCAAACTCCGACTCTTCCTTCTCCTTCTCTTTTTCTTTTCCGGGTTTCTTCTCTTCTAATTTTGATGCCGCTATGATGTCATCGATCTTCAAGATCATCGATGCTGCTTCGACTGCTGATTTAATTACCTGCTTCTTCACCAGTAAAGGTTCTAGAACCTCCAGCTTCCACATATCGTCTATCTTGCCTGCGAAGACGTTAACTCCAGCCCATTTCTCTCCTTCTTTATGCCTGGCTCTAAGATTAACTATAGTCTCAATAGGATCCATTCCAGCATTCTCTGCTAGCTGAGATGGAACTATCTCAATGGCTTCAGCGAATTTCTCTACTGCGAGCTGTTCTTTCCCGGCCAGTGTCTTGGCATAATCTCTAAGTCCAAGAGCTACTTCTGTTTCAGGCGCTCCACCGCCCGCTACTATTTTTCCTTCGATAACTACGTCTTTGACTACGTTCAATGCATCCTTGATGGAACGTTCAGCCTCATCTACTATCCTCTTCGTTCCCCCTCTTATAAGTATGGTTATAGATTTGGGATCCTCGCATCCTTCCACGAAGACCATTTTGTCTTCTCCGACCCTTCTTTCTTCTACTATCTTCGCCCTGCCAAGATCTTGCTCAGATAATTCTTCTATCCTCGTTACTACTCTTCCACCTGTCGCTTTAGCTAGTTTGTCCATATCTGATTTCTTTATTCTTCTAACCGCCATTATTCCCTTTCTCGCTAAGAAGTGCTGAGCCATATCGTCGATGCCTTTTTGGCATAAGACAACGTTTGCGCCTGTGGCAGCGATCTTCTCAACCATTTCTTTAAGCATTTCTTCTTCTTGCTTCATGAACGCTCTCATCTGCTCTGGGCTCTCAATGTTAAGTTTAGCGTCAAATTCCGTCTTCTCAATCTCTAATGATGCATCAAGTAATGCGATCTTTGCGTTATGTACTATTTTTGGCATCCCAGGATGGACTACCTCTTTATCCAGTACTATTCCTTCAATGAGCCTAGTATCTCTAAGTGAGCCGCCCTCTTTCTTCTCTATCTTTACGTCATCTAAGTCGACTCTCCATTTATTCTCTGCTAGCTCGGCCACTTTCAAGACTGCCTCAACAGAGATTTCTGCGAGATAATCTGCCTCCTCACCTACAAGTTTGCTGATCATCGCCGTCTTAGCTATCTTCTTTAATATCTCGTTATCTTTAGGACTTACAGAGACGCCTATCTTATCATATAGCTCTAACGCTTTAGTTGCTGCTTTCTTGTATCCTTCTATTATCAAGGTCGGATGAACTTCTTTCTCGATTAATTCTTCAGCTTTTGCAAGTAGTTCTCCAGCCAGTACAACCGACGTAGTTGTCCCATCGCCGACTTCTGCATCTTGAGCTTTAGCTACCTCTACTAACATCTTGGCTACCGGATGTTCTACGTCCATTTCTTTGAGTATGGTTGCGCCGTCATTGGTTATGACAACGTCTCCAAAACTGTCTACAAGCATCTTATCCATCCCTCTAGGACCTAGAGAAGACTTCATTGTCTCAGCGATGATCTTTGCAACAGTGATGTTTGAGAGTTGTGCTTCTCTACCCCTCGATCTTGTCGTCCCCTCTTTCAAAACTATTACGGGGATACCTCCTGCTGAAGAAGGTGCTGCAGCCATATCACATCACCCTCACACTATATACTTTCTAGAGAAAATAGTTTTTCAGCTATATTATAAGCCTTTACTTGTTAAACTTAAATAATAAGCACCTTCTTCAATCACGCCTCTTTTCCACCCATTATTCTTTCTCGAAAAACCATAAATAAGGAGCATATCTTCACAGTGGCAGATGTAGATCGCTAGAAACCTTCACTTTTGTGTATTTTACGAACTATTTTATCGATCAATTTTTAAAGTGTCGCTTCCCCTATAATAAAGGTTAGAGTATGTTCAGCATCAGAAAGTCTACGTTTTCAATGGGCACCATCGTTACAATAACCTTAGTTCACGAAGATATAGGATATGCTAAAAGGATAATAGATGAAGCATTTAGCGAATTAAAGCGTATAGAAAGAATTATGAGCATATATGATGAAGAAAGTGAAGTTAACAAATTAAATAAGGAAGGATTCCTAGAACACGCAAGTGATGAATTAATCTATATCTTGAAAGAGGCTATCAGGATAAGCAAATTAACTAGAGGAGTATACGATGTAACTATACTACCATTAATAGAATACATCGTTAGAAAACGTGGAGAACTGGATGAGGAAGAATTAGAAAGAATTCTAGAGTTAGTCGATTATTCACTCATCGAGATCAGTGGGAAGAGCATAAGATTCTTAAAGAAAGGCATGAAGATCGTCTTAAATAGCGTAGCTAAAGGATATGCCGTTGATTTGGCATCGGAATATTTAATAAAACATGGAGTTAAGCACGCGTTGATTAATGCCGGAGGAGACCTGAAAGCAGTAGGTGAGAAAACAGATGGAGAACCCTGGAGGATAGCTATTAGAAATCCATTTGAGAAAGATAAGAGTATCTGTAAGTTAATGATATATAGTTCTTCTGTAGCAACAAGTGGAAACTATGAACGTAGAATAGGGAGTGGGAACTTTTCTCATATTTTAAATCCTTACCTAAAGAATTCACTGAGTAGTCAGGTGGTTAGCGCCACAGTAATTACGGAGAGAGCCTTAATAGCTGATGCTCTCGCCACCAGCTTATGCGCCATGAATCCATCTGAGAGCATTCACCTCATTGAAGAATTAGGAGAAGCGGAGGCAATGATAATCACAAATAATAGAGACATAATAAAAACTAGAAATTTTCGAATTTACGAAGGCGATTGAACTTCTTCAAGTATTTTTCTTATAGTTTCTACTATCAGAGTCGATGATATCGTTGCTCCAGAAACTGCGTCGATCTTTCCTTCAGGAGACAACCTCATTTCCTCAATGGTTAAACCTATAAATTGATTTTCAAAATCGGGATCTAATATCTTATCATTCAGAACATGAATGTCCGGTTTTAATTTCTCGACATCTATCATCCTGACCTTGTAATCTAGGTCAATAATTCCTGTCACGGTAAGTCTATCCGTTGGAGCGTATACTCTTTCATGGAAACCATAGCCTATTAGCATTCCTTCAGCATCATATATTTCATAATATACTATTTTGCCGTCTTTCACAACCGGGACAAAATCGTATGCTGTTGGAAATAGTTCTTTGAATTTATCTGCTAACTCTTTCTCGATTGGTGGAGGCGCCTCTACTACTTCGATCATCTTTGAGACACCATTTACTTCTATTGTATGTCGGCCTATTTCGTTGATGGTTGTCTTGAAATTGATCAGATTTGTTTCACCATCGAGTAGAGCAATATTTTTCTCTGCTACTATCTTACCATCTACTGATAATTGAATTGGAAATGAGCTTTCCCTGTAACCCATATTCGTTACTTCCACAGATATTACGAATGGTTTACCAACCATGACTTTAGGGGGTTCTACTATTATATCTCCTATCCGACATTGTGGTTTTTGTAGTAATTCTGAAAAGAGATAGGAAAAACCTATTGCAGGGATAAGCCAGAGAAACGTCTTTATCATTCTACGTCTTGTCAACAATGTTTGCTCTTCCTCCTCGAACATTTTCGGATGGTGCTGTTTAACCCATTCTTCTGGCACTTTACCGTTAATGAACATAGCTCTCATTGCTGAACGCTGTTCTGGCAAGATTATGTTCAATATGAAATGTACCAAGACAAATAACGACAAGATAATAGAAGCAATCCTGTGAAATAGTCTAAGCAAGTTGTAGTCAATATAGAGAAACCTTGTCCACATTATTATACCCGTAGAGCCGAGAATGAATAGGCATATTAGTGCAACCCAATACAGCAGCTTCTCTCCAGGGACATGAAACCCGAGAACAGGCTTAGCCTTCCTAAAGAATTTATGTCCGTAATACGCTACGAGGTCCTTTAAATCTCTGAATGTGAATAATATATGAGATTTTTTCTTCTTCAAACCAAACCCGAAAACGTGAACTGTAAATGCTAAGCTAATTAAGCCTGTAACGACGTACCTGTGTAGTATTCGTCGTACTCCCTCTCCACCGATTACGTCTGTTATCCATCTGAACTGTGCTCCTAAATTAAATCCGAATAAAGTAAGATTTAATTGAGGAAGACCAGAAATTATTGCTATAAGTATACCGGATAAATTTATCAGGTGTGAAATTCTATCAAGAGTATCCCATCGCTGGACAAGATTCTTCCTAAACATCAGAGAGGTTTATCTATCGTTAAAATATTAGCCTTATCCATCCTAAGTATAGATATTCTTTACAACCTAAGTATTAAGGGTATACATTCTACTGACCAAACGCTAAAATTTCCAGTGTCAGATAATAAGTTTGAGGTCTCTGAAATCATGAGTGAAGAGACTGGTAAAATTAGTAGGAGAAGTGTTGTTGCATCAATCTCCTCAGGCATAATCGGTTTAATCTTAGGGGGAATAATTGGTAGTCAAGCTTTCCCTAAAGAAGTAAGAACCACAGAAACGAAAACTGAAACAAGTACTATAACCAAACCCACTACTTTAACTCAAGTATCAACTACTACAACAATTATATCGCCTGAACCGATCTTCTTAATTCCTCCACCACCTATCCCAGACGAACAGATAGCGCAAACTCTAGAATATGATGTAGTAATAGTCGGTGCTGGTACATCTGGATTAGCTGCAGCAGTCGCGGCTGCTGAGGAAGGAGTAGAGGTAGTTTTGCTTGAACGTGAGTCTACTTTTTCTGCACGTGGTGGCGACAACACAGCTTTAAATAGCAAGAAACATAAACAACTAGGCATTTATATTGAGCCTGAGGAAGTCATTAAAAAGCTAATGGAAATTTCAGGTTATAGAGCTGACGAAAGAATAATCAGATTATGGGCTTATAATTCTGGCAAGGTAATGGATTGGCTCATAGATATATGTGAAAAGGAGGGCGTGAAGACTTGGCTGGTTATTCCGGATAGAACAGATAAATACACTTTCGTGGTTGATAAGTGGCCTCCCACTGAGGCTCCACCTGGATGGGACTACAGAAAGCAGACATATATAGAATATCCAACATGTCATAGATTTGGGGATACACCAACAGCGAATCAGGGTTTACTACTCTCAATTCTGGAAAAGAAAGCAAGAGATCTGGGGGTAGAGATAAGGTATGAGACGAATGCATTAAGGCTTGAAAGACCTGACAATGGAGGGGTTAAAGCAGTAATAGCTCAGACAAAAGATGGAAAATACATAAGATTTAGGGCTAGAAGGGCCATAATACTTTCAACAGGGGACTATGGAGGTAACCGAGCAATGGTGGAGTATTTCTTACCTGAGGAATTTGCTAAGTTACCAGACTTAAGAAGCATCTTTGGATTGCCCTCGCCTACCGGTGATGGGCATTTAATGGCCTATTGGATAGGTGCACAGATTGAGCCGAGACCACATTGTGCAATGGTTCATGCTTGGCATGCAATGGGGACCGCCCCATTTTTAATGATCGATAAATTTGGTAAAAGATTCGCCAACGAGGACTTAATCTCGAATGTTCTAGCATTTCCAATACAATGTTTGAGGAATGGAGGCATATGGGTTGTTTTCGATTCAAATTGGCCAAAGTATACATATAACTTAGGGCCAGGATTTTTCAGAATTTGGAAAGCCGACGATATAACATTGAAAGAATTCCAGGAGAAGATAGAGTCAGGACAGATAATAGAAGCAAATACTATTGATGAACTTGCAGAAAAAATGAGGGGAATTACTCCGGAATTAGACGTTGCAATATTCAAGAAAACAGTCGAAAGATACAATGAACTATGTAGGAAAGGAGTAGACGAGGATTTCGGTAAGAGATCGGATTACTTGTTTCCCGTGGACACGAAGCCTTTTTACGCAAACTGGAACCCTCCTCAAGCAGCATTCCTAGTTACAATGGGCGGGCTAATCACAAATGAAAACCTACAACCGGTGGATAAAGATGGAAAAGCGATACCCGGCTTATATGTTACCGGAAACCTCGTTGGAAGAAGGTTTGGATTAGATTATCCACTTATATGTCCAGGGCTAAGTCATAGTATGGCTTGGACGACAGGATACATAGCGGGAAAAAACGCTTCAAGAGAAAAATAACCGAGGCATAGATCCCATAAAATTCTACAATTAGTATCTGCTACCTTTCATTTAGTACGTTAATCCGAAGGATCATCCTACAAGCGGGCTATTGATTTCCCTGCAGTTTAGGTAAGTGCTTTAGCCAGCCAGAGAAACTACCTTTACTTTTTTTGTCACGATGAGAACAGTCTCTCCTCTGCTGATATGTTATATATGGAATATACTTAGAAGTTTCTTTTTGTATTTATATAATTTACCTAATGTCTCAGAAATCTTAAATTGAGCTGAGAAGAATTTCTCCATATGAGTGCACAAGCTCCCGAAAAAGGTGCAAAAGTCTCACGTAGGAGTTTCTTATCCGCGACTGCAACGGGCGTTGCAGGACTTGTCGTTGGTGGAATAATTGGTAGCCAAGTATTTCCGAAAGAAATAAAGATAACAGAGACAAAAGTTGAGACAACAACGGTTACTAAACCAACTACTGTAACTCAAACATCAACAGTTACAGTTGCAGGTGAACCTGCAATACTTACTCCTCCACTGCCAATACCTGATGAAAAAATAGCTGAAAAAATTACTGCCGACATCGTAGTCGTTGGTGCTGGTCTAGCTGGACTGATGGCCGCATACTCGGCCGCTGAAGAAGGAGCTAATACTGTTGTTATAGAAAAGCACAAAGGACCCAATGTCAGAGGAGCCCACATAAATCCTGGTCCAGCCGGCAAGCTCTTCAAAGAGGCGGGAATATCTGTAGACTACGAGAAAGCCATCCGTGAGCAGATCGATGTAATCTCAGGCAATAAAGTTGATGAATCGCTTGTTAGGTTGTGGTTAGCTAATTCCTCAAGAATCGCAGACTTTATCGCTGACCTTGCGAGAGCAAATGGTATTCCAGCTCAAGTACTAAAGCCTAAAACATATCTCGAGGATGAATGGAGAGAATGGCCTAGGCCAACCTATAAATTCAGTGATGAAACAGATTTTGACGGTGTAGCTCAGCTCGCACCAGTATTGGAGAAACTAGCTAAAGATAAAGGAGCAAAATTCTATTACAATACTAGGGCTGTTCAACTTATCCGAGAGAACGGTAAGGTTACGGGGGTTGTCGCGCAAGACGCTAACGGTAGATACATAAAATTTACTTCAAATAAGGCAGTGATTCTCTGTACAGGAGACTATTCGTCAAATAAGGACCTCCTGAAGCTTTGGGCTCCACCTGAAGTCGCAAGATTAGCAGATATACCCAATAGAATAATCTACCCAATGATTACTCCAACTAATACGGGAGACGGACAGTTAATGGGCTTATGGATAGGCGCTGCCCTAGATGAACCACCACACTGCCCACTCTGTTACATAATGACTGGGGGTGACGTAGGATTCGCTATAAGTTCACTTGCCGGTTTAGGTCCCGGTAAAGGATACATGCTTATATGCAACCCCTTCTTATTCGTAAACACTTTAGGAGAGCGATTCACAAATGAGGCGCTTCCGTGGATGTGGACTATTAACAGAGTTTTACAACAACCTAAAGCTATGTATTGGGCGATATTCGACTCTAAGTGGGAGGAGCAAGTTACTAAACATGGTGGTGGTTATCGAAGAATAACTGATCCAGAGCTGGGTAAAGAGTTTCTACAGGGTGCATTGAATAATGGAGCAGCAGTAACGGCTAACACGATAGAAGAACTTGCAGAGAAGATGGGAGTTCCTATAGAAACCTTCAAGAAGACGATTGAAAGATATAACGAGTTATGTAAGAAAGGAGTTGATGAAGATTTCGGTAAACCATCTAGATACATGGCACCTATTGAGAATCCTCCATTTTATGCTATTCAAGGTATAGCAGTACTCCTAAACATGGTTGGCGGAGGATTAAAAGTAAATAAAGGGCTACAAGTTCTGGATAAAGAGGGTAAACCCATCCCAGGATTATATGCTGCAGGGAATGCTGCAGGAGGCTTCTATGCCCAATATTATTCGCTTGTTGTAATTCCAGGTCTTAGCCATAGTAGAGCCGTGACTTTCGGATACCTCGCTGGAAAGAGTGCAGTAAGAAGCTAAGACGATTCGAAAACGTTATCTTCTACCAACCATTTTTTGAAGAGAAGGATAATTAAATTTAAGGTTTGGATAGCGAGTATGATTTCTGAAGAAGTATCAAACAATTATATTAAATCTTCATGTATGTACGAAGGAAAGTACTTGATAGTTAATTTTAGTTAATATTGTTTCGAGGAAAATCGATAAAAAACTATTACTTAGAAACCTAGAAATAATTTGGCTCCGAATATTATATTCATACAACGGGAAAAATCTTCATCAGATTAGAACTCCCATTACAAGCAGTAAATCAAATATTTAAGAGAGTATTTCTTTCTGATATATGATTATGAAAAAGTACAAATGCCTTTTCCTTGATTTGGATGGATGTGTATATCGGGGAAACAAGCTAATATCCGGAGCTAACGAGGCTTTAGAGAAATTTAGGGAGAAAAATCTCCAGATCCTGTTCATCACCAATAATTCGTCTCTAACCTCCGAAGGCTACTCCAGGAAGCTAAGGGGTCTCAGCATTGAAGCTAGACCTGAAGAGATATTGACCTCAGGTGAGGCGACTTCACTATACATACTTAGAGAGTCAGGTCCAAGTAACGTGTTGCCTATAACGGAGAAAGGATTCAAGGAATATTGCAAGAGGATGAAGCATACCATCATAAAAATAAACGAATGGTGGAAAGCTAACTATGTTGTAGTCGGTATAGATAGGAAGTTCAATTACGTGAAGCTGAGAGCCGCTTACAAGGCAATAATGAGTGGTTCAAGATTTCTAGCTACGAATACGGATCCAACTATTCCATCCGATGAAGGTTTTGAGCCGGGCGCAGGATCAATAGTTGCCGCTATCTCAAAAGCCGTTGGGAAAGACCCTATCGTTATCGGTAAACCTTCTAGAATAATAATGGAGATAGCTTTACAAAAGGTTGGCTTCAATCCGAGTGAGGTCTTAGTCGTTGGGGATAGGCTAGATACGGATATTCTTGCAGGCAAGATTATTGGATCTGGCACAGCCCTAGTCCTTTCCGGAGCAACATCGAAGGATACTGTCGAGGAAGCATCCTCCCAGATTAAACCTGATCATATAGTAGACAACCTACTTGAGCTCTATAGATGCTTATTGAATTCTAGTCTAATATAAGCATCTATAATGGTAGGCTATAGGATTCTTTTATTGTTCTTAGAACAATTCTTGTATCGGTTGATATAACACCCTCCAATGAACCTATCTTATCAAGTATCTTCGCTAATATTTCCCTGTTCGGCAACCTTAATTTCAGTAAACAATAATAGTCCCCGGTGACATCGTATATTTCCACGATCTCGGGGACATTGGACAATTCCTGTAAGAGAGAATCGTACTTGCTTGGTTGAGCTTTTACCGCTACTATTGCTGTAAGATTGTATCCGAGTTTTTCAGAATCTACAATAGCTTGAATCTTTTTTATGAATCCTTGCTTTATCAATTTCTGGATCCTGGTATATACCGCGGCCTCGCTTAATCCCAGCTTCTTAGCTATTTCAGAATAAGATGCTCTCCCGTTCTCCTGAAGTATTCTTAAAATCTCCAAGTCTTTCTCATCATGCAGAGACTTCATATCCGTTATTACAATATTGCTGGAGGGTAATATATTTTCATCATGATAATTAACCTCTACTTAAAATCTATTTCTTTCTTCTTTGCTCCAGCTAGACTTCTTTCAGCAGCGGTATCTTCATAGATTCTTCTTAGCAATTTCTCTTCTACAGGTCTTAGAGAAATCCTTCTTCTAGCCATCATTCTTTCCACCGACTTCAATACCTTTTCTATATCTAGTTCAATTAATTCTAATCCAAGGCTTTTTGCGTAAAAAGTAAATGATGGTATATCCTCAAATATGACCCCGTGTATCTGTGATCCAACACCTATCCTCTTAGCTGTATAGACTAATGCGCCGATGCTTGCTCTAACGTGGTCTCCTATAATGCATCCGAGAAAGGTTCTCCCGGTATTGATATTTCGGCCACCTATATTCATTCTTATTTCTCCATACGTATTCTTAAGATTGCTATTCGTGAATCCTGCTCCAAGATTAACCCATTCACCTACATATGAGTGACCGAGAAAACCGAAATGCCTCTTGTTAGAATATTTATGGATTACCGAGTAGGCTACTTCTCCCCCAATTCTACATTCTTCACCAATTATGGATGTTTCAATCCTTGCAGCGAAGACCATGCTGCTATCACCAATATATGATGGCCCGATGATTCTTGAAGGTGACTCAACCTCAACATTTCTCCCGATGTAGACTGGGCCATTCCTAACGTCTATGATGGAGCCCGGCTCGATAACTGAGCCATCTTCTACGTAAATATTCTTCTCATCACCCCTAACATATACTCCACTTGGAATGGCTGAATGCTCATTTTCGTATTTGGATAATTCTTCTCTCAATATCTCGGGAAAATAATTAATGAGCTCCCAAGGATAAGTTATTAGTCTAGCATCTTCAACGAACTCGGCTTTCATATATCTCTTCAGTAATTCAATATCCTGAAATAATTCTTGTCTTATCTTTCGTAGATTTCTTTCAGATAACTTGGCGACAACCAACCTCCCATCTTTAATTAAAGCCTTGTCTACCCCCTCGGTAAGTAGGTTTTTTATTAACTCTAACTCTTTTCCACCAATATAGAGGAGCCCGTTAACAATCAATACATCTTCTAAGAGTTCCCTATCTAAAGAGACGTAAGGGTATCTTTCTTTTATTACTGGTTCAAGATATTTTCTCGCTGAAACTATTGTCTCCTCAGGTCTTAGTTTCTCAACGATATTTTCCAAAAATGTTCTAGACCCTACCCTGACTTCAAATGATGCTCTGGTATAGGTTATCGGGAGAAGATTCACGTAGGCATTATCTTCAAAGACGAAAACCTTCATTACATATCCGCTCTTCATAGATGCATATTAATCTATGCTTATATCTTGTTTAGAGTAGGTTGGAGTGATAGAACTTATAAATATTCTAGAATATTCTTTGTAGAATGTAGATGTGGTGATGAAGTGTAGGGTAGGGGTTATTTACGGGGAAGAAGCCTTACTATATTCTTTTCCAGAATTTCATCCATTCAGGTCTGATAGGGTTGAAAGATTCTACAGAGAGGTTATGCCTACATTCTTAAAACATTATCCAGACCAAGTAATTGCTGTTAAGCCTGAACTGGCTAGTGAGAGTGAAGTTCTACTATATCATGACCCAGATTACGTTGATTTTGTTAAGAAGAAATCTCAAGACGGATATGGATATCTCGATTATGGTGATACACCTGCTTTTAAGGGATGTTATGAAGCATCCCTACACGTAGTCGGGTCAACACTTAAGCTTGTAAGAATGATAATGAGAAAAGAGATTGATCATGGTTTTAATCCTGTCGGTGGACTACATCATGCCAGGAGAGATAGAGCTGGAGGATTCTGCATATTTAACGATGCATCGATAGCGATCAAATACCTGCTTGAAGTAGCTAAGCTTAAACAAGTACTGTACGTCGATATTGATGCACATCATGGAGATGGAGTATTCTATGATTTCTACTTTGAAAAGAACGTGATAATAGCAGACATACATCAGGATGGCAGGACACTATATCCGGGAACAGGCTTCAGTCATGAGAGAGGCGGAGGAGAAGCTGAAGGGACAAAACTAAACATTCCATTAATGCCTGGAGCGGGTGATGAAGAATTTATGGAGGCATGGAATAAGATTGAAGAATTCATAGATAATTTTAGCCCGGAATTCATTATTCTGCAAGCAGGAGCAGATGGGTTGGCTGGAGACCCTCTCACTGGGTTAATGTATACTGAGAAGGCTCACGAGCATGCGGTGACTAGACTTCACAAAGTCTCTGAAGAAGAATGTGACGGTAGACTATTGGTGTTGGGAGGTGGGGGATACAATAGAGAGAATGTATTAAAAGCTTGGAGAAAAGTCTTGTCGAATTTACTTAATCCACCAGTATGACGTGAACCGGGAATACTTTTATGGAGGCCTAACTATGCGAATCTACCTTTTCCTACTCTACTCTTATCTTGACCCCTCTAATCTTCTTTTTGGCAATTACTTCTAAGACGCCATCCTTATATCTCGCTTTTACACTCTCGGGCTCGATCTCCACCGGTAGCCTTACGTGAAGCATGTATTTTCCTTCTCTTGTTCTTCTAGCGGGCGAGCGGCATGGTGCCTCAATCTTCAAGTAGTCTTCTCCAACAGTTAAGTCTATCTCCTCTTTGTTTGTCCCAGGCATGTCGGCGGTTATTATTAGCTCATCTCCGGATTCATAGATGTTGTAGAGAGGGGTTATGCATCCTCTCATGGCTTCCAATCCCTTGATCCTCATGTAGAATTCTTCTTCTATATTCCTTAGCTCTTGCTCTATCTTCTTGAATTCGTCGAGCATGATCTTCCAGAGATCCCTTCTATAAGACGTTCTCAATCACCTCCTACAAATACACCGCGGGAAGCTCTAGCTCACGAGACTTTTGTACGTCTTGCATAGCTTGGCTCGTTCTACGCATCAAGTCTCTCAACCTCAGCTTTAATTCCTCTGCGCTTTCAAGTAGCGGCTTAACATCTATTTCTATAGATAATAGTTTTGATAGATACTTCAGTATCTCTGCCGCAGACCCCGGGTCTGGATAATTGAAATGTGCTTGTGAGAGTACCAGAAGAGCGTTGAAATCCCTCTTTATACTCTCTCTCAGAATCATTCCTTTTACACCAGTGATGTATCCATCCGTAAAAGCTTCAACACCATTTATCTTTAATGCATCCTTTGAGATCTTCTCATTGCTGCCTAGAACGTATACTTTCGGTACATCAATGTTTAACCTTCCAGGCTCAGGCATCCCCGTCAGGCTTACGATCATCTTGGCTTTTCTAGATATGGCCCATTCTATTATTTTCTGGCTTAAAGGTCTAATAATCGGCAGAGGTATAGGTATCTCAGACAAGAATACAACTATGTTGTTCCTACCATACATCCTTACTATGTCTAATATTTTACCGTTCTTTACGGATATTAGAGGCGGTAGAGCGTCAGACTCTATATAACCTATATCACTCATCTGGAGTTTCTCGATTAAGAAGGAGGCAGCAATCGTTCCAACTAGACCTACGTCAGGGAACCCTTCAATAATTATTACTCCCTCTCTTATAGGCTCTAACTCTATTATCTTTACAATTTCTCCCTCCAATACTTCCGACATATCCAAAGTTAAGAGTATTCAGTGAAAAATAAACTTATATTAGTAGTAAACCCTAAGGTTAACCAATTTAGCATAAACAATAACAACACATAATGGTCTGAGAGTTTTCTAAGTTTTCGTCGGTTATTCTGGTGGTGACGGGATGAATCCTTCTCTCATCATCATGTGAACTAGTTCTCTGGCGTTCTTGATAGTATTATATGCTGTTTCATAGAGTTCGTCTTCACTCATCTTTACTCTTGCTAGTCCAAGCTCTATCGCCTTCATGCCTACTGCCGTAGCTTCCCTGGGATATACTTCCCAATCTTCCATCGTCGGTATAATATAATCTTCAGACAATCCTTTCTCTTCAGCGATTTTAGCTAGCTCAGTAGCAGCCGCTATACACATTTCATCTGTTATAGTCTTGGCTCTTACATCTAACGCTCCCCTGAATATTCCTGGGAATCCTAGAGAGTTGTTTACTTGGTTGGGGAAATCGGACCTGCCCGTAGAAACTATCTTGGCTCCAGCTTCTTTTGCCTCCCAAGGCCATATCTCAGGTATAGGGTTGGCGCAGGCGAAGACTATGGCATCATCTGCCATTGATTTGATCCATTCTTTCTTTATTACTCCTGGCCCCGGCTTAGACATTGCTATAACTACGTCAGCCCCTTTCAATGCTTCAGGAATATCTCCTACGATTTTTTCACGATTGGTCTTTATTGCTAGATCGTACTTCCATGGATCAGAGAACTGTAGTTTGTCTACATCTTCTCTCTCTGCATAGATTATCCCTTTCGTATCGACTACTCTCATCTTACCAGGATCTACCCCCGCAGAGATAATCAATCTTGCAATAGCTATGTTCGCTGCCCCAGCTCCAATCAACGCCACGACTACATCGTTAATCTTCTTTCCAACTAGCTTTAAAGCATTCATCAAAGCTGCAAGAGTAACTGTAGCTGTACCCTGCTGGTCGTCATGCCATACGGGGATGTTCATCTCTTTCCTTAGTTTTTCTAGGATGTAGAAACATTTTGGTTTCTCTATATCTTCTAGGTTTATTCCGCCGAAACTTGGTTCTAGAGCTTTTACCACTCTGATGATCTCTTCCGGGTCTCTTACATTCAAGACTATAGGGAATGCGTCTACGCCCCCCAGATACTTGAATAGTAGTGCTTTGCCCTCCATTACTGGGAGACCTGCTTCAGGTCCTATATTGCCCAATCCTAAAACTCTCGTTCCATCGCTTACTACCGCGACGGTGTTAGCTCTATTAGTATATTCGAAGACTAGGTCGGTGTTGTTTTTTATTTCTTTACATGGTTCAGCAACTCCTGGAGTATACCAGATCGCAAAATCATCGTAGCTCCTAACCGGAACTTTTAATGTTACCTGTATCTTGCCTCTATAGAATGGGTGATATTTCATAGCAAGCTGTGAGGGGATTTGAGCTTTTCTTAATAATTCTTCCTTGGTCAAGAACTAACCTCCTGACAGAACCTAATATATAGAATTTGATGAGCCTCTTTTAAGTATTTCCTTTGTCGAGTATACGTCAGATGACATATTATTATTGGAAAAACATAAAAAATATGAGTTGACGTCATTTTTAGAGGAAATTGAGTAGGAGAAGTTCGAGAATTTCTGGTTTTTACAAACTTAGCATAGAAGAGAGACTAAAGATCGTTTCAGAGTTTGCAGATTTGACTAGCGATGAAATCGGCTCATTGAAGAGGCATGGCGCTCTAGACATAGAGATTGCGAATAGAATGATAGAGAATGTAATTTCAACCTATGAGCTCCCCTTAGGCATAGCGGTAAACTTCCTCATAAACGGTAGAGATTACCTTATACCAATGGTTATTGAAGAGCCTTCTGTCGTGGCTGCTGCATCTAATGCTGCCAGAATGGCTAGAGAAGGTGGTGGAGTATATACTTCTAGCACAGGACCATACATGATAGGCCAGATACAATTAGTAAAAGTTCCACAGCCCGCTATAGCGAGACTCGAAATACTAAAGAGGAAAGATGAGATCCTAGAATTAGCCAATCAATGTGACCCCGTGCTGGTTAGGCTTGGAGGGGGAGCAAAAGACCTTGAAGCAAGAATTCTGGAGACTAGAAGCGGAGTCATGCTGATAGTTCATCTAATAGTAGATGTTAGAGATGCTATGGGAGCAAATGCGGTAAATACGATGGCTGAGACGATAGCTCCGAGGCTCGCCTCGATAGCAGGTGGATACTTTAGGTTAAGAATAATATCGAATCTAGCTGATCGTAGACTTGTTAGAGCATGGACGAAAATTCCCGTTGAAGCAGTAGGAGGAAGAGAAGTCGCCGAAGGAATCATGGAGGCCTGGGCCTTTGCAGAAGCTGATCCATACAGGGCTGCAACCCACAATAAAGGTATAATGAATGGCGTGGATGCCGTCGTTATAGCTACCGGAAATGATTGGAGAGCAGTAGAAGCGGGAGCTCATACCTATGCAGCTAGAGACGGAAGATATAGGCCTCTTAGTAGATGGGAGACTGATGGAAGCTATCTATATGGTTCTCTAGAGATGCCTATTGCTGTAGGAATTGTTGGAGGAGCAACCAAGACTCATCCTCTAGCAAAGATATCGCTAAAGATATTGGGAGTCAAGACAAGTCAAGAATTAGCAGAAATTATAGGAGCGGTTGGACTGGTTCAGAATCTCGCTGCTCTCAGAGCATTGGCCGCTGAAGGAATACAGGCTGGACACATGTCTCTCCATGCGAAGAATATAGCCGTGATGGCGGGAGCGGTAGGAGGAGAGATAGACTTAGTTGCAGAAGAGATGGTTAGAGAGAAAGCTGTAAGGCTTGATAAAGCTCAAGAGATACTTAGTAGAATAAGAAAGGAAAGAAAATCATAACTTCTCCACTTTCATCATGGTCTGAAATATTTTTATCGGGGCTAGCCTATACGCTGGTCAGTGTATTGTTAGCAGAAGTCGTAGTTAAGGGAAAACAAGCAAGGAGATGTAGATGATACGAGAAGATATGGGGAAAGACACTGGAAATAGGTCGAATCATATGGACAGCTCGGATATCATGAGTTCATCGATAATATTGGAGAACCCTCTCCTTCGAAAAGAGAAGATAGAGATCAGGAAATACCAGGTTAAGATAGCTGAATCATCTATTGGGCGGAATACATTGGTTGTGCTACCTACGGCTCTAGGTAAGACAGTTATCGCTGTATACGTCTCCGCCTATTATTTGTACATTCAGCCCAACTGTAGGATTCTAGTCATGGCCCCTACAAAGCCTCTAGTAAACCAGCATAAAGAAAAGTTTGCTCAACTCTTAAGACTAGAAGCACATCAATTGAGGGTCTTGACCGGCGATGTAGCTCCAGAAGAGAGGAAGCTGTGGTGGAGAAGCAGAGATGTCATGATATTCTTCACTACGCCTGAAGTAGTCAAGAATGATTTAGAAGATGGGCTGAGTCTGGATAATTTCAGCTTGATCGTATTTGATGAAGCTCATAGAGCTAGGAAAGAGTACGCATATACGAAGGTCGCTAAACATTATGTAAGCTCATGCAAGAATCCCCGTATACTGGCTTTAACGGCCTCGCCTGGGTCAGATGCTAACAAAGTTAGAGAGATAGTAAATAAACTATTCATTGAGAATATAATCTACCGTTCAGAATACGATAGAGATGTTGCCCCATATATTCACAATATCAAGATAGAATATAAGATGATAGAACCTCCTGTAAGCTATCAAAGGATTGCCAACTTGATTAGAGAGATGCTTGAAGATTGTCTGGCGCAACTTAGAGAAGCTGGGTTGATCAATAAAGACTGTGGCCACATATCTAGAAGAGAACTACTTGAGGTCGGAGAAAAAATACGCGAAAAGATTAAGCTTGAGAAAAACAAGTATGCTAGAGGCTTGTCATGGAATCTACTGCTTCTACAGAATATCGCTCTTATACTCCTCCATGAATTAGAGCTTCTACTATCTCAAGGAGCATATACACTTAGGAAATTCTTGGAGAACTCTATAACGTTGGAGAAAAAATCCCATAGGAAGCTCGTGATAGATCCGAGATTCCGATTACTAATGAATATGGTTGAGAAAGAAGTAAAAGAACATCCGAAAATTCCCGCATTGGTTGAAGAGTTAAGGAAATACTTTAACGATGAGCCGAATGGAAGAGTGATTGTCTTTACTCAGTATAGAGATACGGCAGAACATTTAGTGGATATCCTGAGAGATAGAGGATTTAGGGTAGAAGTGTTTGTTGGACAGAGAAAAGAAAAGAACTTCATCTATATGAGTCAGAGAGAACAGCTTCGGACATTGAAGAGATTTAATGATGGGGAGATACAGGTTCTCGTATCGACGAGTATTGGAGAAGAGGGGCTAGATATTCCACAATGTGGCCTAGTGGTATTTTATGAACCGATAACTTCGGAGATAAGATTTATTCAAAGAAGGGGGAGAACTGGTAGGCTAAGAACCGGAAGATGCGTGATACTCGTTGCTGAAAATACGTCTGATGAAGTTTATCTTGAATCAGCTTACAGGAAAGTTAAGAAAACAAAAAACATATTAGAGAAGATAAACCAAGAAATTAAGCAAAAGAATCTAACAGATTATACTGGATCAGTCTTTACAAATTCTTTTCCAGAAACTTGCGGAGAAGTCGACGGGAATAATGTGTCTGAAAAGAACTCTAACTTAAGCTTCTCTAAGAGCTGTCTCGAAGAAGGCTGGAGAGAAAAACTTGAAGAAGTTCTCAAAAAAGACGAATCTATGAGGCATCATGCGAATAGGTATATGGAGTGGTTTGAACAGATTACTTCTACAAGCATAAAACCGAAGACGAGTTTACTGAAGCTTTCCAAGATAATCTATAAGAGAATACTCAAGATGGGAGATCGAGGCTTTCCTAGAAATCTCCTTGTAGAAGAATTAATCCATGATGGATATAATGCTAGCGAGATCGAGAAAGCTTTGAAGAAACTATTGAAATCTCGGAGAATATTCGAGGAATGTGGGAGGCTTTACCCCTTCGTCAAAGAAAAACTAAAAAATTCCATAGAAATAGCTGGAGATCTGAAGAGGTTCAAAATATGTGTCGAGGAACTCTATCCGGGAAAAATTGTAGTTTTGGTCAATGATAGGTGGAGAGCGGTGATACCTGTTGAGTTAAATGATGAATTAATATCTTTGAAAAAGAAGGCTGAATACATTGTCGTTGGGAAGCTTGTACGCATAGATGGGAGACTACATCTCCGGCTACATGGAGTAATCAGGGAACTATGATGGAGGAGATCCGTATGACGGTGTTGTAGTGTTGAGTTATAGGAAAGGTAGAAGATTCGAATGGGAAGTTAGACGAATATTAGAGGATAAGGGCTGGCTAACGGTTAGAGTTGCTAGAAGTAAACCTCTAGACTTGATTGCTCTAAAGAATGGGTCAATACTCTTGATCGAATGTAAATACAGTTCGAGAATCAGCGATAAAGATAGGTCTAAGCTGATTGAGATGGCTAAGATCACATCAGGTAAACCGATATTGGCCTTGAGGAAGAAGTACGAACGAAGAATACATTTCATAAACTTGGAAGATGGAGAACAATTCAATCCTTAAAGTTCCGCTCCAACTACTTCTCTCTAGAGATAAAATAATTATAGCATCCTTTAACGAGTATTCACTAGGGAGTTTGTTGAGGCTGAGTCTAGAAAAGAAAGCAATCAGGGTTCTGGGGATAGCTGAGAGCTATAGGAGAGGGGCTGGACAGTATGCTTTTCTGGCTGGAGTCGTAATGAGGAGCGATCTACTAGTTGATGGAGTTGTCTTGGGAAGATGTAAGATAGGCGGAATGGATGTAACCGATTCCATCCTCGAAATGTATCATAGACTAGAGAGAGAAGACATATCTGCATTAATAATTAATGGATGTATTATTAGCTGGTTTAACGTAGTGGACCTGAATAGATTACATAGAGAAACACGTCTACCATCCATATGCTTAACCTACTATCCATCAACCGGTCTCAGAGAATATTTTATCAAGTATTTCCCAGACGATTGGGAGGAGAGATTCAAAGTATACGAAGAGAATGGACCTAGAATCGAGCTTGTTAACAAGAATGGATTCAAAGTCTATCTTAGAGCTGTGGGATTAGATGTGGATAAAGCTCTCGATCTAGTAAATAAGTATACGGTATCTGGTAGGATACCTGAACCACTTAAGTTGGCGAGATCGATCGCTTATGCGGTGATGGAGGAGGCATATCGTGCTGAGACTAGACCATGCTGATCTTGCTGCTGTCTCCTATTTCCGTTCTAGGAGAGATGACGAATACTTCTTGGCCACCTTCGACACTCACTTTGTCGCCTATCTTTACATATTCTCCTATAATCACATTCCTCAGAACTGAGCTTCTACCGATGATGGACCCTTCGAGGAGGATGGAGTTTTCTATTATAGTATTCGAGCCTATTCTTACATTCTTCATTATAAATGTGTTCGGACCTATTACAGTATCTCTCTCTACTTCGACTTCTTCAAGTATCATGGACGGAGGTTTCACGACTACTTTTTCACCTACTTCAGAATTGCATATTACTCTGTTCCCATACTCTTCTATGAATTTCTTAATGTTTGCTTTCAGGTAATCCCTCGGAGAACCTATGTCCATCCACCAATCTTGATCAGTAGTATGAACCAGTATCTCGTAATTTCTAGAAACAAGGATGTTCAAGACATCCGTTAACTCGTATTCACCTCTTCTAGATAGGTTTATCTGTCTGGAAAACTCTAATGCATCATGTGGAAGGATGTATAGACCAGTATTCACTAATCCAGGGCCACCAGCTGTTTTTTCTTCTATCTTTTCTAGTCTACCATTTCTAGAAATTATTCTACCGAATCTAAGCGTATCTTCAACTAATACTCCTTCGACTACTCCATCACAAATATTTTCATTGAAGAATCGGATAATGTTTCCGAGAATTACAGTGTTTAAAGTTATATCTCCGTAAACAACTATGAAGTAATCTTCGTTACATAGAAATTCTTCGCAGACTCTGAGAGCATCACCTGTTCCTAGAGGTTCTTTCTGATGAATCCATTCGACCTTCATGCTTAACCCGTAATTCTTCACATCTTCAATGATTAGGTCAGGCATATATGAGACGACTATACCGACTTCTTCGATGCCATTTAGTAGAAGAGATTCGAGGATTCTTCTCAGAATCGGTTTACCACTGATAGGTAGAAGATGCTTGGGTCTCGTATTTGTGAGAGGTCTAAGCCTTTTACCTAATCCAGCAGCGAATACTACAGCTTTCACCGTATATCGTTGTAGCGAATTAAATTTAACCATGTCCCTTTGATGGTTTGGCCATCCAGATGTTTCAAAAAGATCTATAATAGAGAAAATCTAGGAGAGTTTTGAACCACCTAATGAAAGCTCTTATACTGTTATAATTGTCCTCATTATTATCCAGTTTAGCCTATAAATTGTCGCTAGACTCAATATGTTTAGGTCAAGTCATGGCATTATATTTAATCGGTTTAGGTTTAGGCTCCCTAGATTATACGAGCTTGAAAGCGATTAGAGAGATCATGAAATGCCATATTGCCTACCTGGATACTTATACAGGTTTAATATCTGAGGAACTGGTGGATTGGTTAAGGAAGAAACTTGATGGAAGATTGAAGCTAGCATGCAGGAGAGACCTCGAAGATAATTTAGAGAAGATTGTAGAGGAGGCTAGGAATATCGATGTAGCTATACTCGTTCCAGGAGATCCCTTGATCGCGACGACCCATATGTCTCTATTAGTTGAGGCTTCCAGAAGAAGAACTCCTTATAAAATAGTCCATGGAATCTCAATATATTCGGCAGCTGTAAGTATCACAGGCTTACACGTATACAAGTTTGGAAAAACTACAACTCTACCATTAATTGGAGATCCTGCTGAAACGTACATGATAATTAAAGAAAATCAAGAAAGAGGTCTACATACCATGATACTTCTAGATACGGCGGATGGAGGTTTAACTATCCCAAACGCATTAAGAAGACTCTTAGAAGCTGAAGATCGACTTAATCAAGGGATCTTAGGAGAAGATACTTTAGCTATAGGTTTATCGAGGGTCGGTCTAGAGGACCAGTACATCAAAGTAGGAATGGTCAAGGAATTGATATCTGTTAATTATCCTCCGCCTCCCCATGCACTTATCTTTCCGGGAGAGCTACATTTCATGGAGGTTGAAGCATTGAGCAAGATGTACAATATAAGTGAAGAAGTAGTTAGAAGACACAAACCAGCCAGATATGAAAAAGAAAGAATACGGAGATACATTGTAAAGACTAGAGAAGTGATGGAGAATCTCAAAATGATGAAACCATGCAAAAAGGTAGATAAAATATTAGAGATTGCTTCAAGTTATTTAGAGGACGCTGAGAGGTTCTGGTCTTCTGGAGAACTTTTCAATGCCTTAGGAGCTATAACGTACGCAGAAGGTTTACTTGACAGCTTGAGAATGATGAGCCTGATAGATTTCCAATGGCCTTAAATTCTGATTAAATAATTATAGGAGTAGCCATGGCGGAGAAGACTACAATTTTAACTTCTGGAGCATTCGACATAGTCCACCCAGGACATATTAAGATGTTATGGGAGGCTAAGAAGCTGGGTGGCAAAAACTCTAAGCTCGTGGTCGTCCTAGCTAGAGATGAGACAATCAAGAAAAGAAAAAATAGAAAACCGTTGTTCGATGAGAAGTCAAGAGTCTACATAGTTTCTAATCTCAAGCCAGTGGACCAAGTCATATTGGGGTTCAAGAAGTTTTCATTTGATAAGGTAATCAAGAAGGTTAGACCAGATATAGTTGTATTCGGATATGACCAAATAGAGCTTATGAGAGAATTTGAAAAATTTGTTAAAGAAAGGAATCTAAGGATAAAGATATATAAAGCTAGACGATACCGAACCGGCAGCATAAACAGTACGACAGATATTATTAAAAAGTTAAAGAAGATTAAAGTGCGGTAGGAATCTATCTTGCCTCTGCTGTTAAGATATTGTTATCTTGAGTTGGGCTTTTTTGAACCACCTTCAAGTATACTTTATCACCATCTTTCAAACCGTACTTTCCTCTAAGATAAACTGGTGAGATAACTTCTACAACATCCTTACCGTAATGAGTTCTCTCAACAAATATAATAGCTGCTTCCTGCTCTCCATTAAACAAGGCTCTTATGCATTTTGCTTTCCCATACGTTCTCTGACCATTACTGAATCCATTTATAGGTATGTCGGCGATCTTTTCTAATAACATTCTATTATCTATCGAGTCTTTAGAGAGTAGCTGGACATTAAGTGTTCCAGGATATGGGGTAAACCCTAATTTCTCTTTTATTTGTTCAAAGTATTGAGGGAGACTAATATAGTAGAATCCTTCTCCTAACCCTGAGAATACTCTACCCTCCAAGATTATCTCCATTGGTTTCTCAAATATACTCTTCAGGATCGCGTACAGATTTCTTAATTCATCAATTCCTTTGTTTGTTAATCTCATCAAGGTTGATTTACCTATTACTATCTTTTCTATATATCCATTTTGCTCTAACTGTATCAGTATCCTAGAAACTGATTGTTGAGATGTATTAAGATGTTGAGCAATAGTTGAAGTAGACATCCTAAGCCTCTTAGTATATGCTCCATTTTGAGCTAGAAATATTAGTAATTTCTCCTTCATGTTCAATATGCCTTGGGCATTCATCACACCGTTATATCGGTGGACTCCTTTATAAATTTTACTCAACAACTCAGCATACTACTCTAAAAATTGTAGATCAACTTTAAGAGAATATCCTATAAGCCGAATAACTATAAGGTGACCGTCTCTAATGCTTTAACACCATCGTTGGTTATTATCAATATATCTATACCATTACCGCTTGCTGCATCTCTAGCTATAGAAGCTCTTATGGCTTTAGCTGCGAGCTCTCTTAATTCATCTGTATTCATTTCTGGTTTGTAGGATGTCTCTATTACGCCGATGGCTATCTCTGCACCCGAGCCGACTACTGCATAATCATCTTCAATTATTGAGCCTAATGGGTCTAATACTAGTATATGGCCTCCTGTTTCATCGAATCCACCCACAATTGTCTCGGCAAGATATGGAAAGAATCTACTACTGAATAAGTAGTTTGAAAGTACTTTGGCTACTGTTCTAACTTCAGGTTCTCTCTGATACATGAATCTATACAGATTAATCTCTGCTTGAGCATCGCGGATAAGGTTCTGCATGTCGCCTATGAAGCCTGCGCATGCTGCACCAATCTTTGATGTAATTTGGAAAACCTTTCTGACAGTCTTACTCACAACAAAGTATCCATAAGTAAGCCTCTTCTCCGCAGCTAATACCACCGCATCTCTACCTTTTATGCCGAGAGTCGTAGCTCCAGGGTAAGGATATTGGAAAGACATACGACCACCTACTCTAACCATAAAACATTCTTCCCCACTTCTTAAATGTTTTTAACCACCCTAACTTTTATTTTATCTCCAGCTCTAAGTCTTAGTTCTTCATTAGCAGACCCCATATTTCTAGAGATTTCGATGTACCCTGACCCCCCGATAGTTGTCAGAAAAGAGCCCTCTACCACTTCGCTGTAAGTCTTAACGAATGGACAGTTAACCGCTAAGCCCGTGAAGGTAGAAATCTCGATAATGTCTGTGAAAACTATTCCTATGTCTAAAGGTTTAAGGTTAGTTATTATGTTTCCAAATCTATCAACGTGTAGTACAGTCGCTTCAATGTAATCTTCCCTCTTTACAGGATTGGGTAACGTGAACTTTCTGTATTCTACTAGTTCTCTACCCAACCGACTCAGAGGCACATCTGAAACTATCATACCTACGACGTGTGCGAAAACATCTCTACCATGAAAGGTTTCACCAGTCCTCCTAGGAAGATTGGATTCGTCAATCTCATAGGCAGACACTATTCCTAACTGTTCTGCGGCCGGGATCATGACCCCAGTATCTGGTCCGACGAATAGATCACCTCTAGATGTCTGTATTATTATTGGTTTTCTCATTCCACCCACATATGGGTCAATTATGCATAGATGGATTGTTCCAGGAGGCATATACTGAACATAAGTTGTAAGCAAGAATGCGGCTTCGAGCTCGTTGAATGGTTCAACTTCATGTGTAACATCGATTATCACTGTATCGATCCTATAACTTAATATCACCGCTTTTACCTGGGCGACATACGTATCCCTTAAACCGTAATCCGTCATAAAAGCAACTAAACGTCTATTACTCGGGCCAAGCATCATAAAAATAATACTGCAACCTTGGTATTTAATATAGAATTGCAATAACGAATTATGCTTAAAAACAAGAAGTCAAAGGAATTACACAGAGATGTTCATTGAGATCGATGGATCGATGGGTGAAGGAGGAGGTCAGATACTTAGAAACGCCGTAGCGTTATCTGCGGTCTTACTTAAGCCAGTCCGAATAAAGAATATTCGAGTCAAGAGGAGTAACCCTGGACTAAGACCTCAACATTTAACGGCTGTTAAGGCGGTGGGAGCACTATGTTCAGCGGAGGTCTCAGGTCTATCTGTAGGGTCTCTGGAAATATTCTTTAAGCCTTCAAAGAGACCTCAGGGGGGTTTCCTAAATTTTGATGCGGGCACAGCTGGATCCACTACATTAATGCTTCAGAGCTTGATGCCTACAATGTGTTATGCTTCAAAACCTGTTAACGTAGAGCTTAGAGGCGGAACAAATAATCCCATGGCCCCGCCCGTCGAGTATCTTCAACAAGTCCTCCTGCCTATAATAGAGAAGATGGGTGGAAGATTCAATGTCGAGCTTGTCAAGAGAGGATTCTATCCGAGAGGTGGGGGAATAGTTAGAGCCAGCTCTATTCCGGTAGATGTTCTCAAACCTTTAAAACTGGTTGAAATCAGAAAGGTTAGAAAGATAAGTGGGCTAAGCTATAGCTGTAGGCTTCCAGGACATATTGTTGAAAGGATGGCGAACACAGCAGAAAATATCTTGAGAAGAGAAGGCTACGATGTAGAGATAATTAGGGAGGCTCTCCAACCTGACAATCCTAGATGCTCAGTAGACCCTGGATGTGGAATAATACTTTTAGCAGAAACAGAGGATGGAACCGTAATTGGTGTAGATAGGTTAGGTGAGAAAGGAGTTCCCTCAGAAAGGATTGGAGAGGAAGCTGCAAAAGATCTGCTAGATGAATTGAGTAGAAACGCTCCTGTTGATAAGCATCTGGGAGACCAGTTAGTGATATGGGCATGTCTTGCAGAAGGCATATCCCAATACAGAGTAACGAATCTTACAAGACATACTATCACCAGCTTAGAGCTATGTAGAATTCTAACTAATGCCAAGATAAAGGTGGATGGAGTTGAGGGGGAACCTGCAACAATAACTATCGAGGGGATAGGTCTTAAGAGACGGTGAGATGAAGTTCCCCAGCACAATGTTGAACAGATGGAACCCGTAGAGGAGCAAGATAATTCAACATCCGTTTGAATAGTTATCCTTTTCTTATGTTAATATAAATATACTGGGCTCACCCCATTAACTTGGTGGTCTTTGAGGCGTGGGTTATTTGTAGGAAGATTCCAGCCTCCACATATAGGTCATTTAACGGCAATCAAGAACATATTGAAAGAGTGTGATGAATTGAATATAGTAGTGGGAAGCGCTCAATATAGTTACACTTTCAAGAATCCTTTTACAGCCGGAGAGAGAATTGAAATGATTAGATTGATGCTAAAAGAAGAGAACATATCATTAGACAAAGTAATTATCGTACCTATACCAGATATCGGTGAACATTCTTTATGGGTTTCAAGAGTAAAGACTTTTGTGCCAAAATTTGATATCGTATACTCTAATAATCCTCTAGTTCAAAGATTGTTCGCCGATGCGGGATACCAAGTTAAACAAATTGAACTATATAGAAGAGAAGAAGTGATAGGGACGCTCATCAGAAAAAAGATGATTAAAGATGAAGACTGGAAACAATACATTCCAAGGATAGTTGTAGAGTATATTGATTCCATTAGAGGGGTTGAGAGGATAAAACAAATATGCAAGACAGATTATCCAGAAGAGAATATATCTTCGGCAACCTGCCAATCTCCGGAAGATTCTATAGAATCCTGAAGAATGATATTCTATGAAGAACTTTCTCCTTTCAGCTTATTGAGTCAGTTCTACTTTCTGTGACAAGTCCTCCATAGCTCTATACAGCCACTTAGCCTTTCTTCCTCTTTTCTTCTTCGAAGACCTAATCCTCTCTATTAAACCTAGAGATACAAGATGTTCTAGTACTGGTCTTACATGCTTGAAGTCCTTAGGTGCCCAACCTCTTCTCACAAGCTCGGAGGCGATGTCTCCCGCTGTTTTCCAATCGTCTAAGAAACCTTCCATAGCAAGAAGCATTATTCTCCCATGAAGCTCGCTCGCCTTTATTTTTATGTGTATCGGCTTCTTTTCTAGAACTATTCTCGGAACCTCAACATTTATCCTGATCTCAGGCATCTTCTTCAAAATGGTGTCCAGAGCAAGTTCAAGTGTTTCTACTCTATGTCTTAATTCTTCTATAGTCTTCTCCAGATTCTGCGACTTCATTTCAAGTTAATCAAGTAGATTGTAGGCTTTATGGATTAACACCTTACTGAAAATGAACTTAAACTAAAATAGCATAAAATCAAAAACAATAAATAATAGAATATTCGGGTGCTATATACTTCGAGTAAAAACCGAGTAGAAAAAGCATTAAATTATTTAAGAGCCTATTTATATGCTCGCCTTTTAACCTGCTCAGCATATATTTAAAAATAGGAAAATCAGGATAATCTTGAACACATTAGTTGATGGGTATGAGAAGTGAAGACTACCATAATCTACTGGATAATAGTGAAGTATACCGCAGAGAACCATACATGAAAGCTTTCTCTATCGTTGATAGATATCTTGAATGTTTTTCCAAATACTATCATTTAGGGTTGGAAGTCGGAGAGAAGATAAAGGATTTCATACCATCTAGAATAGTTTACCTAGGCATTGGTGGATCAGCGATTGCAGGAGACTTCATCAATATTATAACCGAAGAGGTTCCAGTGATAGTTCACAGAGATTACATGGTTTTTAGATCTAATCCAGATGACTTGATAATAGCCGTCAGCTATTCAGGGGATACTGCAGAGATATTTCCAACGCTCCTAAAAAATCTAGAACTAAATCGTAGAATGATCATGATCACTTCAGATGGAAGATTAAGAAAGCTAGCTGAGAAAATGAATTTTCCTTCAATTATCCTAGAACCTGGTATCCCGCCTAGATATGCTTTCCCACATACTCTAGGAGCCCTTCTTGGATTGATTCAATCTCTAGGTATAAAAATTGAAACTTTGTCGGGAAGTATTGTAGAGACCGGGAAGATTAAAGAGAATTTTGTTCCTGAAACTCCTACAGCTAAGAACCTGGCAAAGAAATCTGCTTCCAAAATAGTTGGTATGCTTCCAATAGTGTATGGGTATGGTAAAGCGGTTCCGATAGCATATCGTCTGAAATGCCAGTTAAACGAGAATAGTAAGATTTTTTCACACTTCTGTGAAGTCCCTGAAGCTTTCCATAATGATGTTGAAATACTTAATGAGAAAACGGTCCTTCTGGCTCCGAGACTTTCTAATGAACCAAATGAGATTGATGAGGTTTATAGAGCTCTTTCGAGCTTCCTCAGAGAAAACTATATCGAGTTGAAAGTTCCAGCTGGAAATTTTTTGAGTGAGATACTTTCTCTACTTATCTTAGTCGATTATATTAGCTTATATGCTGCTATACTTAGGAATGTTGACCCACTGGCTCTTTATGTAATCCCTAAATTGAAGGATAACAATAGAAACTATCAAGAAATATTGAAGAATGTTGATGAGAGACTTGGAAAGATATAGATGGATCGTCTCGACAGGCATAGTAGACGTAAAGAAGAGAGTTATAATAGTATTGATTTTTACTTTCACCTTGTATTCTCTTTTATACATTGCATCAACGATACCTTTATCGAGTGAAGAAGCCGATTTATTGATGAAGGAGGCAGAAGAAATCTTTAAACAACGCTTTACAATCATAGACATCTTCTTAAACAATTTCCTGATCTCATTGATAATGTTAATCCCCGTAGCTGGACCGATCGTCGGAGGCTACATAATCTTTACCACTGGGAGATTATTAGGAGCCTTATCGGTCTCCACAGGTTTTCCCCCCATACTCCTAATATCCTTAACCATTATAACAATCTATGGATTGATAGAATTCTTAGCGTATGGGACAGCATTCACAGAAAGCATATTGTTTACTTACAGCATATTCAAGAAGAAGACTAGAATAGAGTCGAGATGGTTGATAATATCAATTGCAGGGACTGCGATACTATTATTAGCCGCCGCTGCATTAGAGTATACGTTAATTCAATTCTTCGGACAAGTGTATCCAGGCGTAGAAGAGTTTGCAGCAAGAATATAATCGTCTTCTTAAAGATAAATAGCTCCAGATGGAGATATACATCGAGCCGGGGTACCTTAGCCAGGTAGAGGGTCGGCCTCGAGATCAATAATAAGCATGGTCAGACTGAGAAGAGTTAGCCGATGCCCCATTAATTATTGGGGAAACGGGGCTCGTGGGTTCAAATCCCACCCCCGGCGTACATTCGTTTAATAGGTGTTTGAAAATCTTCGGCTATCCTATGGATCTCCGAAGTCTTGCTGCTTCAACTAGTTCATGCTTAGCTCTATCGTATTCTTCTTCTAAAATCGAGATCAAGAAGTTCTCTATAATGTTAGCGTATCTTCTATCTGAGAAGCTCCTTCCACCTATCTTTATCCCAAATAACTCCGAGGTCGTTTCTAAGTCTTCCATGTATGAGGGAATAAACTCTTCATAGAACTCTTTAGAGAAGTGTTTGAGAAGATTTCCTCTATTTTCTACAAGGAGAGAAAATGCTTCCCATACAACTCTTCTAGCTGCTTCTTCTAGGTCATCTCTCAATCTTACATGAACTTCTCTAAGAACATCATATTCTTCTTCACCTAGACCCTTCAATACTCTCATGCCTATGAATTCTGGGGGGATCCCGAGAGAGTAGAATGCTCCAGTAAATGGAATTGCACGGGGAAGAGATTTTCCTATCAATCTCCTTGAGTATCCATATAACCCGATGTGTAGCTTTCTACTCCTGCGAGGTGGGATGAAAGACGCCACATAATTTACAGCGTCTATGGCTGATTCGAGAGTCTCCTGATATTTTCGTGAAAATTTCTGAATGACGTTAACAATGGTTTCTTCGACTTCAGTAAGGTCTCTAGGCTCACCGTATGGTAGCATGTTGTTCAATTTCTTTACAGCCTCTACGACTTCATTCTCAGGGTAATCATATCTGTATGCAGACTGAATCGTAACAGTCCATGTTCCCTTATATTCTTCAACGAACCCCTCGATGTTTATGGGAGAGTTATGGCCTCTGAACGGTAAGCATCCTGCCCCGATTATAGGGTATATGTCTATGCCTGTCTGGTTTCTAATATTCCAGAGCTTTGATAAAGCTAATTTTGCGAGGAGCGTGGCGGCCACATATCCATAGTTTAATGCAGGGTCAGACCTCGCTAGGAAAACTCTAAGATAGCTTGGTGAGACAAGCTCTATATATCTCATTATTATTTCGTCACATGATATCAGGGAGTTCATATCCTCAATCAACGGTATAACTTCTATTTCTTTTGGATAAACTTCTCCTACCAGTTCTTTCAATTTTAATCCTTGGTAGTCTATCTGTTCATTAAATGGTTCAACGATGACTTTCCTATATGTCTCCCTAACTCTAATTAGGTCAACATGGCTTACTGTAAAAGGCAGGATTACTTCGAAGATAGATTTACGGGGATGCTCGTTGTAGAAGGTCATTGCAACATCATTATGTTTAGGTATAGATTGAAGAGTCTCCAAGAATATCTTCTTCTCAGCTACTTCTATTAATGGGTTAGGAATTCTAAGAGTTAAGAATATATCTTCTCCTAGTTTATTCTCAATGAAGTACTCGGGATAATTTGTTAAGAGTTTTCTAACTACTTGCGGGTCTATGTCTTTGCCCTCAGCGTCCCACATAGCTTCTCTACACCCTAGGAAAACGTAGGCATGATATGCTTCGTAGACTTCATCTTCCCCAGCTATAACCTCGTTCTTACACCACTTCGGTATAGAAGCATTATCAGGATGTTGAGAGGCCATTGTCTTAGGGATCAGTCTATCTCTTTTCATCTTTTGAATATGCTTTCATTTGCTTATTATTATTTATTAAGGGAGAAGCATCCGTAGAAAAGGTTTTTAGAGAATCTGTAGATTGGAGATTTTGAGAAAGGTTAAAGTAGTCTCTGAAAAATCTTAACGCAGGTGTAAAGTCTTGAAAGTACTTCAACTACATGTTGATCTTGTCGAGTATGAGCCAATCCAGGTGGAGAGCTCAGTCTATGAAGAGGTGGAAAAAAAGGCATATAGAGTAGATGATGCTCTCCTACTTCTTGTATGCGTGGAGAAAGATGACGTCGTGGATTTGGCAAGCGAGGTTGTTAGGGACTCTCTTGAATTCATGAATAGGATGAAGATAAGAAGGCTAGTCATATACCCGTATGCTCATCTAAGCACTGAGCTCGCTCCACCACATAAAGCATTAGGCATACTAAATAAGATTAGGACTGAAGCATCGTCAAACAACATAGAAGTACATTATGCTCCATTCGGCTGGAATAAACGTTTGGTTATTGCAGTTAAAGGTCATCCACTAGCTGAGCAGTTGAAGAGTTATGGAGCCCGAGAGGGGTCAAAAGAAGAACCCGTATCGAAAGCATTACTGATGGAGGAAAAATTGAGGTCCTACTGGTTTATCCTTACTCCAGAGGGTCGGATGATCCCGGTGGAGCAGTTCGACTTTACAGGTCGCAGCAACCTTGAATTCTTAACACGATATGAGATCGCTAAATCTAGGGCCGTTTTGGAGCAGCCTCCACACGTCCAGTTAATGAAGAAGCTTGAGATAGCAGATTATGAGAATGGAAGTGATCCAGGGAATATGCGGTGGCCCGCTAAAGGTAGATTGATAAAATCTCTGCTTGAACAATACGTTACATCCAAGGTTATCGATTATGGCGGCGTGGAGGTTGAGACCCCGATAATGTATGATATGCATCATCCAAGCCTCGAAAAATATCTACATAGATTTCCTGCAAGGCAATACGTTATCAAAACAGAGGATAAAGAATATTTCTTAAGGTTCGCAGCATGTTTCGGCCAATTCTTGATGGCGAGCGACATGGTTTTATCATATCGTCATCTACCTTTCTGGCTCTATGAGCTAACCAGATATAGCTTTAGGAGGGAGAAAAGTGGAGAGTTAGCAGGGCTTAGAAGACTTAGAGCATTCACGATGCCTGACGTCCATGCATTTGTAAAAGATGTAGAACAAGCTAAGAGAGAAATGAAGAAGAGGCTTAAGCTAAGTCTCGAAGTACTTGAGGGAATCGGTTTAACCCGAGACGATGTAGAGATGGCTATAAGATTTACAAAAGAATTTTATGAAGAAAACAAGGATTTCATCTATGACATGGTGAGAACTTTTGGGAAGCCTGTCCTCGCCGAGATGTGGGAGGAAAGATTCTTCTACTTCATATTGAAGTGGGAGTTCAACTTCATCGACAGCCAGAAGAAGGCCGCAGCCCTATCCACGGACCAGATAGATATCGAGAATGCTAAACAATATGGTATAACCTATGTAGATGAAGACGGAGCCAGGAAACATCCTATCATCCTTCATTGTTCTCCAAGCGGTGCAATAGAAAGAGTAATCTATGCATTACTCGAGAAAGCATATATGACTATGGAAAAAGGAGGTAAACCGATGCTTCCAGTATGGCTTTCCCCAACGCAGGTTAGATTAATACCTGTTGCTGAAAGGCATTTAGAAGATTGCTTAAATCTCATGAGCAGGATCGAAGGAGAAAAGATTAGAGTCGACCTAGATGATAGGGAGGAAACAGTTGATAAGAAGATCAAAGATGCTGAGACTGAATGGATACCGTATGTGGTAGTCTATGGAGATAGAGAAAAGGAAAGAGGAGAACTAGCCGTAAGGATTAGAGAATCAGGGAGGATAGAGTACATGAAGTTAGAAAAGTTAATCGAAGAAGTAAAGAAGCATAATGAAGGAAAACCTTTCAAACCTCTTAGCCTCCCAAAGCTATTGTCAAGGAGACCTAGCTTCAAGTGAAAACTTCTTTTAGCGAATCTCTAAAATACTTCTTTTACGATATTTACGTTTTGATGGTGATGACTAATTCATCTATCCTCAGAAAGAAGGCTTCAAACCTATGGGATAAAATACTGGACCACCCCTTCGTAGTAGAGCTCTACACAGGCAAGCTGCCATTCTCTAAGTTCAAGTACTATATCCTTCAGGACTATAACTATCTGGTTACTATGGTGAGAGTACTGAGTATAGTTGCTGCGAAAGCACCGAGTGTTAGGCATAGCAGAAGAGCTCTCCAACTCGCATACATGACCGTAACAGGCGAAATGGAGAATTATGAGAAACTTTTATCAGAGATCAATCTCACTACTGAAGATGCTGTATCAACTATTCCTAATCCATCAAATATCGCATACATGAATTTCCTCCTTTCTACAAGTTTTGCCACGGATTACTACACCACTATGGCCGCCCTACTACCATGTTTCTGGACATATCTCGAAATCGCTGAGAGACATAAAGATAAACTTGAGTCGAACCCCTCGACGCTCTACAGAAAATGGGCCTCGACTTATCTATCTAAAGAGTATCGGGAGATAGTCAACATGTTTAAGGAGGAAGTTGATTCATCCAGGTTGTCAGTAGATGAGATGTGGCCATACTTCCAGCTAGCCTCTAAATATGAATACATGTTTTGGAGCGCAGCATATGGTGAGGAAGAATGGACAATATAATCGGGAGACTTAGGGAAGAATTAAGAGACTTGAATCAGAAGATAATAAACCATCAGTCATTACAGAAGCCTAGTAGAATGGTATTAAACAAGTTTGTAGAAAACCAGCTCTACATTATACCACATGACTTGAAAGCCTTATCCTACACATTGTCTAGATCTATACTACCAGATGAAATAGAGTTCTTCAAGATGCTTGTAGATGGAGATTACGAAGCATTGAAAGCATTACAGAATCTAGCAGATGAATTGAGAATTAGGCTAGACTATGGTAAGCTTTCTATAAAAGCTGTCTCCTATACCCATTTTCTTTCATGGCTTGGGTTGAATGGCTCCGCCGGAGACGTTGCGGTAGCGTTGACAGTGAACTTACCCGTTTGGGGAGAGAACGTTAAAAAGCTCGGAGAACACGCTCTAAGCCTAGGTATAAAGTCTACGAAAATCTTTACTTTGTTCTCTGGACCATTTGATCTGTTAGAAGAGAAAGCTGAAAAGATTGCTGAGAGATATCTTGACTGGGAGAGATATAGGTTTATCTCCAAAGCAATCCAGCAATATGAATTAGATTTCTGGGATAGCCTCATAGAATAAGTTGAAAACAGATAATTTAGAAGAAAACATAAGAATCCTTGTTAAGGCTAGTGTATCATTTTAACCTTAAATCATTCTTCGAAGTCTGTAAGAATATGAATGGCGAACTCGATCTCGGATTCCTTTTTTGGTTATTCTTAATCCTTTTTATCTTCCTATGGCCCCAGTATCGGATTAAGGCTCTACAAAATGCTAGGATGGAACTTATGAGGAGATGTGAAAAGAAGATTGGGTGCAGAATTATCACTTTAATACATAGACAAGAGAGGATAGGGTTATTTGGTATCCCATTCTACAAGTACATAGATATTGAGGACTCAGAACAAGTTTTAAGAGCTATAAGAATGACTCCTCCCGACATGCCTGTAGCTCTCATAATCCATACGCCGGGTGGTCTCGTCCTAGCAGCGACTCAGATAGCTTTAGCACTTAAGGAACATAAAGCAAAAACGATCGCAATAATACCGCACTACGCTATGAGTGGCGGGACGTTAATAGCTCTCGCAGCAGACGAGATATGGATGGACCAGAATGCAGTTCTCGGACCTGTAGACCCACAGATAGCAGACCAAAGGCTAGGAATACTGCCGGCAGCCTCTATACTTAAAATAGTAAATGAGAAGGGAAGAGAGAAGGTAAGAGAAGAATACTTGATTCTAGCAGACATATCAGAGAAGGCAATACGCCAGATGGAGCAACTCGTGTACAACTTGACTGTAGAGAAGTTCGGAGAAGAAAAAGCTAGAGAACTAGCTAGGACGATGGTTGAAGGTAGATGGACTCACGACTACCCGATGACAGTTGATGAAATCAAGAAGCTCGGTATAGATGTAAAAACAGAAATACCTGAAGAAGTCTATAAGCTAATGGAGCTTTATCCACAACCGACCGCGATGCGTCCAAGCGTTGAGTTTGTACCTCTACCCTATGTTCCCGAGAGGCAGAGGAGAGCTAAACCATGAAGAATGGAATACTCGTGAAGTGCTTAGGTAAAGCCGACGCTAACATACATGACATATAACAGGATAACAGTCTATGATAACATCAATGTGTCTGCCGATGTAGAAGCTCATACGGGTAATTCTCTATTTTTCTTAAAGCTTCATCTAGGAAGACTCTTGGAGTATGGAAGCCTAGGTTAGAGATATAGCTGGAGACGTAGCCTGATTCTATCTTCTCGAATACTTGGAACCGCATTTCTTCCTCTTCAAATGTGTACAGCCATGTTTCAGGATTCCAAAAAGATCGGAAATCAAGCTTCATAGAATCGCAGACAATGTAAAGAGGAATCGATAAATCATGGCAGATCAATGCAACTGCCTTGGAGCCAGACCTGTTAACAGATGAGCCATCCATAAGAACTGCGTCGCATCCGAGGATAACGGCCTCCGATGATGATATGGCTTCATATATTGAAGAATCTGGGTAGATTTTCGCTCCCAACCCTTTTGACCTGAATTCTCTGAAAGCTCTATAACCATCTAGCAAAGGCCAGCCAGTGGTTATACATACTTCAACCGCCGGAGTCCTCTCAAGTATTCTCGTTATCTGTGAACTATAACTTAAAGTAAAGATTCTCTTACAATCTTTAAGAACTTCTACTGAGTTTTCCACTGCTTTCGTAGTGTCTTCTACATAAGATGAGAGAAGCAGTTTAGAAATCTTCACTATATCGGTTTTCTCTTCTATGGAAGAAGATAATTCAATGGTCTTCTTCAAGACATAGATTAGGTTGGATGGCAGGACCATTGAAGATCTTTCCTCCACTATTCTCTGTACCTCGTCTATAATTCTTATAGCCTTATTCAAGTCCACATACATTAATTCATCAGATAAGAAAGTTAATAGATTGACAGCAATAGTGGTTGAACCATGGATTTTATCATTAATAATCTCTCTTACTCTACTATATAACTTGGTTTCAGGCATCAATCTCCAATATGATGATTTGGAATACTTTATAAAGTTCTCTATTGGGCTAGAGACAACATTGATAAATCCCTTGATACTTGATGTAAGTAATCTATTCTTGGGAAGTATACCTAAGCATTATCTCGATAATATTCGCTCAGACTATGTGCTCAATATTTTTAGAGCAACTACATAGATTTTCTTTGATCTGTTTTGAATGAGGCGAGCGTAGGTATTGATGTTATCTTAGGGGCTATCTCGTCCACGACTAGGTTAAAGATGCTGAAGCTTCTCTCAAAGAAAGAGTCAGGGTACTCGGAGATAATGGATTCATTGGGGATGGAGAAGAATAAGGATGCTGGAAAATTCTCATATCATTTGAAAAAACTTCTAGATTCAAGGTTAATAGAAGTAAACAAGGAAACAGGCAAATACAAAATATCGAGAATAGGTTTAACGGTACTCGAATACTTGGATAAGCTTGAGAAGACTCTAGGATTCAAGAAGATACTCATAGTCAGGAGAAGTGAAAACATTGTTGAGCCATTCGATAAAGCTAAGATCATAAACTCGCTCGTAAAAGAAGCAAACGTGACTCCTAGGCTTGCATCAGAGATCGCCTCAACAGTTGAAGAAAAGCTATACAATCTCAGAATAGAATACCTGACGGCCCCTCTTATTAGAGAGCTCGTCAACACGGTGCTCCTCGATATGGGACTTGAAAAATACAGGCATAAGCTTTCGAGAATAGGTATGCCAATCTACGATGTATCGAAGCATCTATCTAGAATCTCAAGTACGGGAGATCCTAGAGAATTCATTGAAGTGTCGTCGAGATCAATAATGAGAGAATACTGTCTACAAGATTTTCTAAATAGGAATATCGCGGAAACATACCTTATGGGTAGGCTAGACCTGTATCCTCTGGATAATTGGCTTACAGGGGTGATCGCTAGAAGTTATCAAGTACCAAGCGATGAAGAAGAACTACTTGAAGTCGTTACAGATGTTGCTTCGTCAATGATGAATATCAAACATGAGATAAACTTGAGAATAATGGAGGCGAGACAAGTGGAGGCCACCTTCAGATTTCTAAGATACCTACTTTCTAAAAGCTTCTTGAGGAAGAGATATTTTTCTATAACTTTAACAGCCGATGAATTTGTTAAAAATTATGCTAGAATTTCTGAATTAGGAAAAATGATTGAAGAACCGAGTGGAAAGATAAGAATCGTGGTCGTAGTTCAGGAACCCACGTATTCTGAACTGTTTAAACTCGATGAGCTCGCTAGGAGTCTTAGATTCCCTTACGTAGTTACAAACTCTAATGATTCATTGTACTGCGGTCTCCGATTACCTCTAGAAAAAGCCTCCTCAGATATCCACGGATTCTTTTCCGTAAACTTGATATCGATTGTCCTGGAATCCAATAGAGACATAGACTACATATTGAAGAGAATAAAAGAATTAACTAGCTGCGGTCTCTCAGCTCTAAATAAGAGAACTAGCGTTTTCCAACAAATGTACGGTAAGAGATACATCTCTGAAATCTATTACTCCTGTTCTATCTGGGGATTATTTGAAGCGGTAAAGATCGTGTATGGTGTTAGTCCACAAATCTCGAAAGAATCTTTCTCCCTCTTCACCGACATCATACAATGTTTCATTGATTCTCTCAAAAAGTATACAGGCGGGAAGGGTAGATTGTATATGTCTTCTAGGGTCCCGAGTTCCTCAGCTAGAAGAATGCTTAGGTCGGTATATCATAAATTAGAGTTGGACGAAATCAAGAATAATAGCGATTATAGTTACTTGATGGTTCCGCCAATGATAAAATTCAGGAACATTGAGGAAAGGGCATTACTCGAATCTAGGATTGCTTCATATTTCGATGGTGGGCATCTATCGATTGTTAAAGGATATAGGAGAAGGAAAGTAATCGAGGAGGCTATAGTCTTATTCCAACACTTGGAGAAGACGGGTATCCCTTTCGTGATAAGGTTTGATGAAGACCAGCGAGGTTAGGATTTCCTCGATTTCAGTAGAAGTATAGCTTTTGCAAGATCTCCAGCTGTCTCTACCAACGCATTTTTTGCTTCCTCTTCTGAAACCCCTGCCTGCATAGCTACAATCATTACATCTTCATCTGAGGGCGTATAAGCTTGCTCAACCTTCTCTTCGATAGAGGAGACCGATTCTTCGACCTCGCCTCCGATAATCTGGTAGATCCCTTCATTCTCAAGCTTCATAAACATCACTGATGGGCTCTTTATCCTAAGTTCTCTACCTTGTAATCGGATAATTACCTCTTCAGCTACTCCTAACTCTTTCAAATTTAATCCAAGACTTTCAAGCATACGTGACTGCATTCTCCTCAGCTGTCTAGCAGGAATCTTCTTCATACCGTAAGGACCTCACCTACTATTCCAATAATTTTGATCGATGAGGTTGTATAATATCTTTCTCATTCACAGAACAAATGAAGATACATAATTTACTATTCTATCTGCTTCTTCACGTCTCTGACCTTGACTGCAGTACCTCTTCTTGAGCTTATAATTGTCTGACCTGAAACTTGGGTTTTACCTACACCGATTACCTTCTTATCCGATGTGCAAATTAGGACTTCTTCATTTGGGTAGAGTAATTCATCTACTTCTTTAACCCAGTTTACTTTTACTATTTTCATCTTTAATACCTTATCTATGTAACTTTCATGGACGACGACCCTGAACCGTGGCCACTCGATTATCTCTGCAAGCCTCTCTCCACCTTCAAGAGTTAGTGCAAGCATTCCATCATTGCTTCTCAGTGTTGCCAATAGTTTCCCGTTTAGAAGAATGTATCTAGGTCTTCCAGTTCTCCTGGACACTTCGATTACTGTTTCGTTAGGGAATAGTTTGAGACCGACGTTATAGCCGAACTGGTAGTCTGCAACCATCCTAACAATATCCAGTAATTCTGTTTTATCCAACTCTGAACTCTCCTCCCTCTGAAAGCTTACGGATCCTTTCAGCCAGTTCTATGGTTGTCTCTACATCAACCTTGACGCAACTATCATCATACTCTATGTTTATCACCTTAGACTTATTGTAGATTTCCTTGATCATCTTCATCGACGTTGAATTGAATGGTATAGTGGCTTTTACCCTTATGAAGCCTTTGAGCATACGTGAGACTTTTTCTTCCAAACTCTTAATATTCCATCCGGTTTTCGCAGATATCGCAACATACTCATATGGTAGATTCAGTCTTTTTATCTTCTTTTCTATTTCGTCGAGATCCGTAAGGTCTATCTTGTTGAAGACTAGTAGTATTGGGACCCCTCCAGCCCCGATACTGCTTAATGTGTCTAGAGATGTCTCGAGCTTTTTTTCAACGATCTGTAGTGGTTCAGATGCATCAACCATTAACAGTATCAAGTCTGATAATGCAATCTCTCTAAGAGTTGCATAGAATGCTTCTATCAGCAATGTCGGGAGGTTGTTGATGAACCCTACTGTATCTGAGAGGAAAACAGGCTTCCCGTCAAGCCTTACTATTCTAGTTGTTGGAGTTAAGGTTGTGAATAGCTGTGAGTTGACTTCGACATCTTCAAAGGTTAGCAGATTAAATAACGTTGATTTGCCAGCATTTGTGTATCCTGCAAGTGATATTATGGGTAGCCCAAGTTTCTTCCTTTCAACTCTTATCAGATCCATATGTTTCTTGATTGCTTCAAGCTTCTTATTTATGTAAACTATTCTCCTATGGATTTCATCATAGTAGACGTCTGCTTCGTATGCTCCTAAACCATGGAATCCTGGCTGTTCACCTTTCTTGGCTAACCTAACCTTCTCTTTAGCCCTAGGCAACTCGTACTTTAATTCAGCAAGCTTTATCTGAAGTCTAGCTTCAATACTACTTGCATGAAGTGTAAATATCTCAAGTATAAGCTGGGTACGTGTAATAACTTGAACACCCAGCTTCTTAGCTAGATTGTATTCTTGGATAGGCTTCAACTCGTTCTCGAATACTACCTTCTCTATTCCGAGCTCTCTTACAGCCTTCGCTAGTTCTTCAACTTTACCCGGACCAATATTGTACTCCGGGTGAGGTGGCCTCTCTTGTTTGACCCTGTAGACTACATTGTACCCTGCGGTACGACAAAGCTCGCTAAGCTCTTCTAGATTATCTTCTTCTCCTACGTTCGTTCTATGGATTATCGCCACCCTCAACTTACTTTTACCCTTCTAGAAAAATGTATGTGTAAGCTCTTTAAAACCATTTACATTAACTTAACTATGCTCCTCCTACTTTTTCTTCACTCTTCCTAAGATACAATCCGAGAGATACACTCTTAGATGTCTCTCCTTTCTCCAAGTATCTCGATAAGTCCTCCAACTCTTCTTCGGCTGGAACTATTATTACGATCTTTAGTAGCTTCTCAATCTTTCTCGCAAGATCTACAGGTGGTTTGAATTCTCCCGATTCTATTTTCTTTATTACCGTAATCCTCTCATTTAATTGCCTGGCTAGATCTTCTTGTGTTAAACCAATCTTCTCTCTAGCTTCTCGTATAATCTTACCGAAATCCTCAATATACTCAAATTCTTCAACAGGCAGATGAGAAGTAGACTTTCTCCTCCCGATAGGAGTTTTCTTCATCTTATAAATTAATGGCGGAGGATGATATTAATCTTTCTAAATATAACGTGAGTCGAAAAACTATACATTATCTATGAACGATACTCCATGTAAGTTGACCGAATCTTGAAAAAAGGAGATTAAGAAGTCGTATTGAGCGCATCATTGACTATAATGCTCAAATATTTTCATGTCATTAAATTATTTGAGTAAAATAGTTGAAATGATGGGTGTGGTTGCTGAGAAGTTTACTGTTAAGAAGAAGGTTAGAAGAAAGTTTAGAATAGCGCTCGTCTACCCTAACGTCTACAAGGTTGCTATATCGAATCTCGGGTTTAGGATACTGTATCATCTCCTGAATCTCTATGAAAGAGCATATTGTGAGAGATTTACTAGTGAGAGTGGTAGGAGCCTCGAGACAGGCTCATCTATAAGTGAATTCAATCTGATAATGTTTACCTATCAGTATGAGCCAGACTTGTTCGAGATTGTCAGATGGGTTGTTAGACAAAACTTGTCAAATAGGATGAAGATTGTAGGTGGACCATGCGTCTATAATCCGTTTCCATTAAAAGGATTAACCGATTATGTCTACGTGGGAGAAGCAGAGGCCAGCATAATCGATTTCATTAATGAAGTTATCGATGAGGTTGGGGAAGACGTCTTAACAACTTTAAAGGGGGTATTAGACTTAGAAAACATGAAGTATTCTGGTAAAGGATTTCCTGAACCTTTAGATACTTTTCTACCCTCCTTGCAGGCCTCGAGTAAATTATCTGTATTCGGAGATGCTCTACTTGTAGACGTCAGTAGAGGTTGTAGATGGTCATGCAAATTCTGTTTTGGAAGATATGTCTACTCACCGTATCGTGAACGCTCGATAGAACAATTAACTCAAGTAATCGAAGAAGGCTTGAAGGCTGGAAGATACGAGTCACTCGTATTGATCTCTGCTGACTTGAATAGCTACTCAAGATTGAACGAACTAATAGAATACCTGAATGAACTTCAAAAAAGATCGTACAAGTTTAAAGTTGTGGCCCCATCTCTAAGAATAGACAATCTAAACGAGGAACTAATAGAATTCTTGGTGGAGAGTGGTGAGAAGACAATAACGTTAGCCCCAGAGAGCAGTGAAGACCTTCGATATATGATCGGGAAAAAATTCACTGATGAAGACCTACTTAAAGCGTGTACAATCTTCAAGAGATATGGTGTGAAGAAGATCAAGCTATATTTCATGTTCGGTCTACCTGGTGAAACGATGCAAGACCTAGAATCTATAATCGGCTTGGTTAGGGAGATAATGAAGATGGGCTTCCTAGTAAGAGTTAGTGCTAATCCCTTCGTACCGAAGCCTCATACACCATTCGAAGATGAAGAATTCGGAGATGTAAAGGAGCTTAAAGAAAGACTCCGATTTCTCAAGAAAGAGCTTAAAGATGCTTTATCCACTGATGGTATAAGGCAGGCTTTCCTACAATCAATAATTGCCAGAGGAGATGAAGAAATAGGTAAGCTAGTTGTAGAATGTGTAAAGTCTGGAGAGCCGCCAACAATAACTCAATTAAAAAGGAATGCGGAAAGACTTGGAATAGACTTGAAGGAATATGCTAAACATGGTTCTGAGGCAAAGCCTTGGAAAAGATTAAGAACACACTATCTATAAAAAGATGCAATATTAATCCATGAATCAGGTCATTTCTGCTTTCAATATTTAAACAATAAATGCTTCCCACATCCCTAATGTAGATAGACTTTTCTTGGAGAAGTAGAGTTTAAAGAGCGGGTTCCCTGAATCTATCTTTCTCCTCATTCCCCAGATATCTTTCGGCTATTTCATACACTGACACTTGATTATCATAACCCATAATGATATTAATGTTAGACTATAGATCAGAAGAAGCAGCAATAGTTTATCGAGAGTGAAGATAGCTTGTTGAGCCAACTATTCATTAACCTTGATATATTCATAAGCATCAATTTTTGAGTTTACTATACTCCATATAGTGTTTCCTATCATATCTCAGTCAAGAGAAGATGTAACAGCCTCAAAGGCCAAAGAGATAGAAGGACCCGCAACAAACCTATAATACCTAAGACCAAAACTAGAAAGTTAAGTGTTCGGCATAGCCTATACATAGTGGAGCACCATAAGGTAGCTTGACTAATTATGGAACCTATATTCTCTACCTTTATTCTGTGGTCGCTTACATTGTTCTAGATTTTAGAGTCGAAGATATGAAGAGAGCCAGAACTAAGAGAAGTAAGTCCCGGGCGGGATTTGAACCTCCGACCTCAGGCTCTCTCCAACCCTCTGATCTAGGGTTTCCGAAGACCTACGCTATTCTTACTGCGCCCTCTCAAATCTAAGCCACTTGGGTTCTCGGATTCATGGAAGAAAATGCCCAGAATGTAGAAGAAGATGAACCAGCTGATGAATAGGCTGATGTTCAGGATCAATTCGCTTGTATAAATGGATAGAAACGTGTAGGAGGTCATTATGCCTCCGTGCAGTGAAGCCGAAACATAAATGTCTGATGCCTCCCTTAGAGCCCCGGCCAGGCATCCGAAGGCGAAGGCTCCTAGGATGTGTATGGGCATCCACCAAGCCGGCTCCCACCTTGATATAATCGGGTTCCAGTAATTGACTATGTGCATCAAAGCGAAGATTATGGAGGTTAGAGGTAAACTCATTCCATAATCGACTTTCCAAGCCTTAAAGATGAGCCTCCGCCAGTGCCTCTCAAAGGCCTCATTAAGCCTAGACTGCACATAACCCCTAAAATAAGCCTCCTCAACAAGCCCGATGAAGACCATGTTGAAGATCACGTTTAGAATTATGCTGAGCGGCGACAGCCCAGCAGGCTTAGCCACGCCCAGAGCCGCCGACACCCCAATTGAGAACGCCGAGGGTAGGATAAAGATCGCTATAAATACTGAGCTCCACTTCAATGTGAAGCGCGGGCTTCTGGGCAGGAAGCCGTAAATCCTAAAACTCCTCCTGGGCAAGATGATGGCGAGTAGGGCTAAGAGCATCATAATAAATTTTGGAAGGCCAAAATACCAGAACATATTACGCTTTAAGTAAGCCTCGTAAAACCACCAAACAAAAGTTAGAATTAGAGAAGCTAGGCAGACCTCAAATAAAGCCGCATACCGCTTATCTAAGGAGGCCATACCAACTATATCCTACAATTGAGATGATAAATCTTAGCAGCCTTGCAGTGATAGTGTCCAAATAAGCATTCTTAACCACATCCCAATCCATGGTTTGGTAGTATAGTGTGAATTAGGTTTAGGAATATGTTCAGGTTAGTTATTCTCTGTATAGGGTCTCTTGTACTTAGCTTATTATAGAATACTGCTATTCTCTCCTTTAGACATCTGAAGAATCTCTCAACTCTATTTCTCATTCCAAACTTCTGATACTCGTAATCTAATCCTAGTCTTAGAGAAACCATTATCTGGAGAAGTAATAAGATATAACTAAAGATTATCTAATAAAAATTCTGATTCTTCTAGCAATGATAGTTATTGGAGGGATGATAGCATTAGACATGATAGAAGAATCAGAAGAATTAGATGAGGTGAGGTACATTGACTAACATTACTGGAGTGTGAGAAGTGATGGTGCAGAGAAAGCCACCACTAGAAGTCAAGGAGAAGCTGGAAGAAGCATTAAAGACAGGAGTAGCGAAGGGTTACGGCTATCACAGGATCTGGAGAATACTAAAAGAAAGCGGTGTTGAGATATCGGAGTCTACAGTCAAAAAATATTATCACGAAATTTTTCGAGAGGGTTTGAAGAAGAGAGGACCATGTTTGCCAAGAGAACTAAGGATTAAGCTATACGATGAAGTTAGAAGGCTGAGGAAGAAGGGACTATCATACAGTATGATCATTGATGAGGTATGCAAGTCTCATGGTGTGCGACTGAAGAAGTCGGTGATCAGCTATTGGTGCAAGGATATCCATAACCCATTCAATGGGATAAGAATACCCTCAGTAGAATTTCTAGAACCGTCTCCAGAGCTCGCCTACATAATAGGTGTTGTTGCTGGTGATGGATGGACAGTCAAGAAGAAGAATGGCATATACGAAGTAGTAGCTGAGGTAAAGGACGAGGACTTCATAGAAGAATTCTCTAGATGTCTAGGAAAAGTTCTTAGAAGAGATCCGCCTAGACCGAGACAAAGGAAATATAATATGCTAGTAGTAAGTGTTAAATCTAAAGCTCCATATGAACTGCTTCAGAAGCCAATAGACATAAGTAGAATAGCACCTTTCGTAGAACATTGCGAAGAGTGTATGAGGAGGTTCATAAGAGGATTCTTCGATAGTGAAGGAAGTGTGGGTGGAAATAAATGGATTTCCTGCTATAACAGCAACATACAGCTTCTCCAATATGTCAGGAAGATTCTAAATCTTCTTGGGATAAGAACGACTGAGCCAAAGATATATCTGAGGAAAGGAACTACATTCTTCGACAGAAGAAAAGGGAAAATATATGTAGTAAAGAAAGATGCATGCTACATATATGTTAGAATGTCGGATGCACTAAGATTTTATAAACTGATTGGATTCATCATTCAAAGGAAGCAGAAAAGACTCGAAAACTATCTTAAGAAACGTGGATTACTAACAATATAGCCCCCATAACCTCACTCTATTTTTCAACCCACTCACACTTGCCATAAATGTAGAATAATGTAGAGCCCCGGGCGGGATTTGAACCCGCGACCTGCGGCTTTCTCAAGTTTTGTAATTTTGATACGAGGCCGCCGCTCTACCCGCTGAGCTACCGGGGCACACATACGATATATTGATTATTCTTCTTTGATATAGATTTTAATCTGTTCTCGTATATTATGGTTTTTCCTATAGCCTCATTTCTGAGCTTTATTTATTCTACGGTTGCCTGAATTATTTCAAGAAGATTTTTATTTCTCATATGGCTTTTACTGTCTATGCAGTTATCCGTTTTCGAGATAGGAGTTACTGTGGTCTTATTTGCTTGGGTTGTCTTCCTCGTCACTCTTCTGACCAAGAAGACATATCTATACATGAGGGGGATAGGGCTTCCTGAGAATGTTGCAGTCTACTATAATAGGAAGATCATCCACATACTAGCTGGGGGGCTTGTAGCAGTAATCATTCCGTATGTTTTCTCCACTCCGCTCCTTCCACTTGTTATGGCTTTTTTGCTGGGAGTCTTCACGTATATACCTCACAAGACGGGTAAGTTGATGTACTGGTTCCAAGTTGAGAAGAACATGTATGAAGTGTCGTTCTGTATCATGTGGGGGTTGATAATAGCGGTTGGCTGGGTGATCTCGAATGGCAATTACTGGGTAGGTATACTTCCAGTATTATTTATGTCGGTAGGTGATGCTGTTACAGGATTAGTAAGAAATACTCTATTCAAGAAGAGAACGAAGTCGTGGTGGGGGAACCTGGCCATGGCCATGGTATCCATACCGATGGGAGCGATACTTGGAATAGCAGGAGTCATAGCAGGTGCATTAGCATCACTAGTAGAACACTTCGAGTATCATCCAATTGACGATAATATAACGGTCCCGTTAACATCATTCACAGTCCTAGCCCTTGCAATATATTACGCACCATCACTTCTAACGTTTTAGAATCTACCAACTTAGAATAAAGACTCCCAATTGCTTAGAGCAAGCCGGAACTCTGCCAGGCATTAATATCGTTTCAGCATCGATTAGCCATATATGGTTGAGATAGTTTTATTGTAGTTGTTGGACTTGTCTATTGGATGTCTGAGGTTATAATCGTTATGCCCACATATAACGAAGCTGAGAACATTAGAAAGTTAGTACCGAGCATCTTGCAGGTACTTGCAGAAAACAGAATAGATGGATACATACTAGTCGTCGATGATTCAAGCCCCGATGGAACGGCCGATGTAGCAGAACAAATGGGGAGAGAAACTGGAAAGGTTAGAGTTTTGAAGAGACCTGGAAAACTCGGGTTAGGGTCAGCATATGTTGACGGCTTTAAGTATGTTTTCGACAACATGGTTACGGCGAAGTATGTTTGCGAGATGGATGCTGATGGAAGTCATCCCCCGGAGATTCTTCCACAGATGGTCTCTCTAGCCGAGAAAGGAGGATACGATGTGATAATCGCGTCAAGATATATTCATGGAGGAAGATGGGGGGAGAGAAGCCTCACTAGAAGTATGATTAGTAGGGGTGCAAACATTCTAGCCAGGGCATCTACAGGCATCAACGTTAAAGATTTAACATCTGGATATAGAATTATAAGGCTAGATATCTTGAAACGAGTGGTGGATAAGCTTTCAAAACTGCATTCTGGATACGTTTTCCAAGTAGAATTACTATACTTTCTACATAAAGCTGGGGCAAAGATAAGCGAGTATCCCTTCATCTTCAAGCCTAGAATGCATGGAAGATCCAAGCTCGGGAGGGGGGAGATAATATCTTTCGCTTTATGGTGTTTGAGAAGTATGCTCACGAGGTTGATTCACCAATGAGGCTTAAAGACCTTGGGGAGAAATGGATTGTAAATTATATCAATTCCACTCTAAAGAAGCTTCCAGAAACATTTCTGCCCATAGGAGATGACGCAATAGATCTTGCCTGTTCAAGTAGACTCCTAGTCTCGGTTGACATGATGGTTCAGAACACAGATATACCTGAAGGCATGAAGTGGAGAGACGTTGGATACAGAGCTATTACAAGCACAACTAGTGACGTTGCTTCTAAAGGAGGAAGACCGCTCATGTACTTAACATCTCTCGCACTTCCCCCAGAGATGGAGACAGAGCATTTCAAGGAATTATGGAGTGGGATCTTAGAAGCAGTAGAACTATATGGTGGAGTCGTAGCTGGAGGGGATACAAATGCTGGAGACCAAGTAATCATAGATGTAATCTGTCTTGCGGAGGCGCCTAAGAAGATTGTTTCGAGGAGCGGTGCTAGTCCTGGAGACGTAGTTGCTGTAACAGGATTATTCGGTGTGGAAGCTGCAGGGCTCCATGCATTGATAAACAATGTTAAGAAACCTATTTCATGCAAGGTTATCGAGAAGATGACCCGCCCGATAGCACGAGTTAAAGAAGGACGTATACTATCTGAGTATGCTTCTGCCTCGATAGATTCAAGTGATGGTTTAGCTGAATCTCTCCACCTAATCTCTGAAGCGAGCAGTGTCGGTTTTAGAATTAATAATCCACCGATCGACCCTCTCGCATTAGAATATTCGAGAGAAGTAGAGGTGGACTTATTGGACTTAGTATTTTATGGTGGAGAGGAATATGAACTAGTTGTAACTATACCTAGAGAATCTTGGAGTAGAGCTCGCGTAGAAATCGAAGAGGCTGGTGGAAGACTGATCGAGATCGGCTACGTGATAGATGAGCCGGGGGTCATAGAAGTACTGTGGGGCAGCCAATATATACGTTTATCTAAAAGAGGCTACCAACACTTTACACCAATTCAGGATCTTCGATAGACGTATTTGTAGTAGAGTAGCGTGATAAAGGTTTTCCCATCTACTTCGCCATTCCTAGACAATTCCTTTATCGCTTCATCTAACCCCAATTCAACTATTGTTATCTGTTCATCTTCCTCCAGCCTCTGAGTAGACTTCTCCAATCCAGACGCAAGATATATGTGGATCACTTCAGTAGAATAGCCTGGAGAAGGATAGATCGTCAACATCTTCTTTAATCTTCTAGCTTTGTAGCCTACCTCTTCTTCCAGTTCTCTTAAAGCGCATTCTTCTGGAGATTCTCCTTCCTTCAATGTTCCCGCGGGGACTTCCAGTATCCATCTACCTATCGGATATCTGTATTGATTAACTAGGATTACCTTATCTTCCGAGATTAATGGTAGGATCGCGACTGCTCCTGGATGCTGGATAACTTCTCTGACCTTGTTCTCCCCATCTCCAAGATAGTCTATTCTCAGTTTTACAACTTTACCATTATAGATTATCTTGCTTTCTTTTGTCTCCCACATGTTATAGTATCGGTTTACTAGGTAGGCAAAAAAGATTAACAATAGGTTCTACATTCTTCTATCTATGCGTGTGAGAGAATTACTTAATTATTTTAAACCATATGGCTTCGAGACACCTGACTGGATGATTGTAGAAGAATACGGTCTTAGGCCTGACCAAATTATCAGAATGGACTTGAATACTTCTCCTTACTTACCCCAGAAATGGTTGAACAGTCTTGGATCAAGAATTTCTAAATTGAGGTTTAACCGATACCCCGATACTACCTATAGAGAGTTGGTTGGAGAGATATCTCGGTACACCAATGTTAAGCCTGAGAAGATAATCCCTACGAACGGGGCGGATGAAGCGATTGATGTTATCGTCAAAGCGTTAATAGATTGTGGTAATGAAGCAATAATCTCTTCTCCAACATATGATTACTTCAGGGTGTCTGTAGAGCTTCAGGGAGGAAGGGTAGTGAGTATTCCCAGGAAGAAGAACTTTGCAGACAATGTAGAAGGTATCCTTTCTTCTATAAATGATAAGACGCGGTTGATTTTCTTGTGTAGTCCGAATAATCCAACTGGGAACACAACCTCCTACGACGATGTCTTGAATATTCTTGATAAAGCATCAGACGTAGCTGTTGTTGTGGACGAAGCCTATTATGAGTACTGTGGCGAAACATTCATAGAGTTAACTGAAACCTATGATAACTTGATCATTGTTAGAACATTATCTAAAGCTTTTGGCTTAGCGGGTGCGAGAGTAGGGTATATAGTAGCTTCGAAGGGGACAATCAAGATGCTGAATAAAACTAGACCTCCGAATAGCTTAAGCTTAGCATCGATCGAGTTAGCCAAGATAGCTTTAAGAGATTACGAGACTGTTTCTAGAAATGTAAGAAAAATAGTTAAGGAGAGAGAAAGAGTCAAAGAACTGCTCTCTACTCTGCCTAGAATCTATGCCTATCCCTCTAAGGCTAACTTCATCTTATTCGAGTTACTAGAAGGTGACGCAAAAACACTTCATAAAAAGCTCATGGAGAAAGGAATAGTTATCAGACATATAGAGCTTAATTGGGTTCAACGATATCTTAGGGTAACGATATCTCTCCCAGAACACAATGATAGATTCTTGAAGATCCTAGAAAAGATACTTAAAGAGAAAACATGACTTACGGCTTTTTACCTGCTCACAGGTCAAGGAAGAATCTAAGTTGATGATTGACGGTAATAAGATGTAAAGCATATTTAGATCCCGTATGACCAGCGTAAAAGTTTATTTATTAATTAGCCAAAAAAGAAGATGCTCTGGAGAATAAGAGGGATGTCGGCTGACGTCATCAAGTGCGTAAAATGCAGAGGCAGTAATGTTGTAGGGTATAGAGGCACATATGAGTGCATGGATTGCGGGCATGTTTTCACTTTATCTGAAAGTTCTAAAAGTCTATCTATTGAAGAAGTAAAGGCCTACGCTGGAAGAATCTATATCCAGAAGCTACTCCACAAAATAAAAGATGAAAACCTAGATGTTATAGAGTCTGAGTTTACTCACGCTGAGGGGATTAAATACCCAGCACTCAAGGATACTGGATTATCCCCGCAGGCGGCTGAATCCGCCTTAGAAGATTTAAGCAGGTCTGAGATCCTTGTGAAAGAAGTTTCAGGCAACATCGCAACATGCCCGGTATGTAATTCACATAGGCTTTCGATGCATTCTGTCTGTCCTGTATGCGGATCATTCAATCTGAAGAAGGGTCAAGTCCTCGAACATCTAACGTGTGGTTATGTGGGTTTTGAAAAAGATTTCCAAAGAAACGGCCAGCTAACATGCCCGAAGTGTAGAAAATCGCTAAAAGCATTAGGTGTAGATTATAAGAGACAGAAAAATGTTTACAGATGTCTAGACTGCGGGTCTCTCCTACCTTTTCCAGATAGGAGGTATAGTTGTGAGAATAATCACATCTTCAAAGAAGAAGAACTAATCCTGAAGAATATTTATAGGTATAGAGTAAATCCATCTAGTAGAAGCTTGATAGAACAATTGACAATGGATTTGAGACCTATTATAGTTGAAGGAGTAAAGCTGGGTTTACATGTTCGTTCTCCAGCTATCGTTAAAGGTAAGAGTGGAGTCGAGCACGAATTCTTGATTGCTTTCTGGAAGGGTGTAAGATATACGGATAGCCCGGACATCATCGTAGAGATTTCTCTATCGGATGAGCCAGTGGATGAGATGATGGTGTTGGCGCTATATGCTAAGATTATAGATGTTGGAGTGAAGAAGGCCATTTTAGCTGTTACACCAGAGCTAAATGAGAATGCAAGAAAGCTGGCGAGAATTTATGGGATAGAAGTTGTTGAGTCAAGAGACTTTGACAAGATCACCGATGATATTAAAAAGAACTTACAACACATTATAGAAACTTTGAAGTTGTCTGGAACGTATTAACACCTCTTTCGTTATGAGTCTGGATCAGAAAAATTTTTTAAGATCTTATTAGGCATAGTTGTATCATGAAGTCCTTAGAAAGATTCTACGAAAGAGACTTAGTCCTCGGCGTATACTCTCCCGGAAGAAAACTGGCAGAATTCTTAGTCAAGCTTAGGAATGTTCCAGGAGCATTGGCATCTGTTTCGAGAGTACTCTCAGAACTTAATTTGAATATTCTGTCTGGGCATCATTTTGCAAGCCCCAGAGAAGAAGAAGGTTTATGGATATTCTTCGTGGACTTAACTGGGAAAGAGCTTTCAGAAGAAGATGTCGCTTCGCGTCTTAGAGAAGCTGAGCTAGTTCTCGATGTAAAGTTTTCCCGTGAAGCCTTGGATGGCGTAATAATCGATACTTTCCTATTTCCATTGATCGTTCTCGAGGAGAGAAGCATAATCTTCAGAGTGGAAACCTTCGCAAACATGTTTAAGAGACTGTATAGAGCGTTCGGTTCCGGCGCCCCAGTCTTACTATATGAGATGGGGTTAAGTGCAGGGTTAAATAAGATAGAGAACCTAGTGAAGAAGTACAGGGTAGACGGTTTCTCCGCCATTAAGATCGCGCTTGCTGAACGTATCCCGAAAGGCTGGGGGATACCTATAATAGATGAATTTGATAAAGAAAGCCTCCAAGCATCGATAACTGTATATGAGTTATTCGAATGCTTACCATTCAAGGATGCTGAGAGAAAAACTACGAGCCACTTCTTCAGAGGATACCTTACAGGGTTGTTTACTAAAGCATTCGATAAACAATTCCAAACTAAAGAAACTGAATGTATATCAAAAGGAGATCCCCACTGTCGATTCATAATAAAACCAACTTGAAGTAACAACATTGTCGAACAATAGATAGATAACGCACATATATCATGGTTACATATTGTTAACATCAATTAACTCTAAAATTGGACATAAGGCTATATGCCATTCTGCGTTAGAATCTGTTTGTTAAGAATGGCCACGTATCATCGTTAATGGATATTTGACTCTTATTTTGCTGGCATTAGGATTATCAATAGATGATTTTGGTCTTGCTCTATGCCTGATAGTGCCAAGCAAAACCCCTTAAAAACGAATCGTCTACGCAGGTAAAATGGCGGTTGCATTCTCCATATCAACTGTGTTGCTGTCTTCGTTAGGCTGGTTAGTGGGATTAGTAATTTACGGATGGGTCACATCTTTTAGTAATTAAGTGGTTTTAATTGTTTTCTGCAGAGTAGGGGTATGGATTATTAAAGAAGCTTTTTAGGATGAACAGTCTAAATCGATGAAGAATGTTTCGTCTTCTTGGGTAATATTGTCCACCAGCATCCTAGGAAGTCTTGATGAAGAGGCTGTAGGAGTTGGTTATCCGTTTTTGGAAATCCCATTTTTGTGCATAATTGTCGCTGTGGTTCTAGAAAACATTATTGTAGTATATTTCTCGATGTTCGCAGCTAACTGGATAAAGAATTTAAATAAAAACTTCCTTCCATCCTCTCCGGCATCATTCTGGTCGTGTTAGGAATATTCAACTTTCTCGAACTGTAAGCTCTGAGTAGAGGAGAGCACTCACCGATATTATAAAGAATAATAAGCGGAAAGAAGGTGTTGGTTAAGTTATTGTTCTTCTCATATGCTACTACTTCGGACATTCATCGCCGAATGAGCGGTAGAACCTTTCCTCCAGGATGCAAATAAGTGAGACTGGTGAAGAATCATGAACAGACATTCGAAAAGCTGGAGACCAGGGATGAAAATAATGAATAAATGTGTAGATAAGGACGGTACAAAAGACTATCAGGTTCAAGCTTTTTCCCGTGAGAAATCTTCTAAGCTTATACAATATTGAGATAAGTTCCAAGAAGATGAAGAACCCAAAAATCAGAGTGCTCCGGGATCATTGATAAAGTGAGTATCATCATTTCTTCATGAGGACAAGTTAAGCTCTAAATAATCCCCACTGCATTTCTTTGGTGTGGCGACGTTACATCCGTTTTTAAGCCTCAGAATACTAAGAAAATGTAATACTAAAATATACAGATAGCCAGCTTACTGATGGGGTGGGCCCGTAGCTCAGCATGGATAGAGCATCGGCCTTCTAAGCCGGGGGTCGGGGGTTCGAGTCCCCCCGGGCCCGAACTTTCCTTCTCTCTGCAGAGTGTTAAAGCCTGCTTTTACTTTTTTGTTAAAGTCTGCGTTAACAACTACTCTTGGATTATTAAATCATTTAAAAACTCAAAGTGATTCGGCCCTCAAATCACTTTCTCTAAGACTTTTTCTTTATAGGTATGTTCTCTCATGTTGAAAATTCTCTAACGTTCGGTGGATGATGTTTAGGTTCTATCTTATTTCTGGTAATAAATGATAAAGTCGTATTACTATTTTGTCGACCTTTTTAAATCTATGAAAACTTCTAAACTATATTCAAGAATCTGAGAAAACTTCTCAACCTAGATGGTGATCAAGTCTCGATGCATCCTTTCAAAATTCTTGCAAGAATTGTTATACTACTTATTGAGAGCGTGATCGCTCTAGGTAAAGGTTTAACACTTGCTATAATGAATTTTACTAGGAAATAGGAATGGTGTTGAAGAAGCTTATCTCTGAGGCTGAAGCTCTGCTACGTTGGGTGGGAGTTGAGAAGCCCCTCATCCAGCCTGCGAGAGATCCTAGATTCGGGGAAGTAACATCTACATCTGCATTCGCTTTAGCTAAGAGCCTGAGAAGAGATCCTAGGAAGATCGCTGAAGAATTTGCTGCTAAGATAGATCTATCTAATGCAAGATTGATAAACTCGGTTGTGGCTGTTGATGGATATCTTAATTTTAAAGTTGATTGGCAGAGATATTCTGAAGAGATCTTAAAGACGGTTATTGGACAAGGCGAAGATTATGGTAAAAGCAATATAGGTCTTGGAAAGAAGATAATCATCGAGCATACAAGCGTTAACCCGAACAAGGCTCTACACGTAGGTCATGCTAGAAACGTCTGTCTAGGAGACACACTCTATAGATTATTCAGCTTCCTAGGATACGACGTCGTCGTCTTAAACTACATAGACGATAGTGGAACCCAGATGGCCGACGTGATACTTGGATTCAAGGAACTCGGCTACCCCCTCGAGCCTCCAGATGGAGCAAGATTTGATGCCTACTGTGGAGACACCGTTTATGTTGAGGTTTCTAGAAGAATTGAAGAAGACCCCTTACTAGCGGAGAAGAGAAGAAGAATCGCTAAGTTGATTGAAGAAAGAGATGATGAATATTATAGGTTGAATAGAGAAATAGTTGAGAAGGTGCTGAAAGAGCAATTGAAGACCTGCTGGAGGCTTGGAGCAAGATACCATATCCTAAACATGGAGAGCGACATACTCTCGTACGATCTCTGGAGCGAAGTCTTCAAGAAGTTAATCAGAGTAGGAGCAGTATACAAAGCTGAATCTGGCCAGAAAGCTGGGTGCTGGCTTCTAAACCTATCCGGCCATCCAGTGTTAGGTAGAGAGGGAGACGAGATACTCGTAAAAAGCGATGGCTCAACCACTTATGTTGCTAGAGATATTGCTTACGGAGCTTGGAAACTTGGAGATACATCTAGAGACTTCAAGTATAAGGTATGGATGAGGGACCCGTGGAGTGGAGAGATCCTGATAACAGATGTTAAGGGAGATATTGAGAAACCTCTAGGAGAAGCTGAGAAAGTCATAAACGTGATAGACATACGTCAGAAGAGACCTCAAGAAGTCGTTAGATATGCTTTAGAGTTGATGGGATTGAAGTCTGACAAGTACATCCACTTTGGGTATGAGGTGGTCGCTCTAAGTATTAAGGACGCCGTCAAGATAGGATATGAGCCAGAGCCGGGTCAAGAATTCGTGCATATGAGTGGTAGAAGAGGCCTATATGTTAAAACTGATACACTACTAGACATGTTGAAAGAAAAGATTAAACTGGAAGTTCGGGAGAAACACCCAGGATGGTCTGAAGAGAAGGTTGAAGAGGTATCAGAAAAGATTGCTGTAGGAGCCTTAAGATACTCTCTCATAAAGCCGGACACAGATAAAATGATAATCTTGGACGCAGACGAAATGCTGAAACTGGAAGGGGATACTGGACCATACCTACAATACTCTTATGCAAGAGCGTGCAGAATACTTGAGAAAACAACTCGAGAATATTCCACCAAGGCCCCGGTAGAGCTAGTAGAAGAGGAAAAACAATTATTGAGGAGGATCGCCTACTTCCCAGAAGTAGTAGAAGACGTAGGTGAAAGTCTCCTTATCAAAACCCTGTCAAACTATGCCTATATGCTCGCATCAGATTTTAGTAGATTCTATGAGAAGGTACCTGTCCTCCACGTAGATGATGTTGAGCTTAGAAAATTCAGGGTCGCAGAGGTCCTTGCATTCAAGATAGTGCTAGGCAACGTGCTAAGATTAATCGGCGTCCAACCCGTTGAAGAAATGTAGCTTAACCCAGCATCCTAAATCTCTCAATGGCTTCCCGGTAGGCCTCCATTTCTTTCTTGGAGAGCGGCTTAACCTTGTTTAAAGCATCTTGAAGATGTCTCAAGCCGACCTTCAATTCATTTACATGCTTCTTTGCCTCATCATGATCCTTATATTTCTCCAAGTGTTCTCTAACTGCAAGCATCTTAGCCGTACTACATACTCCAGCAATATCTGCACCCGTGTATCCTTCAGTTTTCTCTGCCAGATAATCCAAGTCCACATCCCCATCTAGAGGCGTATTCCTTAAATGTATCTTGAAGATTTCTTTCCTAGCATTCTTGTCTGGAGGAGGTACGTAGATTAGCTTGTCGAATCTCCCGGGTCTTAGGAGGGCGGGGTCTATAATATCTGGACGGTTCGTAGCAGCTATCACCACTACATCTCTAAGTTCTTCTAATCCATCCATCTCTGTTAAGAGTTGACTGATAATCCTCTCGGTTACTCTCGCATCTCCTAGCCCGCTTCCACGTGTTGGAGCTATAGCATCAAATTCGTCGAAGAAAACAACGCATGGGGCAGCTTGCTTAGCTTTCCTAAATATTTCTCTTACGGCTTTCTCCGATTCTCCAACCCATTTACTTAGTATCTCCGGACCCTTAATACTTATGAAGTTTGCTTCAGATTCTGTGGCCACAGCTTTAGCGAGGAGGGTCTTCCCCGTTCCTGGTGGACCGTAGAGAAGGATACCTTTAGGAGGTTTAGCATCCACGTGTCTAAGTATATCTTTGTATTTAAGAGGCCATATGACTGCTTCCTTCAATTCTTGTTTTACTTCTTCAAGGTCTCCGACATCTTCCCATCTTACTTCCGGAACCTCTACGGCGACCTCCCTCATAACGCTCGGCTGAATATCTCCTAAAGCATCTATGAAGTCTCTCATCGTAACTTTCAATTCATTTAAAACTTCAGCAGGTATCCTACTTGAGGATAGATCAATCTTCGGAAGTATTCTTCTCAAAGCCCTCATAGCGGCTTCCTTGACTAGCGCTGCGAGGTCTGCTCCAACAAACCCATGAGTTATTTCTGCTATCTTCTTCAAGTCTACATCATCTGCTAAGGGCACTCCTCTCACGTGAACTTGGAGGATCTCGTATCTAGCCTCGGTATTCGGTATACCTATTTCTATCTCTCTATCGAATCTTCCCGGTCTCCTGAGAGCTGGATCCACAGCGTTAGGTCTATTCGTAGCCCCTATCACCACCACCTTTCCACGAGCCTGCAATCCATCCATAAGTGTTAGCAGTTGGGCCACAACTCTCTTTTCTACTTCTCCTGTTACTTCTTCTCTTCTCGGAGCTATCGCATCAATTTCATCTATGAAGATTATGCTTGGAGCATTCTCTTGTGCTTGCCTAAATATCTCTCTAAGTCTTTCTTCACTTTCACCATAGAATTTACTCATAATCTCTGGACCGTTTATCGCGTAGAAGTTTGCGTTAACCTCGTTTGCCACGGCTTTTGCTAACAGCGTTTTGCCTGTTCCAGGCGGACCATACAGTAGAACACCTTTAGGTGCTTCTATACCTAGCCTCTCAAACAATTCAGGATACTTCAACGGTAGTTCAACCATCTCTCTAATCTTCTGGATCGCTTCTTTCAAGTCTCCGATATCTTCGTATGTTACTCTCGGTATTGATGGGGGAGCTATCTTCACAGGCTCTTCAGTTACCTCTATAGATGTTTCTTCTCCAACGATTACGGGTCCAGCTGGACTTGTCGTCACAATCCTTAATCCTATCTTTCTACCAAGTATGTTCAGGAATATCGTGTCTCCTTGTGCTACAACCCTGTTGAATAATTCTTTTGTAAGATAATGTTCGACCCCCATTAAGAATAATGGTTCATCAGGGCTTAACATGATCGATTTAGCAGGTTTAGCTTCAGCTTTCCTGATCTTGACCCTATCATCGATTCCTACTCCAGCGTTAAATCTTGTTTGAGAATCCAGCCTAATAATATCTCTTCCCCTATCCTGAGGGTAAGCAGGCCAGTATATCGCGTAAGTACTTCTCTTACCAGTTATCTCTACCACATCCCCACTATGGATTCCAAGCTTAGATGCTACATCAGGGTCTATTCTAGCAATACCCCTTCCAACATCTCTACCCGCAGCTTCAGCAACCTTTAGATATACTTCATTCATCACACTAAGATTACTGAACAGGTTTCTTTAAACTTTAGTCCCAAGTTCTACCTATGAACTTGCAGATCTAATAATAAGTCGAGAGATCCTTCTCGACTAACACTAATGGAGAAGTTGAGATCTAATCTACTTTGATTTTTACTCCTTTTTCTTCTTTTGCTCCTTCCTTCTTCTTCAGTGTTACTTCTAGTACGCCGTTCTTATACGATGCTTTGGCACTATTCGGATCGACATGGGCCGGCAGTTCTACTTCTTTGTAGTACTTCCTTTGAGATGTCTTTACAGAGATCGTCAACATATCTTCAGTAGCATTTAGGTTTATGTCTTCCTTTTCTACTCCTGGAACTTCCGCGACTACTTTCACTACATCATTTTCCTCGAACACGTCTACTAAAGGTTCCCTCGCTTCCGTCAATTCAACTATTTCGGGTTTATGCCTTGTAGGTTTAATGTTTCCGAACTCTCTTATTTCTGGCTTACCATCCGGACCTATCTTTATCGAGTATCCATAGATTATTGGACCATACTCTCGAACAGTACTTCCATCTTTTAACTTCTTCTCACGTATAAGATCTCTTGGAAGTCCTCTCTCAAATTCTTCAAAGGATTTAGAAAACATCTCATCTAGTTCCCTCATCATTTCTTCCATTTCCTCGAAGATCCTACCAAAAGGCGACCTTCTCCTCCACCATCTCTCCCAGGACATAAACTCTTACCCAATTCATTCTTTGTTAGACCAAGATATAACTTTTAGTCCTGAACCTAAACTCCTCATAAACGAGGTCGCTACACTATCTCAAAAATCATCGTTTTTGAACGAAATACCTATACTTTCTTTTCATGTCACAACAGGATCTTATCTATCCAGCCCTGAAGGGTGATCTCAAGTTTCAGATATACGGGCCCGGGGGGACTTGAACCCCCGTTCTCCGGCTTTCTTCAAGATGTCGTTCCGGAGGCCGGCGCCATATCCATTCTAGGCCACGGGCCCATCCGAGAATAGTTAATCTCTCTGATATGCATTATATCCTGTTCTCTGCTTTCTTCTTCTTGTTTCCTAAGATGTTTCTTATGTATTCTAGATAGACTGGGGATGGCTTGTTCGGTCTACTCTTAAATTCTGGATGGAATTGGACTCCTACTATCCATGAATCTTCTAATTCTATCCCGCATATCGAGTTATCTTCTTCACCGTATGCTGAGATTATGAGACCTTTCGCTTCAGCCATTTTCGCATAAGCTGGAACTATCTGGTATCTATGCCTGAATCTTTCAACTATCTCGGTTGATCCGTATGCTTTGTAGAGTTTAGTGCCTCTGATAACCCTCATTCTCTTAGATGAAAGCTTCATCGTGCCACCGATCGCCTGAATATTTTTTTGTTCTTCCATTAAGTCTACTACCAGGTGAGCCGCATCTGGCTTCACTTCACTACTATTAGCATCTCTTAATCCGATGAATTCTCTAATAAAAGCGATGAATAGTAATTGTGCGCCGAAGCATATCCCTAGGAGTGGGATCTTCTTTCTCATAGCGTATTGTGCGGACATTATCATTCCTTCTACTCCTCTAACTCCGAATCCCGGTGTGAGGAGTATTCCATCATAATTGTCTAGCACGGAGAGCCTCATAGGGTCTTCTTCGAATTCTTCAGATTCTATAAAGCTTAACCTAATCTTAGTGCCAAGATATGCTCCGGCATGTCTAAGCGCCTCATTTATACTTATGTAACTATCTATTATCTTACAGTATTTCCCAATCATCGCTATATTTACGAGCTCTCTATGATTCTTGAATCGTTCAACAAGAGTTCTCCATTCTTCTATCTTCTCATTTATAGAATTTGCCTTGATTTCAAGGAGTTGACACAATAGCTCTCCCAATCCCTGTTCCTCAAATATTAGTGGGAGGTCGTAGATTGTTTCGAGGTCTGGGTCTGAGATAACGGCCCTACTTGGAACGTTACAGAATAGGCTTATCTTTTCTTTAACATCCTCGGGTAGGGGTTTATTGCTTCTGCCGATGATTATGTCTGGTTGCAGACCCATGCTTTGCAGATTCTTTACGCTGTGCTGGGTAGGCTTGGTTTTATGCTGTCCAACTGTTCCAAGGTATGGTATTAGGGTTACATGAACCAGGACTGTCCAGCTTCTTCCAAGCTCTAATCTTAACTGCCTTATAGCTTCGAGATACGGCATTGTCTCGATATCGCCTACTGTTCCCCCCACCTCGACGACGAATACGTCTGGGTTTCTTCTATGTGAAGCTTCAATAATCCTCTTCTTAATCTCGCTCGTCACATGCGGTATGACTTGAACCGTTTTCCCGAGATATTCTCCGAACCTCTCCTTCAAGACCACCGATAGATATATCTGACCAGATGTAATATTGTTCTGGGGATGCATATCTACGTCTAGAAATCTCTCATACGTTCCGAAGTCCTGGTCTACTTCAGCGATAATAAATGTCTGACCCGGAACTGGCTGGAACCTCCAAACTTCTTCGCATACAAAGACTTCTCCATGCTCGATGGGATTCAGCGTTCCTGGATCAACGTTAAGGTATGGATCTATCTTCATTGCATCGACGGTCAATCCTCTGAACTGGAATATCTTTCCTATGGAGGCAGTTACAACACCTTTTCCGATCCCGCTTAGGACCCCGCCCGTTACGAAGACATACTTCACCATTTTGTTAACCTCTCCATGGAGGGGAGTCGATGACTGGGTTTTTGAGAGAAGGAGAATTGAAGACTTCTATACCTCTTGCCTCGAGCCACTAATCGCCCGTCTCTACACTGCGTATAGCAACTTAATATCTATTACTTTAAAGGTAGACTTAATTTGTGAATACGTTACCTCTTTGATCCTGCACTATAATTTTTGGCCATAGTCTACAGAGCACATAATTTTACATTTTTCAATTTATTGGTTATTATGTAGCCTGCTAGGTCGAAGAAGCGCTTGCATGCTGAAAGTATTATTGAGTCACTAGTGCATACTATGGCATCTGTCTTGGAGAGTAGTGAGTCCACAGTCTTAACTGTTTCAGCATCTCCTCTTAAGCCGAGGCTAAATATAATCTCCCTAGTCATCTCAGCTGCCTCCCCACTCCTACTTATCTGAGAATCATACAATACTCTAACATACGATGCGTTCAGAATCTTCAACTCTTCTAATACGAGTTTGAGAGAATATGATGTCAGTGGGCTGAGTCTATATTTTCCATATACTTGAGAGAAGTCTCTGACTACTCCATCATCACAGATTACTAGGAGATCCATCTTTAAGGCTGCTTCAACAGTATTCAAAACGTTGAATCCATCAACCCAGGCTTCTTCATTAGCGATCCTTGACGGCTCGAGCATCTTCTTCCTAATACATTCTACTTCACTTCTTGAATGGATAGATCGGTACAAGATTAGACGTTCATCCTTATCGAGCTGATATTTATCTCCAACAAATCTCAATACGGACTCTTTACGGTATCCTCTCTCTAGAAGGTATCTGATATCTACTGCGGCTTCTCTTAGTATTTCTAAACGACTGTGCATTCTACTCGACATAGATGCCTGGTCGGAATGGTAGAGCCATATCAGCCTTCTTTAATGGGTCGTATATCTCGATCGACCCCTCCCGGTAGATCGTGATATTGGTTGATAGCTCTCTGGAAAGGAAGGTGGCCGCATCTCTATAGACTTCTTCTTCCATCTTCGCAACGTTCATTATGGTTCTATGCTTATAGTTAGAGATCAGAGATGAGATAGTATCTAAAAGTACTCTAGCTATCGTGGGAGCCTGTTTTTCCTTGGCTGGCAGTTTCTTGATTATCTTCGGTATGAGCATACCCATGCTTTTCTGTCCACCTTCCCTGATTATGTTCAGAGTTTCCTCCAAGAGCTCGAGCTTATCTTGCGAGGCCACATAGATGAATACCTTAGTGGGCTTCTTCTCTAAGACTTCTATTATGCTTCTAATATCATCCATAAGCTTGGTAATGAGTTCTTCCGAAAGTTCTGCTTCAGGGTTTATTAACTCCCCTAACACAACGGGCCACGACTCTATCGATACGAAACTGTCTTTCCCAAGTATTCTCCAAGCTTCTTCGCATGTAAACGGTATGAAGGGCGCTAGAAGCTTAACCCAATTTTCTATAAAGATTCTAGCATTCCTGCTTATCACATTGTTTGTCCTTCTAAGATACCATCTCCAATCCGAGTACATTCCATATAATGCTTCATGGCATGCTTTCCTAGTCTTAAGAGACTCCATGTAAGCAGTGATATTCTTAATCTTTCTCTGTAGCCTAGACATTAACCATTTATCGACTGAGGTCTCCTCCACTAGAGAGGCTTCAGAAACTTCTTTAACTATTTTGAGGAACTGCTCGATCATCAACTTAACTTCCTGTGCGTTTTTCTCTCTCCAGTCTGGGTCATCCATGTCTTCTGCAGCTAGCAGAAGAGTACACCGGGTGGTATCTGCTCCATACTTCGATATCGAGGTCTTAAGAGGTATAAATTTCCCCTTACTCTTACTCATCTTCTCGCCTTCTATCGTTATTAGACCATTGACAGAGATCCCCCTAGGCCAAAGTTTTTCATCAAATATTGCAACGTGATGGAATATGTAGAATGTTAGGTGGTTCGGGACAAGCTCTTTCGCCGAAATTCTCATGTCTACTGGATACCAGTATAGAAATTCTTCTCTCATCATCTTCAACAATTTTGCATCTATCTTATTCTTAGAGGAAATCTTCACAGGGTCTCCTATCCCTAAGTAGATGTAATCTAATACTTCGGGGGTAAGATGGTCAGGCTTGACATCCTCCCTATTCAGATACTTGCTTATAGTGTAGAGTGCAGGATAAATCGTTGAGTCACTAAGTGTCTCAACTATCCATTCCGAGTTCCATGGCAGCTTCGTGCCTAAACCTGTCTTCCTTGTGCATGCCCAGTCTTTAAGCCAGTCTACAACATTCAAGAACCATTGTCTAGCTTCTTCAGGATGTATTTTCATTGTAGCGATATGATTCTTCACTTTATTCTTCCACTCTACATCAGAGTATTTTAGAAACCATTGGTCTTCAACTATCTTGACTAGGCATTCAGTTCCACATCTACATACAACCCTCTCCGGGAGCTCCCACATAACATCTCCCAAGCCTTTGCTTATAAGCGCTTTTCTCACATTCTCTCTAGCCTCGCTTACTTTCTGGTTCGAGAATTCTCCACAATTGTTTTTCAATACTCCATTATGGAATTCCTTCGAGTAAATTTCTCTAGTAGCTTCTTCAAGCCTTGGGTCTGTGTCATCGATTATCTTCATCTTTCCGACTATCTCTACAGCCGGATAATCTCCATAATCTGTCACATGGATAATCGAGATAGGCTTAATCTCTTCAACGATCTCACGTATACCGTACTCATCTCTCTCCCTCAATCTCTTCTTTAGGGCGATTAGACCTGCATAATCGTAGGGTGCATGTCCAGGTACACTGTATACTACTCCCGTACCAAAGTTGGGGTCGACAAAGTCTGCTGGAAGAATCGGTACGAGCACCCCTGTAAGCGGGGTCTCCACCATTTTACCGATAAATTTTGTAGGGTCGACCTCTGACAAAATCCTACTATTCTTCTTTTGTTGAGAAAGCTTGTCTGCAGCCTTTGTAGATACTAAGAGCCTCTTTCCATCGACCTCCATGATAACGTATTGACTTTTCGGGTTTATCCATACGTTCGTTACTCCGAAGATCGTTTCTGGTCTAAGAGTTGCAGCGGCTAGATACAGGTCACCTACCTTGAAGTATACCAAGGTATATTCTTCAGGGGAGACCCCCTCCCCAACTAATCTATCATGGTCTCCAGTAGCGCTACTACAATGCGGACACCATACCACTGGATGCTTACCTTTTATAACGTATCCTTTCTTCTTCAAGGTAAGGTATTGCCAAGTGATAAATCTACCATAGTATGGGTGGAGGTCTGTGGTGTAGAATTCCCTTCTAAAATCTACTGAGAACCCGATTGCTTTTACAACTTTTCTATTCTCATCAGTGTAATATCTGCTGATGTATTCGGGGTCTGTGAACTTTTCAACTATTTCAGGAGGAACAGCATCAATCTCTATTAGAACTTTTCTAATGAGTTGGTCTCCTTGCTTTAGCCTCTCACTTGTTCCTGCAACTGCTTCGCCAGTCCAATGCCAAGCCCATGGGAATAAAACATTGTATCCCTGCATTCTCTTGAATCGTGCGTATGCGTCGCCTCTCGTGAAGGTGAATCCATGACCAATATGTAATGGGCCGTTCTGATATGAGTATGGAACACATACGAAAAACTTCGGTTTCGATGGGTCTGGGTCTGCTTCAAATATTCTAGCTTCACTCCACTTTTCAGCCCACTTCTTCTCATACTCTAAACATGGTTCTATTATTGACTCTCCTCTACCTGGCTCCATTCCGCCTCTAATCAAGAATGCCTCCTACTATTTAAGATTCCAAAATATTCTAAACTCGTATTATCGTATGTCTCCTTAACCTCATCAATTCAAGTTACTTGATTGCCTACCTCCTTCCTACTATTCCTCTCTATGGAGACTAAATTTCATTCATGATCACGGGTAGACCGAAGATTGTGCACTATCCTTGCAGGGCATATGTCTTGATAGCATTAAGAATTTTTTCATGTCTCCTTTCATCCTCAACAATATATTCAAGTATATCCTTTAGAAAGCCTATCTCGATCCCTTCATGTTCTATGAGAGTGCCCAGTAGCTTGATCTGGATCAAGTTAAAGTATTCTTCTCCGAAGTATTTCTCGAGATTGACTAGATCATCGAATTCTGAAGCAAGCTCTTTTAAAGAAATCTTCTCTATCCCCATCATGGACTTCTTAGAATCTTCGATTATACGGATTGCAGTTATTCCTAGAAGTTCCCCGCACTCCTCTATGTCGACCTCATCAACTCCTAGATACTTAGAGACTCCTTGAAGAATCTTTGAATGTTTAAGTGAATCTTCAGCTATGTACTCTAGTAAGACTCTGACTACTTCATCATCAATTCTAGAAGCAATAGACTCATACGCCTGGGAAATCTTTTCCTCAATCAAACCACAACAGAAGAGAATCTTAACTAAATCCTTCCTCTCACTCAAATTCTCGAAATCCATAGATTATCATAGAAGGTTAAATGTCCAAAGATAAAAAGATTTTCCAAGAATAGAACAGCTTCTTGATCGCACTTGTGAAGATGAATCTTCATGTGATTCTTAGGTTTGAAAGCTTCCGGAAAAATTTAACCTTTAAACTAACCGTTATCATCTTCTAATTAGGCTTGGTGAGTTTTCGATGCCTACGAATCTCCCAGTAGAAGCACAGAAAGCACTTGCAAGGTATCAGCTAGCTAGGTCGATCCCTGAAAAGATAAAAGCATTAGAAGAAGCTTTGAGCTTGATCCCAGACCATAAGGGTACTGAGAAACTGAGGGGACAATTGAAGAGGAGAATAGCCGAGCTTAAGAAAGAAGCTGAGAGAAAAGCTGTAACGAAAACTGGTCGTAGGGATTTCTTCACAATATCTAAGGAGGGGGATTCCCAGGTCGTAATAATTGGTTCAACAAACTCTGGTAAATCAAGTCTACTAAGAGCTTTAACCAATGCTAGGCCTGTAGTTGCCCCATACCCCTTCTCGACAGATAAGCCTACGCCCGGGATGATGTATTACGACGATGTGGAGATACAGTTAGTAGAACTCCCTGCAATCTTGACTGATGAACTAGAGGAAACACAGTATACAAGCAAATCTCTCGGCCTTGTTAAGAATTCAGATGGGGTGATAATACTTCTTGATTGCTTAAACAATCCAGTAACACAACTGGAGAGGATCCTCCAGCTACTTGATGAGGCGGGAATCTCGATTAAACCGAAGAAAGGAGACATATTATTAGAGAAAAAAGATAGCGGAGGGATTAGAATAGTTGCTTTCGGAAACTTTCATGGAACTTACCGAGAAGTAGAAGAATTATTAAGGAACGTCGGTATTAGAAATGCTGTAGTAAAGATATATGGAGAAGCATCCATAGAAGACCTTGAGGAAGCAATTATAAGAGAAACGGTATACAAGAAGACATTAATAGTATTAAATAAGATAGATGCGGCGGAACCTTCAGAACTCAATAAGCTTAAAAATATCATGGAAGACCTCCAGATACCGTATACCTTCATCTCGGCTGAAAAGAAAGAAAACCTAGAAAAGCTAAAAGAAAGGATCTTCAGGACCCTCGGATTAATAAGGGTTTACACTCAGAAAGATGGTGTAGTTTCTAGGAAGCCGATCGTAATGAGAGAGAATGCAACAGTCCGAGAGCTTGCTGAAAGAATCCATAAAGATCTCGCTAGGAACATAAGGTATGCAAGAGTATGGGGTAGGTCTGTCAAGATTCAAGGACAGCAGGTTGGTCCAGACCATGTATTACGAGACCTCGATATAGTCGAAGTATACGCTGGATAGAATTGATTAGCCTAAACCATGATGAGACAACATATTTATGGAGGGAGAAGATAGTAAATCCAGAATGAATATAGAAGTTCTAGAAGTATCTCTATTCATCTCTCTCATAGTCTTCTCGATAATAGCGGTAGAATCCGAGAACTTGATTAGAGCAGTATTCGGCTTACTCGGCTTCATAATCTCTCTAAGCTTCATCTTCATTCTACTCTACGCTCTCCACGTAGGCTTAATGCTTCTACTGGTCTATGCAGGTGGAGCAATCGCTCTACTCATGATAGTTATAATGATGACTAACAGGAGGGAAGAGTAATGAGAGGGTATCAGGTCTTCGGCTCGATTACAGCAATAATCTTTGCAACACTGCTCTTCCTTACTCTAGCCAGTAATCCGCCGATACATTCAGGATGGAGGAAAACTGTTGAAGAAATAAAACCCTTAGACTTTAATACGATTGGCAGAGCTATAAGCCAATATATCTGGGAAAACTTCTACATGGCCTTCATGGCACTGATCTTGGTTGCAGTAGCGCTAGCTTTCTCTATAGTTGCATTACTGAGGAGAGGTGAATGAGTTGGCTCTACCACTATACTACTATCCGATAGTTGCAGGACTAATATTCACAATCGGAGTATACTGTCTCGCAACGAAGAAGAGCATCGTCAAACAGATAATAGCTATAGAACTAATGGTGAACGCCGCCCATCTAAACTTCATCGCATTTGCATTGACGCCCACAGGTATAGACCCCTACTCTCATAGCTTCGTAATACTCTCACTAGGAGTAGGAGGAGCAATAATCTCTGTAGCGATCCTTCTCGCTGTACAGATTTATAGGACATACGGTGCGCTAGACGTAACAATCCTTAGGAGATTAAGAAGATAACATGGAGAATCGTGAAGTAAGACTCCAAGATGTTCGTAGGAAGCTTCCGGAGATAACTGGTACGTGGAATCCAGTTACGGGATGCATGCATGGATGCATATATTGCTGGGCCAGAAGATATGCTGAGCGTCTCTCTAAAATGGAGGTCGAGCCATACGCTGAGAAGGGATTCCAGCCAGCCTTCATCCAAGACAGGCTTAGAAAAAAATTCTCAAAGAATTCTTTTATTTTTGTTTCGGATATGGGAGACTTGTTAGGGGATTGGGTTCCAGATGAATGGATAGACAAAGTATTATCTAAGATTAAAATGTTACCTCATACACATTTCCTGCTACTAACTAAGAATCCTAAGAGGTATCTTAGCATAAGCCTCCCAGACAACGTTGTAGCAGGGGCCACGATTGAGAGCAATAGAGACTATCCAAACTTATCTAACGCTCCACCGCAGGGAGAAAGGATTGAAGTGATGAATAAGCTAAATCACGTATACAAAGCATTAGTGATAGAGCCCATACTCGAATTCGACATAGAAGAGTTTACTGAAATAGTCAAAGAGATATCTCCATCTCTAGTCTACGTAGGATACGATAATTATGGATTCAAACTACCCGAGCCCACCCTAAGGAAAACATTGGAGTTCATCAATAATCTATCAGAATTTACTGACGTTAGACTTGGAACTATTAGAAAGGCATTTTATGAAAAATGACAGGTCCACCACTCTAGATAAAAATGGAGAATAGTGTGAATTTTCTTTAACATCTATTGAAGATTAATCGGTGGAGCAGTATGGAATATTTTGAGTGGTTCGCTACGACCATTAGTGGGCTGGAAGACCTCGCTGCAAGAGAGATCGAAGAACTAACCGGTCTTCCTACCCAACCAGATGTCGGTAAAGTCTTCTTTGAGGGAACCATTGAACATGCCGCCAAGATCAATTATTCATCTACAATGGTCAATAAGGTTTACCTACTTTTAGAGAGGGAAGAGATACAAACCTTAGAAGACTTGTATAATGTTGCAAGAAGATTAGACTATTCATGGCTCATTGAGCCGAATCAAACATTCGCCGTTAAAGCTGAGAGGCATGACAAGAAGCTCCCATTCACTAGTATTAATGCTGCAGCATCCATAGGTCGAGCGATTATCGAAAGCTTTGCAGAATCTACAAAGATAAAGTTAAGAGTCGACCTCGATAACCCAGACCTCGAATTTTATTGTCTACTTAGAGATTCGAAGATGTTTCTAGGCCTAAACACTACTGGAGAATCCCTGCATAAGAGATACTACAAGGCATATTCTCATAGAGCTGGGTTGCAGTCTACTATCGCCTCCGCAATGATCAAGATATCTGGGTGGGGAAAGAATCAAAGCTTGCTAGATCCTATGTGTGGTGGTGGAACGATACCTATAGAAGCGGCTATAAAGTTGAAGAATATTCCTCCGGGATTTATGAGGAGAGAGCTGGACATTGAGAAGTTAAAGTTCGTCGACTCATTGTTTATTCAAGAACTAAGAAAGAAAATTGAAGAAAGCATTGACAGAGATGCTTTAGCAGAGATCGTTGGGAGTGATGTCTCACCCAAGAGTGCCGAGTATGCTAAGAGGAACGTTGAAGCCGCAGGTGTATCTGATACTGTGAGGATAGAGGTTAGAGATTGCCTAAAGATTAGCGAGTGGCTTAATTGGGAGCCGAGCCACGTAATCACGAACCCACCATACGGGGTAAGAATGAATATAGGAAACATAGTAGAATTCTATAGTAGATTTATCGAGAATATTAGGAGAGCTTCTCCAAACTCGAGGCTTACAGTCATCGTCTCTAAACCTAAGACGCTTACCAGCATTCTGAGAGAAAACAACTATAGAATAGTCTCAACTAGAGAAATAATGTATGGCAGGCTGAGAACAGTAATAATCTCTGCAGAAGGGTAAGTAACACATCCCAAGTAAAGAATTCTCTCGAACCGGAGATAACACAGGGCCTCTATCACACTCTTCTGGAGAAGCTCCAGGCAAGAATTGGCGGTAGGAGGTGATCCGGCCGCACGTTCCCGTACGGCCACCTTGTTACGACTTCTCCCCCCTTGCCAGGTCCAGGCTCGACCTAGCCAACACGACTAAGCCTCGCCCAGACCCAACTCGGGTGGAGCGACGGGCAGTGTGTGCAAGGAGCGGGGACGTATTCACCGCGCGGTTTTAACACGCGGTTACTAGGGATTCCGCGTTCACGAGGGCGAGTTGCAACCCTCGATCCCAACCACGGCGGGGTTTAGGGATTAGCTCCCCCTTTCGGGGTGGCAACCCTCTGTCCCCGCCATTGAACGTCGCGTGCGGCCCGGGGGATTCGGGGCATACTGACCTGCCGTAGCCCGCTCCTTCCTCCCCCTTTCGGGGGCAGTCCCCCTAGAGTGCCCGGCGCCTTTCGGCCCGATAGCAACTAGGGGCGCGGGTCTCGTCCGTTGCCTGAATTAACAGGACACCTCACGGCACGCACCGGCGACGGCCATGCACCTCCTCTCGGCTCGTCCGGAAAGGCCTTCAACCTGTCCATCATCCTGCCGTCGCCCCCGGTAAGATTTCCGGCGTTGACTCCAATTAAGCCGCAACGTCCACCCCTTGTGGTGCTCCCCCGCCAATTCCTTTAAGTTTCAGCCTTGCGGCCGTACTCCCCAGGCGGCGGGCTTAATGGTTTCCCTTCGGCACCGGGTGAGCCCGTAGCCCACCCGACACCTAGCCCGCATCGTTTACAGCTGGGACTACCGGGGTATCTAATCCCGTTTGCTCCCCCAGCTTTCACCCCTCACCGTCGGGCGTGTTCTGGGCGGCCGCCTTCGCCACCGGTGGTCCTCCCGGGATCAGTGGATTTTACCCCTACCCCGGGAATACCGCCGCCCTCTCCCACCCCCAAGCCAGATAGTATCTCCCGCAGCCCACAGGTTAGGCCCGTGGATTTGACGAGAGACACATCTGGCCGGCTACGGGTGCTTTAAGCCCAGTAATAGTCCCCACCACTCGGGGAGCGGGTATTACCGCGGCGGCTGACACCCGTCTTGCCCTCCCCTTATTCGCGGGGCTTTTTAGACCCCGCAAAAGCCACCACGAGGGTGGCACTCGAGGTGACCCCCTCACCCTTTCGGGCATTGGGGAGTTTTCGCGCCTGCTGCGCCCCGTAGGACCTGGACTCTTGTCTCAGAGTCCATCTCCGGGCTCCCCCTCTCAGGGCCCGTACCCGTTATAGGCTTGGTGGGCCGTTACCCCACCAACAACCATGATGGGCCGCAGCCCCATCCTAGGGCTAGTGTATAGGCATCCCTATACACTACTTTCAGAGGCAGGTCTTTCCAGAGCCCGCCTCCTATGGTGGTTTAACCCCAGTTTTGGGGGCACGCTAGACCAATCCAGTTAATCTTCTTAAATCCTCGTGAGAATATGAGACTCATATACTGTTTTGATTAGTTGTTTGGTCGCGTGCCTTTCCCAGGGGGTATCCACCTCCCTAGGGTAGGTTAGCTACGTGTTACTGAGCCTTCTGCCAGGCCCCCGGAGCCGGGGACCTTCGACTTGCATGGCTTAGCCTCACCCCGATAGCAGTGGGGTCCGGCAGGATCAACCGGAGTCTATGCCTGGAGAGTTGGCTTCTCGAGAAGAGTTTTGTGGAGGCCCTGTGTCGGACCTGAGTTCTACTTCTTTCTCAGGTCTCCATTCTGTGGCCACGGGAGGAGACCACCCATTCATTTCTGGGAGGGCCTCTCCCATTTCTTGGGTGGTACCGCCGTCGCGCCGTGGTCTTTTGCCATCATTATTATACTATTGGTTTTATAAAAACTTTCTCTTTATAATGGTCTATCCATGACTTCTTATCAACTCCGGTCGTATTTCATAAATATGCCTTCTAGGCCTCCTCTCCTCTTTTGTCAAGTAAATCTTCAAGTATCCTCATGTATGAGGTATCTTCTTTTTCTATGATACTGTATTTTTCTTCTTGAATTGATTTTTTGACGGCGAGGAGATGATAGCATGATGGTTTCTCCCCACTTATTACTCTGAAGAAGAAGTCATTACATGTACAATACTCTGCTTTCGGCAAGACCAGGTAGCGTCCATGCCTTCCAACTACTATCCAAAGTCTCCTACCGCTTGGTTTAAAGATGTACAGCTTAACTCTTTTCTCTCTAATAGCTTCTAGAGCTTTATAATCTAATTCTTCCGTAGTCATAGTATCTCATCTTTCAGCTTCTCTACATGTTCTAGTCTACCTAGGGACCTACCATCAAGTAAGATTATCTCAGCTAGAGATATTGAGAAACTGTTTGTCTTGATTAGAGGCCACAGTCTATCTTCTGGTCTTATATTGTTTATAGATATTCCCGTGAGGAGGGGGTTGAAAGCTGGTAAAATTATTAATTTTATTCTCCCTCGCACCTTCAATCTTGCACCATATTTCTCTCTGAAGACTTTAGCAATATTTTCTTTATCTCCTTCCATCAACATCCATACAGGTTTCTTGATTATGCTTCCCACGTCTGTTCTAAGATTAATCATTGGGTGAAGATGACCCATCAAGATTACATCACTCTCTAATATGTCGATGTTGGGCCATCTATGTCCATGATACAGGAAGAACTTCTTCTCACCTTCAATAAGTAGACCACTACTGGATGCATACTTGATAGCGTTCCCCAACACTTTTTTTATGTTTCCGTCATGATTCCCCGGAACAAGCATTATCTTGACGCCGGTTTGCTTGATCATCTCTATTGCTTTAGGCATCTCCTCCCATTCGATAGTTGAAGAATACGGGATCTTATGTTTTAAGTCTCCCAGAATTATGATTTTCCTAGGTTCTTGTTCTTCGATCAGTTTTATTAGCAGTTCCGTTATTCTCCATGTTTGGGATGGAATTCTTATCCCTCTTTCTCTAAATTCTGCTTCAAATCCAAAATGAATATCAGAGACTACGATGGCTGGTTCAGGTTTCTCGATCAGTATCGCTGGCCAGTTCTCCAAGAGCTTCAACGTTTCTGTAGCTCCGCTAACCTCTCAGGTAGAAATTCCTTAACAATGAAGTCTAACCCATATCTACTGAACGCTTCGAGTTCCGCCTTCCTCTTTATTTTCCAGAATTCTTTTATCTCCCTCCTCCATGGATCATTCTGGTATCTAGGATCCTGCTCTAGTTCTTGAAGCCTCTTCACATCTTGCTCGTTCAATCTCATCGATGGGAGCTTGTATCTAGTTATGTCTGAAGCCCATACGCCTGCCCAGACTGCGTCTGGAACATTTATTCCTTTTATATGAGCGCTTAATGCTGAGCCATGTATTAGTACTGAAGCTATATGTACCCCGTAAGGGTCTGCGTCTGTAAAGACGTAGACTGGGAGATTCAATTCTTCATGAAGTCTTCTAATAAGTTTTCTAGCATTACGTGGTGACTGACCCGCAGTGTGTAGGAGCAGTGCTCTGTATTTCTTGTCTGCTTCTTCTTCGACGAATCTACTGAAGACTGCGCCTTTCTCTATTACGAATAATACTTCTGCACCGCATTTCACGAATTCAGCTGTCGTTAGAGCTGGACCAATAGCGAAGCCATCTGGATGTGATGATAGGTCTACTCTTTTACCTCTGAATCCTGGAACAGTGTATTCTATTACCAAGTCGCCATATATTGATGCTCTTTCTTCAGGGAAGATATGGAAGTCTTCTCTAGGGCTATCTATGATGCTCTCCAACTCCATTATCATCTCATCACTTTCATCTTGGTCTTCGAAGTCTATTCCTTCACCTATCGCTACATAGTATGTATCTCTGAGAGTGGACGTTTTAGCTGCTTCGATCAGCTTTTTCCCGAAAGAAGCTATCCATAGTAATTGAGCAAATGGTCTTAGATGACGGATATTCTTAGTTGTTCTCTCCTTCATCTTGCCTGCTAGAACATACTGTCTAAGCTTCTCGTCATAGACGATATTCTTCGTCGTCCTCGACGGAATATTTAGTTCAGGGAATTCTCCTCTCGAAAGGTCTCGGTAGATTTTTTCTCCAAGCTTCTTCAATTTTCCTAATACTTCCTGCCTAATTGCATCTGCTTTATACGTCTTCTCTTCATCTTTCTTCTTAGGTGTCAAGTCCCTACCCACAAGATACCCACTAGAAGTATCTTATAGATATTCTAGTCTTGCAGGAGAGAAAGTTACAGTTTTCGATATAGAAGACGCCTTCTATACTTTAAGCTTTCTCTTTACCTAGGCTGTGAAACTCAAATACATCATCTTCATGTAGAAGTTTTCCACAAAAACGTCATTCAGTGAGAGCCTCTGCGTGTAAGAAAACTCTTTAAGGTTCTTTTATGCGGTTAAGAGTTGTTCAGCAATTTTTTTCACTATATCCATGAATGGTGCAGGGTAGACACCTATCATTACCGCCAGTATGGATAACATTATGAGCGGCGCAAGCATCATCGGTGGTGCTTCCACTGCTTTCTCCGAGACATCTGTAGGAGGGCGGACGAACAGTATCTGGACCACTCTTAAGTAGTATGCTGCTCCGAGGAGTACGTTGAGTATCATTATAGCGGCATACAAGTATAGTTTAGCATCTATCGCAGCCGTTATTATCTGGAACTCACTGACAAAGCTATTCAATCCTGGAATTCCTGCAAGAGAGAATGCTCCTATAGAGAAGCATGTAACAGTTATGGGCATTCTTCTACCTATTCCACTTAGTGTATCTAGATCTCTCGTCTTAACTGTATGGATTAATGCTCCTGCTGAGAGGAAGAGGAGAGCCTTCATCGATGCATGATTTAGTATATGGAGTAGCCCTCCAGCGAGACCTGCTATCGTTCCTATCCCTAACGCGAAGACTATGTATCCTATGTGCGCTATACTGCTGAAAGCTAGTAGCCTCTTAATATCGTTTTGGAGCATAGCGAGAGTATTTCCAACTATCATTGTAACTATGGAAAACAGTATTAACCCTATCTGCCAATTATATAGAGTTGATGGGAATATCAACGTTAATACTCTATACATCGCGTATACACCTGTCTTGATTACTACTCCTGAAAGCATTGCACTTATGGGGCTCGGTGCGGCAGGGTGGGCATCTGGTAGCCAGCTGTGGAAGGGGGCCATAGCTGCATTCACTCCGAAGCCTGTTATCAGTAATGCTATCGAGAGATACGTCCAGGCATTATTCTGGAGTCCCGATATTTTTAGAGCTTCCGACAAGCTCGTAAAGGTTAATGTTCCCACCATACCGTAGAGGAGCGACATTCCGAATAGTATTGATGCTGTTCCAGCCGTACTCATTATCAAGTACTTGAATGATGCTTCTACCGCCTCCCATCTACGGTAGAAGAAAGCTACTAGAACATAGGCGGTTAAGCTCATCATCTCCCAGAAGATGAATAAAGTTACAAAGTCCCCTGAGAATACTACTCCTACCATTCCTGTAACCATGGCGACTAGGAGTGGATAGTACTCTCTCTTCCTCTCCTCAATATACTCCGTTGAGAATACAGATGCCATGAGTCCGATGAACACGAATATCGATGCCACATACATCGAAAGGTCGTCTACAAATATCTGGGAAGATACTAATTGATATTGTGATGCATAGATCTTCACGGGTCCGCTGTTAAGTATAAACTGGTTTATGGATAGGAGGAATGTTACCAAAAACCCCGCTATAACGTATATTTCGACTATCTTCTCCCTCTTTCCTTTCGCGAATACTGCAAGCATTGCAGAAGTAAGTGTGAAGAATATTAAGGAATTAAGAGTTTCGGAGAAGTTTACTGAGAGGATGCTAGATAAAATCATTATGATCATTGTATGGGTAAAACATCGTAAATATTAACATTCTCATACATGTATCGCGTCATTATTATGGATATATAGTTGGGAAGGAAGAAAATCTCAGTAAGATAATATGTTTATAACAGATATCGTCTTAGATGCGGAGGGAAAACCATTGACTAAGGAATTTGAAGGTTTATGTACAAGGTGTAATGTATTCTAGGTAGAGATAACTAGGAATGCTGTAGAGGGACAGGTTCCGAGAAAACTTAAATTCATATTATCTAGTCTTCTTCTGTGAAGGTGCTCTATGATTACGCGTGTATGGCCAATCTATCTCCATTTTCATGGTCTCTATTTAAGTTGTGGCCCATTTTTAGATAAGGCCTACCATTTTCAGTAACCTCTCCAGCTTATAAACTATGTTTGAAATCTGCTCGATAGAGCATGGGTAGAACTACGTTAACATATAGGCAGAGACTTGAGCTCGAGCTTGAACGTTGGAGAATGTTTAGAAGAACTTTACTAAAGGATGAGAGAGAAGTATTTGATAGCTTAGTTGGTCACATATACAGATACTCTCATGCAGCTTCAATGTATCCTGAAAGAGACGTATTTGATCTATTCATCATGTCTGGACTTCTATCTCATGAAGAGAGATTGAGGATCTTGGAGAGGGAATTGAGGCGGGAGATGAATATCGGTGCAAGGCTGGCTCCTTGACATACATCCTATAAGTAGAGATGAAGTCTGCGTATGGATAAAGAGAAAAGATGGAAGAGTAGAGTTAGAGAAGATTAAATGGATGCCTAAAATCTATGTTGTAGGACCGTTCGACAAGCTTGTCCAACTTAGCCAGATACTTTCAAGCAAGTATGATTTAGAATTTGTTGAGAAACATATCTACGCAGGAGGCTCTCTGGAAACAGTACTAGAAGTCAAGATACCTTTTGGAGAGAGAAAGAAGATAGCTAAAGAAGTCCTAGACATCGGTAATCACATATTCTATAGAGTATTCAACGTAGATTTACCATCTATGCAGGAATTCTTGTATCACCATAATCTTTATCCTACCGCATACATAGACTATTCAAATAATAACTTCAAAATATTAGATGATGTTGGAGACCTCGATTATGATACATCGTGGATTAAGATAGCATACCTCGATGCCAAGATAGCTTCTAACAGTATTCTACCATCCCTCCAAGATAAGCTTACCGAGCTATCATTGAAGATTCAAGATGAAGAAATAATATTGGATTTTTCAGAAGAATTCATACTTGAAGAACTATCCAAAATACTAGATTCCCTAGATGTAGACATAATTGTAACTGAATGTGGAGATTCATTCCTCATGCCCTACCTCCATCATAGAGCTAGAGTAAATAATGTTAAGCTAAGGCTTGGTAGATTAGACCATGAACCTAGGTTAGAGATATCATCTAGATCCTACTTTAGCTATGGTAGAGTATGTCATAAGTTTAGAGGATTTAAGCTTAGAGGTAGAATACATGTAGACTCATCTAATTCGATGCTCTATCAGGAAACAGGCATAGATGGAGTATTGGAGATCTCTAGAGTATGTAGGATACCTATTCAAGATGCTTCAAGATATACTATCGGTTCATGCATGTCGTCCCTCCAGTATTATGAAGCCTACAAGCTTGGAATACTTCTACCGTGGATTCCATGTAGGGAAAACTACATGAATGGAAGACAGCTCAACATAGCTGACAGGGGAGGATTAATACTTGACGCTAAGCCCGAAATATTCTGGAATGTTGGGGAAATAGATTTCAAAAGTCTTTACCCGATGTTAATGTATAGATACAATATTTCGGGAGAAACAATCAATTGCGAATGCTGTAGATACGAGAAGATAGAAATACCTGAAGTCGGATACCATGTTTGTAGAAGATGGAGAGGGGTTGTTCCAAGAGCCATAGAGTTACCATTGAAGAAACGACTACAATATAAGAAGTTATCGGAAGAAGTAGGAAAATCTTATTTGAGACAAATATATGGTAGGAGAGCCGATGCACTGAAGTGGATTCTAGTAACTGCTTTCGGATATCTAGGTTTTAAGAAAGCAAAGTTCGGGTCAAGAGAAGCCCATCTAGCTGTATGTGCATTAGCTAGAGATACGCTGATAAAAACTATAAGGATTGCTGAAGAATCAGGGTTTAGAGTAGTTCATGGATTGGTTGACTCACTCTGGATAGTTAAAGAAGATGCTGAAGATGAAGACTACGTGAAGCTGATCGAAAAAATAGAAGATAAACTTAAGTTACCCGTAAGCTATGAGGGAAGATATAAATGGATAATCTTTCTGAAATCTAAGATAAACCCATTCAAGCCTGTCAATAATAGGTATTTTGGAGTATTACTCGACGGTAGAATAAAGTATAGAGGAATAGAGGCTAGGAGAAGAGACGCCCCACTTATAGTTAAGAAAATGCAGTTACAGATGCTGGAGAGGCTATCCAAAGCAAACACGTTGAGAGAACTTAGAGAGAAAGCTTTAGAGTGCTTGGAGATCTATAGAGAATACGCTAAGAAGATAGTATTAGGTGAAGCACATGTAGATGATTTAATCATTACGAAAAGCCTAAGCAAGCATATAAGAGAATACATAAACAAAGTACTACATGTTACTGTAGCCAGAAAACTTGAATCACTAGGGTATGTGATAGAACCAGGTCAACCGATAAGATACGTAGTAACCGGTGGGAAGTGTGTTGACGCAAGTCTTCCACAATCCTGCGAAGTGGGAGAATACAATAGTAGAGAGTACTTGAAGATCCTTGAGGGGGCTGCAGAGACAATACTTGAGCCAATAATCGGTCAAGAAAAAATATATTACATAACGTCAAAAATAATAGATTAATAATCAAGATTAGGGGACTAATCTTCTATTAAGTTGAATACTAAGTCATCTTATGAAATTACACAGTTAGCCCATCCACAATCTAAACATTTTACGCAGCCTTCCTGATAGACTATGTTGATACTCTTACACATCGGACATTTCTCAACCTTCTTTGGAGACGACTTCAACCCAGTCTTTATTTCTTCTTCAACAGCGACCTCTGACCCATTAATTCCTGTAAGGATTAGTTTCACTCCAGATTTGATAGAACCATTCTGCTTCTCTTCATGTTCATTATTTATCTTCGGAGGCTCTATGCCTAACTTCTTCATTAATTCTAGAGTTTTATTCGGCGTTAATGCTATGTACTTGTTCAGTCTTTGAGAAGGAGTTACCAAGACTTGTACTGATTTACTTGTATCTCTGTATATTGTTATACCTTTTAGGCCAAGTTTGTAAGCGAACATATATGCTTTCATAACATCATCTACTGTAACCCATGCGGGCATGTTTATAGTCTTACTTACAGAAGCATCAACCCATTTCTGCATCTCATACTGAGCTCTCACATGATCCCACCATGGAATATCGTATGCTACTAGGAAGACTTTTCTAATATCTTCAGGCATGTCTTCTAATCCCTGTACCGATCCCCCATTCTCTGCAACCTTCTTCAGTACATCTTCATTGAGTAGGCCTCGTTCTTTTAGTTGCCTCTCAAATTCTATATCTGTGTAGAAGAATGTTCCAACTGTTACTCTCTTCTCGTAGACTAATGCAAACTGAGGCTCGAGACCAGAAGAAACATCCAACAACATAGATATACTACCTGTGGGCGCGATAGTCGTTACATGGCTATTCCTTATTCCTTTCTTCTTTAATTCCTCTGCTAGCTCTCTCCATGGTAGAGTCCACAATTCAGGATTATGGAATCCTTCAATGGGGAATACACCTTTAGGATAGTCTGACTGAGAGTATAATGGAAATACACCTTTCTCTTCAGCTAGCTCTATGCTTGTCTTGTATGCATGGAATGCTATGAACTCCATTACCTTACTCATCATCTGGAAGCCTTCTTCGCTATTATATGGTATTCCGAGCGCGTAGAGCATGTCAGCCATACCCATTATGCCTAAACCTATCCTTCTACTCTTCTTCGTCTTATATTCTATCTGCTCAAGCGGATACTTGTTAACTTCTATTACGTTGTCTAAGAACCTAACAGACCACTTTACAGCTTCCTTCAAAGAATCCCAATCTATTTCATTTTTTTCTCCAACTCTTTTTATGAAAGCGTAGAGATTTATGCTTCCGAGATTGCATGATTCATAAGTATATAGGGGTTGTTCACCACACGGATTCGTCGCTCTAATATCGCCTAGGAAATTCCTAAAGAGATTATGTTTATTGATGTTGTCGAAGAATAGTACTCCTGGGTCAGCTGTCTTCCATGCAGCCTCGGCTATTTCTCTAAATAATCTTGCAGGGTCTACTGTTCTCCAAGTCGACCCATCTCTCGGATTCTTAAGCGGGTACGGCTTCTTCTCTTCATAGTATTTCCAGAAGTCCGGAGTAATCAAGACAGAGATATTGAAGTTTTCAAGAAAGTTTTCCTTCTCTTTACTATGTATAAAGTTTTCTATGTCTGGATGCCATATCTCTATTATACCCATGTTCGCTCCTCTACGTTTTCCCCCTTGCTTAACTACCTCAGTGACTGTATCTATTATTCTCATAAATGAGACCGGCCCTGAAGCTACACCATATGTTGAGAATACTAGATCTCCTTCAGGTCTAAGTTTAGAGTAATTTATCCCGACTCCTCCACCTGACTTAAATATTATAGCAGCATCTTTGGCCGCATTCATTATAGACTCGATATCATCATCAATATCTAGGACGAAGCATGCTGATAATTGTCCAAGCCTTGTACCTGCATTGAATAACGTTGGGCTATTCGGCATGAATTTCTTCTCAACCATTAACCTATAGTATCGTAGGCAGTTTTCATAATATTTTTCGAAGAACCCGTCTAACAGCATGTTCAGGAAAGCTGACCATGGAACTCTCATATGCCCACTAGAATTAAGTTCATCGTACAAGTTCTTCATTCTTTCTAGGTGCCATTTATTCCATTTGAAATCATACTCACCGTTCGGCAGCTTGCCTAGACCGAGTCTACCACTCCAGGCATCGAAATCGAACTCCTCCCATGTATGAGCTGGTTGACCACCACTTATATCGTATACTTCGGGATCGTACAGAATGTCTGGGATTACTATTAATGCGGCAACCCGCTTAAACATTTCTTTAGGTCCTTCTCTCAATTTACCTTTTTCGTCTCTCAATAGATATCTGCTTGCCATAAGCCGTAAAGCGTTTACCGAGAATGCTTTATCCACTTCATCTACGTAGTCCTTCTCTAAGATCCTCTTCTTTTCTTCTCTAATTTTCTCTCTTTCTTTTCTATAGATTATGTATGCTTTAGCAACTTCGTATAGATCGAATTTAACTAGAGACAACTCAACGATATCTTGTATCTCTTCGACGTGGGGTATTTTCTCTGAGCCGAATTTTTCAGCTATTATCTTTAATATGTAGTCAACGACCTGTCTAAGAGTTACTTCATCATACATATTCACATGCAACATTGCTTTCCTTACAGCTTCCCTTATCCTGTTCTCATCGAAATCCACTACTCTTCCGTCTCTTTTTATGACCTTTCGAACTGGGTAGGCACCGTACCCCATTTTGTTAGACCTCTCTCCCTAACTTCTTCGACTACCACAGTAGAATTGATCTAGCCTATTAATAAAAGGTTTACACTTAGCCAAAAGTGCATCATGACTTGAATATGAGAACACCAAATAGGAAAAAGATATGAAAATACCATATCTTGAATCTCTAAATTTCTAGTGTCGAATTGGAAGGAAAGACATGGAACTCAGAATGGTTTCTGATCTGGCTATATTCCATCTTTTAAATATCGGAATGGCCAAAGAAGTCCTATGAATAATTGATGAAGATGTGGCTCCGAACATGTTTCTCCAATTTTTTGGTGTGGCCATACTCGCCTCGGTAAGAATCCTAATATTTAAAAAAGGGTTAATAACCAATAATCGGTCGAGAATAATTACAAGTAAACTAGTCCTCTAGGAGAAGCTTTTGTTAACCGTTATATTTAATTCATGCATTCATACCGATTTCTAATAGGAGATGGATTTAGAAAGAAGGCTAGAATTAATAACTAGGCCGCCTACGGAAGAGGTTATAACTTTAGAAGATTTAAGAATACTTCTCGAGACAGAGGCTCATCCTATAGCTTATGATGGCTTTGAGCCTAGTGGTTTAGCCCATCTGCCATTCGGAGTCCTTAGAGCAATCAAGCTTCAAGACATGCTAGATGCAGGGTGCAGATTCAAGCTTCTCCTCGCTGATTGGCATGCGATGATCAATAATAAGATGGGGGGAGACCTAGAAAAAATAAGAAGAGTTGGAGAATACTTTATCGAAGTCTGGAAGGCGGCTGGAATAGATTTATCAAAGGTTGAGATTGTATGGGCTAACGACCTAGTCAATAGTAGAGATTACTGGAGGCAGGTTATACTCGTCGCTAAGAATATTACCTTGAAGCGAGCTTTAAGAGCTCTACCCATCATGGGTAGAAGAGAGGGAGAGATGCAGGAGGCAGCACAGATAATATATCCAGCTATGCAGGTATCTGATATATTCTACATGGGGGTAGACATATGCCAGCTAGGTTTGGATCAGCGACGTGCAAACATACTCGCAAGAGAACTTGCACCCAAGCTCAGCGTTAAGAAGCCTGTAGCCGTCCACCACCATATGTTGATGGGGCTTCAAGGCCCAGTCGAGTCGGGCGGATTCGAAGAAGATGCGGAAATGAATTTAGAGATAGCTTCAAAGATGAGTAAGAGTATTCCAGAAACAAGCATATTCGTACATGATGACTTCGAGACAATAAAGAAGAAGATCGATGATGCGTATTGTCCTCCCAGAATCATTCGGGGAAACCCAATTCTAGAATATGTAAAATACATCATCTTCAGGAAGATGAAATCTCTCTACATTGAGAGACCCCCAAAATATGGTGGAGATATAGAATACTGGAGTTACGAAGAATTGGAGAAAGATTATGTCATGGGTAAGTTGCATCCCGCAGACTTGAAGAATGCTGTTGCGAAGGCACTAGACCAAGTGATAAAACCAATAAGAGAGCATTTCGAGAAAGATCCAGACGCTAAAAAACTGTATGAATTCGTAAAATCACAAGAAGTAACACGATGATATCCTAGTCATTTGAGAATTTAAGATTATATTAGTGTTCTCCAAGCAATCCTGGCTAATTCATACGATATTTTAAGGGGGAGACTCTCTATGCATCTTCCGCTCTGCCTCAAGTGGATATTCGACGAGGATGGGATTACTCATGCCTGTAATGACGGTCAACGAAGTCGACAGTAACGGTAATTGCTACCAGCATGCCTATTATCATCAGATTTATTATTAGGTCCACCCAAATGATTCGAAGATCAATCTTCACCAAAACCGATTTCATTGTAGTTATTAAGGAGTCCGCAGATGCTTTAATCCCAGCAACAATTTTAGGCCCATTATTAATAATGGTAATAATAATGAAGAGTGTAACGATCTTCATAACAACACTTAACACTTTAAGAAGAGAGGCCCTTATTCTATCCCACCACATGAGTATCAAATATCCATATGTCAACATCATTAACTAAGTTTTTTATTTCCTATCACCGCATCTTTATTTTGAACCCATTGACTTCATGATCGAATTTTCTATAATGATTTTTATCTGCGTCTCTACGACTAAATGTACCCCACCGCCGACAACCCCTCATCATTGGGAGGGCTCACACCTCTCTCCAAGAGGCTTAAGGAAGCGGTGGGGCCAGATAAAAAGTAATAAGTCGGTATTATTAACCTTTCTAGAGCTCTTAATGTTCTTTATTCCCTATCATGAAATGCATGATCTCATGGATGTACAATTCTAATGCAGCGACAGGAAATGTGATCTCCCAGTTCTCTAATACCTGGGGGTTTATCTCTCCTAGGATTCCTACTTCTGCTGAGTTTACGATTATTTTCGCTGCTCTACCCTCAATGAATGGCGGTTGATCATATGGTTTAAGCTTCCATTCTCCTATAGATAGGTTCCTGAGTATCTCTTCGCAGATAGATTTTATCTCTGAGTAGGATGCTTCTGCATGGCATGAAACACACCCTAGCCTCATTTTTCTCGCAGCTCTCTCGGGGAGAGATGGATCCGGCTCGATCACATCTCCTATCTCGAATATTTTCTGTGGATATAATGAACCCCTATTATGTGATAATGTTTTCATTAAGCTTGGCAAGATCCAAGTCCTCATTATGGTATAATCGCTTGATACAGGGTTTAGAAGTTTCACATGTAGAGCATGCTTAACAGCCATCTTTTCATATTCATCAACCGCGTTTGTCAAAGTAAAGTTCATAACTTCAGTGTATCCTAATCCTAACATCACCTCCCTTACTAATTCTTCGATCTTCGTCGCTGGATGGTATTTGCCGTAAGTTAAGACTTGGGGCTGCCTAGGTTCCAGGGAGTCGTATCCCAAACCCATCGCAACGTCTTCTACGAAGTCGACGGTATGCATTATGTCGACACGATATGGTGGAGGTGTCACTATAATTGTTTTCCCGCTAATCTTTACTCCATGCCTCATCCTCCTTAAAGCTTTAGCGATCTCTAGAGGGGAGAGGTTCAAGCCGAGTAGAGAATTCACGTACTCGACGTTTATTCTCCATTTTTTAGTCTTATAGTTTGGAGTGGCCATAGATTTCCCCGGATATATTATCTTGACTTGCTCGATTCTACCACCCATATCGTGAAGTGCTGTCGTAAGGATATTGAGAGTCTTCTGTAGAGCATCCAAGTCTAATCCAGTAACATCGATGAATAGATTCTTCGTTCCTGAGGTTAACTCTGTTAGAGCAGAATTTATTATAGGTGGAAACGATAGTACTTCTCCTCTTGAATCCAGAATTAATGGGTACATAGGTTTATCCGTTAGGAGATGACCATACTTAAGGCCTTTTTCATGTTTTTCAAGTATCTCATTTAAGGTCATCTTCCTCCAGCTTCCAAGAGGTGTAAAGCTATACTCATCGCCTTTAGCCGCGATGTATCTAAACGGAGGCTTCAAGACGTCTAGATTATGTAATCCTATAGCTACCTTCCTCCTGTCTCTACCAAGTATCCAATGTAGGTCTTCCTGCATAGTTATTAATTCTTCAATCTTATCAGAATCGAGGTTAAAACCTCTAACTATGGCCCCAACAATGTATGGTCTAATGTTTTCAACGTTCGGGTCAACCTTAACGTAAGTTTTAGGTGGGGTCAGCCTATATTTTGGGAAACCTACCTCAATTCCTAGAAGTCCACGTGCAGCTCTCGTTATTCCACTAAGGCTAGAATAGTCTGGCCTATTTGGATTGTATTCAACCCTGAAGAATTCAGTAGATACTTCTTCGACATCCATTCCAAGATTATGGAGAAGGTTCGACAACTCTAAGTCAGATAGACGCTTACCCAAAAGTTGCCAAAACCTTTCTTTTTTAACTAAGAGAATAGGCAATCTTTACAATCCCCCGGCTGAGTAATCTCTACTATATCTTTTATCCTTAACTAGTCATACTAAAGTTTATCTATAGGCTAACTTATCACAAAGTGATGATTATTAAAAACGAAGAAGGCGTTAAGCCTATACTCATAGAAGGCTCAGAACAAGCCTTTATTCAACCTCTCATAACTAGGTTTGATGGTGCTCCAAACTTCGAGCTAAGAAAATTCACAATTAAGCCTGGAGGAAGAATTCCAGCCCATCTTCATCCTGAGATAGAGCATGTACAATACGTTTTAAAGGGCAGATATAGAGTAAAGATAGGTGAAGAAATACACGATGTGAAACCAGGTGATGCTATACTTATACCTCCAAATACAGTGCACTATTATGAAAATAGTGGAGACGAAGATGCCGTATTCCTTTGCATAATTCCTCGCAGAGAATATTCAACTATAATGCTATAAGGTTACTTGATTCTTATGGAGAAATCTTATGAGAAAACCTATTAGATAGCGATTAATAGATGTATCCAAGAAAATGACTGATGGAGAAGATGAAGAACTCGAGTATATTAAGAGGAAGATGATGAGAGAATTATTAGGCAGGGCTAACATGAACAGGCAATCTAGAAACGCTATATCTAGACCTATCATAGCTACAGACCATAATTTTAATGAGCTTATAAATCGTTACCCTCTAGTATTCGTAGATTTTTGGGCAGACTGGTGTCTACCATGTAGAGTAATAGCTCCAGTAATTGAGGAACTAGCAGAAGAATTCGCTGGCAAAATAGTATTCTTGAAGGTAAACGTTGATGAAAACCCTATTACTGCTTCTAGATACGGGATCACTAGTATACCGACCTTGATGATATTTAAGAATGGGAGACCGGCGGATGTAATAGTAGGCGCTTATCCGAAGAAAGTTATAGAAGAGAGAATTAAGAAGAACTTGATGGATATTTAGGAAAGATTTTTTAATGAAGAATCTATCACTTAGGTAGAAGAGATATTGGTATTTGAAGGCATGGAAGAACTAGAAGAGTACATTGGAAAACTTAGAAGAGAGTTTAACCAACACATATACAAGAAGCTAAAGAGCGATTTAGATTCTCGTTTAGTGGAGGATGTTATATCAGGTGGAAAAAGGCTTAGACCTGTTCTTCTACTTCTTGTTTTTAAAGCTCTAAACGGTAAAGATTTAGAAAGAGCTTTAGATGTAGCCTCTGCGTTAGAACTGGCACATAATGCTAGCCTAACGCATGATGACATAATAGATGTAGACTTTGAGAGGAGAGGAAAACCTACTCTATGGAGGCAGATAGGTATAGGCAGAGCCTTAATAGAAGGTCACAGAATGATAAATCTAGCTTTCCAGATTGCATTAAACGAGGGATTAGAAATCGCCAAGATATTTCTAGAGGCGTGGGATAGAGCCTCCAACGGCGTCCTCAAAGAATTAATGCATCGAGATCTACCGGGTAAAACTCTATACTTGAGTATTATCAAAGAGAAGACAGCTTCACTTTTTGAAGCTGCAGCCGAATGTGGAGCGTTAATAGCAGGTGCGTCGGCTGAAATTATTCAGCAAGCTAAGAAGTATGGTGAGAAAGTGGGGATTGCATATCAGTTGGCGGATGACTACGTCGACATGGTTAGGGGAAGATTTTCTCTAAGGTCGCATTTAGTATTTTACAATAGGTTCGAGGAGAAAATCAGGCAGATTATGTTGGCAGTTAAACTTAAGACGACTGTACCCCTTAGAAATATACTGGCTCCAAAGATAGATTGGGGACGGTTCTTGATAGAAGAATTAGCTAAGAATATTACCGAAGCCAAACAGATTGTAGAGAAAATATATCTACCTGAACCTGAGAAGATGTATTTGAAGAAATTCCCAGAGTATTGTGTCTACTCAATGTTGAGAGAAGTCAGTTAATTAAAGAACATTTTTCAAGAAGACACTCGGCATTATTACTGGAACTGGGGAGGCACTAGATGGATCTAGCGATGATATTCACGATATTATCAGCGATAGGATATTCATGGTTGAGGATGACTGTCGGATTGAGCATTTCCCTCCTATTCTCTTTCGCTGTAGGTATAGCTGCGGCCACTAGCAGAACTCTAGAAAAGATTATTATACCGGTCCTCGACATCCTCCAATCTATACCTATACTCAGCTTCTTCCCCATCGCCCTCTATGCCTTCATCTCCCTACACCCTGTGATAGGCCCTGAACTAGCAGCCGTATTCCTAATATTTACGAGTCAGGTCTGGAACATCTCTTTCGGAGTCTATGAAGCTATAAAGTTTATACCTACCGAAACACTCGAAGTAACTAACTTCCTGAGGTTCAGCATAGTAGACAAAATCCAGCACCTATATATTCGTGCTTCTTTTCCGAAGGTCGCTGCTAATCTTCCTTCTTCTTGGGCGAATGGTTTATACTTCCTAGTTGCATGCGAGATTATCACAATAGGTGAAGCAGAGTATAGATTGTATGGTATAGGTTCGATAACTACTCAACTGATAGCCTCTGGGATGGTCTTAGAATCAGTACTTGCTTTATGTCTCGTTATGTTCTTCGTGGTATTGATGAATTTACTAGTGTTCATTCCGATGATTAGGATAAGCATGAAGTATAGATTTGAAGCTTACGCTGTTGAGGTCCCACACGCATGGTTTGAAAGAGTTATCAAACCATTCACTATACCCATTAAGATGATAGCACATAAACCTAGATTTGCAGAGCATTGGAAGATTGGATTAGGGCTGCGGAGCTTCATCTCTCTCATTACAAGACATAGAAGATATGTTGAGACGTTGATATTATTAACCATACTAGCTATTCTGATGCTTACTGTGAGATGTGAAGATGTAATTAAGTTCTCACATCTAGTTTTTAATGGATTATCGAGACTAGGGTATATCGAGCCTTTAATTATGCTTGGATATTCTCTAGCTAGAGTTTCCACAGTTACACTTATAACCTTAGGCTGGACCATACCTGTCTCCATAATCCTCTACGAGAATAAGACTCTGGAAAAGATTCTTACCCCAATCTTTCAAGCTATTGCTTCTTTCCCTGCTACTCTTCTGATACCTTTCATCATGGATTTTAATGTAAAAATCGGGTTAATGAAAGAATTCGGAGCACTTATTATAATACTACTGGGAACTACGTGGTATATGCTCTTCTCTCTCCGAGGAGCTCTCTCATTAATGCCTAGTGAAGAAGAAGAGCTATTCAAGCTACTTAGAATAAGAGGGTTAAAGAAGTTATGGCATCTATATCTTCCTCGGATGACTCCCTCGATGATCACCGGATGCATTATTACGGTTGGAGGTGGATGGAACACTCTAGTTATAGCTGAGAGAACAGTTCTAGACCATCTTGTATGGGAGGTGGAGAATCCCGGGATCGGTAAGACTATGAATGTAGCTACGTCGACGGGTGATATACAGCTACTGGTAGCGACGACTATATGGATGGCCCTCTTTATAGTGTTGATAAACAGGCTTGTTTGGAGAAGAATATATGAAATAGCTGTAAGAAGAATCGTCTAGAAAACATGTTATCAGGGAAAGATGACGAGGCACTGCTGGCTCTGAAGAACATATCCTTTAGTTACAAGATGAGGAAAGGAGACAGGCTCTTAATTTTTGATAATCTATCTTTAAACATAATGTTTGCTGAATTCGTAGGGATAGCGGGTCCAAGCGGTTGCGGCAAAAGCACATTACTCAGGATGATGGCGGGGTTACTGAAGCCGGATTCAGGCGAGATATACTTTAGAGGTAGACCATTAAATGGTCCGGACCCCAGAATATCTATGGTCTTCCAGAACCCTACTCTTCTCCCATGGTACACGATTATAAAGAACGTTATGCTTGGACTAATTAACGAGAGAGAGCTAACGGAAAAAGAAAAAGAAGAAAAAGCTAGAACGTTTCTCGACATGATGGGTTTGATAGGATTCGAGAATGCTTATCCAGCAGAGCTGAGTGGCGGGATGAAGCAAAGAGTTGCCATAGCTAGAGCTCTAGTATCTCATCCAGATCTGCTCTTAATGGATGAGCCTTTCAGCAACCTAGACCAATTGACGGCTATAACGCTCAGAAGAGAATTAGAGAATCTCTGGTTAAATCAGGCGCTTCCCATATCATCGATCGTTCTGGTAAGCCACGATATAGAAGAGCTCGTAGAGATAAGCGATAGAGTAATTGTCTTAACAGTTAGACCTACTAAAGTTGCAGGAATAGTTAAGATAGATCTGAAAAGACCTAGATCAAGGAGGAGCCAAGAATTTTACGAGTACGTAGACCAGATCTATACATTACTGAGTTAGTGCTTCTTCTTGTAGAATTTCTTTTCTTCACCTTTATAGTGGATAGCTTCAGCATAAAGGAGCCACTCAAGTATGAAGGAGTAGAATTGTTCAATATCTAGAGATTCTTCTTCGAAGAATTTCTTGTCGTCAAGTTCATTTATCAATTCTTCTTTAGTAAATTCACCGGTTTTGTGGGCTAGCCTCAATGCTGTAGCGAAGGGTTCGATATTTTTTATCGCTTCCCTTAGCATTAACTTCTTCCTAGATGGATGTGCCTGGATAAACTTCTTTCCTTCTTCCGTTAACACTGCGTCTCCATTTTCCACCCTCACGAATCCAATAGCCTCACTTACATCCACAACTGGCAGAAGGTCATCCACATCTGTTTGAAGCATAATAGAAATCCTAGCTAGATCTACTCTTCCCCCCAAACTATATATCAAATCGAGCAAACCAATTAGCTTACTTGGTGTAACGGAAGGAGGTATCTTGAGACTTCTACTCATTTATTTGCCATATTATAAATGAAAAATTTATAAGATAAACTTTTCTCATGAAGTTTATCTATCAGCTTTGTCTAAGATAAGCTCAATCTCTTCGAGGACCCATTTGATAGGGTTAGATAACTTGAAAGCTTCAGAATAACGTTGTGCATTCTTACGAAACTTGCAATCTAGAAGACGGTTGAGCGTCTCTCTCAATGTTTCCTCGTTTAAAGATTCTTCGTCGAGTTTTACTCCAGCATTATTTTCCTCTACTGACGAAGCATTTCCATATTGTTCAGCATGGCCAGGTATGGGTATCATGAGCACCGGTTTTCCTAATGCAAGGATCTTCGCAAGGGTAGTCTGACCAGCCCTAGTAATAACTACATCCGATATTCTAACAAGTTCTAGAGGGTCTTCGACCCATTCATAAATTCGTAAATTACTCTCCCTCTTGGGAGAGTCTACATGTAAACCTCCCGATGTAACAACTACTTCGAATTCTCTATCAAGCTTCTCCAGGATGGGGGTCATCTTTTTGATCAACATTTGCCTCTCGTAAAATGGGCCTGTGGCCTTAAACAATATTACCGGCTTCCCGTCTAGACCTATGCCATATTTCCTTCTAAGATCGCCGACGTCCACAAGTTTTTTAACAGAACTCTCTACTATCGGTCCGATGTATTTTACTTTTCTTCTCACTTTTGTGTCTTCTGGAAATGTGAGAGTCTCTTTAGAGATTGTTAAGGGCGGAGGATAATCTGCTATTAATATTCTATCACTTCTAAGCCATATCCATCCAACGAGGTATGAGGCGGCCTCAAGACTTTCTATAACCCACCTGTACCTGGGATAGAGTATTCTGACGTTGAATTGATTTAGGATGGTCAAGACCGGTTTGCCAAGCATTTTCGCTGCAATCACTGTAGAAGCCCTAGTATCTGATATGACTACGTCGGTATCTTTATCGATTAGAGATAACTCGTAAGAAGTCTGCTCTAAAACTCTTACTGGCAGTAGAATATTTTTGAAGATCGTCATCTTTATACTTACTTTTCCCTCATGGAGTACTCCATATGATACTTCGGGAACCTTGTAAACATCTAGACCAAACCTCTTCAAGTATTCGAGACCTTCACCATAAGAGGAGATGCTAAACCCCCATCCTCTCTCTTTTATAGCCTCTGCTATCTGGACAGCTCTAGAAGCATGTCCAAATCCTATCCCGCATACTCCCAGATGGATCTTCGGCATCTCTCCAAGATTCTAATTCAAGTAATATGTTAACATTTTCTCAGAGAAAGCTCTTCTTCGACTACTTCTCCATTAGGTTCCACTTCTGAGAATATTTGAGCCGTGAACCTGTATATCTTTGCTTTCTTGGTTAACCAATGTGTTGATTCAAGACCAGCTTTCAAACATAGATGCATCAAGTATTCTTCAACACTCCAATTATATTCTACAGGGACTTGGGGTAGAAGTAGACCGGAGTAGGGACCCGACTTAATGATTAAACCATCTCTTCCGATAACTATTTTCTCCAGTAATTCCTTTGAGTCTCTATAAATGATTTCTTCAGGAGGGGTCAACACGCTAACCTCTATCACTACGTTATTTAGTTCATCGAGTTTTAATGGTCTAAACCTTGGATCTTTTGTAGCTGAGGCTATGGCTGCCTCCACGGTTGCCTCATATAAGGCCTTAGTAGGTAATGGAAAACCTATACATCCCCTAAGATCCTTCATCGGAAATTTGTATAGAGTGACAAAAACCCCTCTCTTCTCTTTCAATTTCTCTGTCGGCGGAGCAGGAGGGACAACCTCAACCTTCCTAAGATAGTCATTTATAGTCTGGCGTGCAAGTTTAACCAGAAATCTCCCTTCTTCTAGGTTAAGATCTCCTACCAATCTTTTTCGCCTCTTCTAGTATCCGAGTAATGTTCTTCCAGTGTCTTCCCATCCAGTACCGTTTTCCACAATTACTACATATCCATTCATCCCTGAAAACACCCTTGTTTCTTCGAAGAAGATGATTACATGTTGGACATCTAGTATTCTCAGGGTCGAACTCCAGAGATATTTTATTCTTCCGATTCAGTGCTCCGAGAATTTGGGCAGTATTATTTCCATCTATAAGTACGGCCTGTACACCGCATCTCATCGAATAAACGTATAGCTCCCTATCCTTAGTTAATATTATCCTATCCTCTTCTAAGGCTTTCTGTACTAGTTTTCCATCATCTCCATCCCAATACTCTGAATCATATCCCAATATTCTCAGCCATGAGACGATGTTGCCAAGCATCGCATCAACGAGAAAACGCTGACCTCTATTACCGTTCATTCTCCTGCTCCTCTCTTACTAAACTCGAGTCTACATTCTTCACATAAGTATCTTCCATCAATGTTTAGAAGCATATCAGACCATTCTCCACACTCATCACAATAGCCCTCAACATATCCTTCTCTACTCTCGGATAGAGTTATCCCTCTAATCTTTAGGTTTTCCTTCACTATCTCGAGGATCTCAGGAGTTACTTGGAGAATGTCCTTAACGCTGACTAGACCGACCAACTTGTTCTTGTACGTTACCGCGAGCCTGCTGACTTTTAGAGTTGTCATCTTACGGAGTGCTTCTTCAATAGATGTCTCTGGCTCGACAGTATGTATCGGGCTACTCATTATACTTGAAACTTTAACTTCGGAAGGTTTAAGATTCCTAGACACAACTTTCCATACTAGGTCTGTCTTAGTCACTATGCCTACTGGAGTCCCACCTCTAGTGATAACGACGGAACCAACATTGTATTTCTCCATCTTCTGCGCTATCTCCTCGGCGGTATCGTTCTCACTACCTTCTATCACTGGACTCGACATTACGTCTCTAACCTTCAACTCATCAGGTAGCATGGTCAACCTTATTCAACCCTTTACTTCTAATCTAAGAAAATAATTGAAGTTTAAAAGCTTAGCGGATATTTAACTCGTTTTTAGATAATTATGTTTTAATAATGAATCCCCCATTAAGATCATATCCGGCCCTGCGATCGAGTCACTAATTAGACGTATTTGTAAAGTTATCTACACAATCTTTGAATTAAACTTAATGCTTGGTGATCGAGCCACGTCCATAAGGGATGATCTTCATTATATCCTCGATTAATTCTTTCTTCTTCCTATCTTCAACTTCTCCGAAGATACGTTTAATTACTTCTTCAGCCAATTCTTTTGCTCTCTCTTTACCTGGAGTTATCTTAATTATTCTTGTAGTCCTCCCTTCAAGAGTTTGAGATGGCCCCCATACTAGCCTACTATCTTCTACTCCGATAGCTATCTCAAGCTTAACGGTTACATACTTCTTCTCCCCCTTTATGATCACTCCTCCTTTAGGTACGTAATGTCCCGGAGGCGGCGAGAAGGATAATTGGTCAGGTTTCACATAGTAGACACTAATATATTGTAACCCTTCTTTCCATGCTCGACTATAGCATGCAGCAAATTGCGCTGCTTCCAATATCGATCTCTCAGTAGAGTCGGCTCCTTTCTTTAAGATTAAGATTGGCGCTCCTCTAACTTCTGAGTGGAAGACTAAATCTTCTTTTTCTAGATGTCTCCGTAATAGTGCGTGATTGCTGGAGACGTCTTTCCCCGCAACGGCTAGAAAGCCTTCGGAAGTATAGAACCACCTATACTTTTCATACCAATTCATCTTACCACGCGTAATCTTAGCAGATATAGTCTCCAACTTCTCAACAACTAAGTGCTCCCTCCTATTCAACAGCTTCTTTATCTTTTCACCAATCTCGTCAGCTTCCCTCTTTAATTCATCAATACGGGAATCTATATTTTTAGCCTCATCAAATATTCTCGATGCCTGTTTTGCAATCGATTCATTAAGGGTCAGCTGGACTTCTCCATAAGATGAAGATATCGAGATTTTTCTACTAAATTTGTCAACTCTCACCATTAGCTCATCTATCCTCACTTCTCCAGGTGGTTCAGCGTATCTCAGCTTCTCGATCTCGCTCGAGTAGGTGAGTATAAACTTGGCCAAACTTCTCTTCTGGCTTGATAACGCTTTCAGTTTTTCCAATGTTTTATGCTTATTCTCAAGTTCCTCGTTCAGTGACTTGATCTCTTTTTCTATCTTCTCTAGTGTTTCTCGTGCAGCCTCGTATGTTAGATTCTTTTCATAAGCTATTCTTACAGCCTCGTTGAAACTGGATGCCTGAATCACTTTTAGATCACGTAGCTTTAGAGATTCAGGCAAGTATGGTAGAGGATAGACTTCAAGTTTAGATTCTACGATGACTGGTTTACCGGTTTCAATCTCTTCGAGAACTCTCATAATCGCTTTTCTAATTTTTTCATACTCACCTATCGATATCTCTGAGAATTTCTTACTCTTCTCTACGCCCGCTATATAGGCTACTTCTTCAGCGTATCTTCCACCTAGACCCGCCTCGATGGCCAACGCTGAAACTATCTTCCTGTTCTTGTCTATCGATTCTAGTACTTGCTCTACATCTTGAGTACTCGTGATAATGCGTCTTCGAGGCGGAGGCTTGTACTCTTTTCCCACAATGATCTCCCTATCCTTCATTAATAGTTTTTCCAAACATTCAAGGATCCTCCCAGAGCTATCTGTTACTATCAACGTGCCTTTTGGCAAGAATTCAATTATTAAATTCAATCTTTCAGCATAGGGTCTCTGCAATTCAAAGATAACTATTCTCTCGCCTTCTAGTAATTCTACTTTTACTATTATCGAGTTGTTCAATATCTTTCTGAGCTTAGTTATTGTTTCTGAAGGCTTTGGAGGTTTCTGGTATTCACCTCTAACCAAGAACATGCATCTACCCGGAGAAATCCTCAATTCGTATCTATCATTATCCTTCTTAAGCTTCAGGATGATCGAGCCATCATCCATGCTGTAAACGTTTTCAATTCTGCTATCCACCAATTCATCACTGATCTCTTTCATCAATCTCTTGAACTCGAAAAAGGAAAGCTCCATCTTCTTCACCAATCTTGAGTGGGGACGCTCACTATCTCTTATGAACAATTAGAAGTATTAAGTTTTCAAGGTTACCCATAAAATAGGATAGATCCATGTATCTCTGAGGTAGTTTAAAGCAGACCTGCTTCTGATACTCGTTTGTTTAATTTTATATAAAGCTGGAGAATACCTTAGATGAGTGATTCTGTCTTGATGCCTGAAGACAAGATTTATTGGGGTAGAGCTATAGGCGGATGTATATTAGGGTTGTTAACAACGATATTTAGATTAGATAGGTTCGGCTCCATAGTTGCTATAATTATTGCGATAACCGTTTATTTTGTCTCAACGATTGTCTTACGGGTTCTCATCGATTCTGAGACACGTGCAACTCTAGGTAGAAAGTTATATCTTACAGGATCCGGGACGTATGGAGCATTATGGTTGTTAACCTGGATTTTTTCACATAATCTTATGTAGTCTTTACTCTAATCCAAAATATTGTTAGTAGTCTAAAGTATCATGAACCTCTTTCAGCCGTCTCATCTCCGTAAATCGAACTATTCTGATTCTTCTTCCTCTAGTTCTCTAAATGATTCTATCTGTTCAGGGGATTCTTCTGGTTTAGACTCTTTCTTTTCAATCTTATGAGGTGTAGGCAGTTTGTCCATAATATTGACTAGATCGAGCCATGTCTGTAGAAATTCCCTCGGAGGATTATACGATTCCTCCAGCAATTTCTTCATCTCGTTTTTTAATGTCTCCCTATCTACGCCATCTAAGTATCGCTCCCACAGTTTGAAGATGTAGGAGTCCCTATCATCGTTAACGTAGGAGTAGTATATTCCGTATAGTGCTTTATAATATGGATTGTGGTCTCCAATCTTCTTCCTAATATACTCTAGGCTTTTCTCAGATTCGCTTATCTTCCCACTGAAAAGGAGTGCATAGAATTTCCTGACCGACTTTATAGGCATCTCGCTCATGCTTGTTCCTCCTCTAAGTCTTCTACTCCATTCTCTGTTATCTTAAATATTGCTTCTCCCTCTGGGAGATACGGGCTAGATACTAGTCTAGCTATACGAGTATTCTTTCCAGCTGCTTTTCTAAGATATACTCGTGTATGGCTTGTGTGTCCAACTATGTGTCCTCCTACCGGTAGAACAGCCATGGCGCTAAAGTATTCATCTGGTCTAGCCATAACCTGGTTCGTGACTACTGCCGCTGCATTGAAGGCTCTTGCAAGTCTAAGAAGCTTATGCATATGTTTATTCAATTTCTGCTGACGCTCCGGAAGGCTCTGCCTACCCACGTACTCGCTTCTAAAATGTGCTGTCAATGAATCGATAATGATTAAACGTATATTGTTTTCTTTTATTACTTTGTCAGCTTTCTCTAATAGGAGTATCTGATGGTCACTGTTATAAGCTTCTGCGTATATTATTTTTTCAACTACTTGGTCTGGGTCTAGTCCTAGGAACTTAGCCATTTGAACTATTCTCTCTATTCTGAAAGTATTCTCTGTATCTATGTATAGTGCTCCTCCATTCAACCCTCCACGTTCTGGCGGGAGCTGGACGTTAACCGCTAGTTGATGACATATCTGGCTATTGTGGAATATCGTAGGCATATTCCCCCCTATGAAATTCTCTGTCTCCGGCACATTAAAGTCGTATACGTAATCATTGTATAGCTCGTAAGAAATCTCTGTTACGAAATCCCATGAAAGCTGTTTTATCATCGCTAGTCTTCTAATCGCTTCATCGATTTTCCTTATTCCCTCATTTATCTCCATGCTTGATGTCTTCTGATGTTTGATCTTAAATGGAAGTGAATAGAATAGTTTCGTATTTTCTCCGGTTACGTAGACTTCATAGTATTTCTCTTCTTTGACCTTCTTTTCTTTAATGATGGTGTTAATGCCCAGCTTAGATAAGAGATATGACATACTTAGTGCGAGGATAGGATTCTTAGTGTATGTTATGATTCCTCTAGACGGCGTATACCCATTGGCATCTATGTATCCAGCTAGAAATTGACGGATTACATTTCTCGAGCTATTGAATAGAGTCTCCGGAATAGATTTTTCTTTATCATTATCGATCTTTACAACTCTTTCTAGAAATTCCTTTACGGATTCTCCTAACAATATCTTGAAAAGTCCAGCTCGTCTCTCAATTTCGGGAGTGATGTCGAACTTCTTCTCAATATAATGCTCAACCCAATTTTTCAGAGTTTCATTATTAACAATTACGGAAGAGGGGCTAGATTCCCCAGCAGCTATGAATAATCCCGTAAAATAAGCATCATCAAGGCTTAAGCAATCTTCAGATTCTTCTATAGCTAGTATAGATGGGGCAGCTATCGGTGTCCCATGCTTAATCTCTCTAGCATCTACCCACGTTATTTCACCTTTCTCGTTTATTGAGAGGAATTTATGTGTTGGAGTAACTTTGAGCTCTCGCCCATTCTCAGTCTTTATTACTATAAGCTTATCCGTCCATTCTCTATACATGAATGCTGCTTCAACAGGCTTAATCCCGTCGCCTATAAAGGACAAGACTCTAACGCCGTTGAGAGGAATTATGAATCCCCGTCCATAAGGTAGTTCCCCATACATTGATCTATATTTTTCATAGATGGATTCTATCGGTTCTAGGTGGAGCTTAGTAGGGTTTAGATACATCACATACGTTCCTCTTGCAACGCATTTTCCTGAACCATACTCTCCGAAGAATTCTGTAATCGTCTGCGTCTCTACTCCTCCACCGATTAGTTTATCAAGTGTCTTACTCCCAGTCGTTATTCTGCCAACAGTCTTTTTTAATTCTGCAAGGTCCTTAGCAGTTACCCAACTTATCTCTATGGCCTGCCTGGCCGCAGCTATTATTTCTGCTGCTCTTTTCTCACTTATACCCGCTGCCGCCAATTCAGCAATAGTCGCTGTAGCTAGAGACTCTATTGTTGAGAAACCTATTTCTCTAAGCTTAGCTGCGGTTGCGTTACCTACTGAGGGGAGGTCTTCTATCTTTAAGTATACTTTTCTCTCTTCTTTCTGTTCTACAGGTTCTGTTTTCTTCTCTTTGGGAGACATCCTTCTTCTAGTATATGGTTTCTAAAAGTTGTATTTAAGGAGAGGGTTGAGGGGGAGCTGAAAATGGATTACTTCTTCCTCTCTCTCTGAGGAGCGATGTATCTATCAAGATATTCGTGGAAGAAAAACCAGATAGCAAATATAGCCAGCGATGCACCTATACCTATCGATAAGCCTAGGTATAGTGATTCTTTAACAGATTCGCTCAACGTGGTAACATCAATTATCATAGACGTCAGGAGTAGAGTGACTATAAAGAAGATGTATCCTCTAAGCCTTGATTCAACCCTAATCTTCTCTATGACTAGATTGAATATTGCAAAGAATAATAATGCGACGACTACGACGCTTATTATCCTAGTCCCGTAAAGTATGATAGAAGATACAGATTGCATATATTCCGGAGTAGCGAAAAGCATTAAGATACTGTATATGGATGCTAGCAGAACAGCGATGTAGACGAGGAAGGAAATCAGCCTATTAAAAGAAAAAGGCAATTCTCCACCCCAATATTTTTTCATTAGGCCATCAATATTAGCAAAGCCTAGAAGCTTCTTCATAACGTATCCGAGTATCCTGAGAGAGAGATAGGCGATCACGACTATCAATACAGCGATAATAATCTTCGGAACGAGTTGAGTAATCTCTCCAGAAATTAACCGTAAAAATTCTTCTACTATGTTGACCTGCGCCTTAACCACACGAACCATGATATTTAATTGGTTGTTCATCTATTTAGGGTATCCCCATAAGGAAGAATAAGAACCTATAGAGGATATAGAGTATCAATAATGTTGTTGCGATGGCCGCTATTTTTAAACCTAGAATGATCGATTCCCTAATGGTATCAACTATTATCGTGTAACCCATTATACTGTTACTGTAGAGTAGATATGAATATGTTCTAGCATACTCTTCGGGAACTATCGCCACTTCCATTATAGTGAAGTAGGCTATCGCAACTGATAATATTCTAATAGCAGCCGAAAAAATAAACAACGCAGTGTAATTGTCCTGAAAGATCAACCCGAAGGGCGTAGCCAACAATTGTGAAATATTTGCTATAATCGTTAAGAGAATGCTTACTCTTAATACACCTAGCCAACTCTTGTATCTAGCGAATAGAAAGTTTCCGAGAAAGTTTGCTCCAGTAAATGTGAAACCACCATAAGCGGAGATACCAATGTGTAATAGTGGGTAGGGAGTTATCATAGAGAGTATCGGAGTGAGCGATGCAAGTCCGAGAGAATACCTAAGATTCTTTAATGATGCCTTCGCCCACACAACTGATGAGACGATGCTTGCGATACTTCCAGCGAAATTTATCGCCGCAACTATGTAATCTGGGGAGTTTAAAACATTCATTAAGAATGGTGTCCAAGCTAGTCCAAGGAGATTCGCAGACGTAAGTAGAGTAATGAAGAAAGATGAAGAGGAAAACATCTGTTCAGGCTTACTGACTTGCTCAAACATCTTCAAACTTTCAACGTCTCTAATTCTAATGGTGATTATCGAGATTGTTGAGAGTACGCCTAGTAATCCTCCAAGAGTAAATAATGCTTGAAACTTGGTGGCTGGCGAAAGAGAATAAATTAAGAATATTGTAATCAGATATCCTATGATCGTCATGATGTTTGATGCTATAGTTCTCTTCGCCGTTACATCTTTAATGTCTGCTTCACTGAATAAACCATATATTATAAAGTTCGTGTAGGTTGAAGAAAAAATATATGAAATATTTGCAAGCGTGTAGCATAACGTAATCACTGAGAAGTTTTGAATATAGACTATCGGAATGAAGATGACTTTTTCGAGAGCATGGAAGAATAAAGATTTCTCAGTAATCTTGTTTACAAATATTGTTGGACGTTTATAGATTATCAAGGAGACTATGGTTGATATTAGAGTTGATATTAGTATTATGATTGATATTGTTAAGATGTCGAAACCTATCGAGACAAGGTAAAGTATGAAGATATTCCTAGTCATGACGAGGTATAGGCCGTAGAAAGCAGCCTCGCTAGCGAGGTAGATCTTCAGCAAACTTCTCGAAAGCCGCAGCATATAATTCTAGCTTCATTCTTCTAAATAGGTTAATTAAAGAATTTCTATCGGAATTCATGTATGCTTTGCGCTTATGCTTTTATCGTAGAATAGTATTTATGAGACCCTTGAACTGGATTAACAGAGAATATGAAGGCCGTCCTGATTGTTTGTGATGGTATGGGGGATAGACCTACAAAAACCCTAAACAATCTTACACCACTCCAAGCAGCAAATGCACCCACTTTTAATAGAATTGCCTCTCTAGGTGAATCAGGTATAATGGATATAATCTCTCCAGGTCAGCCTCCTGGAAGTGATACGGCTCATCTAGCTATCTTCGGATACGACCCTTATACGCAATATTCAGGTAGGGGAGCCTACGAAGCATTAGGCGCAGGATTAAATTTGAGGCCAGGAGATGTGGCCTTCAGATGTAATTTCGCAACCATCAACGAGGAAGGAGTAGTTATCGATAGAAGAGCTGGAAGGATAAGTACAGAGGAAGCGAGAATACTCGCTGAAGCATTAAGAGATCTCGTGCTCGAAGACGTGGAAGCACTCTTTACTCCTACTACTGAGCATAGAGGCGTTCTAGTTCTTAGAGGTGATAAACTTTCCAGGATGGTTTCAGACATAGATGTCCATGAAGTAGGAGTAAGAATCGGTAAACCAAGACCTCTAGACGATAGCATAGAAGCAGAACATACAGCTAAAATTCTAGAAGAATTCGTTACGAAAACAAGAAGAATACTGGAAAATCACCCTCTCAATAAAGAGAGGGTTGCGAAAGGTTTGAGACCTGCGAATGCTGTTTTACCCAGAGGTGCAGGAACACTACCCAACGTCAAGCCTTTCAAAGAGATATGGGATATGAAGACAGCAGCCATAGCTGGTGGAGCATTGTATAAAGGTGTTGCGAGAGCTCTAGGATTTGACTTGATCGAGGTTCCAGATGCAACAGGAACCGTTAACACAAACTTGAAAGGAAAAATAAAGCACGCTACAGATGCTCTGAAAACCTATGATTTCATATTCCTGCATATCAAGGCGACCGACACCGTAAGCCATGATAAAAATCCAGTTAAAAAGAAGGAAGTAATTGAATGGATATCGCGAGAAATTACGCCTCTAGTTGATATGGTCGAAGCAGAGGAGTACTACTTAATTTTGACCGCAGATCATACAACCCCTTCAGAAGTAGGAGAGCATAGAGGAGACCCCGTACCAGTAGCTATAATGGGGCCGGATGTTCGGAGAGATTGGATAGAGAAGTTTGATGAATTGTCATGTTCTAGAGGTGGTCTAAGCCGTATTAGGGGAACCGACTTAATGAAGATCCTCATGAACTATCTCGGGAAAGTTCCCCTCTTCGGAGAGTAATTAAACACTTCTAACAAAATAGTTCAAGACAAGAATTACGACAGTAATCATCGATACAAGGGTTAAGTTTTATTCTAAGTATCCAATGAGCTATCATCAATCATGGTTAAAGCTTTCTTTCCAACATGATATAATCGTAATATTAAAAAGTGCGACCTAGAACTAATATTTGCAAATTCGGAGGATGATCTATATGTCTGAACCTCCATCTCATAAGATGAGAATTCCAATAAACATAGATATAGAAGAGGTCGGCATCCTCGAAGGCGAGTTCATTCGATTCTACGCACCCTTAACGATAAGAGAGCTACTCAAGATGATGCCGATAGAGGGTTTTGCTGCAAAATGGGGATACGCCGTATATATTCAAGTAAACTTAAAGAGAGGAGCTGAAAAACCCGCTGAGAAAATTAACCCTGGAGATATCCTATACTGGCCTCCAGGTCCATACTTGTTGCTCTCCTTTAAAGAAGCCACTCCACCATCTCAGAGTGTAAGAATCGGGAAGATAGATAAGAATTACGGTTTACTAGAACAAGTTAAGCCTGGTTCAAGAATAAGATTCATTTTAAAATAAGTTTATTTTGTTTTAGTCTTTTTCTTGGATGCTACAGGTTTTTCTTTAGTCTCTTCAGAGCTTTTAACGCTTTCCGCAACTACTTCTAATGGTGCAAAGATTCTGAGATCACTATTCCCTGAGACGAATCTTACCAGCTTCATTTCTGCAAGCTTGTTCAATACCTGCTTAGCTATAGACAATCTAATTCCGAATTTTTCCGATATGACGGAGGGCGTAAGATACTTCTGAGTCTTAGCAAAAGCAACTACTTCCTCTATACTTGGAGGGACTACATCACTTACTATTTTCTCTTTCTTCTGTGGTTGTTTCTCGCTTTCTTCCTCTTTTGGTTTTGTAGTCTTTTTCTCTAATTGGCTTAAACGTGGCTTCTTAGCTCCACCCAAACTATTTTACCTCCCGGATAGAATCACTATTCGCTAATAAAAACTTAACGGCCCTTATACTTACGAAATCAGCAATTCAAGGCTTCATATTGTTTTCACTAATATTATTATAAATAGTCAAAATGATGGAAATCTGCAATCTGGTTAGGATTTTTGCCGTTAATATGACTTTTTTTCGTTCAAAAGATATATATCATGGCAAATCTATGTTAAATTGCGAAAGGAGGGTAATGAGTATAAATGGAGTATCGGTTACAAGATAAGCAAATATCGTATTTGGCTTCAGTAATGAGAATAAACGATTCTAAATTACCGGCTATTCTTAGAATACAGAGTAAAGTCTTGAAGACCATGACCGACATATTGTTAGAGAAAGACTTCCAATGGGTACTCCCGGTAATGTTAGCGAAGTCTACGGATCCTCTATGGCCTGACCCAGGCTACAGCATTGAAGAGAGAATCGAGGTCGAAGTCTATGGTACGAAGGTTAAGACTATGCAGAGTATGATCGTCCATAAGAGAGTTCTCGTATCTCTGGGTCCTGAGAAGATCTTCATCTTATCTCCGAACATTAGAATAGAATCAAGGAAGAGGATGACAACGGGTAAGCATCTATACGAGTTTACTCAGCTAGACCTTGAGTCAGCCTATGCTAAGATGAGGGATATATTTCAATTGTTTGAAGAACTGGTCACCAAATCTATCGAGGTGGTCAAGAAGGAAATGCGTAGGGAATTAGAGATCCTCTCAAGAGATCTACGAGTACCAAATACTCCTTTCCGAGTCTACAAGAGGTCAGAGCTTGAAAAAGAGTATGGGGATAACTGGGAAGAAGAAATATCTAAAACATCAGAGGATCCTGTGTGGGTAACGGATATACCGAGAGAATTCTATGACTACCAGGATTTCGAGACCGGTGAATGGAGGAACTATGACTTGATCCTTCCAGAAGGATATGGAGAAGTACTGTCTGGAGCGGAGAGAGAATACGAGTACGAGAAACTCTTAAAGAAGATAACTAGAGACGGGCTGAGGAAAGAAGACTACAGAATCATATTAGATCTTGCTGAGAAAAAACTTCTAAAACCATCAGCTGGAGCGGGAATCGGAGTAGAAAGATTCATACGATATATCTGTGGATTAAAACATGTAGGGGAGGTTCAACCGTTCCCCCGTATCCCAGGCATAGTTCCAGACCTATAGACTAGATACTTGTATTTGAAAGAAAACAGAGGAGAATTACTCTTGGATACACTGATGAAATGACGTAACCAAGCGTTGGGCCTCAAAAACGTATAAGAATCTTCTTAATCTAATTTCACGAATGAGGTAAGGAGAGAAGGTTCCAATAGCTGATAACCTTTTCAAACTGATTATTCAATACCTAGATCATGCCGATACCTGTTCTATGACGATTTTCTCCTCTACGAAACCATTAAGCCGTTTCTGGCAATATCCGATATTTGTCTCATCCTCACGTAAATATAATACTTGGAAGAGGCGGTACCTTGATAGGTGGAGTTGAGGTTTAAAGACTTCCTAGCGGAGAAACTTCCAGAGGCGCCTCGTAACAAGCTACCTTCTAGAGCTAGAGTCATCGATAGAATTGCAATTATCCGTATTCCGGAAGAACTAGAGCAATGGGTTAGCGAGATAGGTAAGCTGACTCTCCAATTTTATCCAAGAGTCCGAGGTGTCTATAGATGGTTCGGGGTCCAGGGTACTGAGAGGAAACCTATCGTGCACCATATAGCTGGAGAATATATCAGGGTTGTCGAGCATGGCGAGTATGGTTGGAGGCTTAGATTGGATATCGAGAGAATGATGCTCTGTCTTGGAAATAGTTATGAAAGACTTAGAATAGCTAAAATGATTTCAAGAGACGAAGTGGTAGTTGACATGTTCGCAGGGGTAGGACAATTCACTATACCGATAGCCGTCATTGGGAGACCGAGAAAAATATATGCTATCGAGATAAATCCAGAAGCATATCATTACTTAAAAGAAAACATTGTACTAAATAACGTTCAGGAAATCGTAGAGCCTATTCTAGGAGACTGCAAGAAGATAGTCGGTGAAGAAGTTAGAGACATCGCAGACAGAATAGTTATGGGTTACTTTGGCGGTACCTTAGAAGCAATCCCTCAAGCTCTCCAAGGATTAAAAAACAGTGGAGGGATAATTCATTTCCATGAATTAGTCAGGAGGGGCAGCGAAGAAGAATTCGTTAAGATAGTTTGTGAAAAAATCCGGGAACAGGGATATGAATCAGAGATAAGAAATTGGAGGATTGTCAAATCATATTCTAAGACTAGGAATCACCTAGTCATAGATATTTATTCTCGTCTGAATATTTAATAATCGAGCCGACAACGTATATACGATGTCTTCAGAGCTCATATCTACATTGAAGAAAATAATCGACGACGTAAACTCCGATTACGTTACTAAGAAAATTCTTCCGTCAGAACCATTAGTGATAGAATTGAGAACAACAGACAATGAGTCAATATATGTTGAGATAAGCGAGAACGGCTTAAGAATGTTAGATAGATTTGACGGGCGGCCGGAAAGCATAGTCATAAGTAGCAGTGAGAATCTCGTAAAATTGCTAAGAGGCGAGCTAGACCCTGTCAAAGCATTCTTCTTCGGTAAAGTTAAAGTTGAAGGAAGCCTAGACATAGCCTACATACTATATGAGAAACTGAAAGACTACAATAGAGTTAGAAAAATATGAAACTTTAGGATCTAGACATATCTCGTGAACCAAAAAAGTTTAATAATAGATCTCGACGAAACTAGCCTGTGTGCGCAAGGAGAGATGTTCCGAGAGAGAACATTCCATGGTATCCAACCATAGTCGAGGAGCTATGTAATGGATGTCAGAAATGTTTTAGGATGTGTCCTACAAAAGTCTATGAATGGAGTGAAGAGAAAAAGATCCCGATAGTTAAAAACCCATTTAAGTGTATCATCGGATGTAGCAATTGCGCTAATGTCTGTCCAACCAAAGGGATACTCTTTCCGCCGAGAGAGATTTTACAAAGCTTTGGAAGATTCTAGGAGAATTAAACAATAGACTTGATTGCAGATTGCGGCAGATTAGATTATCATGCCAGCTATGTTCGCTACTCTAGGCCACCTCTCGGCCGCCTCTCTAGCGACAGGCCCTTTAATCTCTGTCGCTTTTACATCTCCTTCGGGTGTCACCAGTACTGCAGCTGTGTCCTCAAACGCTATCCACATTCCGTCCGGTCTTCTATAAGGCATCCTCTGCCTAATTATTACAGCATGCATGACTTTCTTCCTCAAATCTATAGGCCCCTTCTTCACCGTGACGGAGACTAGGTCTCCTACCCCAGCACACGGATGCTGTCTAAGCCTCGTCTTAACGCCATGCACTTGTACGATCTTTAATATTTGTGCTCCAGAATTGTCTGCGCATACCACTTCTGACCCTACATTTATAGTTCTAGGTATGTTCGGCCTCCTCTCCAGGATTCCTATCGCAGCTACGGCTCTACTCTTCTTAGACATCTATTACACCTTTATCCAATTAACAAGGTTTAATCCGTCTATATAACTATCACTAGCTGGAAACTATACTAAGAGCATCTCAACCTGGATAGAAATTAGGGAGATAGTTTTAATATTGTTAATTTATAGTTTTTCTATTACTACGAAGCTGACGGTTTTGCTGATGGGTTTGCATTCAGCGATCTTTACCTTATCTCCTTCATTCACTTCTATACAAGGTGGCAAGTGTGCTGAGATATTGCTCCTCCTTCTTTCATATCTCTTATACTTCTTAACATAGTGGAGGTATTCTCGTCTTACTACTACTGTCTTATTCATCTTCTTCTTGTAAACAGTTCCAGTCAGAAGGACCCCTCTAACTTTCAAATGGCCATGGAATGGACAATCAGGATCATCGCATTCTTTCTCAGGAGACTTTACAGGTATTCCAATATTCTTCACTACCATCTTCTCACCTTCTTCTTCAATCTATCCTCAGGTCTACCTATCAGTGCTGATCCCTCAACCCGCACTTTTTCATTATTTGGTAAGGTAAACTCAAATATATATGCATCTTTGACCAATCTGACTAATCTACCGTCATTTCTTAAGATTTTAATAGTCTTCATGGTTTCTCCTACGACTTCTCCTGCATGTTCTATTCTCTGCTTTACCCCTTCAGCTCTTACACTTAATCCGAGTAATTCATGTCTTAATATGTTTCTAGCGTTTAGAGTCTTGTACTCATTTCTAGATGAACCTTTCTTTACCTCCACTATCCTATCCATTCTATGCAGAATCGCCTCCAGAAACTATTCTGAAACTCGGATACACATACTTTATTATGGTCTAGTCACATATAACTCTATAACCTTTCTCCGTAAAATCTTGACTTACTATCTCGAGAACATTTTTCTGAAGTTTCTAGGATTAGCATGTCTCCTTAATCTTTAATGGTTTAAGTAGCTTCTCCTAGATTAAAATGTTCTGGGAAGACAATGAAATAAATACATTAAATCCTACCGTGTATTAATCATCTATGATGAATCGATTGAGAGCATATTTATCGATTACGAGACCTCCGAATGGTCTCCTCATGTTTATAGGGGTGTTAGCAGGTGTTTCCATCTCGTACTCTAAGATGATCCGTCTCGAAGAACTCATCTACTCATTCATTATAGCGTATAGTTTGAGTGGTAGCTCAATGGTCCTAAACGATTATTTTGATAAGGAAGTGGATAAGGTGAATGCTCCCCATCGACCTATACCTTCAGGACTAATTAGGCCTATCCATGCAATACTGTATTCATTCGCACTTGGATTAACCGGCATATTCTTCTCAAGCCTAATCTCTATACACTGCTTGATTATAGCTGCGTCATCCTATATTGCAGCGTTCCTATACAATTCGGTCTTGAAGAGAACCGGTCTAACAGGCAACCTGGTTGTAAGCTTAATCGTCGCAGCCCCTTTCATCTTCGGTGCAACTATGAGCGACGGATATGTATCTGATAGGATTATATTGTTTATCACCCCGGTTATATTGTCGAATACTGGGCGGGAGGTAATCAAGGGAATCGCTGACGTGGAAGGCGACGCAGTCAGACATATTAATTCTATTGCGAGGACTAAAGGCCTGCGTAGAGCTGCAGTAATAGGGTCAGCTCTATACATTCTGGCCGTCTTGGTCAGTCCTGCACCCTATGTGTTTGGATGTGTTTCAGAGTATTATCTGCCAATAGTCTTAGCTGCAGACATTGGATTTATCATTTCTGCACGGAAAATACTGAAGAACCCCAATAAAGAGAATGCTATAAAAGTTAAGAACCAGACATTGATCTGGATGTTTATCGCACTGCTAGCATATATAATTGGGGGGTCCTATGATTTCTGAGCTGGTTTCTTCTCGAGGATATAGTAGCAACAATCGTTCCTTAAGTTCTTGAGAACCTCGGTTACAGCATATCCTCTTGGAAGATAGTGTTCAAATATCTTCCTAGTAGTTTCTCTCCATTCTATAGCTATTGATAGGTCCTTCTTCTTTATGGACTCTATGTTTGTAGGGATCTCCAAACAGAGTTTATCATTATTCAAGTTTAACCTATAATCTAGTATTCTCTTAAACGAACCATCACGAACTACTAGAACACTCTTTTCTAATATGTCCAAGTTAACTTCGCTTACTTCTTCTTCCACTTCCCTGGATAATTTTTCTTTAACTTCTTTAGAATCCAGATCCCACCTGACTATAAGTCTGTCTGATTCTAGACCTCTGTTCTGAGGATCTCTCATCAATCCATAAAAGTTCCTTATATATTCTCTAGCTACTCCACCTAGCTTATGAATACTCATGTACGCTTCAATTGGATTTAATGGATCGATGAGCCACATCGCTTGTCGTATGCCTTCTTCAAGAAGAGATTCTCTCGCCGTCATCCTCAGTTGCTTAGATAGATCGGTATGGCTGTATTCAGGTAGTACTCCACAGAAATGTATGTAATGGAATACTTCTCCATTTTTGAATGAATTGTATCCGCATAATAAACCTATAGGCCGATTATTCTCGTCGTATGCAACTAGGACTACTCCACCTATTTCTTGGAATGCGATTAGAACGTGGTATGGAATTATATCTCCTCTCCCGAAAAATACGGTTTGAAAAAATTCAAGTTGCTTGAAAGATTCACGGTCTGTTATCCTAACTATCTTAAAAAAATTGTCTTGCTTCATGATGTCCTAATTGTAATATATACGACTCAAGTATTAAGACTTTACTACTAATACGATTATATAGAATTAATATTGAATAAATTAGGGTTTTGTATAAGATTGAGCAAAGTATTTCTGACACAGAATTATCTAGGATTTAGAGGTAAATGGAGATACCTAAAATACTGGGAGGAGAACCTGTAAGAAAGAAGCCTTTTCCCAGCTGGCCGATCTTCGATGAGAAAGAAAGAGAATTGTTACTGAAAGTTTTAGAGAGTGGGAGATGGGGGGTTGGAGGGAAACTTCAAGAAGAGTTTGAGAATAAGTTTGCTGAATTCCAAGATGCTAAATATGCTCTACTATGCTCTTCTGGAACTACGGCGCTAAAGATCGCTTTAAAGGCTATGGGCATCTCGCCTGGAGATGAGGTGATCGTTCCATCATACACATTTATTGGAACCGCAACTGCAGTTCTCGATCTAAACGCAAACATAGTATATGCGGATATATGTCCCGAAACATATACGATAGATGTTGAAAACCTGAAGAATAAGATCACGGAAAAGACAAAAGTAGTCATACCGGTACATTTCGCGGGTAGACCGGCTGATATGGATGCTGTGAAAGAATTCGCTGAACAACACAATCTAATGGTTTTGGAGGACGCTGCTCAAGCACATGGAGCGGAATGGAGGAATAGGAGGGTAGGAGCATTAGGAGACGCAGGAGCCTTCAGTTTCCAGTCATCTAAAAACATCACTGCAGGCGAAGGTGGGGCGGTCACCACGGACGATGACGAGATAGCCTCTATCGCATGGTCGCTGAGAAATGTTGGTAGACCCAGAGGGGGGCCATGGTACGAGCATAGATTATTTGGATGGAATTATCGAATTACAGAATGGCAAGCGGCTATCTTGCTTGCACAGCTTGAGCGAGCTCCTAAACTAATGGAGAAGAGAGACTCATCTGCAAGATATCTTGATAAACTGCTGGGGGAGGTAGATGGAGTTGAACCATTAAAATCCGACCCGAGGATAACCAGACATGCATACCACCTCTACGTCTTTAGATACGATCCCTCCCAGTTTAATGGATTGGATAAAGAGTTGTTTATTCAATCTTTAAGAGAAGAAGGGATACCATGCAATTCAGGTTATAGACCATTATACAGCTACACATTCCTACCCAAGTCGAAGCCGTTACCGAATACGGAGAAAGCAGCATACATCGAGGCAATATGGATACCTCAACCAGTACTATTAGCTGAAAAAGAAGATCTAGAAGATGTCATCATAGCTATAAAGAAGATAAAGAAGTACTCTAAAAAGATCAAAGAAGAGTGCAAGACATTCTCTGCGAGATAACCTCCCTCCACTTTCACCCGGGTACATAAGCTTTCCGCAAAAAGCATGATTAAACCATAAAATTTATGTAGAGAATAAAAGAGTAAATACGAAGAAGAAAAATTTCTGATAATGGATGCGGGGGTAGCCAAGCCTGGTCAAAGGCGCAGGACTGAGGCTCCTGTCCCATAGGGGTTCGTGGGTTCAAATCCCACCCCCCGCACATAGATCTACATGCCTGCATCCATAACGGTCACCATCTCCTAGGAGGAAAAGGTAGTGAATCTTTAGAATTGTTAAGGGTTAGGAAGGACCCCAGATGATCCTTACACTCGTTCCTGGAGAACTGTTGTTGAGGTTTTCACTGGTATAGTTTAATGCCCCAGATATACTATGCTTTATCAGGTTAGCACATCATATGAGTCGGATATTGTGAACTAGACCAGCTTATTGTATCCACAAGTAACTGTAGGTATGGGTTTTTCTTTCATGTTGAACTTGTTCTTCTATCTGATTCTGCTCACGCTTCTCCTAAAGAGTAATACAGCTACCCCAATTATTACAATTGCTACTACAACCACTACCCCAACAATCATTTCGAGAGGCAGTCCAGCAGCCTCTACACTAGGCTTGGTTGTCTCAGTCTTAATCGAGGTGGCTGCCGACGTAGTTGTGGCTATGCTTGTTGGGCTGGTCTCTGACTTAGTGGTAGTCGTGGGTGTCGTAGTAACTGTCTTCGGGGTTGATTCAGGAAGCGTTGTTACATAGGTTATCGTGGATGTTATTGTTTTCTCAGGCTCAGTTATTGTGCGGGCTCCGGCCGGTAAAGTTACAACAGTGGATATCGTTGTTCCAGGGAATAATGTTGTCTCAGTATACGTTGTTCCAGGCGTGATAGTTATGGTTGTTAGCGTTGATAACGGTATTTCTTCCACACCTTCAAGAGTGATTGTCGTCCCCTCAAACGAGTACGTCATCTCAGGATATGCATAATATAGTGTAGCAGGAACACTTCCCATAATAATTGTTACTTCTTCTAATACTTGTATTGTCTGACAGCTTGACACTATTTCTGCGTAGATAGGGAAAGGCATAGAGAATGTCTGGCCATACATCGTAGTAGCGAACTCTATAACTGTATATCCTGTCGTGGTTGTGACTCCATCTTCTTCATAGATTGTAGAATATTTTATCGTAGGCTCGGTTATTACTGTTTGCATAGTTGCGCCCGGGACAGTTATAGTTGTACCGGGGATCTCTATCACCCCATCTTCAGGTTTTAGGGGCTTCACTACTATAGTGCATGTTTTATCCGGATATTTTTCTACAATTATCATGGTGTATCTTGGAACAATCATGGTCACTATACTTTCTCCACCCTCAAATGTCGTAACATACGTTGTTCCGGGAATAGTTAAGACGGTAGTAGTCGTAGTCGTTATAACTTGTTGAGCTATCCCCGTTGTTAAGAAACCTAGTAACAATACGAAGAGGAACAAGACCTTAAACTTCTTCTCCAATCTCTCACCAAGTTACCTCACTAACCATCAATGTAGATGGATATAAGTCTTTTGAAAAGTAAAGGAAAAGTGTAGGGTGAGACATAGTTGAACAGGTTTTTGCTCCTGTTTTCACGATGATAAAGAGTTTTCAAATAATGTAAACGTCGTTCAATCCATAAAACATCTAGAAATATTTAACATGATTTAAAATAGGATAGATCATTTTCTCAGATGATTAAGGGATCAGGCTTCGTTTTTCTGTGATGAACTATACCCACGTAATTCTAGGTTTGATAGCAGGCACGATCTACTCTATCCTCGGATATCTTAAGAATACTGTTGGAAGCTTTGAAATAGATCCAAGAGAGATCGCTGAGAAGATACTTGATGAAAAAAATGAATATGAAAAAGTAGAGGAGACCGCATACTTAGTCAGCTTGATTATATGGAGTAAGATCTACGGGGAGAAACTATATTTCAATTGGGGAGAATTCTTGAAGACGGTGATTCATGGATTAGCTATAGGCATCTTGATGGGCTTCCTAAACTTACCGTTGGATTCTGCTGTTTCACTCATATCTCAGCTAGGGCTTATCACAACTACGAGGAAAGCTGTAACAATAGTGAATAATACTACTAAAAAGATGGTCAAATTCTCAAAAAGATAATCTTAGCCTACTATGGGTTCTCAGAAATGTCTGAAAAAGCATTCCAAACGATATTGTTCCTAGAACCAGTGATGGTCAAAGAAGATATTGCAGAAGAAGAATTTATCGGATTCTTTGAAGGTATCGCGTCAACGGCGGACGTCGATCTTGAAGGTGATAAGATAATGCCAGAGGTGTTGATAGAGAATGCTCGGAATCTTAAGGGTAAACCTATACTGCTACTACATGGTAGAGAGAGCGGTATAGGCGGTAAGCCGGTCGGCAGAATAATTGATGCATGGATAGAGGATAAAGCATTAAAGATTAAAGCGGGGATATACCGTGCATTTAGCGAAATCTGGGATTATGTAAAGAAGGGAGTATTGAAAGCATTAAGCATAGGAGGGGTTGTGAAGAAGCTCAAGCGTGTTGGAGATATAAACATTATCGAGGAAGCAGAGATACGTGAGGTAAGCCTTACACCTAGAGGAGTAAATCCTTCAGCTAAAATAATAAGGATACTTGGTAAATCCTACAGTATCTCAAATGGTTTTCTCAGAGAAATAACTAGTACAGATCCTGAAGAATACATGAATGAACCTTTACGGCTTGAGAAAGTAGACTACGACTTAAAAATTGTTGAGAGGGGGGAATGGGATGGTAGAGAAGCAGCTAAAAGAATACTCGATTGGGCTGAGAGAGAAGATGGGACGATTGATAGAGAGAAAGCTTCTAAGCTATTTCTGGTAGTCGAAGGCGACGGAAAGAATAGAAGTGATTACTCATGGCCGGTAGGCGACATCGTTGATGGGAAACCCGTGTTAGTTACGAGTGGCATAATGACGGCGGTCAAGTATGCCAGTGGAGCGAGGGGGGTTAGCCCTCCAGCTGAAGTTAAGGAAGCATTAGAGAAACTTGTTAACCGTATGATTGAAGAAGGTTTTCTAACTGAAAACTATATCGTCCCATGGAAGAGGTCTGAGAAATCTCTAGGAGCATGCTATCTCGGAACAGTTGATGTAAGAGTAATTGAAGACATACACAATAGATTGGAGAAGTTGGAGAAACATGTAATGTATAAGAGTATTCAGACCGACTCTGAGAATACTGAGAAAGGGCTCATTGTAAAAGATGAACTGGTCTCTAAGAATAATAGTAGAGACCATAGATTGGATAAGTCATCTATGCTGGTTAAACTCTACAGGGAGATTTACGATGAATTCTCAGACTAAATAATCTTCTGTAGGGTATAGCATACATGAATAAGTTAGATATCGGTAAAAGCTTTGAAGCATACCTAGAATTCTATAAAGCTTTGACAAGCGGAGATACAGGTTTTCCGGAAATCCCGGAGGTAGTTGCAAGAGATATCATAGAATATGTATGGAAGAAGACATACGTTAGACAGCTATTCCCCTGGATAACGATGGATTCAGATATAGTAAAATGGTATGTCGAGTCAGGAACGGTGGAGGTGTACTCTCCATCTTCAGAAGGAGCGGAGATCGAGGAGAGCAAGATATTGTTCGGTACACCTGTGGAGCTCATAGCTAAAGAGATACGTGCATGGACATCGATTACGGACGTAGCGTCAGAGGAAGCCAAGATAGATGTAATCGCTAGAAGTGTACTTCATCTAGGTAAGAAATTCGCAGAATGTGAAGAAAGAAATGCCTTAACAGGCGACGGGTCAGGGTCTGACGCCTATAATCTATTCACGGGTTTATCGAGGCTAACAGCTTCAGATGAAGCTAAGATAGTAGACTTAGAGAAAAACGCTCTAACATTAAATGATATCAGTAATGCTTTATCATACTTTGAAGAACAAGGATATGCTGATAATTTAGTCTGTTTCCTGAATCCGTTTGCAGCCTCCTATCTTAGAAAAGACCTCTCAGATAAAGGCTTAGATACTCTCTCATCTCAAGTTATCTCGTCTGGAGAATTACCAACGATATACGGTGTGAAGATTATTGAGACAAGCTATCTGTCTCGGAGAAATTACTCAGCAGCTGACCAGACCCTAGTTAGCGATGTGATAATATGTAATCCAAGCCTAGCAGCTGTTGGTGGAGATAGAAGAAGGATTCTTATCGAGAGAGATAGAGATGTGAAGAAAGGATTAACAATAATCGTGGCCTCCGAGAGGTTTGCGTGGAGAATACTTAGACCAGACGCAGTCTACATAATCAAGAATACCCTAAGCCAGTAGAACCTCGACTATCCGATTCTCACACCAATATTTTTTTATTACACATATCTTTGGCGTGAAGCTCAAGATCAAGTATAGGCCCAGCTATAGATTCCAGAAACTTTTCCGAGTAGATAAAGAGTTTAGAGTTATTGCTCCTGTAACTAGAAGGACGGTGGAAGTTGCTAGAGCATTCGGTTTAGGGATAGATGAGGAGAAAGCATTCACGTTGTTCAGAGAATTTGAGGTAGACATCAACCCCGGCGACATCGTATATGTTACGGGGGAGAGCGGGGGAGGGAAAACAACTCTCCTATTAATGCTTGCTGAGGAAATGAGTAAACATAAAGAATTTATGCCGATCGTAACCGAGAGAAACATCGCCATAAGAAGAAACGAGTTGGTGATACATGGTGTTGGTGAATCATTTCAGCAGGCTCTAGAGATACTTAACTATACTGGTCTCAGCGACGCCTACATTTACTTGAGAAGATATGAAGAGCTAAGTGATGGGCAAAAATATAGGTATAAGCTTGCTAAAGCCTTAGATAAGAATGCCAAGACCTTAGTGTTTGATGAATTCTGCGCAACCCTTGATAGAGAGACGGCGAAGGTTGTAGCTTACCTAATCCAGAAGATATGCCGTAAGATGGGGATAACTCTAGTTGTGGCCACTACCCATGAAGATTTGATCTATGATGCGAACCCAAACATCTTGATAAGAAAAGGTTTAGGCCCAGAAGTCGAGATAGAATACTTCAAGCCTGAACCTAGAGAATGTAGTTTAATGAAAAACATTGTTATTGAGCAAGGTGATATGAGAGATCTCAAAAGCTTAGAATTTTGGCATTATAAAGGTGGGTTTAGAGGATGGGGGTCGAAGATCTACCGTGCAAAGCTAGGAGGGAAAGTAGTCGGCGTAATTCTATACACATACCCGCATGCATACTTGAAGGCGAGATATGAGGCCTTTACACATCTAAGAGAATTAAGTAGAAAATCTAGAAAAAGTTATCTAGACTATGTTAATAGATGTTTTAGGAGGCTTGCGAGAATAATAGTTCACCCTAAGTATAGAGGTATAGGGCTTTCGGTCAAGCTAATTAGAGAGACTATGCCTTTGCTAGGTGTCCCGTATATTGAGTGCCTTGCAGCAATGGCCAGGTACCACCCATTCCTCGAGAAAGCCGGGATGATGAGAATAGATACTAGGCCTTCGGAAATGATCGAGTACATCTATAGGAGACTGGAGGAGATGGGATTCAGACTGGATATGATACAATCGAAAAAACACAACTTGGAGGTATTGAAGACATTAGATAAGCCTGTCTTGAAGAGGTTGAAGAAGATCATGTTGAAGACGTATAATCCGAAGTTTAAGAGAGATGCCAAGCTACTAAAGAAAGTAGTTTACGGAGATATTGAGGCAATGGCTGAAGCCTTGAAGAAAACTCCTATCCCTACAGTATACTATGTCTGGAAGAACCCAGTATACAAAGAGTACCCCGACCCACAGAATCTGAATTCTCAGAAAAATTAGATATCCAAGCAACATCATTTCCTGATGAGTTACTGTAGTGTAGGGGATCTTAGAAGGTTTCTACAATTTACTCCGATAAGAGTCACAGACGAGAAGATCGGAGTAGGCGACGGGGTGACGAAAGAATTTCATACATTGTTTAAACCGATAGTAGACCCAGATTACGATGGAGTAGTAATAGATGATGTAGAAGTTAAAGTCGGTGGACTGCCCGTTCAAGTATCTAGCGTAGATTGTGATGAGGGATGTATAAGTTTGCTTGAGTCTCCACCTCCAGGCCTAGATGTTACAGCATCTTATTCATGGCATCCAGTAAGTGACCATGAACTTAAAGTAGCCATAGATGCAGCAGAAGGAGAAATAGACTCAGAATGTGGAAGAAGCTTTAAAGAATCACTACATGAAGAACGAGTATACCTGTCTCACGGGAACACTATATCTCTCCTCAATACTCCAGTCATCAGGATCGAGTCAATAATCGTTGAATCGCATAATGGTGAAGTATTGGAAGAGCTCAAACCAAGCATGTATGAATGTTACCCTGAGCTTGGAGTAATCAGGTTGAAAAAATATTGTGCAGGGGTGGTCCTTCCACCCTGGTATGTCCCTACTGCATTCTATGTAAGGGTGAGATATCTTTCAGGATACTCTGAGGTACCTGGAATAGTTAAGCAAGCTGCCTTACTATTATCATCCTATCATGTCCTCTCTAGGATAAGCATGCTGTACACTACTGAGCCAGAATACCAGGGAAGAATATCTATGGTGTTCAAGAAGCCTGGAGAAATATTCAGCAGATTAGAGTTTCTCAGGAAAGAAGTTGAACGAATCAAGAAGAATCTTCCTAGACAGGTTAAGGTGCTGTAGCATGCCTATACCTGGAATTCTAGAGAAACTCGCAGAAGAGATTAAGCAGATCGTAGGCATACCCGTTAAGACTGCATGGATATCTAACAACGACTTAATCCCGCTAATCACGATAATCCAGAATAATGGTTCATCAGAACCGATAGCATTAACAAATCTTCAGTATAGAGTCTATGAATTCCAGATTGACGTATGGGCAATATCCGCTAAACAACGTGATGAGATAGTTGAGAAGATACTGGGAAGTCTTCTCAGCAGATCTTCTGAAAACTATCTAAGATATGGATGGTACCCAATACGTTTCTACAGGATCATAGATATTGAGGAGGGGGGAATTCATCGGAAAAGCATGATACTCGTGTTAAAGGAGGTTTCAAGATAGATGTGCATCTACAGAATTAAGTTTTCCTCAAGATACGTATGTGGGAAAAGGCTTCCTCTACAATGCTGTGAAAACGTCTGTCCCTTCGGCCCAAGCAAGTGGAGGATGCTGGTATCTAAAGATAGAGGGGATACTTCAAGACATTACTGGGTCTGCAGGCTGTCTGGAGAAATCGAGAAAGTAGAAGATGCAGAATCAGCTATAGAGAGAGTTAGGAGGGGGGAGGGAGCCCATGTTTGCAGAGGCTTAAGATACAGGTTTTTAAGCAGTTACAAAAATCAGAAAGACGGCGGATTCGAAGAAGCCCTGAGATTAACACGATTCATAGATATACATTTAGAAGAAGAGAGAGGAAAAGGATGCGAGGTAGCAATAATAGATTCTGGAGCGTCAGAAGATACTCCGAGCAAAGCTAAGATATCAATATACGAGGCATCGATAATAGATGGTGAAGGCCATGGAAGATACATACACTCGATAATCCATAAGCTTATCCCCGAAGCAAACATCCACGTTATACAGGTTTTCGAAGAAGAAGGGGCTATCCCAGACTACGTAGTAATAACGGCTTTGAAAAACTGTATAGAATTGAGAGTTCACGCTGTCAATCTAAGTATCCAGAGCGAGACATGGAGTGATGGATGTGATCCCCTAAGCTTATACGTAAACTATCTTTCACAAGAGAAGAAGATAGCAGTGGTGGTGGCGGCGGGAAATGGTGGACCTAGAATGATGTCTGTAGGTTCACCCGGAGCGGCCAGACATGCTATAACTGTAGGCGCAACCGATACTAAAGGCAAGTTGTGGAAATACTCAAGCCGTGGCCCCACACTCGATGGAAGATTTAAGCCAGACTTAGTTGCTCCAGGTTTATTCATCTTGAACGATGTATCTTTGAAGGGCACAAGTTTTGCAGCTCCATGGGTTACAGCTACCGCATCTATAATAAACAGAGACTTGAACTCTGCAATAGCTACTAGACGTATTCTACATCTTTCTTCTAGACCTCTCCCGTTAGACTATCAAGCAGATAGAATACTCCTCTTCAAAGAGAAGAAACCCAAGAATGTTAGGAAGCTATCTATGGTATTCTCTGAACAACTTCCCCTGATTCTAGATCCTAGAAACTTATTTGGAGCAGGTCTGCTAGACGTTAAGTCAGCTATCGATATGAAGAATGAACTCTTCTCAGAGATTAAAAGTATTTCATAGAATGTTTAAACCATGCTGTCGGGATACATGATCAGGAAGCTGTATTACGGTGAGGAAGAAGAGTATGGTGAGCCAGCATCTATGCTAGATGTTCTAGGGATAGCTAGGAGATGGAATTCTGGAGGAGAGCTAGTATATCAGGATGTCAGGGTGGGCGAAAGAGAAAACTATGATAGAATACCCATAGGGTTGAACTTCTCTCCAACTATAGAGTTCCTACCCATCTCTGGAAAATTCTTAAAATACGTTTTTGGAAAAGTAGTTAGTAGTGGTTCAAGCTCCCCATACACTCATCTTATTGAGTTTGGGAACAGCTTAAAGTCTATCACGGTGGAGGCTGCCAGGATCGGTGAGACGTCGATCGCTGAAAGAGCTACTGGGGTTTTAGTCGACTCAGCCGACATCTCTATAGAATCTGATGGACTCGTTACAGTCTCTCTAGAGTGTAGAGCTAAGTCAGTATCTATAGTCTCCCCATACACCGACCCAGCCATAAGCTTACCGAACAAGAAGCCTTATAGATTCAACGATATGAAATTGTATATTGAGGGGGTAGAATATGCATCTATAGTTAGTGCGAGCCTATCCATAAGCAACAATCTAGAAGAGATGCCTAGGGTCGGGGACCACGTATCAGGTTTCAAGTTGACGAAAGCTGAATGCGAAGGAGAATTAGACCTAATCTTCGAAGATGCTATATTGCTGGATAAGTTTCTATCAAGAAGCATCGTTGATATCGAGTTGAGGTTGACCCGCTCCAGTGATGACTACATACACTTCAATCTCCAGGATTGCTTAATAGAGGCCGAGGCAGAAGTACCCTTCGAGGCGGAGGTACTTATGCAGACTATTAGACTCTACCCTAAGAAGATAAACGTCGAGGTAAAAGACGACATCGAAGAATATTAGGGATAGATGATGTTTGAGGTAATCTTGAAAGAAGAGGAGAACCTGAAAGATTCCTTGATGAAGATCTATGAGAAGATACGCAGGAAAACATCAGACACGCTCCTAGAAGCATCTATAGAAGCATACAATACTGCCAGGGAGACGGTGCATGTAAGGACTGGTAGACTTCGCAGCTCCATAAATCTAGAGAGACGTGGAGACTTCGAGTTTAGAATAGTTGCTGGATACCCATCTAGGGAGAAGGGTAAACCATATTATGCTCCTTTCGTCGAGTTCGGAACTAGGAGGATGCCTCCTAGACCATTCATGAAGCCTGCTGCAGAGAAAGCTATAGCTAGGGTAAAGTCCTCTTTCAATCTCTTAAGATCATGATGTCTGAGGGTTGATAGAATATGAGCGTTGAGAAGCTTAGAGAATTCGCAGGTGAGGCTAGCCGGGAGAAGCTTTTCCAGAAAATCAAAGAAGTGGAGGTTGGGGGAAGAAGGTATACTATCCGTCGACCAACCCGTGGAGAGATGTACTGTACGGGTATAAGCCAGCTCTCTACTTTACTTTCTATTCTCGAACGCCAGATAATGAGTGAGGAAGACTTCGAGAAAAAGAAGAAGCTTATAGAAGAGAAAGAGAAGGTCCAGTACGAATTTGAGAAGAGGCTTCTCCATCTCTGCGTTAAAGGATTAAGTGAAGATGAAATGAATAAGCTAGAGTACAGCGAATGGTATACCTTGTTCTCGGAGGTCAACGACTTCGTATTCATGGCCCCTTTTCAAGAATTATTAAGGCAGCGGAGATTGCGGGAAAACTTGATGCAGGATACTTCATAGAACACATTATCGCTGAACACTATCACTGGACGCATCAAGATATAATGAATCTTACAGATGGAGAGATAACATACTATCTCGCTACGTTGATTATACATGACCTCGAGTATGCTAAGAAAGCCTCTTCTAAGAAATTTAAAAAAGGTCGGGGGACTACATAGAGATGGCTGAGATTGGAACATACACGGTATCCATCCTGCTAAAAGCACAAGAAAACATATCTAACGCTGTAAGAAAAGCGGTTGATTCTCTTAACCAGTTAAGGGACGAATCTAACAGGTTGGGCAGCTCTATTAAAGAAGTTGGTAAAATCAGCCTAGGAGTAATCTCAGGATTCATAGGCTTCAACATATTTTCTCAAGTAAGTAGTTGGGTGAGAGAAAGCGTGAATGCATTTAGTGTATTTGAGGCTGAATCGCTGAGGCTTGCCTCATTATCCAGAGAAGCAGGTCAAAGCATTGAGGGATTGGCTGCTGGACTCAGGGTTGTGGCCTCTGCTGCAGCACGAGAACTCGCAGTCTCTGGAAAAGAGGCTGTAACCGCTCTTGGAAACCTCGTTAAAGCCGGCTTGAGCGGTCGTGAAGCTGCACTCGCATTGAAAGACGCTATCATGCTCGCCAAGATCGAGAACGTTGATTTTGCTACCGCTTCAGCAAACCTCGTCCAAGTCATGGCCCAATTCGGCGTAGCTGGAAGTGAAGCAAAGAGGGTTGTCGACGCGTTGGTTAATGCTTCACGTCTCGGTATAGGTTCTGCGAATGATTTCGCTCAGGGATTGGCTAACGTGGGTGCAACGGCCAGAGCCATGGGTATGAGTTTGGAAGAAACGACTTCATGGCTTATCGTTCTGGAACGTAGGTTCGGGTCAGCGCAGGAAGCTGGAACACATCTAAACCGTTTCCTCCTAGAACTCTATGAGATAGCTGGAAAACTTGGTGTACCAATACATGACTTGGATGGGAGTCTCAGGTCCACGACCAAGGTCATGCTTGATGTAGTAAATATTGTGAAGATGGGCGGCATGAGCTTCGACGAGTTACAGGAGAAGCTTAAAGGTGTCGACATTAGAGCCTTGAAGGCCTTGTTCACGTTTACGCAGATGAATGAAAGTATAGCGGAATTGGCTGAAGAGGTTTCTAGGAGCGGCTCCGCGTGGGAGACCTACATGCGTTATCTTGAGACTACAGAGGGGAAGATGGCGAGATTGAAGGCAGAGAATGATAGGTTGATGAGAAGCATAGGTGAAGGGGCCTCAGCGATCTTGACGATGGTTGCACCCTCATTCCTGAAGGCTGTAGACGCTGTGATGTCTGCTTGGAGAAGCATCATGGGGGCGATCACGAAATCGGATCTTGAACGCTATCTAGGATATTTGGAGTTTGAGGTTAGAGTGATGGGCAGAGTCTCCGAGGAAAAAGCGGCACAATACATTAAGGCATGGGTTGACATGGGCGAGATAACTGTGGCCGAGGGTCTCAAGATTGCTGAAAGCATAGGAGTCTACAACGAGACGATTCAAGAACTAATAGATAGAGCTGTGGAGATGGGTGTCTCCGTTCCTGAAGGCTTTCAGGCCATGGCCTCAGCAGCCACAATATCTTCTCAGCAGACAGCAAACTCGATAAAAATGGTTGAGGAGCAGATTAAGAGTCTGCAGAGTGAGTTAAAGATTCTATCATCATCATTCGATATTCTAGGGAAGAGCATCAGTTTAGGAGAAAACCTTTACGACGTTACAATATCTATCATGGAGGCACTTGGTGAAGACGTTCAATTATCAGAGGAGGCTAAGGCTAGTAAGGAGAGATTAGCGGCAGCTCAAAAAGTACTGAACTACGCCACTCAAGCCGGCTCTCTTGTCCAACAAGCTTTACAGTTAAGCATTATGGGGGCCACAGACGCCTCGAACATGTTGCTTAACGGTCTGACAGCGTTGACATCATCGCTTGAAGATGGGATAGTAACACATGAGGAGTTCATAAGCATTCTGAGGCAAATGGGGGTCGATGCTCAAAACGTTGCTGGCTCACTACATAACATTCTGATTCAAGCCTTGAATGCTACTAGAGACGCGATACAGGGCAACATAGAAACTGCGAGGAACTTCATAGATGTGTTGAAAGTTCTGGACGGCTTGACCGTCCACACATACCATTACCATCATATCATTACGGTTGAAGGTGGAGGAAAGAAAAGTGAGAGTGCTGGACAGACTTTGTATCCAGGTGGAGAGGAGACGAGGAAGGGAGTGGAGAGGCTGTGGAGGTATTTGCCGAAGGCGCAGTCTGGAGCATGGTTCACCTCAGAGGGAGCATACTATCTACATCGTGGAGAGATGATTCTGCCTAGACATGTTGCTGAATGGTTTAGAAACTATGGCCCTACTACGGTAACTAGAAACATAAGCGTAAGCGTAAACGTAAACGCAGGTGGAGTAGCCGATCCACATGAACTGGCAGAGATTCTCTCGAGGCAGATAGTTAGAAATCTGAGGTGTATGGGTGCATGACAATATACTTCGAGGTTTTTGATGGAACGACGTGGATCGATAAGACGTCAAAATGTGTAAGCTTTAGAAGAAGCATATCTATGAGAAGTCTTGAAACGTTTGAGGCAGTCTTTTTGGAACCCATCCCCACCGGAGCAAGGGTTAGGCTTAGGAGAGACTCTATCGTACTATTTGAAGGCGTGGTTTATGAGTCTAGCAAGACTCACAGGGGTGGCGACATCGCGAGATGTAGGATAACGGCTTACACAGACTTAATCCAATATGACAGGCTCGTCGTTTACAGAGTTTACAATACGGGAACCAAGGCAGGAACGATCGTAAAAGATCTTGCGAGTCTGGAGAATGATGTGGACCTATCGAATGTGGATGAAGATGGTACTCCTGAGCTCTTATCGCCTTGGGAGATAGAGAATGAGGTAGCGTTGAAGATAATGCAGGCAGTAGCGAGAGGTACAAACTATTGGCTGAGAATGAAACCTGGGAAGAAACTATACTTTAAACCAAAGTCCATCGGACCATACTTATCCGTAATTAATGATAGCATGATCCTCTCAGCCGAATATTCGGAAGATAAGTGGAAGCTGAGAAACAGGGTGATCTATGTTGGCGCGAACGGTGAAGTTTTGGCGGACGTCAGTGAGGGGTCCGGGGATATGCCACTCGTTGTTCATGATCCTTTCCTGACAGATAGGAGTGAAGCTTTGAGACGAGCAAACATTAGATTGGCTTTGAATCGTGAGTATGGGAGACAACTTAGGGTAGAAATGCATCAAGTGGATTTCGAGGCCATGAACATCGATTTAGGCGATACCGTTAGAGTTAGTCTAGCTTCACTAGGACTAAACAACGTTGACATGCATCTCATGGAGATAGAGTACGACCCGGAAAAGCTACGATATACTTTGACCTTAGGAGGGAAACTAGAAATCTTTGAGGAATTTTTTGAGGAGGCTGTAAAAGGGGATGTGGCCGCCCGATTCGGTCAAGCCATTAAGATTCCCGAGATGCTTTCAACGATCACAATAACGACTGAAGAAATAGCTCAAGTATTAAAATATATCGGAGAAGTAAAATATCCAGTATACGTGAATAAACCTCCTTTAACACTTTACAATTCGCAGAATATTGTATTGGATTCGGATGGGTATGCCGTATTAGCCTCAGGTGCAACTCAAGGTAGCTTCGAGGTTTCAATCTTGCCTGAATCAAGAAAGTTCACAATATTCACTAAATGCGAATGGATAACCGATAAGGGTGATGGCTCGATATCTGCCCATATACTAGATGTTGATGATAGAGTTGTGGAAAGCGTCTATGATGCATGTGATTCTCAATTCGTATATGTTTCCAGATGGCCTAAAGGGTTTGGCAGTTTTACATGTAAAAATGCCTCAAATTATGGAACAGTGAACGCATCAGTCTCAGATATACCTTTCGGCTTACTTAACAAGTACTGCTTAAAGCTCACGACTTCAACGCAAGGCCAAGACGGAGAAATATATTATCCAAGCACAAAGGACTTGAATATACTTCTCAGTAGATTCAAGTATGTAAGACTATATCTTTACGGAGACTACATTTCAAACTTCTCAATCAAGGTCAGACTATGCCAAGACAATAATAATTACCTTGAGGGAAATATTACCATTAAAGCGGGCAAATGGGAGAAGTACGAGAGCTTCATATCAACGTTTAGGAAAGTTGGAGACCCATTAACACTAAACTGGATAAGCATTATTTCTCCATACAGTCTCCTGATCGATAGCGATTACATCTTATTACCATTTTTACGTGAGGTTTTAAGATTAAAATTTACTCTAAGACGCGACTCACCCAGTATGAGTTCTCCTAGAGTGAAGTTAGTCAAGATTATTTGGCGGGAGGGAGACTATCAGGCATGACCGAGCTTGTGATAATAACTAAGCCTAGAACCCGTATATTTAAGTGGATTGGGGGTGGTGTTTACAAACAGTATTCAACGCCTATAAGTCATACAATAAGCTGGAGCCAGACAAATCTTACTGGAGCATCATACAATACGGTTCGTCTCGGAGGCGGAAACTATGAAAGGTATAGATGCCAGCAGTTCATAACGCCGAACTTTACGGTTAAGATTGTGAAGGTTGTTCTACACGTAGTGAAAAATGCGAATTTTACTGATACCGTTTATGTTAGGATATGCCCTGACAACGGCAGCAATATGCCAGACGTGAACAATGTTATTGCCACTATAGGCACGTTCACGGGAAGTGATGTTGGGACGAGTGAGACACAGCTAACATTCACGGGCAGTGTACCAACACTTCAAGCAAACACGAAATACTGGGTGGTCGTGGAGAGACCAACAACAAATACTAGTCAATATCCATCGCTTTATTTATCCAGCACAGACTATAACACTTCACTATACTCGGCAGATAGTTATGGTAGTAATTGGACTCAGCGAACATATGACTACAAGATGCGGATATTCTGCTATGAAAACCCCAACACGTTGAACATAGACTTCATATACGATGGCCCCGTAACGAAAAGGCTGGATGTTTCAGCGTCCGTATCCAACACCACGATAAACAACTACACGCTTAACAGTCAAACCTTCACTTCGATAACCAGAGAAACCGATATACCGCAGTCAAACATCTACACATTAACCGTGAACTACACGGAGAACACAGCTCAGTCCTCAGGCTACGTGAACCTCACTATCCAGAGATGGCTATACTATTCATCCACATCCTGCACGCTCGAACATTTGAACGTATCCGAAGCATACGTGCAGGAAATATTGTTTGGGTCAACTGGAGGAGTATTAAGGATTGATGATGATCCATCCGCAGACCTGGTAGGCCAAGCAAACGAGAAAATAGTATTCATTGACGTTATTGTACCTTTCAGAAAACTTGAGTGGGTGTCAGGCAATGGAGAAGTAATGATATTAGGTGTAGAGTAACATGATGCGGAGAATAGATACTGGAACAGGCCTACCGATTGAGGCCGCTGAGAAGCTTAAGGTCTGGCTCGAGGCACTTGAAGAGGAAGACTTAAAATTAAAAAATCAAAATATTTTTCTTGAAAGAAAGATCGCTGAGATCGAGAATGGGTCATTAGGGGTCAGAAGAATAAGCGATGAGCGTGGAGGTGGGATAGAGTTTTCTCCTTCGGAAGAATTAACGATACGACTAACGTTAGAAGGAGTACTGAAACCTCCAGATCGAAATATACTGAAGATCGGCGACTTAGATGCTTATCTGAATGATGTGGTTACCGCGAATATAACGATTGGGTCTAGCGTAGATGACAAGACTGAGATAAGGGAACTAAATGAGGCGGAATTGGAAAAGATCGTTTTTCCGAAACCTAAGAAATATAAGCGGAAGATAGGGCAGAGCAGAGAGGAGATAGGGTTCATAGCGGAAGAGCTACCTGAAATCGTAAGGAGGGAGAATGGATACGACCTAAAAGCCCTAATAGCCATACTTGTCTGGAAAATATCCAGGCTAGAAGAGAAGCTAAACAAAAACAATACAAGATGAATACATGGGTTGTAGATCATAGATCTGGTATTCTCTTCCCACTTTCTCCTTCAACCTTCTTTCTCAGTTGGATGTACCATCCAGGGAAACCCAAATCCATTACCGCTCTATCAAGCGTATATGGCTTGATATCTATTATTGGTGTACCATCGAACAAGTCTAGTTTCTTCACGTATAGTATGTTTTCCTCTCTCTTCACGAGTTGAACTATTGTCAGAGCTACCGGGTTTGGACGATGAGGTGAGTCTGTACAAAAGACTCCAACCTCTGGAAGGTCTTTCTCATTGAAACCGAGTCTCACTAATCTCTTATGCTTTACTTTAAGAACACTTCTTTGTTCACCGGTTACCTTGTGTAAATAAGCTATGACTATGAGATGAGTAAAGCCATCTATGCCCTCAAGTCCCTCCGCATATTCTTCAAATATCTCTAGTCTCCCATCAACACCTTCAAAAGAATCTTTGACTAATTCATCCTCGAGGTCAACTCTAACGACGCCTATCGGATTAAACGTAAACTTCACCATCCTGGGATCCGCCATACCTGATTAAACAACCATGCAACAAAATATAAGGATACAGGATATGGATCATCTAGGATTTCAAAGTACAGTGTTTCAGATTCTTAATGTGCTATTAGTCGATGAGTTCTGTGAGCTGGCTACTCCATAGTCGTAAAGAAGAGTACCCACCTAAGACTAGTGAAGTATTGTATGGGGTAAGCCTTGCCGTTAAGAAGGTCGGAGAAGACATAGTTATTGAAGGTAAAGCGAGGACGCTAAACGATATCATACGTCTTAAACGTTTAGCCGAGGAAATCCTAAGCGAGATGATTAGAGGATATGGAGATAAGCGAGTTAGCTCAGCTTCTTCTAGATATCGCTGATGTAGGGATAAAGCTATATGATTGGCAGAGAAGATGGCTTGACGATAAAAGTAGGTTTAGAGTAATGTTGAAGTCTAGGGCGGTAGGTGGAAGCTTTACGATCGCTTTAGAATCATTAACGTGGAGCCTCATAAAACCACTCCATACAATCCTTCTTCTCAGCTACTCGTTAAGACAGAGCATGGAGCTATTCAAGAAGATTAAAGAATCCCTATCAATACTGAAAGGTAGGAAAGTAAGGATAGGAGAACATACATACTCTACAAACATCGTTGAATCTGAGTCTAAAACTGAGATAACATTCAAGAATGGAAGCAGGATCGTATGTTTGCCGAATAACCCAGACACGATACGAGGGTTTAGAGCTGACCACGTATACGTAGATGAGGTGGCCATGTTCAGGAACGATATGGAGATCAAAGCGGCTGTCATACCGATCATCGCTGGAAAATCGGGTAGATTATCATTGATATCGACTCCTAAAGGCAGGAGGGGTTGGTTCTATGAAGCATGGGTCAGCGGAGTCTACTCAAAACATAGAATACATTATACCGACTCACCTCACATTACAAGCGAAGACCTCGAAGGATTGAGGAAGACCTTATCCCACATAGCATGGATGCAGGAGATGGAGATGGAGTTCCTCGAAGAATTAAACAGTTTATTCCCAACAGAATTAATATTTTCATGTCTAGAAGATTATCAATACGCTGACTATACAGAGGTCAAGACTTCTAATCCTCTATACGTTGGAATCGATTTAGGAAGATATAGAGACTCCACCGTAATAATAGTCCTCGAGAAGACGACAGAAGACCTTCTAAGAATAGTCTTCGTCAAAGAATTCACCGAGGTAGACATGAATTACCAGAGAGATTATATATCCAAGCTTATAGACGACCTATCTCCAGTAAGAGTAATAATAGACAAGACCGGGATGGGCATACCGATTTATGACTTCTTAACGAGAAATCACGTAAATGTCGAAGGACTAACCATAACTCAGAATATGAAAGAAGCATTAATCCTCAATCTATACAATCATATGAGGGCTCGACGGGTCAAGATACCGGTAGACTGCGAGAAACTAGTAAGACAGCTACAGCAATTTCAGAGAATACAAGATAAGAGTGGAAGAACTAGATATGAAGCGCCTTCAGGAGGCCACGACGATTATGTAATTGCTCTAGCTCTAGCAGTCTACGCAGCGTCAGCCCCACCGCAACAAGTGAAGATAACGGAAATATGGAGATGGTGAAACGGCATATGTAGAAGGGCTCATTTACCTTACTAGGCTTTACTACATGTCTAAAGAAGTATTCTCAGAGATTATAGTGTTTGAGAATAGTAGTATATGTATGAGGTTCTTCGAAAACTTCTTTAAATCTAGGAAAGAGGAGAAAGGGCTGGCTGAGACGATCCATGGATGGAGGTGGGGTGAACCTAAACCTCTCGACCAGAGACAGTTACTTGAGCTTGTTGAGGGAAATCCAGATCTGAGGGCGGCTGTCGAAGTACTTGTCAACGCTTCGATAGTTAACGGATGGATGATTATAGGAGAAGAGGATGATGTTAAGAAGGTTGAAGAATGGATTAACCAAAACGAGAACGACTTCATAATGTTCTTGAGAAACCTAGTAATGTCTTCAGTAATATTCGGCGAATCGTATATTGAAGTCTACACAACCCCAGTCTTCAAGATACTTGATACCTACACTATGGAGGTAATTAGAGACGAGCATGGAAGGATAAAAGGGTATGTTCAAAAGATACATGGAATGGAGGTCTTATTCAAGCCTGAAGAAATAGTCCACATCGTACTCCACCCCTTAGGCACGAGAGCGTACGGGTCTCCGATAATCTCATCGCTTAGAAGAGTCTTAGAAGGTCAGATGCATGCAGAACTGCTTGTTAGGGATGCATTCATGAGGAAAGGTGTTCTAAGCAAAGTCTTCATAATGAAGAGCGGTACGGAAGCAGACTTCGAGAGGCTTGTCAAAGTAGCTGAACAATCCAAACCCGGCTCAAGCTTCATACTTAAGGGAGACATAAATATCCAAGACCTGGGACATCCATTCCGAGAACTACAAGTACTAGACATCTTGAATGAGTATAGACAGAAGATAGTTACTGTAACAGGTGTACCAGAGATAATGCTCGGAGTAACGAAGGCGGCCACACTCGAGACTTCACGGAACCAGATAAATGCTTTCACCATGAAGGTTAAAAGTATTCAGCAAGCTATATCTGCGGCAGTAACCGAAGCATTGAGAAGAAGACATAGAGTAAACTTGAAGTTTAAGCTACTGGAGTGGACTAACCCTGAGCAGGAAACAAGGATACATGTAATGAGGATCCAGTCAGGCATAGAAACAATTAATGAAGCGAGGAAGGCTCTAGGACTTAAAGAAGTCGACCACCCCATTGCGGATACGCCTCTCCCATTAATCCACCCCATTGACAAGAACATCTTACTTGAAACAGATGTGAGAGATATGCTTACTCAACTAGTAGAAGAGTCTAGACAATTAATTCCCGAGAAGAGCTTACAGAAGAAAGATTAGATCCCTCCAGCAACAGCATGCTCTTGTGAGGTTCTTAAAAACCGAGATGAATCCATTATCTGTGGAGCAAATCGTTCTTCTATCAATGTTAGGGTCGGGGTTGCTGGCATATATTACAATAAATCTTCTAAATAGATTTAGAAAGAGAAAGATAAAAAGAAAAGAGTGGGAAGAAAACAAGTTAATGTTGTTTCTCTTGTTAATCCAGTCTATAACCGTTGTCTTATCCATTATTGTCAACTCTATCTTCAGATCTCCTCCGTATCCAGTAGCAATCATCGAGTATATAATCAACTTCATATTGTTCTTCCTAAGCTTCATAGAAAGCCTCCACTTAAGGAGGATACCATTGATGATGATATGCATAACGCTTCTATTATTATTTCTACTTTCCCACTAGCTTGTCCTCTTACTGAATAAGCTTTTGAACTTCCTGAAGTCCTCCCTCCTCCTGTAAGAGTAGATCAGAGGGAGAAGTATGGAAATGATAGTTAAGAGGTCTCTAACTAGGTCTTTATCGACTAGATTAAGTATACTAAGCATTGCAATTATCAAACCAAAAACTATGATTGCGCCTTCAATCATTGATGAATACATCGAGATTAATTAAAAAATTGGTCGTTAAATTCGTTAGAATGTTCAGACCTGAGATCTATATAGTGAGAAACTTCAATGGAGAAGTAGTGATTATTTCTAGGGATTGCCCAGTATGCGTTCATCCCGAGAGGATCGAAATAGATAGGAAAGTAATGCTAGCTCAGTCTATTAGAGAATTAGCGGAAGAATACGGATTCAGATTAGATGATTTGGTTGAGCACTTTAGTCAGCACGTGATCAAAGCTGAAAAAATACGCTTACTCCAGTATAGATATCTTGAAAGACGCTTCGTAAGATACATAGACCTACAAGAAGAATTGTTGAAGCTGGTTGATAGACTGAACCTCCTGTTCGGTAGGCTCGAGAAGTTCGATGAACAATCCATTGATGTTTCGAGGTCTAAGCCTACTGCTAGGGATTACATTGCATCTATTAGCGAGAGGAGGAAGATAATCGGAGAGATCAGAGAGACTCTACACGTTATCAATAAGCTGAAGAACGAAGTTAAGAACGAAAAAGACTTGACGGAAATATTAAAGAAGCTCGGGGAACCTAAGAACTGTTCTTAGATATCTTCAATGATTATTTGACCCTTCTTTAATTTCTTTCTTACTTCAGGTATCTTTAATGCTGCACCTATATGCCCACAATATGTTGCTTTACATCTCGTACATATGAGAGTTTTCTTAATAGAATCATAACGTAGGTCTACTGTTTCATTCAGCAGGTAATCCCATACAGATATTAAGCCATCCCTAAAATTGAAATGTATTATCTTATTGTACCCATGATTATAAGCCCACTCCACTATGATGGATTCAACAAGGTCGGTCTTGTTTAACCCTCTCTCTTTCGCAACCCTTTCTAGAAGCTGGTCTATCTCCGGCTTTAAACTGATAGTCCACCTCTCGATCCTCCCACTACTTTTTCGACCCATTCTCACCATATAAATATGTCGAGAACTGGTTAATTAACATTTATATATTATTGGTGAAATAACTGGTGCAGAAATGACGGATAAAAAAATTTTAAAAGAACATGAGATGGAGAAGAACGAAAGAACTTTAAACAAGGTTTTATCAAGTAAAAGGAGAGGTCTGAGATTCGTCGGGGTTTTTCTACCAGTAGAAATGTTTGGGGAGTTAGAGAAGATTGCTAGAGAAGAGGAAAGGACGATTTCCCAGCTTGTACGGTTAGCGGTTAGGAAATATCTGGAGAGGAGGAAGAATGCCGAAGCTGAAAAATAAGAACGTAGCGGTTAGACAAGTCACAAGGATCGCGACAATACTGAGAGAAAATCTGGACAGCAAGCTAGGAGAATGGAATGAAGCAGTAATCGGTAGAGGTGAACTTAAAGACGTATTGGGAAAATACGGGGAGAGACTTAAAGACGTTTTCACACTTTCATTGAAGAAATTTAACGTAAACCACTTTCTAGATTCTGATGGTGAAATAGAGGTAATAGTCGAAGATTTTAATAAACCTGTATTGAAAATTAGGAGGTTGAAGAATTGGAGATAGAATATATTCCGATAAACCAGCTCAAAATCGCAGACTACAATCCCCGAGAAGCTAGAAGTCCTGAAATCATTCAAGGCATAATCGAGACATACAGATCAAGGAACATCGTTAAACCTCTTCTCGTAAGGAAAAAAAGAGATGGAGAATATGAGGTATTCGATGGTGGAACGAGGCTAGAGGCGTTAAAGATTCTCAACGTAGATAAAGCACCATGTATCATATATGATTGTAGTCGTAGAGAAGCTATGGAGATGGCTGCAATAGTGCATACAAACCGTGAAGAATTGACTCCAGCGGAGAAAGGAAAGTTTATTTTGAGATGCATCAACGAAGGTATTTGGAGAAATGTTGAGGAAGCGGCTAGAGCATTAGGATTCTCTAAAGACACACTATATGACTGGATAAAGGAAGCAAGAATATCTTCAGCGATGATGAATACTGGGTTGAGGAATCTTCTAAACAGAGATTCTAGGAAAGCGCTTGCATCTATGCCGAAGCCTGTAAGAGAAGAATTAATTAACGAACTAGCTTCTCTAACAGAAGAGATTGCAGGAAAGATAAAGAGAGAACTCCCAAATATTCTGAACGAGATAGTTGAAATATCCTATGAATTGGAGCCGGAGGAAGTATTGAAAGAATTCAGAGAAAGAGTCTCGAAGATTATTGAATCCGACCTGGACTACTCTGTGATATTTAGAGCATCAAGTGGATATATGTATCAACTAGAGAGAGTGGGGAACAATGTTGTCATCAAGGTCCTCAGCAAAACTTCCTCTACCGATCAGCTCACAATACCATGTATAGATGTGAAAGAACTTGTTAGGCGACTTTCGAAGTTTATCGAATGAGGAGAAAAGAGAGAAGAGAACTAGTCTCGAAGTCAATTTCCGGTTATGGAATTATCTCAACGGTATTATTATAATCAGGGTACAATATATCTTCAAGTGTAAGATTTCCATCTGATGCTGAATCTTTAATATGTTCAATGTTCTCCGAGACTAGGTCTATTAAGTGTTTGGAGCATTCACATACTGCTTTCATACCTTCTTCTCCCCACAACCTCTCCACATGAGTATAGAGGCATCTTGCACCACATATCCCGAAGTAGCTGCAAGATATACAGGGTTCAGATATCTGCGGCTTAAGTTCTTCTAAACGTTCCCTCGAGACTTCTTTGATGAAGCCTACGTGAGCCCACTTCTCAGAGACCGCTATTGGGCATGAGGTGACCCTGCCATCTGTAAGTATTGTAAATGACTCTGATCCAGAACCGCATGGTGGAGCTGGCCCACCCTCGATGATCCTCTTCAATACTCCCTGGAAAGGTGCTATCCCCTCTACTATCCCTATACCTAGTTTACGCAGCCAATCATCAAAGAGTCTAGATAAGCCAGGCTCGTAGTTTTCTTTTATCCATCTCCATAGATTTTTCCATGGATCTGCCCAGACAAAGCTGATCTGCCAATGGATGTGGTCGAATAAGCTTAGAGATAGCAGATGCCTAACATCCCTATGTATATTGCTTTCTTCCGTTACGGTCATTCTCGCAACTATGTCTCCACAGAAACCCTCCCCTCTAATCTTCTTAACATTCTCTAGTACCTTCTTATAGACACCTCTACCTCTAAATCGGTCGGTTAAATCTTCAACGCCATCTACTGATACAAGTATCGTATCAAGATTCTCAAGTATCCTTCTATCTAGTTTATGGAGTAGAAGACCATTCGTCTGTATAACGTACCTGCTAGCTGTAAACGTATCCATGAAATCTTTAATGAGTTCTAGGTTGAGGAGAGGCTCACCACCATAGAACCCCACGATATCTTTATCTTTAATTAAGTGTTCGAGGTCACTTAAACTATATTTTATCTTCCAAGGAACGATCTCTGGGTTGAAGCTACCGCCACAATACCTACATTTTAAATTACATCTGCCGGTAGTGTAGATTATGAAGAGCATGCTTTTATTCTTCGGCAAACCATACATAAACAACATAATCGAGAATATAACTTAGAAGGCGTCGTTTAGGGTAACAAGATAGAGAAAGCCGATACGTGAAGAGACATACACTAGATAACGTTCGCAAATCTACACCTTAAATCGATGATGCAAAAAAGCTTCTTAAAGAAAATTCCAGAGAAAACAAACAGGGAAATTATCCCGAGAATATGAAGAGGCTTGAAAGATAGAGCACCCGTATATTGGACAAAGAATCCCACTAGATAAAAATTAAATACACCAACGAATAATTCTTATAGACTGGGAAGATAAAATAGCTTCATGATGCCGCCGTAGCTCAGTCTGGTAGAGCAGCGGGCTGTTAACCCGTTGGTCGGTGGTTCAAATCCACCCGGCGGCGTATAATTACATCCATTATGGTGAGTCTAAGCAGGTTGAAGAAAAAGAGGGATCATGGTGGGTCATTTCTTTAATAGCCGCTGCTTCTCGAGATAGTTTTCGAGTCGTCTTCACTTTCGTTGTATGGTGAAGTCGACGAGTTGATAGAATCTTGATGCATCCAACATTCTAGTATGGATACTGTATCCATATACTTTTCATTGGAGAGTCTTCATATATTCCTATTTAGGTCAAAGGTCTCTTCCATCCCGGATCAAGCTTTAAAGTTTACCTCCATCTGCTTTTATAATGATTGTCTAGTAAGCCGTAATCATGGTCTTCTCAGTATCGTATGAATGTTCTGGGCATCAAAGTTTTCGGAGATGATTTCCCCTATAAATAATTTGGCGGAACGTCGAATATATTTTTATGAATATGTTTACCTTTCTGTGTTATTCAGCTTTATCTTCTTTAATATCTTTTTCAGCTTTGTCTTCATGGGGTGGCTGGGCTTCTAGTATTGCTTTTAAGAGTTCCTTCTGGTCAAGTTCTACTCTCGCTCTCCAGCCTACTGTTAATATTTCATCTTCAGTTTTATTGATGTATCCTCTTCTTACAGCTCTCTCAATATATGTTTCAGCTTTCCATTTTGGGAATTTTGTTTCTAGAACATCCAGTACATCTCTTAACGATGCCTTCCCACCTCTACTATAGATTATGGATAAAGCGACTGCTAGAGCCGCTACTTCATCTATCCTATAATCGGAAGTCACTAGATCCGACATAGTTAGAGGATGCGTAAGAGTTACGTAGAATCTTGCTCTGTCAAGGTCTTGGCTTGACTCATCTTCAAAAACCGTTTTTATCTGTAATCCGAGTTCATTCAATTTATGGTTTAGTAGCTCTAAAACCTTCATATAGTTCTTGCCGAGCCTATTCTTCAGTTCCCATCCTCTTACACCAGGGCTTCTATGACTCTTGAAGAAGAGCATCGTCGCAGCTATCATGAGTTTTCTAGATATTCTTTCTTCACTGTTCATCTCCATCTACCCATTAAGCTTATAACAAGAGATGCAGCATTCTTTCTCGAAACCTTTCTAGTATTAGGTACGAGCTTCAATTCATCCCCTAAAGGATTCTTCTTAACTTCTACGTATCCCTCCGAGATTAAGAAACTTAGAACATAGGCTCTATGATATGTTTCTTCCAGGCTAGGACGTAAGACGAAATCCCAATAATCTACATCATTTTTTCCTCTGGCTTTCTCAACTAGCTCATCATATAGTACCTTCATCTTCTCCTCTACTTCTTCTCTCTCTTTCTCTAAGTATATCTGGGCGAGCTCAGCTTCCTTCTCTGTAAGCTTCCAACCATATCTTCTTTCATCTCTTCTAGGTGGGAGGTTTAGGAAATGTTCGTAACCATGATGTAGTCTCTGAGACGTGAGCTGGTCGATAGATATTATTGGTCTCCAAGCTTTAAGGAATGCTTGAACAATGGACTTCTTATCAAGTACGGTTACCCTAGAAGAGATAAGCTGAGAATCTATGAATAGGGATCTAGCTTTTTCCGTTAGCCATTTATGTTGTAGAGCTATTATAGTCGCAATTCTGTAGATTGTTTCAACATCTAGTAGATAGTAGTCTAAATCAGGGTTTTCTTCAAGCATTTTACGAAGCTTAACCAATAGCTCTTTAACATCTAGACTGAAGGGGTCTAGACCTCTCTTCTCAATATTCTCACATATGGAGATTATCCTCTCAATCTCTTCCCTACTATACTTTTTAACTAACTTGTTACTCACTTACTCTCCCCACCACGGAGCGGCCACTGATATTCTGCACGAGGAGAATGTTCACGTTATCACCTACGGGGAGCTTACCAGGAGTTATGATGAAATATTGTGAGTCAGGAGAGTTTTTAGCGGAGGCTATCATTAGCTTAACCATTCTCTCTCTATTCAATGGATCCAGGTGGACGTCGAATTCATCGACAGCTCTGAACGGAGACTTAACATAGTTCTGGAGAGCTAGGAGGAACGCTAGTGTAGCCACTATTCTTTCTCCACCGCTGTGAGTATGAGCATCGAGTAACGTAGGCTCGGCTCCTCTGAACCCTACGTAGAGTTCTATGCTCGCTTTTTCGGGGTCCTCTAAGCCTCTCAGGACAACTTTCCCCACACCATCAGCGTAGGAGAGTATAGAGTTGTATCGAGGCTCAACATCTTCGATTAGCTTTCTCAGAAAGTTTCTCCAATTTTCTTTCCTAACCTCGACTTCTTCTAATGCTTTCTTCAAGTTTTCTTCTACTTGCTGAGCTTTAACCTCACTCTCTCTATATTTTGCGTCTGCTACAAGATACATGTCTTCAGCTTCTTCGGAAACCTCTCCTAGGGAGGCAATCTTCAGAGTAACGGTCTTGATGTCTTCAACTATCTCTAAGGACTTCCTTACATATCTAGGTCTATCTCCTAGGCTCACAGCCTTCGCGGTCTTCTCATTCCTCAAGAATTCAAGTTTGCTGATCTCGGAGGTAAGCTTCTTAACCGTGTTTTCACTTAGTTCAAGCTTGTATTTCGTAACCGCGGACTGAGCATACTCATCAATCATCAAGTTAAGTCTCTCCTCGAACTCTTCCACCGAATTCTTATTCATGAACAATTCTATCACTTCTTTCTTCAATTTCTCGGCTTCTTCCGTACGGTACGCAAGTTCTCCCCTAAGCTTCACTTGTTCAAGTTTAAGCGCTTCAACCTTTTCTTGTAATCTCTTGATGTCTTCTTCTACTTCCTGGACTTCAGACCATGCCAGTTCAGTTTCTAGCTTCTTCTTCTGCTCCTCCATCATCTTCTTCTTGACAAGCTTCTCATATTCCTCTCTCCAATATTCTACTGCTGCTCTAGCTTCTTCTAGAGCTCTCTTAAGAGTTTGAGCCTCAGATTGCACGTTCCTAAGTTTTTCTTCCGCCTCGATTATTCTTCTCCTGAAATGTGATGCTCCTACAGCGTCTTCAACCATCTTCAACTTCTCGATATTGCTCTTAGCAGCGAACTGCTCGATCATGTTTTGATGCATTATTATCAGCATGTTGTTCGGGTTTATTCCAAGCTGATGGAGGAGGTGGTCGACTTCCGCCTTCGTCTTAAATCTATTATTAACATAATGCCAGTAGTCCCCGTTCTTCTTTATGTATCTAGTTATCACAAGCTGGTCTGAAGTTATCCAGGGTATAGGTTTCCAGCCATCTACTTCATTGTTATCGAAGACCACGGATACTCTTGCCGCCTCTTCTCCTCTCCTAATAAGGTCGCTGAGCTTCTGGCTTCTCTCCGTATATGTTTGTCCTAGAGCTACTGCTATGCCTAAAAGTATACTAGATTTTCCTGCACCGTTCGGTCCCGTGACGATGTTTATTCCAGGCTTAAGAGGTATCCTAGAATATTCATGGCTCATGAAATTCTCTAATATCACTTCACGGATATACGTCCTTCTAGCTGTTACTTCTCCTAAAGCTTCAACAGTACTCTTCGTCTGCTTCATTCTAAACCTACTTCAGAAAACCAGTTATTAAGCATCCATATAAACAACTCTAAAAGTAAGACTTTAAAATTAATATGCGCTTCCAGCTTCTTATGAAAACATATTCAGAGATTGATTTCTTCATACTTGGATACTCTTCTCGAATCTACTTTGTCTTCAGAGCACAATATATAAGCATGTTGGAAGGTAAAATAGAAGCCTTGGCCATCTCTATATTAGGTGGAAGTGGAAGAATAGATGGTTAAAATAGAGTGTAAAACAACTCTTGAACGTTTTAGACAGTTCATCATTCTGAATACTTGTAAGTCATTTATCCCCACAGAGTATCTCAAGGATCCGGGTATTTTCCCGGAAAGAGATATTTCTCAGGGATTGATATATGTTGAGGCTGTTTCGAAAACTGATTTAGAGAGGATTCGTGATATACGATTTGTTAAAGCCATCGAGGTTCTCGGAGTAATCTACAAGTCTAAAAGTGGAAATACTGACTTGAAGTGGAGGCAGATTAAAGGGGTTGTCGGGAAAGTAGTTGGTGAAGCATCTCCGAACTCTATTGTGAATCTGATAGAATCGGGTGTGCTACCTAGAAGCTCTATAAAGAAGATGCTCGAAAAGTTTACCTTAATATCCGTAGAAAAAAAGAACGAAGATAAAAATAATCTCGACGATGAATCTTTTAGTCAATCTCCTCCTGAAGGATTAGATTACTGAGCTCGGAGTTTCCCAAGCTTAGACTTACACTTCTGGCATAGCGTCCAAGACTTGTAATCTGTATCACCTATCCAGTTACTAAAGGCCATCACGCATCTTCTATCATTGCAGTGGGTTAACCCATTTAAATGCCCGACTTCATGTACCGCCTCCTTAACCAATCTCTCGATAAAGATTTGTCGGTCTGGTGACTGCCCATAAAATTCCTGTCTTAATCTATGTGTAGAAACTACAGCGACACCCTGCCATGCTAGTCCAAAGATATAGTTGAGTCCTGAAGCATATATGTCTCCTTCAACTATAAGTAATAGGTATTCATTCATTCTACGTTTCTCGCCATATATCTCAACGAGCTTCCATGCATCATACTGTTTTCTCTTGTTATTGAAGCTGTTGTGGTCCAAGATTTTTCCAATATACTCTACAACAACTTCGAAGTTATACGTTTCCACTAATAATTTAGCAACCGTCTCTAAAGCCTCCTGATTATCTAACTCGGAAAATATCTTAATCTTCAAAAGACCCTTAGAATATTTATCTAAAAACCAAATATAAACTATGCTGTATTACTCAATCAGCAATTATACCTCTCCATAAAAAGGAGAGTGTTTGATCGTGAGAACAAGTTAACTTTTAAATAGGTGCGTCCTTGTTTTTTGTGAGTGTTGAGGTATGGGTAAGAAGGCAGCTATTATTAAAGGAGATGGTGTAGGTCCTGAGTTGACTGCATGTGCTTTGAAGGTTTTAGAAGCTGTAAACCCTGATGTAGAAATCCTGCCTGTCGAGGCAGGATATGAATGGTGGCTTCAACATGGAGGATCATCTTTCATACCACCTGAAACATGGAAGATCCTCGAAGAAGTAAATGCTGTTCTTAAAGCTCCTTGTACTACTCCACCTGACCCAGGCGCTCCCAGAAGCGTCGCCGTAACTATCAGGCAGAGGTTCGATCTATATGCAAACATTCGCCCCATCAAAACTTACAAAGGTCTTCCAAGCATGTATGGAGACTTAGACTTCATATGTGTTAGAGAAACTACAGAAGGATTGTATAGTGGGATAGAGCATAGGCTTGCACCTGATGTCGCCATAGCTGTTAGAAAGATTACTAGGAGGCAGTCGGAGAGAGTTGCTAGGAAGGCTTTCTCGATGGCTAAGGAGAGAGAGTGGAATAAAGTGATCGTTGTAACAAAGAGGAATATCATGAGGGAGTGTGATGGAATATTTATCGAATCTGTAGATAGGGTTTCAAAAGAGTTTCCAGGAATAACCTACGAAGAATACTTCATAGATAATATGGCTCAACAGCTAGTTAAGAACCCTGATAGATTCAACCATAACGTAATACTTGGGACAAACCTCTTCATGGACATAATAAGTGAAGAAGCTTCAGGTCTAGTCGCAAGTATAGGAATGATATACTCTGGAAACTTCGGAGACAATTATGCGATGTTTGAGCCTGCGCATGGAAGTGCTCCAAAATACAAAGGTCAAGACAAGGTAAACCCAACAGCAATGATCCTCTCCGCAGCTTGGATGCTTGAATATCTCGGAGAAAAAGAAGAAGCCAACTCAATATTCAGAGCGGTTGAAGAAGTGATAGCCGAAGGTAAAGTATTGACGTACGACCTTAGGGGTAACGCTAAATCATCGGAGATGGCGGCTGCGATAGCTCAGAAAGCAGCACAACTACTTAAACGATAGGCTACCAGGACGTCTCTTCAATCTACTCCCACATACGGGGCATTTACCACCCTTGAATACTCCTCCGGCATACTTGCAGTTAGGACAGTAGGATACCCATCTAATTTTCCCAGATACCCCTCTATGTATTATCTTCTCTATATTTATGTTGAAGATTAAGGAGAGGTTTTGAACAGAGTAATCTGCTGAGACTACTATTGGCTGATATCCTTTATCTTTGAATTCTAGAGCTATCGCTAAGAGTTTTATGTCTGCTTCCGATAACCCTATCTCTCCTACTTCTTTGATCTTCTTTTCCACGATCTTGACATATTTTTCTTTCGGTTCAACTATCTTAGCTCTAGCCTCCTCTTTGATCAGTGTAGCTCTATAAGGTGCAGCTCCACCAAACCTGACCTCCTCGATTACCTCCCTACATGTTACTTGATGCCCTTCTGTCAACGTAAAACCGAATAAGATAGCTGAAGCGTCAAGAATGTAGACTTTCTGTTCTTTAACTATAGAATTCCCCACCTATTCCACACTCTGCTATATCTTCTCACTGCTTATAGAATAATCGTTCTTGTTTATGTATTTATCTTTCAGTGGAGAGAGAAATTTCTATCAAGCTACTACTTGAATCTTTTCTGAATTCTTCTTGCAAAGCTTATGTATCCTTCAAAATTTATAAATAAGACATGATCCTCAGACTTCTCAACTTCTAGTTTAATATTTCCGCCGAAGACGGATTGTATGTGGCCATCAATCAATACTTGGAGGTTGAATCTCGACTGGGCCATGACTATGAATTTCTCATCAATAGCTAGTACGACTGGCCTAGTATTTGTCAGTGGGCAGACAGGGACTATTACTGCGGATTCTAACGTATTATCTACTGCTGGCCCTCCTGCTGAGAAAGCATAGGCCGTTGACCCTATTGGAGTAGAGATTATTAGAGCATCACATATCCCTGAATAAAATACCGTGCCCTTCTTCATTATCGTAAACTCCATTATCTTGCCTGGAACGGCTGGAGAAATATATGCTTCATTGAGTGCGTTTCCTATTTTCCTACCCTCTGCTTTAAATGAAAGCATTAGAGTCTTCTCCACAAGATATCTTCCTTCGAGGATTTTTTCAACAGCTTCTATAGAATTTTCAGGCTCGACATTCATCAGGTATCCTCCTCTACCATAGTTTATAGTTAAGATAGGAATGCTTGACCTAGGTAGACGACTAATACTCTTTAACAATGTTCCATCTCCACCCAGTACAATTAATGCTTCTATGTCTGCTGGAATACCGTTTTCCATAACTTCATCGATTTGGATCGAATCAACTATGAAGCCTCTACTCTTAATAAATTCTTCAATTTCTTTGACTTTTTCTATTACCGTGGGCTTCTTCCCTGAATAGATTATAAAATAGCGTGAAGCCATTGCTTCTCCAGACAAGTAAGCTACATATTATCTATAATATCTTTTTCTTTTCACTTCGGGGAGTGCCCGGATTCACTTTGAATGGAAGCATTAAAAACCTTATGATGCTTACAAATTCAATATTGAACGATGTTAGATTAAAACTAAAAATAGAAGTTAGGGTAGTGGACCTACTCTAAGAGCTGTCTAAGCAGCCCCGTAGCTCTAATACGTAGCAGACTATGATGGTAGGTCTTGAATTTCTAGCAGAGCTTTACTCTGAAGCATCCATAGAACTCCTACAAGAAGAATAAAGTAGATACGTAATAGATGGTATAAGATTAGAAAGTAGGCCATGAAACACTATGGTATTTATATGGTAGATCATCCTCCTGAGAATATATTGGAATTACAGAAGATGATGATACATATGTAGATAATTGTTTAAAGGTTAAGCTGACAGATGAACAAGTAAAAGAAGTCTTAAAAGCAGTTCTATAATTTGAAAGTATAAGATGTCTTCATCAAGATAGATCTTAAGATCATAGAGGGGAAGTAGCCACAGCCATAGCCTTAATACATAGGCATATTCATAAACAACAGAAGAGGGACGTATTACTTGGTTGACAATATATTATCTAATAAAGTCTATTAATGGGGAGAAACATCCAGGATGTTTGGATCGATGCCTTCCCGGTGGAGATGAGTTGAAGAGCCTGGCGGCGTTATTTAGTGGTGGTAAAGACTCGACCTACGCTATCTATAAAGTAGAAGAGACAGGATTTAGAGTTGATCTTCTCTTAACAGTCTATCCTAGTTCCCCCGATTCTCTATACTTCCATTATCCAAACATTAAGCTAACAGAACTTCAAGCGGAAGCCATGAGAAAGAAACACGTTACCATGAAAGCTGGTGATGATGAGTTAAAAATTCTTAGAAGCTTGATTGAGAAGATCTCTCGAGAAGTAGACGGGATCGTTCTAGGAGTATCTTCAAGCACTTTTCAAAAGAATGCTGTGGAGAAGCTCTGCAGAGAATATGGATTAGATCTGCATACGCCTCTATGGGGAATGGATCCAAGCAAGCTGCTAGAAGATATAGTTGAGTCCGGCTTCCAAGTCATTGTTACTGGGGTCGCAGCTCTAGGCCTAGGTAGAGAATGGCTTGGGAGGATCCTCTCAAAAGAAGAGATCGATGAATTGAAGGAGATAAGTAGAAGATATGGTGTAAATATATCTGGTGAGGGAGGGGAGATGGAGACGATTGTTCTAGACAGCCCAATATTTAAGGAGAAGATAGAGATCTTAGATTATGAGATTGAGTGGAAGATGGATAGGGGATTCTTCATAATAAAGAAGGCTAGATTGAAAGAAAAGGCTATCCTTCTCTAACATGTGTTATCATGTATCTCCCCATAACTCTCCAGTACTCTACGGTTGTACCAGGCTCAAGCTTCGATCTAAGTGTTTCATCCTGAGGTACCGGCACCTCAATAATCTCAAGTGTTTCATTATCCATCAAGCTTACTGTATCTGTTACTGATACTACTTGCCCGTTCCTCTTCTCAATTATCGGTACTTCGACTTTAGTATCAGCTGGCCCAACCATTGTTCTCTTAACTCCATCGAATATCCCTATAGCGACTAAGCGTACTTTAGCAGAGCCATGTTTTCCAGGTTTCGACTTCTCCAGTTCTACGATCCTGCATGGTTCTCCGTCAATCACTACATTATGTCCAATCTTCAAAGAACCTAAATCTACCGGTTTGCTCATATACCTCTCTACCAAGTATGGTTAACTTTAATTTAAAGCTTGATTAGCAGAGTAGAAGAGTTTTATGGGCAGCAAACATGTATCTAAAAATTATTTTCTAGCTTTTTCTCCATTAAGGGTTACGAGGGCAGAAGCTCTATGGTACAGTATCCTCACTCTTTCCTCTATATCATACATAGGCATATTTTCCTTCTTCGCTTCTTCTATTTCATTCATTAATTCTTCTAAAATCCTTAAGACTAAGTCTAATCTCGCCTCTTTCTTTAAGTATCCTTCACAGAGATTAAGGTCTTCGGTAAGCTTAGCTATCAATCGGTCTTTCTCCAATTTACTCCAACATAATTATTTAGGGTCTCTACAATAAAAATCTATGCTGAAGCCTTTAAGAAAGATTGTTACGCGGAGTCCTTGATCCGAAGATAGTTGCAAATGATCTTCTTGGATGGCTCGTATGAGTTTTGAAGCTTTCTAGATGCTGGCTGATTATTCTCAGAAAATCATTAAACTCGTCAACTATAATTATGATAATAATGTTCATCACACTGTTTAGTACATGTTAGAGAGCTTTCCACATTTTGAAGAGTGGGCTCCCCTTTTTTCCTTAAATATATTTTTGCAGACTCTGGCCCTCTACTTTCAACTTGCTTCTTAGGTGCCGATGATTTTAAGAGTTCTCGACGCTCGATTATACAAACTCTATGGATGTGGTATGTGTTGATGAATGCTGAGATCATGAAGATGTAATAAATCTTTTCGATGCTGCTGGATGCCTAGGCGTTTACTCTTCTACCATTCTCGAGGAGGTGGTGGAAGACGCTTTCTCCTAAAGATCATTATTAAGAAAGCGGAGATTATTGCTATAGTTATTATGATTATTGAGAGGTAATGCATGATGTTATTTGAGGGTGGGAGAGGCTTAACAGTAACAGTTACTACGACAGTCTCCGTAACAGTTCCATAAGTGGCCACCGTAGTATACGCCGTCTCCGTGTATTCTCCTGTAATAGTCTTAGTAATGGTTGCTTCTGCCGGGGTCTCGGCTCCATCTAAACTAACACGTATCTTAGCGATCCCTTCCTCTTCTTCAAATTCAGTAACTTTCATGTAGTAGCCTTCTTCTGTAGCAACGTCTTCGGTCAGGAGATTTATGACGAATTTTCTTCCACTAGCGTCTCTCCACTCTCCGCTGTAATGTTCATGATCGAAGTAGGGCGCATCGAGAGTCTCACAAAGCCTAATTGCTTCCTTTCTAAATGAGTTACATTCTACAGGTGTTTCAGGATTTGCATCAAAGAATCTAACCATATATGGTTCTCCCTCAATATTCCGGGATCTATATTTGTTAACTTTGAATACCAGCACGCCTGGGCCAGGTAGAGCAGAATCCTGACCTACGGGTCTTCTTGCATGTATGAAGTAATATTCCTTATCATTTATCGGTATTATTATTCCATGAGGTTCAACAGGTTTATCTAAAGTATTAATAGTGTATTCACCGTCTACTTTCACCTCGACAACCTCTATCCAGCCAAGCAGGTATTTAGACCATCCATCAATGTCGACGGGAGGATCTAGGTATGGGCCGGAATCCATGTTGGTCCATACTCCTACTTCAGATCCTGCGCTGTAACCATCTTTTGAGTATGCATACAAATCATATATCCACATACTGTGAGTAAACTCATGAATCATAATCGATGGCATATCTTCTTCGGCTACTGTTTCCACTCCAGCGAGTAAGTATGCCTCTCCATTCGGCTTCCTATGCATAAGTGTATCTCTAAGCATCTGATATTCTAGGTCGGATCTCCCAAGCTCTTCATAGATGGCTTCGAATCCATACTTTTCTATAAGGAAGTATATGCCTTTAGACATCATGCAGCTACTCCATATATCGTTAGGTGAACTACTTACAGCTTCATCTCCACCTGCATGTACTATTATCACATGTGTAAACTGGGTTATATCCATACCAGAGCTTTCCTTAAATAACTTGATAGTTTGATACTTGAACTCTATTGATCTTAATGGGTCGTCCCCCCTTTGACTTCCAGGGCTTGGCCCACCGTAGTATGCCATATTCTTCGGCAACCTTATCACTCTCGGATAAATGTAGTAGTCTAACCATGTTTTACCGTAAGAGCTGGTCTTGATGAAGTTGTTAACTATATTCACGAATCCTTCCAATCTCTGTATCGAGGTTCTCAATCTAACATCTGTGAACTCCACCATAACCACCAAAGTTTTTTGAGGCCCCAAGAAATGTATAGGCCTATTCCATTCAAATTCTTCTTGAGGAATACACGCTGGAAGAATAAAAGTAACCGTCAAAGACAATATCAGTATGAAAGCTAATAGCGCGGCCTTATTATACAGTGTAGCGGCACCTCCTACAAGATATGTCTCTAAGATATGCTAGACACCCATGTGCAGAACGGTATCCAATATCTTGTGGAGAAGCTTGTTGAATAGATGGATGTGCAGGAACAATGTTTGAGTCTAATCTAGCCAGTATTGAGAAAAACGCTATCTCTATCAATACCATCTTAGCGAAATAGTGTGTTAACCCTTTGTGAAAAATTGTTACTGAGAAAAAACGTAGATGCACAACCCATAAACCTATTGTAGCAAGTATTCCTAAGTATTCATTAGAAATTATGTTATGAAGAGTGAGCTTAAAATGATCGTCAAGCCGACGCCCATATAGACTACTCCAGACTTCTCTAAGGGATGTATCTTGCTTTCTTGATAGGCATCCGCTATTTGGAGACCTCGTCGGGTTTAGGTTTAAAGACGAACATTGAATCCGTATTTCTTCACTCAACATAAGATTCTACACCACGGGTAGAAGCAGCGCAACATAGACTATTGCACCTAAGAATATTAAGTATCCCATTAAGTATATTCCGACAGCTATAGGTTCTTTATCAACGTCGTCTAAGTCGATTCCATAAGGTTCTATCTTTGCAAGGATCCTATAATATATGAATGCGAATAGAAGAGAGATTAATACCCCAAAGAATAACGTTATCAACTTATACGTCAGCAACACTAGAGGGTTAACTCCCGACACTAATCCCGTAGTAGTTCCAATGGGTAGAGGAGAGATCATGGAGGCTATAACCGCGAAGGAAAGATAGACGAAGAAACCAGCAGCAAACAGTGCTACCGCTATAGGGTTACTTCTAACCTTAGAGATCTCACTTATTCCAGGTGTAATGTAATCTAGTACACGTAAAGAACCAATGCCGATGAAGAAAATTAAGAGAAATGTTACAAAGGTTCTCAGCAGAACCCAGCCTAGATTAGTAAGATATACTGTAGGGTCCAGCCATGGAGGGGGTTGAGGAGGCACTATCTCGGCGAGGGACAACATAACTTCACACAATTTCTGCGTGATATAAAGCTTATATAAACACATTGTTTGTTTAATAATCAAACATGAATTACCCAATGCGGCGTCTCCAATTCCATTGTTTACTCAAAATCTCTCTTCTGCTTTGCTAAAAGAATCTTACTCTGCCTGGTTTATTTCCCTCTATAAACTGTTATAATCCAAGAAGTAAACAGCTATTTTACCATTGATAATACTGGTTTACGATTAATAAAACCGGGAGGAGGGTTGCATTTGGAAGAACTAATTAGAGAGCAGTACGCAGTATCTGGGTGATCAAGATGTATGAAGCATTCTTAGGCTTGAAACGTGTTCCTCGAGACTTAAAGAATAATCCTTTATGGAGCATATTAGTCGAGCTCGTTAAATCCATGCCTCTTTATGGTGAACATAAGGCATATGTAAGAGAAGTAGTCTTGATGGAAGACCCAGATATATCTTTTGGGGAGCTTTCAGCATTACTAAATATACCTATTGGGGAAGCGATGGTTATCCTCGATGAAGTTAGGATGTGGAGAGAAGATGTTGAAGAAGAAATCATGAAGGAATTTCCAGATCCAAAATATAGTAAGGCGGCTATAGGTGGAACATTCAATGAAGTGCATTATGGACATTTGATGTTAGTCTACACTGCTTTAAAGTATAGTGAGAGACTAGTTATAGGTGTTACTGGAGATGAATTTGTTAAAACTCTAGTTAAGAGTCACCCAGTCAGCCCTTATAATGAAAGAATTGAGAAATTGGCTTCCATACTCTCCTCCAGGAACTGGCTTGATAGATGCGAGATAGTTATGTTAAGAGATGCGTATGGTCCAACTATAGAAGATGAATCGATAGAGTTGCTTGTGGTAAGCCCTATGACATATACGAGAGCTATAGAGATAAACGACATTAGAGTAAAGAAAGGCTTAAAACCTCTAGATGTTATCGTATGCCCACTTGTATTAGCAGACGATGGTAAACCAATCTCTAGTACGAGGATAATGGATAGAGAGATAGACCATGCTGGAAGAATCTTAAAGCAAGATAATCGTATAGCCTAAAGAGTGATTACTCCATCATAGTATTGAGAGAAAGCTCGCCTATGATATACTCGGAAAGGGTGATGCGGTACTTCACTAGGTAGGTTGACCAGATAGGTATACTCTTACTGTTTCTTTCATCCTACATTAATCCCATGATGAAGAAAATGAAGTAGGTTAATATCCAGAGGAGTGCAGCCGCCGACATAGAGGTTTGATATGTTTTCATGAAGCATCTAGTTATGAATAGGAGTGTTAGCCCCCAGCTTATCGGCGAGAACATCGAGAAGATCTGGGTTGAGATAGATGGCCCGACATTAAGCCACATAGCATTAACGTATATGTTGTAACGCATAGTCGTCCACTGTCCAGTAGCAAGTTCTAATCTGTCCAGGTTCTTTTCTACCCCTTCTTCAACCCACTTGATGCTACTCATATTGAGTACTGTTCTAGATTCCTGGACTAGTTTTTCTATCTCTTCTATACTTTGAACTCTCCAATCTACCATCTTCATGTCTGGCATAACTCTATAAGCTCTGAGATATCCTATGTTTAGTACTGGCGAGGTGATTGTTACTATGCCTTGCTCTGCATATCCTGTGAAAGAACCATTATATACTGTAACGTCTTGAAGCTCTGTCTCCACTATTACGTATGGAGCTTTAGGCTGTGCGACCAGTATAGGGGCTACTACCGCCGTTGCTATTACCATGACAATGAAAGAACTAAGGATGAACGTTGCTAGAACGCTTATCTTCGCATCTTCTCTCTTAATGAAATACAATGCAAGTCTTGATATAATGAATACAATTAATATGGCTAGCCCAGTATAGATAATCCTAGTTATAAGTATTTGAGAGAAACTTGGATAAGGTAGCTCGACATTCTCGAACCCGCTTAACAAGAATTTTGCCTCGATCTTTTCTTCTATGAAGAATGAGGAGAGAAATGTTAATGCGATTATAGATACTGCTACGAAAACCACACCGGATATAAGCTTATTCTTAAGCTCGCTCCTACTAGATAGAATAGATTGGACGAGTCTTCCAGGAATAAAGAAGCTAAGAATATCCATTGATTCCCCCATCCAGATGAATCTCGTTAAACACTACTGTAAGGAAATCGACCAAGTCTCATATAAGTATTTTCACGTAAACCTGTCCAGGTAGAACAACAACATCATCTATAAATTCTCCTAACTATGGTGTAAGCCATCATAGCCGTAATCATAGAGATGAAGATATTGGAGATAAATATTTGAATAGGCTTACCCATGGCACCATCCTGGACGGAGCCCTTCTCGAGAGTAGATCCAGCCACGGTATTCTGAGTCGAGTTATCTGCGAAAAATCTTAAGGTTCCCACATCTGTCCGAGTATCAACTACCGTGGGGGCCAAAGTTTTACGTTCTATACCTATCGTACTCACGCTAAACCCTATAAAGAATGATGGCATATAATATACTATTATCGATAAGATTACTGCTAACCCTACTATCTTCACCAGCTTCAAGTTAGCCCACCATATAGACGTTCATCTTATTGATAAGTCTAGAGATTAGATCGCCTATTATTCTATGTCTCAGAGAACTAATGGCTGAGTAAGTCTTATCATAGATTGTTAGAAAATATCCTATACAGTATTCATAAATCAGTTTATCCCCCATTGATAAATAGCTGAGATGATTCTTCATTACAGGTAACCTCCATGTTCACCATTCTCTACGTTTCCAGATTCTCGCAGTTTCATACCATGAGATTATCATCGAAGCCGATGAGAATGTTAAAGCATAGACGTCTAAGCCAGGGTAATGGTTTAGTATGTAGAGTAGAGTTAGGGACGTGAAGAATACTGCATAGAATAGGAATCGGGGTAGGAATCTACCTCCAACCACTATAAACATCTTAAGTATCCCGACATCCACTTTCTCTGAAACACTGTATCTACCTAGCTCGTCTTTTACAACTATCTTCATTTCTTTAAGTTTCTCGAGATGATGGTATGCTATGCTCGGGCTTGAGAATCCTAATTCTCTCTGGACTTCTCTAATGCCTAGGGGTTTCCCTCTTCTCAGCAGGAGTAGATATACTTGGAGAGTCTTGCCTCTCAGGTCGTAAAGCTCTTCCCTACTCATCATCTATCCAAGGAAAGATAGAATAAATCATTAATAAATAAATTGTAATTGTATGTGATAATTATCTTAGAGATGAGGGTCGGGAAGCTTGTAGGCGTAACAGTCATGTCTTTATCCATGGTCTTCGGAGTATTCTATGTATTATGGTTTTTCGGTCTTCTTCCAATAGACCCAGAGCTTGCAGTTAAGATCCCTGTACTGATGATCGTTCTTGGAGCATGTTTCGTAGCTGCATGGATCGGATACATTATGGTTACATCTCCAGGTCCCATATCCTATCCTGCTAGATGCATAACCCTACGGATGGTCAACGATAGTCCTACAAACGATCTACATAATCAAGCTATCATTCTTCTGTGACTACCAAGCGATAGTATAATGCTTCTCCAGCTGTTGGAGATCTTCTTCTGATCTCTATTATGTCTCCCGGCTTGGCTCCTAGCTCTTTAACCACCGGGTCTGTCACTAGAATGTATGGTAGCTGCTGTGGCTGGACACCGTAACGGGCAAGTATCTCTTTTGCTTCTTCTGGGCTAAGTATTCTATGTTGCGGGACAAGCTCATGTTCAAGGATTGACATTCTACGGAGCTCAGCCTTCTTCGATGGCGTCTCCTTCTTCCTACTCTTCGACATAATAGACCACATGGAAAAGAAACAAAGCTACTAATAAACTATATATCTTTTACCCTGTTTACGTTAGTCCACCCATTAGTATCATCTAAACCAGATTCCTAAGACTGAAGTATCAGCTACATATTGCTGTTAAGGAGATATTGTTTCTATGTTATCTCTACATTTACTCGAATCAAAGTATTGTCTACATCGGCAGCATAGATGGTGCGTGAAACTGCGGGCCCGGTGGGACTCGAACCCACGACCCCCGGCTTTCTCACATCGATTATGCTGGTAGGATTTAGGAGGCCGGCGCCATATCCGTGCTAGGCCACGGGCCCACTGCTAACAAAGATGCGTTATCCATTTATATCTTTCTTAGTATTTATTTGTTCCTGATTATTAATTGCTTAGCTTATTAAACTAGTTGATTCTATGATTCTATAGGTTCAGGATTTCTATGAATGTCAGCGTCGTTTTTCCTTCTAGGAATCGGGAGAAGTATGTTGCAAAAGCTGTACGTACAGCTTTTAAGGCTAAGCATGTCCATGAAGTTATAGTTGTCGATGGTGGGAGCTCTGACAATACGGTAAATATTGCTTTAAAAGAGGGGGCCAGGGTAATTATTCAAAGCGACTTGGTTTATCCTGGCAAGGGTGTAGCTATGAGGGATGGGGTTTATCTTTCATCTGGAGACATAGTAGTCTTTGTAGATATTGATGTCACTAATCTTACACCACAATTTATTGAGAAACTATACATGCCGATAATGAGGGAGAAGGCAGAATTTGTCAAAGGATGTTTTGAGAGAGCTGCAGGCAGGGTCACAGAACTCGTAGCTAAACCTCTTCTAAGAATGTTTTACCCTGAGTTAGCTAAGTTTAAACAGCCATTGAGTGGGGAGATTGCTGGATTGAGGAAAATCTTCTACCAGGTAGAGTTCGAAAGTGGATGGGGGGTGGATGTAGGTCTATTGATAGACTTATACATCCAAGGTGTGAAGATTGTTGAAGAAAATCTAGGATTTAAAGAACATGAAATGAAGCCTCTCCACTCTCTTACAGATATGGCTTATCAAGTAGCTGAAGCAATATTGAAAAGAGCTCTCAGGGATAAAAAAATAGACGAGGTCTGGGCGAAAAAATATATTTCAACTATAAGTGAAATAGATCTAGGTGTGGAGGGATACGTATGAGATCTATAGTGATAGGCGGAGGTCATCTAGCATATTTTGCAGTTACAACTCTTAGAGAGATAGACTCGAAGGGAAGAATAGTAATCATCGAATTTACATCTGAGAAAATTGAAATGCTTAAGAAGACTTTCCCATATGCGGAAGCCATACAACAAAGTGTAGACAAGGTAGAGGAATATATTGTTAAAAATCGTTCTCTAATAGATATCCTTATATCTGCAACAGACTCTGACGCTCTCAACCTAAGATATGCTAAACACTCGGTTAGGAATGAGATACCCATCGTAATCGCTGTATTGAACAATCCTCTCAATGAACCGATATTCAGAAGAGAAAACATAAAATATCTAATCAACCCATACAAGACAATTACATCTAAAGTAAAGGAAATAGTAAATAAGTTTTTGGCCAACACGATATACGAGTTTTCTAGAATTAATGGAGGAATCTATGCTCTTAAAATCGAGGATGCGAGAATTCTACGCAAAGTCCGGAATTTCATACTAAAGAACGATCCTCCATTCTTTTCAACATCAGTTGACAGTAGAGTAAGAACCAGCTCTGCAGAGAATATTGAAGTCGGAGATGTAGTGTACGTCGCATGCCTAGATAAAGATATTAAAGATCTTCTAGAGAAGATCAAGGAAGGTGGAAAATGACTCCAGAGGAATATTCTCTCATGATAAGAATAATCCTCGCAGTATTATCTATAATTCTCTCGATCTTCCTAGGCTCAGGGTTGAGAAAGATAATAACGAAGAATCTAAGCAAGTTTGGTCAAGCATTTGCTTCTAAGTTCGCCGAAGTCTTAAGATACTTTCTTATAATATTAGGAGCGGTCATAGCATTCAGCATACTCAGTCTGGATATAGTGGTTCTGACGGGTGTATCCATCGGGATATTCATATTTGTATTGATAAGCATGAGAGACATATTTTCAAATTACGCGGGAGAAATCTATCTAAGAGTTAGGAGACCATTTGGTGAGGGAGACTTCATAAAAATTGGAAAGATCTCTGGCAGGATATTATCGATAAATAGTCAAGATGTAGAGATTGTATCTCTTGAAGGAGAGAAGATAATAATCCCAAACCAATTCTTTCTTAAGCATCCAGTAATAAACAAATCATCAACCATTCCTACATCGATAGAGTTGAAGATAGTTTTCAAGGGATTAGAACTTGATAAAACTGAAGAAACCATTATGGAGGCATTAAACGAGATCAGACCGGAGCTCTTCGAGGATCCAAGAATAATCTCAATCAATCAGACAGATGATAGAATCGAGGTTGATCTACTGCTCCACATAGTAAACCAGCGGAAGATGAAATGGGTAGTAAACAAACTCTCCAGCGAGTTTCATAAAAGAGGAGTTGAGATTGAGATCGAGTAAAGCACTCGTATTGGACCTTGACGGAACACTGACGAAAGGCGGAGAAGATAGGGTAACTCCAGAGTTGAGAAACATGCTAGAGCAGTTTAAGAAAGCGGGATGGCTACTTATATTGGCTACTGGGAGAGATAGAAGATATCTTGAGTCTAGAGATGATTTAAGAAACTTATTTGATGGATGGGTTTGCGAAGCAGGCATCTCGATATACATTCCTTCAACAAACGAATATAGAATCTTGGTTGATGAACGTTGGCTTCAGTTTATCAGTGAAGTAAAGAAGAAAGTAGAATATGTAATCTTTAAAGAGAACACAGTGAACCTATTATCTAAAAGATGCTTGGAAGAAATCGATGAGATCGCTTCTAGAATCGGTGTAGAATATAAGGTATTGAATAATAAGGGTTCGCTATTACTACTTCCCAGGAATACTGATAAATCTACGGGGTTAAATGAATTATTGAGATCAATAGATTTTCATGGATATCTAGTTGCGGTAGGCGACTCGGAGATGGATATTGGGATTCTTAAGAACGCTGATCTAAAGGCTGCCCCGTCAAATGCGGACGGATCCGTCAAAGAAGTAGTGGACTATCTTTCTTCGAGAGAAGACGGTGAGGGGGTAATCGAGATATTGAAGAACCTTAGACAAAAGTATATCGAAGAATAATTGGAGGATTTCAGGTAGCCTTTTCGTGGCTTCTCCTCTGAGAAACATGGCCTCTTTATCTTGTTGTGGTGAGGAACGTTGTTACTATGCTCGCAGTGACTGCACCTATAACTGTTGCTACAAAGTTCACCGTATGAGTATTAATGTATTCTATACCTTCTACCTGCTCAGCTCTAAGACCGCAGTGAATGGGTGACTCAGTCTTCTTCCCACATATCCTACATCTGTACTTTGCTTGGACTGTTGCCCCAAGTAAGCTGTCAACAGTCATTCCAACCAGCCCTGATGAATATATTATCGCTAATACTTCATGTATTGTAAACTTTCTATCTATCGTAGAGCTTATGAGTGCTAGGATAGTCATACCTATTAATCCGCCAAGATATCCTAGCGTGGTTACCGCTCCAGGTGTGCCCGGCTTAACCTTCCTCATACTCGTTATCAGCCTAGGCATTTTAGGATAGAGTAAGCCTATCTCCGTTGCTAAAGTATCTGCAAACGCAGAAGATAATGCTCCAAGATACGCGGCATAGAATATCTTTTCCTCCCCTGATAGCCCGGAAGCTATGGCCGCGATGGTTGCTGTGATACCATTTGCGACGACATTCCGCCAACCTCTAATTCCAGACTCCTTATTTTCCACTTCTCTTACCTTTCTAACTCGAATCTTCGTGAAGACTACTGAGACTAGGTAGAAAGCGATTAATGCTAGGAAATAGTTTCTTCCACCAAAGACGTATATCACGTATCCAACTACGAACGATGCAGTCACTCCTCCGACGTCGACAAACTTGAACTTTATGGAGAGTAGGAAGATGATGGCTAGAATGGTTATTGCCTCAAGATGCGTGAGAGGGTCAAGGTAGCTCAACCTAATTCACTTCTTCCAGCATCTTCTTGATCCTGCCCACCTCTTCTATCTTGAACCTCGTCTGGATCTTCTTCTCCAAATCCCTTATACTGACTTCGTTTGATTCTTCTTCAGATTTACCGATTATCAGCAGATACTTGAAGTCATTCTTTACAGCGTATTCTAGTGCAGAGGTTATCCTCCTCTCTATCAAGTCCACTTCTAGAGGGATGTTCTCTCTCCTCAAGATGTTTAAAACCTTAGCTATATACCTCTTATCCACATCCTGCAGATATGCTAAGAATATTCTAGGTCTCTTTGGTCTCACTCTAATACCTCTCTTCTCTACCATGTACTGCATTATTCTAGATATTCCAATGGCGCATCCCACTGCAGGTGTTGGTTTCCCACCGAATAACTCAACAAGCTTATCATATCTTCCCCCTCCATTAAGCGAGACTTCTGCGTCTGGTACTGACTGCTCGAATATGAAGCCTGTATAGTATTCTAGCCCTCTAGCCATACCGGGCATTAGATACATCGGTGAATCTACACCACTCGTATTAGCTAGTTCTACTATCTCTAGTAGATTCTCGAAAGCTTGTAAGGCTCCCCTCCAGGAAGAGAGTATACCTTTTATCCTGTTAAGAATATTTTTATCCATTGAGTCTACTCCCCAAGCAATAGGCGGTGACTCTACTAATTCCTTGATTGTTTTTATGGCTTCGTCCTCTACATGCGAGCTTCTCATCATACTGTATGCTTCCTCGACTCTCCCCCTATCTATTGATGTCAGAATTCTATCTTGTGTCTTCTCATCTACCTTATATGACTCTAGTATGCTTCTAAGTATGCCTGCGTGACCGATCTTGAAATATTGTTCTCCTAATCCTATCTTCTTGAAGACTTGATAACTCACTTGTAGTATCTCTGCATCCGAGAGTGGGTTGCTTGACCCGAAGACCTCGAATCCTCCTTGCCAAAATCTACGCCTTCTACCCCATTGAGGCTCATCATATCTATAGCAGTCAGCAATGTATCCCAGTCTTATAGGTGGAGCAACTGCTTTTAACTTAGTAGATACAAGCCTAGCTATTGATGCGGTCACTTCAGGTCTCAGAACGCATCTTCTACCAGCTTTATCATGGAAGTCGAACATCCTATCTCTAATCTCTTCTCCCGATTTGGCTTCGAAGAGCTCGTAATATTCTACTGTAGGCGTTTCAACTTCTAGGTACCCGTAATCACTGTAAACATGCCTTATAGTGTCTACTATCCATTGTTTCAACGCATATTCTTCAGGGAGGAGGTCGTCCATCCCCCTAGGAGGCTCCAGCAACATCTCTAGAAACCTCTCTACGTTAGTTAATAATTGTTTGCTAGGTTATCTATGGATACATTTAATGTATTTCTAGGTTTAAGGTAGCTCTATTTATCAGGGCTTGCTAAAACTTCTGATATTTCAAGTAGAAGACTGAATGAAGAATGTTTATCCTGCTGCTGAGTTCTTCAAGCTCAAGCCAGTCTGTGTAATTCATCCTCCACCCAACCGAGTCTACCAACTCTTCAACCTGCTGAGTATTCTTTGCTCCAGGTATTGGGACTATGACAGGACTAGACATTATCAACCAGTTTAAAGCGACTTGGATAGGCTTCTTCCCATACTTTTCAGCTATCTCTTTCAGTTTAACGATGACAGGCCATATCCTCGTGAAATTATCTGGATGAAATATTGGCTCTCCAGCTCTAACATCCTCGAATCTTGGAAGATTGTCTAATGTATATTTCCCAGTCAATGCTCCTTTAGCGATAGGGCTCCAGGCCTGAACAGTTATTTTACATGCCTCTGCATACGGTATCAATTCTTCTTCAGCCCACCTTTCCACCAAGTTATACCTAATCTGAAAGACTTCGATGTCTGTAGAGGCGAGGCTACTTCTAAAACTTTCAACCAATTCTACAGGATAATCGCTTAGACCTAGGTAATTTACTAAACCCATCTTTACCAGTTTCTCCATCGTTCTAGCATACTTGTATGTTGGGTAATTGTGCCAGCATGGAGGCCAATGAGCTAGAAGCACATCAATATACTTTAGGCCAAGTATCTCTAAAGATTTATTGACTGACTTATAGACATCTTCAGGGTTTAAGAACTCTCCAGGGATCTTCGTAGATACGATGATCTGGTCTCTCTTCACCCCTATCTCGTTTAATGCTTTTCCAAGAATGTTTTCACTAACCCCTTGTCCATACACCATCGCCGTATCAAAGAAATTTATACCGTGTTCTACGGCTTTACTAACTATTTTTCTAGCTTCCTGGTATTCTGTCAGCCCCCAATCTTCACTGAACTGCCATGCTCCAAGCCCTATCCTAGAAACTTTTACATCTGTCTTACCTAAACTTGTATACTCCATACTTTCTACTCCCGCTGATTTTTCTGCTAGGTCTCATAAATAGTTTCCAGAACATTTAATACATTATCAGCATAATGTTGTATCAACCATATTTTAGAACTGTTCTTGTGTTCCTGTAATTTGTTCTAGGAGATTGGATGAGCCGAAATCTACTATTGAGATGACTGCTGAGGTAAAAGGCTTCCCCGCCATGTAGCTTAGCTCTCTACTCGAGGCGTTAGATTTCAAGTAGGGTGTTGCTGACATTTTGCAAACGATCTTTATCTCTCTTTCAAGACTCGGTGGGCAGTCTCTCGATAAGATGACGAGCTTCGCTTTCCTATTCAATACGGCGAGTTTACTCTGCCTGAATCCAAAGATTATCTTACCTGTTCTACTTATTACCTCTAGATGTCTCTTGAGGTCTTTCAGCTCTATTTCGATCGGCTCTGTAGAGGACAGTATAGACATCTCATTGACCATACGTTAAAGGAACAATAAATACTTAATTAAAGATAAAATAAAATTCAGGTATAACCATAGCTATCCCGCTCTAATGCAATGGTCCAGTTTTTACCTGTTATCTTCTATGGCTAGCTAATTCTTTTTCCCCTAGAGATTGCTATCCGTAGATTCCTCCTCCAACATATTTGCGACTCTTGGATGCTTCATTAGTAATGTTACCTGCCCTGTTCCCACCAGTATCTCTCTACCTATTAATATACGTTCAACGTTTCCTCTCAAAGTATCCACTTCTCCTCTCACAGCAGCGTCTAGTAGTGTCTGGACGCTTATCTCGAAGGCCGCTCTAGCTAGCGGGCTACTCTTTAACCTAACTACTCCATGTCTGCCTACTTGCTTGACCGAGCCGTTTAGGGTCATTACATCTGCTAGGAGTAGAAGATGCCTTACATCTACGTCTAGGCCTTGCTCTTCGAGAACATGTTTTAACTCTCTAACTATTGCTTCTCTCGCTGCTTCTATTCCAAGGACCTCTGCTATCTCATGTATGTTGTTCGTCCATACTCGTCTATTATCTACTCCTGGAAGAGTCATTATCTCTCTCAGGTTAGAGCCTTCCGTGAGAATAACGTATTCTCCCTTCTCATACTTTAGTATAGCTTTCGTTATTTTCCTTACTCCTTTAACTCTTGAAGAAAGTATTTTTTCTTTCAGCTGATCGAGGCTTAGAGTACTTTCTTCAGGAGCGTAGATCGTCAACTTGTCCTCTTTATATTCATAGCTGTACTTCATCTGTTTCACTGCCTCCTCGATATCGCTAAGTGTTACGTTATGTTCTTTCATTGCCTGCTCATCTAGTTGGAGGATCAACGCGTTCTTCTTCAAGTTGAATCCCACACTTGATACGATATCCTCAAAGTAAGTGGACTGGATCTGTTTAACTAGCTTTTGAGCTTTAGCTTTATTCTGTGCGTATTCTGGCTCAAGCGGTATCCTCATAATAGGTGTTGAGGGGGTTTTTCGCGCATCAACTATCTCTATAAGTCTTGGAAGCCCTAAGAGTATACTCTGCTCTCTAACTCCCGCAAAGTGAAATGTTCTAAGGGTTAACTGCGTGCTAGGTTCTCCAATCGATTGGGCTGTGACTATTCCTATAGCTTCACCAGGCTCTACCCTATTCTTCAAATACTCTCTGTAGACTTCTTTGATAAACTTCTCCGCATCCTCTCTGCTAAACTTCATATCCGTTATCTTCTTCTTAATTTTCCCTAATACAAGCCTCGGAAGTCTATCGGTGTATTTTGAGGTTAGCTGCTCTACTTCTTCTATGGGAAGTTGTTCTCGACCAGGCCTTAGTCCTAGCCTACTTATTATTATGTCCAGGTTTACGGCTTCCCCATGATAGCTTTTAGAGGGATCTATCCCATCTTCACCGTAGAGGAACTGGACGATCTTCTTGTGATCCATCATCCTGACCGTTCCATCATACTCGACGTAAAGAGATTCTAATGCATTGATCAATCTTCTCTGCATGTATCCGCTTTGCTGTGTTCTTACAGCTGTATCTACCAGTCCGTCTCTTCCTCCCGCCATGTGGAAGAATGTTTCTATAGGATCTAATCCTTGGATGAATGAGTGATATACGAATCCTCTGGCTTTCGGTGAAGCATCTCCAGGCTTGAAGAATGGTAATACTCTGTCTGTGAATCCTCTCTTTACTCTTTCTCTCCTAACTGCTTGCTGACCTACTACCCCAACCATCTGGTCTATGTTTAGTAGTGACCCTCTGGCCCCCGTCCTAGTCATTACTACTGCGCTGCTCTCCGGAGATATGTGTCTCCTAACGACTTTACCTGCAGCGTCTCTCGCCTCAGCGAGTATAGTCAGAATATTCGATTCAAAAGCTTGTTCAGATGTTTCTCCAGGTTTAATCTCTATCCTACCCTTCTCATACTCTGATTTAAGCGTATTGAACGCCTCGTCCATCTTCTTGAATATGTTCTCTATTTCTTTGTAGGCTTCTTCAGGGACGTATAGGTCGTCTATTCCGAAACTGAAGCCTCTAAGATTCAAATAGGTGTTAGCTATCCTAACAATATTGTTGATGAATTCTTTAGCTGCCTCAGAGCCATACTCCATGGCTATCCTGTGAAGTATACTGTTAGCTTTCTCAACTCCTATCGCACCTTTGTCTATCACACCTTTAACTAGTTTTCCATCTTCTATGACAACCTCGATATCTGGAGAGAAAGATGCTTTAAACCTATGATTGAATCCTTTCGGTAGTAGAAGGCTGAAGACCTGTCTTCCACTCCACTTAGGCTCAGGCTCTTTAATCTCAGGCTCGGGAAGTTCTCCAATATACGATATCTGAGATAAGAGGTATGATAGCTCCTTTTTGTTTAGGTATGTGCCTGGCTTCGTGAGAAGATATAAGGCCGTAATGAAATCTCTTATGGCCCCTATGATTGGTGCGCCGTACCTCGGTGAGAGTATGTTGTTTTGAACTATGAGGAGAAGTCTCGCCTCTGTCTGTGCCTCTTCACTTTGAGGTACATGTAGATTCATCTCATCTCCGTCAAAGTCCGCATTATATGGTGTGCATACACAAAGATTTAATCTAAAAGTCTTGTATGGCAAGACCTTAACTCTGTGAGCCATTATAGACATCCTGTGAAGACTTGGTTGACGGTTAAAGAGAACTATGTCTCCATCTATCAAGTGTCTTTCAACAATGTAGCCTGGCTCAAGAGCGTTTGCAACCTCATCCAAGTCCTGTGCGAATTTTAATCTTATCCTCTTACCATCAGGTCTAGTCACGTATTTCGCACCCGGATACTTTTCTGGACCATTCCTAACATATTGTCTAAGCCTCTCAATGTTCCATTCTGTTACTCTTTCTGGAACAGTTAACTGCATGGAGACATCTAGAGGTACTCCTACTTCATCTATGCTAATTTTTGGATCGGGAGAGATGACGGTTCTAGCAGAGAAGTCCACCCTCTTACCGCTTAGATTTAATCTAAATCTCCCCTCCTTCCCTTTTAGACGTTGTGCTAACGTCTTCAATGGTCTACCGCTTCTATGGGTTGCTGGAGCTACTCCAGGCACCTCATTATTCAGATATGTTGTTACATGGTATTGGAGGAGGTCTGCAAGCTCGACTATCACGGGTGAAGGTGAACCTGCATTAATATTCTCTTTAAGTCTTTGGGCTACTCTAAGTATGTCGACCAGCTTATGGGTTAGGTCGTCTTCACTCCTGAATCCCGATTCAAGGGTTATACTGGGTCTCACGTATACGGGCGGGACAGGAAGTACCGTTAGAACCATCCACTCTGGTCTAGCAACCTTCGGGTCTACGTCCAGCAGCTCTAGGTCTTCGTCAGGAATTCTCTCAAGTCTCGCTCTAACAGCGTGAGGTGTAAGCCTTCTAGGTCCTTCATCCGTTATTTCTATGAAGGTCGTCGGCTTCTCCAACTCGATCTTCAGCTGGCGTTCATCACAATGTGGGCAGGTAGTCGTAGACATCGCCTTCTGGAGAATCTTGTAGAAGATTTCTCTACTTATCTTTCCAGCCTTCTTCATTTCCTCTATCTTAGCTTTATAGTGTAAGACATCCTCGTCCGATAGCAGGATTCTTCCACAACTTCTACATGTTGATTTAAGCAGGTTATAGATCTGCTTTACGAATCCTACATGTATTACCGGGACTGGAAGCTCTATGTGACCGAAATGGCCTGGACAGTTTAGATAGGTGTTACCACACGTCTTACATCTCTGCCCCGGCTCCAGTGTTCCAAGCCTTGGATCCATTACTCCGCCGGGCACAGGCATGCCGTCCTCATCATATGTATCGGGGTTCTGTATTTCTGCTACACTCATCTCTCTTATCAAGTCTGGAGAAAGTATTCCAAACTTTATTGCTGATACAGTCCCAATATATGACGTTCTACATCACCTCCTCGAATATGAGCTTAGGCATGATGCCCATGCTTATCATCTCTTCAAGTAGTAGATAGAATGCATAAGACATTGTTACAGGCTTAACCTTGACGTCCTTCCCATGAACGGGGCATATGAATCTCTCCTGCTTCAAGTCGTAGTATGCTGGAAGACCGCATTCCTGGCAGAAGTATGCGGTATACTTATCGCTCTGTTCTAAGAGCCTATCTAGTAGAAGGTAGCTTGCACCATGAGCTATGAGGCAATCCCTCTCCATCTCCCCAAACTTTAATCCTCCACCTCTGCTTCTACCCTCGGTAGGCTGTCTTGTAAGTATCTGAACTTGTCCACGTGCTCTTGCATGGATCTTGTCTCTTACGAGGTGGTGTAGTCTCTGATAATATACTACCCCCACGAAGATCTCTGCCTCAAACTTTTTACCTGACAGGCCATCATACATTATCTCTTTACCAGTGTTCTTGAACCCTAATGCCTCTAGCTCTCTTCTAAGTTCTTCGAGAGGTTTACCCATGAAAGGTGTTCCATCTATGAATTCTCCTCTCAGTGCTGCTAATTTTCCAGCCATACTCTCTATGAGCTGACCCACGGTCATCCTGCTTGGGAAAGCATGCGGGTTAATTATCAGGTCAGGTACTATTCCGCTTTCGGTGTAGGGCATGTCTTCCTGAGAGAAGACCATCCCTATTACTCCCTTCTGTCCATGTCTTGAAGAGAATTTATCACCTATCTCAGCGAAACAGAATGTTCTAACCTTTGCTTTGATAAGCTTGTTTCCTTCATCGGTCCTCGTAATGAATATGTCTTCGACTACTCCAGCCTCTGACGGTCTAACAGTCTCGGATGCATCACGCCAAACCATTTCTCTAGCCGGAGCTCTCTGATATTCTTCCATGAATCTAGGTGGGCTCTTTACACCTATTATTACAGTCCCTCCAGTAACTTCTGACTCGATGTGCGCTAACCCATCATCATCTAAGACTCTGTAAGCTTGTTCTCCCCTGTAGCCTCTGACGGATGGGTCTGGTACCTCTATTCTATCTCTCTGTCCCCCAATGTATGTTCTTGCCTCGATCTCGTATGTTCTATAGCTTAGTGATAATCCTAGGCCTCTCTCAATAGCCGACTTGTTTAAGACTATTGCGTCCTCCATGTTGTATCCTTGCCCGGTTAAGACTGCTACAACCATGTTTTGACCTACGGGTCTCTCATTCATTCCAAGCAGGTTTATAGCCTTGGTGGTTACAAGAGGTTTCTGAGGATAGACTAGGATATGCATTCTAGAATCTACTCTAAGCTCATAGTTGATAGCAAACATTCCGAGAGCCTGCTTACCCATAGCTCCTTGATAGACGTTCCTCGGAGATTGATTATGTTCTGCGTAAGGTATGGTTGCTGCAACGACTCCGAACATCGCGTAGGGGCATATCTCTAGATGAGTATGCTCGTGGGTAACAGTTTCAGGCGATAAAGCTACATACGCGTTTTCTTCTTCTTCAGCATCTACGAACTCTATTTTTCCCTGAGCCACCAAGTCTCTGAATCTTAGAGTCTTATTCTTCAAGTTTTCTATATCAGATTTCGTAAGTAGGGGCTTACCATTCTCCACGATTATTAATGGTCTCATAACTCTCCCTTCATCAGTGTTTACCCAGACCTCTTGTACATGCTCGTAACTATAGAGTACGATGCTCACCTCACTGCTTATCTCATTTCTTCTCCTAAGCTCTCTAAGCGTTTTGACAAGCTCTCTCCCATTTGTATGGAAACCTACGAGTAACCCGTCAACGAATACTTTAGTTGGGTATGCTCTCTTCCTAGACCACATCTCTGTAAATGGGAGTACTCCAGCAGAGTAGAGCTTCTCTAAGAGTTCTCTCTTCTTAGCTTGACGGCTTACAGTAGCGCTTAATGCAAGGTTCTTAACTAAACCACAGTTTGACCCTTCAGGTGTTTCCGCTGGACAGATCCTCCCAAAATGTGTTCCATGCAGATCCCTTGCCTCGAAGTGTGGCTGGCTTCTACTTAGTGAGGACTGGACTCTCCTTAGATGGCTTAATGTAGCTAGGTAGTTTGTTCTATTCAATAGCTGCGTTACCCCTACTCTTCCTCCAGGCCAATTGCCTGTGGCGAAAGCATGTTTTACAAAATCCGTTACTATTCCAGGTCTAACGAATGTTGATACGTTTACAGGATACCGGGAGGAGGCCAGCCTCTCAAGCTGATATCTTACATCTCTGAGAAGCTTCATGAAGGCCATTCTATAAAGCTCCATCAATAATGGTCCAGCGAGCTTCACTCTCTTATTAGCGTAATGGTCTCTATCGCTTGTCTTTCTAATCTTAAGACTCGTCTCTAATAGTTTGCCGATCATCTCGCAGAGGAAGATTGCCTTCTGGTATCTGGCAGCTTTAGACGTACCAATATGTGGAAGGAAGACAGTATCTATTAGTTGTTCAGCTCTCTGTACACGATATTCTTCAGCGTATCCGAAGGCTATCCTGTTACCAATATATCTTAATGCTTCCGCCTCACTATCTACTCCTTCGGCCTCTTGGAATGATGAAGCTAGAAGCTCCTGAACTTCTCTCAAGCTTGAAACCATGTTAACTATGTCTTTATCATTTACCATTCCCAATGCTCTAAGCATTATGATGGCAGGTATGCCTTTGTAGATTCTTGAGAAGAATACTTTTAGTGGTCCACCATGTTTATATGTTACCTCCACTCTGGACTGCCTGCCATGTATAGTAGACAAGACTATGGCGCTTAGCTGCCCACCCTCTAAATCTTTCTCTGTTACAAGTATCCTATTAGGTGCGAGGTCCTCGATAGCTACTATCACTCTCTCCGAACCATTTATAATAAAGTATCCTCCAGGATCTTTCGGATCCTCACCTATTTCTATCAATTCTTCGTCGGTCATCTTTGATAATGGGCATATCTCAGACTTCACCATTACAGGTAAGATCCCTACTTCTATCCGGTCGCTTGAAATAGGTTTACCATCTAGATACAGGCTTACTCTAACATAAAGAGGTGCAGCATAAGTTAGATTTCTTAACCTGCATTCCATCGGTTTAACATTCTCTATTACTGTCCCATCCATCTCGACAAGCCTAGGAGCCCCAACCTCCGGGTTGCTCAACTTAAGTATTAGAGTACCGTATCTTGTTTTTACTTCAAGGTCTCCGAGAGACTGAACTAATTCTCTTAATCCTTCTCTCACAAAATAGTTGTATGACTTCATGTGATGCTCCACTAATCCTTCCTCTTCGATAAACGCTCTCATGACTTCCCATAAATCATCCTTTGTTAATTCAATCTGCTTTAACATATTTTGCATTCCCTCCATTAACTTTTAAGATAAACGTTTTTCTCAAAATATAAACACTCTTAATCTCCAAGTCTTCATATGTGAGATGGTATTCTTTATTTTAAAGTTTACGCTAGCCGGCGGCCCAGCAAATAATAAAGATGTCTCCCAATATATACATTCAATGCTCAATCACAGAGTATCTAGAAATTACTCCAACCTATGGAAGATTGACGCATATCTGGACTTGCTGTCAAATAGCCAGAAAATCTTCAAGCAGGCGAAAGCTCTTCAAGCCATCTTATGCAACGTCCATAAAATAGGTCGAGTTGTTAGTTTCGCCTTAAATTTTTAAGCTAATAGCTTTAGTCTCATTTTTTTATACATTCTCTGCGCTACGGTTGTTAAGACTACTATGATGAGTAAGATCGGTGCGACCAATACTGCTAAGACAGTGAGCCCTATTACCAGATACTGTATGAGGGCTGAGGTTATATGAGAGATCCTTCCTAGATTAACTGTTGGGGGCTCTGAAGATTTATCAAACCTGACTATTATTGTCTTGTTCGAATTTATTATTTCTTGAATCATTGCTTTCAATACTTCACCATCAGATCTATAGAATGTCGCCATAATGGTTATGTTCTGATCTTTCTTGAAAGCCGCTTCAGCCTCTCCAAACTCATCTGTGATGAGTCTCTTTATTTCGTCACCTTTGACATAGATATTAGTGTTCGGCACAGGGCTATCTCTCGAGTCTAGGACCCTGAAGAGTATCTCCACGTATTCCTTCCTCATCTCCTCCGAGATCCAGATAGATACAGTTGAATATGTGACGCTCTTCTCCAAATTCTCTAATTGTGCTTTCATAACCTCTATCTCCTCTCTAACCTTGGAGAGTTCTCTCATTACTTCAAGCATTTCACTCACTTTCTCGGCTTTTTCTAAAAGCTCTAGAAGGTTGGCCTCCAGCGTTTCTGCATTCCTAATTCTGGCTCTTAAGTCTAGGATCTGGTCTGTCATATCCATTCCTGAAACAGACTTCTTGATAACTTCTCCAGTTCTGGAGATCTCCTCTATGAAGGTGAAGAAACTCTTCTGCGGAATCTTAACAGTCAAATAAGCATCTTCCTCTCCAACATTCATAGAGGTAAGGTAGCCCCTACACATGTCGGTGAATAAGAGAACTCTATCTACAGTCTCCCTAATCTTACCCTTATCTACTTTTAGGTCGATATCTGCTTTGTAAGCTATGAGTTTCTCCTGATCAGAGTAGACTACAACCTCCTTGGAGGTCGCTTCAATTTTAGATCCTCTAGTTTCAGCAGGAGAAGTTGATCCCGTTGTTGTAGCAATGACGGTTTCAGTATCAATTGCTCCTAGTTTAACATAACTTTGATACCCTGATTGCGGTGCAAGGAGTCCGAGTCCAATATTATATACTAGCATAGTCGCAAGGTATCCTGAGATCATTATGGTTGCGAGACCTACTACAAGGAATATAATCATTAACCTCCACTTTTTCACCTTACATCCCTGTGAAAAATAATCGGTTATGCACAATAAAATACCAGTTCTTAGAATGAAGCGTTCTAAATACTGGACGGCGTATACTAGTTTATTTCGATGAGTATGGTTTAACTGAATTAAGAGCGGTATCCTCTAGGTGAGGAATAGAAAGATTTGTGAATGTTTATTTATGTAAGGTATTGCTGGCTGAAAGTCGGCGGCTATACTTCTTGCAGAGATTAGCCGTTCTACTGATTACCTCTTTTCGTCATCTATGCGGGTAAACCTACTGAGAGCAGTAGGTCTATAAGCCATTGAGGTTTGACTGGGAACCACACTATGAACCATACTACCTGTACTCCAACCATGAAATATAGCATAGCCTTAGAGAATCTATCTTCGCTTAGTATATGTGGTAATCCTATAGCCAGTATCGGTACTGTCGAATAGAAGTAGAATGGATAGACCCATCTGTGTAGAATATACGCTAGAGGGAAGAAGATTATATAGGTTAGAGTGATCCATGAAAGTATTAGTATCTCGTTATCTGGAAAGAGCCTCTTCTTTAATGAGATTGTAGATGAATAGATTGAGAACGCGAGTACAAGCCAGGTCATCCACCATAAAGGTGACTGCATACCGTAGTAAGCTACTGGATGATATTCCTTACCATCAACAGTTACTGTTACAACGAAGTATGATTCACGTGGGTAAGGCATAATAGGGTTAGCCCAAGTAAGAGGCATATGGACAACGTCTCCTTCCTTGAATGTTAATATTGTATGGTAGTTCAGCATGTAGTCTAGATGTTCGAATGGCGTAGAATAAGCTTTAAAAGAGTAATCATATACTGAGAGGCCGGCTATCAAGATTATCAGAGAGATTATGGCCATCTTCTCAATAATCTTCAAAGTCTCTCTAACCGCATCTATCAGCCTTTCCTGGAGGTAAGACATCTTCAGAAAATAATACAATAACAGACCAAGCAATATGAATACGCTGGAGACCTTGCATAGTAGTGAGAAGCCGAAAGCTATACCTGAGAAGAAATATCTACTTCGAAGAAAAAGTAATACTGATAGCAAGCTGAACATCATGGCGGGAGCATCTAGAATCGCCATCGAGCTGAGATTGAATGAGGTAATATCACATGCGAATAGTATGGATGAACATAAGGCTAGGACGTTATTCTTTAAAACTATGTTGGCGATCTTGCCTAGCAGGTATACTGATACTGCTCCAGAAATGGCCATAAAGATCCTCCACCCTATCGGGTTATCTCCGAACAAAAGTATCCCGAGCATTATCAATGCCTTAGAAAGAGGTGGATGCTCATTATTCACAGACATCCCCATAAGCATTTTACGAGCCGCTGGAATGTAGTGGGCTTCGTCAAAGATGAATGCGCAATCTGTCGGAAATGGTGGGTCAATGCATTCAGATGGTGGAAGCTTAGGCCAAGGCTCACTCATTATCAGTAACTTCATGACTAGGATTATAATTGATAAGCAAACCAGTTGGAGATCTAGCTCACCTAGATACTTCCTAAGAAAAGCTGGAATCATAAAATCTCCACCATTATATGAATAATACTAGGATATTAAATTCTAGGATATTACATTATCTCTATTCGTCCCCTCCTTTTACAACCCTTGTCTTCAGTAAAGGCTTAACCAGTCCTTGAATGTTCATTTTCTTCCCAGAAGCCTTTAGATAGGTTTCGGTCAACATGTATAGTAGTGTGGCGGCTCTTATCAATGCGAGGTTTTGGGGTAGTGTTCCAGGCAGAAGAGGATCTTCCTCCATAAACCATGTAAGTATTATTCCTACATTGGCAAGTTCAAGGATGTAAAAGATTGGCCGAAAAGAATTAGATATTACTGCTAAGAAGGGAAGGAGGAATATTAGCATCTGGGGTGTAAAAACGTAGTTCGTTAATAAGAACACTGATAGGAGTATGAATGACTTCTCGTATAGGTCTCCAATGTTGCTTACATACATTTTCAGCAAACCGTAAACCATGAGAGTAGCGCTGAATAGTTTAGCTGTATCCCATGAATCCCTCGAAGGAAATAGATAAACAAACCAAGCATTCTCAAGCCCCCATTCAGCATGGTAAATATATGTCTCCTTGAAAAAACTTGGATTAAGTAGCTGCAACACTACGTTGACTATCGCGACTGGTAGGATGAAGTAGAATATGTAGGAGAATCTATCCTTCCAGTCTTTCATATGGAGTAACAGTATTGGAAGAAGTATAATGTTAATCAGCTTGGTGAGAGTAGCGATGGAAAATAGTAGTGCTGAAAGCTTATACCTGCCTTTCTCGAAGTACATCAACGACAAGATCAAGAATGCTACAAAGACTACGTCGAAGTTATAGTTTAGATAGAAGATCATGGTCGGTGCGAAGATGAGATAGATAAAGATATAGATGAATGAGTTTCTTCTCTCTTCAATGATCCTCGACACTGTTAAGACTAGGAACATGTAGAATACGAAGAGGATTAAAGAGAATGAATTATAGTAAGGTATCAGTTCCCCCCGACCGATGAGTGACGAGATGTAGGTTATCAAGCCTGATAAGGGTGGGTACTCGAACCCCTCTTGGATGTACGGTATCTTAACGTCCCTCACCAGAGGTCTATACCAGAAGGAGACGATGTCAGAGTATATGTACCCCTGAATCTTTGGGTGGTGAAGTAAGTACGATGCTATGAATGATAATGTAGCCGAAGATATGATTATCTTCTTCATTGGTTATCGAGCCTCTTGCTTACATATGGCCCATCACGAATGTATCCTCTCCTATAATAATATTCTCTAACTCCTACTCCGCTAATTACAGCAATCTTTTTTACTCCAAGTTCCACTGATGCTATCTCTTCCGCCTTGGCTAGAAGTCTCGATCCATAACCTTTATGCTGCCACGAGTCTTCCGACCTATGCTTGACCGGGGACATTTTACCATATACGTGAAGTTCTCTAATTATTGCCGCATTCTCTAATTCTTTTCTCAATGCTTTAGATGGTAGCCTGAGTCTAATAAACCCGATCAAAGCGTCGGTAACGGGATCTTCATAGGATATGAAGTACTCAATTCCTTGAGATGCCTTATACTTTAGAATGCTTAGTCTTATATTTTCTTGATTTATCTCTATTCCCATTCTAGTCTTTCTACCAACTTCTCTACACCTAATACATCTACAGCTTAATCCAAGGCTCTCCAAGTATTGTTCAATTCTTTCTCTAAGATTCCCTATCTTGTTTCCATCTATAGTTATCTGTAAAGGTATTTCTCTCTGGACACGCTGTATCCTGACGTATGGAGGGGTTTCAAGAAGCCACTCGGCTAGAAGTTTTACGAGAACATCCTCTGGATATGGTCTGTATTCTTTCCTCTTCCATAATTCGTATAAACCTGTGTCTGGAAGTACTAGAGTAGGATAGATCTTAATGAGGTCTGGTCTAAACCTACTATCTCTCCACATAATGCGGTATATCTCCAAGTCTTTCTCATAGCTTGACCCTGGAAGATTAGGCATTAAATGGTATCCAACTTTGAATCCTAGATCTTTGAGGACCTGTGTAGCTTCAACGACGTCCTCTATTGTGTGGCCTCTATTAACTAGTTTATAGATTTCATCGTCTAGTGTCTGTACGCCCAACTCAACTCTTGTTACTCCCAATTCAAGGAGCTTGTTTGCTTGAGTTTGTTTCGCCCAGTCAGGTCTCGTCTCAACAGTAATACCTGAAACTCTAGTAGACGCTTTCTCTGCTATCTCTAATGCTTCCTCAAAGCATCTAGAATTAAACCTATTCAATGCATCTAGGCATCTCTTCACAAACCATCTCTGGAATCCCTGCGGCATCGCATTAAACGTTCCACCTATAAATATCAATTCAACTTTGTCCACTCTATGTCCAAGCCTCTCTAGCTTATTGACTTGGCTCAAGACTTGAAGATATGGGTCGTATCCTGCTTTCGAAGCATTCTCCACGGATTCTTCTCTACCTGTATAGCTTCTAGGGCTACTTTTTCCTCCAGGGCAGTATATGCATCCGCCATGGGGGCACTCGTATATAGGTGCAACAACAGTTATTACTGTTACTCCAGATATGAGCCTCGTAGGTTTTTTCGAAATCTTCTTCCTAACTTCTTCAAGTAGCTCAGCCGGCGCATTATCAAGAATCTCTATATTTGATGGGACCTTAATGAGTTTGTATTCTTGAGATACTTTGAGCTTAACGTTCTCTATATCTTTCATACTAGCTTTCTTCATGGAGGCTATCTGTAGAGCCATCTTTCTGCAAGCTTCACGGTACTGGTCGCTGAAGGTCATCTGCATCGTCTACACCATTCACTCATATTTAGTTTAACCTCTATATATTAGTCATCTCTCAGAAGAATGTCTAGACGACACAACATATCGAATTGGAGAATAGCTACCTGCTTCTCCTATTCGTGATTTCTTCGATTAACGCTGGCACCGCTTCTCTATAGTCTGCAACTATGCCATAATCTGCATTCTCAAAGATGGGTGCTTCGGGGTCATTATTTATCGCTACAACTATTCCAGCCTCACGTATACCGAAAAGATGCTGCGCCGCTCCAGAGATCCCTACAGCTATATAGAGAGATGCTTTCACGGACTTCCCTGTTTGGCCCACCTGTCTCTCATGCGGTATCCACCCAGCATCTACCGCTTTCCTAGATCCCGCAACAACTCCACCGACCAACTCAGCTAGCTTCTCAAGTAGTTTGAATCCTTCAGGCGAGCCTAGCCCTCTACCCCCTGAAACTATTATCTCAGCTTTCTCTATCGGGACCTCTTCGACCTTTACTTCCTCGCTTGAGATCAGTTTTATCCTAGGTGGAGGCACATCTACTTTCTCTTCGATGAGTTCTCCTCTTCTAGAAACGTCTCTAGAAGGAAGCTTGAAGACGTTCGGTCTTACAGTTGATAGTTGCGGTCTCCTTTCAGGTGCTCTTATATGTGCTAGCAGGGTTGCGCCGAACGGCGGCCTGATCATTATCAAGTCTCTGGTATTCACATCTACGTCGAAGTCCGTGCAGTCTGCCGTTATCCCAGCTCTCAATATATTGGCTACGTAGGGTATCATCTCACGTCCTCTAAGTGTTCCAGCCGCTAGAATAATCTCAGGCTTATACTTTCTAACTAGAGATATTAGAGTCTCAGCATAGACTTCGGGGGTATAGGTTGATAGAGCAGGATCGTCTACGTAGATAACTTCATCTGCTCCATAATATATCGGCTCTCTAACAAGGTGCCTAATATTGTGTCCGAGCATTACTCCTACAAGCTTTGCCTTGATCTTGTCAGCTATCATTCTACCTGGATTTAGAAGTTGGAGAGATGCTTCATTCACTTCTCCATCAAAGGTCTCTACAAATATCCATACACCACGCCATTCATCCTTGATTATGAGATCCCATTCTGGACAGATCCCCGCCGTACTCATACTATCTTCAACCCCTCCTCTACAAGCTTGTCTACAAGCCATTTCACAGCCGTTTTAACATCTTGACCATCGAATTTCTGTTTCTTTCTCGGCACGGATGGTGTAGCGATAGATTTCTCAACTCTAGTCGGTGAACCTCTTAGACCTATGCATTCTCTAGTCAATCCGAGCTCATTGTTTGTCCATACCTCTATGCAGTTCTCCATCTTAGCTTTAAGCTTGTAGGATAACTTGACAGACCTAGGCTCATTGCTCTTCATAGCTACGACTAGTAGGCATGGGATTGGAAGCTCATATACTTCTATCCTCTTCTCGAGTTTTCTCTTCACTTTAACTACCCCATTTAGATACTCAACATCGGTAACATAGTAGATGTAGGGAATTCTCAGCCATGAAGCCGTCTGTGCACCTATATGTGCCGTAGAGCTATCTATGGTTTCTTGACCGAAGACTAGTATATCGAATGGTTTCAGTCTTTCTATTGCTTTCGATAAAGTATATGAAGTGGCGAGCGTATCTGCTCCAGCGAATACTCTATCGGTTACTAGTATGGCCCTATCAACACCCATCCCTATGATGAATTCTAACCCAGCTCTAGCAGATGTTGGAGCCATGGAGATTGCTGTAACAGTTCCACCATATCTTTCTTTTAGTTGTAGAGCCAGTTCAACAGCATTCAAATCATGAGGATTAATTATGCTCGGTATACCTTCTCTAATCAATGTCCCCGTCTTAGGATCAATATTTACTACCTGAGTATTGGGAACCCATTTGACAGCTACTACAATATTCAAACTCATATCTTTCGCCTAGAATAATGTAAAAAAGAAGAAAATAAAGATTAAGACATTAAACAGTATAGACTACAGCCGACATAAATTATTAAAACTCTTCATTCTTCCATGACCTTTAATGAGTCTAGATGCTTCCACGATAAAAAGTTATTAGAGCATGTTTTCTGTTTTGTTTACAAGGATCCACATAGAACTTTTTCATATAACGTTGTTCCTTAATTACTCAGGTCAAGTCCTCACTTATGATATGCGCCTAGAATATGCGGAGACAGGATATTATAGCTCGTCCTTTAATTTTTATATTTGTATCATCACCTAATTTCGCTCTTTGGAGAAGATAATAATGTTCTCAACCATTTGAAGAACGTTTATGGCTCTATAATGAGAAAATGAAAACCTGGAATTATTCAACTATTCATCTTTCCCCTCGTATCGGAGATGTTTATCCTAGTGCATCAAAATATACGAATAGAAATTGTGTAATTTATCATGATGTCTATAAAAAGATTCTCGACCTCTCTCACCTCACACTTTCAAAATCTTCAAAGGATGAATATATTATGCAAGATGTAAGAAGCTCGTAATAATCCATTTACCATTATTTAGAGTCTAACGTTTCAAAGTTTTTCATGTAATAGGATAGTGTCCGCATCTTGATGAAACAAAAGAACCTATAAAAAAACTATATGCTTAAGTTCTAGATATGCGCATCATGTAATACAGAGGTTGAGAATTTTGAGTGAGGGTGTAAGATATTGGAAATTTACATGTAACCGAGAGATCGAGGAAGAATGTTTCCAGAAGAAGCTGGTAGGAGCTCCCGCAAGAATGTGGAAAGAGGTTAAAGAAGTCAAGAAAGGAGATATAATCTTCCTCCACAACATTGATACAGATATTCTCCACGGGCCGTTTATCGCTGGCACTGAAGGTACAATGAACATAGATCCCTATGCTTTAGGGAGGAAGAACCCCTCTCAAGTGAAAATCGAATGGGTAAACCTCTCCAAGATCACAGAGCCTCTAAGAAATTCCCATTCCTTGAAAGAAAAACACTAAGTCTTAGTAATGATGAAGGAAAAATAATTCTTGATTCATTACAGATAGAGTAGAAGACCTCGGAGAGGGCCTGTCTCTGGACTTTTCAAATTCCTGAGCATCGACTTAACTCTGCCCGAACTCTTAGATTCATACTTTTTTCTTTGAGAGATTTTCTGAACTTAAAAATCTGACCGATACAATAAAGAACACGGAGGATGGCGTCGTCATCTCTGAATCTAATATTGCAATAACTATGAGGGGTTGAAAAATAGCATGTAGTAAGAAGAGATGAAACATTCTTCTAGGAAGTGAGACAAATCATTAACATCCAGGAAAATATGAAAAGATGTGCTGGCCAACCTATTTTAATCTCTCAAACAGCTCTGGACTCATTCAGTATTCGGTATACCTTCTTGTAAGTATCATGCCATCAATGGAGTTGTCAAGCAGTAAAAACAAAGTCCTCACCTGCTAAACACTAATCAAGTCTTGGTCATTTAAAAGATGGAATTATTTCTTTAGCAAATATCTCAGCATTTTTCAAATCTTTATCGAAAAGGAAGTGCGGTATGAAGTATGTTATACCTAGATCTGCGTACTTCTGAATCTTCTCAATGCATTCATCGACATCTCCTGAAATAATTTTACGTAGAAAGGTTTCCACAGTCGATCTTTTCACTTTGTAGATATTAGTGTCCTTAATGAATTTTGAGGCTTTTTCTCTTATCTCATTTTCATTTCCTATAATGGCAAATCCATGCCACGTCTTCTTGATCTCATTAAAGTTTCTATTTACTTCTGCGCACCTCTCCTCTAATAGTTTGAGCTTCTCTTCGCATTCCTCAATACTTAGATTATTGAGGTTCGCATAGTCTGCATGTTTTGCGGTCACTCTTAGTAACCTGCTGCCACTACCGCCGATCCAGATCGGAGGATATGGTTTCTGAATAGGCTTCGGATATGAGACCAGGCCTTTAACCTTATAATATTTTCCATTGAAATAAACTTTCTCACTAGTCCATATAGATTTTATCAGTTCAACTGCCTCGTCGAGTTGTTCTATCCTTATCTTCGCATTCGGGAAAGGTATTCCATAAGCATCAAATTCATCCTTAAACCAGCCTGCACCTATAGCAAAATCCAGCCTCCCATTACTTACTACATCGACTGTCGCAGCAATCTTAGCTAAGATCGCGGGATTCCTATAAGAGTTGCATGTAACCATGATCCCTAGTCTTAGGGTGGAGGATTCGTTTACTAGAATAGAAAGAGTAGTCCATGGTTCAAGGATATTAAATCCAGATCCTGCATACATAGGATAGAAATGGTCATAGAGCCAAGCTGAGCTATATCCTAGCTCTTCGACCTTTCTCCAATTCTTTCTTAAAGCATGATAGTCGTATTCTTCAAGCCAGAGCTGAACACCGAACTCGACCATCGAGCAATATAAAACCATGCATACATTTAAACATAATCATCAATACTTCAAGAGTAAACATAAGGGATAATCCCGTATATTTCCGGCCAGATTACATGTTTTCTCTAACGATACTCTCTTGTTTGGTTAGAGCTTCACAGAAATATATTAGCATCGTAGAGATATGTTAAAGCTTCCATAACTTATTGCAGCTATCCCACCAATTTCTTTTCACTTGAGGAATATTTATCAGAGGGGGTTCCGATCTTAAGACTGGGTTAACATATGCCGATAATGCTTCTTAACAGGTTGAAAGTAAGCAAGAGAATCTCAAGGAGCTTTGCAGGCGGTGAGAATACTGGTAAGTCTTGGAGGTGAATCAGGTGGAAAGATATCTCATGTATATTGGCGGAGAGTGGGTTGAGGCAAGTAGTAAGGAGTACCTTGGTGTTAAAAATCCAGCGATGGAAGAAGTTTTCGCCGAGGTCCCGTCTGCAGGAGCAGAGGATGTTGATCAAGCGTCCAAGCCGCTCATAAGGCATTTAAGGAGTGGTCTGAGACATCGCTGGATGAGCGTAGAAGTCTTTTTCGCAGAGCAGCTGACATAGTTGAGAAACGTGCTGAAGAAATAGCGAAGCATCTCACATTAGAGCAGGGAAAACCATTCAAGCAGGCAGTCAACGAGGTAATTAACGCTGCTTACGCTCTCAAATACTTCTCAGAAGAAATTTTCAGAGTCTATGGACAGGTTATTCCTCTACCTGACAAGGGTTATGATAGCATAGTCATCTGGCAGCCTGTTGGAGTTGTCGCCTCAATAACTCCCTGGAACTACCCCGTCCAACTTTTATCTTGGAAGGTTGGGGCAGCGCTAGCCGCTGGATGTACCATTGTTGCGAAGCCCCCATCGTATACGCCTATTTCACCTATAAAGTTCATTGAAAGCCTGGCTGATGCAGGAGCACCGAAAGGCATAGTGAATATAGTTACTGGCTCGGCGAGAAATGTGGGCGAGACCCTAGTAGCTCACCCACTAGTACGAAAGGTGGCCTTCACGGGGTCAACTGAGGTAGGCAAGAGAATTATGAGTCTGGCAGCTCAAGGTTTAAAGAGACTTACGTTAGAGCTTGGAAATCAGACTCCAATGCTCGTCTTCAGGGATGCGGATTTAGATCTTGCAGTTAAAGGAGCTGTTAGAAGGTCATTTAGGAATATGGGTCAGATATGCAATTCCGTGAATAGGATTTACGTAGAGAAGAGCATATATAATGATTTCTTGGAGAAATTCGTTAAAGAAACCAAGAAGCTTAGGATCGATGATCCATTCGACCCTAATACAGATTTAGGTCCCATGGCTAATAGTGAAGTATTAAGTAAAGTAATAGAGCACGTCAATGACGCAGTTAACAAGGGGGCGAAATTGCTCTACGGAGGCAAAAGACCCGATGGCCAGTTATTCCGCAGAGATTACTGGTATGAGCCAACAATACTATCTAACACCACCTATGAGATAAAGGTGATGAGTGAAGAGACTTTTGGACCCGTTGTCGGCGTAATGGCATTTGAATCAATTGAACAAGCCATAGAATGAGCTAATCAAACAGAGTATGGGCTTGTCGCATATGTTTACACTATGAATCTTAAGACCGCTAGAGAAGTTGCCCGCAAACTTGAATTCGGAAGCATAGGGGTTAACAATGTTGATGTCACTTCGGTTGAGGCTCCGTATCCCGCTTGGAAAGAAAGTTGGGTTGGACACGAGCTTGGCAGAATTGGATTGATGCAGTACCTAGAACCGAAGCACATAAAAATTCATTACTAAGACTTAAACCACTAAAGCCGTGAGTCAATAAGGGTGAATAATATCTAGTGGAGATTCTATTCAAAAATCTCGGATGGGCCTCCATATGTTTTCGAAACTTTAAATAAATGTACAACTTTGAAATGGTTGATGAATGCATACAAAACATATGATGTGATAATTCTCGGTTCAGGACCGGCTGGATGCACTGCTGCAATATATACTGCTAGAGCTGGGCTAAAGACGTTGGTAATAGCTGGAGCCGCTTCGGGCGGGCAACTCATGAAAACTACGCTTGTTGAGAATTTTCCAGGATTTCCTGAAGGTATCATGGGGCCTGATCTGATGTTTAACATGATGAAGCAGGCTGAGAAATTTGGTGCAGAGATAATTCATGAAAATGCAACTCATGTGGATTTTTCCTCAAGACCGTTCATGATCTCCGTTGAGGGGGAGGTATTTAGAGGGTTATCGGTTATAATTGCGACTGGCGCATCCCCTAAGTGGCTTGGACTGCAATCGGAGCAAAGATTAGTAGGAAGAGGCGTGTCGAGTTGTGCTCCCTGTGATGCCCCACTTTTTAGGGGAGCTAAAAACCTTGTGGTTGTCGGAGGTGGGGATAGCGCTGTAGAATATGCCTTGTTCTGCGCTAATATAGCTCAGGAAGTTACTCTAATACATAGGAGGGATAGATTTAGAGCATCAAAGATCCTGCAGGACAGACTATTTTCTGAGCCGAGAATCAAGATTTTGTTGAATAGCGTAGTTGAGGATATAATCGGTCAGGAAAAAGTTGAAGGTGTAATTGTTAGAAACCTAGTAAGCAACGAGCGCTGGAGAATTGACTGCGACGCCGTCTTCATAGCAATAGGCTATAAGCCTGAGACGGAGATATTTAGAGGCTGGCTTCAACTTGATGAAGAAGGTTACATAATGACAAGGAATTTCGTTAAAACTGGTGTTGACGGTGTTTTCGCCGCTGGCGAGGTCATGGATAAGCTCTATAGGCAGGCCATATCTTCCGCAGGATTTGGATGCATGGCAGCGTTGGAGGCAATAAAATACGTTGAGATGATTAAATCCCAAGATCGTATTTAATAGTTATCCTCATGTTACTCTGCTCGACAATATAGGCTGAGAAGAAACTTCATTCATTATCAATTATCGACTATACATCGCCATGTGAATACTGTTATACGTTATGCATGGCTAGAGTATGTTCCTTAACACCACCCCTCTATCTTATACACGTCTTGATATTCCTTTAAGTGTTCAACCCTAATTCACGGAACATCTCGATCACCACTACTTTCCTTCCAAACACAAATAACATAGTTCTGGTGTGTAGATATGGACACTTTTTAAGAGCGTAGCAACAATATATCGAGTGTGGAGAGAGGGATTTCCAACCCGAAATATAGGATTGAGAAGGATGCAATGGGTGAGGTGTATGTCCCCATAAATGCTTATTACGGTGCTCAGACCTCCAGGGCAGTTGAGAACTTCAAGTTCTCCGAACTTCGTTTCCCCCGCGCGTTCATTAGAGCTCTGGGTCTAATAAAGGCTGGTGCGGCAAAGGCAAACATGGAGCTGGGTCTTCTTCCACGCCACCTAGGAGAAGCCATCTATACCGCAGCCCTCGAAGTTGCTGATGGACTTTACGATGACCAGTTTGTTGTAGACGTCTTCCAGACTGGTTCTGGGACTTCTACAAACATGAATGCGAACGAGGTAATTGCCAGCAGAGCTTCAGAGCTGCTCGGCGGAAAGAGAGGGGATAAGATGCTGGTTCATCCTAACGACCATGTAAATATGTGTCAGTCTACGAATGATGTTATACCCACAGCTATCAGAGTTGCAGCGGCTTCGATGATTTATGACTCTCTTCTGAAAAAGCTGGACCTGCTGGCTAGTAACCTTGATAAGAAAGCGCAGGAGTTCAGGGACGTCGTAAAAAGTGGGAGGACCCACCTCAGAGATGCTGTTCCTATGACTCTAGGGCAGGAGTTCAATGGCTATGCAGAGATGATGAGGAAAGGGATTGACAGGATTAGGAAAGCTTCAGAAGCAATCCTAGAACTACCGATAGGCGGAACCGCCGTTGGGACGGGATTGAACGCTCATCCAGAATTTGCAGTGAAGGTTGTCAAATTTCTCTCCGATACACTCAGAATACCGTTTACTATATCGAGGAGTAGGTTTGAGGCGATAGGCTCCCAGGATGCCTGCGTTGAATTAAGCGGGGCATTAAGATGCGTTGCAGGCAGCATACTTAAAATCTGTAACGATCTGAGACTACTTTCATCTGGACCTGTAACAGGTTTCGGAGAGATAGAGATCCCTGCAGTTCAGCCCGGCTCATCAATAATGCCCGGCAAGGTGAACCCGGTGATAGTGGAAGCATCTATGCTTGCCGCTTGTATGGTTGTAGGCTATGATGCGGCAATATTCGAGGCCTCGCGCATCGGAGAGCTTGAACTCAATATGGGTCTTCCACTCATAGCCTATTGTCTACTGAACTCTATAGACCTTCTATCGAGAACTGCGGACTCTCTGGCGGACAAGGTGATTCCGGGAATAGCTGCAAACGAAGAAAGATGCAGGCTTTACGCTGAGAGCAGCTTATCTATCATAACAGTCTTAGCGCCTATGATAGGGCATGACATGGCGGCTGAGATTGCTAAAAGAGTACTAAAGGAGAAGCGGCCAATCAAAGACATTGCAGTGGAGATAGGCATTGTGAGTGAGGAAGATGTAGATAAAGTATTTGATGTTCGCCGTATGGCTGAGGGTGGAATATTGACTATGAGGAAATAATAGCAGCATGCTCATGGAAAATAAGTAGCTCGAGGTTAAGGCTTCCAAAATCATGCGAAGCTTCTAGCATAGCTACCAAGTAGTCTCAGGCCCTCTGCTAGTTAGCTAGTCAACATAATCTCCATATCTATTTTCTAAAACATGAGACTGATTGTTAAGAGCTTTAGTCGATTCTTACCTATAGTCATTCGACTACTTTGGTTCTAGCCTGTTCTCTCAAGAAGGTTAACAGGTAGTGAGGGCCACCTACACCCTTCCCAGTAGCGCCGCTTGCTTTCCAGCCTACAAATGTCTGGGCTCCAGGCCAAGCCCCTGTGGTTGAGCCGCCTCTCCTGTTAGCGTAGACTACGCCGAATTGTATATTGTTGAAGAAGTATTCAACCTCTTTTTCATCTTCAGAGAATATTCCAGCGGTAAGTCCATACTCAGTGTTGTTCGCTTCTCTAAGCGCATCCTCAAGTTTCTCAAATTCGGAGACGACGAGTATTGGCAGGAAAAGCTCCTCTTTGAAGAGTGTGTGGACGCGTGGAAGATCATCTATTATGGTTGGCTGAACATAGAAGCCTTTATCGTACTCGCTTCCACTCAACACCTCGCCCCCGAAGAGTATTCTGCCACCATCTTTCCTAGCTATCTCCACATATCGTTTAAAGTTCTCTACAGCTTTTTTATTTATGACTGGACCCATGAAGATCTCCCTCTTACGTGGGTCTCCTATCTTCAACATGCTCGTCTCTTTGACGAGTTCCTGGATAAATCTATCCTTGACCCCTTTCTGGACATAGATTCTCGACGTCGCTGAACATTTCTGTCCACAGTACCCGAAGGCTGCTCTGATAACGCCCATCACCGCCTTCTTTATGTCTGCTTTATCAGTCACAATAGTCGGGTTCTTGCTCCCCATCTCAAGCACTATCGGCTTAGGATAAAGCTGTGAGCTGGTAAACTTCCTGTAAAGCCTCATCCCAACATCTCTCGAGCCTGTGAAAGCTATGCCATCAACATTGGGGTTCATGGTTATTTCATCCTCAAAGGCATCACCGGATCCTGTGATATAGTTTATTGCTCCCGCAGGAACTTCAGCGTCTCTAAATACTCTATATAGCATGAGGCCTGATAGAGGCGCCTCGCTGGCCGGTTTAAAGACTACAGTGTTTCCTGTTATCAAGGCTCCAAGTATCATTCCGTTTGCCAGCATGAATGGGAAGTTGAAGGGTGAAATAACAATCCATACACCGTAGGGTCTTGCCACTATTCTGCAGATCTCGCCAGGCCCACCTGGCCCCATCTCCTTATCATAACCATTATTCTCCTCCATTATCTTTGCATAGTATCTTAAGGCGTCAATCGCCTCCCAGCATTCAGCCAATGCTTCAAGCCTATTTTTCCCTGACTCGTAAGTTATAATCGCAGCTATCTCAAACTTTCTCTCATCAACTATCTCTGCAACCCTCCTGATTATCCTCACTCTTTCCCGCCAGTCTACGGCAGACCATTCTACGAACTTTTCCTTAGCTATCTCGATAGCTTGACGCATATGCTTCGAGTTTCCTCTTTGAAAATATCCAACAACTATGGAGGTATCTATGGGGCTTCTCTTCTCAAACTCTCCATCCTCAGAAAATAATTCTTCGTCTCCGACATGTATTGGATAATGCCTTTTAAGATAAGTTTTCTCAACTTTTTCTAAAGCTTTTTCATAGGCTGGGTGAATTTCTTCATCAGCAATTAGGGAAACATAAGTGATCTTCTGCCTTCCAGCTTTGTTCTTACCAATCATCTTCTATTCCCATCACTTATAGTTATCTGCATCACTTCATAAATACGCTTTTGTAGATAACGTGAAGAGGATATTAGAGAACATATAATAAGAGCAATTACGCATCGTGTATGAATATCCTCTACAGTTACCTTGAGTCTTCTTTTTCAACCATCTTTATGAGATAAGGGAGAAGCATAGATACAGCCCTTCATCGTCTCTCAGACTTTGTGGAGGATTGTTTAAAAATTAAAGTTTAGAGATGAATCTGTTGCCTTTTATGTAGAATCTTAGTTTTTCCTGTAAGTCTCTCCTAACACCTATTCTATGAGAGGATTCTATTTCAAAATTTTCTCTAACCCCTTGAACGATTAAAAGCTCACTATTACTGTCCGTAACGTCAACCCCACTCAGTTTATTTGTTATAGCAAAAGCTTTAGTAAGTCTTCCAGGTCCACTTGTCAAGGAACATATGTTCTCCACCTTTCTATTCTTCATCATTATCTCTATTCCCTGTATTGGCTCTAATGCTCTTATCAAGACTGCTCCTACACCTCCTGAAGAATGTGAAACTATGTTTAAGAGCCAGTTACCGTGAACCATGTAGATGAATGTCTTCCCAACTTCCAGAAACATTAATTCATTAAATATTTTCCTCCCTGTATATGCTCTCGATGCAGGATCGTTTTCCCCATAGTATGCTTCGGTCTCAACTATCCTACCAATTAGCAAATGTTTTCTAAGTCTTCTCACCAACATGTTTCCAAGTAGATCTTTAGCGACAAGTGCTGGGTCCCTTTCGTAGAATGATCTTGGGAGGATCTTCACAAGCTTAATTACAACTTAAGTAACCGATAAGCGTTTACCTAGTGAGTTCTCAATTATAGATAAGCTTCCGTATATTCAGCTCTTTTCCTCTTCTTCTTGCTAAGCCATGCTTTTATGAATTCTTCTATTAAATGTCTATTGTATGGATCTTTCCATGAACTTTCTAGAGCTTGACACTCATCTCTAGCACCGACTAACCCGAAATACGTTAATAAGTCATAGTATAATTCTTGTATTTCTGGTTTAGCCAACCAGATACCCATCTGGGAAAGTATGGTCATTAACACTAAGATACTCATTTATACCTACTAAAGATATATGGAGACGGTATAAAAAATTTATTACTAAATTGAGCCAAATCGATCTAGCGTATAATAATATGAGTCGAGTTGCCTAAAGATTTTATGAATTCATTTCAAAAATATTTGAAGTTAGTTGGTAGAGAACGATTCTCGAAAAATTGAAGGGATAGATGATTTGGTAAAAGATACATTTGATTTAAATATTCTTAGGTAACTTTAATCAAAGCAGATGTTACTGTAGGTATGGGTAGCTTACATAGTTTAGAAGAGACTAAATAAATCATGTAATTATAATTCCTCGTTATTATCAACCATTCAAGAAGCTATTGAATCAGCAAATACAAACGACGTCATACACGTGAAAAATGGAATATACAAGGAGAACATCATAATTGACAAAACATTATGGCTGGTAGGTGAAGACTCAGATAAAGTGATTATAGATGGCGGAGGTCAGGATTTCACTATAATTGTTAAAGCTGAACGAGTCATCATTACAAGATTTACTATTATGGGAGAGAGTTCTAAAAGGGGAATAATAGGCAGAGGGGTTGGTTTAAAGCTGCATAGAGCAAATAGGTCGAGAATAGTAAAAATGTGATTAAAGAGAATAGGATGGGCATATACCTCCACTCTACACATGAAGTGGTCATCGCAGATAACGTCATAAAAGATGATAGAGAGGGGACATACTTATACAACTCGACTAATAACCACATATTAAACAATATTGTCCCCGACAATGAATACTTTCCAATTCAACTCTTTTCATCAACTCTAAACAATCTAATAAATAATACTATATCTCATAATTGTATAGGGATTTACTTTTATAGATACTCAGCTGAAAATATCGTTGAACATAATAAGATAAAAGAGGGCGGGTTATTCATAGTAGACTCGACAGATAATAAAGTCTTAGATAACATTTTAGAATATAGAGGATTATATGTAACAGACCCAGGTAATAAGATTAAGAATAACACTCTTAATGGAAAACAATTAATCTATCTGGAAGGAGCGACAGACAAAGTAATTGAGGATGCTGGGCAACTCATACTCTTTCAGTGTAGTAACATAACTTTGAGAAACTTAAGAATCCAGATAGCTGGAGTCGCAGTTTTTTATGGAATACGAATTCTAGCAGAATACTAATCCTCGGAATACTAATCCTCCACTCATCTAGAAATAATATTCACGATAACGAGTTCTACTATAACTCATTCAACGTCTCCGCTTATAACTCAACTATTGAACATGGTGTTAAACTGTAATATGTTAAAAGAGTTGGACTACCATGCTAATGCTAAGGATATCGGTCGAATAGAGGATCCAGCTTCAATGATAAAATTTATTATTTTGGTAGATAAGCCATCCTACTATGGGTATTTTGCAAGGTCTAACTTACTATCTTACAAGTTTTATTGAAGAATTTGGAGTGATCGGAATATTCTTGACTATGACGGCTGAGAGCTGCTTGATACCCATACCGAGCGAGATCGTTATGCCCTTCTCAGGTTATGTCGCATGGATAAATGATTCAGAAAACTTTCTAATAGAAGCATCGATTGTAGCATCCGTGGGGAATCTAGCTGGGTCTATAATCCTCTACTATATTGGTGCGAGGATTGGAAGACCATTTATAGAAAGATATGGGAAGTATTTTTTAGTACGCGAGCATGAGTTCGAGTATGCGGAAAGATTATTCGAGAAATATGGGTTGTATGCTGTCTTCTTCGGAAGGATGATGCCTGCTGTTAGAACTGTGATTTCTCTTCCGGCTGGCATATTCAAGATGAACATGGTAAAATTTACTGTATTAACCTTAATCGGCTCAATACCATGGAACTTCACGCTAACATATCTAGGCTTCACGCTGGGCCCGTACTGGACGATCCTGCTAGACTACTCAGCATACATCGACCCATTGATCATAGCTATCGCGATAATCCTAGTCGCAGTCATTATATTCAGATCTAGGAGAGAAATCTCAAAGAAGAGGCACACTCTACCTTACACTTAGATTATTGTTAAAACTCTACATCAGTCACCTAATGAAGCATTGAGATGCCTTTTTGATCTAGGAAATATTTTTGTGTAGGCTCCTAAACAAGAGTAATGTCCGACTGTTTTCCAGTTACCTTTAAAATTATAAAGTATGATGAGAAGGTATTTCGAATTCGGGGTACTTCGACTTCATCTGTAGATGACTTGTATTTTCTCTGTTCCTAGATGGATTGTTAGATTATTTTGTTAGACGATATGCATCATAAGTCTGCAGGATCCATAGTGTGAATATAGAGAAGATATTGACCATGAGCAGAATTCTACCTAGATTACCGATAAGGTTCTCAGTTATGAACAACATCGATAAACGGAGCACAACCCCAGTTACTAGTAGCAATATTCCTCTTAGAATTCTTCCAATGTAAAAGTGTCCTAGTCCCAGCAAGAAAACACCACCGATAAATGCTAGGACGATTGCAATGAACGTGTTCTTCTTTTTCCTCTTTATTGTTGATGATGCTTGCTCGGGTGTAGTTGCAGTATTCAAAAGAAGATGAAATGAATTTTCAACCTCTTCATCATTCTTAGAGGGCCGAAAATGCATATTTTCACATGATATTCATGTTTAGCAGCCATATAAGTCTTCTGAATAACGGATAACCCGACATCGATGGTCTCCTGCGTTTTATGCGGTGGATTTTCCTGAGACATTAGAAACTATTATATAATGGTACGTACTCTTTTAGACGAGGTCCTTGGAGTGGTTTTTATCCATGTAAGAAAAGCCAAGTACCCCATTTTTTGCTTCATTATTATCATCATGTTGCTTCTCCCAATAAAAGGATACTTTTTGGAAAGATTTGTTTCTGCTGGAGGAGGAGCTTATGATTTCATAGAGCATGCTCCCGAAGCATCATGGACTAGCAGTGCGGGTCCTCTACCGTTTCCCGGAAGAGATGATGACCCGCGGGGTTTCGCATTATACAGATATAATTGGGTGCTAGAGGACGGGGGCAGAAGAGAGAGAATTTTAGAAACTCATCCACAGTGGCTTGATAAGAGGGGCTATATCATGGGGACTTATCCTGAGACAATAGTTCCGGAGAATGCCAAGCTGAACGTTGAGATAGGTTTTCTACAAGGAGCTTTGAACACGGATGGCGTCATCTTCGAAGTGAGGTTCATGGATGAAGAAGGAAGTGTAACCACCTTAATGAGTCAACAAATATTATACGATAATAAGTTGGACTCATTTACCCAAGACCTGCATTCACTAGCTGGTAAGATGGGACGGTTCATTCTATACGTTGGTGTTAAAGGAACTTCAGCCCAAGATTGGGCCGCTTGGGTAGAAGCAAAAATCGAGGTGTCCACATTTCCAGACCTAGTTGTCACCGACATATGGAGGGAGGGGGACATAATACATTATATGATGAAAAATATTGGAGATGAGGTAGTAGGAAGCCCGGGAAAACCTGCAACAATATACAACGACCTGATCATCGATGGCGTTAGGGTGGCGAGAGACAAGTTCCTCGGAACAATTGGTGTAAATCAAGAAGTAGAAAGAGTTTTCGAATATTATTGGCAAGCAAAACTTCAAGATCACGATATTAGGGTCTGCATGGATTCGGAGAACTCCGTCAAGGAAGGAAATGAGAAAAATAATTGCCGCGGGGAAAGATGGGTCTCATTAGCGGACTTAACAGTATCCTCTGTAAGCTTCTCACCTAAAAATCCTAAAGTAGGAGAAAAGGTCGATTTAACATTCGTCATCTCCAATTTAGGAAACTTTACTTCTGGTGCTTGCAGAGGAGCATTATTGATTGAAAAAACCGTCGTGCTATTAACGGGTGTGACGGATTTGCCTCCTGGCGAGAGTAGGAAGATCGAATTAACATGGACTCCTGTAAGCGCAGGAACCCTAGAGATAGTATTTTATATTGATTACGAGAATAATGTAAGGGAGTTTAAAGAGGATAATAATTACCTCAAGTTTAAAGTGGAAGTAGTCCCGGGAATTCCGATAAAACCTGAAAAACCCGACCTCGAAGCATTAGGCATATCCTGGGAGCCGGAGAGAATATCTGCTGGGGATAATGTTAAGCTAAAGCCTCTGATTCGGAATACTGGAAGTAGCTTATCTCCACCTTGTACAGTCGAGTTTAAAGTAAACGGGATCCATATAGGTTCGACAACTATACCGCGTATACCTGCGGGTGGTCAGCTAGAAGATGTTGCGGATATATCGTTATCTTGGGTACCACTGGAGGCAGGGACATATCAAGTTAGCTTCTTCGCTGATGCAAACAACGAAGTCGATGAAGTAGATGAGGAAAACAACGAGGTCGTGGTTTCGATCGAGGTTGGTCCGAAAATTATAGCTCCGCCTCCAACTGCAACCATGGCATTTATTGCTGGATACATAGAGAATTTCCCATATAATTCTGATACTCTTAAAATAGAGTTGTGCGCAGCTAGGCAGGCTTGTGGATTTAGGATAGACCCAATTACAGGTGAAAGAACATGGTACTGTACGTCGGTCTGCATTGAGGGCACAGTCCCACATAGATACGAGGTGATGCCCACACAGATATTTAGAAAGTATTATTACTCTATTGGAGGATTAGATCCTTTTGGTAGTTATATTGTAAGGCCAGTTTATCAACGATGTGAGGGGCAGGAATGTGTGCTTGAATGTGAATGGAGAGGCATGTGGAATCCAGAATATGCCTTCGTCATAATGGAGGGGGGAAGCAAAAGTGCTAACTTTACATTTCAGCCACTGGGATTGGAGCCTCCGACGGTGGATATATCTTTCAGTAACGAGCATCCATCTGCGAATGAAGATGTCGAGATAAGTGTTTCTGCAAGAGATGATAAAGGCGTAGAAAAAATGTTCATAAAAGTTGATGTCTCCTATTGGGATGGAAGTGTTACAGAAGGAGTGTGGAGAGAGATATCCTTTACAAGCAGCTATGATTCTTCAAGTAGAATGTATCATGCGCTAGGAAGAGAAGAGTTCTCCCAAGACAATGTACGTAGTATAGTAGTAAATGCAGTAGGCTGTGATATTGAAGGTAATAGAAGAATAAGCAGCCCAAGAGTGCTCCACTTTGGATGCCCGGACATCAATTTCCGATTTTCGATGAATGGAAGAATGATGGAGAGTGATTTGCCTATATTCGGTTTCCCTGACCGGGATGGAGATGGCCTAAACGATTGTTGGGAAGATGCTGCCATGAGACAGGTAAATCCTTACATAGAACTTGATGAATACGAAGATTTATTGGCTACTCTAGGAGATCACGTGGTCAATTTCGCTAGAATTACTCCATATCCAAGCAGGGAAAATCCAACCCACATATTATTCTACTATGTCGTGTCATGGAGTAGTGATTATGGACGTACAGTGGTAGTCACCTTTGAAGAACACCCTGGAGATACTGAACCTCTTATAATGGCGTGGAGCGTAGTGGACGACCATACAATTGTTCTAGAGTATGTCTACATTGGAGCGCATGGAGGATGCTGTAAGCGGTATGATCTCTGGAGTGCTTATGGAACATCATGCAACGATGCAGGCGTCTGCAGCTTTAGCCAAGAAAAAGTTTTTGAGCAAACCCTCTGCTCGAACTTAAGATTCCGTAACAACAGGTTATATCTTTATGCCTCGGAAGATAAACACGCCCTATATCCAACATGTGAAATCTGTGAGAATGTACTGCTTGTTGAGCCGGATTTTCTAGGTACAGGAGACTGTGGTGAAAGCTGGGAAAGCTTTGGAATATGCCTAGCCGACATCATAGTTGGAATTTGGAATTTTCTTGTAGAGATAGTCAAAGCGCTTTTATCATCCATTCTATCATTCATATTACACTTATTTACATTCTGGGAGGATGACCACCTAGAAGATCAGATAGTTATGCTAGATTACGCGACTCTGCAAAGAATGACTGAGGAACAGCAGGAAATACATTTCCAGAGAGGTAACTACCATTACATACTCTATTGGCATGTAGAAAAATATATGTTCCCATACGTTGCCATAGTTTTGGATTCCGTATATTCTGAGGTTGCGGATGATGATTGGGGCTCAAGCGAACCATTTTACGTTATAGTTGGAGTATCCCTAACCCCTGAAGGGATTAGGACATGGGTCCCCGAACCCGTCCCCCCAGTAGGAGACGACGTCGATAGCGGGGAGTGGGATGAAGACTTTCCAAGAATCGTAGTATACAGCGACGTATTTTCCCCCCATTCATTGATAGGGTTTAGTGTCTCACTTTTCGAAGCGGACGACCCTCGGGGAAGAGATATATTGTCCATAGCGATAAACATCGCTCAAGAACTAAAAGATAGATTAAGTTCCGAGGAAGAAGGAGGCGGATGTGGACCAGGCGTATTCCAGTTACTGATTGAGAAGATCTTCTTCCCCGAGCTGGAAGTAGGTGAAGACTGTGCAGGAGGCGAAGTACGGCTATTCCCAGTCTACAATGTTGGAGAACTAGATTCGATGGACCACCTATTTTTCAACGACTTAGGAGGAGAGCCACTTGCACCTGAAGATCGCTTCCCAGGCAACTCTCTTATCGGAATAGAGCAAATCTGTGATAGCAACATAAATTACAAGTTTTGCGGAGTCCAGACGACATCATGCAGTTGTGGAACATCGATCCTAAGTTGGATGAAGATTCCGGGAAGAGATACGATACCATTCAACACTAAAGGGAGTGGAATGCCTGAAAAGCTAGAAAGAGTCTTAAAACCCTGAATTCCGTTAAGGTATGTTCATAGCGACAAGAGCAATGCCCCTTAGCAATTTATGTTACAGGCGTTGTAATACTCATTAATGATGATCTGCATAAAACAGAGGTTAGAGTATCGGGAAATTACATCGACAAAAGCATCCGTATTTGCTAAGGTAAAGTGACCCAATAAGTGAATTATTAGACTTAGCCCTTTTTGTTCTCTCTCAAATTCAACGCCTGTAACAAAGAGAGTAGGTTACAAGGGTTACCCTTAGTAAGGACAGGATTTTAGCAGATCTCATAGACCTTCATCCCATCTCATGACTCTATTATTGAAAAATAATTAAAAACTTTCAAGAATACAGACCTCTCAACATGTTAAACGTTTAGTTACACTTTCATCATGTCTTAATTTTCTGAATGATTCTCCACTATAAGATTTCATAGGTATCATTGAGAGTATAGCATCTATGAATACCTCGTAATCCTTACTAACCTATTACGAGATTACGTATTTTAAAATTAAGAAATATCATTGAAAAATTCTCGAATTTTCTAAGAGTCCGAGAACATTTTCAAACCTAAACTCATCTTGCATTCCTAGACTTTGATTCTAGATTATAGGCATGTTAATTCTGTAGAGAGTGTTACCGATAGGGTGGCTCTGAGGAGGGAGCAAAAAATACTTTACTGCTTGATTCATGTAAGGATGGACCATACTTCACAGCGAATATGAAGAATGGTGCTCAGAGATAATTAATTTGACGACCTTTCTTTAAATGATAAAGTCAGGTTAAATTAAAATACGAGTTGGCTGATGTATTTTGCAATGTCATTTATTAAGAAGTTAGCTGAGAAGGTTACACCCCCCAAAGTCAACTTAACTATAACCCTTAATAGGAACGCGTATTTCCTCGGTGAAGATATTGAAGGAGAGTTAACAGTACACTCATATGAAGATTTTGATGCAGACGAAGTGAGATGCGAGCTTCAATGTGTCGAGTCAGCTAAGATTCAGAAGAGAGTCTACGACCCAGCTTTAAAACATGAAGTTACAAGGGAAACTTGGGAGACGGCAACCCTATATTCTATTAAACCGATCCTAAGTGGGCCGACACATATCTCTATGGGTTTCACCGGTAGATTTCCATTCAGCATAAATATTCCATTAACTATGAAGCCAACATATAAGGGCATTGATAGAAGGGTTGTATGGTCTATTAAAGGAGTTGTATCAGTTAAGGGTAGACCCGATGCGGTAAGTCAAGTATTAGAAATACAAGTTGCTCAACCATCGGCCGCACCCATCATTAAGGAGAAGGAGATAGTTCGAGAGATCGTAATGATCCCGTGTAAGTATTGTGGAACACTTATGCCTCAAACAGAGACTATATGCCCTAACTGCGGAGCTAGAAGAACAGGCTAAAACCACATCTAAGGAGACTATTAGAAACTATGAAGACCAGCTTCCAGCAGGATTCAAGTATTCGGAAGAAATTTGAGAAAACTTAAGTTAACAGTTCCCAATATATAAGCTAACCTGATAGACATTTTTCATAAAGTGAAAAGCTTTAAAGTACCTGAAGGATTGTAGAAAATCGTAGATGACTTCTAACATCTTAGGGTTCGTTAACGGAGACATCTATATTTCGTTTATCCCATTAAAGAAAGCTTCGGGTATTGTAACGCATGCCGGACGAGTATTATATGTTGGTGATAAAGAAAAAGCTGAGAGATTGACAGTCATGCTACATGGAACTCTAATAGATCTTAATGGTCTAACAATCATGCCCGGGTTCATTGACGCACACATGCATCTTGACAATCTCGCTATATCTTTAAACTCAATCGATCTTAAAAATACATGCTCAATAAGAGATCTTAAGCAACGCATAAGAAGCTATTATGAAAGAAATAAGGATCTATCCTGGATTCTAGGTAGAGGATGGGATCATGAATTATTTGAGGAGAAACGTTTCCCAAACCGTTATGAGTTAGATGAGGTGGTACCCGACAAACCCGTATTTCTCGAGAGGGTCTGCGGCCATGCTGCGGTAGTAAATACTGTGGCTCTTCAATCAATCATGGATCGTCAAGATATATCGAGAGACCCCTATTTTTTGAAAGATCAAGAGGGGAAACTGACCGGCGTAGTACTTGAAAAAGCTGTAAAAATGTTCCGGGAAATCTTCAGGTTTACGGATGTCGAGATGCTAAAAATGATGTATGAAGCCTTAATATATTCCGCAGCATCAGGTGTTACAACTTTAGGGTTCATGTCTTGCAATATTGACTCATTAAAAATACTCCAAATACTTAGATATCAAAGTAGACTACCAGTAAGAGTAAGAGTTTACATAAAGGAAGAATTACTGAATAATCTTTCCCATCTTGGAATTAGAAGGTCTTTCGGGGATGGTTTTCTGAAGATACTCGGTGTAAAGGTTTTTGCGGACGGCTCTCTCGGAGCCCATACAGCTTGGCTATCCGAGCCATATGAAGATCTTCCAGAATCCATAGGATTGCCCACGATCGAGAGGGATAAATTAATTAAGATCGTAGAAGAAGCACATATTGCCGGCCTACAACTAGCTATTCACGCAATAGGAGATAGAGCAATAGATGCGGTCTTGGATGCATATGTAAATCTTAGAGACTTATCTTTTGAGCATAGACATAGAATAGAACATGCCTCCATAGTGAGACCGGACCAGATCGAGAAGATAGCTAGACTTGGAATAGCGGTTTCAATACAACCTCATTTCATTATTAGCGACTGGTGGGCCGTCAAGAGATTAGGTAAAAATAGAGCTACATGGATATACCCATTCAAGTCATTAGCTAAACATGGTGTAAAGATCGGGCTTTCCTCCGATAGCCCAATCGAACCGTTAAATCCATGGGAGACCGTCTACGCTGCAGTTTCCAGAGGCGGAGAAAGCATTGAACTATACAATCATACTCCCCACGAAGTTCTATCAGTAGTCGAGGCTCTTCACTTCTATACTCAAGGATCAGCGTATCTTCTACTTGAGGAAGATCGTTTAGGCACCCTACAGGCTGGAAAATATGCAGATTTTATCGTAATTGACAGAGATCCTCTACAAGTAAGTTTAGGGGAGATCAGAAGCATGAAGACTATGATGACTGTGGTTTCAGGAAGAATTGTATATCAATGTAAGGATTTCTCAGGGGAGATCAGGCCATACACTCTGAGTTGAGGTCACTTCTCTCATTCAAAAAACTAAGTTTATAAACATCAAATATTCTAGGATAATGGTCAGAGTAAAAATGCTTAGAGATAGGCTCCATGTAGATATAGGGAATGTGTGGAAACATATAGAAATACTTTGTACTTTTCCTGATAGGATTGCAGGTACTGAGAATATCGGGAAAGCCTCAAGATACATCATAGATTACTTGGAAAAGATTAATGGATCAGAGGTATGGATTGAAAGATTCCCCTTCTTAACAAGCTTCCCAATAGAATCTTATTTCGAGCTTATAGAGCCGGAGGTTAAACCAATTGATTGCTTCCCTAACTTATTTAGTGAAAACACATCCGATGAAGGGATAATTGGCGAAATAGTTTACCTGGGTGGAGGGAGTGAAGAAGCATATCGTGGAAAAGACTGTAAGGATAAATTCGTCCTTGTTGAGCTATCATACTCTCCGCCAAGAACGGAGAAAGCTAAGATTGCAAGCGTGAATAAAGCTAACGCGTTAATAGTAATGAATTGGGGTCATAGGGAAAACAGGATCGTAGGTAAGGGTGCGATAAAAGGTGTATGGGGGGTTCCGACAAGAGAAGACATAGAGAGAATTCCGAAAATAGTTTCCATAAATATCTCGAGGTTTGACGGAGAATACATTAAGACACTATTATCAAAAAGTAGAAAGGTTAAAGGTAGGATAAAAGTCAAAGTTAGGAATGAATGGATCTACTCGAATCAGCCGATGTGTAGGATAAACTCATCCAACAGCGAGTTTAAGAAAGAGTTTATCATCGTAGGCGGACATTTAGAAGCTTGGGGAAGGACCGCTACAGATAACTCAGCCGGCAATGCGATCATGTTAGAAATGGCTAGAGTGTTTTCCGAAAATAAGGATAAGCTATTACGAAGCCTCTTGTTTGGATTCTGGGATGGGCATGAAATAGGTGAGGCGGCTGGCTCAGCTTACTTCGTAGATTACTATTGGAGCGATCTTAATAGTGGAGGTGTATCCTATGTAAATATTGATGGGTGCGGTTTAGCCGGGGCCAGTAGATTCGTGTCATATTCATCTCCAGAGACTTGGAAGTTCTTAGAAGAAGTCGAGAAAGATGTGATTGGGGGGCCATCTGAAAAAAGGGTTCCATTAAAATTTGGTGATAATTCATTCCTAGGCATAGGCATACCTTACATATTTACCTTCGCAACCTATAGGGAAGATGAGCTAGATAAGTTGGGAGGAGCTATCTTTGGATTGTGGTACCATAGTGAGGAAGATACAATAGATAAAATAGACAAAGAGCTCTTAGAAATACATGCAAGGTTGTATATGGAATATGTCTTAAGACTTGCATGCATGCCAATGCTACCATTTGATTTCACGAAATTTACCGAAGTAGTAAAGAAGGATATTGTTGAAATAAAAAAAGTTTTTTCCGAACATTTGTTTACCTCACATATTTGTAAGCTCGAAGAAGAAATCGATGAATTAGAGAAAAAGTTAATAGAAATAAACAAACTCTCCAAAGAATATGGAGATCAGTACGATCCACATGATCTTCCCTTCATCAGATCGGTTAACCAGCTATTGTTTAAGCTATCTAGAATTCTAAATCCAGCTTTCAGGACTACGGTGGATAAATACTCTCATGACGTTTACGGATGCTGGTATCTATCGAAACCATTACCACGCATCTACAAGGTGCTTGATAAAATGGTAAAAATACATAAAGAAGAATGGGAAAACCATGCATTAAAGATCGAGCTTATTAGACAATACAATATTCTGCATGATTCATTACTTGACGCGATTTCTCTATGCAGAAATTTCTTAAACAATCTTTAGGGGGGATGACTTATACACGCTTCTCTTACAGATCATCTAAAGATTAAGGGAAATCAGTTATTATTTGATGATGTTGATGTATTAAGCTTAGCTGAAAAATATGGAACTCCTGTTTTTGTATTCTCTGAATCTAAGCTAAGAGAGAATGCGAGGTTTATTCAAGAATCCTTTAGAAGAGAATACGAGGAAACATACGTTCACTATGCCTTGAAAGCTAACTCTATCTTATCCATCTTAAAGATTTTTAAAAGTGAGGGTTTGAAATGTGAAGTATCTTCCATGGGGGAATTGTATAAAGCTATTAAGTCCGGCTTTAAACCCGAAGACATAGTTTACAATAGCCCAGGTAAGAGGATACGGGATCTCCATTATGCAGTTAAGAACGAGATAAATTGCATAAACGTAGATTCATTCTACGAATTGGAGCTTCTCAACAATATTGCTGGCGAACTAGGTTTGAGGGCAAGTATATCGTTACGAGTAGTGCCAGAAGTTACGGTACCTACCTTGCAGACAGGAATATCTAGATCTAAGTTTGGTTTTGAGATAGGAGAACTTCTTAAAGCATATCGTCGTGCATTAGAGCTCAAAAATATAGATGTGAAAGGTATACATGCTCACATCGGCTCGCAAGTTTCGGATCTCACTTCATGGGAAAACGCCTCAAAAACAATTGTAAGAATTGTTAACCAATTATACGATAGTATAGGTTTAAAGTTAGAGCACATTAACCTCGGTGGAGGCATACCTGTAGATTATACTAGGACACTTATAGAAGAAGATAGGGAACTACCAACATATTACAGAACAAACTTTGACGTATGTGAAATAGCTAAAACTATATCGGATAATCTAAGAAATCTAAAGTATGATGTGAAGCTATACATTGAGCCAGGTAGAAGTTTAGTTGCAGATGCATGCGTACTTCTAACGAGAATTGTTAATTTTAAAGAGAGATCGTCAGGGGAGAGATGGCTTATCATAGATGCTGGCTTCAATGTATTGCCAAGTGCTAGGATTTTAAGATGGTACTATCCTATAGTCAATGCTAGCAGAATAAGTGAGAAACATAATGTTAGATTCAGGATAGGTGGGCCATTGTGTGATGCTGAAGATGTTTATCATGATGTTGAAGGAGAAGAATACAATAGAGAGAAACTACCAAGATATAGATGTCTACCTGAAAAAACTTCGGTTGGAGACATACTGGCTTTTCTCCATGTGGGAGCTTACGGTCCTGAAGTATTGATGAATTTTAATGGTATGCTGAAACCACCCTATATCATGATATTAAGAAGCGGTGATATCAAGATTATAAGGAGAAGTGATGAACTTAATGATCTGCTACTCTATGAAGAATTTTAACCTCCGAGATACGCCTCCTTAACTTTGGGATCCTCTATTATCTCTTCAGGTTTTCCTTCAGCTATGATTTCACCCCTGTTCATGACGTACACCTTATCCACTATATCAAAGAGCAAATCCAATCTATGCTCTATAATAAAGAAAGTCAACCCCTTCTCATTTCTCAGCTTTAAAATATTCTTAAACAATTCTTTGGCTAGAGAGGGTGCTAATCCTGCTCCAGGCTCATCCAGTAAAAATAGCTTCGCGTCGCTTGCAATAGTTCTAGCTAACTGTAATAACTTCATTTGACCACCTGAAAGATCCGATGAGAACTTGTCGTAGGAATTTACCAGCTGAACATCTTCTAGTAGAGGCAATATCTGCTGAGCATTTCTTATTTCTTGGATGAACCATCTTCTTCTGAAAGGTGCCGTAAGGATTTTTTCTCCAAGCTGTTCTTTAAGTGATAGCATCGTATTTTCTAGTACAGTCATTCCTTTAAATATTCTAGGTATCTGGAAAGCGTAACACATCCCTAACTTAAAACGCTCATGAGGAGACATCCTATCTATTCTTAAGCCTCTAAAGAATATCTGTCCACTATCAGGATGCAGTACTCCACTTATAAGATTGAAGAGAGTGGTTTTCCCGGAACCGTTTGGTCCGATTAGGCCGATTATAGATCCTTGAGATATTCTTAATGAAACGTTTTTAACAGCTTTCAAACCGCCGAAACTTTTTGTTACTTCCTGAAGAGATAATATAGTTTCAGGCATTTCCATCACTATATTAAGCTTCTCTCACTCTTCCAAAAAATGCATCCTCCAATAATTTGAAGTCTTTAGTAAATTTGTCTGATGGCCCCTCTAAGACTTTTCTTCCAGACAGAAGCACGTACAAATAATCTGCAATATTTATTGCAGCTTTAACATTTTGCTCGATAAGCATAACCGCAACACCTGATTGATTTATTTCTCTAATCTTGTTTAGTATGAAGTTGGATAAAGCTGGAGAGAGCATCGCAGTAGGCTCATCGAAAATTATCAATTCAGGCTCTGTTATAAGAGCTCTAGCCAATGCCACCATTTGTCTTTCTCCTCCGCTTAATAGTTTTACCTTTTCATACTCTCTATTTTTCAAATTTGGAAATATTTGAAGAACGTATTCTAACATATCCCTAAAAGTTTTCTTATTTTTGTAAGCTTTCTTAGTATTAAAGAAGGATATCTCTAAGTTTTCTCTTACAGTAAGATTCTCGAATACATTTGAGGTCTGGGGGATCATCTGCATGCCTAACATAGTCTTTTCCTCAGCCATCATCTTTGTCACATCAATATCCTTAAAGATGATCTCTCCAGAGAAAACAGATGCTAAATTGAAGATCGCTTTTGCAAGAGTACTTTTTCCACTTCCGTTTGGCCCCACAATTAATGTAAGAGTGTCTCTTGATAATAGGACGGATACGTCATGTAGTATTACGTTTTTTCCGTAACCTGCATATAGATTTGAGACACGAAGAATATGGTCTTTAGTCATTCCAAATCACTGATGAGGTGACTCCTTTTTAAGGTTAACCACCTTCTTGATGTGTGCTTCAAAGACCTGTCTAGCAGGCGTATCTAATGGTTTCTCGGGGAAGATCCCCCTCGGCTTATACATTATAATCAATAGTAATAAAATCATAAAGATCGTCCCTCTGAGATAGCTAACATCAAAGGGTAGAGACAGCCAATAGCTTGGTATACGTCTCAACCCTCTATCTATTATGACCATTACAAGAGCTCCTACAACAACACCTTTATTGTTCGCTAAACCTCCTAGTAAAAGCATCAACCACGAATACATAGTCCACACTATGATAAAATCATCTGGATAAACAAATCCTATGAAGAAAGCATATAAACATCCTGCTACTGCTGAGATGGATGAAGCAAACATTAAGACTTCGGCCTTAAATCTTTTTACATCTTTTCCTAGAAGCTGTGAGGCTAACTCATCATCTCTAATAGATTTTATAACTCTCCCATAAGGTGAATTCACAATTCTCTGGATGAAGAAGTAAGATAGGTATGCGATTACTCCAGATAATATTGAGTACAGTACCTCTTTTATCAATGTATCTCCAACGGAGATAAAGGGGTTCGGGATCCCTCCTATCCCATCAGTACCACATACGATGTTAGGCTCAGTTCTAACAAAGACTCTGCTAAGCTCAGCAACTATTAACAAACTTATTGCTAGATAGTCACCTCTAAGTTTAAGAGATGGATATGAGAGCATATAGCCGATAATTGCTCCAACAATCCCTGAAAATATTAGAGACGCGATAAAGATTATCATTAGAGTTATTGGTTCTTGAAGACCTACGAGTATTCTCTGTGTTGATGCAACAGCTGAGCATAAGGGCTCATCGATCCGGAATAGGATATGCATTATTCTAGGCACAAACGTCCCAGCGACATATGCACCTAAGGAGAAAAAGAATACCTTACCAAAGTTTGGGATGCCTGTGAATCCATATTCCAGATTCAGACTTAAAGATAACATCACATATATGCTGAAGAAGGTTAAAGTGGTAGATAAAAGGGTTGCTAGTTCAGAGAACATTACGCCTCACCTCTCTTAAAAATAAACCTATAAATATTCACTGCGATAGGTTTAAAGGGTATTACTTCAGCTCTTATAAATAATGCTATCAACATTATTAGAAGCATTATCAGTGGTTTATAGGCTAGAGATATATTGAATACTCGATAAGCGATGAGCATAAGAAGATTTTCTCCGATTCCAAGCAAATATCCTCCAACTATCGCTCCAGGTATGCTAACTAGACCTCCGACGATAACTGCTGCAAAAGCAGGAAGGAGAAGCCCCCATCCGGTAGTTGGTGTCACTGTTGAGTAGATTGACCAGAGCGAGCCTATAATTCCCGCAGGGATACCTACTAAGACGCATACAAATCTTCTCACCATATATACCTTTACACCACTTAATCGTGCTAACTCAAAGTTATCCCACATAGCTCTGATCTGCTTCCCTAACAGTGTTTTCAGTAGTATGAAGTGGAATGTCACCATCATCAACAAGGTTACAAGTATAGCGACAACATCTAAGTCAGTTATCACCAATGTATCGTAGACGAGTATAGTTCTTGAAGCATAGGCTGCCTTAATTATGACTACATTATTTATTGAGGCGAATATGTAAACAATGTATCTAACCAGGAGACCGGCTGCTATACCTGCAAGCATAAGCTGAATTATTGTTGCACCCCTTTTAGTTAACGGTTTGTAAACTAGTTCATCAACTAAGATAGATACGAGTATGGCTGAAGCCAGTGATATCGGAAAACATAACAAAACATTAATGAAGTACCTAGAGGAGAGCACGGCGGTTACGTATGCTGATATGGTTACATATTCAGCATAAGCCCAATTATATATTCTGATCGAGCCGAGTGTAATAGTAAGTCCATATGCCATTAGTGCGTATAGACTTCCTGTAACTATACTTGAGATAACTGCTTGAAGGAACTCCAACTACTACTCACCTTTTTTCCTAATAAGCCCTACATGAATAAAAACAAATAAAAAATAAAGATTTTGAAGTAAAAAGTATACGCTAGCTGGAGATCATAAGTTCGTTTGTAGCTCCGCTCCATCCGCCAATAACTTGGAAGTCATAGTATCCATTCATCTTCTCCACCTGCCATATCTGATAATCTTGGAGTGCTCGGTCACCGTTTAGATCAAGAGTTGTTAAACCGGTCGCACCAGTATACTTACTTGCTAAGTTCACAAAGAATTTTGTTAGAACATCCGCATCAGCGCTTCCTGTACTTAGGATAGAAATTGCAACTAACCATAAAGCATCATATGTATAGGCTCCGTAAGCTTTCGGCTCCCTACCATATCTCTCTTTGAACTTCTGTGTAAACTTCTTCATAAGCTCATTCTCGGTCAATGATGCAGGATAAGCTCCCGTCAGCTTCACTTTAACAAGGAAATCAGCGATCTCAGTTGGTCCAGCTGGTGGGAGTAGACCGGGGCCCTTCAAGGATTCACTTGAAAACCATTGCACATTAGAGAGAGAGGGGTCTACTCTTGCTTTATCAAACATCTTTATTGCTTCATAATTGAAAGCAATTATAAGTACAGCTGTCTTATCTTCGCCTAGTTCTTTAACCATTCCGCTCAATTGTAAGACTTCACTAGAGTAATCTGGGAGATCTGGAGTGTAAGCTAATGATTTAATCGTGCCTCCTAATTTTTTGAACTCTTCTTCAAAATATTTGAAGACGCCTGAACCATATGGGTCATTTCTGTAGATTGCAGCTACTTTATTGTACCCTGAACGCCATATCAAATGCGCAATTACTCTACCTTGAATGCTGTCTGGAGCCTGCATCCTAAATAGATAATCATTCGGAATCGAGAGAAGAGGAGACGTTGAAGAGACACTTACAGTAAAGATCTTGTGACTATCTATATAGCTTTTGATACCATTTGCTTGTCCACTCCATAGATGTCCAACTATTATCTTTATGCCTTTTCCCCCTAGTGATTGTGCTGCGGCAACAGCTCCCTCAACAGTTGTCTTAGAATCTTCAATTTCAAGTTTAAAACTTACTGGAACATTAACTTCTTTCAGGAAGCTATTTATTTCGTCTATCGTTAGAAAACCTGCATCTCTAACTTCGATACCATAATCAGCTCCCTCACCTGTAAGGTCTGCAATCATTCCAATAGTGTATTCTTTCTTACCTTCTGCAGGTGTAATAGCTGAGATACCGAGATAGTAGGAAAGTCCGAAACCTATTGCAGCCCCTAACAATAAACCTACGATGGTAAAGACGATTATCTTAAAAGTGGTAGATACTCCGGATTCCTTCATCATAAATACAATAAGAAGAAAAGAATATTATAAAGCTTCTGTTTTGCTTAAGATTCTTCCGGACAATATCAGAGCTTTGATATCTAAAATTCTGAGCATTAGATTTATGAGTTTAGTGTGATATGCGAACTTGTGAAACCTATATTTTCTTAAAAAAGCTAGTACAGGTAGATTGGATTTGAAGCGCCGAACTTAAATTAGTTAATAGCTTCCCATCATTACTATACTATGTAAACTTTGTAAATAATTGGAAGAAGTCTTCTTGCAATCGTAGAACTTTACAGTAAATGTAAATTTAGATAAGAACACAATATAGCATTCAAAACGTTTCCCACTTTTTGAAAGTCAATACTTTTCTACTTTTACTCTTAATAAAGTAATCATTTTAAGGCTTAAATAACGTCAGACTAGCTTATAACTTTTACAGTTAAATTTTTATATAGTTTTCTCATTATTAGATACTTATGAGTAAAAAAACTGGAAGAAGAGATTTTCTGAAAGGATTAGTAAGTGGGCTCGTAGTAGGAGGTATTGCAGGAGTAGCTGGAACAGAGATTTATAGAGGTTTAGCTCCTCCACCGCCGCCAGTTAGAGAAGAGATACCCACAACTCCCATTAAGGCAGGTATTCAAGCATATCTTACTGGTGGGGGAGCTCTATGGGGTAAACCGATGATGCAGGGAGCCATACTAGCCATTGAAGAAATAAATGAACGTGGGGGTATTCTGGGGAGAAAGATAGAGTATGTTGTGAAATCAGAAACGTCTCCTGAAGAAACAGTTAGAGAATATAGAACTCTTGTACTAGATGAGAAGATAGATTTCTATGTAGGGTTAATATCATCTTCGAATACTCCGGCAGTAGGCCCGGTAGCAGAAGAACTTCAAACTCTAACGTTCTTTGTAGATGGATGCACAGACTTCTTGTTTGAGTCAGTCGTCCCAGACCCAAGATTCTGCTTTAGAATCACAAATATTCAATCAGCAGATGGGGTTGCAGCAGCAATAGGAGCCATCAAACTTCTTAATCTAACAGAGAAGGATAAAGTAAGGATCGCACATATCCATCCAGACTATGCTTATGGTAGAAATGCGCATGCTCATATGCAGATAACATTTGAGAAAGTTTTGGGTAAGGATAGGGTAGAGGTAGTCTATGAAGCTTTTCCAGGTCTTTTCAAAATTACTGATTTCTCACCATACATAACGGAGATCATCGCAAATAGGCCAGATATACTGGCTTCTTCACTTTGGGGCGCCGATGTTGTAAACTTCTACAAACAAGCAATTGGTTATGGATTATTTGAGAAGATGAAGTATGTTTCATGTATAGCTCATGCGGCGAGCCCTGCTGAAGCCGTGAAGGACTTCCCCGATGGACATATCGCAGGAGTACATGCTAACTACTTCTTCCTATACCCAGAATGGGATAAATATCCTATAAACAAGTCGTTCGTGAATAACTACTATCGTAGATGGGGGACATATCCAGATAGCCCGTCTGAAGGTGCATATGTTGCAGTATACTTGTATAAGAATGCAGTTGAGAAAGCATACACGATGATTGGAAGATTCCCTGAAGTAGACGATATAATAAGGGCATTAGAAGGTATGACGATATACGGTCCTGCAGGACCAATACACGTAAGAGCCGAAAAACCGAATAAACATCAATGTTATAAAGATGGGATAGTAGGGATCTCCAAATATGATCCACGATTCGGGTTCAGCGTTCTAGATAAACCAATAGTGATACCCATATCCAAGATAACCGTTCCAGAAGGATGGGAAGGAACCCCCGATCCTAAAGCAGGCACTCTTGCATATAGCTGGATTAGGGAAACATGGAGAGAAGGCGTGGTACCAGTATAAGCTTATTAGAGTCTATAACCCTAGAGAAACGATAGACATGCTCGAGATAATGGATCTACTAGTAAGAATCTACAATATTTTTTTCGGTGCCTCGGTGTTATTCCTAATAGCGGTGGGGTTAAACATCATTTACGGTGTCATGAAGATCGTTAACCTCGCACATCCAGCATTCTTCGTATTAGGATGTTATACGATTGCGGGAACGGGCATGGGGGTAATGATAAACATATTCGGTTCATCTATCATACCACTACTCATAACACCTCCACTCCTCGCTGCTTTCGTAGTAGCAGTCTCCTCTCTACTGATATTTCCACTATTTCTATTTATTAGTGGGAAAGGAGACGAGGTACAGCTCCTTATAACCTATGGACTTCTCTTGATATTCGAAGACATATTTAGATTGATCTGGGGCTCCGAACCGCTTAGGGCATCTCAACCTTTTGAATTAGCGGGCTCCTTATCTATAGGTGAATACTTAATACCCGTCTACAACATTTACGTAATTATCTCGGCATTGGTTATTGCTTTGATCTTATGGATATTCTTATTTAAGAGCAAATCTGGGCTACTCCTAAGAGCTTCTTCAATGGACATCGAGATGGCGGCAGCTCTAGGTGCTAACGTCAAGAAAGTCTTATTGTTAACTGTACTGATTGCAAGCTTCCTCGCAGGGTTAGGTGGAGGACTATTCATCCCATCTGCATCTGCAATGTTAGGAATGTCTGTAGAATTTTTGGTCTTAGCATTCGTCGTCGTGGTTATAGGGGGCCTAGGCAGTTTCCTGGGATCCCTAGTAGGAGCCTTCATAGTGAGCGTGCTTAGAACAATTACCTTAATCCTGTTCCCAGAGCTAGAGCTTGCACTAATCTACATCGTCGCTATAATCATACTTACATTGAAACCCGAAGGGCTTGGAGGTGGAAAAAAGTGGTAGAGAGATTAAAGAGATTTTTTGGAGATGATATAAAGACAAATTTTATTTTTCTAACAATAATAGCCATCCTATATCCGATAATATACGTTTTTTCACCTGGATGGGGTGTAGTTTTAGGTCATGGAGTAACATGGATTAGCGCATTATTAGGGTTCAATCTACTATTCGGATACACTGGACTGTTGAGCTTTGGACATGCTTTATTCCTAGGGGTCGGAGCATATACAGTAGGATTCATGTATAAATATCTAGGAATAAATAACATCGAGCTACATCTTTTAGGTGGTATCTTATCTTCCACTGTTGTTGCACTCATAATAGGACCGATAGTAGTAAGGTATACTAGAATATTTTTCGCTATCTTCATGTTGGCTATAGCTCAGATATTATGGAGCTTATATTATAAGTTTTACTGGGTCACGGGTGGAACAGATGGAATAAAGATTCCAAGATTCTCGATTCTAGGGATCTCTCTGGAGAAACTAGACTTTGCAACTTATCATCACGTGTACTTCTACTTCGTCACAGGTCTAACCTTCATCCTAGTCTATATAATGTGGAGGATCATTAACTCTCCATTCGGTCTTACACTCAAATCGATAAGAGATAATGAGACTAGAGCTAGATTTATAGGGGTCGACATTTACAGAGCAAGGCTTTACGCCTTCATAATATCCGCCATATATGCTAGTATTACAGGTGTGTTAGCTGTAAACCATCATAGACTAGTGACTCCAGATATAGCCTACTGGACAACCTCCGGGAAAGTCGTATTTGCAACACTACTAGGTGGAGCACGAATATTTATTGGACCAATAGTAGGCTCTTTTGTTTTCCATATAATAGAAAGCTTTGCAATGAAATTCATTTACTGGCAGATGGTTATGGGTATACTCATTATCGCTATAGTTATTCTAATGCCCGGAGGGATAGCTCATTTAGCAAGAACACTGGTAGATGTCGTCGTCAGCCACCGGAGAAGAGGCGGATAATCATGGAAGTGCTGAAATTACTAAAAGTAAAGAAAAGCTTCGGAGGTGTTAGAGCATTGGATAATATCTCCATAGCACTCAGTGAGGGAGAAGTCGTAATGGTTATCGGTCCGAATGGTGCGGGTAAGACAACGCTAATAAACGTTATCAGCGGGTACCTTTATCCTGACGAAGGAAGAATAATGTACATGGGGGAGGATATTACACGTTATCCCCCATTAGAGAGAGTCGGTAAAGGAATCGTTAGAAGCTTCCAACTAGTGAACACGTTCGATAAACTGACTGTTTACGAGAATATCTTGGTCTCCGTACTCTCTAGGAAGAAGTATCAGTATGCGTTCAGAAAGATACTAGACGAATACACGGATGCATTGGAGGAAACGGAGAATATCTTGAAGCTCTTTGGATTAAGCGATGAAGCTGATGAAAATATTATGAGTATTTCCTACGGTGATAGAAAGCTAGTAGATGTAGCGATCTCTTTTGCTTTAAATCCCAAGTTGATAATGTTGGACGAGCCGACAAGTGGTGTTGCTACAAAAGATAAGGACAACATAATGGAGAAGATACTAGACGTGATCAGGAAAACTAAGGTGACCAGTATAATAATCGAGCACGACATGGATATAGTCTTCCGATATGGGGTAAGGATTATAGTAATGCATCAAGGAAGAATAATCGCTGACGGAGAAGTAGAAGAGATTAGGAAAAATGAAGAAATCAAGAAAGTACTTCTAGGTGGTGTATATGCTTAAGGTGGAGGACCTCCACTTAAGAATATCGAATACCGATATCTTGAGGGGGGTCTCCATAGAGGTCGAAAAGAGCGAGGTCGTAGCTATCATTGGAAGGAATGGAGCAGGCAAGTCTAGCACATTCAAATCTATCGTAGGAATCTATAAACCGTCAAGAGGGAGAATTCAGGTAGATGACCTGGATATTATAAAACTGCCACCATACCAAAGAGTGGCGAAAGGTATAGGATACGTTCCAGAAGATATGAGGGTCTTTCCATGGATTACAGCCAAGGAGAATATCTATTTAGCCGCATATCTATCTAAAAACCTCGATAAGATTGACGATATAATGAACATGATTTTAACGATATTTCCGGAGATAAAGAATTTTCTAGATAGGGAAGGCTTCTATTTGAGTGGAGGAGAGAAGAAGATGGTAGCTATAGCGAGAAGTTTAGCAACGTTACCGAAATATCTTCTCTTGGATGAGGCATTTGAGGGATTAGCGCCAATCGTCGTAGAGAGATTCAAAGATGCGATCGAAATGATAAAAAATCAAGGAATAGGAGTTATAATCGCTGAATCTAATGTGGTAATAGCAACAAAGATAGCTGAAAAACTATATGTGTTGGAGAGAGGTGAAACGATCTTTCACGGAAGTCCGAGCGACCTACTCAACAATCAAGAAGTCATGAAAATATTGAGAGGATCTTAACATACAGGAACAACACCACTAAAATAGTTAAAAATTATTTTTTAGTTAAGATATAGAAAACATGAATATGTCATGCTTACTAATTTCAAAACTCTTCTCAGGCAACGTACTTTAAGACTATTCACTTTATAATAAAGAATAATAGCTGATAACCTATGCTTGTTTGAAGAAGTATGATTCCTTCAACAATGAAGAAACAATCGAGAGGATAAGAAATAGGTTTTCTGAGCTACTTAAAACGAACTGTACCCGCTACTGGACACAGTATACGAATAAAAACATCCTGTTATTCATACAAGACTAGCTCGTTACATCTAAAAGCATTTTTATCAATCTTGGTGTTTGGTTGTCACTAATTGTTAATTCTACAATTATAGAATGTATAAATCATTCTTTTTAATTATATGCCGTGGACGGAACAGGTATGGAGACAACAAAGCTGAATATTTTATTAAATCTAGCTCTCATAGCCACTTTATTATCGATCGTAATTTTGACTAACCCCTATCATTGTGACGAGATCGTTGTAATTAATCTTGGTGAAAAGACTACATATCCTTCTCTGAATATTTCCAGTAAAAAAGTTATTTATTTTGGTTTTGATCCAAGATTGGATCCCGATACTGAAATACAGATATATGCTCCGCTTATGAGCTATCTCTCCGATAAGACTGGTTATGAGTTTAGGTTGAAATACGAACCAACATACGAGCTGGTCCAGAATGATATAGGAATGAATGTGACCCAATTTGCTGCAGTAGGCCCTGTAAGTTATATTGTAACAGGCCTAAGATACGGCAACGTCATTCCTGTGACTGTAGGTTTAGATGAGAATAAGAGCATGTTTTACAGAGCAGTTATCTTTACAAGAACTGATTTAAACATAACCTCTTTAGCGGAACTAAAGGGTAAGAGTTTTGCCTTCGGGTCATACTATTCTACGCAGGGACATTTAATACCGTTAATCATGCTGGAAGAAGCCGGAGTATCTCTTAAAGACTTTAGAGAGTATGCTTTCCTAGGCTCCCATCAGCAATGCGCTGAAGCAGTTATCTCTGGAAGATTTGATGCTGGGGCCATGCAGGACTTGCTTGCATTTCGACTTGCTAGAGAAGGATTAATTAAGATAATAGCAATCTCTAAACCTTTCCCTAGAAGCCTAATAATTGCTAACAAAGCTGTGGACAACAATTTGGTTGAGAATGTAAAGAAAGCGTTGATCGAGCTTGAACCTCTTGGCTCCCACTCTACTCTAACTCTATGGAGTATGACAGAGTTCCCCGGAGGATTCGCTGAGCCTACCATAGAGTATTATGCGATCTATTATGAGCTAGTAGAGAAGTATCTGCTCTCAGGTGAGAGTAAATGAAGCTTAGAAAAAAGTTCACACTTATATTCGTACTTTACTTAATGATATTTGGATTAATAAATGCGTACATTCTGTATAACCAGATAAGTAAATCTCTCATAGAAGAATTGGTAGCGAGCACGGCACTGTATCTAGATAGAATCCAGATAGAAGTCCTGTCTTTGCTAGTTAAAGGTAATATAATAACTCTCAATAATATGGTAAACGACTTCAAGGCCAGAAATCCGAACATAGCTTACATGTACATTGTAGACTTTGATGGAAATGTAGTTGCAAGTACTTTCACAGATGCTTTTCCTAAAGCTTTAGTTGGATTTAACCCACCTGTAAATGAGGATATGTCAGTAAAAAAATTCCAAGCAGTTGGTAGTGTTATCTACGATGTCTCTGTCCCAGTATACAGAGGTATTGGAGGAGAGATACACATCGGAATTACGAGCAAACAAATAGAAGAGAAGATGTTCAACATCATAGGTAAAATCTTTTTGTGGGGTTCACTAATAGTAGGAATAGGGGCTGTATCCTTTTTCATATCTCTAACGAGTTTAACGGTGTCCATGAAAAACTTAGAGAATGCAATAGAGAAGATCATTAAAGGTGATTACAGATCTAGAGTCGAGGTAGATGCTCAGGATGAAATTGGTATGATATCTATGGCCTTTAACAGAATGTTAGACAAGCTTGAAGAAGAGAGGGAGAAGACAAGAAACTATGTAGAAAGACTGAGACGATTAAAGAATAGATATAAGATGCTCGTCAACTCGATTCAGGACGGGATATTATTAATCTCTTCGGACGGCATGATACATTCTTGCAATAAAGCTTCTGAAAGAATCTTCAATTTGAGTAAATCTGAGATTGTGAATAGAAAGCTTTCAGAGATCATAAGATTGGATTCGGTGTCAACTAAAGGAGAGGCTGAGCTATCCTATGATAGAGGTGGAGAAACTGTCTACATTAAGTTGTTCTTTTTGGATCTCGATAAAGAAGGGAGAAGAAAAATTGTCATTGTTAGAGATATAACTAGTGATAAGGCTAGAGAAGAATTCTATAAAAGGATTAGACAGTATGAGAAAATCGCAATAATTCAATATCTGGTAGCTGGTATAATACATAAGATCAACACACTTTTAACTAGGATGACGCTGGGCTGTGAATTGATACTCTCAGAATCTAAGGAGGAATTAACGAAGAAGAGCTTAGAAAGGGTCGTATCAAATGTTATGGAAATTAAACGTGCTATCGATGACTTATTAAGATATAGAAGAAGAGAAGTAAAGATAAATAAGAGAATTATTGACGTAGTTGAAATAGTTGAGAATTCTCTTAAAGCATATTCATTCGATAAGTATAACATAAAAGTCGTTAAAAAATACAATAAACTATGTAAAGCTTATGTAGATCCTCTAGCTATTGGATTGGTGATAGATAACTTGATAATGAATGCTATTCAAGCAATGCCTGGCGGTGGCACCTTGACCATAGAGGTACAGCAGGACAACTCGAATACTCTTATCTCAATTAGGGATACTGGCGACGGCATACCGAAAGAAGATCTCGATAAAATATTTGAACCATTTTACTCTAAGCATAAAGGTAAAGGTGGTCTAGGCCTCGGCTTGACAATTTCACAAGAGATAGTTAAAATGCATGGCGGGACGATCATTGTTGAAAGCGAATTGGGGAAAGGAAGCGTTTTTACCATCAAATTGCCGAGAGGTGCCCCCTTTGACCAAGATACTTATAGTTGATGACGATGAAACAATATGCTCTACACTGAAGGAACTGCTCGAGAGATATGAATTTAAAGTTAAGTTAGCATATAATGCATGGAGTGCACTTGAGATACTTCAAGAAGAAAACTTTGACGTGGTCGTTGCCGATTTACTGCTCACCGGTATGAATGGCATCGATTTATTAAGTACAATTAAGAGAACATCTCCGAACACTGTTGTCATAATTATCACGGCATATGGTAGTATTCCCAGTGCTGTAGAAGCAATAAAGAAAGGAGCATCAGATTATATCTGTAAACCCTTTAGAGTTGAAGACTTAGTAATCGCCATTAAGAGAGCCTTAGCTGAGGCTAAGAGTAGGAGTTTAAATGAACATATCTTCTCATGCTTATCTCATGAACTCCGGAGAGAAATACTAGTACTGCTTACTGAGAAGCGTAGTCTCAAATTTTCAGAATTAGTCAAAATACTCCAAGTAGACGATCCTCCAAGACTTAGTTTCCATCTACGTGTACTAAAGAAGATGGGGTTAATAACGCAGGATAAATCGAAAAGCTATAGAATTACCGCTTTTGGGATTGAGGCAGTTAAACTACTGTGTTATAAGAGTTAAGATTAATCGTGTTAAAGTAAGTAAAAAATTGTTTAATTACAGCCTAAAAACAATTAAAGGTCAATTTAAAGAATGTTTTAATAAAGTTTCGTAACTGGAAGTTATGAAATATGTAAAGTGATGAAGTATGTCCAAGTATTTAAAACTTCAAGAAGAATTACCCCATATAGTCGGTAGATACATTGACAAAAAGTCTGCGAAACCTAAATGGGTCATGGTTGTTGATTTGAATAGATGTGTAGGGTGCTATGCATGCCAAGTATCTTGTAAGATGGAAAACGGTACCCCATACGAATTCTTCAGGACTTGGGTAGAAGTAATAGAGCGAGGGAAGTATCCATACTTAAGAAGAGTTTTCTTGCCTAGACTATGTAACCATTGTGAGACGCCATCATGTGTTCCTGTCTGCCCTGTTGGAGCAACGTATAAGAGGGATGACGGAATAGTTGTAATCGATTACGATAGATGTATAGGATGTGGTTACTGTATACAAGCGTGTCCATACGATGCTAGATTTAGGAACCCATATACGGGTACAGCTGATAAATGCGACTATTGTCTTCACAAGATAGAAGAAGGTGAAGTACCTTCATGCGTTATAAACTGTATGGGTGGTGCTAGAATTTTTGGAGACATAAACCATCCTGAAAGCATTGTCTCAAAGATGCTCGCAGAGAAGTCTGTAAGCGTCATAAAACCTGAAACCGGAAATAGTCCGTCAGTCTACTACATAGGGTATGAAGAAGCCGTAAAAGCTGGTGCCCCTGTTACCGTTATAAATCCAAAGATTGGGGTGGTGAAGGAAATATGACAAACATAATCTGGGGACCGATGATAGTACTCTACTCTTTCATCACAGGCTTAGTGCTAGGCTCATATATTATATCAATTGCTCCAACACTCTTTAAGATGAGAAATCTTGAGGGTATCTCGACTTTCTCAATGGTGACTGCATGGGGATTTCTACTAGCTTCACCTATACCATTAGTCTTAGAGCTCGGTTCCCCATTAAGAGCTCCCAACATCTACCTCTATCCAACGCCGAGTTCGGTTATGGCCTTATTCGGATACATTTGGATAATCTTTGTGCTTCTATTAACCACTCAAATAATCATACATAGTAGATATAGGGATGCGGCATGGTTTCAGAGAGCATCCACTGGAATCTCGGCGATAGGGTTAGTGATATCATTAATATTCGGCGGATACTTCGGATTTATAATTGGTAGCATGAAAGCTAGAGAAGTCTGGAGTAGCACCATAACTCCTATAACAACCATACTTTCAGGGATAACGGCTGGAGCAGCTCTAGTAGCTCTACTAGCAATCATAACTTTGAGAAAAGATGGATTACGAAAAGATGCTCTGAATTCTTTAGGGAAGCTTACTCTATACTTCCTAGCAATATATCTCGTCTTTACACTGATCGAGCTCTCAACAACTGCATATGCGGAAACATTAACATGGACTAGGCTTTCAATCTTGTTAATTGGCTACTTAGCATTAAGCTTCATAGGCGTACAATACATTCTAGGAGGATTAATCCCGATCTTCATGTTGGCGACAGAAAAGGTGAGGACCTCGACAATCGGGTCGATAGTTGCATTTATTCTAATTCTAGCCGGAGTCTACTCTTACAAGTGGAATCTTATAATCGGGGGACAGCAGATCGTGGAAGTCTCACCACAACTTTACTCGCTCCTCAACTTTATGCCAACACAGACAGAGATCCTAGCAACCGTTGGAATACTATCATTATCTTTATTCTTGTACGTGCTTGGTTTAACTATCTTTCCCATCCCAGAGTTTAAGAGTAAGAGGTGAGAGTACATGAGTAAGTTAAGTAGAAGAGAGTTTATAAAGTTAGGATCTCTGGCATCTCTAGGCGTAATTGCTGGTGTAACCCTAGGACCAGCAATCTATGAGAAAATGTATCTAGCTCAAGTACCGGCTGAGAACATTAGAGCGGTCAAGCAGAAAATAAAGAAGAGAGATGTACAAGTGAAATATACGTCATGTGTAATGTGTGCAGCTGAGTGCGCTCTTGAAATATGGGTCAAAGATGGTAGAGTGGTAAGAGTCTACGGTAACCCTCATTTAACCTACAATAGTAGAGGTGCAGCCTGCGCTAAAGCCATATCTGGATTACAGCTAGTCTATAGTCCATATAGAATAAAGTATCCATTGAAGAGAGTAGGTGAACGTGGTGAAGGAAAATTCGTTAGGGTCTCTTGGGAGCAGGCGATAGATGAGATAGCTCGGAAACTCGTTGAGATTAAGAAGAAATATGGTCCGGAGGCATTATTAACCGATACTGGAGATGTAACAGATAGAGACCAGTACTGGAGGCTGACTTTTGCTTTCGGCTCACCAAACGCTGTAGAGCATGGAGCGATATGTGATACTCCCAGGAGACATGGACCGAAGCTCATAGTAAACGGGAAGAGATGGGAGCCAGACATTCTGAGACCTGTACCTATAAGAATGCCTGACGGCAGTCTTAAATGGTATGATCAACACGATGCGAAACTAATAATATACGTTGGCTGGAATCCATTCACAGCTACTAGAATCGTTTGGGAGAATGCTGGAACCGTTAGAGCAAAGAGAGAAAATGGATGTAAAGTATTCGTTGTAGATCCAGGCTTCAGCAATACGGCAGCGCTAGCCGATGAATGGTTCTCGATTAGACCAGGGACGGATGGCGAGTTGTTTGCTGCTATACTCAGATACATCCTTGAACATAATAATCCAACCGATCCTACAAGAAACTACATCGATTATAGTGTACTTAAATATGTTGAGGGATGGGAAGAATTCTTAGAGAACTTCAAGAGTTGGTGGGATAAAGTAGATCCTGTAAATGGTTTTAAGTACTTTACCTTGGAGTGGGCTGAAGCGAGAACAGGTCTTCCGAAAGAGAAGATCGAGTACCTAGCACATGCTTTCGGTATAACTAAGCCGGCCGCAGTCATATGGGGTATGCAATCGCCAGGTCATCACTACAATGGGTATGTAGCATCAATTCTCGGATGTGTATTAAACATAATTACGGGGAACTTCGAGGCACGCGGAGGAGTAATAGATACAGAGATAGTTAAATCGAGTAAAGGAGGGACAGCGACGGGAAGATGGTTCAACACAAGGAAAGTAAAGAGGATTATAAACGGTGTCGAGGTGGAGGCAGAGCAAGAGAAACTCCACTATGCTAGATATGCGGACTGGCCCGCTGCATGGGATGATGTAGTAGGGGACCTGCCGAGAATGATCATAGAGGGAATAGAGTTAAAGTATGGGCCGTTCAAAGGGCACAAGTACCCACTGGCTGCGTATATTCTGAGAACTGGTAATACGTTGATAACGGCTGGACCAGTATATAGGTTTATTGAAGCATTCACGGCAAAGAAACCCGATGGAGAATACAAACTTGAACTATACGTCTACATTGATACGATCCTACTAGAATCCGGGTTATATGCAGACTACATTCTACCTGAAGCAAGCTACCTGGAGAGGATGAGCCTCTCAGACATATATCCAACCCATCCGATAATGTTCCTACGAGACCCAGTAATAGAACCACTATTCGAGAGTAAGAAGCCTACCGACATTATGAACATGCTTGCTAAGAAGATCTACGAATATGAAATGAAAGAAATTGGAAGGAGCGATATACCGCCAGAAGAATTCTGGGAGAAATACAAGACGGAAGAAGACTTCGTAAATGAGATGCTCCGAGTCGCTCCAGGCAGACCTAACGTTGGTAGACCCCTACCCTATCCTACCCTACCGGAGGGATACACGCTTATCGGTACACCTGAATCACTCGAAGAAGGACGGGTAAAGATAGACGATGAAAAGAAGACTGTAACAGGCGAGTATGTAACAGTTGAGTATCTGAGAAAACATTATGGTGGAGCATTCTGGCCTATGAGCTGGTATAGGTACAGAGAATGGGATGAAGAGAAGCAAGACTGGAAGCCGGGCGGAATTATTAAGACGAAAACGAAGAAGCTCGAGCTACACTTCTATACGTATGAAGGGATAAACAAGCTTGTAATAGAAAGCGGAGTAGTCCCACCAAGTTGGAGAAAACTAGGATGGAAAGAATTGCCTACCTCATTCTACTGGTTTGAGACTGTTTGGAACTACTATACGAATCCAGAGTACGTTAAGTATAGAGATGAATATCCATTCCAATTGATCTCTGCGAGGGTACATCATGCGATGAGCGGGACTCATATGTGTGAGTGGCTGGCACAAACACCCGCTGAAGGATTATGGGTGCCGATGAATGAAAGCTTCTCACTAAAGATGGCTGAAACATCTCCAGGAGGAATGGAGATAATTCACGTAGAGAAAACTATACCAAAAGACCTGTGGTGCATAGGAACAGTCCAGATAAATTCTGCCGATGCAGAGAGATTAGGAATAGAGATGGGCGACCTAATAATCATAGAAAACCCGCTTGGAAGAAAAGTCTTATCAAAAGCCTACGTATGCGAGACTGTTAGACCTGGAGTAATAAGGATCGGGTTTGCAACTGGAGGAAGATTCTCACCTGGGCTTGGAGGGACATATGTCCATAGAAATTATACGCCAAATCATTCAGAATTAGTAGACTACATCATGTCGCCGATCATGGGTCAACCAGTCTTCGCAGATATGATAGTGAAAGTGAGAAAAGCAACCCTAGAAGAGGCGCAAGGGATTATAGCAGAATACTATAGAAGAGAGTGGAAGATAATATAGACCAGATCTCCCTATATTTTTTATGTTTATGACTTGTATGAGTTGAATAAAGCTATGAATAATGATGGGCAGATAGATCTTCCATCTCACGGAGTAATAACATCAGAGACGATAAATGCATTACTAAAAATGAGAATAACTATATACCACCTATTTAAGACCCTTTTTCTTGAAGAACCTTCTGAAAAATTCCTACACGACATTCTCAATAATGAAGTCCTAAGAACTTTATCTCAAAATTATCCAGAGAAGAATATCCGTGAACTCATCGCTGAATTCTTAAAAGAAGCAGAGAAGTTAAGTAGAGACAAAGATTGCCTAACAGAGGTCTGGGCTGAATATGTAAGACTCTTCATAGGTACTCCGGTACCACTAGTAACTCCTTATGAATCTGTGAATAGAGGTGAAGAAACTCTCAAAGGCAAAATGTGGCTTGAAGTTAGAGATTGGATGCTTGATGATGGAATGATACTTCAAGATAATAGTGTCTTAGAAGACCATATCGGAATAGAACTGGAATACATGGTAGTGATGTGTACAATGTCTCTTGAAGCTCTGAGGAATGGGGATCTCAGAGAAGTAAAACGTTTGCTAACTAGACAGAGAAGATTCCTGGAGAATCATCTCTTAACATGGCTACCCAACGTATGCTGGAAGATAGAAAATGAGAGTGTTCAGCGTTTTTACAGAATTTTAGCGAGCTTAACAGACAACTACGTAAAAGAAGATTACGAATTAGTAATGGAGATCGAAGAATTCATTGAGGAAGAAGTAAAGAAGTGAAACCTTTCAATCTCCTGCGAAGATTACTACAAGTCGCAACAGTCTTGCTATTCATGATGCAGCATCAACTCATCATATATAATATCCCAATAATAGTTGGATCACTAGTATCATCAAAGGTATTAAACATAATAGGGTTCGTGGATCCTACAGCAGCTATCGAGAAACTCCTAGCCTACAAACAGCCAATCGCTTTTCCAACAATAGCTTTTCTAACCACCCTAGTCCTGTATCTTGTTCTAGGTAGAGTTTCTGTGGATGGATATGCCCACTGGATATCTTCTACTCATACTTTAGGAACCTAAGAAGATCTAGAAGTTCAAGCCACAGTAGAATCTATACTTTTCTCTAAAATTCTATATACCAATGTTTGTCGTAATCTTTGGAGTGAGCATCTTTGCATACATTCCAATTTACATAAACTACCTAAACGTTATCACCATGTTCTCGGTAATCATAAACTCGCTCAGTCAAATATTCTCTCCAACTACCGCTTTCCCTGCTAAGATAGAATATGCAATAATAGTAATACTCTTGGCGTTCATTCTAGACATTATTATATCTACGGTTTATCCAAGATTTTGGTGTAGACGGATATGCATAACTGGAATACTTTACGGAACATTCAACAAGCTTTCACTCTTAAAACTAAAGATAACTGATAAACTATGCACATTCTGTGGGAGATGTGATGAAGTCTGCAGAACATCTATACCAATAACATCTAAATACATTAAGATGGGGGAAGACAGTATCAGGGACACAGACTGCATTAAGTGTTTTGAGTGTATCGAAGTCTGCCCAACAAATGCATTATCACTCTCCTTTACATCTCTGAGAACTACAAAAATTCTCCCTTAACCCTATACATTCTGATGATTTCTTTTTTATCTATAGGTTCTTCAGGAGATCTTTACAGCTCAATAGTTAGTTCTTCATCTATATTATCCTAACTAAGTGATGCTTCCATAAAACGTTCTTAAAGCTTCTTTATTTGTATGATCGAATGTTGTAGCTACAATAGATGTTTTCAAAATGTTCTCCGAGGATGGATTCATTTAAAACTTATCTTTATGTATGGTATTGTAGACTATGATAATGGTTAGGATCTTTTTCCAGGAAAGCGAGTGTCTAAGAACTCGTAAAACAATGATATTGTATATTGTAATGGTCTCGGCTTTAGTGCCATCAATCATTCTCGGGATGCTTGCATTTATGCTGGGATCCGCTTTCATATTCGGCTACCCTGAGGAAGGAACTAAGAATGCACTGCTGAGTATCGTCATCATGTTGATCGGCTCTCTAACGGTTTTCACGATATCTTCCCTCAAGTATAGGGAGGCGTCGAGGGTTGAAGTGCGGGAGGATGGGCTCCTACTAAGTGAGAAGATAGTTAAATGGGATGAGATAGACGATATGAAGTTCTCGACCGAGACCTATGTAGACCTTGAAGCAGAAGGTGGTCCAGTCGTAGGATATGGAATGTACGGGTATGCACCCTCAAGATCCATTACAAAACAAGTGTATAGATATGTAGACGTTCAGTTATTTCATAAAGATGGAGTAGATGAAATGCGGTTTACACCTAAAGAGTTCTGGAGATTTGTAAAAGCTGTACTCCAAGCAATCGAGAATAAACATAAACTCTTAGAACACAAGAGCTGGACTCAAAAAATAAAGAAGCTAATCTAAATATTCAAAAGTGATTTTAGAAGCCTATTTTAGCAGAAGCAGTTTCTCCAGAATGAATATGGACTCATAGATGTCTTAATCTCAAAATGAGTATGATGATGTTTATTATCGTGACGGTTACGATAGATTGGTTTGCGCCTTGATTGATGGCTATTCCCGTTAAAGCCCATATCGCTACAAGTCCATAAGCAATGTCTCTTCCCGTCATCATAACCAGTAATGCAGCTAGCAGGGCAACCACTAATGTTATCGTGACCCAGAATTCCGAGCCTACCCCAAAGCCATTCCAGCCAACCGAAACCAGCGCTGAAGCCACGTTCGCTAAGGAGGCAATGGTGACCCAGCCTAGATAAATATTAAAAGGAACATAAAAAGCAATTCTTTCACGTATCGGTACATGAGACTTTCCGACCTCTAATCAAAGGTAGATTAGGATTAAAGTAGTTAGTAGCAGAAAGATGACTATAACGGAGAAAACAAGATACTGAAACTGCCATAATAAGATCCAGAGAACATCTAGTAGATTACTAACTATGGTTAGGTAGCCTATCCTGTTTCTATATTCTCTTGATCGCTGCTTTGGTAATGCTTGATAAATTACGAATACTCCGAGTAAAATATAGATGGCCCCAATATGGAGAAGGTGTATCTAGCCGGAGTTATCAATGTTGGATTCGCGTCAGAAATTTGAGCGGTTGTTTCACCGCCGATAATCGTAGTTCCACCAGCAAGCCCGTTCATGACAATCATGAGAGCGTAAATTACAATATTTGAAAATCTCAAAAACCAGAGTTATTTGAGGTCATATGTTAGTATTAATGATGCCATTTTTAAATATTCATTGAAACTTTAAGAGCCTGCAATCTTCCTTTATTTTAAAATCTTAAAAATTTCCCTCAATAATTAATTCAATTAAGTTACTCCGCGCAAACACTGTTCATGCATGTAGAATCTTCCAATTATGCTGCTCAGCTACTGTAAGAATTAATAAAGATGAGTTGAGAAAATCCGCTTATATGTCTCGAGAATGATGTAAGAGATTAAAGAATATTACATTTTATTCGGAAAGAATATAGTTGTATAATTATTTTAAGGATTCAAGGATTATGATAAACAGGGGATATAGGTGCTTAGAATGAGTTATAGCGAGAAAGACTAAAATATGGGTTTATTTTTATTCCATTGTGGGTTATGAGATATGGGTAAAGTCACTGTGGAGAAAAGGGGTAGAATAGTCATCCCATCTGAAATAAGAAAGGCTCTGGGAATTAAAGAAGGCTCCGAGCTTTCCATACAGATAGAAGGTGGAAGAATTATTCTAACTCCTCTAAGAAGGCTTACTGCACGAACTCTCTTCGGAATCGCTGGAGAAGAGGAGGTGAGCTTGGAGGAGATCGAAAATGCTCTTTCAAATGAAGAGTAGATTCGTAGATTCAAACATCTTCATCTACGTTCTGTTAAAAGACCCGATGTACGGCGTCGCATGCTTAGAGATATTAGAGAGGATGGAAAGAGGGGAAGAGCAGGGAGTTACCTCAACCTTAGTGATAAGCCAGGTTGCAGCACACCTATCTAGACGTGGAAAGGGTGAAGTGGTGAAGTCCTTCATTGACTATCTCTATGAAGCCGGGATACTTGTTCTGGAGACAACGTTGCAGGATTTCATGGAGGCTTTTGCAGAGATTAGCAGGCTTAACTTAGACTATGGTGTGTGGGATGACGTCGTTCTTTCCTGCCAGATGAAGCGAGCGAAAATCCAGGAAATATACACCAACGATAAAGACTTCGAGAAGATAGAATGGGTTAAACCTATCTTCCCATCCTAACCATACGGCAAGCATAATACTGAAAAATAGAGCAGGTATGAGTTGTTGCTCGTAGCAGCATACTCTAAAATGTGTCTACCATTGTCTTCGAATTACCTCTAACAACCTGTCTATTGATTGTATCTCCTCTTTCCAGCTATATCCGTATCTATCTATGCATACCGTTTTTACTCCTAGCTGGTCTGCAGGCTCTAGGTCATATTGAGGATACGAGGATACATGTAGAACTTGCTCATAGTTGGTCTTCATTATCTCGTAAGCAGTTATGAATGCATGTTTATCTGGTTTATAGTAGCCTGCATCCTGAGCTGTCACAACATAATCAAAGAAGTCTCTTACTCCTGCAAGCGTTATCTCTACCAAGTCTCTATCCGTATTAGAGATTATTCCAGTCTTGTATCCATGCTTCTTCAAGAGTATAAGACCTATCAATGCATCGGGGAAGAAGGGGGACTTAGCAAAAGACGTCAATAATAGCCTCCCATATTCTTCTCTAAAATCTATCTTGCACTCTCTCAGTGCCCTCTCCAAGACTTTAACCAATATCCTAGAGTATGGAATATATTTCCCCAAATTGGTAACAGTCTCGTATTCAATCTCAAAAAATCTATCGGCCAAATTTTCATGGATATAGTTTAGTGCTCTAGATATACTGTACTTCCAGTCAACGAGCGTGCCATATAGGTCGAATGTTACAATCTCGATCTGCATGTTAAATCCATCACTAACTATTGGTATAAGTTTTTCTCTAATCTGTTTACCTAGGATCCTGCCTATCTTAGTTTTATGGCCTCTTATCAAGCATGGCTGATTCATCTTTAACATGAATTCGCATCATCGCGAGACACGCGTCTACTACTAAAGAGCTCTATGGTATTTTGGTTAGATTAAAAGGATCGAGGGTGGGAGGCCTAAAGTTTTTAGAGCTGTATCATTGGAGAGCTATCTATTGGATCTTTGATGTTTTTAAAGACCTCAAGATGTCAGATTTATCTTAAAGGTCCATCAATTACTTCTTAGTGTTATAGGGATTGAGTATTGAAGTTGTAGGCGTGATCGCTTATTCAGAGCTAGAGCATTACCCTGTATTTTCCTCCGGCTTCCATGTTAGAGGATTATTCTACAAGATCTTGAAATCTTGTAATCCAGTACTCGCTTTTAGAGTTCACGACTATAGAGGGCTGGCACCTTTCTCAGCCTCACCATTGTTCAAGCTTGAGAGAAACATCTACTACTTCAGGTTTACCCTACTCGACAACAGGATATCTACTGCTCTACTAGACTTCTTTAAGAAGTTTAATGAAGTTGAGCTGCTCAACTCCAAGTTCTATCTAAATGAAGTCACGTACAAATCCATAGACTTAAAGGAACTCTTATCCGAGTCCAGCCCCTGTAAAAAGTATGAGTTAGAGTTCCTCAGCCCAACATGTTTTAGGAGGCCCTGCCCATACATCCCACTCTATACTCTCGGTCCATTATCACATATGCTGAGATTCTTCGGCAGAATTAAGTCTACTTACAGATACTATCCACTTCCAGACCCTATACTGATGTTTAGGAATCTCGCTAGAATTTGGAGAGAGCATGGCGGTGTAACAATACACTCTAGAAGATTTAGTAGATGGCTTGAAGAAGGCGGTATAGCTCTCTCAGCGATACAAGATATAAAGACGCATAGATTGATGCATAAAAAAAGGAATGCGTTCATCGTAGGGTTTACTGGGAGAATTAGGTTGAGCCTCCCGAATGATACATTTAACGAAAAGTATGCTAGAATAGTTCACGCATTATTGAAGATGGGAGAAGAAGTACAAGTCGGAGTAAACAGAACAGCAGGATTCGGATTATACAGAATACTTAAAGCGATCTAACCGGTGATCGACCGCTAAATCTTTAAGGACCTACCATCCATAAAAGAATCAACAACCTTTAACCGAATTTTTCATAATAGATCTGATTTACCAGAGCATTTCTTCATAAATTAAGTCTGAGGTCCGATATATCTACTTCTTAGAGAAACCTTACTATATGGAGAGAAAAGGAAAGATAGTAGACCAAGAGGATACTTAGAGTTATAGGAGAGACTAGGCTCGTTTATCTGAAGTTTGTTATAGAGTTTCGACCTTTCTGTACCATTCCTTCGACGTCCCTATGCGGGCTCTCTTCTCCCAATTTTTCGTCTTTGGTTGATTATCTATTAGTAATTTCATTCTCTCAATATTATTCATTAAGAAAGTCTGAGACTTCGTGATCGTCTTTTCATTAATTAACCTTGCCGCATACTCTTCAACTAGTTTAAGATTGTTTGTCGCATCATACCAAAAACCCCAGTCATCGGCGAGAATAGTTGCGACATATTTTCCATTTATTTTTTCTTTCTCCTCATCTTCAGATACTTCATGCGATGTAAACAAAATTATAAGGTCGATGATATCCTTCATAGCTATGTCATGTATTTGCAACTTCTCTAGAACTAGATCGGTTAGTGTGATAGTTGGGAAATCTAGTTCCAGCCTACTTTTAGCAGTATTAGGCTTTTCGCCGAAATATATTGTGTGACTATATTCTAGTTTATCGAAAAATATGTCTACACTGTAATAGTCTTTTGAATGATTATAAATGAAACGTCGTCCACCCAATAAGACTTTTACCTGAGGATAAATCCGGAAACCGAGAACTTTAAAATCATAAAAAATCCTAAAGCAGCAGATAAGATCGCTAGAAGTGTTGAGAGCTCGGGCGGACTATATTTTGTTCCAGCTATCGTTGGATTAGCGGCTCCTTACTGGGATACAACAGCAAGAGGTTTAATAATAGGCTTAAACCCCTCATCAACCTATAAACATTTAGTGAGAGCGGCAGTAGAAGGTATAGCTTTAAGCGTGTATGATGTCATCGAGGAGATGAGCAAGGCGATCGGTGGATGGATAACAAATATTAAGGCTGATGGAGGGTTAACGCAAAATTCCTTCTTAATGCAGTTTCAAGCCGATATACTCGATGTACCATTATATTCTCCTTCAAATCAGGAGACCACAGCATATGGAACTGCTCTGCTGGCTGGAATTGCGAGAGACGTATTTCCGAAAAAACTGGAGGAGCTACGACGGTATTATAAAGTTGAGAAAATGTATAGGCCACAAATGGAAGAGCATGTACGACTGCAAATTATTAATGAATGGAGGAGGGCGGTCTCAAGATCCAGAAACTGAGTTCACTATAATAATTCTTCGAGTATTTAGAACTAGATGTAGGG
>JALNKM010000016.1 GCA_023268155.1 Candidatus Geocrenenecus huangii
ACCTTCTCCACGGATACGCTCTCTAGAGATGCTTTGACGAGTTCTCTCAACTCCAAGTCTGGTAAAAACTTTTTTATATCTCTAGGTATTTTTTCTCTTAAGACTTCTTCAACGAAGTATCTTGGGACGAAGTCTGACTTATCTATCAAGAAACCATAATCCGTTACGCCTTCAACGCTGTATCTCACCATCTTCATATACCCTATCCACCTCGCCCTACTTTAACCATTAACATATATTTTCCTCAAAAACATTTAGCTTATGAAGATATGTATCTTTACCTTCTCGTATTCATGAACATTCTATCGATAATCGTCCTAGCCTACTGGTTAAGAGTATACATTCTGGAAACTAGGAGATTGCCGAGATTGATCGATGAAGATGCTGGCCCGTCCACCAGGGTATCAATTATCATACCGGTAAGAAATGAAGAATCAAGGATCGGGAAGTGTCTAGATAGTGTCCTGAGGCAAAGAGGCGTTGTATCTCAGGTAATAGTTGTAGATGATTCATCAGTAGACGATACGAGGAAGGTCGTTGAAAAATATTCCAGAAGATACAATGTCAAATTGATTGAAGCAGCCGGTAGACCTCTGGGTAGCATTGGGAAAAGTTGGTCATGTTATGTAGGATACAGGAGTGCAGAGAACGATTACTTGTTGTTTATCGATGCAGACACGGTCTTCTTAGATGACATGGTTTTATCGAAAGCTATCAAGACATTAGAATCTCTAAGACTTGATTATCTATCTCTTTTTCCTAAATTCGAGATGGATGGTGCTCTGGTATCGCTTGTCTATCCCCTGTGCATCAATACGGTTATCTTGTTTGAGAGGTTCAGCGCCGTGAACAGGGAAGGCTCCAGCAAATGCTTCCTACTTGGTGCTTTCTCATTGTTTAGAAAGAAAGTATACGAGTCTGCTGGAGGCCACATGTCTGTTCTAGGAGAAGTTGCTGAAGATAAAGTTATGGGTGAGAGGCTTCGAGCGTTAGGCTTCAGTTTCAAATTATTCAACGGGAGCAAGTATGTGAAAACTTTGGTGAAGCCTGGAGTAAACGATATGTGGTTTTCAGTAGTCAGATTTATGGCGGGTCTGAAAGATAAAATTAAGATAACGACGTTCCTCTTGGTGTTCTATCTAATCGTCTTCATACCACCGTTAATCTCCCTACTCCTAATCCCTAATCCCCTCTTATGGTTACCGATTCTTCCTATATCTCTTAGTATCGTGTTGAATAGCCTGGAGTTATCGAGAAACGGCCGGAGCGTAATCCATTCCATTGGTTATCCGCTTGCAGTAATTCTAGTAATCTCTGTATTGATCTACGTTCTATTCTCAGTGATGAGAGGCAGGATAGAATTCAAGTGGAAGGATAGGAGATACAGTGTCAAGACTTAGACAATATCACTACGCTCTCCCTCGCTTCACCGATCTTTACCACCCTTCTAGTCGTCGCAACTCTCTTATTCACAGCGATTATCTTATCTACGTTAAATCCAACCTTCTCAGCTAGCTCCGATATAAGAATATCTGATTCAACAACTCTATCTGGGAAGACCCCGCCCGCTACTACGATTGAAGCTCTCCCACCATTCTTCAACACTCTGAACATTTCTTCGAACACCATCCTCATATCATTGAAATATGCTTTAGCGGCCTCTGGAAGATTATATGATGGGAACTCGTCTGAAACATTCTTCGGATTTAATCCTATGTAAGACCTTACGGGATCAATCTTGACATCTCCGAAGAATAATTCGTACTCGATGGCGTAGACCTTGGTGTACTCTATCTTGTTGAGGTATGGAGGCGAAGTTATGATTGCGTCGAAGACCTCGTCTTCGAGGAAGTCCATCTTTCTAGCGTCTCCGAGATATACCTCTATTCTGCAAGGCTTGAAGGATATCCTCTCTAAGTCTTTAATCATTTTCTTGATTATTCTCTTAAAGAATTTTCTAAATGGTGGAACCGGCTTCTCAACTACTTTTAAGACCGCCCCATCTTTGTAAGCGTATGAAGCCTTCATTGCAGCATTCATTAGAGCGAGAGTGAAAAAGTTTCTCGATGCCGGGTCTTCTATCATCTTAATCTTCTCTCTAAAGAATAGTATATCTTCCAGAGTGGGTTTGGAGAAGAATCTTCTAGTGAATCTACTCACTTTGCTTAGGTCCTGCTTCTCAAATCTTTCTTGGAGCATCTTTTTAGCTATGCTTTTCAGCTCGTCTACTTTATAGTCTGCTGTCTTAGTTTGGGATACGAAGACCGCGAGGGGTGCAATGTCAACTCCTACAGAGTCTATGCCTCTCTCTTTACATGCTACTAGTGTCGTACCCGAACCAACGAAGGGGTCGAGAACCATTGAACCGTCCTCAAGTTTGAATAAATCAATCATTAAGTGTACGAAATTTCTTGAGAAACCTTCTTTGAAGTAGAACCATGAATATACTGGTAGCTTCTTGTTGGGGATGAATGTTACTAGCTTCCCCCAATCCCATCTTTCCTCCATTAACCATTTATCCGAGATTATACGTGTTGACGGCTTCATCTTATTACTCGGAGGATTACAGCTGTTTCTGTAGCTTTTACTCCTTCAAGCTTTCTAATCTCATCTATGCATCTATTTAATTCTGAGATGTTTCTAGCAGAGATCAATGCTACAGCATCTATTCTCCCAGTAAGCTCGTATACTGTTTCTATATTCTCCATTTCAGCAATCTTCTGTAACGTGTCTTTTGAACGTTCACCCTTCTCAAAATATATGAATGATATCGCGTTTACGATGAAGTCCTTACTTAACTCTATGGTAAATCTCTTGATTATGCCTTTTTCCTGCATTAGTTTAACTCTCCTTCTTACCGCTCCCTCGGAGAGTCCTAGAGCTTTCCCTATATCTACAAATGGTTTCCTACCATCTTTCTTTAATATTTCAAGTATCTTTACATCTATCTCATCTAGAGTTCCCCACATAGATGACATACCAAAACTAACATGTAGGGGGAGAGTAAAAAACATTACGAATTTGATTACATCTGATCCGAAAAACTATTATCAGTAATTATGCTTCATGCTGGAATAAATTTCAAAAAATATAATTGGGGTTTCCAACCGTATCCTCTAGATATCATGGGGGTGTAATCTTTATAGCGTTCACAGGGCAGGCGGACTCGCATGCCATACAGAATATGCAATCTGTTTCTCTGATTGGGTCTGCCTTCTTTTCAGAAGCTGGATGTCCAGGTGTCTGGAACCACTCATACACGTTTACCGGGCATACATCTATACATGCCCCATCAGCTATACATATATCGAAGTCTACTGCAACGTTTGTACCATGTATTCCAAGCTTAGTAGGTGGCTCAACCGGTCCCCAGACAGCATGACCTTCATGGTCACTTACTTTCTGACGTTTCTTCATGAATTCAGGATCTATCCCTGGCATAGAATTCACCAACTCGATTGTATTTAGAAAAATGTACAGATCATATTTATGTGTATCTCATCTAAAAACAATATGATAAATATGTTATTCTCTATATATTCAGTTTAAATTTCGTAAAGATACTAGCCTATTATTTTCCTCATATTAGGAAACTTTTAAGAGTGGGGTGAGTCGAAGAGGCCATGTACTAGCTTGTTTATCATCTCTAACGTTTCTCTTATAAGGAGAGCGTGGAAACGGCTTCCATGGACTTTCTAGCATAGCTGTCCCTCAAATTGTTTCCAGTGTAATACCTTTGGTTAAAGATACTCTTTATAACTTTGTGTATAATTCCAAATATTAGATGAAGAGGATTAAATTGTGCGTAAAGAATTACTATGTCCCCTTCTTTATCATTATTATATGTTCTGTTATATTTCTTACATCTTCATTCAATGGAGTAGTTGAAGGTCAACCTACTTGGAGTTTTAAAGTAGAAGTTCTCCCGGGAGAATACTATATGGGTGAGTGGGGAAGAGTCCGAGTAAATATCACTAATATAGATTGCTCTACAAGGGAGCAAGCAGCCTATCAACAGAAATTCAACAATATGAATAGTAAAGTTTTCGAGGAATATCTGAAGAGAGCTGAGATAATGCGTTCCAAAGACTTTATAACTGGATACCACTACTTTGTCGAGAATCTTCACGGGTATGGTGGAGAAATATACGGAGACTACACTCTCGCGGTCTACGGTGCATGTGCTGGGAAAAAGATAACATTAACAGGTGCAGGCATATGGTTTCCATGGTCTAATTATGGTAGATCTCTAATCTCATGGAAGAATGTTAGAGTAGATCTAGAGGCTTTCAATCCCATTAGGTTTATCCTCAACGGTTACGATAAGGGGTCCTCAACTATTATTGAATTCGATTTTCTATTTCCTGAAGACATACATCCTGACGAGATCGGCATCGAACCATCCATAGATATTAGAGCTATTATACCAGGTTGGCTAGAATATACTCTGCAGAACTATCCTATAATAAATAATCTGAAGCTTCTACCATATAGAAGCTTCAACTTAACGGTTACAGATTTCGATGGCTTAAATATTCTACCGGGAGCGAAGCTAGTTCTCAGAAGATTGATTTACTACTATGATGTTAGAGAATATGTCGTTCCAGAGAACGGCACTGTAAGGATAACTAGACTGCTTGACGATAAATATCAGGTAGAAGTTTACTGGAGTAGCTTAGAGTATCTCCAGCAATATCCACATGTATACTTTGAGCAGCATTGGTCTTATGAGCTTGCATCATCGAAAATCATAAAGACCAGGTTATTTAACTTGAAGATAAAAATAGCGGATTTGAAGAATTCTACGATAGATAATGCGAGAATAGTCTTCGACGGCATTGAAAGACTGGCTACTAAAGGTTTAGCGAGGTATATGCTTGTACCTGAGGGGAATCATTCAATAGAAGTATATTGGAAGAAGATTAAAGTCTTTGACGGATGGGTGTGGGTGGGATATCATCCGACAATCTATCCATGGATGACTCGTCCAGCCATAGAGCATACGCTGATGCTACCTGTAGGAGACCTAGTAGTACAGGCTGTAGATTCTGGAGGAAACCCAGTGGGGGCCAATTTCACGGTAATCGGCTTGAATCCTGAAACGAGTATTGGAAACGTATATTCTAGGAATGGTTTCCTCAACATCTCCCAAGTGCCCGTGGGGGAATATGTCGTGAGAGCTGTGAATACTTCCAAGGTTTTTAATCAGATTGTAGAAAAACAGAGTATTTATGTTCCTGGCGCAAGAGTTGTCAACTATATAGAGTTACCGATCCATAGTATCGAATTGAAAATAGTAAGCATGGATGATAAGCCCCTATCATATGCGGGGATAGTGTTTGGGCCTCTCAGACTGAAACTCGATGAAGAGGGGAGGATCAAGGTCGTCGGCATCCCGATTGGATCATACAGGCTCACAATCTTCTGGAGAAATGAAGTAGTATATGATTCAGATTTAGTGATTTCATCCTCTAACTCCTCCATGCTTAATGTAGATGTATACGATATACATCTCAGGTTCATTGATAATAGAGGTAGGAGGCTTCTATGCAATTATAGTTTTACGGCACCAGGCGCGATAAGAATTGAATCTACTAGAATTGAGGATGGATTGTCTGTTGATATGGTTCCTGAAGGGGTTTCGAAACTCACCATCTGGAATATCGAGGGTAAGCTACTCTACAACAAAAGCATGAAAGTCTCGGATTTCTGGAAGTATAGAGAGATCCGCCTCCCCATTGATGACCTTGTTGTAAATGTTACCTGGAGTAGTGGGGAACCCTTAGGAAAATCCGAGGTGAAGATTAAGGACTTAATCTACGGGTCAGAATACTCGAAGTTTACTAATGGGAGCGGGTTAGCAGTATTTGAAAGAATGGTATTTTCGAACTATTCTATAAGGGTAAACTATCCTGAGACACCATTGGCATTGAAGATGTATAACCGGATCTTTGATGGTAAGATGATAGACATCGTGGTTGAGAAGGCGTGGCTTGGAGTAAGAGTGGTTTACTCCGACGGTAACCCGATTGAGCATGCTGAAGTAACAGTATTCTATGGGATGGTGTCATTTGGAAAAGCATACACGGACCGGAACGGGTATGCTTTCTTTAAGGCTCTCCCCACCCTATCGCCCTATACTGTGAAAGTAAAATACGAGAAGAGTGAGTTGACTCAGACGGCTACCCCGAACTCCACCGTAACACTCACTTTCGAGAAACCAATCTTTACGGAAGAACTACTAAACATAATTATACAGCTATCAATTATAGGAGGATTATCGGCAGCCTTGGGCATAGTAATCTATAAGGTCGCAAAGTACGTAAAGAAGAGCATTGAATCTATACCTGCGAAAGTGTAGCCTACGGGAAGTACTCAATCTTGCTTTTCATGGAGGCATCGCTGTCTCATCTGCAAGCTCACCTACTTCATCTACGTTAATCTTAAACATGAATTCTTGTTTTGGTTAGGAGGGCTTGATGCTGCTTCGATATGCTAGATCGTAGAAGATATTCTATGTCGTTTTTTCTATTTCAGCTATTGTTTCTCCGAGTATCTCTAATCCCTTCATCATCAATTCACGAGTTATTACTAATGGGGGTAGAAGCCGGATAACGTTTCCATAGTGTCCAGCTTTCCATACCAGTACCCCTTTCTTGAACGACTTTATCTGTATCTTTGTAGCTAACTCCTTATCGGGTTCTTTCGTATCTTTGTTCTTGACGAGCTCGAGAGCGATCATTAATCCTTTTCCTCTGACCTCACCTATAGACCTTCTTTCTAGAGATACGTCTTTAAGATATTTTAATGCTTCTTCCCCCAATTTTGTTACATGGTCGAGCAGTTTTATTTTCTCCGCGAATTCTATTGCAGCGTATCCCGAGGCCATGGCCACCACGTTTCCTCTAAATGTCCCTAGGTGGGCTCCAGGCTCCCACATGTCAAGTTCTTTCCGATAAATTATCGCTGAGAGGGGTAGACCAACTCCTCCAAGAGATTTAGCGAGAGTTACTATGTCTGGGGTTACATTGTAGTGTTCACATGCAAACCATCTGCCTGTTCTACCCATCCCAGCCTGGATCTCGTCTACTATCAATGGAATACCATGTTTATCAGCTATTCTTCTAATTCTTTGTAGAAAGCCGTCCGGCGGGATGATTATTCCGCCTTCTCCTTGAATTGGCTCGATGAGTATGGCTGCGGGTGTCGGGATCCCGGAGTATGGGTCCTCGATTAGGTGTTCTAGATAATCTGAGCATCTGAGGCCGCATTCAGGGTGTTCAAGCTTGAATGGGCATCTATAACAATATGCATAGGGCGCGAAATATACGTCAGGAGATAATGGGATATATGGGTCCTTGAATCTCCTTCCACTGGAAAGGTTTAGAGACATAGAGGTTTGCCCATGATAGCTCCCCTCAAATGCTATTACTGCATGTTTCCTAGTTATCCATTTAGCAAGTTTTATGGCTGACTCTATAGCGTCTGAACCTGTTGGTCCACCAAATAATACTTTAGATCTGTTCTTCATCTCTCCAGGCGCAATCAATAATAGTTTTTCGACTAGTTTCTCTCTATACTCTGTAGGGAAGTCTAGTGTATGAGCTAGCTTCTTCAATTGCTCGATAGTTTTCTCGAGGATGTATGGGTTCGAGTGCCCGAAATTCAAGACTGAGATCCCTGAGAAGAAATCTATGTACGTGTTTCCATCAACATCTTTAATCGTTGCTCCAAGTCCTTCTTCTGGAACAAACGGTATAGAAGATGGATAAAGCACGGCTTTTCCCTCCAGCTCTTCTTGCATCTTCAGGAGAGCTATTGCCTTTGGGCCAGGTGGCTCGACGACAATCTTAGGGGCTTCTAGAAAATGAATCTTCCCAATGACTTCTTCAATATACATAAAATTCACGGATTTATCAAATCTATCTAGCAGATATAAACTTTTAACCTTAATATATGGTGAGTCCACCATTCCTTTCTTCGTTCACAATGTAATCTTATCAAGACTTGAAGGTGATGGTTCCCGTCCCATAAAATCTTTGGATTCGCCTCTAAACTCTCCGAACTCTTCCCTTTACTGAGACCTCTAAAGCTTTGATATCTTCTTTCAACAAAGTTTTTCATAGAGTTGTTGACCCGCCCGATTATATCTTTTCAGGTAGACCTGATACCGGGATTTAAGCTCTCAACTTGATTATATCGTTAAACCAGCTAAGGGCTAACTCTACTATGTGTGATGAGTTTCCTATATTAGCTTGTAGGCTAATTTTGAGACTAGAATATTGTTCTCAAGTATCCCAGCATTTCAGATTGAAAGTATTTCTTCTATCTCTCTTCCAAGTACGAGTTTTATACCATGCTTCTCTGTTAGTGTTCTCAAAGATTCTGAGGCTTCAGGTGTTGTTCTCGCAACTGATAGTATCGTCATGAAGGGTTTCTCGCCGTACTTCGTCTTAACAAACTCTACTCTCTTCAACAGTTTCTCAATCTCTCTTTCAGCTTCCTCAGTGCTTCTAATGCTTACGGTTGCCTCACCAACTATTAATGGTTTCTCGCAGAATATGTTTATCTCTATTATCTCTCCATCATGAATAAAGTATTTCTTCTCTACTCTGGCTTCAGGGTATCCCATATCTACGAGTAGAACTTGTAGGAAAGCTGCTACATGGGTCTCGAACGTAACTCCAAGCGCCTCTCTAAGCTCATGGAAGCCCGAGATCATGTATTTTCGCATTCTCTCCTGCTCGATCCTCAAGGCTTTAACTTCTTCCCAGAGTCGGTTATGGCTCTCCCATAATCTATTGTGGCTCTCCCAAAGCCTGTCATGTCTTTCTACTAATCTACTGTGACTTTCCCATAATCTGTTATGACTCTCCCACAATCTATCATGTCTCTCTAATAACTTATTGTGGCTCTCCCAGAGTCTGTTATGGCTTTCCCAAAGCTTTTCTATACTTTCAAATAGCTTCTTCTGACCTTCTTCAAGTTTATCTAATCTCTTTAATATTTCTGATAACCCTAGGTATCCTGCAACCATGTATCGAAACTCAACGTCCTTCTCAAGTAATTCTATAAATTCCCGTTTAAGCTTCTCAGTCAAGTCCTCTCTCAAGATAAATGACTGGAGGATGTCTATTTAAGGAATTCTGGGATACCTCATTTAATAATTCTTTATAATGTTACTACAATTTCTTCCTCCATATTCTTCTTATTGTGGGATAGTGGTAGTGTTGGGGTATTTGTTCT
>JALNKM010000017.1 GCA_023268155.1 Candidatus Geocrenenecus huangii
TAGATCAAGGTTAAGGTATTCTAAGATACTTAACGTAGACCTTATCTTCTATCTTAACAATAGAGACAACATATTCATGTAGGAATGTTCTCGGAATATCTATCCAATCTCCTCTCACTAGGAGAGATATCTTCTCTCTATTCTTTTTCACTTCTTCTACTGGACCTATAAGTTCTTCTAAAGCTTCAGGGTCTCTCCAGACCTCTAGATACCTCGGCTTCACATCTCCGCATTCTAGACATGATCCATCGACTAAGTCCTCTTCACACTTAGGACATATCTCGACAACTATTCTAGGAATCCTTCTAGCATATCTATCTCTATCGGATAGCTTGAAGTGCTTATATAAATCGTATCCTCTATTGAATCCTACAATTATCCAGAAATATCCATATGAATTCTTATATGCCCTCAATATCCTTTCTGGAGATATCTTCAAGCCATTCCTCAAGGAGTGTTCAGCGATCCTGCATCTTAGATGGCTTGGAACGATGAATCTAAGAAGGTCTGAATCCCTATAGACTCTATTGAATGGTCCTATGAGAAGCCTACTCCTCACACCAAGTATAGTATTGTGAGGCTTGTTTATAAAATTGTCAGATCGGATAAAGATCGCTAATCCTAACCGATTAAGGAGGAATTTATCCAAATTTGAGGAATGTTGATTATGGTTATCTTATTCTAGTAGTTGAAGTTACTTACCTCACATCATTCATTCTAACCTGTTAACTTTGCTCTTATATCTAATTTTTCTTGAGGTGGTTTCTTAAAGAATATAGTCCATTCGTCGATTAATAGCTCACCCTCAGCAGGTATTGCTTCTCCAGCAGTTATTTTAATTCTAAATTTATAACGTCCCTTTTTCAGTATGCATCTCACGTATCTACGTGTTTCACCTGTCCCTGAAATCCTTTCTTTTTCGGTTACATATTCCGAAAAGACAATTATTGAATACTCTTGGTCGCTGGTTAATTCTATATCAAATAGTGGTGCTCTATTAACTTGTCCTGGAGAGATATTTGTTATATGTTTTAGATGTATTCCATCTAATCCTATAGCTCCTGGTGGTGTTTCAGGAACCATCCATGGAATAAGTTCATTTTCAATAGAAGGAGTCTCTCCTGGTGCCAAGATATTGTAACCTACAAGCTCTAAAAGCTCCCCTTTCTAAATCTTTTTCTTCTCCGTCTTCAGAGACTTTTTTAATGCTAATCATCGTTTTTTCGTCTTGAGCTATTCTTTTACCCTCTTTATTTCGCACTTCTACAAATACACGAATACTTCTTTCTTGTTTAAACAAGAAATAGTTCCATTTTATTGATAGTTCTGGGAGCTGCATTTTATAGTGTATTCTATTTGCCAGCAAAACACCTATTGCAGTCACGATAGCCGGCATTGTGATTACCACACCATACGGAAGTCCTTCTCCCAGCCAATATATGCTAGAGAAAATTACTACCAGAAACACTATTATTACTATCTCAGCTCGATAGGTTCTGACCGATTTCAAGGTCTCAGCAACCATGATATTCATAAAATATCAAAATTGTTTTTATAATCTTATTGGTGGTGTCCAGATAAGCAGAATATTTAAAAGAACATGATTAATATGTTTTCTTCAAAAATAGTTACTACAAGGCATATCTCATAACTCACCGTATTTGTAGTATTCAAAGCATTATCTGGGCATTTCCTAGATTTTGGAGAAAAATTTATTTACCTGCGAGAAGATTTTTTCATATATGAGGAGGTAGTCGTCTCCCTCCTGATATTGAATCTAGTTATTATCTCAACCACATTTTCAGGTACTGTATATGCGTTAGATCTTCCACCTGACTTGATAGCGCAACTTCACACAGACCTGAAGGTAGCGATACTCTTTGACACTAGTCATGGTTGGTGGACTGAGAGCGAACATCCAATTCCGTTTAAGTACTACAAGATCACAGAAATAGACGTCAATGGTCTATACGGGTTAGCTTCTTATGATGTTCTTATCGCTTACAGTGGTGGCAAGGACCCTGTGCTCACGGAGGAACAGATAGAACTAATAGTCAAGTTTGTAGAAGGAGGCGGCGGGCTAATCTTAGGTTATAACGGTTATAATTATTATGATGAGTCTTGTAGAAAATGGAGCCCCACACTAAGCGTATTGCTGAGAAAGTTCGGGATCTTTATAAAAGCCTTCAGTAATATAAAGTCCACTATTATCTTAGAGAAAGATGGAAAACAGATGCTTGAGCATCCTATTACGACAGATGTAGATATGCTTGAAGCTATCTACGCATGTCCTCTCATGGCCGTGGAAAGCGGGGATGCTGATGTTTTTATTACTGCACCATTCATCGTTGTAGCTAAGGAATTCGGGGCAGGGAGAGTGGTCTTCTATGGACATGGATATAGTATTAAAGAAACACTAGGAGGATTGCGGCTTGCTGTTAACACTATTGAGTGGGTTGTTGGTTTTTCTCCCCCTGGTTGGAGCCCTCCGGAGATAAAGAAACAAGTTATAACAATCACAGTTACTGGTAAGGAGGTAACTCAAACAACTACAATAACTCAAGGAATTACAATAACAAGGATGGTTGGTGCGGCAACAACGATGACGGAAACAAAAACCGTTACGAAAGGTATAACTGAGACTGTAACCGAAACCATTACAGGAGGCGTATCCGAGATTGGCACTATCATGATAGCTACCGCCATCATAGCCTTAGCAATAGTTGTTGGTCTTGTGGCGATTGTGATTATCATGTTAAAGAAGAGGCAAAGCTGATTTTACAATGTACACATTCCTATAAGGATGTTCTTTGACTAGACTATGCGGGGAGGGGGATGGAATTGGCGACAACCATGTACTAGAAGGATTTTTGAAAAGCTTGACAGAGCACTAACTGAATTCGGAGTAACCTTCTAAAAGTCAACTCAGATAGAGAAAGGTTACTAGGAGGTTTTGCTCGCTTGAAATCTATTACTTACTTCTTTCATTTGCTTACCAACATTTCTTGTTTACTTTGTCTGACTGCCCGCTTTTCCAGCCCATATTTCTATATTTCCATTCCTCATCCTAACGGCATCTACTCCAAGACCGGATAAAGTTATCTGGTTCCTAGTCTTAAACCTGAATCCTAGAACGCCGGAGTTGAGCAATCTTATGAGCAGGTCATTTCCTCTCTCCACCCTAATAGTGTATATCTCGTCCTTAAGCTTATCCGGAACCTCATGAACCTCACCCCATGCTACAGAAGACCAATCCTCAGTTAAAGTATGAAACTCGGTAGAGAATTCTTCCGCCACGCCTTTTCTGCTTTTAATCTCATCCATAAGCCTTACAGCCTTACCTCTCATTTCCTTAGTCTTATTCCTATCTATCTTTGATTCTGCGGAGAAAACGTGTATACAATAGTACGTGTGCTTCCTCGACCAAGAGACTTCAAATAAATATGAGTCTCCGAGTTCTTCACACTTCGCGTTCATGTGCGAATCTACATACATTTTATAGAGAGCTACCAACTGTTCCGTCCTGCTGAGTCTCAGCCCCTCATAAAAAGCGTATGAGAATATGTTGAATTCATTAGACCATTCTTCCTTCTTCCTCTCCATAATCTCTCTGAATAGCTCACGATAATAGTTTTCCCAGTAATGTGATGGAAGAAGAGAAAACGGTGTTTTCCTAAATCGAGCTATATCTATTGGTGCTGTCATGATGCGGAACTCTTTCCTCTCCGGATCATATCTTATCCCGTAATCCTCAGGACCTGTCAGGTAGATCTTGTTTTGGTATAGTCTTATTCCCAACACTCCTGATGATATAAGCTCCTTCAGTAAATTCAGTCCACTTATAACCTCAACCTTACAGCCGACTCTTTGCTCCACCTTGCTTCTTACATATTCCATGTCTTCCTTTGCAGATTCCTGCCAAGCATCGTCCGCAACTGCTGCTACGAAAACAGTCTTAACTAATCCCTTACCATAAGATTCTCTAAGAACCTCATCTAGTCTAAGGATATCATCCAAGAACCTGTGAATCTTATTTTCCTTTATTACCTCCTGGCCCGTGCATTCGTAGAAGATGAAACCATCATAGTTTTTTTCTAGGATATCGTGTTGGACACCTCTCGTTTCTATAGCATTAACTAATTCACGGCCCATTCTCATTAGATAGGCTGCATATATGGATTCGAGTAGAGGGCCCTCTAGAGATACGGATCCCTCGAATTCAACCAGCTGATTATGCATGCTTCTCTCCCTACATATTTGAACTCACGATTAAATTAATTAATATTATAATGGGTGGTTAATATAATATCGAGTCTAGGATGTTTTAAGTTTGAGGAGTTAAGATTTCTTTAAGGGAATGGTGCTCTTCAGAACTTCTTGGTTAAGTTTCGAAGTCCCACTATTAAGAAGAAGGCTGCCCGCATACGTCTTCATATGAAGCATAAGAAGGATCACATAAGGAGATTACAAGCTCGTGAAGTTACTGTGAAGTTAAACTCTTGAAGTTACCGAATATTTCTCGGATAAACATTAACACATAAATTGCATATCTTTTCTAAGTAAAGGTTTCTATAAATTCATACTTCCCTAGCCTTGATGCAGTTATGACATACTATCTTTAAGTACTCATTGCATATTCTAAAGCAAGCTATATAAGTCTTCTTACTGCAAAACCTTACAATTACCTCTAACTCATCTGCTTGACCTTTCACTATCTTCTCTAAGCATTCTCTAAGCTTTTCTGAATCTACGTTTAGGTTTAGAGAATTTCTCAGAAGGTTTGCAAGCCTCTCTAAGACCTTGGCGTCAGCCTTAACCCTTCCTTCTATATCTCCATACAGTATCTTTATGTATTGCTTTAAACCTATGACTTCTCTAACCAGCTTTACTCTATGCATCTCTAAACCTCCACTCCAATGGTTTTCCAGAGAATTCTCCTGGAATCATCCCATGTAGCTTCTCCCTAATCTTATTCCTAAATTCTACCGCTATGTCCATACATATCTCCATAGCCTCTCTATCGTATTCTAGGTCTGGCCTCAATAGTTTATACATTGCTGAAGCGATCTTGTATACTGCTCTCTCATCTCTAATAGTTGGCTGGTTTAGGAGCTCTACTCTTTCCTGAATAATCTTAGTAGCCGTTATAGACCTCATCTGATGCAGTATCTCTGAGAATTAGTCTGCCGATATACCGTAACCGTTACTTAGATGTTCTTCGGAACTCATTATCTTAGGCATCTCCCATCCTGGAATCAAACCATTTACCCTATCTATGAATGCTGGCTCCATCAATGATGGTGGCAGTAACTTATCCCATTCATTATAATCTGAATCTATGTTTCCCTGCATTACTATCGAGCATCCGCTTCTAACCTGTCTCGCAACACCCCTCTCGAAAATATTCGACTCCATATAGTCCTTCAGTTTTCCAGCCATCTCGAAAGGCTCCGTGAACTCTATCTTTGAAACTTCATCAAACACAACCACATCCCTAACTCCAAGCTCTCCAAGAGTCTTCGTAATAGCATTGTAGAATAATACTGCTGGAGATATTCCTCCTCCACTAAATATCCTAGTATATCTTGATAGATTCCTGTAGATGTATGTTTTGCCTGTTGCTCTTGCTCCAAACTCCAATAAATGTAGATTTTCTTCAATTAGTGGTAGAAGCCTTGAGAGGTATAGGAGCTTCTATCTTTGATTGTATGCTCTCGGATTCACTCCACATGTATTCATCAACAGTTCTATCCATTCTTCTAATGAGAACTCCTTCCTAGAGTTCTGGAATAATTCTAGATCTATTTTTGCTGTTTCTAGAGGTTTGAATCCAACCATAACTATGCTCCTCCTACCTGTAAGTAATCCATCATAATCGTATTGTAGTGCTACTGTACCCCATGAACCATGCCTTAAAACCTCCAAGTCATCTTTTATGATCTTTGCTGTAGTATAGATCTCTACTCCAAGATTGATCTGTGTGAGGCTGACAGAGTATATCCCTATTTTCAGTATAGGTGTAACATGTACTTCATCCATAAGTACTATAGCTTCATCTCCTCCAACAAGCGTCTCACTCATTATCCTGTGAAGTACGATTTTTGAATCGCTTTGTGAGGGACAATATTTTCTAATGAAGCTGCTTGCTTTGATAGTATCTCTATCAAACTTTGTCAGTAAGTATTCTGATATATGTCTGGGAACCCTGGCTAGCTCTCCAAATCTTGCCTTGCTTTTATCTACCAGTAGCGGTTTGAGGATCGTTGAAGCAACCTCAACCACTTCAACAATCCCCTTAACTCTCCTTCTCCTTCTCTACCAATTCATCTATACCTGGAGTTCTTGGAAGCTTCAGCTCTCCAGTCTTCCTAGTCTTCTTTCTTTCCTTAACTTCTTTTTTAATCTCTTCTTCTCCTGCCTCCTCCACTTCTATCCCTTCTTCTCTTACAGCTTCTATAGGTTCTTCTAAGAGTATCATTTCTACTTCATGTCTCAAAAGTCTACCCATCATTTCTTTACCCATCAAGAATTTCTCACCCAATACCTTGAATCCTTCTCCTTCCTGAAGATATCTTACACAATAGTTTGGAACCATGGGCCACTTCTCTACTCTTATTATTCTCGATCCATCTACGTCTACGAATATCCTGAACTGGAACTGGACATGCATTCCTAGACCTTGACCGCCTATCCAGCTAACCTGATCTCTTGCAAGATATCTTTCATAATCATAGATTGATGGAGTATATTTTCCCTGTTTCACCGCCTCCGCCATCTTTCTAAGTACATGCATTTTAAAATGCTCTCCGACTGGGCTCCTGAGATGGGCTGTTATGAATATGATTCTGTCATTCATTATTCTTCTCAGATTGGCTATCTGACCCACGAGCCTTCCTGAAAGATCTGCTGCTATCTTTGCTCTGAGTTTTGCTGGAGCCTTCAGTACTTCTTTATGGAAGTGGCCTGTCATAGTATCCACTACTACAAGCTTTACATCTTCTTCAACATTCTTCACAAGCTCTTTTATCGCTCTATCTTGCTCACTTAAGCTTGAAGCATAGATCACATTTACCATGTTTGGATTCTTGAAGCTTTTTTGAGATAATGTCTGCTCAGTATCGATATACACTACCTTTGAGTTATACTTCTCTATGAAGTAGTTTGCCATAGCAATCATTAGAGTAGTCTTTCCACATCTTGTAGGTCCATAAAGCAATGATATGCTACTGTTCCTCACTCCACCGTTTAGAACATCGATAGGTGTTCCAGTAGGGATTATCTCTAGGTTCATGATAACACCTCAGACTACTTCAGGCCAACCACATTCACATACTACTGGCGCTCCACAGACTACGCATGTTAAGACTCCTTTATGTCTCGGACATTTTAACGTATCTACTTTGAATAAGAGTCTATGCTCTGTTCTAAGCGGGCCTGCACTCCACCTCTCAACAACATACTTGTCTTGCTTCGTCAACAATCTGGCTGCAGGAGAATCATTAAGATTGTTTATTGAGCATGCGAGAAGCTCCTGTATATTCACGATATCGTTGGTGAACGGGTTCTTCCTCCATATGTCTGCTGGTCTGGAGACTATTAGCTTAGCATTCTTTGAGATTACTAATGTGTAGCCGTTGCTCAGCTGTATGACTTCTGCATCTTCTCCAACAAACTCTATTAATGGTTTGAGGAGCTCAGGTTTAACGTTCTCTAAGAGGCTGAGTATCTCGTCTCTCTTCGACTTGTATGTTTTTAATATCTTTTCACGGAATTCTTTTACAACATTATAGATTACTCCAGCATCTTTTGGATGGCTTGATAGTTTTCCTGCTAATTCTCTATAGACTTTCGAGAATAGTATTATGCTTCCCTGAAGACCTAAGTCTTTGTATATCTCCTTCACTTCTTCATCTTTCAGCACCATCATTAAAACATCGTCTACGAGAAATCTATGTACGAATGGATGTCTAAACATCTTCTTAAGGTAATCTATTATCATATTCACTCTTTCTTCTTCAGAGAGCTCTCTTGGAGCTTCTTCGATCTTAGGTTCTTGTTTCGGCTTGGGTTTTGGAAGTGGTTCTCTAAACTCCTTCAGCATCCTCCTCTCTTCAACTATCTCTCTAGCCTTATCTATGAAGTTCTTGAGATCGTATAACGTATAGTCTTCTATACACTCCTTCTTCCAAAGTCTTATCGCTTCTCTCTGAACAACACTATCTTCATCCTTCAATAGATTGTAGGCTTTCTCCATCAATTTCTCTTTATCTTCTTCTTCAATCAAGCTTATTTCTTCAAGCTTCTCAAAGATCTTCTCTCTAAAATTTATTCTCCTAGATTTTTCTTCAGGCTTCACGTTTAATCACTCCTCCAACTGATTTAAAGATGTTTAAGGCTAGTTCTCCAAGCTTTACAGTAACAGCTAAACCATACTTTGATGGGTCCTGCCATTTAACAACCTTAACACTCCGAACATCATCTATCTCCGTGAACTCCATCCTCAGCTGGAGCCTAGTATACGTTTTTACTGCAAAGCCTCCAACATAATCGCTCTCTTCTTCTCCAAATGATGTAGGCCAAGTAGTCAGTATCGTTGCAGTATTGTTCTTAACGGTTAATCCATGAAGTTTGTATACTAACTTCTCGAGAACAGATTGAAGTTCATCTCTCTCAGAATCTGATCTAGCTATCCTTATCAATGCATGGTAGTGGTATGTTATCGAATCTATTATAATCAAACTGTTGGCTAGAATGTTTGATGGAAGTCTTGAGAGCCTCTCTACAACCTCTTCAAGAGAATCCATTGATTGGCAGGCATGCTCGACAACTATATTGCTGGATATTCTTTCTACAGGGTTCCCCTCAGTATCTATGTAGAATACCTTGACCCCTCTATCAACAATATTCTTGGCAGAGGTTATTAGTAGAGTGCTCTTTCCTACCCCTGTTTCTCCGATGAGGAGTGTCATGATACCTTTCGGCCACCCACCTATAATCCCATCCAATCCCTCTATACCAGTCTCTATGAACTCCATCTAAGACACTTCCCCTACTAGAGTCTTTGCATGGCTCTTCATCCTTAATGCAAGCTCCCTGCCTATCTTAGGAGTCTCAGTAAGCTTCTCTACAGGTGCTTTAACTATATCTTCAACTGTCCTGAATCCATAATTGTACAGTATTCTAGCTCTAACCCTTCCAACACCTTCTA
>JALNKM010000018.1 GCA_023268155.1 Candidatus Geocrenenecus huangii
ATGGGAAGATAAAGGCTGAAGACGGGACAATACTAGGAGATTGGTCACCTAAGACTTGGTATAGAGTTAAAGCGATACTCGATAGGAGATCAAAGACCTATAGCGTCTGGATTAATGGAGAGCTTAGAGGCTCCAATATGAGGATTCGTATGGAACATCCTGAACTCATAGATGCTATAGCTTTAACGTCAGCATGGCCAGGGCAGGAAGTTTACTACGACGATGTAAGAGTCTTCGCGGTCCGGGGAGAGGAAGAACAATACTACCTTAGGGTTTATTTCTCGAGCTCCGCTATTAATGGTCAAACTCTGAGCGGTAGTAACCCTGAGATAAGAGTTAGCCCTGGGCAAAGGATAAGGGGCTTCTTAGATGTAGTAGTTGATAATAATAGAGGAGGGCCCTGGATAACTCCCGTAATAGGGACAGCAAGCTGGATTAGGGGGTCATTTAGATGCATAAGTTATAATGCACCAACCGGTGTGAGCATTCAGAGATACGAGTTCGATTTAACAGCTCCAGGCACTCCCGGAACATATTATATAGGAGTATTCGCTGGCTGGATGTATACATGCGATGAAGTTGCTAGCAACGACCATCCACCAAACTATGGTGATGGGGATGACGTATGGGACATGCCCTCACAAGGCTGGGAGGAGGTTATAACGAATGGGCAAGCATCCAGAGGACCTTATAGGATGCCTGGAAGAGCAATAAGGATAATCGTTGAACAGCAAGTTGGGTGTCTTCTAGATATTTGGACTGATAAAGGTGGAATAGGATGTGGTGTTGATGACGGAAAGTATAGGCTCTTCGAAGAATTCTATCTATACTTTAAGTCAAGTGTTAGAGCATGTGGGCCCTGCATAAAGTTTATTGGACCATATGGAGAAATAGGTCTCGGATGTATGACGTTCTGCATAGAGCCTGGAAGAACGTATAGGATAGGTCCAATATACTTTAATGAAGAACGGGATATTGGTGAGTGGACTGTAATCATCGAAGCTACATATGATAATGGAAAGATAGGTGACTCTATGAAGTTGTGGGTACTGCTTGAAGAAGCCCCCTGTAAGCTAGAAATAACGAGTGTAGAGTTTCCGTCTTATGTAAGTGTTGGGGAAGAATTTAGGTTAGTTGCCAAGGTAAAAAATGTGGGCTCAAGTACTGTTTGTATTACACCCTACGGATTAGGGGTAGATTGGAGTCCTGCAGAATATTTAGAGGAGCACCCTCTCCTCTGCGGGGTGCCGCCTCAAGAGTTGAGACCTGGAGAAAGTTACACCGTTGTTCATTGCGGTTGGTTTAAAGCTCTAAAGCCTGGTCATGTAAAGATGACCATTAAATTTGGTGCTTGTCCCGCCATCACGCCCTCTGGAGAAGGGATTTGTAATTGTATACTTGACGTCTCAGGTTGCGAAGTGATCAAAGAAATTGAAATTACTATAGTAGAGCAACCGAGGATTACTATCACCACATTTACGACTGTTACCACAACAACTTATCTAACGAAGACCGAACATACTACTATAGGCGGATCAACTGTAACTCAATATATCACGGCCTCCGCCTTCACCACTTTTACAGAGACTTCTACTATCGTTAAATGGACAACTATAACTATAACTGACAACGTATATACTAAAACATATTGCATAACTATTGTCCGAACAGTTACAAATACTACAACACAAACAACAACTACCACAATAGTAAAAGGAGCGTTCGCAGGCATCGTATTATCAAGCGCCGTAGCCGGGCTTATCAGGAAGATTGGGAGGAGAATTATGCGATGAGAATCCCAGCAAACTTAAGGAATAAGAAAAACTTCTCACTCTCATTGATTATCATTATTTTGCTTATGCTTTCATCAATGCTTATACCATCGTATCAGGCCAGCAATTATGCTGGATCAGGTGAAACTGTATTGGTTACCTCGACTATTACGTCAACTAAGACTCTGACAACCACCATTACGAGCACAGTAAGCATGCCAGTATTCACGGTCACCTCTACGATAACCCAAGTAATTCCAACAAAGATCACGTCATACTCTATAACTACCAGTAAATCATATGTCCATACTAGAGTCACCACCACCTCATACTGCATCGAAACACTTTCGACAACTACCACAAAAACAGTTTATACTACTGTAACCGTAACTACTACAGTTAGCAAGCCATCTCCACAATACGAGTTTAGGTATATAGAGGAGGAGGAGAGCATACCTAAGGGTACTCAAAGATCTTTTTCGATATCTGGCGCGGGTAGAGCTCTTATAATAAAGGTTGAGGCAGTAGATAGACTCTTCCTTCTTGGAGCATTTATACGAAATAAGTATAGCATAACAGTCTACCGAGATGGTCAACAGATAACAACTCTAAACCCTGAAGTATCTCGCATCGATCCGCCCGGAGATCCTATCATCTATGAACTTGTGGTAGAGCCGAAGAGTACATATAGAATAGTTGTGAAAACAGAGGATATAGGATGCGTACCATTATTTGGTTGGCCCTGCAACGGAGACCGGGTTAGAGTTCAAATCTTGTTAGGACTCTACACTACTAAGTGGGCTGAGGAAATGTATTCTGCATATAAAAAGGCGGCTCAACTATGGACTAATCCAGGTGCTCAGTTCATTGCAGATATATTAGGTTATATCGGTGGTAAGCCAGAGCTTGAAAGCTTAGCTAAGATGTCTCTATACTACGTGATTGACCTAGTTGGATACTCGGTCTTTGGTGTCAGTGGACTCTCAAATGTCATCGAAGCATGGGAAAAAGCATTAATTGATACTAGTAATGCGGCTGAAAAAGGAGCAATGACAGCCGATTGGCCTTTCCGCATATATCCCTGCATAAGAGAGTGGCCTGAAGATGTCCCGGATTGCATCGGGCCTAGCAGTCTAAGCTTAGAAGACCGGCACAGGCTTCGCCAACAACTAAAAGAATTTTATGAAACTGTAGGCTACCCATATACACAATACTCGGCTGGATTCGGAACACCTATCTACCCACCACAATGGGACTACATAAAGATGCAACTTGGTTTCATGGCCTGGAATACCTATAATATCTATTACGCCTTAAAGAATCAGAATTATGGAGAAGCCCTCAATCATATGCAATATAACCAAAAATTCCGACAACACTTAGAGTGGATAGCTAGTTTTAGTTCTGACGACTTAGCGCTTTATCAGCCGTGGAAAGGTATGTACGACCATACTCGAATGATCGTCATGCTAGATCTGAAATCTTAAGCAACATTCCACAGAATTACGATTCTCAGCCTCTTCAAGTTCCTATTATGGGGTAGACTTTTACGTTAAAAGCTGTTTTTCAGTTAAACACCTAAAAAATTATATCTGAAGTGGGAGGAGACAGAACGGCCCTCATTGATGAAGAATTTATTATAGCGATGTAGAGTTCACCGAGCAATAGGAGGAATAATAATCTCAGTTATCCGTTGCAACAACTGGCTATGGGGAGATACGATCTCGATTAGAGCATCCTAGGAAACACTGCAAAACTTCTCTGAAGAATCTGGTATAAGAAATAGGTGTATCCCCCTAGGTGAGATACACCTATTTCACCTTAAGAAGCTTGAGAATTGCTTCAACTACTTCTTCCTTTTGTTCACTAGAATTTCTTGTTTACTGCTCAAGATTGCTCGCTCGGGGGGATTGCTCACTAAGTGTCTATGCTCGCTCTCACAAAAACTCGCTCTCACAAAAAGAAAAGGAGTGTGTTATTTTAGTTTTTCGGCTACTATATGGATGGTGTCTAAATAAGGTAGGGTATTTAAGTGGGTCTATTTTGTTATCTTCATGGATATTGTATCTCTTATCTTAGAATGTTCTAAGCATAGTAAAAAATAGGGATGTTAAGGTTTTAGCTGTTCTCAAGTATATGTTTCATGTTAGTTGTAAGAAGTTTTCTAGGGTATAGATGAGCTTCAAATGTTCGGAAGTAGAAATGGAATTAAGGGATTCTTCAGATATCTAAAAGAAAGAACTATTGCATTCCATAATAAGCTAAGCGCAGGAAACTATATACGGAGAATAACCAATCTGAATTTATTCCTAAACCTGTTCACTCTATACTACCAGGACATGAAGGATGGAGGTGGTTAAGAATGCTTACTTGGACACCATCTCCGCCTATGTATTTAAGCTATAATCCCACCCTGCAAAACTTGTTACACTTGCAACATCTAGATCTAAAGAGACCGCTAGGATTATTGATTCTCTATTAACTCCTTTCAGTCCAAATCCTTTTTCACAAATTTCTTTTAGCTTTCTAGCATTTTTGATATTCTAGAATTAATTTTTCAAGTTCTACGACAGCTATCACTGCTATACTACTTTTCCGGGACATATCTCTATATTTCCATATCTACTTCTAACGGCATCCACTCCAAGACCGGATAAAGTTATCTGGTTCCTAGTCTTAAACCTGAATCCCAGAACGCCGGAGTTGAGCAATCTTATGATCAAGTCATTTCCTCTCTCCACACCAATAGTGTATATCTCGTCCTTAAGCTTATCCGGAACTTCATGAACCTCACCCCATGCTACAGAAGACCAATCCTCAGTTAAAGTATGAAACTCGATAGAGAATTTTTCCGCCACACCTTTCCTGCTTTTAATTTCATCCATAAGCCTCACAGCCTTACCTCTCATTTCCTTAGTCTTATTCCTATCTATCTTTGAGTCTGCGGAGAAAACATGTATACGATAATACATATGCTTCCTCGACCAAAAAACTTCAAATAAATATGAGTCTCCGAATTCTTCACACTTCGCTTTCATGTACGAATCTACATACATTTTATAGAGAGCTACCAACTGTTCCGTCCTGCTGAGTCTCAGCCCATCATAAAAAGCGTATGAGAATATGTTGAATTCATTAGACCATTCCTCCTTCTTCCTCTCCATCATCTCTCTGAATAGCTCACGATAATAGCTTTCCCAGTAATGTGATGGAAGAAGAGAAAACGGCGTTTCCCTAAATCGAGCTATATCTATTGGTGCTGTCATGATGCGGAACTCTCTCCTCTCCGGATCATATCTTATCCCGTAATCCTCAGGTCCCGTCAGGTAGATCTTGTTTTGGTATAGTCTTATTCCCAACACTCCTGACGATATGAGCTCTTTCAATAAATTCAGCCCACTTATAACCTCAACCTTACAGCCGACTCTTTGCTCTGCCTTGCTTCTTACATATTCCATAGCTTCCTTTGCAGATTCCTGCCAAGCATCGTCAGCAACCGCTGCTACGAAAACAGCCTTAACTAATCCCTTACCATAAGATTCTCTAAGAACCTCATCTAGTCTAAGGATATCGTCTAAGAACCTGTGAATCTTATTCTCCTTTATTACCTCCTGGCCCGTGCATTCGTAGAAGATGAAGCCATCATGGGTTGTTTCTAGGATATCGTGTTGGACACCTCTCGTTTCTATAGCTTTAACTAATTCACGGCCCATTCTCATTAGATAGGCTGCATATATAGATTCAAGTAGAGGCCCCTCTAGAGACACGGACCCCTCAAATTCAACCAGCTGATTATGCATGCTTCTCCCCCTACATATTTGAACTCACAGTTAAAATTAAATTAATATTATAGTAGTTGATATAATATCAAGTCTAGGATGTTTTAAGTTAAGATTTCTTCAAGGGAATGTGTGCTCTTCAGAGCTTCTTGGTTAAGTTTTGAAGTCCCACTATTAAGAAGAAGGCTGCCTGCATACGTCTTCAGAGGAGGCATAAGAAGAATCAAAGAAGGAGATTACAAGCTCGTGAAGTTAAACTCTTGAAATTACTGAATATTTCTCGGATAAACATTAATACATAATTTGCATATCTTTTCCAAGTAAAGGTTTCCATAAATTCATACTTTCCTAGCCTTGATGCAGTTATGACATACTATCTTTAAGCACTCCTATCATCCTTTATCATCTGCTGAGTAAGGAATTCGATTCCTTCTACAAGGCACTATAGACTTCATAGAGCAGGTATTAGGACGAAAATGAGCTGGTTATATAATTCACTTTAATGCAGTGTCCACGTCTCCATTAACACTGTACCCAGATACAATCCGAAAAGACGCACATGCTTGAGGCGTAAAGAACATGATTGTGTTTATATTTTCTCTACTTTTATAACATTTTCTATAATCTTTTTTACTTCTTCTGCTGGATATGGTTTTTCAAGTTTTTTCATTCTCTTTATTATCTCCTGCTTGATTCTTTCTTGAGCCTCTTCAACATTATTAACAACTTGGTTAGCTTGTTTTTCTCTAATCTCAACTTCAACAATGAACTTGGTTAGAAATATTTTGCCATTCATTTTGATTATTCTAAAATTCTCTTTACAATCTTTCAGTCTGATTGCTTCTTCATGGATTATTGGGAAAGGCTTGCCTAATTTCTCTGAACATTTCTCGAGATCTAATTCATATTCATTTACTATTATTGTTACTTCGAAGTTCTTATAGCTGTGTTCATATTTCTTCCAACTTGATCTCACATAGACTTCTCCTAGAATTTCTTCATTGAGTATTTTCATCAACTCACTTCTCGTTTCTTCAATGAGTAGGTTTCTTTTTACGATGTTTATTTCTATATCTCCCGATCCTAGTTCCGAACAGATCGCTGGAAGACGCTATAATCTACCCTGCGATCACGAGCGCCAGGGAAGCCGCGTACTTCACGTTCACCGAGGATGATTAGAGAAGGCTTCACCGCGAGGGCAAGGATTGCTACACGTTCATATGCCATAAGCCCAGAAGCCGGCTTCCGAGCAAGATCAAGAGGTATGTGGAGTGGGGTGAGCCGGTATGCCCATTATGCCACGGCGAGCTGAGAAGGGGAAGGGGAGAGTATTTCACCTGTAATAGGGGCCACAGGATACCTCTAGCCGATAAATGCATCACGAGGATTAGGGAGACTAGGGGTGGTGGGAGGTTCGCGAGCGAGACCGAGTCCGCGAAAGTAAGAGAGGCCTCGAGGGAGTTTTATGGATGGTACGACCTCGGAGGAGTTGAGCCGGCGCCCATATTCGCCATTTACCAAGCGCGGTATAAGACTAGATTCATCAGGTGCGACTTCCCAGTAGCGTTGTATCATGCCTTGATAGCATTGATACCCAAAGTGAGCCTGACAAGGGAGCAGCTAAATGCTTTGCTAGCATACCTGAACTCATCCTTCACACAATACTATGTAGAGACTGGAGGTAGGAGGAGTGGTGGGGGGATAATTGCCCTGGAGGTAAATATCGCCAGGGATATGCCCATTCTGGATGTTAGAAGTCTTTCGGAGGATCAGGTTAAGCCCCTCTCGAAGATGTTTGAG
>JALNKM010000019.1 GCA_023268155.1 Candidatus Geocrenenecus huangii
CAAGTATTCCAAGCCGTGCAGCAGAACCAACAGTCGTAAATACTGGAATCATATCAGGCCTCCCAAAGAGAGGTCTAATAAGATAGAATATTAATGGTGATGGTAGGAGGACACCGCCCTCCTTCTCTATTGTTTGAACAATGATTTCATATTCTTCTGGGGAAACCCAGTTGGCCGTCGTGAAAGCTAGTATGAGTACACCTATACTTACTAGGAAACCAGCTATTGGTCCGCTTACACCTATATCGAACATATCATCTCTATTTACTATAGGGCTTTTCTGGAATATTATTGCTCCGAAGGTTGGGATCATGGTCGGTATTCCTGGAATGAAGTATGGTGGACTAGATTCTATGTAATCTAATTTTGCAGAAACTTTATGACCTATCTCATGTATACCTATGATGGCGATCAGAGCTATGGCGAATATTAATCCATCCAGTATCTTGTCTATTAAACCAGTTCTCCCAGTTATTACTTCATACATTCTTGTTGAAGATCTAAGATAACCATCTATGAGTATCGTTGAGAGAGTTGCAAAGAAAAGTATTATCGGTAGAATTCTAGAACTCGGGATAGGGTAAGCCATTCCAGGTCTTGGATAAACTCTTATAACAATCCTTCCATCCTCCCTTGTAGCCGTTGGTATCAAATCCATCTCTCTAAGCTCTCCATACATCTTCTTGAACTTCTCCTTAATCTCTGAATCATAAACCTCGAAAGTTAATATCCCTTCATCAAGATATACATTGGTAATCGTAAAGTATTTTCCAACAATAGATTGAACAATAGATTTTAAAGTCTTCCTCCTTCTTCTACTCCCTTCTCCACCCATACCTCTTGACCTTCTAACATCTCCCTAAACAACATTTCCCTAAACCATTCAACCGCTTTTCTCTCCAGCTCTGTTAATGGAGCTTCTCCTATTTCAAAACTATTCTTCTCTTCAAGAATAGTAATCAGCTCCCCATCTATAACCCTGTAGACATAGTATGTTCGATACCCTTTATTGCTTACATACTTTCTGATAATTACAGCTGTGTTTGGCGGGATGGTGTAGGTGGTTGGAGCGCCCCAAACACCTAACTGAACGCCCAGGCTTACCGCTCCATCGGGCAGACCAGCAGAAATCAAGCCAGAGGAAGTTGGAGAATTAAAGAAGGAGGAAGAGCTGAAAGTTGAGGAAGCTCCTGTGGAGCCGAGAGGTCCAGACAACCCCTGCTGGGGGATCCAGCAGAAAATTATTCAATTCTAATCTTCATTGGTCTGAGACCCGGTAGACCACAGGAGCTTAGAGTGGAAACTGAAGAATCAAGAGAGGAACTGAAAGTGGAGGAAGCTGAAGAAGAAAAACTGGAGGCGTCTCCGACAAGAGAAGTCAGTACTTACAAAATTGGAGAACATGAAGTCGAAGAGGTTGAGGGAGAAGGAGTCTACACCACGCTCAGATGTGCTAGATGTGGTCTAGCCGTCCCCCTAAATGAAGTGGAGAAGCTAGTGTCGAAGCCATGTGGCATGCCAGAGGCTCCAAGCAGAATTGAATCTAGAGAAGCTTCTAGAGAGGTTTGCGAATTCTGTGGAAGAGAAGCTATCGGCAGATACTATACTGGAGGAGCCTCACCGAACCAGATGATATCTATACCGATGTGTAGCGACTGCCTATCAAAACATGAGCAATTATATATGAAGAATAGGCCTGCAATGGTCTATGGAAGGAGGCTTGTAAGAGGAAGGTATCCAGCGATAGAAGAAGAGAAAACTGCATGGGTAAATGAAATATCTACGTGGTTCGTATCCAAAAATGGTTCATGGAATTGCCCGAGATGTAGAGAAGAATTCAAGAGATTGGGCGATGCTGTAAAGCATTTCATAGAAACACATCCAGAGCTGACATCAACTAAAGAGAAGATCTATGTACACGGTATAGGAGAGGTGTACAAGACATGGCAGGGATTGTTCTGCAACATCTGTGGACTAATGCTTCCAAGCGAAGATGCTCTGAGAGAACACTATAGGATACATCATGGAGGTGTCTAGATGGGTATAACGATACATTATACATTAATAACGCGAGACTATAAAACCGTTGTACTGTCGATACTTACAGCGAAGAAGCTGGCTGAAGAATCAGGATACACTGTTAGAGAGATATCTGAGAAAGCGTATGTAAGCTACTCGCCGTTCACACTACCATTGAAGCTGAGAAGCCCAGAGTATGCTAAAGAATATTTGAGGGAGGTGTGGAGAGGTTATAGAGAAGAGGTTTTGACAGATGTTCCAGACGAACCTCCATGGCCATGGATTGCAATAGACTATCCAGAACCTGGATACTTTACATATGCGACTCCATGGATACTCTCCAGGTCTGGGAAGCCTACAATTTATGAAGGCGTCGAAGTATCTATACCTACTGCCGAGCCGTTCACGATGGCTTTCTACAGGATCGGAGAATACTATATATGCGATAACTTCACTAAGACGCAGGCATTCACTGTAGATGAAGTTAAACCAAACACACAGTTCCATAAATGGATATGCCGTCTACTGAAGTTCCTGGAGAGGGAGGGCGATTGGTGGAGCTTCTTCGTAGGAGATGAAGCAGAATACTATGATACACTAGATGAATCAAAGATCGTAGATAGCTATGAATCAGTAGCAAGAATAATCTACACGATAGCAGTAAGCCTAGACAAGCATGCTGAGAAGATAGGTGGATCTGTAGAAGTTGGTGGAAGGATAGATGTAAGGAGATTGAGGAAGAAGCATGAAGAAGCATCTGAAGATAGGAGAGCATACCAGTCATCGCTAGACGAGTTCATTAATAGGAGGCTTGATAGAGATGGGTGACTACAAGATAAGAGTTAAAGCTGAAGAATACAAGAAGCTGGTATCAGCATTCCCAAAACTTTTAGAGAAGTATGGTATGAAGATGGGTCTAGGCACCGCTATGGAGTGGAAATACTGCTACAATTGCGGATACTATTTTACGAAGAATTTAGAGAATCTCTATAGATGTCCAATATGCGGGAAGCTCCTTAGGAGCGGTAGCAAGATCCCGAAGAAGGCGATAGACCCTGAGAAGATTCTTGGAGGTGGATGATCATGGAAAAAGATATTAAAAACCCAGCATATGTAACATTAGAACAGTTCTTGGCATTAGACCAGAGAGTAACACTGCTTGAGCAGAGGCTTACAGGAATAGAAGAGAGGCTGGCGAGGGTAGAAGGAAGACTAGAAGAATTAAGCAAAAGAATAGACAATATAAACGATTCGCTAAGCAGGAGAATGGACGATATGAATAAAAGAATAGACGATGTAAACAATTCATTGAGTAAGAGGATAGATGATTTAAGCGATTCATTAAACAAGAGAATAGATGATCTTAAGAATGATCTTAGATGGTTCATGGGTATATCGATAGGCATATGGGTTTCGATAATTATTCCAATGCTTCTCAGATTTCTGGGAGTGATATAGATGAAGGTTGTAGAGCTTAAGCCAGATGAGAGATTAATCAAAGAAGTCCAAGAATACTTCCCACACCCAACACTCAGAAAATATCAAGCAGACCTAGCCAACAACGTATATAGATTCCTGAAAGAAGGCTCGAAGAACATAGTTGTTGAATGTCCTACGGGTCTCGGAAAGCTTAGAGGGGGTTTACGAAGACCAGCCCTCCTCCTTAGAGGGGGTTGATCTCCAGTTCTAGACTGGAGTTATGTGTAGCCCCCTCTAAGCCCGAATAGACTTCATCAGTATTCTCTGCAGCAATATCGTATGCTGTGGAGAAGAATCTCAAGGTTCTATGGCTTACTAGGACTGGAAGCCAGGTAGCTCACGTATCGAAAGAGACTAGAAGTTTACCGATATATGGACGTAGAATGGTATGCTTACATGAAGCTGTATCTAAGACAGATCTAAGAAGATTCAATAGTACTTGTAGAGCTGTTAGGAGGGCTGGAAGATGTCCATACTGGCCAGGGATGCCTAGAGCATTGAATCCACCATTGACTGTAGGAGAGGTTAAGAATGTTGCTAAGAGGTTTCCAGCATGCCCACACGACTGCCTGATAGCATCTATGACGGCTGTAAGATCTGCAGTAGCAACACACATGCAATTGAACAGTATAGCATGGCTTCTATCGAAGTGGAGGGCTAGGAGGGAGAACACTATACTTGTATTAGATGAGGGACAACACATAATCAAAAATGCATTATCTATGGTGAAGGACTCTATAAGCATTAGGACTGTTGAGAAGGCTTCTAGAGAGGCTAGGAAGTATGGGTTCAACGAGCTATCTGAGGAGATCGAGAACGCTGTAGAGCATTATAGGTCGATGCTTCAGAGTGATGGAGAAGTGGAGGTTGAAGATATTCTACCAGATGCTGATGAGCTTGCATTAGCTGGAGATGAGATACAGGAGATGAAGCTTAAGGAGAACTATGTTCCAGCAAGCTATGTACTATCTCTAGCAGACTTCAAGATAGCGTTGAACGGCAGGAAGCCTATACTGGTGAGGGAAGGCAGGAGCATTAGGCTGGAGGCACCAGTAGACCCGATAGATTATCTTAAGACAATCTATGATGGATGGAATTCAGTTATAACTATGAGTGCAACTATAAGTGGAGAACTATTAGAGTCTTTCATAGGTGTTGAAGCTGTTCTGCTTAGAAGCGGATGGCCTTTCGGAGACAACCTCAGATCATACATAGTCAAGGGATTGACTACGAAGTTCGAGAGGCGGGATGAAACATTGATGGATGATATGGCTTGGATAACGAAGCTTGCATTAAAATCTGGGAAGAAGACGTTGATATTCTTTCCAAGCCATGAACTATTGCAAGCAACGATAAAGAAGATTGATGGGAAGGAGAAGATAATGTTTGAGGAGCCTGGAATAGAGCAGGAAGAAGTTGAAGGCATAGCTGAGAGGTTTGAAGAAGGAGGAGGAGTGCTGGCAAGCGTATTCAATGGAAGACTATCTGAAGGAGTAGACCTGTCGGCAAATCTAGTAATATGTCTTGGAGTACCGTTCAGCCCGCCGACAGTCAAGCAGACCGCATTGCTTAAGAGGCTTGGAGAATTATTGAAGGATGAGAAGAAGGCTAGGATATATGGTCAGATACTTCCAGCAGTATGGTCAGCAATCCAAGCATCTGGAAGAGCGATAAGAGGGCCGCAGGACAGAGCATTAGTATTCATGGTAGACGATAGATATAGAGTACTCTACAGACTTCTTCCAAGATGGTTCCAGGAGAGGATAGTTTCTTCAATAAATCTGAGAGATATGCCGATAATAATGGAGGTTGATGAGAATGTCTGAAGAAACAGTTAGGAAGATATATGAATCGGTAAAGGATAGGTGGGGCAATCTAGCAAACTACATAGTAATAAAGAATGTTGTTAAACGTTTCTGTGAGCTGAATCCTACGGCAGACCCGTTCAGAATAGACTGGGCTGAACATTATAGACCGGACTTCGAATACGATGAAATATTGAGAGAACTTAAGAAAGCGTATCCAATGTATAAGTGGGGCGTTGGAGAAGAATTCTCAGAAGAACAGTACTTCAGCGAACTATATAGCTACCTAGTATCTCAAGCAAGAGAATTACCTGAAGAGCTGAGACTGAAGCTTATAAGAGAGCTTCAAGCAGAGTTCGGGTTCGAGGAGCCTAAAGAATTAGAAGAAGCTGAAGCTGAGGTTCAGAAAGTAGAAAGTATTCAAGAAGTAGAGGTTGTGGAAGAGAAGCCCGTGATCAGTTTAAGACTGATCGCAAAATATCCAGCAATACTTGAAGAGTCCAAGAAAATAGCATCCACATTCACTATAGATAAGATTCCTAGGGAAGCATATCAGAGAGCATTAACATCGATAATCGAAGCTATAAGACATGGGATAATAAGTACAAAACTAGACAATCCAGTAGTAGAGATACTGAGCAAGCCGTTGATGTATGTGATAACAGCTTTAATGCCCAGCCCATGGCTTAAGAGCAGAGTCGCATTGGCAGAAGCATTGCGAATGGAGAAGGAGCTGTACGTAGATTCAATACAAGTATTCAACCTACTGGTTGAGAGGATAAACGATCATCTAGGATACAGGATAGAGAAGACAGATGAACATGGAGAGTATAAGATGTACTTCATAGACTACTTGAAGGCTGCCAAACCACTACTATCAGAACCTAGATGGAAGATGGTGAACAAGACTGTTCATAGAGGATACGTGTTTCTGAATAGAGCTGAAGTCATAAGGCTGATTAGAAGCATATACCAGCAGATAATACTGAACAAGATAATGAACATAAATCCAAGAGATGTTCCAGAAGATATCAGGAGATATGCTGAGAATGTTAAGCAAAGGATCTATGAAGAGGTTATGAAGGTTAAAGGTGTCTCAGACAGTGTTCAGAGCATCAAGGATATCCCGCCGTGTATAAAGAGTATAATGGAGAAGCTTTCTATAGGTGATGATGTAAGCCATCTAGAAAACTTCACGATAGCATCATACATGATAAACATTGGTAAGAGCGTAGAAGAAGTATTAGAGTTGTTCAAGAATAGAGCTGACTACGATGAGAAGATAGCAAGGTATCAGATAGAGCATATAGCTGGAATGAGAGGCTCAAGGATAAAATACAAACCGCCATCATGTGAGAAGCTGAGAACAGTGGGGATATGTAGGAATAGTGGAGAATGCCCGAAATGGATCAAGAACCCATTAAACTACAACCCGATAAGAAGTGATGTTGATGGGAAGAATAGATAGATGTCCTGAATGCGGATCCAGAAACCTGGTCAGACAGGGAAGATGTATCACATGCATGGACTGTGGATGGAGCAGCTGCCCAATATAACAAAAATACTAAGGACACACCACCCCAACATCCCTTATTTTTTACTTGACGCTCACACATTAACCTAGGGTCTCCGAAGCCTGGAAACCTGCTGGTTGCTGGAGCCCCCTTGAGACGTGCCTGAAA
>JALNKM010000002.1 GCA_023268155.1 Candidatus Geocrenenecus huangii
CTACTAGAAAGATGAAGATAGAAAACTATGGAAGAGATTGGCCTCAAGAAGTAGAGCCTGATCCTGAAATCACTAAACTCGTAGATTCAAGGTGGAGAGAATATGGTATTAGCTAAGCTAAACCTTTACTGGAGACTCTTAAGACCTAAGACGGTATTATCTACAGTATTGGCAGCGCTAGGAGGAGCATTCTACTTAGGGTTGCCGATAGGATACAGTTACATTATTCTAGCCTTAGTAATCGTCGGCGTAACATTAGCTCACTTCAGCGTAAACGTCTTAAACGACTACTTAGATTATAGAAATGGCTTAGATAAAATAACGCCACGTACACCTTTCAGTGGTGGAACTAAACTTCTTGTAAACGGATTACTGAAGCCTGAAAGAGCATTACTATTAGCGTTAGCATTATTAACAGCAGCATCCATCATAGGCTTAATTATTACGTTACTCAGAGGAATCTTAATTCTAATTTTAGCGTTCACCGGTGCTCTCATAATACTAACGTATAATACTCTATGGGTTAGGATTGGTCTTGGAGAACTTATGGTGTTAGTTAAAGGCATTTTAGTATTTCTGGGTGGTATGTATGCTGTGCATTCTTCACTACAGCCTGAAGCTGTAATAGTGGGATCCGTTTATGGTCTAGTCTCAGTACTAATACTCTACGCTAATTTTATACCAGATGTAGAAGGTGATAAGACCGTAGGTAGGAGGACGATCCCTTCTATACTGGGGGGTAGAGCTTGGCTAGGTTATGCTTTAATAATCTGTGTACTAGTAGCTTTGATAGTTTTACAAGTCATTAAGGAGATTCTTCCTTGTATATCCTTGATAACGCTAACGCCAGTAGTAGTGCTACCATGGGTAGCTTTAAAACTTAAAAATGCTAAAGAATTAAAAGATCTAATCGAAGCTCTTAGATTTAATGCTGGAGCATGCAGAACCGCGGATATACTATACACATTATCAATCATAGCTAAAGCCTTAGTAGCGTAGTTGAATGAATTCTACTTAAGTCATTAAGGTAAAGATTCTCAGCTGAGCTGTCCACTAAAGGTTCCTTCTAAGTGATCTGTATACTGTCAAAAGCTGAAGATAGATTACTTTACTTTTTCTAAATAGAATTGTTTTTAGAGCACTCCCTAGAGTTATATCCATCTGCACCTATCACAACACCTGCTTCATATTCTTCTCTACTAGTCTTGGCAACCACATCTCTATCAGCTATCTTCATGTCTATGAATTCTTCTCTAACATGTATCTCAACACCATACTCTGCAGCCTGAGCTGCAATCTCCTGCAGAAACCTAGACTTATCTATCAAGAACCTATCCTATCTATCTTAACATAATTCATGTTCGGTGCATAAACTATCGCATAAGCTTTATTCAAAACAATATCTGGCTCAGGTTTGACTTCAGCTGTTTTTAATGTTTCTTGGCTGGTTGCCTGACCACATGGTTTATTCGCCATTATAGTTGGAGCCTTCTCTATAAGCAGCGTCTTAGCACCAGTCTTACCAGAAGCCTTGGCTGCAGCAACTCCAGCGGGACCAGCACCAACAACAATAACATCATACTTCTCCATAACACAACCTCTAAACAATGCATATCATAAACCTTCTCTAATAAACATTTATCTATCTGATTTTCTAGAAACTAAGAGTATGAATCCTCCGAGAATAGATTTTATGGTGAGGGTAAGATTATGTAAGCTTATTTTTAGTCTGTTTTCAATACTTGGTTTCTTATAGCTTTGATGTTTTCTATCCAGACTTCTACTATATCTCCTTCTTTTAGAAGCCATTCTTCTCTTACATGTCCTACTCCCGCTGGAGTGCCTGTAGCTATTATATCTCCCGGTTCTAGAGTCATTATCTGGCTTACGTATGATATTATTTCAGGTATCTTGAAAATCATTCTCGACGTGTTTGAGTTTTGTCTAATCTCTTTGTTCACTTTAGTTATTATTCTAAGATTGTGAGGATCTTCTATTTCATCTCTCGATACTATCCATGGCCCCAGAGGTGCAAATGTATCGAAGCATTTACTCATAGTCCAGCCACGCCATAAACCATCTCTAAACTGGAAATCTCTTGCAGTAACATCGTTGAGTACCGTGTACCCGAAAACGTGGAAGTATGCTTCATCAGGTTCTAAATCCTTCGCCTTAATACCGATAACCACTGCTAGCTCTCCTTCATAGTCAAGTTTCTTAACAATTTTCGGTTTAACTATAGGATCCATAGGCCCAACAAGAGATGTAGAAGGTTTCAAGAAGAAAACTATCTCTTCTGGAGGAGATGCTCCTAGTTCTTCTACGTGGTCTATATAGTTTAAAGCCATGCGCACAATCTTTCCAGGATTCTTTATTGGAGGTTCTAGATGTACTGAAGAAAGAGGAATTGTCTCTACTCTCACACTTTCTGGAGATGCTTTAACTAGATCTACCAATTCGCTATCTACTAGGAATCTCTTTAAATCTCTCGGCAACCTTTCTTTTAAGATATCTTCAACAAAGTATCTTGGAATAAGTTCTGATTTATCTATAACGAAGCCATAATCTCTCCTACCCTCAATACTATAGCTGACTATCGTCATCATAACACCCCTAACGTTATAAAAAAGTACTGAGAAGAGGTTTGAGAAGAAGCATAGGAGGAGGGTGGTTGGTGGGCTGAGAGAGCTAGATTCATAGAACCCTAGCCTAAACCGTTAGGCCATGAAGACTGATATATGCTAGGCTATAGATTATGGCTGGAATGATTGGGGTTAAGAGGGTCTTAGGGTTCTTATCAAAGCCATCTTCGATTGAGGGGGCTTAATCCTTGAGGTTGGATGACTTCTTCAACGATTATGGAGATTTAGACGGGGGTGGAAGGAGGCATTATCTTAAAGCCTTTCCAGCTAGAGGCCTTCAACAACTGGGTTAAAGCAGGTTTCAGAGGCGTAGTCATAGCACCCACGGGTACTGGGAAGACGATAATAGGTGGCTACGCTATAAGCAGGTTGAAGGAGCCTACACTAATAATATGCCCTACGGAGAGATTACTTAAGATGCGGGTTGAGAGACTTAGAGAGAAGTTCAATATAGTTGCAACGCCATACTATGGCTATATCAAGAGGCTCTCCACGACCACTGTATCGATATACAATATCGTAGCGATGCATCATCCAGAGCTTCTAGATAGGTTCAAGCTTATAATCCTAGATGAGGTGCATCATGCTGCAAGCAACGTATTCTCCAGGATAATAGGTTTACTGAGTGATGGTCATAAGGTTATGGCTCTGACGGCTACATTGAAGCTCGGAAGCTAACAATGAAGCTCCTAATGTATCGGATGAAAACATAAAGTAAATGTCCTGATTTTATTTCACGACATCTAATCAGTATAGTCATCGATTGGTGATACAAGTTATCCTGTCTTCCTTCTGTTTGGGTCGACTCTAAAATCTTTAAATAATGATTGGTGAATGGTTACAGAGAATGAGATTGAAGAAGACTTTGCTTCTCATCATGATTTTGGTCATATCATTGTTCTCTGCTTTCTACTGTGGCGTTATGGGTGAAGAAGTAGTAGAGAGGTTAATCGAGGTTGACAAGTATGGATTCGTGTACGTTGTTGATAAGATCCCAGTAAAGAACGGGTATATCGAAGTCGGTTTCCCTAGAGTGTATCTAGTAAACCTAGTAGACTACTATTCACCCGATGGAAGTATAGAACTTAAAGTAGAGGATCAGGTGTTCTGGCTTAAGATAACTTCTGTTTCTCCATCTACAAGTATAAGGTTGATATCGATCTTCGGGGACCTGCCAGACAGAAGCGGTGAAGAAACATTCAAGATCCGGTTTCCAGCAAATCCTTTAACGAGAGAGAATCTCGAGAAAGTTAATGTCAAGATCGTTCTACCCGAAGAATCCAATATCACGAAAATCTCACCGAAAACGGTGAAAGTCGCGGAGAAGTCCACGGAAGCTTACGGGGAGATCTCTGGGGATACTACTCAAGCATTGGACATTGATCTAGAATTCGAGATAGGGAAGATTAGCTTAGTTAAGCCTGCAGTCACGTATCTTACATTGGATCTATCTACAAGGCAGGCAGAATATACTGTCAAGCTTAGCTTGAGGGATGGAAAAACTATTGATAGCTTCTACTTCAATCTACCAAATGGTTCGAGGCTACTTGAAGTTAGAGATTATTTAAAAAAGCTTTCTAATAGTTACGACGAGAATACTGGTAAGCTTAGAGTATCATTCGATAGAACACTGAGAATAGGCGAAAGCCAAACGGTAATAATTAGATTCGAGCCGCCTGCAGACTTCTTTTACAAGGTTAGCGGTAACGCTATGACCGTGTCTTCTTATCTACCATTTAATCTAAGTGTTCAAGACTACAGGGTTAGTATAGTATTACCATCCATGGAGTACGTTTCTTCAGATCTAGAGCCAATAGAAATTAAGAAGATCTATCCTGAGAAAACGCTCTTAACATTCTACCTGGGCATAGTCTCACCACTAAACGTAGAGTCAAAGAAGTTCAACGTAGTGATTGAACGTGTTCCAAGCTTATTCTCTCTTATACCATACATTCTGGGAATATCGATAATTGTACTGGTAATCGGCACTATAATGTACTCCCAGAAGACCATCTTCAAACCCTCATTAAAAGAGTATGAAGAAACAGCTAAGAAGCTGCTAGAGGAAGTCGACGGACTAATGGCCACATGCAAGGCTATCGGAGAATTGATAGACGCTAAGAAGATACTTGATAAAGGATATGTTAGACCAAGGATACTAGAAATTAGAAATAGTGTTGCTAGATATGTTGGTAGGATAGCTAGCCACTCAGTAGACCTGAAGAAAACATACCCGGATATAGCTGAGAAGATAGATTCATTGACCACCACATCTCGATTGATCCTAGAAGCCGTTGAATATCTATGGACTCAGACTCATAGATACTTGACCGGATCTATCGCTAAACCCTTATTCATTAAACAGGTAGAGGAAAAGAACAAAGAAATTCTCAAGTATCTGGATAAACTCGTATCTGATGTAGAATCATTAAAGAAGGCTACTACGTAGGCAAAGTTTCTTTCAGCCATTTAACAATCTTTTCCTCAGGGTTTCTCATAATCTTCCAGAGCTTCGTAGATTTTTCTAGGAATTCTTCAGAAACTTCATCAATATTCTTTAACATATATTTCAGAGTCTTCGAAGATTTATCTAAACTTCTACAATGTTTCACTAGCCCAGTTTTTGATAGGAATCTAAGTACGGTCGGCGTTTCTCCAGGATAGACCATTATAGATGGTTTCCCTAAGAGTGCAGCTTCCTGAGTCATCGTCCCTCCTCCACCAATAAATATCTTCGAATAATAGATGAGGTGGCTTGCAATAACAGGCTTACTCAACAATATAACGTCTTTATCAGATAGGAATCTCTCTACTACTTGAGACTGCTCTCTGTATCTAGCCATGATCAAGGTCTTCATACCATGTTTTTTCATAACTTCTATAAGGTTCTTGAGCATACTCACATACTGGGCATCATCAATCATTAAGTATGAGGCGGCTGACTCTGGAAGTCTAACCAAAACATATTCATCACTGATACCGAGACCTCTCAATAAAGTATCATCTGGATGGAAATCTTTCAGCCAGAAGTATGGATCGATTACTCTATACTTCTTAACTTGACTAGGTCTAACACCATATCTTGTCCACTCACTTTTTTCTATGATCCACGGAGTCAGGATCCGTCTCGAGATAGGCGCTGTGAGAGGGTTTACGGGGGAATGTGGTGAATCTGAGGCAAGGATATGAGGCTTCTTAAGACCGTAAGCGATTCTAGATGCTTCGATAGAGCCGCTTGACACCACGAGGTCGATCTCTTCTATTGGTACTGCATCTAACAAAAATCTAAGTCTTTCAACGCTTACTCTAAGCTTATCTCTTAAATCATACCCTCCGAATCTCCCAATAATCTTTATCCCCCAATCTTTAAATGATTCTTCTATTAATGCGTCCAGCTGCTCATATCTCCTGGAAGTGAAGAAGACTTGGAATCCATGTTTTTGAAGAATCCTAGCTATCGATGTAAAATAGAGAAGCTGCTTAGGTGTAAGTATATCAAACCATAACATCATCACTACGAGGTATGAATATTTACTATAATGTTTTTCGTTATCTATGGGGAGACAATATTATATTTATTACTTCTCAGCAGAATGGATGAACGAGAAAATTTTGGTATGCTAGAATCTCTAGAATTATTCTTCGAGAAATTCTCGAATAGGAATATTTTAAAATAAGCTTACTTATGGCTCATAGGAGACAATGATTACATTCTTAATCTTATGCGCGGTTTCCTTCATCCTGATAATACTTCTTACACCCTTATTCATAAGAATTGGAAGAATGCTTAATCTAACAGGAGTAGATATACATAAGCCCCATAAACCTATCATACCTAAGACCGGCGGACCGGCTTTAGTAATCAGTGTTATGGCAAGTATTACCATGTATCTTATCATTCAAGGTTTTTCTACAGAAGTTCTAGCGTTGATAATTTCTTCATTAATCGCTGCTTTAATCGGGTTTCTAGAAGATCTTAAAGGAGAAGTCAATCCAAAGATTAAACCATTGCTACTTGTCTTTGCAGGCATACCTATACTTGCCTTATCTGTTTATAACCCCCGCCCAGTTCTGCCCTTCATAGGGGTCACACGATTGACTAAGATATACCCCATACTTGTCCTTGCAAGCTATCCGGTGGTTTGTAATGCTGTCAACAGTATAGATGTGTTGAACGGATCCGTATCCTTCACATCCATAGCCTTCTTTACAGCTATTCTAGCCGTCTCGATAATTAATGGATTAGAGTATCCACTCATGATATCACTCGTCATGCTGGCGACACTAGCGGGTTTCGCTCTCTACAACAGGTATCCTTCAAGGATATTCGCAGGAAATTCCGGAAGCCTATTCATAGGAGCGGTAATGGCGTCCACCGCCATAATCTGGAGAATAGAGGTCGTCGCGATCATCGCTCTCCTGCCACATATAATGAACGAGATGCATGTAATATTCTCCATGCGTGGACTAAAATCCGCGAAACAGCATAATTCCCGACCAATATTAGTCGAAGAGGGATGGATCACAGCTAACCCCGATCCACACGCGCCTTTAACACTTGTAAGAATGCTTTCAGCAAAGGTGAAAGTTAGAGAAGATATTTTGGTAAGATCGATTTCCATTCTCTCATTATACTCCGCCTTCCTAGCAGTCTTAACAAGCATTCTCTTCATGAGGTGAATAAGAATGTCGCTGCTGAGAAATACTCTGACTATTATTATGCTCCTAACGATTGCTTGGATCGGGTTCATCATTGTAACATACATACTTGCACATACCTTGTTCCCCGCAATAGAATATGCAGATGGAACTCTGTTAATAGGGTTGCTGAGAGTCATTGTTGGAGTAGCCATAATCGCATTATGGATATATGGGTGGTACACATTGACAAAGATAATGTTACGTAAAATGTTATCATGATAAACCAAAAATAGTAACCGTCGATAATTATTCATGTGAACTTGGGGTAGGCGGGTGTTCGGAAATATTGGAGGTCGGCGTCGTAGGTGTAGGCTTCTGGGGTAGAAACCATGTAAGGGTATTCTCCGAAATACCCTATGTAAAAGTTGAAGCAATCTGCGACATTAACTATGAAAGAGCCAAGGAGGTAGCAACGAAGTACAATATTGAAAACTACTATTCAAGTATAGATGAGATGCTCAGAAAACATAACCTAGAAGCCGTATCAATATGTACTCCTTCAGTCAGTCATGCCGAACTAACTGTAAAATGCTTAGAATCGGGTGTGAACGTCTTTGTTGAGAAGCCTCTAGCCTCGACACTGAGAGAATGCTTAATGATAATAGATACCGCTAAATCATGTAAGAAGATAATCATGACGGGATTTATTGAGAGGTTTAATCCAAGTGTGAGGAAAGCGAAACAGCTTCTAGGAAGTGGGGAGATAGGCGACGTCATTATGTCTCATAGTAGGAGGATAGGCTGGTGGCCGGAGAGGATAGGTGACGTAGGTGTGGTGAAGGATACAGCCATACATGATATAGACCTTGCTAGATACATATTCGAGTATGATCCTTCGCAAGTGTATGCGAGAGGTGGAAGACAGAAGCATAGTACTGCGGAAGATCATGTACAAGCAATACTATCATTTAGAGATGATAATAAAACTGCGTTTATTGAAGCTAATTGGCTTACGCCGAGGAAGAAAAGAGAAATGTATATAACGGGTTCGAGCGGCGTAATGACAATACAGTTTCTAACACAGCAGCTCGTCATAGAGAGAGCGGACATAGTTCTAGAACCAATACTAAAATACGAAGAACCATTAAAGAATGAGTTAGCATACTTTACAGACTGCCTCATTAATAAACGTAAACCAGTGCCGGACGAGATAGACGGCGCCAAAGCAATAGCTATAGCAGAAGCAATACTTGAATCAATTCAGAAAAATAAGTCTGTAGAGCCGGAGCTCGAAGAGATAATCTAGAAAGCTCATCAGAGAATCCATATTTTTCGTCATGAATAAAATTACTTTTATATAGGAGGAGGAAAATGCAGGCATACCCCTATTATCTTAGGAGCTGACCTTGCATTATACTAGGCTGGAAACTTTAATCCATACAATTTTACGATAGCGTTAATCGGAGTCATCTCAGCAATGGTTGGAACATACATATTTAACGAATATTATGATTTCAAGTCGGGGGTAGATGTCAACATCCCTACTGAGCATGTAACACCGTTTAATGCAGGAAGTAGAGTATTACCGTCAGCACTCCTTAAACCTGAGCCTGTATTCAAACTCGGTGTTATGGCATGGATACTATACACGCTCATCGCCATCTACTTTACATTTACAGTCGGTTGGATGATTATTCCTCTCTCTTTAATAGGCTTCATCTCAGGAGCATTCTACACAATGCCTCCCTTCAAGTGGGCTTATAGAGGAGTTGGAGAATTCTTAATATGTTTAAACTATGATCCATTAATTACTCTTGTAGAAATACCTTGCTAGGATCTACTCCAAATCTACTAAGTAGCGTAATCGCCCACTTAATTGAACGTCTACTGCTTAAATTTGTCTCCACATAATACTCTCCTACTTTTTTAGGGACTTTAAATTTGGATCCATCTTTATGTACTGGCTTATCGTTCATAATGTATCTAATTCTACTTCTCTCAGGCTTTATAGGCATATCTTGTTTTGAAACTTTTCCAGAATCTATGAGCCACGATGCTGTGGCTACAAAAATATCTCTCCAATCCTTAACGTTGTATAATTTGCCATCCGGAAAGATCAACCTTGTGTATAGGGGTTTTCTCCCGGGCCTAGCTTCTACTTTTACAAGTGGTGTCCCCACTGTTTCAACTTTTTCTGTAACTGTCTTACTATGCTGTAAAGTTAATGGAGTACCTGCCTCCAGCCTTTGCTTGTTTATTCTCCAAATTACAAACGCTCTTCTGATTATCTCAGCAGGATCATCGTCTATTATGTTCCACTCCGTTATTTTCTTCTCCGGAAGAGGTTTAGGAATATGCGTGTCATATATCTCCCATCTAACTCCATCTGTCGTGATAAAGTATGGTACACCAGTAGTTATGCAGTAGTTGATGTATTGCTCTATCTTCTCTTGTTTTCCTAAAGCTTTAACACCAACATAAATTACAGGTTTATCATCAATAAGTAAAGCATAATCTGGCCTACCCATCTCTGTTGTGAATTCAGGTCTAACCTTGGAAGGATCCTCCGGATCCCAACCCCAAATCCTAAGGAAAGGATCAACCAAGCAATACCGTGTTAAAGATTCACTCTTTTCTAAATCAACTCTATACTTGTTTACTAATTCTCTAAAATGAATAATCAATTCTAGAAATTCTTTAAACAATACTGAGCTACACCGATGCCTTATATCAAGTAAGAGTTTATAAGTTTTTCAAGCACCTCGATCTTCAAGTATGGTGCATGTGATATGTCTAACAATCCAAATCTTTAATCTTAAGCTTATCAACAATCCATTATCTGAGAAGCATAGAACAGTTTAATCAGACTAAGCTTTAGAGCTTCCTCGAAGAAGAGATAGTGAACTTTAATGAGTTATATTGTTTTCCAAGAGTATTAGAAAGATTATTGTTGGCAGAACTATAACTTGGATGCCAGTAGCATGGTGCATGACGTCTGAGTGATATCGTTCAGAGACCTGTAGGGTGTAAAAGTTATTTGTTAGATTTTATGGATAGATTGGGTAGATTATGATGCGGGAGCTTAGAACGATTTGGTGGGATAAGAATGGCGTCGTCATAATTGATCAGCGTCTCCTACCCCACAAGCTAAAGTATCTAAAAATTAGAAGCTATAAAGAAATGGCTAAGGCAATAAAGGATATGGCGATTAGAGGTGCCCCGGCCATAGGCGTGGCGGCAGCGATGGGTCTAGCCTTAGCAGTAGTCAATGCGAAAACAAATAATAGAGAATTATTGATGAAGAGATTGGAGAAAGCTGCTGAAACAATAAAGTCCACTAGGCCTACGGCCGTAAACCTCTTCTGGGCAATAGATAGGATAATGAGTGTTGTTAGAGAAACCCAATCTGGAGAAGAACTAAGAGAGAAGGTCTTGATGGAAGCAATAAGAATAGCTGATGAAGATGTTGAAGTAAATAGGAAGATTGGAGAGAACGGCTCGAAGCTTATTGATGATGGAGACAGAATACTTACACATTGTAATGCTGGCGCTCTCGCCACAGTCGGGTATGGCACAGCTCTAGGAATAATAAGGACAGCATACAGCCAAGGCAAGAAGATCCAAATATATGCTTCAGAGACCAGGCCTAGACTTCAAGGAGCAAAACTTACAACATGGGAGCTTACTAGAGAAGGTATACCTGTTAGACTAATCACGGATAACATGGCTTCATTTCTTATGCAGAGAGGGGAGATTACGAAGGTAATAGTTGGAGCCGATAGGATAATTGCTAAGACGGGCCACGTGATAAACAAGATTGGAACATTAACTCATGCCATCTCGGCAAAATATTATAATGTGCCATTTATCGTCGCGGCACCATTCTCAAGTATAGACTTTGAGCATAGTATAGAAGAAGTAGTTATAGAGGAGAGGGATGTTAGAGAAGTACTCTATATAGGCAATGTTAGGATAGCTCCAAAAAACATTGAAGCTGTAAACCCAGCCTTTGACATCACTCCTCCCGACCTAGTCTCATACATAGTTACAGAGAAAGGAATATACAAGCCTGACGAATTAAAACATCTAGCTAAGTAAATTCATGATGTAGAGTAGTAGCATTATGACTCCTCCGACGGTTACCGTTTTTAATCCTGCAGAGATTACGTTTCTTTTCGAGATCCTGCCAAGAAAACCCCCCATTATGAAGAGTGTTGAGAAGAGGATGACCATAGAAGTCATGAACGCTAGTCCGCCATCAATAACACCCGATGCAGCAGCTATGTATGGTGATAGTATGATTAATCCAGATAGACTTGAAGATGCCGAATTTACTATCGCTGACATTATCACTGCTCTCTTGTGAGCTCTCAGTATCTCTGTCTCATCAATCCTTGTCAGTAATGCTTCCTCGATCTCTCTTATTCTCCTTTCTTGTTCAGCCGATTCAGCAATATATACTGAGCCTACGCCGGATATAGCCATGGCCAAGACGGCGCCAATCCCTCCACTAACTATCTGAGATACATCTCTATTTCCCAAAACATATATTCCAAGTATTATACCCCACATTGTTAAAGCTCCTTCGAAAGCATTTATCGCAAAGTATCTTCTAGATAACTCTCCTGACCTTGAATACCTGAAGACCCTCCTCAGAGAATCTATCAGTCTTGATATAAATCTCTTAAACATTTTTCTTATCTCTTCTTCGTATTTTCTATGACTACACCATCTACACTGTGAATAGCCGCTCCAAGCTTTCTTACAGTTTTCTCAAGTTCCTCATAGTTTATTGCTTCACCCTCAATTATTAACCTGATACTGTCTGTCTCTGCATCAACCTCGACTAACTCTACTTCTACTCTAGAAACACCCCTAACTCTAGAAATCTCATATCCGAATTCTACGAGAGATGGAACATGCGTCTTCAATACATCCAATATTATCCGAGTCAATCTAGGATGAGAGCTATCCAATTCCTCTTTCAAGCCACTATTATTAATCGGAAATATCTGTTTAAAAACATTGCTAGAAATAGTTAATAAACATTCGCTACCTCGATTAATAAAAAGATGCGAGGATAAGAAGAGAAGTAAAGGCCTAAAAGACATAACAACATTAGATGATTTTCCAGAGAATTTCATCTTCTATGATTAAGCCAAACAATCACGATAAGCTTTCTGCTTCTAAACAGACTCAAACCAGAAACAATAAATAGAAAACTAAAAGTTGAATTCAACCTCTAAACAATATAATCACAGAAAATTAGAAGACCAAGAAAGATGTTATGAGTTTGTTGCGGCGGTCCCCTAGCCTGGCTAAAACTAAATAAAATCGGCTCCTTACACTTTCGTTTTAAATAGACTTCCAGAGGGTTTGGCGGCTTGTTCGGGTTCTTCAAGTGGGTCTTAACATCCTCTCGAAAAATTTAATTATCTCTCAAAAAGACTTTTAATTACTATAAAGGTGGTGGAAAAACGAGATTATTTCCTCACTTAAAGAAAAAAATCTTTGCTACAATGATTATCTTGATATTTTTGTTTTCAAGTATTCCGATAATCGCGGTTGAAGCTCAGCAGCTGGTATTCTACGATAACTTTAACAACTATGTAGAAAAATCCTATTCGGGGCGGGATGGTCCAGGCATCTGGGTTCAAGAGTCTATAGCCTCTGCCACATACAGTATTGCTGGCGGAGCCTACAAGATTCAATCTAGTGGGGGGGTATGGACTTCAAAAGCAATCCTAGATTTTTATCGAATATTTTCTAGATCTTGGCCGCCAGGTTATGATGGGCCCAAAGATTACATCTTCAGCGTGGGAATTAAGATAGATAGCGGAGGAGGCGGAATAATCTTCAGAGCTATGCCTGGGTCTCAAGAAAAATACTGGACACATTACGAGGTACGTATCAATAAAGATAATAAAAAAGTGACCCTAGCTAATGTAATTGAGACTTCTTCAGAGTATGCAGAAACCGTCTTAAAGACCGTGGATTTCCCCAGCGATGTAAATATTAATGATTGGTTCCGCCTATCGGTTAGGGTTCAAGGGTCCAGTATACAGGTCAGTATTGCAGGTAAAAAAGTGATAGATGTGACGAGCACTCTTAGCCCTAATGGAGGTGTTGGATTGATGGTTCTCCCAGGAGGGACAGCTTCTTTCGACTGGGCGGAGCTAGATATCTTAACAACGACCGTTACTAATACTGTGACGAGCACTATTACCTCGACTGTCGCCGAACCTCCATCAACAGTAACTGCCACTGTAACTGTGAGTGAATTAGTTACAACTACGATAACTACCACAATAGCGTCAACTACTACTGAAACCGTTACCCAGACTGCGGCTACAGTAACGGAGACAGCCCTTCCCCAAACAACTACCGTAACTCAAACCATGACGGTTTCCGGACCGGTTTCCACTCAAACTGTCAAAGAAACTGCCACGTCGATCTCAACTGTTACGTTGACGCAGCCAACGGGTGGAGGAATTAAATGTCTCATAGCTACCGCGGCTTTTGGGTCTGAGATTGCTCCACAAGTTCAGGCTCTCAGAGAGTTTAGAGACGGCCTTGTTATGAAAACATTTGCTGGCGAGAACTTCATGAACGTCTTTAACACGTTTTACTATTCCTGGAGTCCATATGTTGCACAAGCGGAGTACGAGAATGATCTTCTGAGAAGATTCATAAGATTTTCGATCTATCCGCTCATATGGATCCTAGACCTCTCAAAACGTTTAGCTGAACCCCTCTTCATTGTACCAGAGTTCGCGGTTCTAGTGAGCGGATTGGTTGCAAGCTCCTTGATAGGATTGGTTTATGTTAGCCCGATCGTTCTTCTAGTAATCTTGATCATGAAGCAAAGAGGTAAGAGAATTAACCTTAGCCTAGTTTATCCATTCTCCGCCCTAATGGTTAGTTTGCTATTCTTCTTCTTGGCCGAGATCATGGTCTCCCCCATATTCATGATGGTCGCTTCCTCGATGGTAGTTTTATCCAGTATGGCTACCACCTCCATAGCCCCTATAAAGATCCTCTTCCTAAAGAAAAAGCCGAAATAAATCCAAACCTACCACCTCACTTCTCATTTTTTTCCCAAATTGTTAAGGGTGGAAGAACAAGATATTATTACTAGCAAATAAATGCTATCTCGCCGCATTCATGTGAAGATCTTCTGGGCTTTGCTCGACGTTAGGGCCGTCCATATCCGGAACACCGGTATTCTCACGGCAGATCTAAGCTCAAATTGAGAACGCTAATCTTCGATCCTATGGCCTCATTAACTCTGCAGCCAGCCGCTAAAGAAAACAGACCAATAATCGCTTACTAGGCTTCAGTGATGTGAGAACTTGGGCTAAGACGTTTTTCGTATCGGCTTCAGCTTCTTGACGGCCGCCTTTTTCGAGAAGAACCGCTTAAGCTTAGCCCGACTCACTTTAATGTCATGAGGCGGGCAGAGGGTGCAGACCGCGGAAAGATAAAGCCGAATAGTCATGGGGGGTGATCGGCCAGATCCCTGAGCCTTGAAAACATGCTTAAAAACCGCCTTCTCAGCCCTCTATGGATTAGATAGGATCGCGCTTAGCGCCTCCCGCGAGACCTTCTATCCATTGGCCGCTAAAAAATGTTCAATCGCATCTTCCTGGAATGCAGTTTAAGAAACTCGCGACAAAAACTTAAATCCACACTCGCTCCTATCACTCCCGAGGAAAAGATGATCCTGGGGGATGGAAAAGCGTTTAAGGCCCCGGAAGATAGCCCTCCTGAAAACACCGGGTAACATCGGCCATAACCGCCTAGATAAAAGCTTTCGAGGATTAGGGGATCGATGCGGCGGTTCCCTAGCCAGGTAGGGGGGTGGCCTGCTAAGCCACTGGCCCTTTGGGCCACGCGGGTTCAAATCCCGCCCGCCGCGCAGTCCACTCTCAACTTTGTTCCTCGAGATTGTTCAACTTCGTCTCTCGAGTTCAAGATAAAGTATACTTGGTGAGCGTAAATTTCTTCCCACTAGGGCAGAAGGTTAACTAACATGTATGTAACAATATCTAGAAGATAATCTATGAAACTTTTATCTGGTTAAACATCTTTTTTGAAATCGTTAAATTGAATGTAAAGATAGGAAATGGGCCATGAGATTTAGTAGCGGTAGAGAATTTAGACCTCAATTCCTAAACAAGTATTTCAGGGGATAAGGATGATAAACAATGATGTTAGAGCTTTCTTCATCAGGTTCCGTTAAGCTTATTTTCCAATATTTTACACTTTAAGGTATCTTGAACGGTGCGTAATTAATGTTATTGCATCAATGTAATGAGAATAGATAAATATGAGAGCCATCTTAGAAACTCTAGTTAGGCTGATGTAAAATGAAGAAAAAAATGATAATGTTGTTAGCTTCTCTATCCGCTTTGACCATCATTCTGCTTCCATCTACGTTCGCTGAAACACCTCGACTTGCACAAGAAGCATTAATCTCAGATTTGATGGCAAAGGTATTCGCGGCTGCAATCGCTTTTTCCTTAGCGGTTGTTAGTGCTGCTTGGGCGATTGCACGTGCAGGTTCAGCCGGTCTCGCGGCCTCCGCTGAAAGACCTGAGATAAGAACTACAGCGATAATTATCTCTGCTTTCGCTGAAGCTCTCGCTATCTACGGCATCGTTATCTCATTCTTCATACTTGGAGCATGACAAATAGCAACCTTCTTTATTTCTCTTTTTCTAGAATAACGTGAAGGTTAACTATTTCCTCATACTCTGGAATCCCTTTATAGATGATGGATTCTCGTGAGCGGCTCAGTTAAATGCCTTTTCTTCATTAATCTGTGTAACTCTGATTCATCACAGCCATGTTTATTTAGTTTGAGGTCTAATATAGTCTTTACCTTGTTTCTGGAAAAGTTAATGATAGTAGAATGTGGATGGATGCGGAAACATATGTCAACAATACTGTGTAGAAATGTATCTTGTTTGAGACTCTTTTTAACCGGAGACTAACTCCATGCCTACTTAGGATGCCTGAGATGAATGCTGATATGAGTAGCCATGTTAATAACCCTCTGATACCTATTAGTCCTTCAAGTCCCCCGAAAATGTTTAGTCTTGTGAATGGTTCCCAGTATCTAAATGCGTATGGAAAGCCTGCATGTATAAGCAGTAGAGTGAAGCCTGTAATATTTAGTATGCAATGCATATCCAGCAATCTCGCAAGCTTTATTCTTGCTTTAAAGCCTTTAACAATGTACTTCGAGAACACGTATATCTGGGAGAGAATAATCATCCATGCACCTACGTATGCGTATCTATACCCGACCGCACCTCCCCCCTTAAATTCTTCTACTAACGTGTAGTTGGGCATCTCCATCAAGGATGAGCCAAAACGAGGATAAGCATAAATGAGGAGATATACGATTACAGCTATACCTAATATTCTCAAGCCTACCTCTATAGATGGTTTAATCGCTACAGCCATCCTCCCTTCTTAACTCCGACAGGGATCACGTAAAGAGGTTCTTCATCGACCTCCAGTATCTTTTTTACTTTTTCATCATAGAATGCTCCGATGACAACGCATCCAAGCCCAAGGCTTACACATTGCAAGTATATGTTTTGACCAACATGTCCAACCTCCATATGTACGTATCTTATTCTGCCTCTATCTCCGTACCTGTAGGTGGTCCTCTCATAGATAGCTGTGACAACGATGTTTATAGCTGCCTCTCCAACCCATTCTTGGTCTAGACATGCATCCATCAACTCTCTACTATAATCTCCTTTCTTAACGAGTTCTAACATATGCTCTCTAGGAAGATAATGGTATATTCCTTCGGATAATCCTTCTACGCCGTTCTTCTTGACAACTATGTAGATCTCCAGAGGGTATGTGGCTCCAGCGGATGGAGCAGTTCTAAAGCCATATCTCTTATCTGTTATCCCCTGTCCAGCCCAAGCTAGTTGACTTACATGCTCCAGCTTTAAAGGCTTATCTTCGTATTCTCTTATAGACCTTCTAACTTTCAAAGCATACTCTATAGATACGTTACCATCGTATCTAGGAGGAGGTAGAGGAACCTTCTCGAAAACTCTTGAAATTCTTCCCCTACCACCATAACCGATCAAGGCTAATCCAATAGCTGAAAAGGCAGGAGCGAGAATATAAGCTAAAAGCATTCTACGATTCATGAAGCTTTCTATCCTCATTTATGTAGGGGGATTAATAAGTCGTTAGAAGCTTTCGACATCAATTTATTATAGTAGGATTGAGTTGATAGATTCACGGTATGGAAACCATCTGTGAAGGAGATACAGTATTATTCATGACAGAGAAAAAGAAGAAGTATATGGTAAAGATAGTTAGAGGTAAGAAATATCATGCGAGTGAAGGATATGTAGATTTAAGTGAGCTCCTTGGGAAAAGATATGGATGTAAGGTTAAATCCAACACGGGCTCCACCTGGGTTGCATTAAAGCCAACCATACTAGACTATGTCCTGCACTATCCTCGGATAACACAGATAATATATCCAAAAGATCTAGGATACATAATCTTGGTGGGTGGAGTTAGACCAGGCTCAAGAGTGGTAGAAGCAGGAACAGGGTCAGGGGTATTGACAACAATACTCGCATCATATGTTGCTCCGACTGGGAAAGTATATAGTTATGATGTAGAAGAAGAATACCTTGAGAATGCTAGGAAGAATCTCGATAAGCTTAGTTTACTACAGTACGTTGAGTTGAAGCATGGTAACGTTGAAAAAGATGTTGCAGAGAAAGAAGTAGATTCGTTCATTCTAGACGTGCCAGAGCCCTGGAAAGCCATTAAATCAGCTTACAGTGCTCTCAGGGATGGTGGAATCTTCGTTTCTGTAAGCCCAACTATAGAGCAGGTTATAGAAACTGTCGAAACATTACGTAAAGAAGGCTTCGAAGACATATCTACCGTTGAGATCTTGTCTAGGGAGATGAGGGTCAAGAAGGGAATGACTAGACCGGTCCACATAATGCATGCACATACATGCTATATAACAACAGCGAGGAAAATATTGAATGAAGAATAGGAGATGTTTATTACCTTAAGCCTTACTCTGCTTTCTTCATCTTCTCTATCAATTCAATTATCTTTGATGAAGCCTCATCAGCGTGTTGATATGGATATTTTTGAGGTTCTAGAAAACGAAGTACTAACAGATAGCATGATACATGATTTGCGGCAGCGGAAGCCATCTCTAAACTGATCTTTTGATGCTCCTCGACATCTTCTATCTTCTCCACTTCTCTTACTCTCCTCCCCTCTGATTGATCTTTTGAAAGGTCTTTCATCCTTCTAGCGAGGATGTCTTCAGGCCTGAATTCCAAAAATATTATAGCGTCTGGATTAATATACTCAACCACCTTGGAGGGCAGGCCTGGATAATATCCATAAGTTGTCTTTACAACAGCATGCGTATCAATTATTAGGTCTCCCTCCATTCTAGATATCGTTTTTGCGGCGTCTTCCTGCAGCTTCTTATAATCTCTAAAGTTTATCTTCTTTCTTAGCTCGTCCCTATCGTTTATTCCGAGTCTCTTCGAAGCCTCCTCAAGCATTATGTCTCCGAAATTCACTATCTTGATATTAGGGGCTTTCTCGACGACTTTCTTTAGAATTGTTGATTTGCCCGCGCCAGGGACAGCAACAACAATAACCCTTACCATTACGTATACACCCATCGACGTAGTCTCTATGAAGTATACATAGATGTTTTTCTTATTCTACATCTCCATCTGTCTCTGTATTTTCTGCTTCATTGTTTCATATTCTTCACTTGTTAATTCTCCGACCTTGTATCTTAGCTCGACTTTTTCAAGTTCTTTGGTTAAACGTTTATGGACCTCAATCAAGCTCTGTATATTTTCCAGTATCTCTTCTAGGTCTGAGATTATCATTTCAATTTCCTCATTCTTCAAACCTAGAGATGGCCCTTTCTCTGAAACTTCTTCTTTCAATTCTCTAATCTTAGCCTCAAACTTGGGCACCTCGGCAATCTTAACATTAAATGCATTGTGTAGTATATTCATCTTAGGTTTAAGCCTTGATAATTCTCTATCGATATTAAGCTTCTCCGTTATGTACTGTCTATCGGGAACTTCTCCCACCTCATGCCTAATCTTCAGATTCTCTAGCTTAACAGTCAATTCATTGATCTTCTCTTCGATTTCCTTCAGCATCTGGACTCTCTTCTCGTTCACCGCCTGGATCCTTGCTCTATACTCTTTGTATATGTCTAGGAAAACATCGAGTGACGCCTCACCCTGTAAGAATAGTTCTAGAAGCTTATTTCTCCAGTTATAGAATGTTGAAAGCTGTTCTACTATTTTTCTTTCTTCTGCAACTTCTTGAATAGGTGGGACTATTTCTTGGGGAGTAGGTGGAAGCGCTTCCTCAGAAGGTAAAGTTGGTGGTGTTGTCTTCTCGGTTATAGGGGTCTCCGACTTAACCTCTAGAGATTTACCACAGAATTTGCAGAAAAGACCCTTCTCAGTTAACTTCCCACAATGAGGGCAAACAATTTTCTCTCTCCACATTTACCTATTCACTATCATTTTTATTTGATTAACTTAGGTAATAAGATTTTCTCCTAAACTTGAACAGAGAGTTGATAGGTATGTTGTAGGCTATTTTCAACGTAATATTACCTCACCGAATGGAAGCCTCAGCGATCTCTCTGAACGACCTTTCTAAGAAAAGCTAAATAACATGTTAGTAGATAATCTTTCGGTGATTTTAGAGTTTGAGTTCGAGTGAGTTAAGTCTCGCGCCAATACATCGTCTAATAAAGAAGGCTGGAGCAGCTAGAGCTAGTGAAGATGCAGCTGAAGAACTTAGAAGGATCCTTGAGGAGATCGCTGTGGCCATCGCTAAAGAAGCGTTAAGCCTTGCACAGTATGCTGGGAGAAGAACTGTTAAGAGAGAGGATATTGAGAGGGCGGCTAAAACGCTTCTAAGAGGATTCTATACTTAACCATCACATTACAACCAATCAGTAGCTCCACTCAACTATTTTAACTATTGGTATACTTAAATCTAGTTTAGAAGAAATTCTTAAATTAAGGTGCAGAATGTATCATGGTAGAGATTTAGAATCTGGAAGGTGTGAGGTGTGGCATATATGGCTCAGCTTGGTGGTCAACCTGTAATAATCTTAAAAGAGGGGGCCACCAGAACTAAAGGTAGAACGGCTCAGAAGAACAACATAGCTGCTGCTAAGATCGTTGCCGAGATCGTTAAGACGACGCTTGGACCAAAAGGGATGGATAAGATACTCGTAGATAGTATAGGAGACGTTATAGTGACAAATGATGGTGCAACGATACTCGAGAAGATGGATGTAGAGCATCCGGCTGCGAAGATGATCGTTGAGGTTGCCAAGACGCAGGACAACACTGTTGGAGATGGAACAACTACAGCAGTAGTCTTGGCAGGAGAGCTCTTGAAAAATGCTGAAGAGTTGATCGAGCAGAAAATACATCCAAGCACAGTTATATCTGGATACAAGAAAGCTCTTGACATCGCATTGGAAGAACTGAAGAAGCTTGCTAGGCCAGTCAAGCTAGAAGATAGGGGAACATTAAAGAAGATAGTGATGACTGCTCTTGGGAGCAAATCTCTAGGATTCGCTACAGATCATATTGCCGACCTAGCAATTGATGCAGTGTTGAAGGTTGTCGAGGAAAGAGACAGTAAGCTTGTAGCAGACAAAGACAGTATCCAGATAATCAAGAAGATGGGTAAAAGCTTACTTGAAAGCCAATTAATCCATGGAGTAATCGTAGACAAAGAAGTCGTTCACCCAGCTATGCCTAAACGTGTACAGAACGCCAAGATAGCATTAATCAACGCTCCATTCGAGATAGAGAAGACAGAATTCAGTGCAGAGATAAGAATACGAGACCCATTAAAGATAAAAGAATTCCTAGATGAGGAAACGAGAATCTTGAAGGAGATGGTTGACAAGGTGGCAGCGGTAGGCGCGAACGTAGTTTTCTGCCAGAAGGGAATAGATGATATAGCGCAGTTCTTCCTTGCCAAAGCCGGTATACTAGCGGTCAGAAGAGTGAAAGCATCCGATATGGAGAAGCTTGCTAAAGCTACGGGCGCTAGAATCGTAACGAACTTCGAAGACCTTACAGAGAAAGACCTTGGTAAAGCCGGGCTGGTTGAAGAAGTAAAGATTGGGGAAGATAGGATGGTCTTCGTGCAGGAATGCAAGAATCCAAAAGCTGTCTCAATACTCCTAAGGGCTGGCTTAGAACGCCAGCTAGACGAAGCTGAAAGATCACTAAACGACGCTATAATGAATATGATAACTTTGATAGATAATTTAAACTATGTTCCAGGAGGGGGAGCTATAGAAGAATCATTAGCTTTAAAGATAAGGAAGGAAGCGGCCAAATATCCTGGTAGAGAACAGCTTGCGATGATGGCTTTCAGTGAAGCATTGGAGACTATCCCGAGAACTCTTGCCGAGAACGCTGGACTAGAGCCTGTCGAGATAATTACTGAGCTGAGAGCTAAGCATGACAAAGATGGGTATGGATACGGAATAGATATATTCTCTGGAAAAGTAGCTGACATGTTCACTCTTGGAGTCATAGAGCCTGTTAAAGTGAAGGAACAAGCATTGAAGAGCAGCTTTGAAGCTACTGCAATGATACTTAGAATAGACGACGTAATAGCTGCATCGAGGAAAAAGCCTGAAGAAAAAGGCAAGGAGAAACAAGGACCACCAGAATTTGAATAGAATCTAGATAACTTAAACACTATCTTATTTTTTAAACCTAGATTCTCTAGCCAATACATCTACTTAGTCTCTGCCGGGAGCTATCTACCATCTATAGATTTTTTCTTATCCTGACAATACCTTATTATTCTCTCTCTATGCAACTTAATTAGTTGTACTAGCGAAGGTGAAACGTCTAGTTCATCTATATTCTCGAAGTCCACCCACTTGTATTCGGCTACTTCGCTTGACGGAGTAACAGCTATAGAAGTGGGTCTGGCTAGAAAATCTATGATCACATAATGATATCTAACATTTCCATCGCTATCTCTAGTTATACTATCGTAAATCCCTAGAAGCTCAAGGTCATAAACTTCTATACCTACTTCTTCTCTAACTTCTCTCTTAGCGGCTTCCTCAACTTTCTCGCCTAGCTCTACTACTCCTCCAGGAATACTCCATCTACCTGCCGATGGTTGAAAAGCACGTTTAATCAATAGAATTCTTGATCGGTCAAGTATGAGTACACCCACTGCTGGAAGAGGCCATGGAGGATACTCTCTTGAGAAGCTTCTCTCCACCATTCTGAACCCAGAAATATTTGTAGACGCAGAAATTATGAATTTTACCTTTTAGTTTCTTTCGGGTTTTATATCATCATTTCCCAGCTCAATGTTTATTCTCCATAGATCATGGATTGTGATTTCGAGAAGGTCTACATCTATAAATGATGTTAGCGCTTCTCACAAATTTGGGAGAAGGTTCTCAATGAATGTATAAATCTTGCTGGAGATCACCAGTCTACTCCATGATAGCTTAGTTAAATTTTGAATACTGGATCAACGTATTTTCTATGACTGTAGAAATGGTGGAGATTAGTGAGAATCTTAGAAGGGCTTTACATCATCTAGGTCTAACAGACTACGAAATTAAAGTTTACATAGCATTACTTGAATCCGGTGATTCTACGGCCAGCAAACTCAGCGAGGTTGCAGATGTGCCCTACTCCAAGATATATGAAGTTTTAGAAAACTTGGAGAAAAAAGGATGGATTGGGACAGAAGGAGGTAGACCTGCTCGCTACTACCCTAAATCTCCTTTAACAGCTCTCGAAGCTAGCAGGATAAGGATCGAGAGAGAACTTAGAGAGTATGAAGAGATTGTTTTATCTGAGCTTCTCCCAATATATGAGGGAAGAGGTTTTAGAGAAAGACATGATATTTGGATACTTAGAGGAGAAGAAAATATTCTAGCGAGAATAAAGAATCTATTATCGAACTGCGAGAAGGAATTGCTCGTCGCTGCGCCATTTCTCACGAAGAACCTTCTAGTGACTTTTCTACCGCACATCACATACATAACTAGCAATGGAGGCCACGTAAAGATCCTCGTGTCCGGTGAAGTCAATTATTCAATGGTAAAGAAATTGAATGAAGTGGCAGAAGTAAGATTTAAGGAGCAGATGTTCGGCGGTGGAATAATCGCTGACTCGAGAGAAGTCATCTTACTACTAGGAGAAGAAGAGAGAGGTATAAGTTTTGCAATATGGTCAGAACATGTAGGATTAGCGAAATTCGCAAAGAATTACTTTGAGTATCTTTGGAGGGAGGCCGAGTCTCCAGACAAAGAATAGTATATCAATAAACGTTAATCTACACTTTTATGCGTCTCCTCAGTTATATTGCCCTCTACCAGCGTTCATGCCGAATTTCATTGACTGGCCCAACCCCTCATGATTTTTGTTAAATTTCAGTTTCTCTAATCCATCTTTATTATTCTCTTTAACTAGGTGTTGTAATTAATATTTATCAGATAGTAGCCTAGGTTCTTTAGAGTGATGTATACTAGGAGTAGGAAGAGAACTCGGACGACGATAATAGCTTTAGCAATATTCATAGTTGTATTATTTTTTGTTTCCCTAAGCCAGATCCTTCAGATATTTTTAAATTTCTGGGAGTTTGGAGACCTGTTTATTAAGCCTTACTATTATTCCCTCATAGGCGGGTTCATTCTTTCTTTTATTGCACTCTTCCGTCTAGATTTTAAAAATAGGAATTCCATTACTTTCTGGGCCATCAGGCTGTTCTACTCAGTTTTCTGGGAAAGATATATTCGACCAAGAGACTTGGACTTCTCATCTTACCGACTTAGTTTTAGCAGATTTTTAGCATGGCAGATTACCAAGACGTTAATAGGCGCATTATTCTTTGCTAATGCCTTCTTCGGCATGGCTGTCTTGGGATTCTTGAACAGGGCGGACTTAGGATTAGCTAGATTGATAGATTTACTCAAACTGCCTTTTATAACCATTTCTACGGTTGACGTCTCTCCAGCCTATACAGTAATATCTGCTTCTCCAGCGTTGGTACTACTCTTACCACCACTTTTAACTACGATATCGGCTAGATTAACGATACTCGTTGGGTTAACTATACTGTTGAAGGCTTCATCAAAAAGTCTTATAGAATATCTTAATACAGGAATATTTAGACTCCCAGTGGAGACAATCGAGTTAATTATAGCTATTGCAACAGCATGGATAGGCTTTACATTATTCTTCCCGAACTATATAGACTATAATACAAAGGTCTTAATCTTAGGGTCATTCGGATTAACAATCCTTATGTTGCTGTTCATCTATTTAGATAAAACTAAGACTGGATTTCTCTATGCATACGTTATAAAAGGCGGAGCGGTACTGTTAGCCATACTAGCGGTATTTTCTATTGTAACTATACAGAACAGTATCGCAGATGCAAGGAAGGTTGAATGGCTTGGGCCATACGTTAAACAAGAAATCGCCGTTAACAGATATCTTGCAGATATCGAGAACATACGTAGACAGGAGTACGTATTCCCAAAGTATTCATCTTCTCAATCTATACAAGAGTATTCCAAGAATGTGAGAGAACAATTAGAAGTCATTAGGCTCTGGGACTGGGAAGCAGCATTTACAAAGATGAAGCCTGAGATAGGGTTAATACCATACGTGGACTTCGAAGACTCCGATATCCTCCGATTTAATGGAAGACTTTACTGGAGTGCATCTATGAAGCCCATCCTACCTGTATCTGTGAAAGCGACAGATATATGGTACAACCAGCATCTGGTCTACACGCATGTTCCAAACGGTTTTCTCCTACTCGACGCAAGCAATGGAACGATAGTCGATTCATCAAGATTCTTCACTCAGAGAAGAATATACTATGGGGAGGGGGGCCTGCTGGAATCGACCTGGGCTTCAATAATACTAGATAGAGAAGTATCCGATGAAGTTACGGGAACAAAGTATAGTGGAAAAGGCGGGATCGTCGTCTCCCCACCTATCAGCTGGATCTATGATCCAACCTTCTTCTTCTCTTATCCAGATAAAACAATTAGACTATTAAGATATAGAGATGTTTATGATAGGATGTCACTACTATTCCCCTACTTCGAGTATAGATGGAATGAAGAATTCGTTGATATGTTCCCTGTAACAGATGGAAAGGAAACATATTGGTTGATGCCTCTGATAGTTAGGTTAAGTGGAGAGCATGTCCCCTGGAGTAGAGGTAACGACTATGTGAGGTTCATTGGATACGCTCTCATAAACGTATATGATGGTACAATACAGTTGATCATAACTGGCTCAGATTTCGTCAGCGAGATCATTAAAGATGCATACAGAGAAATAGTCTTAGAAGATGTGCCTAAATGGTTATACAACCAGACTAGATTCCCACAAGAAGTATTCGAATACCAAGTTAGAATATTCAACAATTACCATATGGAGGATGTCTCCGTGTTTATACAGGCGAGAGAATTCTATGAGATACCTAGAGGCCTATACACATATTACATTATCACCAGGCTTCCAGGTTTCGAGAAGCCTGAATTCGTAGGAATACTCTCCTTACAGATAAGAGGGTCGCCTGGAAGAAATCTCGCCGGATTCACAATAGTTAGGAATGATTACCCACATCTAGGTGACAAGGTCTTCTACTATGTTCCACAAGAATCCGAGCAGAAGCTTCTCGGTCCATCAGCAGCAAGAGAGGCTCTTGAGAGATACCCAGAATTCAGAAAGCTCCAAACCCTGTTAGAGAATCCTAGGATAGGGGAAACAATACTATACAATATTGGCGATTATATCGTGTATGTGATCCCAGTCTACACTACTCCGACTGGTGAGGCGGGAGTAGTAACACAGCTCGGAACAGTAGCTATCGTTGGTGCAGAGTTTACTGGAAGCTATTTCGTGGCTATAGGCGACAGTGTCCAAGAAGCTTTTGAGTCATTTCTGAAAACATTGAGAGGGGTACCCACTACACCGAAAACTGTGATAGATGTAAGAGATTTAACGTTACAGGTAATAAGAGAAGAAGGGTTAACGCCTATCTTCCCAGAGAAGATAAATGCTCATCTAGTGTTTAATGAGGGAAACATATCCTACATATCCGTAGAACAATTTACATCTGAATTGAAAGATTTCCTGAAGAAGTGGGTTATACAAGCTGGAATAGATAAAGTACTTATTTGGATTGAGGATAATGTTTTAAAGGCTGGAGTAGTAATTGTAGATGAAGGAATAGTGGAGTTACACTATGTAGTGTTACGCGGGGGTTAGCCTCTTAAATGGCTCATGATAAGTCAGACTATAAGACATGGCCTTTGTTATCTAAGGTATTCACGGTTCTGCTAGTTATACTGCTCGCTTTGATATTCGTCTCCTTGACGGCTAGATTTCAGAGAAGCTTACTGGGGCTGGCAATGGTGATTGCTCTGGGATTACTATCCTTCTACTGGGTTAGAGAATTGAGAAAAGCCATATCCAGTAGAACAGCTGTAGAGAAATATCCTGTAGAAATAATTGAAAAAGATGGATTGATACTACTTACGGCACAAGTTCCAGGACCAGAAGAAGAGGTAAAAGTAGAACTTAAGGGGACTAAACTACTGGTGATGGGAGGGAGAGGATTTAGACGCATTATAAAACTCCCGTATAGAGCCACTATACTTACCAGAAGCTACCTAAACGGAGTCCTACACCTACAACTCCGTAAAACGATCGAAAGCGAAGTACAATAAAAAGATCAAAAGACAGACTTCGACGATAAACTCCTTCTTATGTAAGCAGATATTTTTCTTAGCTGATCGATTAACCAAGTAGAGCGCCATTACAGATTTCTAAGCTGTGGAATGGATATGGCCGCTCCAATGATAACCAGTACGGCTCCTATAATAAGTCTCATGATTGCTGAGAATCCGTATGGTGTAAAGAGCCAGAAGATGGATACTACGGCAACCGACCCTAATAGACCTGCGCCAATAATCATCAAGACTAAACCGACGAGTAGTGGAAGATACTTGTCTAACTCAAATGATGAAGCAAGAGGTTTCTCCTCCCCCGTCCTAGGCACGAAGAATACTGCAACTACATATAGGATGAGCATGAGAACGGGTGAGACGAGAAATAACAAGACAGCCACTATTCTGAGGAGATTGACATCTATATTGAGATAATCACTTAAACCTCCAATAACTCCTGCGATTATTCTGTCTTTCACAGATCTTTCTAACTTCTTCGACGACATCTTTCTTTACATACTATATGCATGATTACTTATAACTGTTAAACTACTTCATCGAATATGTAATACTTTGCTATTCAACGGTGATTAGAGCTGAAGCTATTAAGGGCACTATTATCGTCGCATCTCCATAAATTGTAACTTTCATTGCTTCAGGCTTCACTTTACCCCAGGAGACTGCTTCTCTGACGGCTGCACCACTTAAACTTCCATCATACTCGTACCCCGTAGTAATGTAGACAGCGTAGTCTAATCCATCTTTAAACTGATTCCACCACAAGACGTGATGTTTAGAGATTCCACCACCGATCATCAATGCCCCGCTACGTTTAGCATTGAAGATTATTTCAGACAACTTGTCGAAATCTTTCAAAAGGTTTAACTTGAAGTCCCTATGTTTCTGCTGGAATAGCCAGATCTGCGTTCCAACAGCTCCATCGAGTATCCCTGGAACAAAGACCGGTATGCCGTTTTCCGAAGCATTCTTCAAGAAGCTATTTTCATCTTTTATCTTTCTCCCAATTAGATATGATATATCGCTGCTACTCACCTCTCTCAATCCCTTGTTATACTCCTCTTCTAATAGTTCTTGAGTAAATTTCTCTATTGTCTGCCCATAGTTTTCGAATGGGATCAGTACGCATCCAAGCCGATGATATCCATTCTTCTTTAAAGTTTCATCGTCCATCCAGAAGTCCCCCTCATAGTATTCTCCTAGAGATCTGGCGATATCATGGTCTAATGCACCGCACGTCGTTACAACTACCTCGAACAACCCCCTCTTCAACAATTCGGATATAACCCCTCTTAGACCTGTACCTATCGGCGCACCTACAAATGATAAGAATTTTACGCATTCAGGATCTCTGACCATCTCTCTAAGTACTTCTACCGCTCTACCTAAGTATGATGCTGTAAATCCTCCAGCATTTCTCATCTGTTCAATTAGCTCTGAAGCAGTCATTCCTAGTCTAATCTTAATATCTTTAATCGGCCTAAGCATAAGTTTAGGTAATGTAAGGAAGAATATATATTAAACTATAAGAGCTTTTTCAGTCTTTCTATAACCTCTTCAGAAGACTTGAGGAGAGATAAAGAGAATGGGAGCCCCTCAAGTTCTGCGAGTTCCATAGCGAAAGCATCCACCTCTTCAGGTAGCCTTGGACCATGTATTACTATCATCTTAGGTTTTATTGGATATAAGCGGACTGCAACCATCGGAGATCTTCCTCTACTGACTTTAGTAAATATCATGGCTCTGTTAGGATTTTTACCGAATAGATAGAGGAAGTCTAAGGCTTCTAGGTTTCTTATCGCTGATAGACTATCGATCACCGTGTATCCATATATTAGCTCGTTATCCCATTCTTTTCCCACTAGTAAGATGCCGTCTAACGCTTCCACAACCTCCTTGATAGTTTTAGGTTTCTTGAATTCATTCATATCTAGTACAGCTACGCTAAGGTCACGGTGGAGCATCGAGAATCTCCTAACATGTATTCCGCCTCTCTTCATGTCTGCATCTATGAGGGCTGAAACAAATTTTCTTATGAATCCTGCTCCAGGAGATTTCCTTCTATTATTCTCATAATCGCTTAATACAGATGAAGATACACCCATGTATCGAGCTAGCTCACTTTGATTTATCTCGAATAGCTGTCTCCATTTCTTCATCACGGTTCCTGGGCCATCAGACAGTATTATCTCTCCAGCTATTCTACTCATCAATATCTCTTTCGTCGTTATACTTACTTCTTTCTCAATCATGTTCTGCACCATACTACATTTCCCTATATTACAGCATAACATGTTTTCTAAATAGTTTCTGTTCAAACGTTGATGCGATAGGGGTTACTGTTATATTTTTTATGAGGATAATGTATAAATTCGGATTGTCGGAGTCGCATGATAAACATAGCTACAGAATCTCTGAAATTTCTGTTCAGTGAATAATCTTTCTTTAACATATTTACATGATTTTCTTATAGTTTAATAAGTAGATGCAAAAATTCTAGGAAAAATAAATAATGCGGTCTAGTTATTTATTTTGAGGTGTCCTTGGATAGACAGAGGTCTTTAGGAGTGTTTAATGATGGGGAAAAGATTCTGGGTTAAAGTCCATCATTCTCGAACTGGTGAGGTGGTTGTAGCTGCATGTGATGAAGAACTTCTAGGCAAAAACTTGAAGATTGTTGAGGGACTCTCAGTTGAAGTAAGTAGAACATTCTATGGCGGGGTATTGGTTGGAGAAGACGAACTTCAAAGTTATCTTAAACAGGGAACAATAATTAACCTTCTAGGAGAATATGTTATAGAATATGCTTTAAGCCATGGTTTGATAATCGAGAAAGCAGTAACGAAAGTAGGCGGAGTACCTCATGTCCAGATATATTGCTAGAGGATAAGTTCAAGTGGGGTTTCTACATTATTAAGAGTTAAGAACAGGCTATTACTCGGAATACGAGAGATAAATTAAACCTTCAATGCTCTTGAAAGAGTCATTAACTCTGGACCTGTTGTTCTTGCACCGACTATAGCCCCTCTACTGTTAGCTATTATCCCACTTCTAACAAAAAGTACCCCATCATTGACTGTTCCGGGAATAAATTCTACTTTGAAGATTTCTGAAAGCTTTTTTTCTTCTTCTCTAGATGCTTGTACGTGTACGATCCCACCATTATTTGTTACTACCGCTATTGAGCCGACGTATGGTCTATTCGCTATTGTCCCTTGGACGACCTCAACCCCTAAAGTATCCTGGATTAATCTTACTTCACGTTTATTGAAATAAACACTAACTAGTGCTGCTGTATCGTTCGCCAGTATAAGGTTACCTGTAGCGGTGTATTTGCTCTCCAAAACCAAGATGTTTGAATCTTTTAGAGAGTTCCTGATCTTTTCTAGTTCTTCATCTAAGACCATGCATGAAATTATTAGCCCATTACTGTTTCCTGCTATTAATGGTCCTATCAGGAAAGAGCCCGCAACAGTTGTTTTTATTATATCCGTTCCTAATGCTTTCTCGATAAGCTTCTGGTGTCTAGGTTTTATCTGGGGAGGGACTACACATATTGTATCTGTTGCAGTAGCGAATAAACCCACTTCGAAGGTGCCGAAGAATTCTTCAACATAAATACCTCGACCCACTAGTTCCTGTCTGCCCGCTTTCATACCTCATCTAATCCTAGAATTCGATCTGATATAGTGTTGAGATATATGTTCTAGAGATCCCGTCCACGTCTTCAACTTTTAATCCTAGGTCTAGTAGCTTATTTACAGATTCTATCGCTCTCTTAGCTGCATAGTAATCTGGAGTCATCTCGGATGCCTCGACGAGCATAGATAGATTATCTAGACCGCGTTCATCAGCTAGAGTTATCAGTAGTCCTGCAGCTCCAACTATTTGGCCTGCATATACTTTTGCTGGAATCTTCTCGATAACTTTCTTGATAGTTTCATGATGGGTTGATGATACATAGACTTCTCTCGCTTCCGAGACTTCTTCTTTACCGTACCCACCGAGAGTCATAATGAAGTTTGCTCCTAGAGCTATGGCCACATCCAATATTTTCTCGCACAGCTCGTGTTGCCCGTAACTCGTCGAAGGCTGAGAATTACCGTAAAGAAATAGTATTGGAGTAGGCTTCTCGACAACGTATAGATCCGCAAATGCGGGTATAAGCCTACCATCTTGAATATAGATGAGTGATGGAAAATAAGGTGAGTAGAATCTACAAACTTTTCTAGCTCGAAGTTTACTCAGCAGATATGCTACTGCAACTTTCGCTACTAGACCTACCCCAGGTAAACCTTCGATCAAGATAGCTCTATCAACACGTATATCTTCAGCTCCAGGCTCAAAGACTACATCTGTAGTCAAGCTTCTCATTCCCTACAGTAGTCTAACCATATTTAAGGGTTGACCGTATAAACACTGATTGACACTACTGGATAGGTAGGTTCAAATAATGTGTCAACAACTAAAATCGGTCTAATAGAGATATAGGATGTTAGAGGTTCAGGTATAACTTATTACTGGATATAAGGTTTACTACATGGATTACTTAATCTATGTAATAGAGTAATGGTTACAGGACCGTGGTGACTGGTCATGTTTGAAGTAGTTGTTGAAGACCTACTTGGTAGGATTGGTAGACTGGAGACTAAGAATGGCAAGAAGATTGAAACCCCCGTCTTCCTCCCCGTAATTAACCCCGTAACGCAAGATATCTCTGCTAGATGGATGAAGGAAAATCTTAAAGCAGACATCGTGATAACTAATGCATACATACTTTACAAGAGGTTTAGAGATGAAGCAGTAAAGAATACTGTTCACTCTATACTAGGTTTTGACGGAGTAGTAATGACGGATAGTGGAGGATACCAGATGCTTGAGTACGGTGAAGTCGAGGCCACACCTGAAGAGATAGCTTTATTCGAGGAGGATATTAAGACGGATATTGCGGTGCCTTTAGATGTCCCAACAGGACTGGGTGATAGAAGACGTGCAGAAGAATCTGTAGAAAAGACTTTGAGGAATCTTGAAGCAACATTGAAGATTCTAGGAAGTAGAAGGGATAGGAACTGTCTATGGGTTGGGACAATCCAAGGCGGAGTACATCTAGACCTAGTCTCGTACTGTGCTGAAAAGTTGAAGAAAATGGATTTCGACATGTATGCCTTAGGTAGCCCAACCCCGTTAATGGAGGGTTATAGATTCAATAAATTATTCCAAATGATCATAGCTGCTAAGACGTCTATTGAATACAGTAAGCCATTACATCTATTTGGCGCAGGTCATCCTATGATATTTTCCTTCATAGTTGCTCTCGGAGCAGACATGTTTGATTCGGCGAGCTACTATCTATACGCCAAGGATGGTAGATACATCACACAGACTGGAACAATGAAGCTGGACAAGATGGATTACCTCCCATGTAGTTGCCCAACATGCTCTAGGACTAATGTAAAAGAACTGAGAGAGCTACCTACGAGGGAGCAAGTAGATGCGGTGGCCAAGCATAACTTATACGTATGCTTTAAAGAAATCTTAGAAATTAAGCAAGCAATTAGAGATGGAAGATTGTTCGAGCTACTAGAGGTAAGAGCAAGAAGTCATCCAAGCATCTATCAAGCATTCAGAGATATTATGAAGAGAGAAGACCTACTCGCTCTAATGGAGCAACATACTCCAATATACTCTAGACGTGGGATAAACTTTTTCGACAATCTTAGTTTGAATAGACCAGAAGCTAGACGTGCGAGGAGAAAATTGTTAGATAGTGTTTTCAAAGAAAGAGTAAAGCAGAAGGCTATTCTTCTTCCTTACACTATAAAGATTAGTCTAGAAAAGATAAGAAAAACCATAAATGAGAAAAGCTTATCTGAATATGATATCCTACTGTACGGTTCACCTTATGGTTTAATACCAGATGAGATAAAATATGTCTATCCTTTTTCTCAAACAGTCTACCCTCAAGATCTAGTATTAGATGAACAAGTAATAGACACGGTTATCGAGCAAATAGAAAAAGCTGGATACAAAGAATTGAGAATCATAGAAGCTAGAAAACCGTACATACGAGAAGCTATTAATCGAGTCTTAGAAAAACTAAAGAGTAAAAACGTGAAAACCGACATAATCTCTTTTAGATAACATTGCCTCGGCCGGGATTGATGTGTTCACCGATATATCCAAATGCAGGGTTAGTATGAACTATTAAGAGTTTTGAACAAATATTTATCTTATCGGCTTCAAAGTAATATCCTCGAAGAAGATTAACATAATCATCGGAGGTGGCGAAACCTTAGAATTAAAATTTCTTGGAGGAGCCCAAGAAGTAGGTAGATCAGCTATACTTGTTAAAACACAGGAGGCACGAATACTCCTAGATTACGGTGTTCAATTGAGTGAGCCGGAACCATTGTTTCCATCTCATGTAGCAGCTAGAGATATCGACGCCGTCATCGTATCTCACGCCCATCTAGACCATAGTGGTGCGGCTCCACTCTTTATGTTAAATAATGGAGTAAAAATCTATGCTACACCTATGACTTTCAAGGTAGCGGATCTTCTCTTAAGAGATTTCCTGAAGCTGGCAGGCTACTATCTACCCTATGAAACATTAGAAGTTGAAGAGATGGTCAGGAAGGGTATCGACGTAAGCTATGGAGAGACCGTTAAGATAAAAGATGCTGAGATAAGTTTCATAGATGCAGGGCATATTCCTGGAAGCTTCCAAGTCTTAATAAATGCTGATAAAACCCTTCTCTACACAGGCGATTTTACAACAATTAAGACCAGACTTCAAAAAGGAGCAGAACTTGGGCCTAAAGATGTAGATGGAGTAATCATAGAATCAACCTATGCTCTTGAAGACCATCCTGAGAGAAAGAATCTAGAAAAAGAATTCGTGACAAGGGTCAGAGAAGTCATAGACAATGGTGGAAGAGTACTTGTCCCCGCTTTCTCCGTGGCCAGATCTCAAGAGATAATGTGTGTACTGGAAGCATACAACTTCAGGGAGCCTGTCTACATTGATGGTATGAGTATAAAAGTTCTAGACATATATCTTGAGATGAGCGAATACATTGATGGAAGACAGTTATTGTATCAAGCAAGCAAGCACGTTAATAGAGTAACAAGTAGCAAGAAGAGAGGACAAGCATTAAGCGAGGCTTCTGTAATAATCAGTCCAGCAGGTATGCTGAAGGGCGGACCCGCAGTCATCTATGCTGGAGAATTAGCTGAAGATGAAAAATCAGCAATATTCCTTGTAAGCTTCCAGCTTCCTGATACTCCTGGAGCTAGACTTCTAAATGAGAAAAGACTTATACATGGACAACTAGATATCAAGGTTAAAGCGCAAGTTGAGCAATTCAAGTTTAGCTCACATGCTGGCAGAACTCAGCTACACCAATTCTTGAAGAGATTTGACCCGGGCGTTAAAGTATTTGCGATACATGGTGAACCTCAAGCAACGAGCGACTTGGTCGGGTTCTGTAGGAATGAGCTAGGCGTGGAAGCAGTAGCTCCTATCAGAGAGGAAGAATACGTTATCTAGAGTTTTCTAAGTGTTGTGTAGGGCTTACTGCCTATCAATCTGTTATGTTCTTTCATTATGCATCTATTCCAGACTACTATTAAGCCTCCATTCTTAGCTATCTCAACAGCCTGAGCATTGTATATTCCTTCTTGAAGCCACAATACTTTGGCTTTTTTCTTTACAGCCTCTTCGGCAACTTCAGGGGTGTGTTCTGGTCTCCTGAAGACATCTACAACTTCAACGTCTTCTGGTATTTCATTTAAGCTTGGATAAGATTTTAAGCCGAGCACTTCATCTACTGTAGGATTTACAGGGATAATCTTGTATCCGTGCCTTATCAGAAATTTCGGTACATAGTGTCCAGGCTTCATAGGATCTTTACTCATACCAACGACGGCGATCACTCTGTATTTCTCAAGAACATTCTTTATTTCCTCATCACTTAAACCGTCATGCGGTATACTCATGATAAGAATCTAGAAGAATACACAATATAAAGTTTCATAATTTTATCCATACTGAGTAACTCGGCTGATATCTAGAGGGGGTCGTCTATAAGTTTGTGGAAGTTGCTGGTTAGCATGGTTAATATATTGGGGAAAACTTAGTTTGCTCATGGTTATGCTACTTAAGTCAAGCGCTGTTCTAGTAGAAAATTATAGAAGCATAGTTGATAATGATAGGGGTCATAGCGTGGTCATCGACCTGCCATTCGAGCAGGGTGGAGGTGATACTGGACCAACATCTCTAGAACTCGCAGTTATGGGTTTAGCTGGATGCGTTATAACAATCTATGCATTAATTGCCTCTAAGAGAAGATTTAAATTTAATGGAATGAAGGTAGAGGTTGAAGCAGAGAAACCGGATACAGAGAAGACTATAACGAAAGCAAGAGGAAATGTAACTATATGGGCTGAAGATGAGAAGGAAGCTGAAACAATCTTCAGATTAACACTTGAAAACTGCCCGGTAGGGGTACTCTTCGAGAATGCGGGAATACATCCGGAATGGAGTCTGAAAATAGAGAAAACAAAACAATAAACAGATAGAATAAAGCTAGAAGAGTAAAACTCAAATAAATATCGGTATAGTATATAGTCGGCGGCCGTCGTCTAGCCAGGTAGGACACTGGCCCCCCGAGAACATGATAAACGGAGAAAGCCAGTGGTCCCGGGTTCAAATCCCGGCGGCCGCACATTCTCCTCTTAACATTAAGTTTGATAACATGCATCACATGTTTAATACTTCGATGAAGAAAGAAGAGAAATAAGGCCCATACGTGGTGGTCCCTCTTCTTCTAACACATCCCTTTAAATTGGTTCTCTTCCTCATATAAGATACAATATTGATTGATCTAAAATTCTTATATTCTCTATAAAGAAAAATGATATGAAGGTAGGGTGTTTATCTTTTTACTTTGCATGAATTCTTCTTGACCCGTATTTGATTTTTACCCCTCTACCTGTTATCCATGCTAGGAATGTGTATAAGGTGATTATTGATAGATATGTGTTGTAGAATATGTAAAGTGGCAGATATAACAGTAGAGATATCTTCCCATGATATCGGTATATTGATAATGGTAAAGCTCTACTTACTACGAATATAGTGAAGCTCATCAACGAGTACGGTAGAAAGTATGCTAGGTATGCTTGCCCCATGACTATTCCGAGAACAGGTATCGACAACAGTATAATCATCGAGATAGGGGTTAGAATGTATCCTAGCCAAGCCCATACAACCCATGGATCCTTAAGAGACCACCTATGAAGTCTTATGGTTTGGAGTACTCCGTAAAGCCATCTTACACGTTGTTTGGTAAAAGCTGAAAGATTGCTAGGTGCCTCAGTAAAGCTTACAGAGTCTACTTCTTGGCCTATCTTCCAATTATTCCTTCTAACCTCGAAAGTGTAGTCAGCATCCTCGGTCACAGTCCTATCGGATACAGTAATATTCTTCGCAACTTCGCTTCTATATATGCATCCGGCTCCGGGACATATGATGACGTTCCTGCTTATCGACTGACCATATCGAACTATTAACTGTTCGAATAGATACTCTATCATCTGCAACCTTGTAAGTATACCTCTATCATTAGAGATCGAAACCATTGAAGCCGCTGCACCTATTCTTTCATCATTGAATGTCGAGAGGACCTTCTCGATATTGTCTGGAGCTAAGACTGTGTCTGCATCCATATGGTAGACGTATTCCCCCTCAGCCTCCTTTATCCCGGAATTCAATGCTTCAAATTTACCGAGATTCTTCTCATGTCTAACTAACTTGACACGGTCTCCATAAGCATCAACGTATTTTGAAATAATCTTTGAAGTATTATCTGTTGAGCCATCATCAACTACTATAATTCTTGTATTCGGGTAGGTTTGATTTAACACTGATTCAATCGCATTCTCTATACTGGATTCTTCGTCGTATGCAGGTATTATTACTGAGACTTCCGGTAGAGATCCCCCATTAAACATTTCATACACTCTTACAGGCGGGTAACGAGAGTCTTCGTTATTCTTCACCATAAGGAGAAATGCTGCAAAAGACAATGAGATAGTTAGGTAGCCTATCCATGAAATAATGTCCGCCGGAGAATAGTAGACTAGTAGTATGCCTAAGATAGCTATCACTACAGGGATAGCATAGACTGAAGCGTTTTCACCGTGTCTCCTACTCGTTCTACCTAATACAGCGTATGTAGTGAAGAAAGTTGTTGGAAGAACGAACGTGAATAGGAATGCTATCCATGAAATATTTATCAGCATCGTTGCCCATGAAGGTACGTTAGTTGCATCTACTTGAACGAAGCGGTTTATTAGAGATGGAGAAAGACCGACGAGAACCGTTAGAACTGCTGCAAAAACAAAAGCTAGAAACTTTTTGAAAATAGACATATTATTCAACCAATCTTTGCTTGCTTAACATCGGATAAATTGCTATAAAGACAGAACATATTAACTTAGATATGGGTTAACTTATTTACAAGGTTTAACTCATTTCCTAGATTATTGGTAATATTCTAATCAAGCTTTGAATTATTCGTTAAGCGATCATCCATAATATCTAGGGAAAGATTTGCACTAGAGAACAAGCTATTCCAGATCTAGATGCTTAGAGAATAATGATGTGTAGTGAATACGCAGAATGCGAGTTTCTCTCTGATGGATTATTCTAAACCCGAACCTCTTTAGGGATAGTGTTGACCTTTTATAATATTATAGAGAAAAACCTAAAATACGGTGGAGAGAAGTAATTTAACGGCGGCCGTAGTCTAGTCTGGTAGGACATCTTAAGAGAACTAAAACCAGCCTGCCAACAACATAATGAGAGGTAGAACGCTGGTGGTCGCGGGTTCAAATCCCGCCGGCCGCAAATTCATATTCACATAGGTCTTGTCAAGCTAGACTCATCTATTTTTCGTCTTCTCGATACGGAGGCCTAACGTATTGTTTATAGTAAATTGGGATGAACTTGGATCAATTATGATAACAGATGATGGATGAATACGAACTATCTGTCAATGTATGATGTCTTAACGTGTTCCTCAACTGATTGAGACATTCATTAACCTTGGAGATTATTTTCGTTCTCTTAACTTCTTTCTTGCTAGAGATTCGATGATCGCTGCCTCCTTTTCTACATCATCAATTACGTAGCTTGGTCTACTAAATACATAGTGAAAAACTAATCCAAGGCCCCAGCCTGCTAATGGCCATACAAACCATATATTGCTATGAGATGTCCATAAATTAATAAACACTAGAAAAGCATTAACAATGATATATGCAGTCAAATGAGCTATAAATCCTCTTCTAGCCTCCTTTACTTTATGTTCCTTCCATGCTTCTTTAAACTCTTCTAATGACACTGTTTCACTCATGTCCAGATAACGTTTCTTCCATGCTTATAAATGTTAAATCTTAATTAAGGTTGGAAAATTTTGAAAGAGAAAATACCCAATAATGAATATGAATGACGTGAAAGAATTGTTGTATATAAAAATTGTATATAAAAAATATGGGAAGGGTAAAACTACATAAGTTTGGCGAATTCTTCATGTTCGATCTTCATGTGCTCCATCAACAGAGAGTGCATTTGGTTGTTTACTGCATCAACCCTATCTTTCAGTTCCCATTCTTCAATCTTCATGAAGCGGTAATCATCTATCGCTTTTCTTAAATCGTCGAGCATTAGGTTCAGCCTCCTATGATCTTCTTTCAATCTTAATGTTACTTCGAGTCTTCCTCTTTCATCCATATCTGGATATATCCAATATTCTTCTTTAATCTCGTGAACCGCAAACTTTGACATGAATAGATAAACTCTTGAGTAAATATCAGAGAGAAGCCCGAATACTTCATGGAGCTCTTCTTTACTTTTGGGTCTCTTTTCACCCGCCTTGACAACAATCTCTCTGACATCACTCCATTCTTTTAGTAGAGAATCATGCTCAGAAAGAATCTCTTTCACCATATCTCTTAACTTCATGGGAGCACTCATATTCTCAGAAAATTTTTAAACTATAGAAGTAGATAAATATTTGTTTCAATCACAATGAATTTTGTAATTATTTAATATTCTTCTATAAAGGTTATTAACATTGTCTTAATCTCTTTCCTTGTCTTTAATAAATCAAAATTAAGATTCGTGACCTACAGACTATTCTAAGAAGATAATAAAGACAGCCTTTATCAGAGACTTAAAAAATAATAGAGTGTTATTCTAGCTTTGGAAATTCTGCATCCTCTATTCCTATATGTTCCAATATGATGCCTGTTGCTTCCTTATGTATTTTCAGCATCCTTTCTACCAATTCTTTTGCAGAAATCTTTTCGAACCGATAGTCCTCCAGAAGAGTTCTCATGTCTTCGAGTAGACCATCTAACTTTCTATGGTCATCTAGCAATCTAAATACTATGGATTCTTTTCCTCTTTCACTCATCTCGGGGAATATGAATCGTTCTTCTTTGATTTCATGTAGCTTAAACTTAGACATAAAGATATGAGACCTCCCGAAAAGATCGGTTAACGGCTTCAAGAATCTATATTTCTCTTCTTTCATTTTGGGTTCTTCAATTATAACATCTTTTACGATATTCTGGATGTCTTGCCATTCATTCGATAATAAAATATGTTCAGCTAACACTTCCCTGATTAGCGTTTCTAGACTCATGTGGACTTAAATGGAGATACAATATAACAACTTTCTTGAATCTAAAATCCTAGTGTAAAAAGATCAAGTATATAATGTCCTCTTATACATTATCTTCGCTAGTCAATCTTAACTTTCTAATATCTTGGTAAGTTATCTTCACGATAACGATGTTTTCAAAAATCTAATATAGTAGTCCAAGAACATATATTTCAATGGAAGAGGTCAAGTTTAAGCGTAAGGGAGAACTAGTCAAAGATGATGAAGGAAATCTTCTACTTGTAAACGAGCTCAACGAAGCATATAGAGTAGATGAAGTCGTAGCCTATATCTGGAGCATATGTGATGGTAAGACCTTTAATGAAGTTGCCGTAGAACTCGCAAGCCAAGGAGAAGTAGATATAGAAGAAGTTAAACCACCCCTTCAAGATCTGATATTAAAGCTTAGGTCTGCTTCATTAATTGAGTAAACAATAGTTAGTTTCTCCCTACGTTTAGAATGAAATTGGGCATATTCTCTATAGAGCTAGTTAAGTTTATAATATAGCCGCATTTAGCTGTGAATATCGTTGGAAACGTATTGATAATATAATCTGTATCGCTTATAGCATTCATCAATAGATTAAGTAACATAATCGACTCGCAGCTTTTAAGGTATGATTATTGATTTTGTACCTAGTAAAATCTTATATAGTATTATTTAACAACTCTTAACTGTATGGGAAAGAAAGGACGTGAAGTAGTAGAGAAAGCAGGTGTCAAAGTTGACGAACTCATCAATATGCTGAAGAAAGCTTACGCAGATGAATGGATAGCATACTACTATTACACTTTACTTGCCAAGCTTGTTAAAGGGTTAGAATCTCCAGCTATAGCAAGCAAGATAGAAGAAATAGCTAAAGAAGAACTTGAACATCAAGGAGAATTAGCAGATAGGATTATCCAGCTTGGAGGGGAACCGCCTAAAAGATTTGAAGACCTAGTAAAGATAGCTAACTGCCCGTATGTCACCATACCTGAAAATCTCGGAGACTTGAAAGCTGTAGTAAAAGCAATAATTGAAGCCGAAGGATGCGCTATCCAAGTCTACACCAATATCCTCAACTGGCTTATGAGTATAAAGAATGATCCCGTGACATTCCACATCGTCAGGCACATCCTCCAGGAAGAAGTAGAACACGAAGACCTCTTCGAAACAATACTAGGTGAATAAGAACCCTTAACATTATTTTTTACTATTTCTGAGACTCGAAAGATCTTCTGAAATGCTTGAATAGCTGGGAACATGTTTTCTCCAAGTATTCTCTTGACAGGGGTCATCCTTAGCATAGCTGTAATAATCTATACGATGGGTGGATTCGGAGGAGGCTCAATCTTCGTAGCGATACTACTACTCTCAGGTACAGCGCCGTCCCAAGCAGCTGTCTTCAGCTTATTATTCAACATAATTAGTACAGGTACATCACTTACAAGATGGAGAATCTATCTAGAAAGAAAGTTTACCTTGTTTTCAGTAGGATCAATCCCCTTCTCGTTCATCGGTGGATTACTATCTCTAACAGTTCAGGAATATGTCCTCAAAATGGTGATGGGCGTGGTCATAGCTTTCTCAGGCTTATTCATCTTGATTTCCAGCAAACCTCTCGCAAACATTCGACTAAGCATTCTACACATAATCTTCATCGGATGTCTAATAGGTTTCATAGCAGGTCTTACAGGCATAGGAGGAGGTGTTTACCTCGCACCAATACTATTATTAGACGGGATCTCCGACCCTAAGGCGACCGCGGCTACAACAACATTCTTCATCTTCTCAAACTCTCTAGCCGGGCTATTGGCACGTACAGAGAGGATGCATGTAATACTTCAAAACCAAATATTACTTCTACTTCTTCCAATAGTAGTTATTTCAGCTATTGTCGGAGGTCACATAGGGTCTAGAATGCTGAGCCGTGAAAAAGTTAAGAAAATTATTGGAGCAATATTGACTGGAATTGGTTTGTTCATAGCATTCTACCAGTAGTTAATCTATTTCATGTTAAGTATATAGTACTCTAGTATTGTTAAGATTCTCGAGGCAACCGTCCAAGCTTCAAGCGGTTGACTCCACACACTTATCATGATGTCTGCATTATTCTTAGTTTCTTCTTCGAAATCCCCACGAGGAAAACCTCCGAGAATCAGCATAGGCTTCTTATACATAGTTATCTTCTCCCCAATCTCGCTCCACTTCATCTGTAAACCATCTTCGGATAACAGTATCTTCACGTCAGGATTCACTCTCTCAACTATGTCTCTAAGACTTCCTTCTTCAAGCTTCAATAGTACTCGGCCTCCTGATTCTACTACTGGATATTTGTAGAGCTTCTCTACTAGGCCTTTGAATCTTTCGTATATTCTGGGAAGCTTTGTAGCGGGGTTAACATATATTATGTGGCCGCTTTGAGCTTGAACATATGTCTCCACGTAGTTTGATTTGTTTAGAGGAGACCCAAGAATCTCCAGCAATGTGAAATGTGTGATGTCGGGTCTCCCCCTCTTCCACGCCTTCTCAAGATTAAGCATAGCTGTGTGGTGGTAAGATCTATCTAGGAGCACTTCAGTAGGTTTTTTACCCCTTCTCCTGGCATATGAAACTACAGATGGATGGTTAGCAATCTCTCTAGGGACAGGTTCTAGAGCAGCTTCGACAATTACAAAATATAGTTTCTCCACGCTGGCCCCCTAAAGAAAATAGCGAAGAAGAATAAAATGATAAATTATTAAGGATGTTGTGTATCGAGTTAGGTAGGTAGCCGGCGGATTGGTTTCTAGGGAATTGAAGAAGATTGCTTTAGACAGGGTTTGCAGGTTGATGGACTTTGCTAGAAAGCATGCAATTGAGAAACCTGAGATCGCGAGAGAAGCTGCATTATTGGCTATGCGTATAGCGCAGAAAGCTAGAGTTAGAATGCCCAGAAAATACAAGAGAATGTTCTGCAAAAAATGTGGAACGCTATTTTGGACACCATACTCTTTCACTGTAAGAATAAGAGATAGAAGAAGCACGCATATAGTAATAAAATGTTTAAAATGCGGATACATCAAGAGAATACCTGTAAAGAAGAGATCTAGATCAATATACAGAGCTCCTACTCAGAAAACATAAGGGAGTAATAAAAAATAGGACCTATAACCTGATAAAACTCTAAAGGGCTCCCAGATTCAATTGAAACTTTGAAGTTTCAGATATATTTAATAATAGATGAATGAAGTTTTTCACTAAAGGATGGTGTCCCCAGTGTCTTCGGTTGATGCATGGAAGCTGATAGAGAAAGTTGCAAACTACTTAAAAGATAATAAAGTTATCGAGCCCCCTCCTTGGGCTATGTTCGTTAAGACGGGGGTTCATAAGGAGCGCCCTCCACAAAACCCCGATTGGTGGTATATTAGAGCTGCATCCATCATGAGGAAGCTATACTTGAAAGGACCCCTCGGAGTATCTAGGTTGAGGACGTTCTATGGAGGTAAGCATAGGCTAGGTCATCATCCACCTAAATTCGCTAAAGGCGGCGGTTCAGTGATCAGGAAAATCATACAACAACTTGAAGCCGCTGGATTAATGGAGAAAGCAGATAGGAAGGGTAGAAGATTAACTAGTAAGGGTAGAGAACTCTTAGAAGAGGCGGCTAAAGCCATAATAAAAACAGAAGCACGAAAAACATAACTCCACGGAAATAGTCTATAAGATATGTATTCTCGATTGTTAGAATACGCTACTTATCCGTAGCTAGAAAAGGAATTCGAACCCACCTATTAGAATATTATCTCAACGTGTAACCTGCTCCATCTATGAGAAGCCTGCCTAGATTAACGATAAACGTACCTACCTCTACTAAACGCTATGATAGAAATGGGAAAGCTATAGTTTAGTTAGATAATCTTTAAACTATCCTTTGTCTGATATTATGTGGGTGGAAATGACTATCCCTATTGATGAAGATGAGTTGGAGAAGATTAGAATGAAGAAGATGATGGAACTTCAGCAGAAAGCCGCTGAAGAAGAAAAGAGAAAGAGGGAAGAAGAAAAAACTGCTGCTCTACGTATCATTCTCACTCCAGAGGCTAGACAGAGGCTTGCAAATCTACGTCTCGTTAGACCTGAGCTTGTAGAACAGCTCGAAGAACATTTAATTAGAATTGCTCAAACTGGCAGAATAAATCTACCGATAACGGATGAGATACTTAAAGAAATATTGAAGAAACTAGATTCTGAAAGAAGAAGAGAAATACGGATAATTAGGAAGTAGTATCCCAGCTTGTATAAATATGAAAAAGTTCATACCCAGTAGGCAGCCTAGTATCGATCCTTAAAGATTATACTCATATACAAGTTCTTCCATGGATTTTAGGAAGAGATGACCATTCGTACTCTCGCTTTAAAGAAGAAACTATCGAAAGCTTTGAGGAGGGCTTGGCCTGTTCCTGCATGGGTTATAGTCAAGACCAGACGTAAATTTAGAACTCACTCTAAATCTAGGCATTGGAGGAGAAGCGGTAAAATAAAGACCTAGAAATGGTGATGCTAGATGAGCGAGATAGAGATCGAGAGAGAATACGTTATTCCGTTAAGAGATGCCTATGAGGCTTCTAGAACTAGAAGAGCTAGAAGAGCCATAAACATAATTAAGGAATTTGCGAGAAGACACATGAAAGCAGAGATTGTAAAGATCTCTAACAAAGTAAATAGCCTAATATGGAGTAGAGGTATAAAGAAACCACCCAGAAGAATAAAAGTAGTTATGAGAAAAGATAAGGAAGGAGTAGTAGAAGTACTACTCCCAGCAGAGGCAAAAGAAGAGAAGAAAGAGTAAAGGCTATAACTCATTCATATCCTTGATTATTTTCTTCGCTATCTTCTTTGAAAGTGGTGGAGGGACAGCTTCACCTACCTGGTCAAACTGTCTATCAACTCCACCGTAAAAAACGTGATTATCTGGGAAACCCATAAGCCTAGCTTGTTCCCTAACAGTGAGAAGCCTATGCTCGTATGGATGAATGAACCTAGCTTTACCATATATTGTGGGAGCAATCTTCTTAGGGTTTAGCCTAGTCCAGTTATATCTTATATTTCCTCTACCATCTCTAAACTTGTATAATGATTGACCCCATCTAAGCCTCTTAATCCTCGACAAACGACTCTTCCCAATACTTATTATGGAATGATTCGGGAGAGAACCCGGCGGAGGTAGATCACCCAATACTTCTTGAACACACTTTGGAGTCTCCTCCATCCCCGAGAGATCAATCTCAAGATTGGATATGAATACTCTCCTACGTCTAGAGGGTGTACCATACTTCTCCGCTTCCAACATATTAAAGTGGGTTTCGTAGCCAACCCTATTGAATATTTTCCTGATCATGGATCCCAACGGCTCAGAGACAAGCTCAGGCACATTCTCTAAAATATAGATTCTGGGCTTAAGCTCGTCCACTAGTCTAGTGAACTCTAGGACGAGTCTTCCCTGTCGGTCTGTGAATAGTCTATCATATGGATCAACCATTCTTTTAGGGTTTATGCTTGTAAATGGTTCGCATGGTGGGCCACCGATTACAACATCTACTTCCCCTACCGTCTTCAGTATGTCTCTTCCAGATATTCTTTTAACATCTTCAGCGAATACTATTGCATCTGGGAAGTTCGCTCTATACGTTTTAACTACGTGAGGATGGTTTTCTATTGCTGCTAGAATGCAGTTCCTAAAACCTAGGCTAAATCCTCCAGCTCCACTGTATACGTCTAGAATTTTTAAGTTCAATAATCAGCGTTAGGATCATAGTGTAGCCAAAATTTTAACATAATCCCACTCTTTACGTTTACCTGACTATTGGGAATATCGATATTTCAAGCTGTATCGATGTTTTAATCTTTTACTTATTTAGCTTAACCTTATGGATAATCTTTCTTCTTAATCGTGGAGAGCTGGGACTCCCTTTATGATTATTGATACGATTGGGTAGTTCAGGAACCCTAGTATTATTACTAGGAGTAACAGTATGCTCATCGGAGCTATCATTGTTGACGGAGCATCATGGATTTTGGACAAGTCGTGTTTAGGTTGTAGGAAGAAGACCGCTCTAATCATTCTTAGATAGTATCCAGCTGTTAGAGCAGTGTTCGCTATAGCTATAGCCGTATAGACCGTTAGACCTGCGTCGACGCCTCCGCTAAATATCATCCATTCACTTGCAAATCCTCCGAGGGGGGGTGTACCGGCAATAGATAAGGCTCCGACGAGCATGGCAGTGACGGTTATAGGCATTCGGGAAGCTAGCCCTCCCAGCTTATTCAAGTCTCTTTCATTCACTACGTGGATTATTACTCCCGAGCACATAAAGAGGAGGCCTTTAGCAAATCCGTGATTCAGCACATGGAATATTCCTCCGGCTACACCTATTGGGGCTAGGGACACTAATCCAAACAATATGTATCCTACCTGGCTAATGCTACTGTATGCTAGGATTCTCTTAACGTCTGTCTGGACCAGGGCCATGATCCCTCCCCATATCATGGATATTAATGCGAGAATGATTACCGGGATATTGATTAACGGTATAAGCTGATTGAATAATCCTATTAGTATTCTGACGATAAGGTATGCTCCAGTCTTTATCATCACGCCACTTAACAATACACTTATAGGTGTTGGAGCTTCAGCGTGAGCATCGGGGAGCCATGTATGAAATGGGAAGACGGCCATTTTAACAGCCGCACCGATAAAGATTAAGATAGCTATGTAGAGGTTCTCAGTTCTCTCTGTCATGAGTGTTGACAACTGTGAGATCTCGAGAGTGCCATGTAATGCATAGATCCAGATTATGCCGAATAGCATGGCTAATGCTCCAGCATGAGTGAATACGAAGTACTTGAAGCCAATTACTCTAGGTCTCCCTGTACCCCAGTAGGCTATGAGGAAGTAGCTTGGGATAAGCATGAGCTCCCAAAATATGTAGAGGAGAAATAGGTTTGTAGCTAAAACTACTCCGAGCATCCCTGCGTTGAACATTAGAAGTAAAGCCATGTAGGCCGCATATCCATGCTCATGCTCCATATACTTCGTAGAGTATATCGTTGCGAGGAAGCCCATTAAAGAGATAAGTAGAGCGAAAGGATAGCTGGTTGAATCTAGTAGAAATCCGAGTCTAAGATTAAATGCAGGAATCCATGAATATTCTTCGTAGACCCGTTGTCCACTGTAGATAGTGTTGAAGAAGTATGCGACAATTACGAACGGGATGGCTGAGATAATTATGCTTAAAGTGTCTCCAAGCTTTTTTGAATTATTGGTGGCTATGTAGATTAGTGGGGAGAGTATCAGCTGGATGAAGACCGCGATGCTTAGTTGGAAGCTACTCACTATATCCATTTACCACAACCCTCCATAGAGGAACGTTAAGAATATTATGATTAAGACAGCTACACCTAGGAGTAGCCCTCCGATATTTATGTTGCTACTGCCAGTCTGTATATTCCTCAAGATATTTACAGCGCTCTTAACACCATCAGCAACCAAGTAGTTAAATCTATCAATGCCCCCATCTTCTATGCTCCTCCTCAAGATGCTTGAAAACCATATAAAGCCATCAATGATCTTGTAGTATAATGCGTCAATGTAGTACCTATTGCTGAGTATCTTATGGAGCGTGTATCCGAAGCCGCCCGCCCTAAAATATTCAGGAGGAATGATCTTACTGAAGTAGACAACGTATACCGTTATAGCTCCCGAGATGATTATTCCAGCTGATGTAAGTAATGTTGGTAGACTCGTAGTGTGATGCATATGCATTCCTAGGTAATCTGGGAACCCATGTATTATTTCTGAGACTATTCCTGAAATAGTTGCACCTACTGCCAAGACTATTAAGGGTATAGTCATGATGGGCGGGGATTCATGTAGGTGGCCGTGACCACCTCCATGATTATGATGATTAGAGGGAGCGAGGAATATCTTGTAGATCCATCTAAGAATGTAGATAAATGTGAGGATGGATGTAAAAGTGATTAATAGGTAGATTGGAAGGTTCCCAGCCTCTAGCGCTGCCTCAATTATCAAGTCTTTACTGAAGAATCCGGAGAAAGGAGGTATACCCGCTAATGCAAGCGCTCCAACCATTGATGTCGAGAATGTTATTGGCATTACTTTTACGAGTCCACCCATTTCATCGATGTTTGTTGTTCCAACTGCGTGCATGACGGAGCCTGCGGCCAAGAATAGTAATGCTTTGAAAAGTGAATGGTTAAGTATGTGGAATGTGCTGGCCACCCATCCTAGCTCAGAAGCTAGTCCGAGAGATGCAAGCATCAATCCGAGCTGGCTGATAGTAGAATATGCTATCACCCTCTTGATATCCGTCATGACCAAACCCATCGTTGCAGCAAAGAACGCTGTTACTGCACCTATGTAAGCTACCGTTAGATACCATTGATGAAGTGTGGCTGGGGGAAATTCTTCAAAAGGTATGATCGTTAAAGTTAAACGTGCTGTCAGATATATTCCAGCCTTAACCATAGTAGCCGCATGTATCAATGCGCTTACGGGCGTGGGGCCTTCCATAGCGTCGGGAAGCCAAACGTGTAGAGGTATTTGAGCAGATTTACCCACAGCTCCACCGAATAGTAAGATAAGGATTAAAGTCAGTAATGGTAGGCCTACTGTGCCTTCTCTTAACCCGTGTGCAAGAGCGTGGCTTATCTCTGAGTAGTTAAACGTGCCGAACATCGAGAAAAGTATCACTATTCCTATAAGCATCATCACATCTCCTATCCTAGTAGTTATGAACGCCTTGATGCCTGCATGAGCTGCCTCAGGCTTCCTGTAGTAGAATCCTATTAATGCATACGAACATAATCCTACTATCTCCCAGAAAATATATGTTTGTAGAAAGTTGTCAGCCATTACAAGCCCTGTCATCCCTCCGATGAAGAAGACCATGAAGAAATAGTATCTAGGTAATCCTTCTTCATGAGACATATACCCTACCGAATAGACGATGATCCAGGCGCCGATGAACGTGGCGATAGAAGCCATTAATACTGAGAGTGGATCTACTAGGACTCCTGCTTCTATGAATCCCCTCGGAGTAGGAATCCAAGGAAAACTCTCAACCCATGACTTTCCACCCCAGACATCGGGAATCATTGAGAGAGCAAAGAATGAAGCAAGGAAAACTACTGTTATAGAATATGCTTCTCCTACTCTTTTACCAAGTTTAAAGAATAATGGAACAAATACGCATCCGATAAGCGGGATTACCCATGAAAGCCAAGGCGAATATGGAAGCAATAATCTTCACCGACCTCATACCATATAGATGAGCCATCATTTAGATTTTTCTTATGGAACGATCATCCAACTCGAGATACAGGTTTTAGGCTATCAAGTTAAAGGTCGGCTCATTCATGAATGATGAGACAGTATCCTCCTATCAATTAATAACCTAATCAAATAAGCCAGACAGACTCTTATCCAAACTCATAGATGAAATAGGAGATATACCTTAACTTGACAGTAATAATGCAAAAGAAAAACTTTAAAATCCATAGTACAATCTTGAATGAGAACAATGAGCATAAGAAAACCTCACTTTTCAAGATATACAGAAGAAAGCAGATAAGCTACGTGAGCTATTTCAGAAGTTTCCTTCTTGGCAGTCTTCTGAAAGCTTTCTTTTTTAAAAACGAGTTCGCTCCATTAATCGCTACTATATGTGATGAACAAATAAGGTCTGAAGATGCATGGAGTTTTCCTGAATGGTTAAATAATAAGTTAGGGACGCTTGAACTATCTGAGCTGTGTAAATTGGAGCGCAAGGAGTTCAAGAAGTATTTGGAGGGGTATTTAAATGTAAAGTGGCCGAGCGGCATGAAGAAAGAAGATAGACGAAAATATCTGGAAAAGACTTCACAGCATTTGTATAATGCCCTTAACTTTTTCTCGCGAGAAGGGAAGACGCCAGTAACGATGTTTGAGAATAGGGAATATTCGTCTCTTGAAATCTACTTTATGTTAAGAAGATTGCCTGGGTTTGGTCCAAAGAAGGCTAGCATGATAACTAGAGACTGAATATTGTCACGAAAGAAATCCTAACTGCGATGGATGCCCAATTGTAGAGACTAGTGGATTATGATTAGAGAATAGTTAATACTACAATTTTCAAAATTATTAAGAAGAGTTGAGAAGGCGTTTCTATATTCTTCAGGGTGGGCTCGCAGGATTCTTCTTTGGTACTTCAGCCATCTTTATCCGTTATCTACCTCTTATGGATTCTTTTACGATAGGCTTCTATAGGCTCATGATCGCTACAACGATCTTGACGGCTTTATCCGGAATATTCTACAAGACAGCTTTAGTTGAAACTTTCAAGGATAGAGGTTTCAGAGCATCCCTGCTTGGAGTAGTTATCGGTGGGCATTTTGCAGCATATATTAGTTCCGTTAAACATACAACCATTATGAATGCAACCGTCTTAACAAATACGACCCCAATATTTGCATCGGTCTTCTCATGGATCTTTTACAGTGTTAGGCCGAGTCTCAGAAGCGGGTTAGGGATCACGATATCCTTAATCGGCATGATCACGATATTCTGGAGGGCTGGAGACAGAGGCGCAAACATCGTCGGAGACATTGAGGCAGTTGTTGCAGCATTACTATGGGCGTTATATCTCGTTTTCGGGAGGGAAGTAAGGATTAAGTCTCATCCAATAACGATAATGATCCCAATATATATCTCATCCTCCATCCTGCTAGTATTCTCCGGGCTCATCTTCGGGGATCCTAGGCTACCTCTAGTAGACGAGGTTCCAGCTATACTTGGATTAGCGGTTTTCCCAACAACTCTAGGTCATACACTCTCCTTTAGTTCTCTTAAGGGGTTACAACCATACCAGACAGCTATACTATCATTGCTAGAGCCGGTCGTGGCAACGCTCCTCGCGATACCATTATTCAACGAGGTGCCTACAATTGACGCATTGCTGGGCGCATCGTTGATATTCGCTGGAATATATCTGGTCGTGAGCTTAGAGCGTTAACCATACTCTTTGGATAACTCTTTTAGATACTTCTTTAGTAACGCGTAGACTGCAGAATTATCTTGTAGAGCCAATCCTACACTTTTGAATACGGTTATTTCCTCCTCGCTTGTTCTACCAGGCTTAGCCCCTGAGACTATTTCTCCTAGCTCAGCATATATCTTATCCTCTGAATATCTTCCCTCTCTTATAGGTATGATGATGTCTCCAGCTTCTGAGAGAGCCGCCTCCCTCATATCTACAACTACTTTCGCATTAACTATGGTTTCTGTATCTATCTCTCTCATATCAGGAGTATATGCCCCTATAGCGTTCATGTGGACTCCTGGTTTAAGCCATTCTCTCCTAACTACGGGGGTGCTGCTGGTTGTCGCGGTACATATTATGTCAGCTTTCTCTACTGCTTCCCTAGCGCTATTCACTACCTCGACCTCTACACCCAGCTTACGGCTCATCTCTTCAGCGAACTTCTCAGCTCTATCAGCAACTATGTCATACGAATATATCTTCTTTATCTTTCTTACTTCTTTAACGCCTGCAGCTTGCGTTCTAGCTTGAAAACCACATCCAATTATTGCCAATACTTCAGCATCTTTTCTAGAGAGATATTTTGTGGCCACGCCGCTTATCGCGCCTGTTCTAAGAGCCGTTAGATAACCTGCCTCTATCACTCCTATAGGTACTCCTCTAACAGCATCAACGGCTACTATCAGAGCATGAATAGTCGGTAAACCGATCTCTACATTCTTTGAGTAGACTGAGACTATCTTATTCGTGTAGAGGTTAAACTCCTCTATTAGGCACGGCATGGACAGTATGTCTCCATCGTAGGTTGGGCTTCTAACCCTCACTCTTAGAGGAAGTACGACATTACCTCTAGCAAGAGACCTGAATGCTTCCTCAAGAGCATTTATAACCTCCTTCATAGTTAGAATTCTCTCAACATCTCTCTCCGACAGATAGAGCATAGACCCCCAATCATCAATGGACAACCTGTAGATAAATCTATTATGGGATCATGAAAAGCGTCCTTAAATAAAGATAATTAATTGCTTCCTAATCGTTTATCGAGGAGTCATGAGTCGACGTCATTCAACCTCTAGATCTCTATTGCTGGTTACAATGCTTATCCTGTTTTCTTGTACCGCAATTTACCCAGTCTTAGAATCCTCTACAGCCGGCACCACAACCATGAAAGAATTATCTAAAAACTGGTTAGAAGATCTTAGGGTTCTCCGGACAAATTCATCGAGTTCTTTCTCTGTAACTAAAAAGTACAAGATCCTACTAGATACAAGCGTACCGAATATCCACGCTGGCGACGTATGGATGATCAGAGACCGATACGGCAGATACCTCAATGGTACCGGAGTAGCTATAGGTATTGTAGACACGGGGATCGACTATACTCACCCAGACTTCTACTTCCATAATGGTTCAACAAAGATACTGGCAATATGGGATCAGACTATAGAGGGTAAGCCTCCGAAAGGCTTTAACTATGGGCGTGAATGCACGAGAAGAGAGATAGAAGATAGGACTTGTCCTGAGAGGGATACTGTAGGCCATGGAACACATGTAGCATCTATAGCTGCTGGGACGGGTAATGCGGGACCATACATCGGCGTAGCCCCTGGAGCATACTTAATAGTAGTGAAGTCCGGATACTCCGCATGCAACGGTACACAATGGTTCATGGATGAAGACGAGATAATAGATGGCTTGATCTATGTTGTTGAAAAAGCTAGAGAACTAGGTCTAAGACTTGTTATCAATTTAAGCATAGGCTCAAACCTAGGAGGACATGATGGGTCTTCAACTCTAGAGAAGATTATAGAGGAGCTTATAGATGGCGGCGTAATCGTTATCGCAGCTGCTGGAAACTCTGGAGATGAAAAAATACATGCTACAGGTTTCCTGAAGATAGGAGGCCAAATAAATCTTAGATGGTTTATCCCACCCTCAACTACAGGTTTTGGCCTATCTTTATGGTTAGACCATGGGGACGAGATTACGGTAAAACTCAAGACGCCCAGCAATATAACAGTTCAAGCACCAGTGAAAAACTTGTTAATCGATGAAGTAAGCATTAGTCTCGTTAGAAGTGTCTATGATACTGGGATAGAATGGTTACTAGAATTGAGTTCTAGCGGGAGCTTACCTACTGAAGGCTGGAGTATAGAGATTCAGGCGGTAGAGACTCGGGGAAGCGGAGTATGGCATGCATGGATAAGCAGTGATACATGCTCATCATATATTGAGAGCTTCCTACCTGGAGAAGGATACATTATCTCACAGAACTATACCATAGCTATCCCCGCAACCTCCCGTAGAGTTATAGCAGTCGGAGGATACGTGACAAAGAATACATGGACAAATTATCTAGGAGAAGTTCTCAACACTCTTTACAATGTTGGCGATATTCTAGATTTCAGCAGTAGAGGTCCGACGAGAGATGGTAGAATAAAACCCGAGATAATCGCTCCCGGCTCAGTAATTGTCGCCGCTAGACCAGTGTCAGACCAGTTCTCCAGACTAGACGTCAATAGATACTATACTGTTAAGCATGGTACAAGCATGTCTTCCCCCCACGTCGCCGGGGTAGCCGCAATCATCCTACAATTTATGCCCAACGCATCGTATACTGATGTTATCAAAGCTCTACAATCCTCTGCTAAATGGAGTAGAGAATACGGTGAGAGACCTAATAATGTCTGGGGATGGGGAAAGCTTGATGCGAGAGTATTCTACAACGTATCTCTTAGATTGGTTGGGCTACCTGGAGATGTCACTGCAACGGTGTACATTAACAATTCACTAGAAAAACTCTCTGTTAGCACTCCTGTCGAAAAGGTCTTTTTGAGAGGGACCAGTCAATTTGTTAATGCTCAAAGGGTAGTCGAATTCATAGAGAGAGGCGTTAGATATGTTGTTGAGAGGGGTAACTTCAAGATAGAAGATGGTGGAAACATCGTCATCAGATACATTCCAGAATATCTCCTAGAAGTAGAATCGGAACTAGGCGGAGAATATGGAGGTGGATGGTATAGAGAAGGCACGATAGCGGTCTTTTCTGCTAGAAGCTATCTTTTTCCAGAAGGCTTAGAGGTACTCTTTAAGCCAATATCTATATTGAGCGGGTGGATTGATGAAAAAGGAAGGATTCTTAAAGAAAACAAGATAGTTATGGATGGCCCCCACAAAGTTACGGCGATATATAGTAGAGACTACGGTTTGCTCTATACTGGGTGGATAATTATATCCTCCGCCATAATCTTGACGGTAATTATAATCGTGAATTATGTAAGAGAGAGAAAACTTGCCGATAGAAGTAGTTACGCCATAGACCATTAATTCACATATCTTAATCTATTCTAGAAAATCCTTATAGAATAGTTGATCATCCTTGAAATATATGGTTGATCCCAGATACATTGTTAAAGTTGTAGATGCAGGTAAGACTCTAAGAGTTTCCAAAGAAATCTCAGAACTTGTCAAGAACGTTGTAGGAGGAAAAATGATGCAGAAAATGAAGAGAGAGTACGTTGACTGCCCAGTAGCGGCTAAGCAGATTCCATTCCTCGAATGTTATCTATGTGTCTCCTTCATAAGAAGAATGAGGGGGGAAGTACATTGCGCAGGGATAGAATTCAAGATAAGGCAATAGGCAGATTTCCAGCTTGTAAAGTATCGTTTTCCTAGGTAGGGAAGCAATATGCATAAGATAGCTTATAGCTAGTTGGATGCTATAAATAGCTAATCTTACATGTAGATAAAATGAAAACACCTAAATACAGTGGATTCTACCAAATAGACGAGGGGCGAAGTTTGGCAGCTATAGCTTCAAAAAGGTTTAGTGATGAATTCTCATCTCTACTCGATAAGCTTGTTAGAGTAAACTTTCTGAATGGGGGGTCTCTCGAAGGTAGATTATCAGCATACAATCCTACAGATTATAGCCTATGGCTATCTGATGTAAGAGATGCTTCTGGCAAACTAGTACCGAAGATATTTATCTCAGGTAGGAACATAATGTCAATAGAAGTAATCGAGGCGGGGCCGCGTTTAGAGAAGCTTGCTGAGAAGCTAAATAAGGTTTTCCCGAACATGGTGAGATACGTACGTGAAGCAGACGTTATACTAGTCATGGATAGGATCAGAGTAACTAAGGATGGAGTAGTCGAGGGTAGTGGACCTGCGGCTGAGAGAGTACAGAAAGTATACGAAGAATGGCTTGCCGAACAGGAAAGTGGATAAACAATAGAAAGAGATAAGCTAAAGTCTCTAGAGTTAGGATAATTCTTCTCTGCCGTTTATTGGATAGAATTAATGCCTCCGTCTACCTATATCTTACCTGTAAGGGGAAAGCTTTTTAAAACGTTTTTTCTCAATTGATTTGGTTGATGGAGTAGTTGGTGTTCGATATTCTGCAGATAGGCGGACAACAGGATATCCTCTCCACCCTAGTCTCGCTCATCTGGCTACTCTTACTTCTCAGCTTCTTTCTATATCCAGGATTCAGTCAGAGGATCCAGCTATCATACATTTTAAGAGATTTAGAGAGGAAATTAAATAAGCTAAGGATTATTGACGACGATGTCAAGGATAGAACTTTAAAGGCTTTTCAAGAACATTCTGAACCAAATATAGATGTAAAAAATGAGCTTGAAAGACTGGTAGATTCATTTATTATATCTCCTGAATCTATGGACCCGTACGGTATAGTGTATAAGCTTGAACACATCGTTAATACCTGGGAAGATAGGTTCGAGGAAGATGTGGCCAGGATCTGTTCTAAAGCGGATCCCGTAAAAGTTAAGACCTTGACAAACCTCGTCGAAGTATCTAGAGGAGTACACTTCATATATCGTTACGTCCGCCACTACTATTTGCTCGGGAAGAGAACACAGAACATCTATCTAGTCCTCCAGATGCAGATGCTCATGCCTCAGATAATGGAGATAGCTGAAGCATACAGGCAGGCGAGCTATGCTTTTGCTCAAGCTCAGCCGATAGGAGATGGGATAGGAGCTCTAGTCGTAGCAAAGCTCGTTCATGGGCTGGAGAAGAAAACCTACGAAATTGCAAAAGATACAATCGTCCACGAATTAGAACTTGATGGGAGGAAGCTTCTAATACTTAGAGCAAGTGGGCCTGGAGGCACTGTTGGGAGACCTGGTGAAGGAATTGTTAAACTGATCGAGTCGGAGGGAGATCGAGTTAAATTAATAATTACTATAGATGCCGGCTTAAAGCTTGAGGGAGAAGAGAGTGGGAAGGTAGTAGAAGGAGTAGGAGTAGCGATAGGTGGGACAGGAGTAGATAAGTTCAAGATAGAGGAGATAGCTAAGGCGAAGAGAATACCTCTCTACGCTATAGTAATCTACGAGTCGATCACGGAGGCTATTACGCCTATGAGGGAATCGATAGTGAAAGCAGCGGACAAGATTATTGAGAAGGTCAAGCAGTTAGTCAACGAGAAAGTTGAGAAGGGGGCCACAATCATTATTGCTGGAATAGGGAATTCAGTAGGGATAGGGGTGACATAGATATCTATACTATTCCAAGGTATATTAATAGCCTAGATACTCCTATGTGGCGAGTGTAGGAGGAATGTTCCCTCAGAAACCACAACTAAATAGGTTCATCCAACCGTTAACCCATCTAACATGCTTCTCATGCAATACTGAAAATTCTAGACCATTCAAAGATGGAGACTATGTATTCAAAGAAGTTGAAGAAAAATGTCCGAAATGCGGTTCAACAAAAATGCTCATAACAGGGATCTACATAGAAGAGAGACAGTTGAAAGAAAGAGAAAGATAATCACCTAATAATCTTCAAGGACTCTTTTCTAAATAAACTAACAATAGAGAGCAGGTCAATCAGACTATCTTGAAGAAAAATTCTAATCATCCACTATTCCACATAGAGGATAAACCTCATCTCTAAATTATAGGGTAACATATCCTAGGTTATGACTTCACATCCGTTTTCCGTCACTACTACAGTGTGTTCTGCTTGAGCCACAGGTTTACCTCTTCTTTCAACCAAGACAGGGTAAGAATATATCCTCCCCGTCTTAACCATTTTCTCATGAATCTTACTAAACTTCTCGAAACCATTTATCCATCTAGGAGTATAAGGTAGACTATCAAACTCTTCATACATATGTTCCAGGAACTTCTTCTCTTCTTCATCAAGCTTTCCAAATTTAAGTTTTCCGGCATTAATTCTATATATCGTGACAATATCTGAGGAGACTACTTCCCCTCCACCATCACTGGTCGTTGCAAAGGGCTCGATAGCGTAGATATGACCTAGCTGGAGCTTCTCACCTCTAGCTGATGCGACATTCGGTATTGAGAGACCTGCATGGAGATTATATCTGTCGATCTCGTGGCCTGTTAAGTTTCTTATCGGCTTGAAACCTCTACTAGTGATGACTTGCTGGATAACTCCACCGATAGTAGAGGTTTGAACGCCAGGCTTAATGATCTTCACAGCCTCAAGCAATGCTGTGTTAACCGCTTCGACCATTGCTTGTAATGCGGGGTCTAGAGATATTGTTATAGCTGTATCAGCGATATAGCCATCCACACAGACACCTATGTCTATCTTGACGAGTGATCTGGGGAAGATGATCGAAGTGTCCCCTATAGTGGGCGTATAATGTGCCGCTACATCGTTTATACAGATATTACATGGGAAGGCAGGCTTAGCGCCTTCATCAATAATCAATCCTTCAAGGATGTCGCATACTTCGGTCAATCTTACGCCTTCTCTAGCAATACTTAGAGATTTCTCTCTAACCTTCCTAGCTACCCTGCCCGCCTGCCTCAAAGCATCTATTACAGCATCATCCATACATATCCCTCATCTAGCTTAACTATACTATAGCAATAATTACCATGACGTGTTTTATATTTTTCCTCAATCAATCCAGTAAGATAAGACTTAACCGTCAGCTTTAATACTTGAACACAGAAGTGTAAGAAAATCAAGATGGCTATTCCTATTATCTGTTCTAGATTCATCCACTGTCGTTAAGTAATTTATGGAGCTGGAACAAGGTTTTAGAAGAAGTTTATTAACGAGATATAATTAGTTGAGGGGGGAAGAAGATGGGTGAATATCTTTGGCTCTAAGAATAATGGAGACTTCATGGTAACCCCGTGGACGGTTGAAGGCGAAGTAGATTATAATAAACTTGTAGAAAAATTCGGGACAAGCATCATAGATGACAGGTTGATGGAGAGATTTGTAAGTGTAGCTGGAGAAGATCACCACCTACTTAGAAGAAGGATATTCTTCTCCCATCGAGACCTAGACAGAATACTCGACGATTACGAAAGTGGTAAAGGATTCTTTCTATATACTGGAAGAGGCCCAAGCGGGCCAATGCATATAGGGCATATAATCCCATTCTATTTTACCAGGTGGCTTCAAGATAGGTTCAAGGTAAACGTCTACATCCAGCTGACCGATGATGAAAAATTCCTAGAGGAAAGTAGGGGGTTAAATCTTGAAGATACTGTCAGATGGTCTAATGAGAATGCACTAGATATAATTGCTAGCGGATTCGACCCGGATAGGACTTTCATCTTCCAAGATACCGAATATATTAAGAACATGTATCCGATAGCTTTGAGGGTTGCCAGGAAGGTCAATTTTAGCTGGGTTAGAGCAGTCTTCGGATTCACATATGAAACAAACATAGGTTTAATCTTCTACCCAGCATTACAGATAGTCCCATCGTTATTCGAGAAGAAGAGATGCTTAATCCCTGCAGCGATAGACCAGGACCCATACTGGAGAGTACAGAGAGATATAGCTGAATCCCTCGGATACTATAAAGCAGCCCAAATACATAGCAAGTTTCTCCCACCACTAACTGGTCCCGTTGGAAAGATGAGTGCAAGTAAACCAGAATCAGCAATATACCTTCACGACGACCCCAAAACCGTAAGAAAGAAGATCTGGCAAGCGTATTCAGGGGGTCAGCCTACGGTCGAACTTCATCGAAAGCTTGGAGGAAATCCCGAAGTAGATGTTGCATTCCAGTGGTTGTACTTCTTTTTCGAACCGGACGACTCGAAATTGAAGAAGCTGGAAGAAGATTATAGAGCCGGTAAGCTCTTAAGCGGAGAGATGAAGAATATACTGATCGAAAAAGTTGCCGAATTTCTTGAAGAACACCAAGAAAGAAGAAAAGAAGCTAAAGAGCTTCTCCACCTCTTCAAATATGATGGAGAACTAGCTAGAGAGATGTGGAAAAAGATCTATAAATAACTTACATACAATATTATCTTTTATCTACTTTAAACTCTGTGGCTGTGAGACCTACGTTATAAAACAGTATATTCAGCTCTGGGACTTCATCAAGCAACACTGTGACCTCTTCCTCTCCCATAAACTCTGGCTCGACGTGATAGGATGAGACCTACTATGTGTCCCATTCATATCCGACTATTTTTAATTTTCGATGCGAAATTCCTTATCGCAGAGATAAATTGTTCAGGTGCTTCACGGTGTGGAGAGTGCCCAGCCCCCTCTATAATCATTAGAGTGCTTCCAGATATGGCTTTACTTATTCTAACACCATCTATTAGTGGTATTAGCCTATCATCTGATCCCCAGATGATCAGTGTTGGAACCTTTATCTCTGCAAAGTCCGAAGGTAAGAGTGGCCTCGAGATCTCATCAAGTAGCAATGTATAAAGTTGAGGGAATATGGGGTCCTCGAACATTTGCATAAACTCTCTTAAACGTGTTTCATCAAGTCTTCCTAACCTCCCCAACAAACATTCTTGGTAGTATTTCCTCAATCTTTCTATACTCCACCGATCCTCCATATATTCTCTGATCTTTTTCGCAGGAGCATCACTCATCCCAGCAGCGTTAACTAATATGATGCCTTGAAATTTTTCACGGCATTTTTTGTATGCTTTTATCGAGATCATGCCTCCCATTGAGTGACCAACAATGATCACTGGATAGAAGTGCGTGGACTTCATGAAAGAACATAAAAGATCTGCAAGATTGTCAAGAGTATATGGTAATAGAGGTTTATCTGATTTTCCGAATCCCGGTAAATCGATAGCGATCACGTGAAAACTTTCAGATAATCTATCGAAAACTTCCTCCCAGCTTTTAGAGGTCCCGCCAAGGCCATGAATCAGCAATAGCTTGGATGCTCCTTCGTCGCCTGATTCTAGATAATGAACTCTAAGACCGCATATTTGGAGAAAAGTCTCAACCATGGACAGCTATCTTTCCATCGTCAGCTATTTATAAATGCATCGGTTTAAAGAAGCTCCGAGCTCTAAACAACCCGGAAGGCAGGTAGCTGTTTAATAACATACTTGATTATCCTTTCTTTCTCACTGATTTGAGAGGGAGTTAGTCTTCATGCACCTTAATGTCTATAGATAGTTCAACAGGATGCTTGAGAATTAATCTGTAACTTCCCTGTCTAGCTATAATGAGAAGCATTACGTGGTAGTATACTCCCTTCTTCTCTACTGGTGTATTCAGAACTGCCTTAACAAAACCTGTATCAAGAGATGCGAGCTCGAACCTAAACATCTCTACATCTTCTCCAACGGTTTGGAAAACCCATGCATATACTTTGAATCTACCGAATCCCGAATTATCGGCCACATCTTCTATCTTATCGACTTGAAGAGCGAAAGACCTTGTCGAACCTTCAGCTGTAAACCAGTTAGTTGTATCTTCTGGTTCGCTAGACCCTAGATTTACAATAGATGCATCGTAAGCTCTAGTTAATAGCCTCAAGCTAACCTTCCCGAAATCTTTAGCCTCTCTCCAACTAAACATTATTGTTAGAAGATATCTACCAGATTCTATGGTTAAGGGAGCATCATATCCTGGTATAATCATTGTTATCCTCGGGCATGAAGTATTGACGGCCAGAATACATGGCATATCAATCTCATAGGTCTTATTACTAGATTCAAGTTTCACCTTACCGGATAAGCTAAGAGAAGTAAGCTTCTCGATCCTTGGATCAACTATTCTAAATAATAGAGAATCAACATCATCCACTTCGATTACGGCTACTTGTCTAAATTCGCTCACGCCTTCACTACTCTGAATCTCTAAATCTAAACTTATGAAAGAGGGATTGACCTCTACTATTGTTGAAGTAGGCGATGTAGAAGTAGTTACTGGATGGAAAATGTTTAAGTAGAGAAAGGATGAAAACACTCCAGCGACAATAAATATCGAGACGAGTAAAGCTAGATTCTTAGAAAAAGATTGCTTAGACAAGCTCACTCACGTAAATCGAGCCGCATCCTACTATTTAATAAATGCGGTTATTATTGAGGTCGTTTATAATCTTCTTTATCTCCTTAAGCGCCCATAGTGTTCTAGGTCCTGTAGGCGCGCCTACCACTATCTGGGTGTACCCTATCTCGACTATCTCTCTAATTCTCTCCTCGAGCACTTTAGGATGCCCAACGATCGCTAATCTCTCAACCACTTCTACATCGAGGAGGTCGTATAGCTTTAGCCAATCTGCTCTCTGAACTGCTTCTCTTATCTTTACCATCTTATCTTCTTCTATATCTATACTGTCTATTATCTTTTCTGGAAGCCCTGACAGTATGTAGGCAGCGTAAGGAGTCACTGTTTTGACAGCTCTCCTAAGATCCACATCTAAGGAGATCGTTAGATACGCTGCTAAGTCGATCTCTTCTATCCTTTTACCAGCTTTCTCCACTCCCTTCATTACCTCGCCGTACGCCCATCTCAAATCTTCAACAGCTGAGTAGTTTACTAGTACGCCATCCCCTATCTCTCCACTTAATTGAAGCATCCTGGGACCTTGAGCGCCAACATACAGTAGTAAATTGCCTCTAGGGTTAAAGTCTAACCTACCATGTATATTATCTCTTAATGTTATCCTTTTCTCAGTTAATAATTTACGAATGATTGTCGCTGCTTCTCTAACTTTCTCCAATGGCTTAACTCTTTCTATGCCAAGGCTTTCAAGAACTGTCTTGTCTCCCGCTCCTATGGCCAGTCTAACTCTTCCCGGAGCGATCTCTAGAAGTGATGCAGATAATTGAGCTATCACAAATGGGTTTACAGTGTATGGATTAACTACGCCTAGACCTATCCAGACTCTATCAATGTTCTTCAATAAATGTGAAGCTATGATAAAGCTACTTCTATTGTGTGGATGCTCGCTTAGCCATACGCCTGGAAATCCGAGATCGCCGATAATATATGTTAATAAGTCGATCTTCCATAAAGGATCTTTTGGGACGACTTCTACTGTGAATACCGTCATCTCGGGTTTTCAGCCCCCAGCTCATCTAGTATCTTCTTGAACTTTGCAGGCTCAGCTATTGACACAGCATATACGAGTTCTCCTATGAGCTCATCTCTGCTAAATCCTCCCTCCCTATAAGCTTTATTTATCTTCCATCCAACATCATCTGGAACCATCTCCAAATTAACAGAGGACAACAGTATGTCAAGTAATTCTTCCACTAGAGATCCTCTATCCTCGATTGATAGTTTCCTGATAATTTCTAGGAATCTATCTATGCTCATGTATCCTCGTATAGCTTAAGAAAATGTAGGGATTTAAAAATACTAGTATATAAAAAGCAGGGTTTAGAGACCTATCTGAAGGGTGTTTGGCAACCCAGTTAGCATCAAATCCTACAAACCTCGTTGTAGGCCTTTAGGGGCCTATTCTCTGAGAGTCTACATATGCGTGGAGACGATGAGTGAGACCTAATAGCTTTAGTTATCCGATGTACTGCATCTCATAGAGTTTGTGGACAGGCTAAAAGTCTTCTATATCATCTTGACTGATAACGTAGTGATGGTTTCAGAGCTGAGGAACCAGGTGAGTTTGGAGATTCCGTATTTTATAGGTGTCCTGAATGCGGTGCTGAGTTCTCTCTCAAAGACTTTAAGAAAGATCGTAGATAGATTAGTCGAAGGAGGGAAATCCATTAAGACGTATCTGTAGGAGATGTAAGAGAGATAGATTATATCATCGGTTATGATATAATGATGATAGGATACTGCATTACAATCTACGATGGCAAACCACGATATTATAGAGATGAAATATGCGATCGAATCTTTGAAGAGAGAAAGAAGTTCATATGTCCGAGATGCTACTTCACGTCATCCAATCTAGAAGATATAGTAGAAGTAAGGAATGATACACGAGTGAAGTAGCGATAAAGATTAGTAAGTAAGATGTATTGTATGTGTTGCTAAGCTCTTAAATTTAAAGCTTAGACATTATTACATTTGAATGGAGATTGGGAGAATATTGGTTTAAGTATGGGGTTACAGAAGTTTTCGCAGATATAAGTGACGAAGTTAGAGTTGATAAGATATCTACATCATACTCTAGTTTGAAATATGACTATTCCGTAATCTCGAAGATAGCTAACGAAATCGCCGAAGGTGAGAATATAGCCTTAATCTTTGATTATTCGTCTTCCAGAGATCTCGATCTGCTGAAGTCCCTAATCGCAGAGCTTGAGGCTAAAGGGGTTGAAAAGAACAAGTTCAGGATCTTGGCTTCTTCATGGAGGATTAATCGGAAAATCTTAGAGAAAGAAATAGAGGAGATCTTGAAACCATATAGAGGCAACATAATCTACCCATGGAGCGAGAGCAAAGTAGAGTATAAAGGGTTCATGATCTCGAGAAGTATTATTGACTCACAAGTTAAAATCTACATATCTACGATTCTCCCACACGGTATACTGGGATTTCCATCTATAAGCAACTCACTTAAACTTTCAGGGTGGATTAATGGAGATATAATGGATGATAGTAGTTACTGGTTTAAGTTAAGAGATGAATTAGATTTTATGGGGGTCTGCATCGCAGGCGATAATGTTTATTCTGGATATCTGTATGAGATTGAGAATGAATGCCTTAAGAACACCGTGGATAAGTATACCGTGAAGGTCGATTATGAGGCAGACATACTGCTCGTAGATGGATTAGGATGGCCGTGGGACTCGACGCTTGAGGACAGCTTACATATAGTAAACCTGGTATGCGAGGGGGTTCGAGAAGGAGGGTTGATCGGTTTAATATCTGAGTGTAGAGAGGGGCTTGGAAGCAGCGTTTTCATAAAAGCATTGCTCTCCAAGACCTTCGAGGAAGATACTTTAGGTGTGAAAACACTCAAAAAGACCATGGAGTTGTTAGAGAAGAAGAAGCTTGCTTTTGTAACGACAATCCCTAGAAGCATCCTCGAGAAAACACTTAATTCAAGAGGTTTCGACACCGTTCAAGACCTGTTAACGTATGCTTTTAGGATTTACAGTAAACAAGCTGTAGTTAGAATAGTTGATGGAAGTATTCGTCTTATCAAATAGAGTAAACTGGTCTAGAATAAGAGGCTAACTTACAATAAAGAATCTGAGCGGTACGAAGGTTAACGCTAGTATTATGAAGACTAGTGGTATAGCTGTTTTCCGTCTTTTAGAGAGTGGTGAGACTTGGTCTAGTGGAGGTATGTCAGGTGTTCTAGGCATTAACAAGAGTATAAGAATCGCAAAGAAGAAATATCCAGTAATAGCGAATATTACAACGGAGACGTATCCCGCGATCCTATGCTGCCTCCTGCTTAGGAAACTTCTGAAAACTCTACCACCATCAAGTTGCCAAGCGGGGAAAAGGTTTAAAGCAGTTACAAGCATTCCAAGCCATGCTGCGAACCCTATCGTTGAAAATAGCGGAACCATATCCGGTCTACCGAATAGTGGGCGTGCAAGATAGAATATTAAAGGTGAAGGTAGGAGGAAACCGCCCTCGGCTAGAACTTGATTAATTATCGTATCATATTCTGTTTCTGGAATCCATCTAGCCGTCATAAAAGAGACGAGGAGTACCCCTATACTTACTATAAAGCCTCCTATAGGTCCGCTAATACCTATGTCGAACATATCATCTCTATTGATTATAGGGCTTTTCTGGAAGATCAGAGCACCGAAAGTCGGAATCATAGTAGGTATGCCTGGGATGAAGTATGGTGGACTCGACTCCATGTAGTCTATCTTCGCAGATATCTTGTGGCCGAGTTCATGTACCCCTATTATAGACATCAAGGCAACTGCGAAGAGTAATGCGTCTATAAACCTATCTAGGAACCCCGTCTTACCTGTAATGATCTCATACACGGTCGTAGTAGATCTCAGGTATCCGTCTATAGATATTGTTATCAACGTTGCTATGAAGAGCAGTAGAGGAAGTATACGGGACTTCGGTATAGGTATCTCAACCCGAGGTTTCGGGAATATTCTTATAATTATCTTACCATCTTCTCTAGTTGCTGTAGGGACTAAATCATGTTGTTTAAGCTCTTTATAGAGATGTCTAAATTTCTCTTTTATGTCTTCATCATATACTCTAAAAGTCAGGATTCCTGCATCTAGATACACGTCTAGGATGGTAAAGTATCTCCCAACTATAGTTTTGACAGAGTCAAGATCGTTTACATACATTGCTTATTCCTTTACCCTTAACCACTTAAATGTATTATTTGTATTTTAAACCTTTCTGGAAACACTGAATTTAAGTAATAGACATAACACATCAAAGTTTGTGGAACACTTTTCCAAGTCTCTATTCAAAATTGTAGACTAGAGATATAAATGAGACTCTCTTAAGATGCACCTATAGTTAAAGAACTAAGAAGAATCGGAGATCTAACTTATCATTAATCTAAGACCTTCTAGCAGTATTCTACAATATTACATTGACCACAATGGATCTTACTTAGTTGAATATGAGCAATATTTATGCCTTGGAATTTTTAATGTATTTCTGGATTGGTGACTGTGGAAGCAAAACCTGAGAAGCCCTTCATTACTAGAGAAGCTTCAGAAAAAGACCTGATCGCGGTTATGAACATTAATCGGATATGTCTCCCAGAAAATTATACGTACGGGTTCTTCGAGATGATTCTTCATTCTTATCCTAAGAGCTTCCTAGTAGCTGAAATTGATGGACACATAGCAGGATACATTATGTGTAGAGTTGAAAGAATATTATCAAGATTTCAAAGATTCAAGATCTCTAAAGCAGGTCACGTAATATCTATAGCCGTACTGCCTGAATACAGAAAGATAGGGATAGCTTCTTCTCTACTTAAGAATGCCATGAAGGTCTTGAGAGAAGTTTATGGCTGTAGCGAGATATTCCTCGAGGTAAGAGTCTCGAATATCCCTGCAATAAACCTGTATGAAAAAATTGGATTTATAAAAGTAGATATTATCAAAAAATATTACATAGACGGTGAAGATGCATACGTGATGGCTAGAGAACTGACAAATATAGATTAAGCTTCTTAGCTATTTGTCCCTAACTTCGTCTCTTTCGCCTCAACCTTAAGAAGGAAATCTTTGTTAGAGATTGTTTAAGAGGGAAACTATAATAAGATGTTTTTACTGTTTTAGATGGGTATCTAGGTTGCCATATAAGAGGAAGAATAGGGGTAGGAGGAAAGGGGATAAAGGAAGCGAGCCGGCTGTTCAATGCGATAATTGTGGAGCATTCGTTCCCAGAAGCAAGATTCAGAGAGTTACAACACGTGTCTCCCTAGTAAGAGGAGATCTAGCTAGAGAACTCAAGCAAATGGGTGCATATATCGCTGAAAACGTCGTAGTCAAGAATCTATGCATAAGCTGTGCAATTCACTACGGAATCTTAAAAGTGAGAGCAAGAGAAGAAAGAAGACCGAGACAATTTCTGTAGATGTTCTCCATGTAGGTTTTCTCTTTATAGCTATACTGGTTAGATCTGACGGCTACTACTAGCCAGAGTACTAACATCAACATTATAACCGACCGAATAGATTGTTAGTTAGACTGCGGATGTTTAGAGTTGATGATGTAGCCGTACGTCTTCTAAGCTATGGTCCATCAGCAAAAATCGAGGGAGTCGAACTAGGTCCAGATATATTGATAGCTCTTGAAGGATTAGGAACGTTCAAAGGCGTAACCATCGAGGACAGATTCAAAGAACTTCAAGCTAAGAGTAGAGACCTCATAGACGTGGCCTCAAATATGCACAAGGAATCTACTAGACGTGGACATGCTTCTCTTACAACGTCTCTAATACTACAATTCGAGGTAAATCCGTGTAGTAGAGTTTCAACAATTCTTCTTGCAGCACAGCCTTTCGGCTCATACTTACAGGAGTCTCAGAGAAGAAGACAGGTAAAAATAGATGATTTCATCATACCTCCAGAGATAGTTAAAGTAGAGAGGTATTCGAGGATCTACCATGAAGTGATCTATCATGCTTGGAAATGCTACAGGTCCCTTATCGATAAAGGGGTGCCAATAGAGGATGCACGTTACCTTCTCCCGTTATCTTCTCGAACATCGATATTCGTAACTGGGAGCCTTGAATCATTCATCTGGCTAATATACTCTTCAGAGAATAGGGATGCATGGTATTTTCCATCAGAGTTAAAGAAGATAGGAGAATTAATCAATAAGACGGCCTCGAGTGTTTCTCCATTACTTACTTCAGCCCGCCTCTCATTTAAGCCTCTAAGTTACGTCTATCCATATCCAGACTTATACAAGCGAGAAGATAAGGCAATAGAGGAAATAATCAGGAAGCATCACGTACCTAATCAGCTAATACTCTTAGACTTCAGAGTTGAAGAAGGAATAGATGGTCTAATTCAACATGCTTTAAAGAATCCTGAATGCATGAATTCTCTAAATCCGCTAATTTATGCTGTAACTCTTGAACCGCTCTCACTTGCAGCATATCATCAATCTATAAGGCATAGAACCGTTCCGACATCGGTTGAATCGATCTATAAAGCAGTGGAGAGGGCTGAGAAAAAACCTGAAGCTAACGTCATTATCCCACCAACTATAAAATCTAGAGAGGAAACGGTCAACATATTTAATGATGTTGTCTACAGATTATTAGAGGCATACTCAAATCTAATAGCTGAGAATTTACCTCCGTCAGAGGCCATATATCTTTGCCCTCAAGCATTAAGGATATACGCTGTAAGGAGGTATGATGCATTCAATCTACTCTGGCCACAGGGATACATTGGTACAAGAACGTGTAGCTACGCTCAGTGGGAAGAGAGAATGATTGCTTACAGTATATGGAGGGGTATAGAAAAGTTTTCACCCGACATAGGTAGGTTAATGGGGGAAAAATGTAAACATCTAGGATACTGCCCAGAGAAGGATTGGTGTCAAATAATAAAGAAATACTTTCCCGACTATAATGATGAAATACATAGGAAGATGATGGAATAGCATTGTCAATTCTGCTTTAAGGAATACATAGTTACTCGAGGCTTACAACCTCGATTACCTCTCCATCAACAATTTTTACCCCTCTCGGAACAATGCCGTAGAATCTACATGAGAAGATCGTTTTTAGCCTTCCATTAAATAATTCTCCATACCCTTCTGGGTAAGGTTCATGTGCTCGAACAAGCATCTTAAGATTATTCTTCTCCATAAAAAGATTGAATGCTCTCCAACCATATAGCTTGGCCCCTCCTCCTCTCCAACTAGGTGTAAACCATTCAACATCCTCTGAAGGATCATTCCACAATAACTGGAAACCTATCATGTTCCTAGGACTAAGCTCACCTTTAGGTATAGTGTTTACTTCTTCGATTTTATCCAGGCCCTCGGGTACACCACCATGTACAGCGAATACTTTCTTATGGATTAGAGCAGCATAGGGTAGCTTCGAGAAAAGTTTTGCAAAGGAATCATATAGGTCTGGACCATACCTAGAATACACGACGTCCATAAACCCATACCATCTATTTATCTCGACGGTCTCATGATTTCCTCTTAGCATTAATAGATTATCTCCCCAGCTGAGTTTCGATTCTAGAAGTTTAACGATGTTCTCTACCTGTCTGGGACCTCTATCAACGTAATCTCCTAGGAATAGTAGTTTAAGCCCTCCTCTCTCAGCGATCTTAAAAGCATTAGTAGTGGTTTCTTCATCTCCATGAGTATCTCCAACAACTAGAAAATCTCCAAATTCTTGGACTACTAGCTGTGGCTCACCCTCAAAGAGAGGCTCAGAAGATTCTATCAGATTCTTAATCACTGCTTTATTCATAACTCGAAGATAGAGTAATCAATGCTGTCTAATCAATCTATCGTAATATCAAAGTATTAAGAAAAAATTCTGTTATGTTTTAGCGGCCGGCTTTCTTAAGAACTTTCTTTAGAAGCTCAGGTATCTGGGATGGTAGTTCAGCCACTTCTACTCCCGCTTCTTTGAGTGCTTTGATTTTGCTAGTTGCGTCCCCCACGCCCATGGATATTATTGCTCCTGCATGGCCCATTCTCTTACCTGGCGGAGCGGTCCTACCAGCTATGTAGGCCACTACGGGTTTCTCGTAATCTTGCTCTATTATGTATCTTGCAGCTCTCTCCTCCATGTCTCCTCCTATCTCTCCTATCAAGATGACTGCGACTGTTTCTTCATCTTCCCTAAACATCTCTAATGCATCTATGAAAGATGTTCCCGGGACTGGGTCTCCGCCTATACCTATAGATGTACTCTGACCTATCCCTGCCTTAGTCATAGCGTAAGCTATCTCGTATGTTAGAGTACCGCTCCTAGAGACTATGCCGACTCTTCCCTTAGAAAATACGTGCCCAGGCATTATGCCGACTTTCGATACTTCCGGCGAGATCACACCTGGACAGTTAGGTCCAATAATTGTTACGCCGCTCAGCCTTGCATATCTAACGAATCTCATTGTTTCATGGACTGGGATGCCCTCGGTTATCACGACTATGAGGTCTAAGCCCGCATCGATTGCTTCATAGACGGCGTCCGCTGCAAACCTCGATGGAACAAAGATTATAGAAGTGTTTAGTTCTTGGTGTTTTCTAACTGCTTCCATTACGTTATCGTAGACCGGTACTCCCTCGACTACTGTTCCACCTTTGCCTGGTGTCACTCCTGCAAGTATCTTCGTTCCATAGTTTAGCATTGCTCTTGTATGGAAGCTCCCTTCCCTACCAGTTATCCCCTGAACAACGACTCTCGTATCGGAATCTATTAGGACCGTCATCTTCTCCCACCCAGCTCTACAGCTTTCCTAGCTGCTTCATCCATTTCTTCTAGAACATACATCCTGTTTTCTTCAAGGATTCTTCTTCCTTCTTCTTCGTTCGTTCCTTTAAGTCTTACAACAATCTTCTTCATCGCTCCAGTTTTTTCTAATGCTCTAACTATTCCATTAGCTACTTCATCGCATCTAGTTATTCCGCCGAGTATGTTGATGAAAACCACCTCCGTCTTCGGATGTTGGAGTAGTAGGCTCACGGCTCTCTCAACGAGGTCTGCCCTAGCCCCTCCACCTATATCTAGGAAGTTTGCGGGTCTCCCTCCGAGAACATATACTGAATCCATTGTGGCCATAGTTAACCCCGCTCCATTGCATAGTATCCCAATATTCCCATCTAATTCTACATAGCTGAAGTTCATCTTCTTCGCTTCAGCTTCATAGTATGTTAGGTCTCTAACTAACTCGCTTGAAAACTCCGGATACTTGTATAGAGCATTATCATCGAGGATCACTTTTGCATCTATTGCTTCTAATCCACCCTCAGGAGTTAGAGCAAGAGGGTTTATCTCGGCAAGCTCGCAGTTATAGTAATCAAAGACTCGGTAAAGGTTAATAATTATTTCTTGAGCTTTCTTTAATGCTGGCTCACTTAGCTCAAGAAATCTAGCTGCTTGTCTTGCTTGATAGTCTCTAATCCCTATTATTGGGTCAACGACGATTCTGAGTATCTTCTCAGGCTTTGTACGGGCCAGTTCTTCAATATCAACTCCACCTTCAGGTGAAGCCAAGATGACTGGCGCTCCAATACTTCTATCAATAATAATACTTAGGTATAGTTCTCTATCTATATCTACGGCTCTGGAAACTATTATCTTGTTTACCTTCTCTCCCTTGATTTCTGATCCAAGCATTTGCTTAGCATAACCGTATGCTTCATCAGGGTTATCTGCAAGCTTAACCCCTCCAGCTTTGCCCCTACCCGCAACCAAGACTTGCGCCTTAATAACTACTCTGCCAGCAATCTCTTCCGCAGCTTCCCGAGCTCCTTCAGGAGTAGACACAGTCTTGAACCTAGGTACAGGAATACCGAACCGAGTAAAAATATTTCTAGCCTCATACTCGTACAGCTTCATACAGCATAGATGGTATGAACTATATAATGAATTTTATTCATACATTATATTCCTGATTAACTATGGGGGGAATCTTCTAACTCTTAACGGTTGCGAGTTTTATTCCTTGCTCTTCGGCTTTATGTATATTTTACTACCTATGATTGTATTGTTTGGAACCAATATTTTCACACCATCGGACTTCATGAGTACCGTGAAGAGTGTTGAAACATCTTCTACAACGCCTTCTTCTCCACCGAGAACTGCGGTGTCTCCAATCTTGACAGGCCTTGCTATTAATAAGAGTAATCCTGAAATTGCTTGGCCAAGTACTTGCTGTGAGGCAAACCCTATAACCATCCCTATAAATCCTCCTAGAGCCACTCCAGCTGCACCTCCTGCTACGCCTCCAGCTATACCTGCCAGAAGAGCCCCCACACCCACGATCTTAACAATGTTCCTTACCGCCGCGGATGTTGAATGATCATATTTTGCTCTCATAGACCAGTAGAAAAATGTTGCAATGCTATTAACTATCAAGTACCCGAATCCTACTGCGAGAAGTATGTTCACGTATCCTAGGTAGTCTATGAGGTTTATCTCATATCTTAATAGAAGGTCTTTGAAGACCCATTGTATAACAGCGGCAACGGCTACGTACGATCCAATGTATAGAATAGTTTTTACTAAAGAGGTGGTTGTCTTCTTCGCAATCTCGGATTTAGTTAATTCGAGCATGTAGATGTCTATAGTTAATATCGGATAAATATTTTTCCATCCGAATAATCCTTACGAGAATGTTCGTTGATAAGAGAGTATCCTTATATTTTGATGAGACCATGTTAAGAAGATGACTACTTGAAAGCGTCATACATTATTGAGAGGATCGGAGTCTACTACTCTGTTACTAAGCCCAGAGTTTGGTATCTACTAGCATATACTGCTTTCGGCGGATACATAGCAGGCTCCGGAGCAACCGTAGACTGGGTTAAAGCATTTATAGCGACTCTATCAGTTATACTTGCCTCTGCGGGCTCTGAAGCGATAGCGAACTTCATTGAAAAGGATATTGATGCATTGATGGAAAGAACTAAGAATAGACCATTACCATCTGGAAAGATTAGACCTGAATGGAAAGCGTTGATTCTAGGATTAATCTTAACCAGCCTCGGAGCATATATAGGATACACTATCAACTTGCTAGCCCTAATCTTCATCTTAATCGGAGTACTTGACTACGTAGTCATATACGTAATGCTATCAAAGAAGAAGACGCCTCTAAACATTGTACTTGGCAGCGTTGCAGGAGGAGCCCCTACGATGGTTGGATATGTCTCAGCTGCTAATCAGATAACTCTGGATTCTGTAATCCTCGCAGGAATAGTCGTCTTATGGATACCGAGCCATATTTGGAGTCTAGCCTTAAGATACAAAGAAGACTATATGAAGGCAGGGATACCGATGCTCCCAATAGTTATCAGTGAAGATAAAGCAATAAGATGTATTTCGTCTACAGCAATCATATTGATGATTTTCTCAATACTAGTACACTTCATTAATCCTTTAAAATACGGATATATCTATCTGGCCTCAGCAACAGTCTCCGGGTCAATCCTACTATACTTTGCCCTCAAACTAATATATAGACCTAGTAAGACCCTGGCGTGGAAAATGTTCAAGTATACTTCCCCTCACCTTGCAGTTATCTTTACTGTAATAATTATTGAATCGCTACTAGCATAGAGTAGGAAAACTAACAGTAATAGAATTAGATAATGTTTTATGCCACCTAGTATAATCTAGTAATGTAGTAGGTGAACAATGAGATTATGAGAGAAGATAAAGTCGGCGAGAAGATAAGCTTTCATCTAGTGGAAGATGCTTGGAATACTCTGAGAACAGAGTTCAGTAGAATAATTGGAGAAGAAGAGGCAATCTTGGTAACCGTTTTTAGATTTTCTTCACCTTCTCACAAAATGGAAGAAGAATCTGAAGAAGAGAGAAAAATGCATTTTGAGACCCCCTTCGTGAAGGATGTCAAGAAGATCGTCAAGAAGATAAAAGAGAAATTCAAAGCTGAATCTCATATACATCTACATCCGAGGCATGGATCGGTAACCTTCATGATGGTGTCTTCCGGAGAACTTCTAGTAGATAATTTTAGAAGCATAGTCGCTGAAGCATCCACATGTGAAGAGTGCGTCCTTGAATATTTAGAGGGCGAGGTAAGAATAGGAGAAGAAGTAGCCACGTTATTCTACGGTTCATCAGCAAATGTAATTTTTATTCTCCCAGCGGCTGATGGTAGAAAATTAAAGCTTATTGAGGCGGTTATGTCAATCTAAGTTTTTCACCATATCTTTCAGAGAAAACGATCTCTGATAATTCCCTTCTACTCTTTACTCCTTTTATCTTCTTCACTGGGTAGCCGAAGCCTATTATCGCGGCTATCGTCAGATTGTCCGGGATACCGTACTCTTCCTTCATCTCTCTTTCTCTTACTCCAGTGTATATGCATGAACCAACTCCCATACTCCATGCTGTAAGCTGCATGTTCTGGATGGCTCTACCAGCATCTATTAAGTGGAATGGATATTTTGGGTCTGTTAGAACTATTATTGCGAAGTCTGCTCCCGCAACCCATTTGCCTGTTGTGCTTAGTTCTGCAAGCTTCTTTAAGTTATCCTCATCCTCTACCAAAATGAACCTCCAATGCTGTAGGTTTAACCCTGTAGGGGACATCCTGGCAGCTTCTAGAATTCGGAGCTTAACATCATCTGGAACTCTTTCACCTAAATATTCTCTAACCTCTATTCTGGAAACAATGGCCTCGAAAACTTCCATACAATACTTTACCGCTAGGTAGATTAAAAATATTTTTAGATAGTCTCCTGCTTAAAGGTGGTTTATTCTTGTTCTGTCGTTTCTAGTATTCTTCTATAGTATTGTCTTACCGATTTACCTTCTCTACGTTCCCACTCTTCTATGGGGGTCCCGTAGAATCTTTGAATTCTATCCCTGTACCAATGGGATAGTACGTTGAATGCGCAGAAGGGAATAGCACGGTTATCTGGTGTTAGATAGTGGATCCCACATCTCATTACTCTTTCTACATCGTAGTTATAGAGATCCATGAAATGCATCATTCCCAAGAACAAGCTTCTCCTATGCCAGTCTCCTACACTCTTATAGTCATGCTTAACTATCATTTCGTAGATCATCCTTTTAACATTTATTCCCTCAGGTTGCTTGTCTTCATGAATGTATTTTCCGAAATCCCAAAGTATTTTCGCCGCGGTTATGAACCTACTCTTCCCAGATTGTAATTCTTCTGCTCTATCTTGAAGATATTTTATCAATCCATCAATATCTATGAATTGTGTTATCGGGACTAGTCTATCGCCATCTTTAAATACATATGTTCCTGCACCGCATACGAAATGCGTTGAAAGCTCGTATTTCGGAGACTTTACAAGCGCCTCAATCATGTGGGTTAGAGGAGTGCATGCTGGAACTGGGAACCAGGCTTCTCTCGGTATCTCACCATTTGTCTGCTCCTCTATCTTGATTATACAGTCGGGTATAGTTATCCTATATTTTTCTCTTTCTTTGTAGGTTAATCTACCTGTTAAGGATACGGGTTGGAAGTTAACAGACCTTATGATATCTATATTCTTGAAACCGAATCTTATTATATCTCCAAGCTCATGGTCGTTGACCCCGCGAATTATTGTAGGTACAAGCACTATGCCTACATTCAGCTTCCTAGCATTCTCGATAACTTTAGGTACTTCCCAATGATTTTTCGGGTTAGTCCTAGGTGTAACACCGTCGAAGCTTAGGTAGAGATTGCTTACACCCGCTTCCTTTACTTTCTTAAAGAACTCGAAATCATATGAAAGCCTGATACCATTAGTGTTAAGTTGAATGTGGTCGACACCTTCTTCTTTTATTACTTTAATGATCTCGGGTAGGTCATCTCTTAGAGCAGGCTCCCCACCGGTGATCTGAACAGAATTCCCTGGAACAGGATATTCCCTCCTAAGGATTCTAACCATTTCTCTAATCTGGTCGATCGAGGGCTCATACACATACCCAGCGCGCTCAGCAAAGAAGAAACAGTACCAACAATAGAGATCGCATCTATTCGTTACTACTATGTTAGCTAAGGCTGTGTGGCTCAGATGACCTGGACAGAGTCCGCAGTTAGCTGGGCAGGCATATCCCAAGATATTTATGTTCGGGTTACCTGTACCCTTACCATCATGTGCGTACTTATTGAATCTCTTATACATTTCAGCATCGCCATAGTAAAGTTCGACGATCTTGCCGTGGGTAGGACATTCTTTCTCCAAGAAGATCTTGTTGTCTCTCTCAACTACCTCGGCTGGAATAACTAGGCTACATTCTGGACAGACGCTAAGAGTAGTTTTCAAGACTTGTTTAACCTCGCTTACCTCGTTAATACTCTGCCTCAACATAATCTATCCTAAGATTGCTGAACATCTAATTAAAGTATTTCCAAACTAACCCTAATAAGAAAGTTAAGAATGTCTGACTCATAAAGATGATGGTCAACTACGAAATGCTAGGATAGAAATAGTAGAAGATCGATATCTTTCTCCACTACCCTCTTACAAGCATCAATCCTCGGTAATCAAAGATAAACAAATGTGGTATTCTTGGACCCCATAATTTTATTCTTCTTAGATCTTGAAGCTTCTATAATACTCCATCTGAAAGAGATGACGCAACAAATAAAAAGACTTGTAATTACTCTAAATAATTCACACTTAAAGCTTCTCTCATAATCTATTCAATAAAATACTCTAAAGAACACTTTCAAACTAGTTGATAATGGTTGTCTAGAAACTGGGGAAAACTGAAACATAAGAATCATATAGCCAATTTCATAAACACACTATCTAGTTCTCAAAAGATAAATTGAAAAACTAAAAATTCAAGATCAAAATCTAAATATAACCATAACGTAAAAATTAATGGAGACAGCGTAGCCCGCGGTAGCTCAGCCTGGTAGAGCGTCCGGCTGTAGCCATACCTGCGCAGGTATGGTCACAACTACCAGGCTGACAGAAACCGGATGGTCGCAGGTTCAAATCCTGCCCGCGGGATATTCTATATACTATCCCATCTTTTGACGATGCTCTTAATCTTCTGGCTGCTTCAACATGCGCTCTGAAATATCAAGTATTAATCCTTACAACATATTCTTGTTACATTTCCTAGAGTGATTAACATTTCTTTTTATCTAAAGGGATGCTACAAAGAGAATTGAAGTCACGGAATTCGTTATCTTAGTTATTTAAGCCTCGCTCTAGCAATAGCAGATAAGTAGATCTTTCTTCCATCTTTCTGGATTATGAGACCTTCAAGAGCAAAATTCTCAGCTACTTTCATTATCAAAATATCTAACCAGAACTTATAATAGATGATTCTATACCCAGCGATTAGATCAGAAGTTATCGCCCTCGGTTCTAGGTTCTCTCTAAGAAATCTTTCATCAAGAACTACGACGTCTATAACCTTCCCTGTTACAATTTTTCAATATTTTAGCAATTTCTATCTCTAGTCAGGTTTTTTCACGTATATCGAAAACTTTATCTATAACTATTATACATCCAGAACTCTGGCTTTCATCGAGTTATAGATGCCGCTATAATTTTTTATATTTCTAGATCCTGAAATGTCTAGAAATATAATAAAATAATTCCGGAGTTAAGTTTGATTAATGCTTTGGTATAATTTTCTCATCTATAGTCTAGGTAGCATTATTATTTCTCTAAATCATGGTTCTAGAATAGGAATCTGCTTGAAGAATACATGCTATAGAGATCTTAGATTGATCTCATGAATATTTTATTGTGGTTAAGTAGCTATGAGGAGAATGCGTATGTGTAAATGGTTCAGGTACATTATGAATGTATGCATGGGCGTATAACTTGACAGTATATATGTAGGCATTTACATATTCTTTACTAGCTAACTAAGGTGTGAGACCTTGACTGGATTAATTGATAAAAGTTTTGACGTAGCAATCATAGGTGCTGGGCCCGCGGGTTTGTCAGCTGCATATACTCTTGCGAAGAACGGGTTGAAAGTAGTTGTTCTCGAAAGAGGGCGGACGCCTGGTTCAAAGAACCTTTATGGTGGAAGAATTTACGTTAAACCTCTTGAAGAAATTTTTGAAAATTTTAGACAAGAAGCACCTATCGAGAGATGGGTTAAGAGAGAACGCTTCAGCATAATGTCTAGAGGAGAGTTATTTACCCTAGAGTATAGTTCTCAAGATACCACAAGCTTCGTAGCTTATCTATCCAAGCTTACAGGCTGGATGGCCAAGAAAGCTGAGGATGCTGGAGCAGTGATAGTTACAGATGTACGTGTAGACAGCATTCATCTAGAAGATGGCGTAGTAAGAGGAGTGATATCCGGCGAGGATATACTACGAGCCGACGTAGTAGTAGATGCAGAGGGAGTAAATAGGCTAGTTCTTGAAAGACTGGGATTAGTGAATAAGCTAAGTACAACCCAGGTTGCTCTAGGCTTGAAGCAGGTTATACGACTAGACGCTGATAAGATTGAGGCTAGGCTTGGTCTTTCTCCTGGAGAAGGCCTAGCATGGCTCATAATAGGGGAAGCAACAGGATATCTCCCCGGAGGAGCATTCATCTACACTAATTCTTCTACTATCAGCATCGGATTCGTGGTATTCCTAGATGAAGCATGTAAAAGAGTCCACAAACATGTATTCGATGCTCTTGAAGAATTTAAGCAGACCCCAGCGATCAAGAATATCATAAGTGATGGTGCACTGATCGAGTATGGCTCTCACCTAACACCTGAAGCAGGGTTGAAGATGGGACCCACAAAATTATATGGTAATGGTTTACTGATAGTTGGTGATGCGGCTGGACTCCTCTTAAATCTTGGATACACTATTAGAGGGGTAGACTTTGCAGCTTATAGCGGATATCTAGCGGCGAAGACTATCCTGAAAGCTCATAGTGAAGGAGGCTACAGAGAAGAGAACCTCTCAATGTATCAGAAACTTCTCGAAGAAAGTTTTATCATAAAAGAACTTAGGAGGCACAGAAATACCTCTAAGATTCTGAAATCAAGTGAAATGTTTACAATGTATCCCGTAATGATGTTAGATGTAGCTGGAAGGCTTTTCCAAATACAGGATTCCTCTCCAACGCTAATGCAAGCATTGAAAGAATCTATAAAAGGTAGGGCGTCCCTAGCGAAAATTATCTGGGATACGTTCAAGTTGGTGAGGGCACTATGAGTGAAGCAAAAGTACTAAAGAAGATGAAGATCGACGAAGCCTTGAATACAAACGTATGGGATGTCGATCACAAGCCGCACATAGTCGTAGACTATGAAAAATGTAGAAAAATATGCGACAAGAAGATCTGCACCCTTCTCTGCCCAGCAGGATGCTACACTTTAACAAGTGGCGAGATACTCTTCAGCTACGAAGGATGCCTTGAATGTGGAACATGTAGAGTAGTCTGCCCAAATGAAGCAGTAACATGGAATTACCCCCTAAGTGGAAGAGGGGTCCAATACAGATACGGTTAAATAAAGATGGCGGAGCCATATCGAGAATTCAGAGAGCCTATTCAACGAGAGCTTGTAATGGCCCACAACAGCTGTAACAAAAGCGAATACACTAATTAATGATGCTCTCAATCTTACAATTTTTCAACGCCAGCAACGTCTGCAGGTTATTGTTCATACAGAATGCTCACTTCAATTTACCAACTTATATTCTCTTAAAAGTCTTCAGATTTTGTCTCTATTTAGCGATAATCGGCCTTATCTCTGAAAATTTCTCTACTTTTCGTTTAATTAGATATTTATTGCGTATCTATTTGCCGGAGCTTGCGACTAGTTGTTTATTTTGTTCCGTAGAGTATCTCCTCCGCGGTTGGCCATTTAACGTTATAGTAGCCTATGTTTAATCTAGGTATGAGAGCGGAGAGTACTGATTGCATACATAGATCTATTCTAGCAATTTTCTCTCTCGTTAAGTATCCTACGGCTCCAATAGTATTACCTATATCCTTTATCCCTGATCTTTCTTCAATTATCTGTTCTGCCTCTTTATACTTCTTTGAAACAACTCCTTTGACTACTTCTACAGGAAACTCGAAACCCATGCTTACACCAATAGTAACTAGATGACTTCTGTCTATTATCGCACATAAATGTTTATCCATGTATCCAGTTATGCTCCAGGGAGCCTCGACCAAGCCTGCCTCTATACCAACACCATAATCATAATCGCCTGAAGAGATTGCCTGCAGACTTCTTGAAACAGCATATTTGATAGTTTCAAGATATCCGATCGGTTGAGGAATAGAATGTACATCAATACTCTCAACTAAGAAATCGTCGAAGAATAGGCTGAAGCATCTTCTAACAGCCTCGACCTTAACAGGGTTCCTCGAGCCTACCGAGACCTTCACGTAATAAGAAGAAACTGCTCGAGCAATAAAGATTGCTAAACAAAATAGGGTCAGGGATTAAATACAGTTTCCACGAGAGTTATTCGTTCCCACCTATATCTCAGTTTTTATTTCTTTTTATAGAAATCTTATTTCAATCCTTGACCTTTTTCTAGGTGGTACATATGCCGAGATGTCAGCTATGTGGTAGAAAGACAGAGAAACTTTACTATATCGAGGGGAAGAGAGTATGTGATAAATGTAGGTTTAAAGCAAAATCTTGAATCATACAACATCACCATTTAAAATGCTAAATGATTTCACGATTTAGAGGATCCACGTATCTTGAGGAGAACTAGATACCTTATTCTTTGAAAACATGGAGAGACTACATTAGAAACGTTACTTTCTTAGTTCTTTCTCCGTATCTCTTCTCTTTACGGCTTTATCGAATACTATCCAGTTTCTATACCACTCCTCATTTTCTTTCTTCAATAATTCTAGAATCCAGCTTGTTAATTCTTTAGCCGTAATCTTCTCAAGCTTCTTCTCCAAGATCCGTGCCTCGACAATCTTAGCAATACTCCTTGCCGCCTCGATTGTGGCGCCCGATTTTAGACAACTTACAACGATCTTCTCAGGTATGAAGACTTCCTCACTCCCATCTCTTTTAACAACGACTATACGGACCATCGTATAAGAAAACGTAAACCATGTATAAAAGAGTTTTAATAAAATATAGAAGTTCTAGAGAGCTTTCATGTCATGCGTAAAGATTAGTCTGAGAGGCGTCTATCCTGTTCCGCCTAGAAGAAAATAAGTTTTTAGACCTCCGTTAATATTATTTTGAATGAGAATTTGAGAAAGCTTTTTATCGCTACTCTAGGCTTTGACGAAAAGTTTATCATCAGATCGTTAATAAGAAATGGATTATCTAATGGCGACTCAATTCTAATTTTCGCTCCCAAAGGATACCTGCAAGATGATAAATCTAGTAAAGCAGCTGAAGCTATAAAAGAGATAGTTACGAAGATCCTTCCAAACGTTGAATTGAGAATTGAGGAATATGATCTTCGAGAAGACTTTGCCAGAGAGATCCATAGGGCTAGAAGCTTAATCCAGAATTATGAATCCAATGAAGTAATCGCATGTCTATCAGGTGGGATGAGAGCATTAATACTTGGAGTAATCTCAGCTCTCATGACGCTTGATGGTTACAGGATAGTTATCGAAATAGAATTTGAGAATCTGGAAAACTATGTAAGGATACCTCTGCATACATTAAAGATACCATACAACAACAGATGGCTAACCATATTAGAACATCTAGAGTCTGGAAAGTCTATTAGGGCAATATCTAAAGACGTGGGATTGTCTGCCGCAACGATCAGCCGGATAGTAAACGAAATGAAAAGCTATAAGCTAGTTGACGAAGAAAATCAGGTTACAGAAGACGGGTTCTTCTATATGAAAATCTATAAAAAGCTGTTTCGATGATGTGAAACAAAATGTTCTTTCTTATGAAATATTAATACAGACGAAAGATTTATACCTTTGTTCGATGAATATGATTGTATGAACCCTGAGGCAGAGGAAAGTGTGGAGGAAAAGTTTAGTGAGATAGTTAACATGCTGAGATTCTTCTCGAAGATAAGAAGATACAGTTTTCTCGATAGAATAGGAAATGCATTAAACTATGAAACTATCGAGTTTGCTTTATGGGAAGCGATCAGAACCTTCAGGTCAATATATGATTCAGCAAAGATAGAGAAGATAGATAATAAAGAACGTAGATACTATGAAGAAGATGGAAAAACATACATCTTGCCTAAGATCCCTGAAGAGTCTCAGATTATTGAATTTTTAAGACTTGCCAGAGAAGAAATAGGTGTGGCTAGAAGATTAGCGATCAGAGCTTTGAGTTTTCCATATATTGTTAAAGAAGAAGAGTGAGGTGAAGGTACATGTTTGTGAGCGTAGGGGCTAGATTTGAGGCAAATGTTGAAGCATTAAATATGGTTGAAACTGCTGGAAACTACTCGAAGCATAGGAGGGTGCCATACATAGTCGAAGACAAGGGAGCGATAAAGATAATCTACGTTCCCGCTGTAAGTGGAGAAAGCATTGCTCATGCATTCCAAGAACTATTAGCTGAGGAAGCAGCAGCTGAAAATCAAAAAGTATGTAGAAAATGTGCTAGAGGAGAGTTCTTGAAGTCAATGGATGAGGAGAATGCTGCTGAAAAGTTTGAAGATAAGAAAACACCTTCCGTAGCAGAAGAGATAGAGAAAGGAATTGTAAAGAATTGCACGGTAGAAGATGTTGGTGGGTTCCTATACGCAGGTAAACCGCCTGTCAAAAGAACATCTTCTTTCCAGGTTAGTTACGCACTACCGATAAAGAAGATGGCTGTATACTCTACTGTTGAACCTCAACTACATGCTAGACATGCAATAATCGCTAAAGTTGAGGAGAAGAAAAGAGAGGTGGGAACTGCTGCTGAGCAGATGCTATACTATGTAGAGACCGGTACCGCTATCTATGCTTTTACACTCAACATAGACCTAAAAGCCATAGGTATAAGCGCAATAACAGGCAATCTCTTAATATCTGAAGATGAGGTAAAAGCTAGAAGAAGATCAACTATACGTTCTCTGGCAAGAATGCTTTCATCTGGTCAGTTTGGTGCGAAGCTTTCAAGATTCCTGCCTTTAGGAGGCATAATATCGCTTGTGGCCTCAGTAACCGAGAAACCCTTTACAATAACATCTCCAATATACGATGGGTTTGAAGACAATACTATGAAGAGACTTGAAAAAATAGCGAGAGAATTTAATGAAGAGTATAGATACTTCGTAATGGGGAGAGAGGGGCTCGATACGCCAGAGCATGTCATGACACAGCTACTACAATACTTGAAGAGCAGAGACATAGTATAGACCTCGGTGCCGAAGAAGATGCCTCTGTCTTTGATGGCTACGTTGAGAAGCCACGGAGTCATCGCGCTCCGAGTTTCCCCTCAGAGTAAGATGAGGATCTCTTTCAAACATCCTCCCCCTACATCTATTATCGGTGCTTTAGCGTATCCCCTCTTCAGAGATAGTAGGATAGAAATAGTAGCTAGCGGAGATGATGGAGTAAAGTCGACGGCCGATGAGCTTAGGAGAATGCTGATATCTGTAGCGGTGAGCAGTAGGGGTGGGTTAATGTATGGGCCTTTATTCAAGATAAACAGACTCTATCATGGTGTTGCTGAATCGGCGGTAACATCTCTCCCGATAACCGTTACTTACTCAGAATATGATTCTCCGATAAAGGTGGTATATGTCTTCGATGACGAAAAGCTGACGAATTATACAGTGGCTGAGCTTGAAAGAGCAGCCTGGGGTATAACAAGGCTAGGATCTAGAGAAAGTATCGTGAACGTTGAAGATGTAAAAACATCTAGAGTAGAGATATCGGAGATGGAGACCGTGAAAACCTCCTTCAGCTACTCTTTAGAGAGAGTAGAAAATGTTAAAGGCAGACATGACGTAGAGATGGTTGTTGATTGGAGAATCAGCGAGATAGGAGATTACTCTAGAGTTGGCAGAATCAGAGTAGCATATCCTCTCGAAGATAACATTGTTGAGGGGAAATTAAAGGTAGCTTTTGTTGATGGTGAAGCGGTGATAATATGAATCCTGCCGAGATAGTTGGCAGAATACCATTTACAGGCCTATTAAGAGAATTAATCACGATAGGCTTACTTGAATTGGTGAGGGCGCGCATCTTTACATCGAAAGAGTCAGAAATCCAGGAAAGAATAACAGAGTATATGGAGAAGCTATCAGATAAGTTTAAATCAGATTTCTCAGGCATGTCCTCCAGTAAGATCGTACTTAATGATAGAAGTGCATACTTCATAAAAAGTAAGAGGCTTACGAAATGGTATGGGGAAAGTGGGGTACCGCAGGATTACATAGGTTTAATGATATATGTGCTAGAAAACACCTCGAAGCTCCTCAAGAAAAAGAAGATAGATTTCATAGAGAGCTTAAATAACATTAGCATAGGTAGAGAAGTAGTTTTGGGGAGAAAGTATCATGACTCATTAGCGATCGTTCCGGCAGTAATTAAACAAGCAGAATTCTATGAATTCCAACATGAGTTTTTAAAGCCGACTGCTGGAGAGAAACCTGAGATACTCTTAGACCCGATATGGTTTGCTGTGCTGGCCATAGGCTTCTTAATATGCTTTGCAGGATACTATGGAGGAGGATATTACTTTATCACAAGAGAAGGGGTAGAGGCGATCTTCGGCGATGCCGAGAAAACACAACAGGTATACAATGCAGTTACAAATTTGACAGCTACACATGTAAAGATAAAACCTCTACCATATAGTGAAGAACTATATGAATTAAGGTTAAGTTATGGATTGGCTTATTCGAAAATTGTTATTGATCGAGAAGCCTTTCCTCTAAAGGTCTACGAGATATCGCTAGTTGGAAATGCATATACATGTACTAGGGTGATTCTGATAGATTTGACAAAGACCATTGAGTATCTGCAGGCTTACATCGACAATCTCCACACCCCGAACCAGGCTTTCTTCCAAGTGAAATTAAAAAACAATCAATATGATAATCCAATACATGCTCTGTTAGAGCTAGCTGAGAGAGAGATTCAGAAACCAGTCAAAGGAGATAGTAGCATGTTGCTCTTGACATTTGTAAAAGATCTCTATAGAGCAATACATGTTGGAAGTCCAAGCTTGATGGAAGAAACTTTATTGAGGATGTTGAGAATCTCCCATTCTATCTTGACCACTAAGGAGAAGGTAGATCCCTTGTTGAGGGAAACATTCAAGAAATTCATGTACGAACCACATGTCTCAGCAGTTATTAATGCATGTAAAGGTAGAATATATGATAGATCTGATCTCAATATATGATGAAGTAAAGCAGAGATTAAATGGTGAAGAACGTCCACTAATTAGAGATGTATTGAAGAGTATCGAGCAAGTTGATAAACCATTCCTCTACATAGTGAAAGCACCCACCGGATACGGAAAGACAGCGATAAGCATTTCATGCGCAGTATACTCTATCTTTAATTCTTCTTTATTCACTAAAGTCGTACACATACTTCCAATGAGGTCGATAGTTGAAGACGTATATTTCAGAGCTTCAAGGATAATGGGGAAGGAAGCTGTAAAAGAAAAAATGATGGATGTAGAAGAAGAGAAGCTAGAAGTATTCCACTTGTTCCCGTTGAATGTTACTACCGTTGATACTTTTACGTGGGACGTAATGAAGCTTAACACAAAGAAGATCGGGTTGATCAGGGAGGAAAAAGCATTCGGCTACGATTATCTTACTCAAGGATCATTAATGGATTCTCTACTATTCTTCGATGAAGCACACTACATTCTAGAAGATGAGCATATGAAGATCGTATTCGCAGTGATATTAGAACTACTACTAAGATATAAAACCTCCTTAATAATCTCGACAGCTACATTATCGAAGGGATATGAAGAGTACTTCTTAAGCTTAGCAGAGGGATACGGATACGATTTTAAGATTTTTGCACCTGAGGACTCGGATCCGTTCATAAAAAGAGAAGAGGAGAAAGATTTCAATATACACCTTGTTGATAATGATGTGGAACTAGTTGATAACATTGCTAGGTTGATAGACTTAGATAAAGTAAATTTGGTAGTAGTTAACTCGCCATACACCGCTGTCAGCGTATATGATAGACTGAGTTCTTCCTATGAAGTAGACCTATTCTTACTTCACGGTAATATGAAGAAGAAACATAGAGAGAATGTTCTTGAAAAGATTAGGATGTATTCTCGAGCTAAAACTCCAAGCATTATTATAACAACTCAAGTTATAGAGGCTGGAGTCGATATTTCTTCGGACGTATTAATCACTGAGTTATCTGTAGCGCAATCTCTTATACAGAGGATGGGGAGGGTAGCTAGATACAATGAAAAATTTGCAGACATCTATATCCTGAAAAGCCCGGGAGAACCTTATCCAGCTGATAAGATCGAGAAGACATGGAGGCAGCTCAAAGAAGATGCTAAGCTAATCCATCCGAGAATCCCTTCTACATACTATAACTTGCTGAATCAGATTCACGGAAGAATCCAGCAAGAAGTTGACATAAGGCTATCTCCTAATTACACCAAGGCTATGAAACAATTATTGATAAAACTACTTGATATACGTGTGAGAGCGCCAGAGATACTTGGTCAGGTCGAGAGTATTATTAGACAGCAAGCTTTTCTAAGAGAGTTCACTATACCTGTAAAAGTTGAAGATGAGTATATTCTCTTCTCGCCTAGAGAGGTAGAAAAGATGTTCCGAAAGAATCTGATCGAAGTTAGAGCAGGTCATGGACCCGTAGACCCGTCTCGAGACTTTTACAAGTTAGCTGAAGAGTTTGCTTTAGGTAAGAAATCAGCTGAAGTGGTCTATATAGGAGAATATGATTGGGTTAGAGGTATACTTCCATGAATCATGTCTGCTTAGCATACTTCCCTAGATCTCCTGATGAACGCGGCCAAACAATAGAGGAACACATCATTAGAGGGCTCGAATTCTTGGAAGAGATGTATCTGGAAAGAGGATTCGCTGAGTATCTTGTTAGATTGGCCAAGTATTTTAAGGTTGAATTATCTCTTACAGAAAGTCGAAACGCCATTTATGCTTCATACATATTCCATGACCTGGGAAAGATATCTAAAGAATATCAAGAGAAGAAATCAGGCTTCAGCGGCCATGAGATCATTTCAGCTTATTGGGTAATGGAGCACGGCAGCCAGTTAGCTCTCGGAAAGATGCTCTACCACGTTGCGTTAGCAATATACTTACATCATCATGACATGAGGAGGGGAACTAAAACACTACAAAAGGTTAATTTATGCAGCGAATGTCTTAGAAAAATCCTAGATATATACGAGGGAAAGACATCTATCAATTTAGCAAGTTATAAAACGAGATTCAGAGGAGAGCTCTCTTCTGGATTAACTAGGTATCTTAATAGGATCGAAAAAGAGGATGTCAGGTTATCGTATCCTTTACTACAGGTAGTCCATGGAGTGGATAACTATTCAGCACTCGAACGAGAGGGAAAACCATCGGTTCTATCGACCGAGGTCAGAAAAGTCGTCGACGCCGTCCGATTATTAAGAGAAGATTTTGGAAGAGTATTTAGATAGCAAGTAAATTTAATAGAGCAGCTTTTCATAATATTTATCGATTTATTTGGATAAGATATTCAAGATCAGTTTTAACGGAGTTAATAGCTATCTAATTAATAGCAGGGATGAAGCATGCTTAGTAGATGCCTCGATGCCTGTCAGCATCTTGATGGAGACCATAAGCGGTATCCGAGATTACTTCAAGTTCAAGTATATTTTACTAACTCATGGACACCTCAACCATGTTAGATATGTTTCCGAGGTTAGATCCCTGTCAAACGGGAAAACCTATATCCATGTTGATGATCGACCACTTCTCCGAGAAGAGGGAATAGGGATAGACGATGTCTACACATTAAGAGGCTTCGATAAATTTAAGGTCGGAGATATAGAGATCATCGTTTATCATACTCCAGGTCATACAGATGGATCTGTCTGCTTCTATTCTAGAGAGCTTAACGCAATCTTTACGGGGGATACGTTGATGAAGGGCGGTTTTGGAAAGATTAGGGGACCCCACTCAATGAGTAGGATGCTTAAGAGTCTGAAAACAATATCTAGGTTGATACCTCCAGATACTACCGTCTATCCAGGTCATGGCTTCGAGACTAGGCTAGAAGATGAAGCATGGCTAGATGGATTAGATATGCTCTCATAGATCATCTATATTACTTTGTTCCTCTCGTTATGATGTGACCCGCAAACAGTAGAGCCCATGAAAAAACTGGGTAAACTATCATCCTCTCCATTCCTCCATGCCCTAATCCTAGATAGATCCCGAATGCGAATAGTGATAGAGCAGTTAACGATATTATACCTAATACGACGGAGATTAATGAAATTGGCTTAGGCGTAAATCTGTAGACTGCTATAGCGGAGATACCTGCGAAGATAAATGTTGTTGCAGACATAATGGTGTGTAGTTCGTATGGGCTTCCTTCCGGGAATACTCCTACTCCAGTCGCCCCAAACCCTGTCAAGAATAAGAGAATAGATAGTAGTCTACTCTTGTATTCTCGGTAGAGAAGTATCGAGGAGATGACTACAAGTATGCCTAGAAATTCTATCGAATTGTTGAAGATAGGTGCTGTTAAGCCGACACCGAGATCGCTAATATAATTGTGAGCCACATTATAACCTGGGTAAAGTGCTTCACACACAATCATGAATACCATGAACTGAGTTACACCTATAGCTATCAATAAACCTGATAACAATCCATACCTAGGCATACTTTATAATAGTTTCAAGCCTTTTTAAATTTTCCTAAAAAGAGGGAAGATACAGTTAAGAATATTATTAATTATCTGCGGTAGCGTCAACTTATTTGGGCGGAGGCCACACTCTGTCGAAGTATTTGTTCTTTGAAGACACGTTCAGCGGGATGGCGAAAGCATACTCTGCATCTATGAGTTTAAGTTCTTGTGCTGCTACACCAGCACTAAACATAACCCTATTATCAACATTATGTATCGACGCTGTCTTCACTGATGATCCTATCGCTATCCCTAGATTGATTATACTATGCAAAGTATCTGCATCTATCTTCCAGAATGGTGGAGTCCTAAGATTCAACGTAGCTATCTTGCATCCAATCAATACTACAGCTTTGCTGGCCCTAATGTTTTGAGCATCTCTCTTAAAGAAGTCTCCATAGTATTCCGAAAGTTCCTCCATCTTCTTAGCCAGCGATTCTAGTTCCTCATCTCTATCAAGTATTCTCACGACAATATTGTCTACCCCTCTAGCTTTCGGAGCAGTGATAGCTGAGACGGCCATAAGCTTAGCGACCTCAACTATTGTTTCCTTAACAAGATCTCTATTCTCGGTCATGACTGAGACACCTGACTCGATGGTAATCTACGAATTAATATCATTTGAGTCTTTCTTTCACAGATTATATAAGCTTCTTATACACTTCTTTAAATGGAGGGTTCGAGAAAGAGATATACGTGAATTCTACAGGTATGCCGACTATTAAAGAGATGGTTGGTTTAGCATCTTTCTCTGTTGTCTCCGGCGTAATATTCGCTGCTTTAAGCCACTTGGTAGCTCCAACTGTAATGCTGGTCGCAGGCCATGTAGGCGTGGCCATGATATATGGTATATGGTTTATAGGTGGAACCCTCCCCGCATATATCCTCAGGAAGAGGGGCTCAGCATTCTTAGGGGAAACCATAGCTTCAATAATAGAACTACTTCTTGTAAGTCCTTACTCTATACTACTCTATTATTATGGCCCCGCACAAGGCCTAATGAGTGAAATAGCATTCTGGATGGGTAGGTACAAGTCGTGGAGTTGGAGAACAATGATACTCGCAGGGATGCTACCCGTGGTAGCCGCATACCCATTCGACTGCATGGTTAGCCCATTCTATCCAGCATGTAGAAACCCAGGCTACCCCCTATATCTACACCTTGCAATAGTTTCCACAATGCTTTTAAGTGGAGCAGTCTTCGCAGGCATACTTGTAAAGATCGTTGTAGATAAACTTGTTAGTGCAGGAGCTTTAAGGGGTTGGCCAGTTGCTCGAGATAAAATCAATGAAAGCTAGAAGAGACACATGGAGAAGCCCAGAGGTGAACCTAACATTAAGAAGAGGGGAGATAGCAGCTATCATCGGCCTCAGCGGTTCAGGCAAGACCAGCATCTTACTGTCATTGATAGGTTTACTACCCTACGATGGAGTGGCGGAGTACGGTGGAGTAGAGATCAAGTTGATAGACAAGACGTATCTCAGGTCGAAGATTGCATATGTCCCAGACGAGCCCGAATCCTATCTACTCAATAGAAGAGTATTCGATGAAGTAGCCTTTGGACCTGAGAACCTTGGTTGGCATCCTAGGAAGATCATTGAGTCAACAATTAAGGCTCTAGAGATAGTTGGGCTGCTGAATCTATACGATAGTGAGGTATCAGCTTTAAGCGGGGGCCAGAAGCAGAGATTAGTTATCGCGGATGCACTGAGTATCTCCCCCGAGATAATACTGCTTGATAATCCTTTTTCAAACATTGATTGGGAGGCTAAAAAAACAATATCAAAAACATTAGAACAACTTTGCGGTGAAGGGATCTCAATAATCTTAACCGGATACTCTTTAGAAGAACTACATCTTAAACCAGACAAAACATTATTCATAGGAGAGTTCGGAGAACCCTATAGTAATGGTGATGGGAACGTTTCCCATCACCCTTCTGAGAGGACGAGGAAACTATTGGAAGTTAGAGATGTATCGTTTAGCTATGATAAGATACGAAACATTTTGAGAGGTGTCTCTTTTTCTGCAAATGCAGGCGAGATCATCTCAATAATTGGAAGAAACGGTGTCGGTAAAACTACACTTCTAAAAATTCTGGCGGGGATATATAGGCCTGATAAAGGAATAATCTCTATAAATGGTGTTAGACCGAATAGCCGTCTCTCAACATATGTTAGCCAGAACCCTTCGGCCTTCTTAACGGAGACAACGCCTAGAGAAGAATTGTCCATGCATAGAAAAATAGATATGATAAATTTTCTAGAAGAGATCGGCTTATCATACCTGCTTGATAGACCAATATATACGTTAAGCCTAGGAGAAAAACGCGTGATCTCTATCTTATCTGGATTGTCTAGGGGGACATTATTGTTATGCTTGGATGAGCCCACGTCGGGACTGGACTACAAACTGAGGCATGTAGTAGGAGAGATGCTGAGAAAGGCTACAGAAAGCGGAATGATGGTAATCACTGCTACACATGACATATCTTTCGCTGAAGCTTATTCTGATAAAATACTGTTACTCGAGGATGGTGTAATATATGATGATTGGAGGAGAATCCTCGATGGATGACGCTCTCCTAATCTATACCAAGCCAACTTCAAAGATTAATCCATTAATCGCGAACATTTTCCTATTAATAGTCGTAAGTGCCGCAACAATAGAGCCCAACATACATATCTTAACAGTAATACTTCTATTGACCGTTCTTGTAACCATCATGATTTCTCGTAAACCTATACAGATCTTGAAGATAATGCTTATCGTTGTACCGTTCGGTCTAGGCCTCGGCGTATTCTATGGGTTAGTTGGACAGGAAAAGATGCATACAGCGATCCTGACAATAATGATGAGGGTCGAGATACTAGCTACAGGCTCAGCTATACTCTACTATGGAGTTGACCCATGGGAGCTTCCAACAATCTTGATAAATAAACTCAAGATCCAGCCCTACATATCGTACACAATTGCTATAGCTTTTACGATGTATCTACGACTCGCCATAGACCTTAAGGAGATAACCGAATCCCTAAAATCCAAAAATATAATACGTAACCACCTGGACTACATACTCAGGATCCATAAAATACTATATGTATTGATCTACCATGCAGCCCGTAGAGCGGATGAATTAGAGATTGTGTTGGAAGCTAGAAATTTTAATCCATCAACTAGGAGTACTAGGAAGAATCTAACAATAAGGCCTAGTGAAATACTACTTATTGCGGTAACTCTAGCAATGATCATAGGTGTTAAGATATTTTTAAACCAGTAAGATTGATATATCTTAAGATGAACATTCATTATTAGGATGGAGCCCTACCTTCCCGTATCGATATTGCTTACATCACTAATATCAATCATAATCATAATATGGGCAGTTGGAGAAATAAGGTCTAAGGAGAATCCTAGAATCGACTTCAGAATTGAGAGATACATTATCTCTCACAAATACGCCTTTCCATCTCCTTATCCTTTAATCCTCGTAGGCTATTACAATAGATTAGAGAACAGCGTAATGTTATCGATCTCGAGCATAATCTTAATGGTTTGGAGAAAAATCTTGAAAGAATATGTCACGGATTCAGAGATCCTCGAGAGGAAATTCATCAACGAATTTACCAAGGAACTGAACACGGTCTTGATACATGAGCTCACCGAGTGGGCTATACATCAACTAGAGCTAAAGAGAATCTTGACACATGCTACGTGGAACCCGTATATAAGAAAACTAAATGAATAAGAATCTAAACTTACTCTGAAGATAATAAACCGATCATGCTAATTCTTTTTCCGGCTGAGTGGTTTTCAACATCTCTCTTTTTGCCAACGACGTCAAATACCCTGCAATCTTGTTTCTAATCTTTTTGGAGACCCGCCCTGTCACTACCTGACCAACGAGAACCTTATTTTTCTCGAAATCCACAGATATCTGCTCTCCAAGTGCTTTCAATACCTCCCTTGCAAGAACCTTGACTTTCCGGATTCTGACTTTACCCATTTCCTCAGCACTGAAGAATGATCTTAAAGAAGGATAATAAAAACATTCTTGAAATCTAAGCAAAATGAATACAAATTAACGTTTTGTTCTTCTCTTTAAGACATCTTTACAAGCTAAAACATTTAATATATGTTCATCATATTAGTCATTGGGAGACACTCAACATTATGGGTTGTAATTATATTCCCAACATCAATTATGTTTTCACATTCTCCTACTATTACTGGACTCAGAACATGTCCTTCATTACCTAATCCTAGCTTCTCTTTCTTTAAATTTTATGACGGCCTAACCTATCCCTACACAAGTTACGAACTAGTAGTAAAAGAGTAATGTTTTTAATGTAATATGCATGAAAAGTAATTAACAGGGATAGATTTATATATAAAAATAGGGTCAATTTTTATATATTAAGATTGATCCTATTAGGCGGGTGTTTTCATGCTTCAGGCGAGGAGCTCTCTGAGGAAGAAGATTCATGTAAGCGGAAATGAATACTATTACATTCATATACCTTCAAAACTTGCACATGACAGCCAGTTTCCATTTAAGGAAGGGGATGAGCTTAGAATAGCTGTTGACACTTCTAGGAGGAGAATGATAATTGAGAAAGTTAATAATAGAAGGAAGCAGAAAAACAAGAGGTAGGAGTTCAATATATCATACTACGGACTCAACTGCATGATGTCTTGAAACTAGTTGTGTCTCCTTCTTTTTCACTAGTTTGAAGATACTTGCAGAGGCTATCATTCGTTTTAGTAGTTGGATAGATTTTGCAGGATCTATTCCCTTCGGGCAAACACTACTACATGCTACTGCGAAGTGGCATCTCCAACATCCATGTTCTGAATCTATGATGGGTAATCTATGGTGAAGCCCCATATCTCTTGAATCAGCGGAAAACCTAAAAGCTTTATTCAGTATCATCGGAGTTAGGAATAGAGAGTCGGTTGAATATGTAGGACATGCTGAAGAACATAAGCCGCATTCTATGCAATCAGCAAACTGTAGATATTCTAGTAATTCTTCAGGCTTCTGTAAATACATTCCCGTAGGATTAAGCATTTCTAGAGTATCATCTCTAATTATGTACGGTTTAACCATCTTCTCTTTGTTAAATAAATCAGAAAAATCTGTTATAAGGTCTCGGACTATTGGATAATTATTGAGTGGTTCAACAACCACTACTCTCGTGTTCAATTCTAAAACTCTTGTAAAGCATGCAAGCCTCTGTTTGCCGTTAATCATCATACCGCATGAACCACATATAGCCTGTCTGCAAGAATATCTAACCGCTAGAGATGGGTCTTGTTCTTCTTTAATTTTTAGGAGAGCATCTAACACTGTTGAGCCTCTGTCTACTTCTACTTCATAGATCTTCCACTTCGGAGAGGTGTCTATGCTCGGATTAAACCTGAACACTTTAAATTGAACCTTTCTTAATTCACTCATCCTCTTCACCACCACTTAAATAACACTAGTAGGAAATATAGTCCAGAGATGAAGAAGACCACCCCTATAATGAATAGTGTCGTTGAGATAATCTTCCCGCTACTTGATCCTGGAAACAACTCTACTAATATTACTCTTAGACCATTCATTGAATGGTAGAGTACTGCGGCCAAGAATATTCCAAGGCTCATAGGATACCATACCGTTTCTTTAATCCATTTGAGGGATACTAGGTTATTAGATATCAGATGGATGGCCCCTGTTACTAGTATGAGGAATCCTGTAACGTAGTGTATAAGCATCTTAGTTGATTCCTTCATTCCTACCACCCCAAGAGGTTTAATGCAACCATTATCCAGAAGTACAGTAAGACTATGAATGCTGCCAAGACTAAATATAATGCTAACCTCTGTGCTCCGCTTAACGAGGTCATCTTATATGGGTATACGGCTCTCTCGGGCTTACCTACTATGAACCCGTATTCGGCCAGTACGAGTCTTATACCGTTAAATGTATGGAACACAACTATTATTCCAAGTATGATTAGGACTGATTTCCCTATCAATCCCGGCGGCTCCCACAGTATTCCAGTAGTAGCATAGATTAATCCGACATTCAGTATATGCGAAAGAAGAAACACTATTATCCCAACTCCTGAAATCCTCTGTGCAACATACATCAATTTCTCTATCGAGTATCCTCTAATCTTTAACCATCCAAGAATACCTTGCTTATTCTCTTTCCTACTCATTTTCTCCTCCCCCTCATTAGTATTTTCTTTCTTTTGGTTCCCATCTAGTAATCTTTACTGGGATGTACTCTAGCGTAGGTCCTTCAGGTGTTCTATATGCTAAAGTATGTTTAAGCCAGTTGGCATCGTCCCTCTTAGGGTAGTCTAGACGGTAGTGTGCCCCTCTACTCTCGGTTCTCGCAAGAGCTGAGACGAGAACAACCTCTGCTACTTCAAGCATAGCGTCTAGCTCCAATACGTTGATAAGATTCTGGTTGAATTCTTTACTCTTATCAGCCACATTACCTTTGCCGAACCTTTTTCTAAGCTCTCTTATCTTCCTTAACCCCTCTTCCAGGCTTTTTCCATCTCTGAAAACGTATGCATGCTGGGTCATCGCGCTCTGCATCTCCCTCCTAATCAAGTATGGGTCATCTCCAAACCCACTCTTCAATATTTCATCAAATATTCTTTTTTCTTCTTTTTCTGCCTGAGCTGTGGGTATGCTCCCGCTGTTACTCTTCTTTAGAACATATTCTGCCGCATTCTTGCCTGTTATATAGCCATATACTAGGCAGTCTGTTGTTGAATTGCATCCAAGCCTATTAGCCCCATGTATGCTTACACAGTTTACTTCTCCAGCGGCCCACAAGCCTTTGACGGGTGTTTGACCATTTATATCTACGTGGACGCCGCCCATAGTGTAGTGAGCCACAGGTCTAACTGGGAGAGGTTCATTAACAGGATTTATTCCAGCAAATTTCATGCCTATCATTTTTATCTCTGTAAGCTTCTCGTTTATGACTTCCTCACCTAGATGTGTTAAGTCTAGGTGGACGTAATCTAAACCATTCGGCCCCTCAAAGCCTCTGCCCTCCATTATCTCTCTCATCATCGCTCTTGAAACTATATCTCTTGGAGCCAGCTCCATCCTCTCCGGAGCATACTTGGACATAAATCTCTCACCCTCCTTATTTCTTAAGTATCCTCCTTCACCTCTGGCAGCCTCTGAAATAAGTATGCCTGAAGGGACCAGACCCGTTGGATGAAACTGTATAAACTCCATATCTTTTAACGGTATACCCACTCTATACGCCATGCACATACCTTCAGCTGTAGCTGAGTGCCCATAAGTCGTAAAGGAGTACAATCTGCCCGCCCCGCCTGTCGACAGTACTCCTGCTTTTGCTTGGAAGACGTAGAGATCTCCGCTTTTCATCTCCAAGGCTGTGAATCCCCTAAACTCGTTATCTTCAACGAGTATCGAGGTTACAAACCATTCATGATAGAATGTTATATTATCATATTTAAGACATGTATTGTATAGTGTCTGCATGGCGTGGAGCCCAGTCTTATCGGAAGCGTAACATGCTCTATCGAAGCTATGTCCTCCGAAGGGTCTCTGATCAATCCTACCATCCAATCTTCTACTCCAGGGCATCCCCCAATGTTCTAACCTAAGAATCTCTCTTGGAGCGAGCCTTACAAATAACTCTACAACATCTTGGTCTGCCAGATAGTCTGAACCCTTAACGGTATCGAATGCGTGTAGGTCGAAACTATCGCCCTCCTCAGGATAGATGACTGCGGCGGTACCTCCAGCATATGCAACTGAGTGGCTCCTCATCGCATGGACCTTACTTAAAACAGCTACCTGGATCTTTGGGTCAGTGCTTGCTGCTTCTATAGCGGCTCTAAGACCAGCCAGTCCCGATCCCACAATAACGATATCGGTACTTATCCTATCTATCAATATAGACTCACATAAGTAGTCGCTTGACTGGAATATATAATTCTTTTCATAGAATAACTATTATGAGGAATTGAGAGAAGCAATCATCTTATGCCTGGTCTTTTTTCCTAGTTCTAGAGATTTGCTAATCCTCTTGATTAGGTTTATAGGTTTTAGGTCTCTCATGTTAAAGAGGTGAGATCTACACCTACAATCTGAAGCTCCGAATCTACTGATACTCTCTGAGCCAATATCTTCTATGAATCTCGCTAATCTACATTCATATTTCTTGGGTAAAGGATATGCTACCGCATAGAGAACTTTAACCTTACATGAAGAAGCTAGATAATCTATATGCCATCTCATCATCTTCCTCTTCTCGAAGTGTCTCCTAATCCTGGCTTCCACATTATTCTGTGCCGAACCTACATATACATACAAGCCTGCTGGAAAACTAATTAAACCTATTGATCCCACCTTGATATTAACTTCTTCAAGCACCTCTAAGAATAAGAGGTAAACCCCCTTCACTAGAAGGTAGAATGGAATAGAGAACATATATTCTTTCCTAGACGGTCTCCCCAGAAAATATATAAGAGAATTAACACATGATAGTAAGAAAGATAATGCTTGGCACAAGGAATTTAGAAGAATATATGGAGAAGAATAAGATTAGAGGAGAGATAATCCATCTTAGACCTAGTGAAGCGAGGACATCTATTAGTGCGGCGAGAGCTGTCGGGTGTAGTCTCGGTCAGATAGCGAAGAACATTCTACTCGTCGGCGAGAAGAATAAGATTTTAGTCATAACTTCAGGTGATAAGAAGGTAAATTTGAAAAAGGTCTCAGAGATCTTTGGAGGAAGATTCAGACTTGCGACTCCAAGAGAAATTTTAGAAGAAACTGGATATGGTGTTGGCGGAGTCCCTCCCTTCGGACACATAAAGGAAATAAAGACCATAATCGATCCTTCGATTAAAAGATACAGTTTCGTCTACACGTCTGGCGGGTCTGAAGATACTTTGATGAAGATAGATGTAGATGAACTGATAAGAGCATGTAATGGAGAAATACTAAGCGTTTCTGAATAAGGCATGATAGGCAAGCCATACATCGGATATACATCCTTATTGATAGAAAATTGAGATGTAGTAATCGAGATAAAGATTTAACTCAGAGAAAACCAATTATCTTTTTAGAGGGTGATGATAGAAGTATCAGGTAGGCCTGCACGATTGTACCGTACTTCTCAAGATGGCAGATTGATCTGTACAGCATGTGCACGTTATTGTAGGCTTAAGAATGGTCAAATAGGGTTCTGCGGTATAAGGAGCAACATCAATGGGACATTGTATCTCCTGGTCTACGGTAAGATAATATCTGCGCATGTAGACCCTATAGAGAAGAAGCCGGTTACACACTATTCTCCGGGGACGAAGATATTCTCAATAGCTACAACTGGGTGCTCGTGGATGTGCCAGTACTGTCTAAACTTTGATATAAGTCAAAGAAGGAAAGTCGAGGGGGTAGATGTAACCCCTGATAAAATAGTTAAGATGGCTAAGAAGTATGGTAGCCACGGTATAGCGTACACATACAATGAGCCGTCTATCTATATGGAGTTCGCTCACGACATCGGCGTCATAGCTAGAAGAGAAGGATTGATAAACGTGTTCGTTACGAATGGTTACTGGCCCGACGGTGTAAATGAGGCGAAAGATTTCCTAGACGCAGCAACGGTAGACTTCAAAGGCAATGGAGAAGTAGAATTTTTGAGAAAATACGTAGGAATACCAGATCCAGAACCTATATTCCAGACCTTGCTTGAACTCAAGAATAAAACAAAAGTCCACATAGAGATTACAGACCTAGTGGTACCGAAGATTGGGGATAGTCTTGAAGCAGCAAAGAAGCTAGCAGAATGGGTGTACGAAAACCTGGGACCGGATACGCCTATACATTTTCTGAGATTCCATCCAGACTATAGACTACTACATCTTCCATTAACTCCTGTTGAGGTCCTGGAAAAGCATTACAAAATAGCTAGAGAGGCAGGGTTGAGATATGTGTACGTCGGTAACGTCCCTGGTCATCCATACGAGAATACGTATTGTCCAGAATGTGGGAAGATAGTTGTCGAGAGGAGGGGATTCGATATTCTCGGATGGTATCTAGATGAAGAAAATAGATGCAGATTCTGTAAATACAGAATAGCGATACATGGTAAGCCTCCACCAGACTATAGAACATCTAGGTTTATACCAGTCTTCTTTGAATAAGGTAAACGACAGCTGGGGGCCACTGGGGAGAATATTCGTATCGAGTAGGCCACATTATCATAGGTGGAGACTACTTTGAATCTAGCCCCCAGGTCAAGCTGCTTGAACCGTATCCTAATAAGTTTAGGTTAGCTGCATTTACGTGTTTCAAATGTTTTCTCGCTGCTTCTAAGCATTTATGGAATTGCCTCTCAGGTGTTACTGGGAGATCTCTCATCATGAAGTCTGGGTGGAATATTAGTAGACAGTACGGGATTTCGGGGTCGAGGCTTGCAATAAATTCTGCTATCATCTCAACTTCTCTCTCATCAACATAGTATGGAACTAAGAGTGTTGTAGCCGTTAGGATGGGTATGCTCTTCCTCTTATCATAGAATTTTTTATAGACTAGTTCAAAGTTCCTAAGTGTCTGGTCATTATCTCTACCTGCTAGAGCTTTATGGATCGCGGGCGTATATGCTTTCAAATCGAATTTTATGTTTCCACCAGTTTCAAAAGTTATCTCACCCACCCTTCTGACCAGGGAAGGGTTTCCACTCCCATTCCATTCAAAACATATCCTCAAGATCCTACTTGATTGTTTCTCCTCAATTATTCTCCTAGAGGATTCTATGGCGAAGGGGAGTTGAGGTTCAGGAGAACCTCCGAACCAGCACCAGCAAGTAATCCTGCTATTCTTTAAACTCACATCAACGATCTCGTCTACCGTCGTCTTCTCAACCCCCTTCAAGAATTTGTGATTCCAGTTCTGGCAGAACAAACAATCAAAACTACATCCATATAAGAATAATGCAAGATTGTAGTATCCTATCTCTGCAGTGTTTCTTACTGCATACTTTGGGTAGCCGCATCCAGTCCCAGCAGGACAGAACCATGAAGCACAGCAGTTCGTAACGTGGGGGTCAAGGTAATAGTGGAGCAGGGCAGTTCTATTATCCACCCTTTGTATAAGCTTACCAAGCTTATTCATTCTTAAACCACAATATCCCTTCTCCCCTTCACCCATGATACAATTATTTGCACATAGCTTACACTCGATCCCTCCTCTTGTTCTAGGAGGCTCGGGTGGTAGACCATACTTCAATCTGACCTCGCCATGCTTCAACATAACGTATGAAAGAGATTCCTCAGGTCTGTTTCTCAGACAATCTACACATACTCCTATCGAGTCAGAGATAAATCTAGACTTCACTTTACATATAGCGCATTCTTTTTCCACCATTGACTTATAACCAAGATTGTAAAGCATATCTCTACGTTATAGATAATTGGAAAAGCAATATATTTGTATAGACTCTAATAAATGTATGAAAATCATCTATCCATATAGTTTTAAGCATTAGCATCTAACACATAAATATATTAGATGTTCTGGTGGAAGTCTATAATTTATATTCTTCGTGGATGGCTCTCACTGCTTCGTATCCATCCTCTTCTCTTACTACGAATGATATGTTTAGTTCAGATGAGCCCTGAGCGATCATTCTAATGTTTATGCCCTTCTTCGCTACGGCTCCGAAGACCCTGCTCGCTACTCCAGGCGTCCCCTTCATCCCTTCTCCAACGACTGCGATCACGTTTACATCATCTTCAGATTCTATGTCTTCAACTAATCCTGTTCCCAGAAGGGCGGTTTCAAGCTTGTTTAAAGCTTTAGTCAACACATCTCTCTTGATCACTATGGATACACTGGATTCCGAAACACTCTGAGATATCATCATGACATTTATGTTTTCTCTAGCAAGTGTTTCAAGTATCTTCGCTACTGTCCCCGGTCTACCAACCATGCTTGCACCCCTCACGCTAATCATGGCAGCATCCTTAACGAGCAACACAGCCTTAACGATCATATCGCTCTTCTCAGGTTTAAGGGATATCAAAGTTCCTTGATGAGAAGGGTTAAACGTATTCCTAATCCTAACCTTCATGTTAGACTTCATGGCAGGTTCAAGAGCTCTTGGGTGAAGTCCTTTTGCGCCGAAGATCGCCATTTCGATCGCTTCGTTAAAAGATACTGTGGATAGAACTTTAGCATCCTTAACTATACGAGGATCGGCTGTCATTAATCCATCTACGTCACTCCAAAGCCATACCTCGTCTGCGTCGAGGCAGTATCCAAGTATCGTCGCAGTATAGTCGCTTCCACCTCTACCTAAAGTTGTTATAACTCCTTCCTCATTCACTGCGATGTATCCTGTTATAATGGGGGTTATCCCTCTATCAAGGAGTGACCCAACCCTTCTCTTAACCTCAAGCTTGCTGATCTCCATTAGCGGGCTAGCTTCTCCAAAATTAGAATCAGTTATTATCCCAGCATCCCCTCCATCCAAGTACTTACAGGTGGTTCCCAGTTCCGTCAAAGCTCCCCACATGATCCTCGTAGATAATCTCTCTCCGAAGGAGACAACGTAATCTCTTGATCGAGGTGTGGCCTCTCTTAGATAGAGTATGCTTAGAACGGCTCTCCTCAAATCCTCAATCAATTCCTTAACGATGCTTTTCACATCATTTTTTATTAACTCGTCATTCAAAGCGTCATCTACCGCTCTATAATGCTTATCGGATAAGTTACTCAATGTAATCTCTACGTCTCTTACTCTACCTCTCGAAGCCTTATCTATGAGTGCAAACAAAGTGTCTGTTACACCTGCCATAGCCGAGCATACAACTATGACTTCATTATTCTCCAAATATTCTTTAACGAGTTTTGCAGCATTCTTTATTCTTCCACCATCTCCAAGAGATGTTCCTCCAAACTTCATTACGAGCCTCATCTATATCTTCACCTCTATGAGCTTTTTCTTAATCTCTATCAAATCTCTCAGGATCGCTGTGGCGGTTTCTCTTCCTCCCGCACCTCTTCCAAGAATCACGTGTACGCCGGAATTCATGGTAGTAAAGGAGACAGCATTCATTGAATATCTTATAGCAAGAGGGTCTTCTCTCCTAATTCTAGTAGGTTTAACTTCCAATCCACTATCTACCCTACCTATCAATCTGTATGTTTCTCCATCTCGGATAGCTTCGTTTATTTCTTTTCTGCTTAATTTTTCTATTCCTTTTATACTGACGTTGATTAACGTTGCTTTAATTCCTAAAATCTCGTTTGCAAGTATCACTAGCTTGGCCGCCGTGTCGAGCCCTTTAATGTCCAAACTCGGGTCTTTCTCTGCGTAGCCTTTCTCTTTCGCTTCACGTAGAGCTACATCGAATTCTAGACCATCCTCCATTCTAGAAATAATATAGTTTGTTGTCCCATTTAACACTCCTTCTATCTTGACTATCTTGTCTCCTCTAGCACATTGTCTCGCAAACTCTATCACCGGTAGCCCACCACCTACCGACCCACTAAATTTTAGAATAACATCTTTGTGTTGTGCAAGTTCTTTCAGTGCAGGAAGCGCCAACGCTAGTGGCCCCTTATTAACGGTAACAACATGAAGCCTCGATACTAAAGCTTTCCTAATGTACGTATAGCTTGGCTCACCGTCAATTAAATTTGTTGGAGTTGCATCTACTAGAACATCTATGTCTAACTCATCTAGCAAGTCTAGCACGTTTACTCCCGGTCTACCGTACTCGGCATGTAATGAGATAGAACCATTCCTCTTCTTTGTCTTTATCATTTCTTCGAGGTTGAGACCCTTCTCATATACTGCTGCTCCTCCACTATCAACTATTCCTACAATACGTATGTTTAACCCTTCTTCTCTTCTATATCTCTCAGAGTTCTCTAATAGTATCTCTGCAAGACTTCTACCTACGATCCCAAATCCTGCTAGAAGTATCCTCAGCCTCCGGCACCTCCGTACATAGATTGTTTACTATTCGAGGGCGTCGTAGAGAAAAGATTAGATCTAGGTTTGATAACCCCCTCTCATTACACCTTCAGTATCTTACGATTAGCATCTGTATTTAAGTATTTCTATGAGGCAACATTCTTTTTATACGAATAGATAGAATAACTCAAAGAATGTTCGAAGATGTATTGTTAAGTTTTCTATCAGGAGTTATTCAAGGGGTTACTGAATGGCTTCCGATAAGCAGTAAGACTATGTTGTTCTTCTTATTCCATCTATGGGGGATATCTACACAGGATTCATACATGCTTAGCTTGATGCTTAACGGGTCCACGATAGCGGCGGCCTCCATTTACTTTAGAAAAGAATTAGTAAGATTACTGGGTTTATCAAGAAAAGCCGACTCGAATCTCAGCCTACTCATGTTTTTGGTAGTCTCAACGTTTGTTACTGGAGTATTAGGAGTGATCCTTCATAGATTCTCACTCAGCTTTATAACGGAGTTAAGTTCAAGCGGTCTACTCATTTTCATAGGATGTATGCTGTTCGTATCTGCCTTGGTAAATTGGTTGAGGATGAAAATGAATCCCATCGAGAAGACTATGAATGATGTAAACTTAAGGGATGCATTTATTACAGGGGTAGCGCAATCCTTCTCCGTCCTACCCGGTATCAGTAGAAGTGGCGTAACAATACTAGTTCTCGTTATTAGGAGATACAATGTTAAAGATTCCTTAACGATCTCATACTTGATGAGTATACCTGTAACACTGGGTGGAAGCATTTATGCTTACATAACTTACCCAAAAGTCTTCCAGATGCTGAATGTTTATGAAGCCTTATTCTCAGTGATTGTAGCGACAATAGTCTCGTTAGCTATGATATCCATATTGCTTAGATTATCTCAAAAACTTAAACCACACCTATTCTTATCAACGTTATCCATCATAACTATTCTCTCAGGACTCCTCTTCCGCTAACTCTATCAAGCTTCCAAGTATTCTTGCATGTTTTCTCTCATCTGCCTCCACGGACTCAATCAAGACTTTTAAGAGTTTATGTGGAAGATACGATTTTACTTCATCTAGGCTGTGGACGTGAGCGACCTCTTCTTTATCCAGCAATGATTGAAGAATGTTCTTCTCCGGCACTTCTATCTTTACATCTTCGCCCCTCTCGAGTATCGAGATCGTGGACATTAGAATGTCAGCATGCTTAATACTATCGCTCGCTATCTGTCTAAAGATCATTCTAGTAATCTCGTTATCTATCTTGGAAGCCGTCTCCATGAATTTCTCAGCTGCTTCATGTTCTGCTTGAGCTCTCTCACGAAGCGTTCGGATAAGCTTGGTCTTAGCTTGCTCCAAACCATACTTTATTCTTCCCTTCTTCTCTTCTTCCAGTATTGATGAGATGGTCAATGCAAGCTCATATAGTTCCGCTTCAGAAATTTTCCCACCTTTGGAGATAATGTTCTCGACCGATTCACTGATAAGCTTACTAGCTCTTGGGTCTTCTAGAAGCTTAAGCAGTCTCCCCCTTCTACCGCTCATGTAATGTGTTACAGCTGCTGGGCTCACTCTAAGTATTTGAGAAGCTTTCCTCTTACTATAACTGTATTTCTCTACAAGTATCTTTATCATCTTGGCCCTAATTGCAGGGACCAACTGCTCAGACCGGATAGACATCACTCGAGTATAGTTATCTTCCAAAGTTAAAAACTTGTGTTTTATATTCTTTGTTTACACTGTAAATTCAGTATTTTTACGGTGAAAAACTCTTAAATACGGATTTTCCCTCCTAACAGCTAGAAAGAATAGATGAGGTTAATGAAGTAATATGAGAGGAGATAAGCTAGACAACGTCCTCCCATTATCGGTTGTCAAAGAGGGGAAGACCGTTAGAATAGTTAAGATCATTGGTGGAGGAGGATTGGTTAGAAGATTATATGAAATAGGTCTCCTACCTGGAGTAGAAGTAATGATTGTAAGAAATAGTGGGTTTGGGCCGGTCATAATCAGAAATAATGTTAGTGGGACTTTCTGCCTAGGTTTCGGGGTAGCAAAGAAAATCATTGTTGAGGTGGTGTCATGAGTTGCCATGAATCAAGGGCAGGTTCCACACTTAAAGCTAGGCAAAAAGCAATTAAAATCGGCATTATCGGAAATCCAAACGTTGGCAAATCAGTTTTATTCAATAAACTGACTAAAGGAAAAGCATGGGTTGGGAATTGGCCGGGCGTAACAGTAGAGAAGAAAGTTGGGAAGCTCACTTTAGATGGAATAAGCTTCGAGTTAGTTGACCTACCTGGAATATATGGTTTAACCGCTTATAGTCAAGATGAGCTTATCGCGAGAAAATTCCTACTTGAAGGAAAACCGGAAATTGTAATTCAGGTTACCAATGCTATCAACTTGGAGAGAAACCTCTACCTAACTATCCAGCTGCTTGAAATGGGTTTCAAATTAGTCATAGCATTGAATATGGCTGACCTAGCGGAGAAAGAAGGTGTAAAGATAGATGTAGATGGATTAAGAAGAGAGTTGAGAACCCCTATAATTCCCACAATCGCTGTGAAAAATTTCGGATTAAACCAGCTTATAGAAACGATTAAAGAACAATTAGATAAACCAGCTCCATTCTTTAAAATTGATTATGGGCCAGAGATAGAAGAAGCTATAGAAAAAATAAGGAGGCTCATTGATTCACCTATTAGAAGGCTAGGTTTAAAGATTGACCCAAGATGGTTAGCAATTCGATTACTTGAGGATGATAACGATATAGTACAAAGGCTTAGAGATATGGGGTTTGAAGATATCGTTTCTGAAGCTCGACATATTAGAGATGAACTGCAAGCTCAATTAAATGAAAGCGTTGAGGTCTTGATTATTGAGAAGAGATACGAGTATCTGCTTAACTTGTCAAGGAAGTATGTTAGAAGGAAAACTGCCGAGAAGAGTCTTACGGACTTGACAGATGGGCTAGACAAGGTTTTAACACATCCAATATTGGGCTTAATGGTGTTCGTATCTATTCTTTACCTACTGTTTAAATTCTCATTCGATGTCGCATCCTCCTTAACCGAAGTAATCAGGGTAACCTTCTCTCAACATATACATGATCTTGTAAAAAATTCTCTCCATCCAGAATTTATTTCATCTCTATTTGTAGACGGGGTTCTAAACGGTGTCGGAACTATATTGATATTTATTCCAAATCTTTTATTCTTGTTTATAGGCATCTCTACACTCGAAGATACCGGATACATGGCTAGAGTCGCTTTCTTATCTGATAGATTGATGAATAGGCTTGGTTTAAGCGGGCGAGCGATGATACCATTATTGATCGGCTTCGGATGTAATGTTCCAGCGGTAATGTCAACTAGGGTTCTCGGATCCGATAGGGAGAGAAGACTATCGGTCTTCATGATACCTTTCATGTCATGCAGCGCTAGACTTCCAATATTTCTCTTACTCACTCTCGCATTCTTTAGAGAGAACCAGCTCATAGTAATTCTAAGCATGTACTTCCTAGGCGTCTTTATAGCAGTATTAACGGCTCTTCTATTCAATAACCTATTCTACAGAAAACAGGTAGCCGGATACGTTATGGACATGCCTCCATATCTTAATCCCTCGATCAGAAACATTCTAGCTAAGAGCTGGGAAAGAATAAGATCATTCTTGATGAAGGCTGGAACCATAATCTTGTTAATGTCAGTCGTTATATGGGTTCTCAGTGTAACAGGTCCTGAAGGATACATAGGACCAGAAGCTTTAAGAGATGTCGAACTTCTATCACGTAGCTGGATAGCCTCTTTCAGCAGGTTTCTAGAACCATTATTCAAACCATTAAACTGGGATTGGCGGATAATAGCGTCACTAAGTTTTGGTTTCATAGCTAAAGAAGTAGTGGTTTCTTCACTGGCGGTCTTATACAATGTAGGTGTAGAAAGTCTCCCTACTGTTCTTTCAGATTCTCTTACCCCCCTAGCAGCATACTCTCTCATGACTTTCGCTCTTCTCTATACTCCATGCATGGCCACAGTTGCAACGATGAGGAACGAAGTAGGATTACGATACACTCTACTCATGGTACTCTACCAACTATTAATTGCATACACCGCTGCTTACTTGATCTTATCGATTGGAGGGATGGTTATTTGAAGACGGTGGCAGGCTACGGGTTGATCATAGGCATAACATACATATCATCTACACTCATCTTCTTAATAGAGAATATGTCTGGAACTCGATTGTTGATTCCTCAGCTTCTCCCGGAGGATGGGGGGATGGCTTTCTACTTCATAACGGTTGGAAGCTTATATGGATATGCATACTTCAAGTCTAGAGAAAAAATATTCGAGACCGTGCTCTTGGTAGCATCAATAATGTCTATCGCAATAATGTTAGTCCAGCTACTGAATTCCACGCTCAACTTGATGATTACACTTACCTCAAATGCTTGGATAATAGCAACCTACAACCTCTCAAGAATAGAGATTATCTTAGGATTGTTGTCTATACCGCTCCTACTAAGGATAAGGAGGGATATCTACGAGTAGTCAACACCTGCTACATAGAATATTGATGCTACTCATATCTGGATGCATGGACTTAAACACTTTGAAGAACAAACTTAGTACTAGTAGAGAGGAGTTAGAGGTAGGTCTAACCATTCTCGAAACACATGGATACATCGAGAAGACCAGTTTCGGGGAAGCATGTAGAACATGCACTCTCTACAGTGAATGCAGAAGTCGAAACCCACAACTCTACAAAATAACAGAAAAAGGCATGAAGCAGGTCAAAAGGGAGACAGAGAAAACAGACAATAAATAATTCAAACAGGTAAGAACCATTAATACAATTCAGAATAGCTGTTTACTACATCCTAGAGACCATTATCACTGAGAAGTGGTGCGGGGGGTGGGATTCGAACCCACGAACCCTTCCGCCCTTTACTCATTGGTCTACGGGAGCGGGTTTATCCTCTCTAGACTCTTTTTTAATAAAGTATGATCTTGAGCCCGCCGCCGTTGACCTGGCTTGGCTACCCCCGCATCTCCATATAATAGCTATTCTACTTGTTTTTAGGCTTATACATGCTGCCTTAAGAAAGTTACTGTGTCGGCAGATAATCTAGATAAGCCGTGTAGTTAAAAGATGCAAAGTGTTTTGTTTAGTATAGGATTCTACAAAGCTCATCTCAGAATACTTAGAGGATTATCGAAAACCGTCAATGTAGACGTGGTTTAGAGTAAGTTCACCATCATTCTAGATCTCCCTCCTAGCCTCAAGAGTAGAAGTAGCACAATCTCTATCGAATAGCCTCTTAAAGTCATAGCAGCATCCGGCACCGAAAGCTTAGAATAGAAATTGAATGCTAAGGTGCGCCTATGAATATAAGTAGTAGAAATAGTAGTCCGATAAAGGTTATTGTTACTCCTAAGAGTAACTTTAACTTCTGCTTATTTTCTTGATGCCAGCGGCGGATACCTACTATAACCTTCTTACTAGAGGCTATGTAAAGTATGGCGGCTAGAGGTAATATGGATAAAATATTATAGATAGCTAGGAGTAACATTGAGTATGGAGCGCCCGCTATTATTGAGATGAAGGCTGGGTAGACTCCTCCAGTGCATGCGCATGGAAGATTATGGAATCCTGCGAGAAACCCTGCGACGAAAGAGGATACGTAACCAAGCTTCCACATATACGTGATTGCTTTCTCACTAATTATGGAAGACCTGTTAAGTGGCAGGATCTCTACCCCAAAATATGATAGTATATTGACTGCCCCAATAATTATCATGAGAGAAGTGCTTACCCGCGTGAGGAGATGCGGGAGAGTTGGAATACTTAGAGAAATTGTTAACATTCCTAAGCCCAATAGCATATACGATGAGAATACTCCAAGAATGTATAATGTTCCTAAAATTAAGATTGTAGACCTTTTAGCGCCTAAAGAATATGAAAGTGATATGAAAAGAGCTAGAAGGCTTAAATTGCATATATTTAATCCATCCAAGACCCCTAAAAATAGGAGATACAGATAATCCATATTTACCGCCTAGAATCTATAGACTACTGCTTTTAAATTACTGAGTAGCTCAACTTTCACTCGATCACCAGGAGATAGGCATGGCTCTTCAACCATGTTATGAGTATACTTGAAATGTATAGTCTCCCCGGAATCCATCATAATTACCGCTCTACACGTAATAGACTCTACATGCCCTTTGCAGTCAAGGTCTGCTTGAACTATACCCAGCCCACCGACTAGAACATTATTCACGATCTCACCATTAAACACGTCTCCAGAAACCGTTCTAGAATGAGAGCCAGTCTGATTTATATTCGAAGGTATAGAAAAGCTAGTATGCCGATAACGATGACGAACATCAAGAATGCTGAAAACAGTATGTATCGGCCAGTTCTTTTGTTGTAAGATTTCATCTTCCTCGAAGAATATGTTCGGCTCCTCATCTAGATGCGCACCTCAACCTATTCTTCGACTGTTACTCTTCTAGTTCCTGTATGAAGTCACCATGCCAAGAATGGTACCAGACTGCCCCTGTAAATTCATTTACGCTTAACATGCCATGCATCCGCCCATCGAGTTTATAATCCATTGTATAGTAGCCGTAGAACCTTGTCGGCTCCTCTACCTCTATTCTTCCAGGATAGATACTTGAGAGATATTCGTACGCTATCTGCATTGCTTCATCGTCTGTTACCCTAGTCGTGAAAGATGTAATAGTCTGTGACCCCATCATATGCCACATCCTATAATGCATTCCATACTTCGTATTCCACATCATGTTGGGGCCAGGCTCAGGCATTATCGCTCCTGTGTACGGGTCCACGAGGAGTTCAAAAGCTCCAATGCCGGTATCTTCTTCTATTACGATGGCGTAGAAGTTGTTTGTGAACTCCATAATTTCTTTGACATAGAAGCCTCGACCTAAGCTTGATATATAGTAATTTAACCTCGATTTAACATCATTTATATCGAGTCTCTGAGTATTATTCGATGGAGACCACCAGCCGCCATGCATTGGGCATCCAAATCCTCCATACCACCAACCTCCACGCATCTGCTGTGGATACTTATATGCCTGTGCTCTCGACGACATTAACATCACGTCGGTCCCCATGGCGACCGCAGTTACTGTTAAGAAGCCTATTGCCCCTATTAATGCTACTGCAAGAGCTATTGCGATTATCAACAGGTTAGAATTTTTTAGGTTCCTCATATTCCCACCTAGCAACAACGATTGAAGGAGTGAGTGTGAGACTCATTATTAGAGGGCGTATTAATGTATCTTTCTGGATTCTTCTCGAATTCAGTTTTACAGTATTCTGAGCAGAAGTAGTATGTTTCTCCGAGATGCGTACTTTTAATGCTTCCTTCTTTCTTCACCTTCATGCCGCAGACCGGATCTCTAACCTCTTCTCTTCTCCTAAACATGGATCTTTCATCTCTTTATCCATATCCGAGTATATAACCAACGCGTATTCTTTATAACAATTTGTAGTTATCTGCAGCTATGGTCAAATAGAATCTTAGAATCAATTATTAACTGCAGATAACGTTTAGGATTATTTAGAGGTTGATTACCTGTATAACGGTTAGCTATTCGTAGAGATCCGCCTTCTTTAACTCGATTACTACGGCATGGTCGCTTAGAGAGAAGTATACATCTACTCCTATCCTCTCAAATATAGGCTGTATATAGTGGGCTATGAAGATAGAGCCTTTTGAGCCTAAAGTATGTGTAAGCGTGATAATATACTTATCTTCTTTAATGACTTCACTGTATTCAAATAAGTTCGCATACCTCGATAAAGTCTTTAGATAATCGATTACTGATTCAAGTGATAATGTACCTTCTCTGGCCAGTATGAATGTCTCCGAGACGTCTTTACCCGCATTATAACTTGCTCTTATCAATTGCTCCTCTGGGGCAACGCTCAATATATGCCTAAAAGCTAAATTAAATAATTTAACCACACTAAGTTTTTCTGCATATCTATCAAAGTTTACGTAAGAAAGAAGGATCTGGTTTACTAATGCGTTCACGCTGATGTTATGTCTTTGAGCATCCTCTTGAATTAACTTTAAAGCTGCTTCACTTATCCTAAACGACCTAGTTACAGTTTTCTCAAGCTCTGTCAAGCTGTAGAAACCTTATACTGAACTAGATTATAAACATCTCTTTAAATCCAAGAAAACCTTAAGAGCTCCAGCTATTTGTTAAAGCTTGGTATTTCTATGGCTAGAGATCCGGTTTGTGGAATGATGGTGGATGAAAAGAAAACAAAATATGTTTTTGAATATAAACTCAGAAGATACTATTTCTGTTCTGAAGCTTGCAGAGATCTGTTTAAGAGTAATCCAGAGAAATACATAAAATAAATAGGATAGCCGTTACCATGAGAATAATCGGACTCAATATCTCTGATTATTTTCTTGAACTAGTTTTCTTTATTACTATTCTCCATAATGCTTCATTTAGACGTTCTACACTCAGTACTTCATGACCTCTCTCAATAACTGCTTCTTGAATAGTTTTAGTTGATGGCTGGTTATCGAATATTACTTCCAGTACTTCACCTTCTCTAATCTCTTCTAAAGTCTTAATAGTGTAGAGAGTTGGATATGGGCAAGGCAAACCTAAAATTTCTAGTTTATATCTACCTAGCCCGACTTCACATACTTCTACCTTCATGGATAAAGTCACCTTCTAGAAGCCTATCCGCAAACTCGTGAAAATCTGTCAAACCACTATTCATAAATTTTCTTAAAATGTCTTCTATTACGAGACTTACCTGCTCGCTTGGAATGTTTCTGATAAGTAACTTAGAAATCTTTGACTCCCTACCTCTAACATAGAGGTTAAAACATGGTATTGAGACTCCGTTCTTGCTGATAGTTGTCGACTGTAAACCTATATCTGAGACAATATGCTGTGAGCAAGAATTGGGACACCCACTTATAGAGATGCTTACATCAAGTTTTTCTAGATCTTTACCAAATTTATTAATTAAATAGTCTAATAAGGTGGTTGCTCTTTTCTTACTGCTTTCAAAACTTTTACCACAGAAATCACTTGGACAAGCTCTCGTCCTAATCTTAATCGATGGTTGTTCCGAATCTAAGCCAAGTGTCTTCAATTCTTCTTTAACCTTCATTAACTCATCTTCTGGAATATGCACGAGTACCAGTTTCTGAGCTGGGGAAACCCTGATCTCATCACTATATCTTTCAGCTATCTCAATTATTTTCTTGAATTGATTAACGTTTAATATGCCTGTAAATGTTGGCACCATTAGAGAATATAATCGAGGGTCCTTCTCCTGTGATATGATGTTATGCTCTCCCCACTCTAGACTTATCTTACTACAATCAAGATATTGAAAGCTTTTTGACATCTTTTCTTGAATTAATTCTTTAACCATGTTTAAGCCAACCTCCCTAATCAGCCATTTAAATCTAGCAGTGGCTTTCCTATCTCTAAGACCATGATCTCTATAAACTTCAACTACTGCTCTTATGAATTCTAATACTTCATCTAGCGGAACGAAGACATTCAATGGTTGAGCTAAAGATGGTGGAAATCCTAAACTCCCTCCTACTAGAGGTGTAAATCCAAGCCCATGCTCTGACTCGACCGCTACTAGTGCCAAGTCATTTACCTCAGGTTTAATGCAGTTTATTGGACATGAAGATACTCCTATCTTAAATTTCCTCGGAAGGTCTAAGTATTCTTTCCTTCCAGTAAACATCTCTACGGCTTTCTTAACTATTGAACTGGTTTCAATTATCTCATGAGGTTGGATGCCTGTTAAGGGGCAGGTAACAATATTTCTAACATCACCATACCCTGCTTTGGGATAATATTGTCCACACATGTCTGTGCATAATCCAGCTTCTTCAAGCTTTGAGAAGATACTAGGCGCGTCTTCATCCTTAATCCAATGCAACTGTATATCTTGTCTTGTGGTTACCTCGAGATAGTCTCTTCCATATTTTTGAGATAGCTCAGCAATAATTCTCGCCTGATCAATTTTTAGAATTCCAGCAACTATCTTTATTCTCAGGAAGTAGGTTGAACCGTTTCCCTGTTCGTAGCCTAACGCATATTTACCCAAATATTCATCGAGAGTGGTTAGTTCTTCTAGGTTGAGCTTCTCTCACCGCGGGATTTTTTATAACGTCGTTATATTTATACCTTATGAACCTACTTAACGGCTATAGAAGAGCTGAATACTAATAAAAGTTTAGGTCGTCTCAACATTAGGAGAAGATGTATTCTAATGTCTCAATTAATGAATTATTGGAAAACCTTAATAAAAGCTGGTTGAAGCCTGTTAAAAATAAGGTCATTAAGCTGGATAATGGAGTCTCCATTATTGTAAAGTTAGAATATCCTGAAGATTTTATGAATGACCCATTAAGAACTATTAAGAGGAAGCCTGCTACGATACTCTTCGAAGACCTCTTCAATAAAGGCTTCCTAAAGCAAGGTAGAACAATAATTACTGCATCTTCAGGAAATTTCTTAAGAGAATTAGCTTTGCTATCTTTGAGACGTGGATTTAAGATAATAGGTGTAACTCCTCCAAGAATACCATATGAAAATCTAAGGATATTGACAGCCCTTGGGGTGAATGTAATCCATATAACAGAAGAGTATGATCTGTGCCCACGAGAGACGACGGTTTTCTATACGAGAGCCTTAGCAGAGAACAATAGGTATATGCTGGTGAACGCAGACCAGTATATTAGCTGGCAGAATGTCATGTCCCACGTATACACAACTTGGAGAGAAATAAAAGAGGTGGGAGAAATAGACTATGCATGCATACCGCTTGGAAGTACTGGAACATTTATGGGAATATCTCTTGCCTCAAACGTAGAAGGGAAGAAGGTTCAACTCATCGGAGTTCAGCCAACAAGATATCATCATATTCCAGGTGTTCATTATATTGTAGGTGGCTGTGAGTGGAGCCCAGAAATATTCTCACCCCTATTAGCCAACAATATAGTTACAGTAGATGATGTAGATGCCTACGCAGGCTTAATGATGCTGTGGGAGAAGGGAGTATATGCTGGACCATCCACCGGCATGGTGTACGTACAAGCATTAAAATTAGCAGAAACAATTAAAGATGGCCGAGTCTTAATAATCTCCGCTGACTGCATATTCTCATATAGGGACTACGTGTTAAACTACTTGAGAGAGATAAAAGATCAAGTTATCTCAAGATATCCACATCTCTATGAGGTATACCTGAAGTATGTTGAGTGGCTTAGAAGGTTACCAGATATAGAGGAGAGGATCAAGCTTGTAAAGGAGGTATACGGCAGCAAAGAAGAAGGTAGAGTATACAAATTCGAGAATGTTGAAGAATTATTAAAGACATCAAGGAGCTTGCAGGCTTTATTATAATAGCAAATCAATGCAAATGCAACATTTAGAGAATAATGTTAAAGCAGAAAATTTATTAACAGGAATATTTTCATAGAAGATAAGTATGGAGGTTGATAAGAACTCTCAAGAAAAATAGGTCTGAAATGTAGAGATTGCAGTAAAGAATATCCTCCTATAATTCAATACATTTGCCCAAATTGTTTTGGTGCGTTAGATGTAATTTATAAAGATCTAGATAAGATAGATTTCAATCCCGAAAAGATCTCTAGAAGAGGGAAAGATCTTTGGAGGTACATAGAACTATTACCTATAGAGGATCTCGCGAATATAATATCGCTTGGTGCTGGATTTACATCATTACTTAAATCGAGCAAGCTTTCCAACTCTTTAAACTTAAAAAAATTATATTTGAAGGAAGACATCACGAATCCAACTCACTCTTTCAAGGATAGGGCGGCAAGCGTCGCTATCTCAAAGGCATTAGAGTTTAAGCTAAATGCGGTGGGGTGCGCGTCTACTGGAAATTTAGCAGCTGCTACCGCTGCACATGCTTCTAGAGCTGGTCTGCCATGTTATATCTTTGCTCCAGTGGGAGTTGAGAGGGAAAAATTATCTCATGCACTATCCTATGGGGCTAGAATAGTCTTGGTAGAGGGTACTTATGATGAAGCAAATTGGATAGCTTCTAGGTTTGCTGAAGAACATAATGTAGGTATAGTTAACGTAAACATTAGACCATACTATGTTGAAGGATCTAAAACATTAGCATTTGAAATATGCGAGCAGCTCGGATGGAGGTCTCCAGACCACATAATCATCCCTATGGCTAGCGGGGCTCTCTTAAATGCTATAGATAAGGGTTTGAATGAACTGAAAACTTTAGGATTAATAGATGGAGATGTTAGGATATCGGGCGTCCAACCTGAAGGCTGTTCACCTATAGTCTCAGCATATAGGGAGGGTAGAGAGTACATCAAACCTGTACGCGATATTAACACTATTGCAGTTAGTTTAGCCATAGGTAATCCTGGAGATGGAGTATATGCATTAAGGACTATACATAGAACTAGGGGTACAGCAGTTTCTGTTACTGACCAAGAGATACTTGGAGCAGTTAGAGACTTAGCTCGATTAGAAGGATTATTCATTGAGCCCGGTGGAGCAGTAACTATTGCAGGACTCAGGAAAATGGTAGAAGAAAGATTGATAGAGAAAGATGAAGAAATAGTTTGTTTACTTACTGGAAGTGGTTTAAAAACTCCTCACATCATACAACATTACGTTCCTCAGCCTTTTATCATTAAGCCATCTATAGGTGAGCTTAAGAAGATGTTGGAGGTTGAGAAGCTTGCCTAAAGTAAAATTGGTGCTCCCATCTATTCTTGCTTGTAGCGGGGATAAGGTTCGGGAAATAGAAGCGTCAACAATAAGAGATGTCGTTGAATATCTCTGTAGCTTGAGACCTGACATTAAGAGTAGAATAATTTCACATGATGGGGAGATTAATACGTTCCTCAATTTCTATGTAAATGGTGTTAATGCATACTTTATTAAAGGAGTGGAGACAGAACTTAAAGATGGGGATGAGGTCTCAGTGATACCTGCTCTAGGAGGAGGATAAGAGAGTGGTTGAAGAATTCACAGACAAGGAATTCGAGATGTATTCTAGACAGATCGTTTTGAGCGCCATCGGGTATCAAGGTCAAGAGAAGTTAAAAAAAGGCAGAGTAGCTGTAGTTGGAGTAGGAGGTTTAGGAAGCCCGGTTGCAACGCTTCTAACAGCTATGGGCGTAGGATACATCAGGATAATAGATAGAGACATCGTTGAAGTATCAAATCTTCATAGACAGCACCTATATACGTTTAAGGATGTAGGATATCCTAAAGTTGAGGTTGCTGCAAAAAGATTAAGAGAGCTGAATCCATATATTGAGGTCGAGCCATTTCCAATATTCATAGATGATTCCACAGTATTGGAAGCTGTTAGAGATGTAGATGTAGTAGTAGATGGGTTGGACAATTTTAAGGCTAGGAGAGCGGTTAATAAAGCCTGTTACAAACTATCAATACCCTACATATACGCATCAGCCATAGAGACTTACGGCTCCACTACAACTATAATCCCTGGGGTGGGGCCATGCTTAGAATGTATTTTCCCAAACGTATCTGATGAAGGCCTACCTACATGCTCTACCGTAGGAGTTCATCCATCAGTACTACAGATAATCTCAGGTATAGAGGTTTACGAGGTGGTTAACATCTTGACCGGTAAGAGTCCACGTCTCCTCGGAAAGCTACTAATATATGATCTAAGAGAATTAACTTCGAGTTTAGTGGATGTAACTAAGTCGAAATACTGCTCGGTATGTGGTGGATTAGGAGTAGAGAAAGAAGAAGTGAGGTACCCTGTAGTTGAAGAAGTATGCGCTCGAGGGGGTCTAGCGACTTTCATGGTAAATCCGGGGAGAATTATACGGCTCAACTTAGAGGAGCTACTGAGTAGGTTGAATTCTCCAAAGTATAAATTGATTACGAGAAGCCAGCTTGGTATGACCTTACAGATCGATAGCAAAATTAAATTCAGTCTCCTTCATTCAGGCATAGCGGTAATTGAGGGAGTAGAATCCGGCGAAGAGGCTCTCAGAATATATAGGGACATAATGGAAAACGTTATAAAAATTGAGACCGAAATATAATGCAGTCGATGATGTACTCCCACATTTAATAGTCTTAGGAGCCGGACTAATCTTAGTCCTAATAATATGTGGTGTTCCAAGTTCTTGTTTTTAGGGTTTCAGGATTGTTCCTACTTGTTCTCCCTTAAGAGCTCTTTTAAGGTTTTCAGGCTTTCTCCCGTTTAAGTATATTGTTGGTATGCGGCTTCTAGCAATAATCTTTAATCCTAGTAAGTCTACAAGTTTGTATTCTCCAGCTTCATGAGAGTACTCTACAATCTTCTTCGCCAAATCGTTTACAGAGATTTCCTTCAACAGTTCTGCATCTGGGTTCTTCTTAGGGTCTTCAGCGTATATTCCATCTACATCTGTAGCTATTATTAGTTTTTCCGCATTTATCGTTTCTGCAACTAGTGCTGAAACAGCTACTGTTGATTGTCCTGGTTGAAGACCTCCCATGACAACTATCTTTCTACTCGTAGTGTATTCTCTAACCTGCTCGAGAGTTTTAGGTACGATCGGATACGCTAATTCACCGAATAAACCTATCAACAGCATAGCGTTTATCCTAGTTATCTTTATCCCAACCTCATCGCATAATCCTTCGCTTAATCCAAGCTTACGTGCTGATTCGACATAGCTTCTAGCAGGTTTCCCTCCACCTACAACTATCACCCATCTTCCGCCATCGTATATTTCTTTAAAGATGTACAGGTATTCCTTGAGAAGGCCGATATCTAAATCATCGTCGAAGATTACGTGCCCACCTATCTTTACAACTATATTCAATTCTAACCAATTATAGACCGGGGGTTGTTGGATTAAAGTATTGTTATGTTTATTTCAGGGTCCCTTCTCTGTTATCTCTCTAACTATTCCAGCAGCGATAGTCATTCCACTATCTCTTATAGCAAACCTACCGAGTTCAGGGAAATTGGCATATGTTTCTAGGGCTATAGGTACTAGAGGTCGGAGTCTTACTCTTGCAGCATCACCTGTCTTCAAGAAGCTTGGATTCTTCTCTACTACCTGGCCAGTCCTCGGATCTATCTTCTCGATCAGTTCGACAAATTTTACCGCTGTCTGAGCAGTATGGATATGCATTACAGGAGTATATCCAACGGCTATAGCTGTCGGATGATATATTATAATCATCTGTGCTATGAATTCTTTGGCCACCGCGCACGGGTTATCTACATGGCTTACAACCATGCCTCTACTTATCTGAGACTTGTCTACACCTTTCAATGCGAAGCCTATATTGTCTCCAGGGATTGCTTGCTGTAGAGGTTGATGATGCATCTCTATAGACTTCACCTCTCCTTTAACACCCGCAGGCATTATTATTATCGCGTCACCTGGCTTAAGTACGCCTGTCTCTACTCTTCCAACAGGCACTGTTCCAACACCTTTAATTGAGTAAACTGCCTGGATAGGTAGACGTAATGGTTTATCAATAGGCTTCGAAGGTTCTTGGAATGAGTCTAAAGCTTCCAACAATGTCGGTCCATCATACCACTTCATCTTATCACTTTTCTCTATTAGGTTGTCTCCAATCCATCCAGAGACGGGTATAAAGTTTATCTTCGAAACATCGAATCCGATCCTCTTCAACAGGTCCGTGACTCCCTGCTTGACTTCGTCGTAACGCTCTTTAGCATAATTTACTGTTGAGTCATCCATCTTATTTATCAATACCGCTATCTGCTTTATCCCAAGCATGAATAGTAGGAAAGCATGCTCCCTAGTCTGGCCTCCAGGAGATATTCCTACTTCATATTCACCTTTCTTCGCTGAGACAACTAGTATTGCGCAGTCTGCTTGGCTGGCTCCGGTGATCATGTTCTTGACGAAGTCTCTATGCCCCGGGGCATCGATCAAAGTGAAGTAGTACTTCTTTGTTTCAAAGCTTTGGAATGCAAGGTCTATTGTTAGCCCACGTTCCCTTTCTTCCTTGATCCTATCGAGGATCCATGCATACTTGAATGTTTCTTTTCCAAGTTTTCTAGCTTCTTCTTCGTATTGTTGGATTATACGCTGGTCTACTACTCCTAGCTTCGTCAAAAAGTGACCCATAGTCGTCGATTTGCCATGGTCTACATGTCCCACCACTATTAGATTCAAGTGTGGTTTAGAAGACATTACAAAGCACCTCTTACCTTTCTTTCAAGAACACTAAGATACTTGGGATTATATAAATTTACTAGGTAAACGGAGAGATGGGGGAAGGAACACTGAACGAATATCCCGATATTCTAATAGAAGTTGATTGATCTTTATATAAACTTATTCGATTTTAATTAATCTTAACAGATAATTGTTATTGACTGATTTATCTTAGGTCTATGTTAGCGGGATGCGTAAGCCATCCTCTCTAATTCAACCTTCTTTCTTATAGCGTAGCTTTTACTATCATTCTCCGCCGCCATGATTACCTCATCTGCTAAAGCTTCTTCAACTTTCTTTTTACTTCTAAATGCTGATTCTCTAGCTGCTTGAGCAATATATCTTAAAGCTAGGTCTAGCCTTCTCTGTGGAGATATATCAACTGCTTTGAGATAGAGTATTCCTCCATAGATTAATTTTGTTACGTCTTCGCGTGGTGCAGCGTTCTCGATAGCTCTTACCAAGACTTCTAATGGGTTTCTACCAGTCCTCAGGTATATTATCTCGAAAGCATTTCTCACTATCTTTAATCCTTTAGTCTTTTTTCCACCGTTTCTTCCAGGTCTCATAAACATGTTGGCAAGTCTCTCAACGATATTTACTTCTGCTTTCCCGAATCTTCTATGCTCATGTCTTCCGCCTGAATGAGGTATGATGGTTGGCTTAAGATTGATGTACCTTTTTAAACCAGGATCTTTTACTTCAACCCCCTCTATACTCCATTTACCGAATATCTTAAACTTCTCGACTAGCTCCTCTGACATCCTATTGTCATAATTATGTCTGATAGCTTATTCTTAAACCATTCACATGAAACGTATATATTCTGAGGTTTTTCAACCAAATGTCAAAGTCTTAAAGTGTAGGCCATTCTTTAATGCCTCTATCTCTACTGCTTGTGCTATTCCTGAAGTCTGTATCTTTAAGCCTAGTACTTGCTCTATCTGGAATATTCCCGCTTCGTTCTCCATATCAACGATTATCTTAACAGGTCTTTTTTCATCTTCGCTCTGAATTATCTCAACCTTCTTTATGGCTAGTGCTGAGAGGGCATGAATATCTGATTTACCATGTTTGTACGGTATCCTAGCTCTTCCTCCAGCCATGTCGGTTCCATCAGCTACTTTTGATACTCCAGCTTCTAGGCTTAAAGCTCTCTCCCTTTCATCATGTGCTAAGATGCAGTGAAGTATTTCAGGGGTTAGCCTGTATGGTTTAACGTTGTCCTTATAGATCTTCATAAGTATTCTGGGTAGGAAGCGGGATGCTAAAGCTACACCGGTAACGTGATGCAGGCTTCTATGGATAGCATTACCTATATCGTGGAGATACGCTCCCATCATTGCTACAAGCCTAGAATCCACCTCGTCTCCAACCGAGTCTTTAACGATAGATGATGTATAACCATTCTCTAAAAGTATGTCCATGATCTCTAATGCTGAGCCTGCGACGATCCTTGAATGCACGGGTCCATGATCATTGTACATGAGCCTCTGAACAGCAGTAACATTCGCCATCAAGAGGTAGGACTGGACTTCCACACTTTCTTCTAGTATTGTGAAAGCCTTCTCAAGTATTGGGTAGCTTTTTACTTTCTGCTTTACTAATGTTGGAGAGACAAGCACCATGCACTTGCACCACCTGCATCAAACCCTATAACCTCATAAATTATCTTCTTCATGCATTCTGAATAAAGGTATCGATCTGTTAGCACCATGACAACAAGATTACTGTAAAGAAGTTTTTAACGATTTTGCTGATCCAATATCTCGAGAAATACAATATTTGTAGAAGCTATCTTCTCGGCTTCTTAACTTTACCTAGAATGAGTAGTTTTAGTGGTACATCGTTTACGAGTTCAACTTTGTATCTTACTCCAGGCAGATCTCCCATGGATCTCCCTAGTGTTCCACCTATGCCGGAGATTATTACTTCGTCATGCTCATCTATTACGTTTAATGCTCCATCCCCTGGGCAGAATGCTGTTACTACTTTACCATTCTTTATGAGTTGCACTCTTACAGCTTTTCTTACAGCTGAGTTAGGCTGCCTCGACTCTATGCCTACTTTCTGGATAACAATTCCTCTTGCCATCGGTGCTCCTTCTAGAGGATCTACCTTCTTCTTAAGTTGGAGCATTCTCACGCGATATTCTCTCTGACTCCATCTAAACTTCTTTCTATTCTTCTTTAGTTTTCTCGATGCATGCTCCCCGTTACCCATTCCAAGAATCTGATATTAAACAGTATTTCATAAACCTTTACCTATACATTGAAGAGGATGGAAAGCTTCAACTCGAGGCGGCATCCCAGTTCCTTGAGAAATACGTAGTCGATATTTTGCAGTATCTAGGTTTTCGATGCCCTGCCAGCTAGAGTAATGTCGTTGCACTATTGACCTACTTAACGTTACCCTTAACTATCCCTCAATAATAATTCTAGGAGTATTTTCTAGCAAGAATATTCTCTGAAAAATCATTAGAAATTTTAAAAACTAGATACATTTAAGGAGAGAATACTAGGGAGGATAATCTAGGACCAAGGAAGAACCTAGTATCGGAGGCAGCGCAGGGGTCAGCATCGCAGCAACTCTCACGTCTATGTTAAACATTATGAGCTAGGCATGGTCTCCCAGTAAGTAATTATTAGAAAAATTAATATCCATTTTCTAGGATGAATTATTTGCGGTATAGATTGGAGAAGTATAGGTTCCCTAGTGAAGAGTGTATTAGAACGTATAAAGAAGAATTGAATAAGAATAAAGCTTACGAAGAAGCTGCTGCTTCATGACGAAACGTAATAAATTCCAGTCTTTCATCCTTGTATATTGTGTCCAAGAATGGATACAGCTGGTCTCCAGGAACGCCAAACACATATTTTACATTTTCTTGTATTAGGCATCGTTTTAATAGTTCTCCACCAGTTACTCTAGATACAAATCTACATTTTTGAGTAGGCTTAGAGTGTTTATATGATTTCCGTATATGAATGTTGGAAAGCTGGGAGATTTTAAATGGATGTTTTAGTATATGCTGGTTTATACTGTTATTTTTACGGCGAGTTCTTTTAATCTTGCTTGGGCTGCTGCTAGCCGTGCTATCGGTACACGGTATGGTGAGCAGCTTACATAGTCTAATCCTGCTTCCTCGAAGAGCCTTATACTGTCAGGGTCTCCTCCATGTTCTCCGCAGATTCCTACGATTAGCTTAGGGTTAGCTTGTTTTCCTTCCTTCGTCCCTATCTTGACAAGCCTTCCAACTCCTTTCTCATCTATCTTCTCGAATGGGTTGTGGGATAGAATCTTCTTGCCGAGATACTGGGCCATGAACTTGGCTTCTGCATCATCTCTACTGAAGCCGAAGGTCATCTGTGTTAAATCGTTTGTTCCAAAGCTAAAGAAGTCTGCGACCTTGGCTATCTCTGAAGCTGTTAGAGCTGCTCTAGGAGTTTCTATCATTGTTCCTACGTGGAATTCTATTCTGTCTCCATATTCTTGGAACACCTTCTCTGCTTCATCTTCTACTATCTTCCTTAGAATGCTCAGCTCGTTAGCCTCGCTTACCAAAGGTATCATTATCTCTGGATGCACCTCTACACTTTCCTTCTTCAATTCTAAAGCAGCCTCAAGTATTGCTCTGGTCTGGATGCGGTATATCTCTGGATATGTTATTCCGAGCCTACATCCTCTATGACCTATCATTGGATTATGCTCTGCAAGCTGTAAGGCTCTCTTAAGTATACGCTCCTTTTCTTGTAGAAGCTTCATGGCTTTCTTATATCCCTTCTTACGGCTCTTAGCCTTAATCCTCAATTCTGTAACTTCCTGTATTAGCTCCTCCATCCTAGGCAAGAATTCATGTAGAGGCAGGTCGAGTAACCTGACTGTAACCGGGTATCCAGCCATCTCTCTAAAGATCTGTTTAAAGTCTGACTTGAACATTGGTAGAAGCTTCTTTACAGCATTCCATCTTTCCTCTTCTGTCTCAGCAAATATTAACTCGTAGACTATTGGGAGCCTGTCAGGAGCGTTAAACATTCTCTCAGTTCTCGCTAGCCCTATTCCCTCGGCTCCGAATTCTCTTGCTTTACGTGCCGCGGCAGGAGTCTCAGCATTCGCTCTAACTCCAAGCCTCCTAATCTCGTCGGCCCAGCTGAGCAGGATCTGTAGTTCGCCGCTCAACTCGGGCTCTATCGTCGGGACAGCCCCTAGATAGACGTGGCCTGTTGTTCCATCAATAGTTATTACGTCGAATTTCCTCACTTGCGCTCCATTAACAGTGAAGACTTCTTTATCTAGGTCGATCTTGATCATTTCCGCTCCTACTACCGCTGGCTTACCCATCCCGCGAGCAACCACAGCCGCATGGCTCGTCATCCCACCTCTACTCGTCAAGATACCCTGCGCAGCAATCATTCCATGTATATCTTCAGGCTTAGTCTCGGGTCTAACAAGTATCACTTTCTCGCCCTTAGACCCCAGTTCTGCTGCTTCATCTGCAGTGAATACTACTTTTCCTGTAGCTGCTCCGGGAGACGCGTTAAGACCCTTCGCTATAGGTTTAGACTTGACGTTCGGGTCGATTCTAGGATGTAGGAGCTGGTTTAGGTCGTTTGGCTCAATTCTGGATATTGCTTCTTCTTTCGTAATTAATCCTTCATTCACCATTTCTACAGCTATCTTAACAGCTGCCTGAGCTGTTCTCTTCCCATTCCTCGTCTGGAGGAGGTATAGTTTACCTTCCTGTATCGTGAACTCGAAGTCTTGCATTTCCCTAAAATGTTTTTCAAGGATTTCAGATACTCTTAGAAGCTCTTCATAGACTTGTGTTAGCTCATTCTTCAACTCCTCTAGCGGTTTAGGTGTTCTAATTCCCGCTACAACATCTTCTCCTTGAGCATTCAGCAAGTATTCTCCATAGAGTTTCTTCTCCCCCGTGGACGGATTTCTAGTGAATCCTACACCTGTGCCGGAGTCGAATCCAAGATTCCCGAAGACCATCATTTGGATATTTACAGCGGTATACAAGTCTTCAGGAATATTGTATGTCTTTCTATAGACTATCGCTCTAGGATTATTCCATGATTTGAAGACCGCTTCAATAGCCATCCGCAGCTGCTCCCATGGATCTTGGGGAAACTCTATTCCAGCCTCCTTCTTAATCAATTCTTTAAATTCCTCGATAATTTTCTTCCATTCTTCTGCGGATATTTCTATGTCATGTTTTATTCCAAGCTTCTTCTTATGCTCTTCAATTATTTCATCGAATTTTTCATCTTTGACTCCTAGAACTATCTTGCCGAACATCTGGATCAATCTACGGTAGGAGTCATACGCGAATCTCTCATCCCTTGTTTCTCCAGCTAGACTCTTAACGATCTCATCATTCAATCCTAGGTTTAAGATTGTGTCCATCATTCCCGGCATAGAATATGGAGCCCCAGACCTGACAGACACTAGAAGAGGCCTCTCGGTTGAGCCGAATCTTCTCCCAACTCTTTCCTCTATGATTCTGAGCTTCTCTCTTACCTCATCTATTAAGCCGTCTGGGAATCTTCCGGTAGAATAGTATTCTCTACAAACGTAGGTTGGGATATTTAATCCAGGTGGTACAGGCAGCCCTATTCTAGTCATTTCTACTAATCCATATCCTTTACCGCCAAGCTCGAATTTCGTTAAGCCTACAGCTTCTTCAAACAATAGTACTCTGGGTTTATTCTCAGACATATTCAAAAACACTCCTATCTTTTTTTGTTATACTCTATATTTAATGTTTCGCTAATTATTCAAGAGTAAAACTAATATTTGAGTAGCGTTTAATAATGCAAAAGTCAAAATTAAAAGTAGGCCTAGATCATTCTCTCTGCTAATATTTAATATTTTCTCGTATGTAGTATCTACAATATTCTCGGCTAGGTTACGATGACGTTATCGATCTGGTGATGCCTCTTAGCTATTAAACGTATAAGCTCTATTGTTTTACCGTTCTTGCCTATTGCTACTCCTTTATCTTTAGGATCAACTGTTACAACTGCTATCTTCCTTCCGTCTGTTCTCTCGGTAACTCTGATAGGCTCGATTACTTTAGCTGGAAGAAGTGCATTCTCAATGAACTTGGAGGGGTCTGGAGAATACTCTATGACTTTTATCTTCTTCTTAACAATTCTAGAGAATTGCTGGATCTTTACACCTTTTCCCGATAAAACTTTCTTAAGTTCTCCATCGCCAACTATGAAGACCATTATGTCGCCTGAATCTATGCAGTCAATAACAGATGCACCTGTAGCTGCTTCAAACAATGACATATACTTGATCTCCTTGTCAGTTAATCTTACTCCTTCACTCAAGACTACGCAACCTCAACGCAATCTTCGAATTATTATTTCATCAACCATTATAAAAGCTTAAAGCTAGAGACACAGTTAAGTGGATTCTCCTAGATTTACTTAGCTGGCCTATCATAACGTTAAGACTGATCATCTTCATCCTAGAAGATAAAAGATCAGATTATGTAAACGGAACTCGAAGTTACATTCACATTTGTACACAGTTGCCTGTCTTATTAATACATGGCTTGCTAATAGTTACATGAGATACCGATGCGGATTATAATATCATCGCATAAGGAGCGCTTAATATGCTGAGGCGGTATTAGGAAAAAATATAAGCCTGTGAGATCCATACATATACTATGACTAATGAAAAACTGTATTGTTATACTGGGAGGCTTCTAAGAATCAACTTAACAAGTAAAGGCTTCAGTATCGAGAAGACGAGAAGAGACTTCGTCGAGAAATATATCGGGGGTAGAGGGTTAGGCATCAGATATCTACTTGAAGAAGTTTCTCCGAAGATCGATCCTCTGAGCCCTGATAATAAGATAATCATTTCTACTGGTCCACTTACCGGAACCATCGCCCCCCTCTCTGGAAGATACCCAATCATTACCAAGTCCCCTTTAACAAATACCGTGTGTGATAGTTATAGTGGATCATACTTCGGTGTTAGGATGAAGTATTCCGGATATGATTTACTGATAGTTGAAGGCAGAGCTGATAAACCCACTTATATTGAGATTACGGAAAAAGGCGTAGAATTTCATGATGCCAAGAACTTATGGGGTTTAGGAACTCTTGAGACGTCGAGACGTATTAAAGAAGAATTAGGAGATGAAAATGCTAGTGTTCTAGCTATCGGTCCAGCTGGAGAGAACCTCATCAGATTCGCATCCGTCGTTGATAGCGGATTATGGGTGCATGGGAGAGGGGGGGCTGGAGCAGTATTTGGATCTAAGAATCTTAAAGCACTGGTGGTTAGGAACATTAAGGGTGATGTCAGACTATACGACCCAGATAAATTCAGGGAGACCGTGGTCGAGTTAACACGGAATAGAGTAAAGACCTCGGAGAATCTATGGGCGCAGACCGATGGTACACCATTAATAGTTGATATTTCACATAATGCTGGAGTTCTACCAACATACGGCTTCATGTCAGGATCATTCGAATACCATGATAAGATCAACACGGATAGAGTGAAAGAGGCCACAGCTAAGAAGTACGCTTGCCCGTATTGTCCACTCGCATGTAAAAGGATACTGAAATTCGACTCTAGACTGATCAAATCTCCAGAATATGAAACATTAGCAATGCTCGGCTCCAACACTGGTTTGAGAAATCTTAAAGATGTTGCGGAAGTAGCTGAAGTAGCTACAGACCTCGGAATGGATACGATATCTCTCGGAGCTACAATAGGTTTCACGATCCATCTCTATGAGAAGAGAATGATTTCAGAGAAGGATCTTAACGGATTAAAGCCTTCTTGGAATGATGTCGAATTCTTAATCGAGTTGAGCGAGATGATAGCGTATAGAAGGGGGTTTGGGAATCTGCTCGCTGAGGGGACAAGAAGAGCCGCTGAAAAGATCCGTGGAGAAGCATTGAAAGAGAGATTAGACGTGAAGGGGGCTGAGATACCAGCATACGATCCTAGGGGGACGTACGGGATGGCTCTGGCATACGCTACAGCAGATAGAGGAGCATGCCATCTCAGAGCTTGGGCAGTAGCATATGACGCATTCGGTGAAATGGACCCATACAGCTTTGTGGGGAAAGCCCAGCTCGTTAAAGACTTACAAGACCTGAATAGCATTAAATGGTCACTGATAATATGTGATTTCTGGCTTTCGAGTTATGAAGACATGGTCAAACTTCTAAGACCTGCCCTTGGAAGAGACTACACAGTAGAAGAATTAAAGATCATCGGCGAGAGAATCTGGAATATCTCTAGAGTATTCAATCTTAGAGAAGGCTTCAAGAAGGAAGACGATACTCTGCCTCCCAAGATGTTCAATGAGCCCTTGAAGGGTGGAAAAACAGATGGGAAAACAGTTGACCTACATCAGTTCAAGGAGTCTCTCTCCGAATATTACAAACTTAGAGGATGGGATGAAGAGGGAAGACCTATAGGGGAAACATTGAAGAGACTTGAAATAGACGTTGAATATTGATACCCGTATCTCCATAACCAAGTCATCCCTTGAAGGTTCTCCGAAGAGGATGCTTGAACAACCATGGTAAGGCTAGATTATGGCGTAGATTCCTATTCCTTTCTTGACCCTGTAAGTCTCCATCAAGTAGACTATTAGAGAGCCTACTAATATAACTATGGATGATGCGGCAGTTATAACTGGGACATTAGTTGGATGCCTTAGGGATCCCCAGACCCAGATCGGGAACGTGATCTCTGAGCCTATCGTAAAAAACGTTATGATAAAGTTATCGAATGACCAAAGGAAAGTTATTAAAGCTGAGACCGATATCGCAGGATAGATTAATGGAAAAGTTACATAAGTGAATGTTTGGACTTCATTGGCCCCCAAATCCATACTTGCCTTCTCATAGTTTGGGTTGAGACTGATCAGTCTAGCCGCCACGATTAACACTACAAGGGGTATGCTATAGATTATGTGGCTTAAGACAGTCGTTAGAATAGATAAAGGTATCCCAAGAGTGTGGAAGAATACCAGTGATGAGACACCGATTACAAGCCATGGCATGATGAACGGTATCATGATAAACCCTACGTATAACGTGTTCCTCCTCAATCTTACAAATGCAAAAGATGCTGGAATACCTATAGACAGCGACCCAGCAGATACAGCTAACGCGATAATTATCGAGTTGATTATACTCTTCAAGAATAGGGGGTCTTCGAGTAGCCTCTCATACCATTTAAATGTGAAATTCTTAAATGGAAATATGAAGTATATGCTATCATTGAAAGAGAACAGGATGACTAATGCTATCGGTAGGTAGATAAGTAGTAGGATAACCGTTGATGTAAATATTTTAAGGAAAAGCTTGATTAAACTCATTCGTAAAGCCTCCTAACCCCTAAGAACTTGAAAAGAATAAACATAACTATCAGAGTAGTTAATATCAAACTTATGGTTGATGCTGAAGCGTATGGCCAGTTACCTATAGTGAGATACTGCCTAACGATTAGATTTCCAAGCAGATATGTTTTCCCACCTACTAGAGCTGGAATAGCGAATTCACCCATCATCGGTATATAGATGAATAAGAATGCTATCGCTACTCCAGGCATACTAAGTGGAAGCGTTACTCTGAAGAATACACTAATCCTATTCGACCCGAGATCCATGGCTGCCTGATACAAGCTCTCAGGAATGCTTCTAATAGTTATGTAGAGTGGGATGATAGCGTATGGCAATGCATTGTGTAGCACCACGATGATTATGGCTGGGATACTGTGGAAAAATATTGTTAGAGGCTGCTCAACTAAGCCTAGAAACATGAGGAGACTATTCAGTAAGCCGTTCTCTCCTAACAGGTTTCTCCAGGCAAATACCCTGATTAGATAATTCATTTCAAGAGGAATCAGTATTAGAAGAATTATTTTCAGACCTGTATCTCCTTTAACCATCCTAGCGAGGAAATACGCTATTGGATACGCTGTCGCCAGTATTACCAGGAATGTCGCGATAGATATTAGATTCGTTAATATGAAGATATTCTGAGATAATTCTTCCGTATAGAATTTTACATAATTTTCCAATGTGAAGGTTCTAACTACACGGTAGAGAGGCTCACCATGCCAGAAACTATAAACAATTATTGTGATCAGGGGAATATAAAAGAAGATTGTTAGATATATTATCGCTGGTAGGGAATATAGAAGATTTATTGATATTTTTCTACGTATCTTCTCTAAATTCATTCTTTAATCACAACCGCATCTTCCCTATCCCATTTCAGGAAGACCCTCTCTCCAACACGATAGGCAGGCTCAAAAGTCCTAGCAATGAAGACCCTAGAATCCTCAGTTTCTATCTTAACATCGCTGTAGGCTCCTTTATAGATTATCTCTACCACTTTCCCTGACACGGAGTTCTTTCTATCATTTAGCGGAGTGACAGTAATTCCGATCTTCTCAGGTCTTACCAAGATATTTACCCTATCACCTTTCTCTAGTTTTCCAGCTGTTAATCCTTCTATTCTTAAGTCTCCGCTGGAGGCTGTGAATGCGCTACCTTCTACATGGTCTACTATGCATTCGATTATATTTACTTCTCCTAGAAACTCTGCGATGAATCTATTCTTGGGCTTCTCATATATCTCCTTGACCACCCCTACATCAATTATCCTACCAGAATTCAGTATAGCCACTCTATCGGACATAACCATTGCTTCTTCATGGTCGTGAGTGACGTATATCCATGTAGAGTTTAATCTCTTCTGTATTCTACGTAGCTCTAACTGCATTTCCTTCCTGAGCTTCACATCTAAGGGTCCCAAAGGTTCATCAAGCAATAGTATTTCAGGCTCGAGTATAAGGGAACGTGCTAGAGCTACTCTCTGCTGCTGACCTCCACTTAACTGGGTTACCCTTCTATCTAGAAGTTCTTCAATATGTAGTAGCTCAGCCACCTCTCTTACTTTCTTTTTTATCTCATTAGACGGCGCCTTCTTTATCTTTAATCCGTAGGCTATGTTGTTGAATACGTTTAGATGGGGGAACAATGCAAGATCTTGGAAGACCATACTTGTAGGTCTCGCATACGGTGGTACACCATTCATTAATTTCCCGTTAATGTATATCTTTCCTCTCGAGGGCTCCTCGAATCCTCCTATAATTTTTAGTAGAGTGCTCTTACCGCTTCCGCTCGGACCCAATATTGTTAGTAGTTCACCCTTCCCAACTTCTAGATTTATATCTTCTAGAGCGGTTATCTTCCCGTAATACTTGTATATATTTACTAGTTCAAGCAAGACCATGCCTGCTTTATCCTGCAACTATTTTCTCCCAGACCTGGAGCCACTCATCCAGATTTGGCGGATCGATTAGTGGCAAGACCTCGGATAACGTTTCCGGCCCAACTATCCCACTCTCCTTAAGCTTCTCTTCTGGAATCTTTCTGAAAACGTTTTCATTTGTTGGACCGTAAAGCCATTCATAAGCATAGTATGTTTGCGGGTCTTCAGAGATGAAGTAGTCTATGTAGAGATGTGCTCCTTCAAGGTTCTCTGATGCTTTCAAGATGCTTAAACCACATAACCAGCCTATCCCTTTACCTTCTGGGAGCACGAACTCTGCTTCTATCCCTTCAGACATCAACCAATATGATTGGGCTGGACCGCTTCCAGCAATAATCCATGCATCCCCAGAGGCTAACAGCTCTCTGGCCTCTATATCACTTTCATAAAACTTTAAGATCACGTCTCTATGTTCCTTATAGAATTCTGCAATTCTTTGAAGATCTCGGCTTGTTAGATTCCATGGATGTTCGTAGCCTAGAGCCCACGCAGCCATCACAATACCTATTCTCGCATCGTTAAGTATCAATACCCTATTCTTATATGCGGGATTGAATATGTCGGCCCAGCTATTTATGGAGGAGACCTTATCTTTTCTGTATGTTACTCCTGCCTGGAGACCGAAAGCTGTTGGAACCATGTAGAGTTTCCCATCTCTCCATATTCCTGGATACTCTCTGATACTCTTGAATATGTTGTTCCAGTTGCTGAGTCGAGCCAAGTCGATAGGCTGTAGCATATCCTGCTCGATTAGTCTAGGTAGGAAATCTATGCATGGACTTACAACATCTGCTTTGAATCCCCCCATAAGTTTTGCAAGCATCTCCGGCTGAGAAGTGAATATGTTGTTTTCGATAGTTAGTGTAGGATACTTCTTGGTGAGGGGATCGAATACATCTGGAACTGTGAAGTCTTCCCAGACAAATACTACCAGCTTGCCGGGTGAAATAATTCTAGATGTTGTTGGCGTCTGGATCTGGGTAAGAGTATATGCGGCTATCCCGCTCACAATCAAGATGACAACAATTACTATTATAAGTAAAAGCTTGGAAACACCCTTAACCTTTTTATAATACGTTCTCCACATATTTTCTGTGCATTATGTTATTACCTTTCACTTATTAATTTTTCTTTAATCTTCAGCTTAGCTTCCACGAACTCTCTGAGCACCTTATTATGCGGATAAAGGGTCTTTACAGACGTATCTGTTTTGAAGCCGTCTCGGATAGGGTTAAACTGCTTCAACCATTTCCAGTGGTTGCTTAATATCTTTAATCATTGATGCCACTTCTTTGAACGCTTCAATATGCTTTTCAACATCTTCTGAAGAGTGTTGGACCGAAATGGTCCACTGCTCATCCGGTCCTGTCGCAGCGGGAATAATTCCCCTATTCAACATGGAGATGAAGTATCCAAACCATTTACCAAAATCGCATCTGAGTAGTTCACGATAGTTTCTAACATGTTCTTGGTCGGTGAAAAGTACTGCTCCGCTTACGCCTATAGAGCTGACCAATGCTTTTATCTTATAGTCTGTTACTATATCCCTGTATCCGTTAGCAAGCTGTTCACCTAACCTTCCAGCTCTACTTAACGCATCTTTAGTAAGGATCTTCTCTAACGTTGTTATTCCTGCTTTGACTGATAGAGGGTTTGCGTTAAATGTCCCTGCATGAGAGACCTTACCCGGCCCAAAAAGCTCCATGATCTCTCTTCTCCCACCTATAGCGGATAATGGTATTCCTCCCCCTATCGCCTTGCCTAAAGTCTTCAAATCAGGCTTTACACCATACTTTTCTTCTGCCCCACCAAACCATTTACCGCATGTTTTCACCTCATCATATATGAGGACAGAATTGTATTCATCACATAGTTTTCTCAACGTTTTCAGAAATTCTGGGTCAGGCTCTATCACGCCCATGTTCATCGCTACTGGTTCAAGTATCACTCCAGCTATCTCATCTCCATGTTTTCCGAAGAGCTTATCTACAGATTCCACATCATTGAATTGAGCCACCACTGTGTACTTCGAGACTTCAGGTAACAGTCCCGGCGAGGCAGGCACAGATATGGGATGCTTAATATGTCCAGTTTTTGAGAGGTGGGGTTTAACGCTTACAAGTAGATTATCGTTGCTTCCATGATAGCATCCTTCAAACTTCATGATCTTGCTTCTACCCGTGTACGCTCGGGCCAGCCTAACAGCATACATGGTAACCTCCATGCCAGTCGAGTTGAATCTAACCATATCTAGGTTGAACCTATTACATAGTATCTTTGCAAGCTTAACTGATTCGCTTGATTCATGTCCGAAAATTGTACCTTCTTCTAGTGCTTTCTTTAATTCTTCAACAATTATGGGGTGGGAGTGACCTGCTACGAGGGCCCCGAAGGCCATGTTGAAGTCTATGTACTCGTTTCCATCAGCATCCCATATCCTAGACCCTTTAGCTCTACTTACGAAGATTGGAAACGGGTCGTGGACTCTATAATTACTGTGAACACCACAAGGTGTAAAAAGCTTACTCTCCTCAAATATCCTACACGAGGTACTATTCTTCTTCTTGAATTTTTCATACTCCAAGTTAAACATTTATCCACCTCCACCAGCACAACTACTTTATCTTACGGTGATATATCTTTTTGAACTATGTGGATTGCCGGTACAGTATTATATTTATGAGATTAGTGCAGCCAATATTGCTGCCTCTGTCCATAATCTGTTTTCTGCTTGGTCGTATACTACTGACCATTTTCCTTCAATTACCTCTGTGGTCATCTCGTTTCCCCTGTAGGCTGGTAGACAATGCATGAATATTGCGTCTTCCTTAGCTAGATTCATGATGTCGGCCGTTACCGTAAATGGTTTGAAGTCTATTTTTCTTTTCTCTTTCTCCATCTCAGGCTTACCCATGCTCCACCAAGTATTAGCATATACTATGTCTGCTCCCTTCACGGCTTCTCTGATATCGTGAACGATCTCTAGCCTTGTACCATTTCTCGAAGCTCTATCTTGACCAAACTTCCATATCTCGGGTAGAGGCTCATACCCTCTTGGAACAGCTATTATCAAATCTATACCGAATACAGGTGCTACAGTAATAAGTGAGTGACATACATTCCATACATCTCCGGTGTAAACCATTCTTAATCCATCTAGCCTACTCTTCTTCTCTATTATAGTGAGTAAGTCGGCCATAGCTTGGCATGGATGCTCCTCGTCTGTTAAAGCATTGATTACAGGATTCTTCATGTATCTAGCGTATTCTTCAACTTCAGCTTGCTCAAATGTTCTGATAACTAATCCATCATAATATCTATCTAGAACATTCGCTGTATCAATGATGGGTTCGCCTCTAGCAAGCTGTAGCTCATCAGGTCTCATATATACTGAAAGTGCTCCAAGCCTACTGGCTGCAACTTGGAAAGAGTTCCTAGTTCTAGTCGAGGGCTTCTTGAAGAGTAAAGCAATATTCCTACCTTCTAAAACATCTCTAAGAGTTTTCCTCATACCTCCATAAAACATTGATTTAAAATGAGAAGATAAATCTAGTAGAAACTCAAGATCCTCCTTCGTAAAATCTCTAGTAGTAATGAAGTCTCTACCCTTAAAATGGGAGAGAGCCAAGATTACTCACACAAGCTTCTAACATGTTAGGTTATATAAGCTTTTAACGTTTCTTTATCTCTTCGTAAAGCTTCACCATGTTATTGATTAGGAGTGGGCCATAATGGGTTAAACTATTTGCGGGAAAAATGTAACTTGATTATTTCTTAATGCGCTTACATCTTCAAAACCTGGTTTTCAAAGTGAATAAAGATTACCTATACGAATTAATTGAGAAAGCTACGCGAATAATAAAGTATCTATAGGTAGGCTAATAACATTCCTGAGAATCTTCGGTGAACAACTTAATAAACTTCTCAGCAAGCTAGACAGTAACCTAAGAGGTGTTAACTGGAAGATCGGAGACTTGGAATATCTCTCGTAGCGCATCTAGGCCCGCCTCCACCTGCCTCAATATGTGGAATATCAACCTCGATTAAATCTACTTTCAGCTCTTTCTCAAGATATCTATTTACTTCTTTATTGAATGAGTCAACTACGAGTTTTCCATTACCTAGGTTAAGCGCGTTTATCATGGTTATCGGGCTTCCAAGCCTTCTCGGCGGCTCATCGATGGTTAACTCAAATTCCCTAGCAAATTCTATGAAACTTTTTATCTTAAAGTTTTTAGAGTCTCTATTATACTCGAGTATAGAGTAGAACCCCATCCTAGAAGGGTCTACCAACGCTACTCTTCCCTCACCTACTTCTCCAAGATACGCAAAGACCACATCTAAGTGGACGACCCCACTCACCCAATCCTTTAGGTAGCCTGATAGAGGGACACCGAAGAATCTTACTCTTTTAGGTAGTAGGCTGTCAAGCAATGTGAATGTTTCTGGATCTGTTCCTCTTACACCTATACCTGTGATTAGAGCTGCTTCTTCATCATCCCCAACCATAAAGAAGTTTCCACCTTCCACTTTCACCCTCTTTAGACTCCCATCACTTTCCACCCATCTTAAACGAAGAATAGGCGTTAAGCCGATCTTCCAATATACTTCTGTTATTATCTCTTCTTCACCTCTTCTAAATGGTAAGGCCATGTTGGATATAATCGGTCTATTAAGCCATGAAATACTCGAGTCTCGCGGATATCCTATCTTGCATAGACCTCTACCAAAATCTACGTAGATTACCTCCCCTCCACTTACGGGTAGCCTTCCCTCATGTACCGTGTCCGCAACTATGATTGATTTAACTCCCTCATCCACCAATACATCTGCTAGTAGAGTAACATCCATAATCCATCCTTCAACCGTAGGAGTCTCTTCATTCTTCAGGGTTTTCTCTCTCCAAGCCAATTCACGCCATCTCCCATGAACTAGCTCAAGCTGCCTCCACGAAGGAAGAACTAGCAAGATGCTTTCCTTCCTATAATCTTCAAAGATGAGATCTTCAACTCTCACGCCATCTACTGTTTTCGAGTACTCATCATATAGCTTACGGCTTAATGTTCTTACTATATCTAGGTCTTCATTCTTGGTTAAGGCTTCATTCAACCTTCTTAACATGTATCTAGGCATAAGTGAGATCACTTGGTCTACTGCTAGAAAGATCTCTACACCATCCTCTCCCAAAATCTTCTTAATGGATTCTATCGAAATAGATTCTATGCTTGGTTGTGGTGGTAGAGACTCATTAAAGCCTCTAACATACTTGGCATAATAATTTATCATCTCTAGAGATGGATTAAGGGCCAAGATGATAGCTTTCTCCAATCTATCTTCATCTAGTTCTCTAACTAGCTTGAAATACTCCTTGATCAGCATATTCGAACTCCGCTGTTAAGTATACTCTAAGACTTGATAAACATTTCAACATCATATCCCTTCATGGCCTCTGCTAGTAAAAATGATGATGTTTAGTCGTTTCCCAAAGACGTGTAGCGTATGCCACATATATTCTAACCCATCAAACATGACGTTGGAAGCCAGTCTATGAGAGATAATCTTTTATTAAAGGTTTTGGTGATTATGTGATGATAAAACCATTCTTCTTTAACTAGCTGGATCTATTTCTAAAATAGAGAAAAATAGCATCATTAACTTAATCTATGAAGATGCATTAACGAGCTCATTTGATGCTAGAGATTTAACGAAGACAGCTGTTCTTTCTTTGAGTGGTTACGAGCAGAGTAGGATACTAGCTGGCAGTTCACAATAATTAGTAGAAGCCTTAATACAGGGAATGGCTTCAGAGACTTAGAGGAGAATATCAGTATACCGATATTTATTGTCTCTCTCAACGATGGAACCATACTACTTACATCTCTAATGATCTTATACGATATGAGAAATGACCTAAACGTCTATCTTAAGATGCTATAGAGTGTCAAAACTATTTTAGAGAATCTAACTTTAATGAAATTGACGCAATAGTTTGTCAAGATCCTTTAGTCTAGATAAGATTTCTCAGAAAGCTTTTTAACTGAGTTCCCTTCCGGAATTTTCCGATAAAACGCATTATTAAAGATGTAGTTTTAACAACATTCTTTAATGTTAGAGATTGTTTTTATTTTTCAATAACACTGTTATAGTCAGCAATGAACCAGAACATAAAATCAGTATGGGCTTCAAGATTTATGTCTGCAGCAATAATTCAAGGCCTATTGATGACGTTGTTAACATTGTACATAGTGATAGGTCAGATATTCTGGTTGAGACCGGAGCCAAGCAGGGTTATAGCATTCGGAAGCGCGGGTCAATGGTTTACAGTAGGCTACATAACGTATCTAATAGTAGGAGTTATAGGCGTAGCAGTGACAGCGCTCTTCTACCTCTACATTGAAGGCATACTTGGGAAGAGATTCACAGGCATCTCGAATCTTCTAGCTTGGATACATCTCGCATTAATGAATGTGGGAGTAGTCGGCGCTACATGGATGATGATGATCGGAGGATACTTGGGTGGAGCAGCTATGCTTCCTCCCGAAGTCGGCGGGTATGGATGGAACCCCGGACAAGTGCACGTGAACATATTCTACGGTATACCAATGGGATACCCATTCTGGATAACAGTGTTCATAATTATATTATCAATTGGAGTAATCGCAGGCGGGCTAGGATACACCATAACATGGAAGAAGAAAACTCAAACATAGCTTACATCTTCAACCACCATCTCTTCTTTATTTTAGATAACTTTTTTAAGTGAAGAACCTCCTGGATTAAGTAGTGTGAAAAAGTCTCTATTGATGATAATAATATTGCTCAGCCTTCAGACAGTTATTGTAGTAGATGGATTTCAGAATAATGAAGGGAAAAATTCATGGATGGCCTTGAGATCATGGGGTCTTGGATTAACTATACCAGATGGCAGTCCTCTTGAAGATGGATCCGTTGTTAAGTGGAGCGAGCATAAGAACGTTACAGTTCTCTATTCTATCCCCAATATCACCTACACAGACAATACAATATATTTAATCGTAAGCATAATGACTGGGGGCGGAACAATAATACAGGTAGCTACAGGAATTTACCCAAACAGCACATACTGGTCCAGCTACTTCATGTATGTAGCAGGTATCTCCCATGGAGGTAAGACATATGTTCCGGTAAGACTTAATTGTAGACCATATTTCCACCCAAGAGATAATGTATCAATATCAATATATAACAGACATGTTGAGAATAGTTCAGTAGAATATTGGGCATCTTCAGTTACAAATCTATCAACTGGCGAGAAGGTGGACGTATACATAGTTATGGATAATAGTTCAACCTTCAAGGATGGTGAACAAGAAGTTATTGCTTTTGAATCGTATACCTATAATGAGAAGGTCTTTGAATATATGGGAGAAGCCACTCTATATTCAATATTAGTTGATGGAAAGAGAGTTTTAAATGGATGGTATATAGATGACGGGCAAGTATTTAATAGGAGACCTCTATTTGAAGTAGGCGGAGGACAGGTTCCACCATTCATCTCGATAGTTCTTAAAGAAGATAAGACTATAGCGTGGACCTATTCTAAACCTGAATGGGGTAACCCTCCTAACTCAGTAATAATTACATTCTTCATTTCAATACTGATCATCTCCGCCACCATCACATTCTACATAGCTTATAGGATAGATTATAGAAGCCGGCTACGCGCAACTCTCCTGAGGATTGGGGCCAAACATAGTAGAGCTCCAATTATAGTAACTAGAGTTAGCACTCTTAGAGGATTTACAAAGGGCTCCAGAATACCGCGGACGCTTTCTATTGGAGCATGTATTATGTTTAGATAGTATCCTCCAACGGCTCCTGCCACCGCTAAAACTATCAATGTAATGTTGGCTCCGATGAATAATAGATAGAATCCGGCAACGCTAAACATATTACTAGTTTCAGTCCTCCATACTTCTTCAGCTAGATAGTATAGATAAGAGAACCCGATAAATAATAGCGGTCCAATAATAATGTAGAGGATGTAAGCTACTAGAAACCATATTCCAGGTCCTCCCCCAACGATGATCCTCAGTAATAATGAGAAAGGCTCGAAGGGAAGTATTATTAAAACTGTCCATAAAATCGCTATTAGAGCATTAACTATGAACCCTTTCCTGAAGAGTACATTTAAACTCTTACTCTTCTTGTATTCTTCACTGTCTTCTCCATACATTACTATTTACACTACCAAGTATGCTACATCCTCTCTTAATATCTTTCTACCTTTAACTTATACCGATACGTGAAGAAATCAATATAAATATAGTATATTTTTCCAAGATAGTAAGAAGTGGATCTTGGTCAATAAGTTGAGGACCAATATAGAGAATGTCTAAAAATGAGGTGAGAGAGATTGGAAGTATTGTAGAACACTAAGCCGATTAAGAAGTGCAGAGATGCTTATAGAAGATGTAGAGCCGATGCAAGAAAGTCTTTTAGTAGAAAGTCTATGGTGAACATATGCGTTATACAGTTTTCCTGATTTTATTAATTCTATTATGTATGCAAACGATATATATTATGATCCCTCAAATCTAGATTAGATCGGTTATGCTGGAGGAATCCTCGATCTTCGAGAAAACCTCGAATCTTTTATCGAAGCTTATCTCTATCCCTAGCCCTTCTGGAAGAGAAGAAGCCTTATCTTACTTCATCTACGATTATCTAAGTACTATTGGATATAATCCCGAACTTCACGAAGTCTATAAGACAGGGTATAATGTAGTGGTAAGGCTTGGAGATGGAGGCAAGATTCTCATATGTGGTCATCTCGATACTATTCCGCCTTTAGACATGAAGGAACCCTACAGTCCAACGGTGAAGGATGGAAGAATGTATGGAAGGGGTGCATGCGATATGAAGGGTGGGCTAACATCAATGCTCCTAGTTTTGGAAGAGTTATCAAGAGCCAAAAATGAGCCGAATGTTACTTTCGCATTTGTAGTAGACGAGGAAATGTATGGGAGGGGTGCAGCCGAACTCTTGATTAGAGGTATCAAACCTAAGGATTCCATAATTCTCGAACCTACTTCTATGGATATATGTGTAGGTAATGCTGGATGCATAGAGTTTAATATTCTGTTTCACGATAAGAGTGGTCATGGAGCATGCAGAGATGCGAAGAATACAATCCTCAGCTTTTTCGATTTCTACAAAGAACTAGAAGAGGAAACGACTAGAACGTTCACCTTCAAGGACGGTTACTTCACGTCCCCGATATTTAATCTAGGAAAGATCGAGTCCGGATACAGCGGCTGGGTTGTACCATGGGAGGTTAAAGCAGATATACTAATACATTTTCATCCCGGGATCTCGTACTTGAAGATGCTTGATTTCTTGAAGAATAAGATAAGAGAGTACAGTGTTAGGAAGAGTGTACGGATAGAGCTTGAGCTAATACATGGATGTGATGGGTTTATAGCTAATTCGAGGTATGTAAGCTTACTGGATGAGGCATACAGGCAGATCTTAAAGAAAGAACCTAGACATAGAATAATAGAATCTGAAACAGATGCTAACGCACTATACCATAAAGCTGGCATAGAATCAATAATCTATGGCCCCGGCGAGATAAAGTACGCACATTCATCCGAAGAAAACGTCTCAATAAAAGATGTAGTAGATGCGGCAAAGGTATTGAAGACGTTCCTGCAGAAGATCTAGACTATAGTGAACAACACAATCAAGGTTTAACATGCATCTAGATTGACTAATAGGATTTCGAGTCATACTTTCTTAAATTCTTTCTCCGCCATCTTTATACAATCTTCTATAACGTCAATAGCATACATTAACACTTCTTCCTCTATTGTAAGCGGCGGCTGTATTCTGAGAACCCAGTCTCCAACATCCATTAAAGGCACTACGCCCTTCTTAATAGACTCTAGATAAACAATCTTCGCAGACTCTGGATTCCTAGTTTTCTGCTTCTTATCTTTAATGAACTCTATGCCGATCACCAATCCTTTACCTCTTACATCTCCTACTATCTCGTATCTCTCTGGCCAATCTCTAATCTTCTTCAGAACCTTCTCTCCGAGTCGCGCAGCTCTATCTACTATTCCATATTTTTCCAATACTCTAATGTTCGCAATAGCTGCTAGACACCCTGCTGGATGACCACCGAATGTTGTACCGTATTCTACTGGTTCAGAGGCCATAGCTTCTTCAGATCCATACACTGCAGCTATTGGGAATATGCCGCCGCTTATTCCTTTTCCAAGAGGCATCAAGTCTACATCGATATTCCAGTTTTGGATCGCGAACCATTTACCTGTTCTACCGAATCCCGTCATTACCTCGTCAGCTATGAGAAACCATCCATACTTGCCTGCTAGCTTCTTTAACCCGTATATGAAGCTGTCAGGCGGAATCCAGACGCCTGCTTCACATGCTATAGGCTCAAACAATATCGCTGCTATTCTATCTGGAGGTGCCTGATATTTTAGAACCCATTCCTCGATATAATCTATGATGAACTTGCCCCATTCTTCACAGTTCATATATTCAGGTCTCCTATAAGAGTCAGGGTAAGGCAATAGGATAGCCGCGTTACCATACAGGTTTTCAAAGTATCTTCTAGCATCAGCGCTCTCTGGACCGTACCCTAACGTGCCTGTATAGTATCCATGATATTGCCCTAGGAAGCTTATTATGTGTGGCCTCTTCTTGACTTTAACAGCGAATTTCACTGCAGCGTCTACGGCCCCTGTGCCGGAAAGCTCTAAAGCTACTCTGGTAAGATTGTTTGATGGCCTTATCCTCAGAAGTTCGGTAACTAGGTCGAAGACAGCCTTGTGGAGATTCAAGCTGTATATTATGAAGCCGTACTGTTTTAATCCTTCGATAGCTGCTTCGAGGATTTCTCGATTAACGTTCCCCACATTGTTCGTTGACCATTGGCTCGTCAAGTCTATGAAGCGTCTCCCCTCAACATCTACTAGATACGACCCCTCTGCCTTCTCAACGATAAAGCTCGTAACAATAGTTTCAGGAGTCCATATGCTCTTAGGAAGGAATTTACTAGCCATCTCAAAATACCTCAAAGTCTCAGAACCCGCTTCCCCATAAACCATGTAAACATGCACCCCAAAAAACGAGACCTTCCAACCCTTGCATCTATAGAACATCTCCAGCTTCATAAATACATTATCGAATACCAGCCATACACAATAAATGCTGAATCCTTAACCTAGCTCTTTATTTCTCTGATTAATTCTAGTCTCAGCTTGATAAGGGGTTCTTAAGCAAGCATAGGAGAAGATTTCTAAATATACGATATTTTCTAGAACTACGCTAATTCATTTTAAATAATTTTAGGTTGGTAATCTGCACTCCTTCTTATGAGTCCCTCTACCTCATATCTCGAGGGTAGCCCTGTCTGAGCACCTATTTTCGTTATTTTTACTGCAGCTGAAGCGTTAGCCCATATTACAGCCTCTTCGATTGGATATCCTCGTGAGAGGGCCACAGCTAGACCTGCATTAAACGCATCCCCAGCTCCTGTAGTATCTGCTACATTGACTTTGAAGGGTGGATAGTAAATTGCTTTTTCAAGAGAGACCATCAACGATCCACTTGATCCTAGAGTGATTATTGCGTATTTTACACCCTCTTCAACCAGTTTCTTACCAGCTTTTACAGCTGTTGGTATATCCGTGATATCCACCCCTGTCAATTGAGATGCTTCAACCCTATTAGGCGTTATGACCTCAATATACTTGAAGATCTCTTTCGGTAGAGTGGATACGGGAGCTGGATTTAAGATTACTTTCTTACCTTTTGAGGCCGCAAGCATGCTGGCGTAAATATTAATCTCTATAGGTATCTCTAACTGTAGAAGGATTATCTTAGAGTCGATTATAGCATTTAATGCGTCATTAACATCATTTTCAGTTATCCAGTAATCTGCTCCTGGATCGATCAAAATCATATTTTCACCCGTATTCACGTTCAAGATTATGAAAGCTACACCGGTATTGTGCTCATCGTCAATCTTCAGATATTTTGTATCAACATTCGAGTTCCTAAAGTTATTTAACAAATACTCACTGAAATCTTTCCCAATTCTACCAACAATGTAAGTCTTCTCTCCAAGCTTACTGCATCCAACTGCTTGATTAGCTCCCTTCCCTCCAGGAAAGATCTGAAAACCTTTCCCAAATAATGTTTCTCCAATAACAGGGAATCTATCTACCTTTATATAGAAATCTACATGAATGCTACCTATGACTGTTATACACATACTTCTTCTCTCATAATCTCTCATAGATTATTATTATTATATATTTCCTGAGTGGAAATGGTGGTCTTCGATATTCTTCCAGTTAGAAAACCTTGGTTTAAGAGAGAAGAGATCAGGATATAACCATCGTTAGATTGTCAACATCTAGTTTAGATTCAATAATTAAATATTAGTAACATCTAGTTAAAAAAAGGGATTGTATTTTATGGAGAGATTATCGGCAGAAAACATTCGATCTGATTTTCAAGAGATTTATAGATTTGGATGTAGATGGTTAGATACTGAGGGGGAGAGAAATACACGACAGAGTATTCTAACGAAGTTCGAAGATTCATCAATGGATAATGTTTATTGTGAATGGTTTCAATGCCATAGGTATGTTCCTAAAGAATGCAGGTTGGAGGTATTGTCACCTATAAGTTTAGACATAAGATGTGAACCTCTTGAATACTCTGAAAATTCAGAGATTGAAGGAGAACTTATCTTTCTAGGAGAATTTAATGAAGGTAATGCTGATACAATATCTAAGACTAATATGGACCTTGAAGGAAAGATATCTCTCATCGTTTCTGACACACCTGCTTTCTACATTTCAGAGTTAATTGAGAAAGGAGCTGCTGGAGTAATTGTCGCTACGGATGCTCCAGATAATCTGATAAGAACGCTGGCAGCGAAATCATATCCTCCTAATCTTAAAGATCCTCTCAAATGGAAAGTTAAGATACCGGGGGTTTCAATATCTAAACAAGACCTCTATAAACTCCTTTCATATATGAGTTTGGGGAAAGTTACAGTTAAAATAGAACATTTCTGGGATAGCAGAATTTCTCAAACTTGTAACATAGTAGGCATAGTAGAGGGGGGCATGGATGAGAGCATTGTCGTAGGAGCTCATTATGATTCTCAAATAAAGACTCCGGGTGCTTGGGATAACCTAACAGGTGTTTCTACATTACTGAACCTTGCGAGGATCTTCGGAAAAGCAAAAAATCGTAGAAGGATTATCTTTGTGGCTTTTGGCGCTGAAGAAATTGGATTATGGGGATCATCATTCTTTGTTGAAGAACTTAGAGAAGAACTTAGAGAGAGATGTAATGCCATGTTTTGTCTGGATGCTGTAAGTAGTGCTTTCCCTGCTGAGAGGAGTCTTTGGTCGGAAGGTTTATTAAAGAAAATCATCTTGGAGAAGGCACAACAGTACGGATACCCAATCGATAATTCAAGAGGACTTACTTTAAGTTATAGCGACTATTATCCCTTCTTCACCGAAGGTATACCTGCAGCGATGATCTGGGAATATCCTCCTATAAACCCTTACTATCACACAGAGAAAGATTCAATTAAGTATATAGATTTCAACAAACTCTACTTAATGGGGGAGCTTTATAAAAAAATTATCCAAGAAGTAAGTAATGGATTATACTAATTTTAATGAGGAGAATATTTTATCCATAGAACCAAGGCTCTACAACGGTTGACCATACTGGAATTGTCTTATAATTTTCTGGAGTCACAGCGACGGCGCGGCAGACGATCCACCTATGACCATGTAGTTCCGAGCATACTGTTGGAGCCCAATATGCGTCTTTGAAGGGTCTAACACCTTTGGGAGTTTCTATGTCTTCCACGAACAAGTTGTAACTACCATCTTGTTGTGGACCGAGTTTCTTGGTTGAATCAGATATTATCTGTTGACCGATTTCGGGAAGTGCTCCTTCTCCTTGTTCTTTAATTATTCTCAAGCATTTCAACGCTAAGGCTCCATAGAATAGATTTGGTTGATCCATTACTAAATCCACTAATCCTTCACCTATTAAGGGCATGATGCTTGGAGATGAATCAATTCCTATGACTGGTATATGTCCTTGTTTACCTCTTGGAATAGCTTTATCAAGAGATTTCAATGCCTCAACGGCTCCAAGAGTTTTATTTAGATCTGTTGACATAATGAGGTCTGGCGCTCCATGTGCAAGAATTGCCTCTGTTGTTGCTTTCTTACCTGTTTCAACAGAGTGATATCCAGTAAACTCAAGAATATCAACGCCATATTTATTGATGATATCTATGAATCCTCTCGCTCTAGCCATCTGAACAGGATTCTCGGCCACATCTCTCATCACAAATACAGTACCTTCAATCTTCTTTCCTGCACCTTCAACTATCTTCACATATTCCTCAGCCAGCTGCTGACCTATCTTATAATTGTCTACCAGTATGCTAATACTTATCTTCTTAGTATTTGCACTTCCATCATATGTTACTACGGGGATCCCTCTACTTACTGCTTCCTCGATCACTGCTACTGCACCATCCTCTGTACATGGACACCCCATTATGCCATCAACACCTTGAGCGATCATGTATCGGATATCTTTATTTTGAGATTCTTGAGACCCTCTCGGATCTAGAGTTAATACTGTGTCACCAACGTATTGAGCATAATATACAAGAGCTCTATTAAGGGCAATATACCATTCGTCTGTCATAACATAGGGTGAATCACCCCAGAAATACCCTTTCTTCTCCACGACAGTAGATCTCGGTGGGGTTAGAATAGTTGAAAAATATGTTCCTAAACTTCCTGCCACGATCCCAGCAGCTACTCCAATCGCTATCTTGGCACCGGTACTTAAAGCGGTCCGTCTAGATATACGTTTACTTGTAAAATCTCTTTTCATGATAATGAAGGAATGTTGAGACTATTTAACTTTATCTTCAAAAATCGTAACTCATATTTTTAATAACGTATTTACGAATAACTCTAATAGATAGTGAGATCGTAATATAATAATGTATTGCTAGATGGGAGGAAATACAGGAATGAATTATGAACATGAACTTACTGAGGTGCCACTTTTAAAATTACGAAATATTCATAAATACTTTGGTAAAGTCCATGCTCTAAAAGGTATTGACCTAGATATCTACGAAGGTGAGATTATCGGACTCATAGGGGATAATGGTGCAGGAAAATCCACTTTAACTAAGATAATCGCAGGCGCCATACGCAAAGATTCTGGAGAAATATACTGGAATGGAAGGAAGGTTGAAATTAAGAATGTTAATGATGCGCGTAGGTTAGGAATAGAAGTAGCATTTCAAGAAATGACACTGATAGATTCGCTAGATATCGGGCTGAACATATTTCTTGGAAGAGAACCATTAAATCACAAAATACGATTTCTGCTTGATTACAATAAGATGTATGAAGAAGCTAGGAGAATTTTAAAGCAGCTTGGATTAAGAACTTGGAATAATCCAAAAAGAGAAGTAAGATTTCTTTCTGGAGGGGAAAAACAGGGAATAGTAGTAGCCAGAGCAATGTTATTTCAATCTAAACTAGTTATTCTAGATGAACCCACAAGGAATCTTTCAGTAGCAGGAGTAAGGATGGTTTTGGATTTTATAAAAAGTTTAAAGGAGAAGAAAATCGCATGCATATTCATTTCACATACTCTGCATCACGTGTATGAAGTTGCTGACAGAATCGTTTTACTTTCTCTCGGAAGAAAAATACTTGATGTCCCGAAATCTCAATATACCGTTGAAGAGTTAGAAAACATCATAATAGAAAAAACGATGAAGCAGGATGTCTCAGTTTAAAAATATAATTATATATTCTCATTATCCTGTATTTTATCAAGATTATCGGGGTTGAATAACTGTGAAAGTCAAAGATAAGGAATTCGAACTTAAACAAAACACGTTGTTATTTATGTTAGAGAATGCTGTATGGCCATTATTCATAATGATCTACCTAGTTTTAGGACTCATTCAACCAGTAATATTTTCTCCAACTTTTTTCACCTACATCATATATCTTTCAATTCCTCTAGGGTTTGCCATAATCGCACAAACGATATGCCTTATCGGGGGTGTTCTCGATCTCTCAACAGGAAGTATTGTCGGCTTCTCGGCTATGATTGCAGGAGTCATGTTGAAAGACTTCAACTTCGTTCCCCCTTACATTTCCTTTATACTGCCCATATTCTTCGGACTTCTCTGCGGTATGTTTAATGGTTACTTTATAGGCTTTCTAAGACTTAACCCATTCATCGTAACATTAGCTACCATGATGGCTTTCCAAGGACTAAAGATAATAATTGCTGGAGGTTTTACTATACCTGGCAGCTACTTGCCAGAAATATATCTCTTCCCGGGTTCAGATACTACTTTCTCCATAACCTCATTCTTCATTACTATTTTATTGGTCTGGATATTCCTTAGATATACCAGACTTGGCATACATATTTATGTTATAGGTGGCAGCCAAGACGTAGGACATATGATGGGGATCGATCCAAAAAAGATGCTCTTCCTGATTTTTAGTTTAAGCGGTATGTTTTCGGGGCTGTCAGGATTATACTATACTGGTTTTAATAGATCTGTACCAATAACTTTAGGAAACGAAGTACTATTTCCCACTTTTGCCGCAGCGATAATTAGTGGCGTTTCTCTAAGAGGTGGTAGAGGCAACATCTTAAACGTTGTCGGCGGTACTCTACTACTCGGGGTGATAGAAGCTTTCTTAGTAACATATGCCGTATCTCCTGAAGCTAGGATAGTAGGCTATGGTTTCATAGTGCTTATAGCTGTATTGTTCAACCAATTTAGAGATAATGTCCGAGACAGCATCCTAAGACGAATATAATCAAAGTCAAAAAAGATTTAATGGTTACGATTTTATTTCAATTCATTATATTTTCTTTGTTAACCAGTTAATTATTCTTTCCCATAAGATATCATAGTATTCCCAGTTGAGAAAATCATTTGTACCCCAATGGGGTGCACAATCAGACATAAATGCCGCGGTACGTCCTTTACCAATCTCATAGACGGCTAGTATTGGATCATTATTAAACTCTGCTATTAAGGTAGCATTTTTCTTTAGTATCGTTTTATTGTAACCGAGAAGTGTAGGCCATACTTCTGGGAAATCTCTTACAATAGGATGAGACCTATTAGTGACTATAGGATTATATCCTTCAGGTACTTCTACTCTATCATCATAATTCATTAATTCGACTGGGAGTATTTCTTCTATTGGGGTACTCTTGTAGCCAGCAATTCCATGTAAACCTTGAAAAGATAAATAGCCACCAATCATCAAAAAACCCTTACCGTGGTTTACCACATAATCTTTTATAAGCTTCAATCTGTTCGGTCTAGGTCGACTCTTTACGAAGACTTCTGGATGAAGTAGTAGAGTGTTGCTTCCAACATCACTTAAAATTACAACATCATAATTTAGGATCTCTTCCATCGTTTCTGGGAACACCGTTGCGGCAGCCATCGTTGGAATATGATGCACTTCAAACTTTGCTCTTTTCAACGCCTCTCTAAGAAATATACCATCATCTTCAAAATTAGAAGCTATCATGAAATCTAGGATTCCTTTATCAAAGAAGCGGTGTACTACTAATGATTCACCTACAAAAAGAACCTTTGTAGACATGCTCTATGTATCTTTCCGGCCTTTATATTAATATTTTCTTCAAAAGTTCTACAACGTATAGAGAAGATAGAATTAATCGATTACTCAAAATTGAACAAGGATGCCGTTGTTTAATTTAACTTAGAAGATATAAATAGAGAAGAACCTTATGATTAAGTCTCAGCTATTTCACTTTATGATGTTGGCTGCGACTCCTACCACCATCTCTGCATTATTACTTTCCTGTCTGTGAAGAAGTCTAATGCATCAGTCTGTCCATGTAGTACTCCGTAGAAGCTTTTCTTTCTTCCCGGGAATGGGAAGAATTGATTCGGCTGGGCTACAGCCATGTTTACCGCTATGTTTCCAGCATTCATCCTCCTAGCAAACTCTCTAGCATACTTACCGCTCGAGGTATATATCGTCCCAGTATTTCCATACATTCTGCTATTCGCTATCTCGAGTGCTTCCTCGAAGCTTGAGGCTCTAACTATAGGCATGACTGGACCGAAGACTTCCTCTCTAGCTATCTCCATGTCTGGAGATACATTGTCTAATATTGTGGGTCCAAGATAGAATCCTGACTGGTATTTTTCATCGATTTTATATTCTCTCCCATCGATAAGAGTTTCTGCACCCTCCTCTAATGCTTTCTCAATCATCCCCACAACTTTATGTCTGCCTTTTTGAGACGCTAGAGGACCGACGTCCGTATCTTTTAGAAGCTGGTATCCAACTTTAATCCTTCTAACTCTATTAACAATCATTTCTACGAATTTATCATATGCTTCCCCTACAGTGATTAGTAGACCTGGTGCAAGACATCTCTGACCAGCCATATCAAAGAATCCCGTAACTATGTTTTCCACTGATTGGTCTGGTGTTGCGTCAGGCATTAATACAACGGGGTTCTTTGCTCCAGCCTGGCACAATACTCTCTTTCCTCTAGAAGATGCTGCCGAGTATATTTTCTCAGCTACGGAGCTGGATCCCACGAATGCTACTCCAACTATATCTTTATGCTCTATTAGATGCTGGCTTGTAGACGCATCTCCATTGACTAGGTTTACTACTCCGTTAGGGTATCCTGCATCTTTAAACAGTTTCATAAAATACGTTATGGGTACAGGGTCTAGCTCGCTTGGCTTAACTATTACAGTGTTTCCAAGTGTAATCGCCATCGGTATAAACCACATAGGGATCATTACTGGGAAATTGAATGGGGATATTATTGCGAATACTCCTAGAGGCTCTCTAACCATCTCCATATCTATTTCAGGATCTCCTCCAGCAACGTTCATGAGCTTTCTCACCGACATGAATAAGTGAGGCAAACCTAGTGCAGAATCTACTGCTTCAATAGTTCTCTGAACTTCTCCGCGACCTTCTCTAATAGTCTTACCAACATTCTGGGCAATCATTAAAGCTAGTTCTTCACTTTTCTCTTCGATCAGGCTCCTCAACCTGATAAGATATCTCATCCTCTCGATTATGGGTATCTGAGCCCACTTCTTGAAAGCCTCCAATGCAGATGAAACAGCTACCTCAACATCTCTGCTAGATGAGACGGGTACCTCAGCGATAACTCTACCTATCCCAGGATCATACGATTTCAATAACCCAACATAATCAGCTTCAACATATTCCCCATCTATATAGTTTAGAAGTTTACCATAATTTTCTGAAAGGCACTTAAGACTCATCATAAACCTATCTCTGATAGCCTTTACTTAATCTTTTTTAATATTGCTTCATGTATTAGCTGTTCGGAGACAAGCTTTGAAAACACGTATTAAATGCTATTGGGTAGGCAGGACATTATTAATTCGTTACTGTTTCTCAACCTTAAGAAATAATTGGTAAGTCAACTGATGACAAAATCTATTAATCTATTAAACCCATAAACGTTACCCTCCAAAACTCAGAGTCTCCATTACTGTTACAAAAAATAGGAGTAGCCAATTCTAAGCGCGTCTTCCTGCTCTCGAAACCACATATATTAAATCGGGAGAAAAACAGTTCTTGAGTTACTATATTCGTTTCCATATTTTAAAATTTTATATATCATTTTCTATGAGAAATATCTGGCATGGTTGACAGAAGAGACGTATTAAAGATAATGGTAAGCGGAGTTTTAGGATTGGCGATTGGAGGAGTCGGAGGATATATTTCACGTCAGAGTGAAGTTGAATCTCTTAAAAAAGAAGTAGAAGCCCTCTCTAAGGAGATAAAGTTAGAAAAAGTTGAGCTTGAGCCAAACCTATACATCTACAACTGGACATATTACATCAATAGAAACATCGTTGACTGGTGGGCTAGGGAAAATGGTGTAAGCATAGTTTACGATACATTTGAATCTTTAGATGAGGTGGTCGCTAAACTTCAAACGGGAACCAGCGGATATGACCTGGCAGTAGTATCAGATTCACCTCTTCAAGAATTAGCTAATCTAGGAGTCTTAGAACCGATAGACTTGAAGAAGATACCTAACTTTAAGTATGTACCTGAGAGGTTTAAGAATCCATATTACGACCCTGGAAACAAATACAGTGTAATATACAGTTATGGGACGACAGGTCTTGGATGGAATAGTCAAGAGGTTTCACCAGAGGTTACAGCGTGGGCGGACGTCTTCGAGGTCGACCGCCACCTCGAAAAATACAAAGGAAAGATAACAATGCATACAGATACTATCGAGACATTTGGAGCAGCACTGATATATCTTGGAAGAGACCCGACGAGTACTAAAGATGAAGATCTTAGAGAGGCTGTAGAATTATTGAAGAAGCAGAAGCCTTATCTTGCAGGTTATGCGTCAACAGAAGAATACATGGCGGGCCTAGAAGCTGGGAGATTCTTGATCAGTCACGCATACAATGGAGATATAGCTGGGATAATATATGCTTCAGATGAGAGGGAGATAACGATAACCAAAAATCTCGAATACATTTCTTACACTGTTCCAGAGGAGGGGGCTCTGGCCTGGGCTGATAATTTCGTGATCCCGAAGGGGGCGAAAAACATTGAGGCGGCCCACGCATTCATAAACTTCATACTCGACCCCGTGATATCGGCTATCTGCACTATTACTGTTAAGTATCCATTCCCTACTGGTAAAGATTACGTGCCTGAAGAATTACGTAACGATCCTGTGATATTTACTCCTGATGAGTTATTGGATAAGCTTTACTGGACGAGACCCTTCACACCAGAAGAAAGAGCGAAGAGGGCGGAATACTGGCTTGAGCTAATGGCTGCGTAAAGCCTCCATATGCTCTCTAGGAGGGGGGAGTAGACGGGCTTCAGCGATACTTTACTAAAACATATAAGAAGAAACGTGGTTGTGAAGATATCATTTCTTCTCACTCCGCCACTGCTATTCTTGGCAATCTGGTTTTACGCTCCATTCTTTATAGTTGGGTTATACAGTTTCGACATGATTAATATTAATCGTCAGATAGTTTTTACACCTTCTCTAGTACATTACTCTAGGGTATTAAGCTGGACCGGGGCCATGGGAATATTCCTTCGCTCACTCTATTTTGCAGGGGTTACTGTACTATTGTGTCTCCTCATAGGATACCCTGTAGCCTACTATATTTCTTTTAAAATCAAAAAATATAAGGACCTCTTCATAATATTGTTCATAATACCTTTCTGGGTTAGCTTCCTTCTAAGAACGTATGCGATGATGAGCATACTCGATGAAAGAAGCTTCTTGAACACATTGCTAACTTCGCTTGGATTAATCGATTCACCGATCAAGATAATGTATACAGACGCTGCCGTCATCTTGGTAATGGTTTATGACTACTTAGTAATGATGGTTCTACCGCTATACGCGAATCTCGAGAAACTCGATAAGACCTTACTAGAAGCTGCATCTACTCTTGGCGCAGGACCTGTTAGAACATTCTTAAAAGTAACTCTTCCTCTAAGCATGCCTGGGATATTGGCTGGGTTCCTACTAGTCTTTATACCGACTGTAGGCGAGTTCGTTATACCCGAGTTGGTCGGAGGACCTAACAACTACATGGTCGGCAACTTGATCTACGAATTCTTTATGGGTGCAAGACATTGGTGGATAGGCTCAGCGCTCTCAATGCTGTTTATCGCTTTTATCTTATCATTAGTTATAGCTTACGTTAGGAAGATAGGGGAGAGGGGGCTAGCATTTTAATGAAGGGGACAACTCCATTTCTTAAGATCTTCACTATCTTGGTTTTCCTATTCCTCTACTCTCCAATAATTGTAATGGTGGTTTTCTCATTCAATGAATCTAAGTCTATAGGGGTTTTCACGAATTTCTCATTTAGATGGTATGAGAAGGTTATCAATAATCCTGAAGTCTGGAAAGCCTTATTCAATTCCTTCTGGGTTGGAGCCGTGGTAACGATCGTCTCATTGGTCCTAGGATTAATGATGGCCATGGCTGTTACAAGATATAGTTTTAGTGGAAAAAGCATTCTCGAAAGCTTAATACTTATACCTGTGATTATACCAGAGATTGCGGAAGCTCTCTCACTACTAATAATGTATATTTTCTTAAATATACCTCTCGGCCCGGTAACCGTCATAATAGGTCACATAGCATTCGATGTTTCATTCGTTACAATAGTGATGCGAGCGAGGATGGCGGGATACGATAAATCAATTGAAGAAGCAGCGAGAACATTGGGAGCCAACGAGTTCCAGACCTTCTTCAGGATAACGCTACCGACACTCTATCCTGCAATACTCGCAGCGGGTCTCCTAGCATTCACGTTGAGCTTCGACGACTTGATAAAAACGCTCTTTACCACGGGTCCAGGATTCAAGACACTCCCATTGATAGTATGGTCTTCAGCCGCTAGGGGAGGGGTCTCACCAGAACTGAACTCCCTATCATCCTTTGCTTTATCTATCTCCTTCCTATTCGCAGTTTTCAGATTGAGGGCTGAGAGGAGGTTGGAGAGATGAATGACGTATTCTCTGTAGAGTTGGAGAACATAGTTAAAAGATTTGGGAACGTAGTGGCAGTAGACCATGTTAACTTGAAGATTAGGGAAAATGAGTTCTTCTCTCTCTTAGGACCTTCAGGATGTGGTAAAACAACAACCTTGAGGATAATCGCTGGACTGGAAGAACCCGATGAAGGAATAGTCAAAATATATGGTGAAGACGTCACGGACGTGCCCACACATAAGAGAAACATAGGAATGGTCTTCCAGCATCTTGCATTATTCCCACACATGAATGTATTCGAAAACATAGCTTTCGGATTAAAAATGAGAAAGGTTCAAAAAGAGGAAATAAGGAGGCAAGTAAAGAAGATTCTAGAAATCGTAAAGCTTGAAGGATTAGAAAATAGGAGGGTAAACCAGCTTAGCGGCGGTCAGCAGCAGCGTGTCGCCCTAGCTCGTGCACTCGTCATTGAGCCTGAAGTCCTCCTCCTAGATGAACCGCTAGGAGCACTAGACTTAAAGATAAGACAGCATATGATGGTCGAGTTGAAGAATATTCAGAGAAGAGTCAAGACAACATTCATATATGTTACACATGACCAGACCGAGGCGATGACTATGTCTGATAGGATAGCTATAATGAAAGATGGAAAAGTACAGCAAGTGGGTACGCCTTTAGAGATCTACTATAGGCCATCCAATACGTTCGTCGCATCCTTCATAGGCGAAGCCGTAAACCTCATTGAGGGTGAAGTTCGAGAAAACGGTCTAGTAGATACAAGCCTTGGAACAATCTACTGTACTGAGTCTTTAACAAAAGGCAGGGTGGCGGTGATGGTTAGACCGGAGATGGTTGAGATAAGCGATAAGCTACACGATGTAGATAACCTGTTTAAGGGTACAGTACAATCAATAATATTCAAGGGCTCATATATAGAGTATCGAGTGGACGTACAAGGCAATACATTCATAGTCCATAAACATGGATCAGCAGAACTAGAGAGGATGCACCATCCCGGAGACTTTGTCGAGATAGGATGGAGAAAGAACTCAAGCCTCATAGTACCCATCTAGAAGAAAACATGTAGCGGTGAGGTAGAACATATGAAGTTTCTAGTATTGGGAGGGGCTGGGGCGATAGGCTCAGTAATAGTTAGAGACCTACTATCAAGCGACAGTGTAGAAGAAGTCGTCATAGGAGAGATAGATAGAGACCGAGCTCTCAGATTCATTAAATCGATCAACGATGGTAGATTATCATTTAGGTATATAGATGTTAGAAGAGTGGATCTCCTCGCAGAAGAGATGAAGAAATATGATGTAACAATCAATTCAACATGGTTCGAGTATAACTTGGAGGCGACGAGGGCGGCTATAAACGCGAAAGCTAGACTCATCGATCTAGGTGGATTATACTATATGACTTTGAAGCAGCTGGACTTGGACGATGATGCTAGGAGAGCCGAAGCATCTATACTAATCGGTTGCGGAGAAGATCCTGGCATAAGCAACATCTTGGCAAGATATGTTTCAGATAGACTCGATGAAGTAGACTCTATCTTGATTAGAGATGGAGATAGAGATTTAAGGCCTCCGCAGAGAGCCATATTCAAATTTTCTGTAAAAACCATGATGGATGAATGGACGAGGAACGCTGTAATCTTTAAGGATGGAAAGTGTGAAGAGGTGCCGCCACTTAGTGGAGTAGAAGAGTTCGAGTTTCCAGAACCTGTTGGGAGAGTGAAAGTTTGTTTCAGTCTTCACTCAGAGCTTGCAACCATCCCTAAATACATTGGTAAAGGATTAAGATATGTAGACTTTAAGATAAATTACGATTTTGACATGATTGATATTCTCAAGAAGCTCGGATTCTTCTCTGACCAGCATATAACTATAGATAATTTAGAGCTCTCCATAAAAGATTTCACAACTCATATCCTAAGGAGATGCATGTTTGATCCAACTAGAGACACGATAGATGATGCTGCATGCATCTTTACTAAGATTATAGGTAAGAAAGATGGTAGAGATATCATCTACTCAATGTATGCATTGTCGACTTCAAAGAAGGAGTGGAATACATCGGCCTCCAGCTATCTTACAGGAGTCCCCGCATCAATCGCTGCTCAAATGATGGTTAAAGAAGAGATAAGATTTAAGGGGGTCAAGCCTCCTGAAGTATGTATACCTGCAGAAAAGTTTCTAGAAAACCTAAGCCGCAAAAATATAGTGATTGGAGAAAGAATCGAGAAAAAATGGTAGATCTTATATTATTCATTCTAGTTAAGCCTAATTTTTGCATATTTCATCTATTCTTTATTTTTATTCATAATTAAAGAATTTATGCATGTATTACTAATTGTTAGGCTTGAGTGGGAGAGGGTGTTCTTTGTCTGGAAACGTCATGGTTATTGGTGTGGGTGGGGTCGGCCACGTTATCGTCTCCACCCTCATCCCAGACCCGTTAGTAGACCAGATCATAGCAGTAGATATATCTGAAAAGAATCTTAAACATCTCGAAGAAAAATACGGGAGGGAAAAGATATCTATACATAAAGTTGATGCGAGAAATTCAGACCAACTAAGTAAATTAATGAAGAATGCGAGCATCCTAGTTAACGCAGCACATTATTCCTTGAATCTAAACCTTATAGAAAACTGCTTGAGGAATAAATGCAACTTTATAAGTCTAACCGGTGGAGAAGAATTATGGATAGAAGAAGGCTCCAGATTTAAGGAAATGGTTGAGCTACATCTACAGAGAGATTCTGAATGGAGAAAGAATGAGTTGACTGGGATACTGGGGTTAGGAGAAGACCCTGGCCTCTCAAATATCTTTGCAAGATACTTAGTAGAGAATTTCGATGAATTAGATGAGGTGGTGATAAGAGACGCGGACACGGTTGAAGATAATAGGTTTATCATTGTACCATTATGGAGTAGAGAAGAATTATTATTGTCAAGTATCGCTCCAGCTATATACTATGAAGACGGAGTATTCAAGAAGGCTGAGCCTCTAAGCATCTGCCAAGAACACGTTTTCCCTGATCCAGTAAAAGTTAAGAAAATCTATCTAAAAGAACATCCGGAAGTCTGGACTCTCTCGGTATTCCTTCCAAAGAAAGCAAGAAGAATATCATTCTGGTATAATTATGATGGATTATCTGCAGAGATCATTAGAGCTCTGTGGAAGATGAAGCTACTATCTAGAGAGAAAGTTAACGTCAAGGGAGTGCAGGTATCACCTTTTGACGTGGTCGTCGAGGTTTTACCCCAACCAATAGATTTAGTAGACATTCAGGGATACGCCGGCATTGAAGTAGAAGTCAAAGGAAGAAAAAATGATGCCTTTCTATCGCAGAAGATTTTCACATATATCTCGCATAAAGAAGCGTATGACAGAGTAGGAGTTAACGGTACTTCATACCTCGTGGGTTTACCTGCAGCCATAGGAGTCAGCCTACTACTTAGAGGGGAATTAAGAGGGAAAGGGTTACTCTTCCCCGAGCAGCTTAACCCCCAGCCATTCATTAAAGAATTGACGAAACATAACTTACCATTGATATTTGAAGAAAGAAGAATATCGGAGCTCAGGGAACCCTTATAGATGCAATATTCTTATAACACTTTCATTAACTAGAATCTTCTGGCCACCTTAGACCTTAATAAAACTCATAACGACGCTTCGACCATACAAGATTGGGCACTGTATCATGAAGATTATTCCACCTACGCCTACCTCATGCGGTATACTCTTCTCATATAGATGTAACTCTGAATGCAGGCATTGTATGTATGCATGCTCGCCTAGATGGAGTAACGATTGGATAACGATAAATGATTTAAAAACGATACTCTCCCAGCTCTCAGACAAGATCATGCCTTCACCATATGGAGTCTCTAGGGTGGGAATTAACTATGGGTTACATTTTACAGGAGGCGAGCCATTCCTAAACTACTCTCTTCTTCTGGAAGCGGTAGAAATCGCAAAAGAACATGGTATACCCTCGACCTTTGTTGAAACAAACTCTTTCTGGTGCATGGATCCCGAGAAGACTATTGAGAGGTTGAGGGAACTTAAAGAAGCCGGACTCGACGGGATACTGGTAAGTGTTAACCCATTCATAACCGAGTACATACCCTTCGAGAGAATAGAAAACAACATCATATCAAGCTTCAAAGTCTTCGGAATAAATACAATGATATATCAATACGAGTTCTATAAACAGTTTAAAGAAGCGAATCTAAGAGGATTACTCAAGTTTGAAGACTACATAAGGATGTATGGAGTTGAGGGTTTAGAAATGGTCGAGCTCATACCTATGGGTCGAGCATGTTACCAGCTTAGACACCTATTCAATAAATATCCTGCCCACGTCTTCTTCAGAGAAAACTGTAGGTCAAGTCTTCTCAGAGAATGGCATGCGCATATCGATAACTATGGAAACTATATGACAGGATATTGTGGAGGAATATCGCTTGGAGATGCAAGAAAACTAGACCAACTAGTAGAAGAAGGAATAGAATTGGATGATAAACCGATACTAGAAATGTTGATAAACAAGAACCTAGGGGAACTCTACAAATTTGTCGTAAAAGAATTTAACTATAAAGAAAAAGTTGGCGGCTACATATCTAAATGCCATCTATGCTTAGATATGAGGAGATGCATCGCAACACGATCAAGAGATTATCCTGAACTCTCTCCAAGAGAATATTATCAACATCTAACCTCAAATAAAGAGTCTAGTATGCCGAACATCTAAAAATAAAATTTGTATCCTGAAATAATGGCTTAGGAAGATAGGTTCATAACGACAGGTTGGCCGGCTACACGGGTTAAAATCTACTCGATCCGCTTAGAAGACTTGGTCACTGGATATCCGTTACCTTATCTTCTTGCCCCAATAATTTATGAATGTTTTCAAAGATCTATCGTATGTTCTCTCTATCTCAGGGGGAAAGAAACATGCTGGAAGCTCACGATGACTCCAATGATAGCGTAGACATTCACAGCATATACCTTTCCTAGGGCATGGCTCGTAAGTACAATTACAACTCTTAAGATTTGAATCAATTCTACATATCCTCTGAGACATTACAAACACCTAAAAATATTCAAGAACATCTTCTACAAAAACATAACCTAAGATCTATAATCAACATATAATTTCTACACAGTTTTCTAAAATTACAATCAACAATAGTTACGACTACTTATTTGCTGTCTATATTGTTAGAGACCGGGTTCCGGAAACCGCTATCATCAAGTCGACGTCATAAATCTCCTCACCTTTCAGTAATGCTTCAACCTTAATCTTGGATGCAAGTCTAATGACTTCATCATCAACGTCGTATATCGTTACCATTTTAGAGCTTCGTCAAGCCATGCAAGTTCTCTTGCATATCCGTATTTTCTCCACAGATAAAGCGCTCCAACCATAAGATAATACTCTGTTAATCTACTTATTCCTATGTCTTCCACTTTATCTTTCAGAGATTCCAGAGTTTTACGTGCTTTCAGATCTCCCTTCTTAAGAGCTATTAAGAAGCTCGTGTCAATGAGAAGCCTCATACGTTCTCACTCTGAACTCCGCCTTTATTCTCTTTACTACTTCTAGCATTTCATCCTCACTACCCGTTAAGTAATTCGATAATGATAAAATCTTCTCAATCCTTAGCGACACATTAGACTTAATGAGAAAGTTTATGACCTCGGAGAAAGATCGTTTACCTTTTATGCTCTCTAACTCCTCATATACTTCGTCAGAGACTGTTATGGTTTTCATATAAAACACATATTAATAATATATGTTTTACTTCATTTACCAACATACTATAAAGACCCCCATGAATAAAGCCGAAGCAGCTGTCAACACTCTTCCTAAGCTTTGTATATGATGTCATCCACTCCTTAAGGATGAGGGTAATATGCTAGGAAAATTATCACTGAGTCTGAGGTTATGCCTATCTCACTATCCACGATTAATATATCTCCTCCCCCTATAGATGTTTGGGAGCAGTTTAGATTCTCTCAGAATCAGGTCTCCCTGCCTGAAGACTCTAGCCATCTCCACCATCCCTTACTTCTACTATATCTTCTAGATCGGGTGACGTAAAGAAGCAACTCAGATATTCTACCTCTACAACATCTTCATATATGTCTAAGTCTTCTTCCATTCTATGCGTTAGAGTATGGGATTTGTTGAGGTTCTATGAACTCGCTGGGTTCACGATATAGCGGAAGCATAGGCAGCTCGAAAAACCATCTCAAGAAGCATATGCTACTACCAACATAGCTCACCATATAATGGGGCCGCTGGGATTTGAACCCAGGACCACGCGGGCCCAAGCCGCGTATCATAGCCATGCTAGACCACGGCCCCTACATTATACGAGTTTTACTATGTTATTTTTTAGCTTTGCGTATCTATGTGACGTATTATCCGTAGATTGATTAAGTTAACACTCTATTTTTCATTGATTTTCGTCAGATTCGTCGAGTTTAATAGATCGACTGTTATCTTCTCCTCAACAATTATTACGAAGTCGTAGGCACAATCATAAAAATCGAATTCTTCGAGTGTGAAAAATATTTGCGTGGATAATCCTTCCTGCTTTCCAAGTCGATGATGACTCTAGGCTAATGCTGAGCAATTTAATTCGTTGAGATATTTAAGGTTCAGACACGTCTACCACCGCAAAACCTAATGATGTATTTCACTGCTAATTCTTCAGCTTCCCTTAGCTTCGGAGGGGATAACCCGGGGATACCGCAAGTCATTAGATAGATATTTCTAGTTTGTAGAGTCACCTTGCTGTAATCGGCGTCACGATAGGGGTAGATCGCTATGAGCCTCTTAGAATCTGATATTACTAGCTCTCCGCCTTTTAAGATTCTAGGCTCTTTCATGCCTATTCCATGAAAAGATTCACCCTGCTCTGCAAACCTCATCAACATACTGTCTTCGATCTTGTCAGCGTCAAAGGCCGCCAGAGCTACACCGGATTCAGCAGAGGCAAGATTGTAAGAGTCGACAAGCGTGTTTATAGTTGGAAGTTCTTCACCGCTGAGAATTCTCCGGATTAAGGCTTCGGACGCAGGTCTTATCTTTGTGGGGTCAATCCCTATCCTCCAAAAGAAGTTCCTATATAACTTGACTACCGGGTCATCTTTCAAGCTTTCCAACGTGTACCTTGACCTAACACGCTCGTAAACCTCCAGCTTAAACTTCTCTAACTCCTCTGAGACCTTTCTAACCTCCACGGAGTCTAACCTCGCTAACAAGACTAACAAGTCTGGAAAACGTTCCCTAACCTTTTCGTCGATTATTAACTCCATTCCAGCTCACTCGAAACAGGATTTGGTTAAAAGTATCTAATTAGATTTTAGGCTTGTCCGCTTAACTTTGATCATGCATCACTACCTAGTTGATTGATTTTTATTGTTTAGAGATGTATTGGTGCTTCTTCTGTTACTATTGAATGTATTCTAATATCGTATTCTGCTAGGTTTTGAAGTATGGGTGTTGGGGATAAATATTCAGGTGGATAGACTCCTCTAGCCTTGATCTCTTCTTCTCCTAGCATTATTGCGAGTGCGGCTGGAGGTGTCCCGGTTAAGTATGCTGTAGCGGTCGTATCAAATTCCTCGTATGCTTCTTCATGGCTCATCATCGTATAGATAGTGTACTTCATATGTTTTCTACCTTTCTTTCCTTTAACTTCTACGGCTATTCCAGCATATCCCGATACTTTACCAGCAAGCTCTTCAGGATTCGGTAAAACAGCGTAGAGAACCCTGGCAGGCGAAACCTCCTGACCGTCGACCTTAACTTTCTTCTTACTGAGTAGACCAATTACTTTTAGTACTTTTAGTATTTGGACTACATCTTTAGGTATGGAGAGCTTAAAGTCTACATATTTTATGCCTTTAATGTATTTGGGAAGCGTGAAGACTTCTTCATGTGAGACAGCGTATACGGGTAACCTGTTAATAGGTGATGGAAACTCGTATTCTTCATATCCGCTCAGAGGTGGAAGCTTCTTAAATCTACCATTCTGATAAATGTATGCGGATTCAAAAAGTTCTGCAAAGTATACTTCTTTAGAGAAGAGCGGTGTTAGATGGCTTCTCATGCCTTTAACTATACTGCTTTCACAGTCTCTAATCTTTATAGATTCTACTTTTGTTAATTGGTCTGCAGCATATCTAGCGAAAAGATTAGATAATCCTGGGTCTTCACCCATGCAGATTATTCCTGTTAATCCTCCTTCTTTAAATGCTTCATGGAATTTCAGCTGCTGGTCTGGATCGTCACTTGCTAGGTCTATGTAGTGTGCTCCAGATTTAAGAGAAGCTTTCATCAACTGAATATTGAATCTCGGGAGAGTCGCATTGATCAATACATCCGAATTCTTAGCGATTCTAACTACCTGCTCAATATTCATCGCATTTACTCTCTTTGGAATTACCTTCTTTCTACCTGTTTCTAACGCTACCTTCTTAGCTCTATCATAGTATTTATCTGCAAGTATTAATTCTTCAATTTCTTCGCTTTTCGCAAGATGTTTAGCTATAACTGACCCTACCGCTCCTACTCCAACAATAACTGCTTTCAGAGTTTCACCTCTCGAAAGACTGCCCGAAAGAATAACGACTCATATAAAAGACTGTAGAAAAGAGTAGGCCGACAACAATCCATTAATCTTCACCAAACCAGTTTCCATTAGCTATCTCTATTACTGCCTACGGAGACTTATTTATCTTTCCAAGTCAGGGTAACCACAAGTTTATAAGATTAAGATTTACCGAGATATTACTTTAATAAATATTTCTCGATTCTATGTAGTCTATGAGCTCATAGATGGCTAGAATGTTACGTTCCCTCTATTCTTGGTGCTATTAGGTAGTCTAGTTTTCCTGAAGGGATGGGGAAGCTGAGTTTTATGGGTTTGTTTGTTGATAGGTTCATGATTACTTCTTCTGATAGGTCGCCTCCTGCTTTCACGATCTTGTCTAGATATGTTATGCTGAAGTTTGCCCATACTTCTTTATCCGCTTCTATCTCGTAGACTGCTGCGCCTGTTTTACTAAGCTTTGTCTGAACCGTCCCAAGCTCTCCTTTCGCCAGGAATATCACTTCCTCCGGGTTTATCGTTATCTTCACGTAGTCGCTTACAACATCGCTATCCTTTATAGCGTCTTTCACAGCGTCTACGTTTAATCTAGCTTTCGCATCGAAGGATAGCTTGGGGGTCGTGCTCCTTGCCTCAACAGTCTCCAAAGTATTTAAGGTGAAGGTTCTCTCCCGAGAGCTCGTTGCATCCAGCAGCACTATGCTAAGCTTTCTGGCCTGGTCATCATATACTATCGTTAAGGATTCTCCCTTCTTAACCCTTCTAAGAAACTTCATCATCTCAGATATGCTTAAAGTCATCTGGAGCTCTCCACTACATTCATATTCTTCAGCCGCCGAGTTACTTAGCTCGAAGTCAACTAGAGATATGTGGGCTGGATCCATAGCTATCAACCTAATGCCTTCATCGGTAATCTTGAATGTCCCCTCATCTACAACGGCTTGTACTGCCTTCATCAAGTCCGAGAAGTAATCCGCGCTCGGTAACCTAATCCTAAAAGACATCTTCTCTCGAATTCGATGATGTAACGGGAGTTTAAAAGGTTGACTCTACCAGAAGAGATGGAGATTTTCTTTGTCTTACTTAGAGCAGGAGGGGGTCAAACTTTAGATAAAAATTCGGGCTAACCACTATAATACAATTTAGATATTCAAAGCATTAAGAGAAGTTATCTAGCCTGTGCATGTCGAGTTATAAAAATATTTATTTTAAGAGTGATAGAGATTATTCGAACGGCGCGGCGTAGTATGGAGCTCAGAATCGAGCTAGAAGGATACCTTGAGTTAACCACAGAGGTAAATAGTATAGCGTCTCAGGTATCTGAGTTAATTAGAGAAGTAAATGAAAGATTTAGAGAAAGTATCCAAATAAAGGAAGCTGCTGAGGCTGCAATCATAGTAGAGTATGGTGGAGAAGGAAGAAGGCTTAGAGTAAAGATAATATCTGGGGGAAGGCTTAGAGCTCATGATGCATTTCTCAGATTGAAGAACCTGTTGGTGGAAAAGCTTGGACAATCTATGAAGGTCGGTGTGAGAGAGGTCTTCGTAGATAAGCTCGTAGTCAAGATCTCGGGGGAGCATGTAAATAGGCAATCTGCTGAAGAAAAGCTTAAAGGTGTTGCTGAAATATCAGTAGAAGACAATACATTAGTCTTGATCTTTAGAAACCTATCCGACCACGATATACGTGATAGAATAGTGGATAGAGCGATAAGATTAGTTAGGGAGAAAGAAAAAGTTGTAGAAGAAGCTGAGAAGCTTGCACCATTCGGTACACTTTTGAGGAAAGGTGTAGAGAAAACATTTCTATTCGATGGAGAGATCTCTGCTGAAGCGGAAAGACTCGGATGGGCTAAACGTTATCCGGGTAGAGGTCAATGGATCTTCACAGGCCCCATGACCGCTCTACTTAGAACGTTGTCAGAATTGATAATTGACTACGTTGCGAAACCGCTCGGCTTCCAGGAATGGATGTTCCCGAGACTAATGCCTTTCGATGTATTCCGGAGACTTTCAACCTACGTAGAGCATTTGCCAGAAGGATTATTCTATGTTTGCGCTCCGCCTAGAGATCCATCAGCTTTTGAAGAATTTAAGAGAGAATATATGTTGAGGAGGGAGCTGAGGAAAGATTTACTTAAGAATATTTTAGAAGAGCCTGGATATGTTCTAGAAGCTGTACAGTGTCCACCATTCTACCAATATTTCTCAGAAGAGATTGTTAGACTAGAAGACTTGCCTATCAAGGTCTTCGATGTCTTAGGAGGATGGACTTGGAGAAACGAGGCTGGAGGAGTCGAGGGTATTGTCAGAACAAACGAGTTCTGGAGGATGGAGATGGTCTTCTTGGCAAGCCCCGAGGAAATAATTGAGATAAGAAATAAAGTAACAGAGTTATCGATAGAGTTAATCGATAAGATTCTAGACATGGAGTGGAGGTTGGTGGCTGGAGCACCTTTCTTCTTATCCCCTGAAGAAGCTTCTAAACGTCTCATAGATGTATCAAGCCTCGACAAGATACCCACACTCGACATAGAAGTTTACCTACCTTATAGAGGAGCGAGAGATAAAGCCGAGTGGCTTGAGATAACAGCTGCAACCGTCCATAGAGATTATTACGTTAAAGCATTCAAGATTAAAGAAGCTAAGAATAGGGAGATATGGACTGGATGCGTAGGCCATGGATTAACAAGGTGGGCTGCGGGATTCCTAGCTAGACATGGCTTCAATTTTGATTCTTGGCCTAAAGAAGTAAAGAGTAGAATAAAAGAGCTCCCGCAACCACCTAGAACAGTTACCTAGCTTCTAGAATAAATTGATTATTTACATCGTCTAATTCCTTCATGAATGCAGATCAATAGAGGTTGTAGAAGCATAACTATTTTACTTGAGCATACTAAGCTTCTTCTAGATCTGATAAATACTAGAAAACTGGTAAAAGTATTGATTTTCGTTAAAGTTATAGGAAAGCATACATAAATCTACCAAGGGTTGAAGCTCTCGGTTAGAGGCATATATTCTACAGCTTTAATCAAGCTATTGATAGACAAGGGATTTAAGATTGTGAAACCTACGAGATCTCAGATAGAGAGGTTCGGGTTAACAAACCTGGCTGTAGAACCCGAGGCAGTTATTTCAGATTCATCTGATAGACACTTTATAGAGATAAGAGGGGTCTTGGAGGTTGTCAACCCTCTAGTAGTCGAATTGAAAAACTTCTTCGAAGACTTGATCGTCATTTGGAGAATGAAGGATGCAAATAATTCATGGGTTAGAGTAGGTTTTCCAGTTGATGCTAAGAAGAAGCTTGATGAGCTGAGATCTATGATAGCTTATACCGTTCCATGGCATCACTACTGTAGAGCAGGGGGAGAAGCGATCTCAAATATGGTTAGTTTTGCTGAAGACTTAGTTGAGAAGGGACTTGTACCTCCTGAAGAAATGAGCAGGATGTTTGAAGAACAAGTCAACCAGTTTACTCCAAGACTTAAGTCTAGAATAAGAATAGTCCACGTAAAACTTAATGGTAAAAGAATACTACTTGGACCTGGTAAAGTTATCTGGAGAAGTGATGAGACTATTAAAATCCTTAGGAGAATCATGAGCTCGGGAGTATACGATGGTTTAGGTATACAGAAGCAAGTTGGAGATTATGCTGTTACAGAGGCCAGGAAGCTAGATGTGTGGACCAAGACAAGCTATTATAGTTTATCTGGAAATTTTAAAGGCGCCTACTATAACATCTCTACACCCATCGCATTCTATCCTGACCATATACATTACTTCGACCTCGATGTAGACGTAGTTTACCTCCCCAATCTTGAAGTTAAAATAATCGATACAGAACTTCTTGAGCAAGCACTTAACCAAGAAATAATAAGCGGCAAGCTCTTCGAGAAAGCGTTAAAAACAGCCGATAGGATATGTTGTGAAAAACCTTAATCTTTCTTCTGCTTCACTAATGCTATTATCCATGGTTCTCTAAGACTTAGGAACAAGCCTTGTTTACTGAAGTTCTTTACAAGTATTATTGATGGAAACAGGCTTAACGCTACGTGTAATGTATTGTAGATAGCGGTGAAGAATAGGATTATTAGTAAACCTCCTATTCCAGTTTCTACCTCCACGCCTAGAGCTAGAGATAGGAATTTTACAGCATATTCTAGAAAGAAGGGCATTGTTACTGCTAGAAGCACGTAGTTAGAGATGGATGTTGCTATAATCCTCATTAAGCTACTGAATAAGAATACCGTAAGCCATGATGCTATAAATCTTGATTTTAGCTTACAGCATATCCATAAACCAGCCAGCATAGAAGCTACTGCAATAAATTTCATAGCTGGGCCTATGGGAGCCCATTCTCCAAATATATTGAGGATCAGCCAATAAGTTAATGCAGAGATAAATCCTGGAAAAGGTCCAAAACCTAAGAAAGCTGTTACCACAGGTATCTCAGCTATATCGAATTTTAGGTAAGGTATTAATGGGAAAGAGAAACTTAAAGGCATCATTGCAAGAACGGCTGACAATGCTCCAAAGACTGTTGATATAGCAACTAGTAGAGAAATTCTCGACTCGAGGTGTCTTGGCATATATATAACCGGTTTTCTGGAATACTTAACCCTAAGTAAATACAAAAAAATAAGTAGATTATAAAGTTTATATTTACGGTAGGATGCCGTTAAAAAAATCTTTCACAGCTTTCTCGTAGTCTGATTGATCTCCAACATCTATCCAGTAGCCATTATGGAGATATGCATATAGTTTATTCTGGTCTGCAAGTTCTGGGAATACATCTTCTTCAAGTGAGGAGGGTCTGTCAGATGGTATATAATCAAATATAGCAGGTTCAAATACATAGATGCCTGCATTAACGAATCCTGGAACAGGTTGTCTAGGTTTCTCTCTAAATGCTATAACTCTCCCTTCTTCATCTATTGAAACCAAGCCGAATCTTCTTGCATCTTCAACCCTCGTTAAAACAATTGTCGCAATACTATTCTTTTCTCTATGATATTTAATTAAACTCGGTATGTCTAATCCAGTAAATATTACGTCTCCATTAACTGTTAGAAAGGTAGTATTCAATTTCTTTTCAGCGTTCTTCACTGCTCCTGCTGTTCCGAGAGGAAACTTCTCTATAGAATAATCGATCGACAAACCCATATGTCTACCATCTCCAAAATATTTTATTAAATGCTCGCCGAGATATCCTATTGCTAAAATGAAGTTGTAGATCCCTTGCTTCTTCATGTACATTATAATATGTTCAAGTAAAGGCTTGTATCCTATAGGTATCATTGATTTAGGTATACTATAAGTGAGGGGGGTTAAACCTGTTCCTCTACCCCCACACAGAATTAAACATTTTAATGATTCTCTCATCAACCTTTCTCGTACTGCTTCAATAATGAATGAACTCCTCTTTCTGGCAGGCACATATCTCTTTAACGCATCCCATAACTCTACTGGAAACTCTATGCTAGTACGGTGCTTACTCATACATATTGGAGAATGAAGATGTACATTATAAATTTATGTACTAAGAAACTTAAATAGAGATACAACATAATATATAAAACTTGTTTATGCATAAAACTAAAAATATAGCTTCACGATAATTAAATTGAGATGGTTCTGAGAGTTGGAGTTAACGGAATGGGTAGAATTGGTAGATTGTTCCTACGAGCTGCATTAGAAGATCCAAGATATGGAAAGATGTTTGAAGTCGTAGCTTTCAACGAATTAGCAGATACGAAGACTACAGCTCTACTTCTTAAGTACGACTCAATACACCGCAGACTCAATAAAGATATCTCATATACCAATAAAAGCATAACAGTAGATGGGAAAGAGATGATAGCGTACAGTGTTAAGGATCCTTCTCAGATACCCTGGAATGAAGTCGGAGTAGAAGTGGTTGTTGAGGCAACTGGACAATTCACTTCGAAGAGTGATGCTTCAAAACATATTAGAGATACTGTTAAGAAAGTCTTGGTTACAGCACCATGCAAAGATGCGGATGTAACAATAGTGCCTGGAGTTAATGACCACGTACTAGACTTGTCTAAACATAATGTTATCTCTGCAGCATCATGTACAACTAACTGTCTCGCACCCATGGTTAAAGTACTCTTAGACAATTTCGGCATAAAGAAAGGATTCATGATAACAGTACACGCTTATACGAACGACCAGAGAGTTCTAGACCTAGTGCATAAAGACCTGAGAAGAGCTAGAGCCGCAGCTTTATCCATAATACCTACGACTACTGGAGCAGCTTCTGCACTCCACTTAGTAATCCCTGAAGTAAAAGGAAAAATGGATGGAATAGCTCTTAGAGTACCTGTACCGGATGGTTCAGTTACAGACTTAACAGCCGTCCTCGAAAGAGAGACAACAGTAGATGAAGTTAGAAAGGCATACAAGACAGCGGCCGAGGGTAAGATGAAGAAGATAATGGAGTATACAGAAGACCCGATCGTTTCAGCCGACATAATAGGTAACCCGCACTCATGCATTATTGACGGATTAAGTATAATGACTATCGGAGAGAGGAGTGACATAGTAAAGGTTCTCGGCTGGTACGACAATGAGTGGGGATACAGCTGCAGACTCGTCGATATAGTGAACATGATTGCGGAGAAGCTTTGAATATTCGATGTATCCACAATTAAATCTTCTACATTCGAGGTTGTGAGAATATGTGGTTTAGAACGTTGGACGATGTAGTCGTGTCGGGAAAGACTGTAATAGTAAGAGTTGACCTAAACTCGCCCATAGATCCAGAAACTGGAAAAATTAGAGATAATGAAAGACTTAGAGCTCACGCTGAGACGATCAAGGAGCTATCTGAAAAAAATGGGAAAGTCGTCCTCCTCGCACACCAAGGAAGAAAAGGGGACCCAGACTTTCTCCCACTCAAAGACCACGCAGAAATATTATCGAAACATGTGGGCAGACATGTTAAATATGTGTCAGACCTTGTAGGTGAAGAAGCAGTAAAATCGGTAAAATCATTGAAGAATGGGGAGATACTACTTCTCGAGAATGTTAGGATCCTGGATGAAGAAACCAAAGAAGCTTCTCCTGAGGAACATTCTAGAGGAAAGCTAGTATCTACTCTTGCACCTCTAGCTGACTTATTTGTTCTAGATGCTTTCTCCGTAGCTCATAGAGCCCACGCATCAGTTGTAGGTTTCTCCCATCTACTACCAACGGTAGCTGGGAGAGTAATGGAGAAAGAACTTAGAGCTATAACTACTGTTCTAGAAGAAGATAGGAAGATAATGCTGGTTATGGGCGGGAACAAACCCGAAGAATGTATTGAAGTCATTGATGCAGTAATGTCTAAAAACATTGAGAAGATAAGCCACGTCTTGTCTGCAGGAATACTTGGACAATTGTTCTTGATGACTGAGGGAGTGAACCTAGGAGAAACATCTGAATCTTATATTAAGAAGAAGAAATTCGATACATATATAGAACGTTTAACCAAGATACATGAAAGACTTGGAGATAAGTTGAAGAAGCCGATAGATGTAGCATATGAACAAGATGGTAGAAGAGTGGAGATAGATGTGGAGAAGCTTCCCGCATCTGGAACAATATATGATATAGGTGAAAAAACAGCTAAGAAATATGCTGAAATTATCTTGAATACATCCCGAGAGGATGCAATAATAGTTAAAGGTCCAGCTGGAGCATATGAGAAAGAAGAATTCAGAAAAGGAACAGAAAAGATATATCAAGCGTTAGCAAAATGTAAAGCGTTTACATTGATTGGCGGAGGAGATTCATCAACAGCCATAGAACTAGTCGGTTTAAGCCCAGCAAACTTTTCCTACGTAAGCCTTGGAGGAGGAGCCCTCATCACATACATCTCGAAGAAAACCCTCCCAGGAGTAGAAATACTAAAGAAGAAATAACGAAGAATAATAAATTCAACTCTTTTTTTATAGATTTCACCTTATCTCTTAGTCAGTCACAAAATCATCTGGTTGTTACCTTTTTATCTTTTTGTAGAGAGTGTATATAGATGTTGCCGGGAGGAGCGATAGTGGAACGTGGAGTAGATTGAATAAAGCTGTAAAGACTACTGTTACCACTCCAACTAGAAGAGTCGATTCAAGTTCTATTCCTAAAATATTTTTCAATACTTGTGTAGAGGTGGGAAGATAGATTTCGGGGAAGATCACGTAATATAAGAGAAAAGTCGCTAGAGACATTAATCCTATTCTTATGAGGCTTCCAGAAATAATCATGTATCCAAGGATTCTCTTATTTAGGGTTAGGTTAGGCTTGCTGAAGATTATCTTGAAACCTATCAGCATCGAGATTACTGCAATCAACTTCATTAATGGACCTATGATTGCGTGAAACGGCCTACCAAAATTTAATGTTATCCAGTGAATTACAGCTACAGTAAAACCCGACTTGAAGTCAAAGGCCAACAATGCGAGGACTGCGGGTATTTCTGCAAGATCGAAGCTAAGGAAGGGGAGAAGAGGATATGGAAATCTGAGACGGAGGAGGGACATGAGTATTGCTGTTGAAGCTAGAAGAGAAGTTCCAGCAATCCATTTACTAACTCTAACCTGTACAGTCTGCATCGATGTCAAAAAAAATCCAGGTTATTCTTATATAAGCATTACACTATAGTCTTTGATAATGGTTAGGAGAATTTGAAGATATTGCCCATCATTTAACAATCTGAGATTCTTATCTTGATTTTCTATTCTCGAATCATTTAACCCTAATTTTTATATTAAATGATTCTTGAGAGTATTTCTTTTAATTCTGCTCTCGCTACGCATACATACGTGTCTGCTCCACCATAATAGAGATAGACCATGCCGTTTCTTACTACTGCACCACATGGGAATACTACGTTTTTCACGTATCCTTCTTTCTCGTAGTATTCTACTGGTTCTAGAAGTGGGTTAAGTGCTCTGCCTATAATTTTTTCAGGTGTCTCCAAGTCTAGTAAGAATGCTCCGACTCTATAGACATTATCATGTGAGACGCCATGATAGAATACTAGCCATCCCATCTCAGTCTTTATAGGGGGAGCTGCTAGGCCAACCTTCTTTCCATCCCACATTCCAACCCTCGGTGATAAAAGAGTTATGCTTAACAACTCGTTTATATTGATCGATTCAAAGTCTCTGATATAGTCGTATCCCATGTGTATACCTCCTGCTCTATGAATAAAGAAGTATGCATCGTTGATCTTTTCTGGGATTATACATGCATTCTTATCGTCTGTGTCTGGTGGCGAAATTATCCTTGGTGTGGCCCACCTCCAATCCATCTCTAGGAAGTCGTCTACATATATCCATGTTAATGCAACCTTGGGTGGATGAACATTATTGTAGGCTGTATAAAACATATATAGTTTATCGTCTAATCTTATTACTCTAGGGTCTTCACAGCCTGAATGCCCTGGAGTGAGCTTCATCTCGAACTTCTCGCGTGGAACGTATACTGGTTTATCGAGTCTTTCATCTATGTTGAATCCATCTCTTGATATTGCTAAACCTATCGATGATGTTTTGTCACTTGATAGAGCTCGATATAAAATGTAGATTCTTCCTTCAAGTTCTATTGCTGCCGGGTTGAACGTACATAAACTCTCCCAATCATGTTCAGGATCAGGGGTTATGATAGGGTTCCAGGGACATCTTTCAAAAATCTCATTTGCTCCTCCATCCATGATTTTAGTAATTTCATTGACCTTGGATGTCAATAGGCAACACGTGGTATCTGCAGCACCATAATATATTCTTATGGTATTTTTCCTCAGAATAGCGGATGTTGGGAAGACTACGTTAGGCACATTTCCATATTTTTCATATAATTCTTCTGGAACAATAAATGGATAGCTAGTTTTCCTGATTACTTTTCTCGGATCATCTAGATCTAGGAGGAGCGCTTCTACTCCGAAGACTCTATCTTCTATCTTAGGTGAGAAATAGTTCTGTATGTAGGAGTATATTAAGAGCCAACCATCATCTAGTTTTATGGGCGGTGCTCCAACTTCTATATGGTCTAACTGTGATCTTCTAGGATCAGGTGTAAGTATGTGATCGGTGAGTTCACGATACCATTCATCCATTTCGTAGACCCAGTTAGATGGATTATCGCTTAACTGAGCTACAGCGATGTATGCTGGAGGCTTATCTGTGTGGACCGTGAGTACTGTTGTGAGTTTCTTATTAATTCTTTTTGGGAAGAGGGCCATGGCTTTAGCGTTAAAGGAAGTTACTAGATATTTTTCTTCGATTTGTTTTAAGTCTCTGGTTATTGCTACTCCGACTCTAATTCCTTCAGCTGTTGGTGGGAGAGTAGATATAGCTGTATAGAAGATGTAAAATCTACCTTCTAGATATGTTGCTCTAGGGTCTTCGCATCCGAATAATTCCCAATCTTTCTCAGGGACGATGAATCTTCTACGTTCATAAAAGTGTACTCCATCTCTACTTTTAGCTATACCTATTGAGCTGTAGCTTGACCCCTGCCTCTTCAATAAATCAGAGGAGGAAACAGCACGATAGATCATGTAGTAATATCTACCCTTCTTAACTACAGATGGATTAAAGACTGCGTATGCTTCCCATGAATGCTCTCTTACAGGATAAAGTATAGGATTACGACTATTTCTCCTCATATAATACTCTATACATAGATTGATGATCGTTATATACGTATTTCTAGAAGACTAACATTTCCACCCTTATAATAGTTAAGATATTATTCCAGATTATAAGCACATAAATTGATCTGAATGTGTATATTTTATATGAGTCTTTATAAAAAGTTTTTGTATATGTAGAATAATGTTTGACGTGAAAGCATGAGGCGAAAGTCGAAAAATGAAAACTAGGGGGTCTAGAAAATCAAGACAGAAAACTTCGGCAGGAAAACTAAGGACTCGTTGCTTTTCAAGGAAGCCACATATAACTCGGAGAAAGACTGAGAAGCTGCAGAGTAGAACTTCTGAGCAGACATTAGTAGTAGAGACCGTTGCAGAAAGTATTCCGAGAATTGATGAGTGGAAAGCTTTTGGAAAGAAGCTATTATTGACAAAGTCTCCAGTTAACCCGATAGTTAAACCTAGGCTTGAGAATTTTTGGGAAGCTTATCAAACATTCAATCCAGGAATTCTTCTTCTAGATGGGAAGATCCACATAGTTTATAGAGCTATCGGTTTTGACGGAATATCTAGGTTTGGGTATGCCGTTTCAAGTGATGGGTTCAAAGTAGATGAACGGCTACCTTACCCAATATATCAACGTGAGATGAGTAGTCTTTCATATAATCCGTCTCCTTCAGGTGGAGGATATGGTGGATGCGAAGACCCTAGAATAGTTGTGATGAAAGAAGATAACAAGGTCTATATGACGTATAATGCTTTCGGGCCAGATGGGCTGAGAGTAGGCTTAACATCTATACCTATGGATGATTTCGTAAATAGGAGATGGAATTGGAGAGAGGAGAAAATAATATCAAAGCCAAACGAAGTTCATAAGAATTTTGTACTCTTTCCAGAGAAGATTGATGGGAGATATGCTATACTGCACAGCATCTCTCCTAGAATCCGGATATGCTATCTGGATAAACTCGAGTTCAACGACGGAGAATACATAGAAAGTCATTATACACCATACTCTAACTCTAATGGATGGGAGGAAAGAATTAAGAGTCCTGGAGCACCACCGATAAAAACAGATGAAGGATGGCTCCTATTCTATCATGGACTAAGTAAGAGAGAGCCATGGAAGTACAAGATAGGCGTTATGCTTCTAGACCTAGATAAGCCTGAAGAAGTACTCTATGTTTCGAGTTTTCCAGTTATCGAACCCGACCAACATTATGAGTATACTGGGTTTAAGCCAGGCGTTACATACACGTGTGGGGCCGCGATAAGAGATAGAGAACTTCTTGTATACTATGGTGCGGCAGACACATACGTATGTGTAGCTCGTACACCTCTAGACGAGTTTCTGGATGCATTGAGGGAAGACAGGGAATTTAAAGAGAGGGCAGGTCTAGGCAAACTTTTCATCAACGGATTTAATGGAAGTAATGGATCCTAGGATTAGAATTCTAAAATATCTGGATAGCTACTTCTGTTCGGTATATTATGGGGGGCGGAGTTTTCATATCTATCGAGGGGATAGATGGAAGCGGGAAGACAACTCATTCCAAGAAGTTAGTTAAGTGGTTAAGCAAACATGGTGTACGGTCTCTGTATACCAGAGAGCCTACTAATGGAGCTGTAGGTAGAATATTGAAGAGTATAGTTAAGCGGAGAGATGTAGACTCTAGAGTTGAGGCATTGCTCTTCGCTGCAGATAGACTGGAGCATTTGAATAGAATTATCCTACCATATCTCGAGAAGAGCTACGTAGTCGTCTCAGATAGATATGTTTACTCTTCTCTAGCATATCAGACCGTAACGACGGGGGAACGGAAATGGGTTAGAGAAATAAATAAGTTTGCTCGTAAACCTGATTTGACGCTCCTCTTAGATGTTGAGCCGAAGGTCGGGTTGAGTAGGATTAGAAGACATAGGACGAGATTTGAAGAAGAAAGCTTCCTAGAAAGGGTTCGAGAGGAGTACTTGAGGCTGGCTGAAGAAGATGGTTTGATAGTAATCGACGCTTCGAAAAATATTGGAGAGGTATTCCATGAAGTAGTCAGAGTTGTCGGGGAACACTTAAAGCATGAGTCCCCCCTAGCTTAATAACCAGACGTACCATAGCCTAGCATTGATGTCATTCCACTACATGCTTATTCTTCAGTGTTCTTATTTCTTCATCTGTGAAGCCTAGCTCTCTAAGTATCTCATATGTGTGTTGACCCCTTGTCGGCGGGGGAGTTCTGAGACTACCAGGTGTTTCAGATAGCTTGAATGGTGTTCCAAGCATCTTGATGAAGCCTGCTTCTGGATGCTGCACCTCGACTACCATCCCACGATATTTTACATGCTCGTCATTTAATGCTTGACCAACGGTCAAGATAGGCGCAGCTGGTACCCCAGCCTTCTCCAATACTTCTAGCCAGAAGTCTGTAGGTTTAGATCTGAGGATTCTGCTTAATTCCTCTATGAGTTCTTCTCTATTGATTACTCTATCAGCATTTGTTCTAAATTTGGGGTTTTCCATGAGGTCGGGTCTCCCTATAGCCTTACAGAATTTCTCCCATAGTTTCTCGCTTCCAACCGTTACCACGATGTATCCATCAGCAGTTTGGAATGCTTGGTATGGAACGATGTTTGGGTGAGCTGAACCCATCCTCTCAGGCTCCGTACCTGTTGCGAAATAGTTGAATGCTTGATGAGTTAAGAGTAGGATCTGGACATCTAGTAAGGCCATGTCTATGTATTGGCCTCTACCAGTCTTCTCTCTCCAGTAGAGTGCTGAGAGTATTGAGATGACCGCGAACAACGCCGTGGTCAGGTCTGCTATCGGTACACCAAATTTCACCGGAGGCCTCTTGGGCTCTCCAGTAATACTCATGAGCCCGCTCATCGCTAAAGCGATCAAGTCGTATCCAGGCTTATCACGATATGGCCCGCTCTGCCCGAATCCCGATATGCTACAATATATTATTCTAGGGTTTATCTGTGAGAGCCTACTGTAGCTTATGCCTAGTTCTTCTGCTACCCCGGGTCTAAAGTTTTCTACTACTATGTCGGATTTCTTAACCAGCTTCTTTACTATCTTCCAGCTCTCAGGCTTCTTTAAGTCTATGATTATGCTTCTCTTGTTTCTGTTAACGCTCATGAAATATCCGGAGTCTCCACCTATCCATGGTGGCCCCCAACCTCTAGTATCGTCTCCACCTGGAGGTTCAACCTTGATGACGTCTGCCCCTAGATCTCCTAGGAGCATCGTTGCGAAGGGGCCGGCCATAACTCTTGTGAAATCCAGTACCCTAACTTCTTCAAGAGGTAAAGCCATGATGCAGGTCCTCCAACGGAGATCCATGAAGAAAAGATTATTGAAAAATAAAATGGATTTAGGGTTTATTCCTACCAGATATCTTTAATGTACTCTTCTAGCCCAGCTTTCTTTAACGTGCTCTTTAATGGTTTACCCGTCTTCTCATCCCATCCTAGAAGCCTATAGGTTTCTTTAACCATCCACTCTACATACGGGGCCATGGGTTTGCCTGCAGCTTTACCACTAGGTGGAGCCTCAACTATTCTGGGTGGAACACATGTATCATCTTCTACTGTTAATCCATGTTTTACATTGAATACTCTCTCTAGATGTACTAATCTTTCACCTACTTGTAATGCCTCTTCAGCAGTGAAGTCCCATCCAGTAGCCGCGGCCACCGCTCCTGAAGTAAATCTTAATGCTCCAGGCACACCCCATGTGGCAAACCAGCATGTACCATTACAGTCATCCCAATACTTCTTAGGCCACGTCTTAGCTACCGCTAACGGTTTAAGCCTTGGATTGACCGGGTCTTCATACTCTGGGTAACCTACGTCCGGTTCCGTAGCCCATGCATCAGCTGCAGGAGCTGGCCATCCTGATCCTCCACCCACTATCTGCCCAAGCATTATGCCCATGGCCGCTCTCCAATCATGTAGATTCATGCCTGTCCCCTTAACATGTATGGTATACTTCCATGCATCTCCACCTATATACTCTGCTGCACCTTTAGGTCCTAGAGCGAGTAGTTTACCTATTTTTCCTTCTTTCTTCGCAGCCATATGTAGGAGCCTATCTATTAGTTCAGGGTCTCCCCATCTCAGTTCTATACCGTCTATTTCTTCTTTCTTCAGTAAACCTTTCTCATAGCATTCTATGCATAGTGCTATAGTGCATCCTATCGTGCTGGATTCGAATCCGAGTCTATCGCATAGATCTATCAAGTAGAAGACCCAGTTACTATCATATACTCCTACTATCGATGCTGCTCCCTCAAGATTTTCTCCTCCGCCTGCGGGTGTTGCTACATATCCTTTCTTAGGTCCTTCAACTATCTCTATATCATAGCTACATGCTATCGGGCAAGCGAAGCAAGGCTTAGGAGTTATCTTGTGTTTAGACATTCCCACGCCCCATTGTGGTGGACTCACTTCTAGAAAGTTTTTAGCGGATGTTATCGACATGGATTTAGCATAATTGTATTCGTCTCTTGGTATTCCTCCTCTCGCTAAGCCTTTAGCTACATCGCTCTTGAATAAATTTTCATGCCACATCTTTGCAACTTCTCTCAGTTTTTCTTCATCATATACTGGGACCCTCCCCGTTCCATAGACAGCTATAGCTTTAAGCTTCTTGCTGCCCATAACACGTCCTACACCAGAATGAGAGAACGAGTGGTTCTTGTCATTCTCGATTAATGCACCATGACATAGGTTCTCGCCAGCAGGCCCAATAGCTGCAACACTCGCCTTAGGTTCACCGACATCTTGCTTAACTAAATCTTCTGTTTCATGAGTGTCTTTTCCCAGGAATTTACTAGAATCTCTAAGCTCTACTTCACCATCATTGATCCAGAGATAGACCCACTCATCAGAAGCACCAGTTATTATTATCCCATCGTACCCAGCGAATTTTAGGTTTGGACCAAACCATCCATGTGTATGAGACCTACCAGCTGTGAATCCAGTATCCCCATTAAGAGTAGTCAAAGTAGTGTTATTAGCCGCTGGGATACCTGGTATCCCTGTAAGCGGCCCAGTCATAAATATTAGTGGATTGCTAGGTTCTAGCGGGTGAATTCCCGGAGGACACATATCATAGAGAAGCTTTAAGCCGAGCCCCCAGCATCCAACAAACTTTCTGAGTATAGGATCTTCGGGCAGAGGTTCAAACCATATCTTTTGACGGGATAAGTCAACTCTAAGAATTTTTCCTACAAAACCACCTTTAACCATATTTTATTTATCTGCTTGGATGCTAATATAATTTTTTCCTCCACGGATATCGTCTCTAAGCGAATGTTCTCCATATATCCCATCAACATCTTCTTCAGCATTCTCATCAAACGGTGCAGTATTCTTTTATACCTTCTGTAGCTGATTATTTGTTGGTCTGAGATGGATCGATCTAAACTGGTCAAAGACCCTGTTCATGGATACATTATTCTAGACGAAGATATGTTGAGGATCGTTGATTCAGCGGCTTTTCAGAGGCTTAGGAGAATAAGTCAACTGCCCTTCGTTTACCTGGTTTATCCTGGCGCTAGGCATACTCGATTCGACCATTCTCTTGGATGCATGCATCTAGCCAGGATATTTGGAGAAAGACTTGGACTCGATGAGTATAAGCTTCAAGTCCTAGCTATCGCAGGGCTAGTCCACGACATAGGCCATACACCTTACTCACATCTCCTAGAAGCCTTGCTTAGAGAGAAGGGGATAAGCCATGAAGATATGACTTTAAGAATATTGGGAGATAATGAGGTTTCTAACGCTATTGAGGGATGCGGAGTATCAGTTAAAGATGTTAAAAGAGTTCTTGAGAAAGAAGATCCTCTCGGAAGCATTATTAGTGGGCCTGTAGATGTTGATAAGCTAGATTTCCTACTTAGAGATTCTTATTTCACAGGTGCATTCTACGGTGTAATAGATATTGCTAGGATAATATATACGAGTAGGCTTGTCAACGGCAAGGTTGCGTTAAGCACTAGGGCTCTAGGAGTACTAGAAGAGCTAGCTATAGCGAGATACCAAAGCTTCGTAAACATATACTTTCATCATACTGTTAGAGCTGCTCAGACAATGTTTCTAAGAGGCGTTAAGATGCTTGGAGACCTCCTCGACTTCTCCCAAATGAGTGTGGAAGAATATTTAGGCTACGATGACCTTACTGTATGGTGTCTAATGCGTCAGAATGAGAAAACCAGAGAAGTAATTAGAAGAATAGAGAGCAGGGTCCTACCGAAGGTTGCATACGAGTATAGAGCTCACGAGAGAAAAGAGCATCTAGAATTGATTAGGAGTGCAGAAGCAATAAGGAATATTGAAGAATTGATCGCTGAAGAGGCAGGAGTTTCCAATAAATATGTCTGGATAGATACACCGTATATCCCTCCTTTACCATACGTCGACCAAGATAGAATAGAATTCTACGTGGAGGAAGAAGGAAAGACGATATTGAGAGAGTATATTTCGCCGCTCCTCAAGTTCACTTCAGAGATATACGGAATCCTCAGAGTATACACTTTGAAAGAGTATCTAGATAAGGTTAGTCAGGCCTCAGCTAAGGTTCTTAGAAGATAATTATTCTAAGCCTGCTCCGAGAGATGATGAGAGAGCGTATTTGGAGTATCTTGCAAGTATCCCCGAGGTATATCTTGGTTTCGCGGTAGACCATTTTGAAAGTCTTTCCTTTATCTCTTTCTCGTCCAATTCTACGTCGATCCTCCTATTTAGAACGTCTATTATGATGGTGTCTCCATTTCTTAGAATTGCTATTGGGCCGCCGACTGCTGCCTCAGGAGATACATGTCCGACCATTAATCCTCTCGTGGCCCCCGAGAACCTTCCATCTGTGACTAGCGCTACCTTATCTCCCAAGCCTTGACCGACGAGTATTGCTGTAACCGAGAGCATCTCCCGCATACCTGGCCCTCCACGTGGCCCCTCATACCTTATTACTACGGTGTCTCCCGGCTCTATCTCCCTATCTATTACTGCCTTGAACGCTTCCTCTTCTGAATTATATACTTTGGCTGGGCCTCTATGGGTTAGATACTTTACACCGCTTATCTTCACCACTGCTCCTTCAGGCGCTAGATTGCCTCTCAGGATCACTATAGACCCATGCTTGGAGATCGGGTTAGATGTTTCTCTAACTACATCGCCTGTTTCTCTTACCGGAGGCTGGAATTCTTCTAGATTCTGTTTAACTGTTTTTCCTGTTACTGTTAACGCTTCACCGTTTATAAGCCCTGAATGTAGAAGCTTCTTCATTACTACTGGTAGACCTCCAACTCTATCGAGGTCTTCTACAGGATGTCTTCCTCCAGGGATCAAGTCTACGATGTAGGGCGTCTTCCTACTTAATCTATCAAAATCATCTAGCGTGAGCTTTACTTCTGCTTCTCTAGCTATAGCTAAGAGATGTAAGATGGCGTTCGTCGATCCACCCATAGCCGCGTCAACAACTATAGCGTTCTCAAATGCTTCAAACGTGAGGATGTCTCGAGGTTTCAAGCCTACCTCAAGCATATTCATGAGAGCCAGCCCTGTATTGTATGCTGCTTCAAGCCTCCTCGAGTCTACGGCAGGTATAGTTGAGACTCCTGGAAGAATCATTCCAAGCGCTTCAAATAGTATGGCCATAGTGTTGGCAGTATACAGTCCAGCACAAGACCCTGGTCCTGGGCAAGCATATCTCTCGATAAGCTTTAATTCTTCTAGAGTCATCCTCCCCGTAAAGTATCTTCCAACGGCCTCGAATACTTCTCCCGTACTTAATCTCTTATCTCCTAGTTTTCCTGCACACATTGGTCCACCGTTCAAGAATATCGATGGAATGTTTAGACGGGCGATAGCCATCATCATGCCAGGTTCAATCTTGTCACAGCTTGAAAGAGCGGCGAACGCGTCAAATTTATGTGCTTCGACCATTATTTCAACACTATCTGCGATCACCTCTCTACTGACGAGACTGAAGCGCATACCTTCATGTCCCATCGCTAAGCCATCACATACAGCTATAGTGCTGAATTCGAGTGGGGTTCCTCCACCATCCTTTACACCTTCCTTAATCTTCCTACTAATCTTGTCTAGATGGATGTGGCCCGGGACTACCTCGTTCCATGAATTAGCTATACCGATCATGGGCTTAGAGAATTCCCGGTCTGATAAGCCGAGAGCTCTTAGAAGAGCACGATGCGGAGCACGTTCTATGCCTTCCGTAAGAACACTACTCCTATGCTTCAATCTCCGTTCACTCATTTTACTCAAACCTTCTTTACGGAATTAATTAAGAATTTCTATACTGCCCTCTATCTATGATATAAGTGTGGCCACTGCTTTTCTTATCTGCGGCTTCATCTTCTCTAGTCTCGCTTCGACTGTATTATCGTAGCTGACTAGGTCGTCTATGCTTTTAACTATGACTCCGAATACTGTCTCAACGGGCTCTTCTTGAATGGTTACCTCGATGCCTCTCTCGCTTAATACCTTCTCTGAAAACTTCTTCAACTTCTCTCTGAGAAGAGTGTTAGTGTATGCTTTCACTTTTCTAGCGTTAACTATGTCTACAGCTTCCTCAAGCATTTTCTCAAGATATTCGTCTAGTTCTCCTCTAGACGCTTTCTCTCTTATTACTTTTAAGACCTCCTTGATTACTTCATCTACGCATTCTTCCAGTTGCTCGAGTTTCCTCCCTCTAATCTTTACCTGACTCAAGCTGAGCACCCTAGATTTTATCATCTCACTTCTCTTATCAGCTTGCTCGACCATCTCATCAACGATCTTCAAGGTTTCTCCACGTTCATTCTCGATAAGCTTCCTGACTTCTCCCGATAATTCCTGGAAGGAAGATTCAATCCTTTCTATAATTTTTTCAGCAACTTCATCTATTACTCTAGCTAAGCCACTCATAGAATATGCTACACGCTCCTCAAACCTGTATTACAACACTACAATTTATATTGTTACGTATATCATTCACCGATGAGTAAGTAGAGAAGCTAGACTCCCAGAATCTTTCTAAGAGCTGCCCTATAATCTATTTTTTCCTTTCCGAGTTTAATCCCGGACAACTCATATATTAGCGGGATTGGTCTTTCAGCTCTAATCCTATTTAATCTATCTCTAACATATTTAGACAGGTCTTCATCTAGTATTATTAAGCCGACGTCTCCTTTAACTATGCTTCTCTCGACTTCCTTAATTAATTCTTCGGGTGTACTAACTTCTATGCCTCCAACACCTGAGAGCCTAAAACCTGAAATAAACGGTTTACTTCCAATAGCTACTACCTTCAAGACATCTCAGCATCTCTCAGAATCCAATTATCTATATTTATGGATTCTTTATATGCATGCTACTCTCCTCGTCGATGCTCAGCTTCGATTATGAATGAAGCGCCAGAATGGGGAAAACTTATAATTGTCTCCAGATCCATCAATTCGACCATCTTCACAGACATGTCAAACGGGGGAATTATTGAAGATTCATATTTCCATTATAAGATGCGTTTATATTGTGCAATCATTTTAACGATTTTAGAAGGTCAAGGGAGATCCTCTTTGGGATTAACCGAGCTTGTGAAGACTATTGTGATAGTTCCAGAGTATAAGATTACCGAGGTTATTAGAGAACTTTATGATTTTGAATGGTTCCACGTTGAGGAAAAAGAAACAGGGCTAGATGAGAAGATAGTAAAAGTCCATGATGATTTGAGAAAACTCGGTCTAGAGCTCGATACCTTGATATCTTCACTCAACATATCTGTAGAAGCCGGGATACTGGTTCAACTTGTTGGGAAATACCGCGTCCAAAAAGAGAAGATAGAGGTTGAAGATGTTGAAGACCTGGTGGGGAAGCTGGAGAACGATGCTGAGCCACTTATACGCCAAGCTAAGGATTCCATGGAGATTCAGAGAAGAAATAGAGAAGAACTTAAACAGTTGGAAACACTTTATTCAACCTTAAAGACTCTGCTCAACTTCGACATAGATCCCGCTAGGATCCAGAAGCTCAAAAGATTCTATGTCGTCTTCACGGTAGCTGAGGCGGGGGCCATAAACGAGATTAAGAGAAGTCTACCTGCATCCTACGTAATAGATGCTCCGGTGAGTAAAAATCTAGCAGGTCTCCTAATAGTATCCATGAGAGAGGATGAAGAAAAAGTCGATAGAGTTCTAAGAGGATTCGGCATCAAGCCATTCACCATACCCTCAGATTTTCCACAGGATCTCAATGAGGCGTATAATCTAGTTGTTGAGAAAAAGAAGAGGCTGGAAGAAGAATTAAAGAAGGCCGAAGAAGAACTTGAGAAGATTAAAGAAGAAGCTGGACCAAGAATCGTGGCTTTGAGAGAGGCTGTACGTGTAGTCGAAGAACTTCTAGATAGGCTTGGGAGAAAAAGCGGTCTGAAGAGGTTTAGAATCATAAATGGATATATTCCTAGAGATATGAAGAAACAATTCGAATCAAGGTTTGGGGAAAGATATGGAGTATTCTTCGAGGAGGAGAAGCATGAGCATCATGCTCCAACCCTCTTAAACAATAAAGGCGTAGTTAAGAGCTTCGAGAACATTACATTGATCCAAGGATATCCTAGAAACGATGAAATCGACCCCACACCATTCATAGCAGTATTCTTCTCAATATTTTACGGTATAATGTTTGCAGATTTAGGCCAAGGCCTCGTGCTAGCATTGTTCGGTCTATACATGTATAGGAGAGTTAAGGGCAGCCTCAGAGAATGGGCTAAGCTCCTCACTATCTTAGGATTATCTGCGGCTATAGCGGGATTCATAATTGGAGAGGCATTCGGATTCAAGATACATTTCCCATTCCCTAAGCCTGAAGTACTCCATCTGGTTGAAGAACATGCTGAGACAACCCAGTTCAACATGTCTGAAGTCCTCAAGCTTATTCAGTTCACGTTATTCCTAGGGGCCACGCATCTAACGATAGGATATACTCTAAGCTTTAGGAAAGCATTAAGACATAGAGAGTACGTTGAGGCATTAACCGGTAAGCTTCCAACGATAACAATGTATCTTTTCGGCATACTTTTCGCATTATGCTTCTTCGGAGCAGGTGGAGATATGGCTACATTAACTTCTTCAGAAAACCCTGTACCATACCTCGGCATACCTACGAAAACTCTTGCACCAATCGCTATCGGTGGAGCAGTATCAAGCATGTTCATAATAATCTTGGGTAGAGCCATTATAGAAGGAATCATCCAGAAGAAAGGGGGGATAGTCGGATTGATGGGGGGAGGACTACTAGAAGTGTTGGAGAACATCATCCACTTCATGTCCAATAGTCTTAGCTATGTTAGGATAACAGTGCTGTTCCTAGTTCACACAGCTTTATTGATGTTGCTGAACGCTTCATGGCATGCACTCGGATTGACCAGTCTACCCATACTTATAATCGGCAACCTCGGGATCATGGCCTTAGAGGGGCTAATGGTGTTCATCCAATCTCTGAGGCTTCATCTATACGAGTTCTTTACAAAATTCTATGAAGGAGTAGGTACACCATTCAAGAAGATAAAACCAGATACAAGCTACGTAGAGATAGTTTTCAGGAAGTAAGACTGGCTGTTACGCCTCTACATAAACTTTTTCAATTTGGCAGATAGCGTTTTCAGGTTTAACAAGACTACTGTTCCCACTGTCGGTTCTAAGCCTACTTCTCTCTGATAACTTGTCTGCTCCTGCCATGTACCACTATTAACCAAGACTACCTCACGATAGTTTCCAGTGTATGCAACATGTACATGACCAGTATGTAGTATATCTGGAATATCTTCTATGACTAGCAAGTCTTCCTGAGTGGGTAGGATAAGCGTGTTCTCGCCATATATAGGTGCGAGATGTCTACATTGAATTAAGGTTTCTAGAACATTCTTGATCTCTCTTTCTAGCATAGAGTAGGATATGTTTGGGAGATACTGTATAATATCGTCTAGGCTTTGACCGTGATATACGAGTAGACTTCTATTCTCAACCTTGATATATGCAGGGTTACCTACGAATATGTATTCACGGTCTTTCTCCAGCTTCTTTCTATGCTTGTCAGGTAGAGGAGGCTGGGGGAGAGCCCTCACCACCGGGTCATGGTTTCCAACGGAGATTATCAACTTGATCTCTTTAGGTATTTCTGAGAAGAGACCAGCCGCTTCTTCTATTTGCTGCGTAATCGAAGTATGTTCAAGCTCTTTCTCCTGCTTCGGGAAGACTCCTACTCCATCAACGATGTCTCCCGCTACGACCAGGTATCTAAGTCTTTTTACTTCCGGGTCACGAGAGTTGCTTAACCAGTCTAGGAAGTTCTCCCACAAATCTCTTCTAAACTTCTTGCTGCCTATGTGAAGGTCTGAGATTAAAGCGATATAGACTTCGGGAATACTTTCTTCATCTACATTCCTCCACTTAATGGGTACATCTGGCATGAAGACGTCTCTAACGATAAAGGTATTATCTATCTTGGAGACTCTGACTCCGAAGACTTGGTCAACTACGAGTCTTTCAGCCTTCTTAGCTAGCTCAAGGTCTCTTTTAGGGGCCATGAGTCTAGCTGTACCTGTATCATCCTCAACTCGAAGTATTATCGACTGCTCTTTCTCTATCTTCTCCAACAGTATTACCGCTAATGTGGCCTCACTACCCCTAGGATTCTTCAATAGGTCGATTATCCTCGAGAAATGTTCTCCCCTCTTCTCTAGAATACTTTTGATCTTCATGTACCTATTCTTAAAATAGTTTTGGAATTCGTCTATCTCTCCTTTAATCTTGTAATGTCTTAGAAATCTTTCATCGACTTCGATTTTCGGAATCCATTCTTCTAGAGGAGCTTTCTCAATCACTATATCTGAGACGGCATACCCAGCATCGACAACCTTTAAACCTACTTCTCTGAGGTGGCTAGAGTCAACTATTATTACTTCTGGTCTACTTGTCCTTAGATACTTGATAATGTATCTAAGCGTCTCCAGAGGGTTCTGCTGTGATTCAAGTATAGATATGGCCTCTGAAGTTAGATTATATCCTTCTCTTAAAGCTTCTTCGACGAGCCTCCTCCTGAGATACTCCAAGTCCTTTACACCATCCTAGAACACAGCGTGACTAGACTAAGAATATTCCATTACCGTATTAAGATGTTTTGCCACTCCATGTCAACGGACATGTACACTTATAAACACACCTGTATAAAACTGGAATTTATAGAGTACTACTTAGTAGAGGCTTCTTTCTTGACGGTATATAGGTTTTTCACATCTTTCAAGATAGTTTTAAGGAGGTCGTCGTTCTCTAACACTTGTTCAATTTCGTCAATTGATGTCATGAGTGTTATCTTCCTAGACCTACCATACCTGCCCATACTTACAACCTCACTTTTGAGAACACCTAGCATATCGAGTTCTGATATAAGCGTGCTAACTCTTCTATCACTTAACGGTTCTATACCTAATAGAGAGCATACTTGACGGTAGGCTTCGTAGAGTAATCCCGACATAGAGTTCTGCACATTATTTCTCGCTAGGAGATATAGGGATGTCAGAACAAGCTTGCTGTGAAGCGGAAGTGTAGATAATGCTTCGAAAACTCTACCTCTCTCAATCATGTTCTGAGCTAACCTAACATGTTTTTCTTCGACCACAGAGGCCCCGCTCCTCTCAGCTATCTCGGCTGCAACCCTTAGTAGATCTATAGCCCTCCTAGCATCTCCATGCTCCTGTGCTGCGAGGGCAGCGCACAGTCTGATTACTTCTTCTGGGACCGCCTCAGGATAGAAGGCCATGGCCGCTCTCTCCATCAGTATGTCGACTAACTCTAGTGCAGTGTATGGATGGAAGACGAGTTCCTCCTCGCTTAGACTACTCAGTACTCTTGGGTCTAGTAGCTCTTTGAAGTGGAGGTCATTCGATACACCGACAAGATTTAATCCTCCAGCCTCAAAGCCTTCATTAATTCTAGTCAATTCATATAGGAGATTGTCTCCATAATTTTTTACTAGTACATCTATCTCGTCTAAGCATGTTATCAAGAACATGTTCTTCTCCTTCAGTGAACTCCTAAACCTATTGAATACCTCTGCTTTAGACAAGCCTGTAAAGGGTACTCTAACACCGATTGAATCACATAGTTCAGCAAGTACTCGATATTCTGTTCCAGCAATACGACAGTTAATGTAAGAGAACTGTAGTGGCAACCTCTCGAGGTCGGCGACCTCCTTAAATCTTTTGAAGACATACTTAACGACGGCCGTCTTCCCTGTACCAGTCTTACCATAGATGAAAACGTTACTTGCTCTAGAGAAACGTAGAGATGGAGAAAGAATCTCTCCCAGCCTTCTAATATGTTCAGACCTGTGAGGAAGATTTCCAGGGATGTAATCTGAACGCATAACTTGCCTATCTTTGAAGATTTTAGGTCTCTGTAAAGCCTTATTAACAACGTCCCGTAAAGGATCCTCCAAACCCCTTTTGTTCAAGTGGAGATAAGCCTCCTGAAGATGAATATTCTTGCTTATTGTAGATTTTTTCAAGTTCTAGCCTCCAACAGATAGTTCTTTCAAAGATTTTAGAATCTGATCCATTAATTTTCTGTACCTCTTGTACTATTCTCCCAAAGATGTATTTTCATACGGTATATCTATGGTTGAATATTCTCCAATGGAAATAGTGGGGTGGATGAGTGTTTCTCTAGCTTTCCACTATGATATCTACTCTTCACAGATTGTTAAAGGGATTGTAGTATCAAGGCCAGAGAAGCTTTATTCTAGCTCCTCTAGGATGGAAAGCCGCTATATTGAGTTTCTTCACAGGAAATCTGGCTAACCCCTCTCTTTCCACTGGAAAACAGTTATCTTCTAAAGTATATCGGGCTAGCTACATGTGAAAAATACCAAATCCGAATCAAGAGCATAGCTTGAGATTAATACCCATGCATGTAAGCCTCTTCTTCTTATCATTTATTAAAAAGATAGGTTTGAACATGTCAATGGAGATACTCAAAATATGGTTATGAACTTTGGCCACTCTTCTTACATGCTCTTTCTTCAACATTTCACGTATAGTTGAACGTCCTAGCTTGAGCATATCGGAACATATACCACCAGCTTACTCATTCGATACTTTTGGTAGACATTCATGTAGATTTCTTCACTAATTTTTCTGCGTCTTCCTAGCTCTCTTTAATATTAATCTTAACTTGGTTCAAGATATATTCCACAATTGGGTGTCGTAGTAGATAAGTAATTGATATTATTGTTCTGATGTGGCCATTACGGAGACGGAATATGTGCTACTATACGTGTATTCCTAACTTTCTTCTTCTCTTAGAAGCTTTCTTACTTTAAGTGTTTGTTCAAGGGTCTTAAGCAATATTTCAAGGGTCTCGGAAAGTCTCTTTACTTCGTCCACCTCGACCGCTCTAGAGAGGAGTATTGTTAATTCTTCTATCTTTACCGCTAATGTCGACGCAGTAATCGTTAATGTGTAAACTGATAATGCTTGACCAACTTCTTCATCGGACTTGACTTTCACCACTCTTTTATTACATCTTAGACACCATAGCTCTTCCTTTATCTCGAAGATGGGGCTCCCGCATATAGGACAGTGTTCAGAGAGCATCTTGGCCCCACTTCTCAAAGCATTCGTCATCCTCTTCATGTAATCGTCATCACTCTTCTCGACCATACTTCTACACCTATCCCTATATTCTCCAATTAATATCTCCTCATTCTTATTAAAGTTGACTTCTTCTATCTAGAGGACAACATAATAAGACTCGCAAAAAGGGTTCAACTCCACATACACTTCACTTAGAATACTCTCTTCTATACGAAGCATTTTCACTCGTATTTCTTAAGCCTCCTCCTAAGTGCTGGGTCTCTATCTCTCAGATAATCTAGTATGTCTTCGAAGTTCTCTTCTCTTGATACTTCTATCTCTCTGTAGACTCCAGTTCTACCATGCTCTCTCCTTTTCTCCAAGACTCGTATTCTATTCCTAATAGTCTGAGGATCTACTCCTATAATCTTTGCAGCTCTCTCTATGTTCATTTTTACAGGCATCTCTATATGTCCATCCTCTACTGGAACTATGAACAGTAGGTCTTTATTTATCCCTGGAACCCTGCCACCTTCCCTGAGCCTATTGTAGTCAAGTTGACCGGCTAGCTTGTAGAATTCGATTTCCTCTTTCTTCATCTTAGCTAGTGGAAAGCTTATTGAAGTTAATTCCTCTTCGTCTAAGTAGATATACGCTTTCGGAACATAGCTTGGAGTTGCCTGAACTAAGACTTTCCTATAGATTTTGAATCCATTTTCCTCTAAGTATACCTGTAGTATCGCTGAGCTTACAGGATACTGTATAAAGACATCTACATCACTCTTAGGTTTTACATCCCCTCGAGCGATACTTCCGTAGACTATCGTCTCTAACCCTTTCAGACTCAACACATCCATTATCTTTAAAGCCTTATCTCTAAGATTCCTTAACAGAGTCCATCTATCTTCATCGTAGACTACCTTTACCTCCAATCCACCAGCATGAGTTTATTCTCCAGACAAGTTTATTAAGAATACCTCTACAAGCTTTCAGTTCTCCTATAATCGATAAGATCCATCTTTAAGGTGGCCCAGTTATCCGGATCAGTTTGATGAAGGTGCAACCGCAGGGGATGCTACTATCCAGATAAATCTTCTCATATAATACCGCTCTCACCGGCTTTCACATCATCTACCAATTTTCCAAAACGGTATTTCATGATCGGTACCCCTGTCTAAAATTTGATACCCATGTCTTGAGCTGAGATGCCGCTCCACGATATTCTTATCCGGGATGAATGCTGTGAAGATTATGCCGACTCTTCACCTGCCATTCTTACACATGATGTTTATTATTAGCCTACTCTGAGTTTTATCCAGTAGAAGACTATAGGTGTCTAGAGTTGATTATACGTCAAGTCAATCCATTGAAAAGGTTTATCATGGTACTTCCCGAGAATACTCTAGATTTACTGAATATCTTCAGGCTGGTCAGCATAGGAGATGTAATGTACTCTGAGACTAATAGAGAAATCAAGAAAGAGCGTGCAGACGGTAGATTTGATAGTGAAAGGGTGTCTGTAACGTTTGGGATAATGGTTGAGAAAAAGTTTGTCGATCCTCTACTTAGGAGAATAAGCTTCACCGGCCGGATAGTCTATGAAAGTAGAGAATTAGACTTAGTTGGGAAGTATCATACGGTCCACGTAGTTCCAGGTGTAGAGTTAAAGATAGAGAGCAGGGAGAGATTCGATAGGCTTTACTCCTTTTCTCTAAACTATTCAAGAAGGAGGAGTAGAAGGATTATATGTATAACATTAGACAATGAGGGAGTCGCCGTCTCAGAGTTCAGCAACTTAGGGTTAAGAGTGCTCTACTCTAAGAACATCCCTTCTAGAACGAAGATGTATGAAGAATTCGTTGAGGACTCAACGTATGAAGTATTCGATGAGGTGGTTAAGCTAATGCAAGGTATTCTGAAAGAAGATAAAGATGTGGATATAGCCCTATTGGGCTCAAGTATTAGCGTTGAGAAATTCGTTGGGTATCTAGGAAGGAAGAATGCAAAGAATGTATTGGAGAAGATCAAGAAGAAAGGGTATACTTCCTTGGGTAGAGAAGAAGGACTAAGAGAGGCTCTTAGAAGTGGAGAACTAAGAGAGTATGCTGAAGAACTTAAACCAGTAAAAGACTCCATAGAAGTTGAAAACTTTATTCGGGAGATGTCTGGGAACCCTGAGAAAGTCGCGTTAGGGTTGAAGGAAGTCTTAGAGGCAGCTAAGATGAAGGCTGTTGAGAAGGTGCTTATCTCGGAGAGCTTCCTATGGGAGAACATTATAGACGAGCGGTTATCATCTCTACTTGACGAAGCTGAACATGGAAGAATAAAGTTAAGAGTTATACTAAATGGTTTAGAAGCCTCTGATAAAATACGTGGTCTAGGAGGAATAGTGGCCACATTACGTTATCCTCTTAGACTTTCCGAAATAGAGAAGGATGGCGAATCCTAGAACACTTTACATCATGTACCGTATCTTCTCATTCTCTTATGAGAGTTTTTCCTAAGTTTTCATCAATGCTCTCAATGCTCTGAAAGTCGACAGCATCGCATCATTAAAGGTATGATACTATAGTCTACTGGATATTAACATGTGGACTCTCGGTGATGGATTTACGATGTCTCCTAGTCTAACCCCTATCATGTATACGTCTCTAGGAGCGTCTGAAAGTATATCTACTAGACGCTGTGTTATTATTCCATCGAAGACCACGTATTTTACATCATTCTTCAATTCCTGTAGTTTCTGAGCAAGCTCGCTTACAGGCACTCTAGCAAGCTCTACCAGGTCTTCATTCAACAGTATCGATACTAGTTTCCCATCAACTTCTTTTACATACTCCTTTATCTGTGAGGGTACTTCTACCTCTTCTGGTTTAGGTTTTATCTTCATGTTTTTTAATATCTCCTGTATTTGGACAGCTTTCTGAAATGATTCGAATATCTCCTTCCCCGTTAATTCTTCAACTTCTTTTCCATGAGGTGCTCTAGCTACTTGGTCTATCTTAATATTCATTCTGATGAGCTCACTGAGTATCATATCTCCTCCTCTATCCCCATCTAGGAATGCGATTACCTTCTTCTTCTTACTTGCTAGAGACTCGATAGTTTTAGGAATCTTTACTCCTTCAACAGCAACTACATTCTTAAACCCATGTCTAAGTAAGTTTATAACATCAGCACGTCCCTCAACTATGATCAATTCATCACTTAATTCAACTTCCGGCCCTGCCGGAAGCTTCTCAGGGCCATACTCTATTATTTTCGCCTTCAGTACTGTTTCTTCTAGCTCCTTCAGTAGCTGGTCGTCTTCGGGGATTTTGCTCTTCTCCCAATCATAAAGTATCGCTCTGGCTCTTTCAAGTATCTTCTTTTTCTTTTCCGCTCTCACGTCTTCTATCTTCTCGATCTTTGTTCTAGCTTGGTATGGTCCTACCCTATCAACGCTCTCAACCATGGCCGCTATCAGGGCTGTTGCATACTTATCCAGTGCAGATGGTACGGTGATTCTCCCAATTGTTTTATCTCCATGTGCGTTTGTATGGATCTCTATTCTACCTATTCTTCCAGCTTTCTGAAGTTCTCTAAGGTCTAGGTCGCTACTGAATAACCCCTCCGTTTGACCGAAGATCGCTCCAACGATATCATTTCTATCAACTATGCCATCTACCTCTATTCTGGCTTCAACAATATATTTTATAGTTGGTGGCCCTGTACTCAATTATGTTCTCACCCTTGATATGTAGATTTTCAAAATCCATTAATCGGTTCTTCCCTCTTCTATAATTATGGATTCTTGGCAGGATTATTTAAGTGTTTGAAGTAGGATACTGCCGCCCCTCTAGAAAATTCCTTGGCTGAGACAGCTTCTAAAAGCGTTTTAGGTCTAGGATTCTTGCATAAACGTTTAGGTATTTTTTCAACACAGTATTCCATTCATACTGTGTTAGTATCTTATTATACGCTTTATCGATCATCTTATCTACTGGGATGGTTTTCGTCAAAACATTTCTAGCCGCTTTAGCTATTTCTCCAGCATCCGGCTCTATTAGAATACCTTCTACGTTTTCTTGGATAATTTCTATGTTCCCTCCTACCTTACTAGCTATCACGGGTATTTTTAAGGCCATGGCCTCTAGTAGGAACGTGCTTATCCCCTCTTGTCTAGAGGGTAAAATTGCCGCATCAGAGCCTGCGAGGACTCTCAACGCTCTCCACCTAGGTAGAGGTCCAAGATATGTGAGTAGCTTCTTTTCATGAGCTTTCTCGAAAAATCTCCTTAGCGGCCCATCTCCAGCAATAACCAATCCTCTAAGACCGTATCTAGCCGCAGTCTCGATCAGTAAGTCTACACCCTTCTCATAAGATAACCTGCCTAGATAGGTTATTTGAGGACTGCATATTCTCTCAGAGTCTTTAGGTAGATCTAGCAAGTCTATAGCGTTAGGTATGTGCTCAACCTTTAACCCGAGGCCCTCATAGTATTTCAAGGCCTCCATAGATACAGTTGTTATAGCATCTAGCTTCCTCAGAAACTTTTTTTCAACGACTTCAGCCATGTACCCTAGCTGCTGACCGTGAAGTAGCCGTATCTGCTTGGAGTACAATCCATGGAGAGTCAAGACCTTCCCGCCACTAGAAGATAGGATAGCTGGAAGAGATGGTAGATTATGTCCATGAACGATATCGTATTCCTTCGTGATGGTCTTCAAGTATGAGAGGAGCCCATACAATGGATTAGCTAAATTCTTCAAGCTGGGTATCTTCAAGTATTCAGCGGAAAGAATATCCACCACGAAGCCCTTGTCCCGAAGTTTCCTAGCAAGCGTTCTAACATGATGAGCTATCCCGCCAACTCCAGAGATCCTAGGAGACGATAAAAGGATCTTCAATTTAGTTCCAACTCTTTAATATGTTTAGCAGGTAAAAAATATAGGGGATTAGAGTAGACGTGGATTAATCTGGCTTATCTTATGCTAGGTCCATTACAGGATCGATTGATGGAGGTATCCTTCTCTCAACTTTTAGTACTGCGCCTACCAGAGGCTTGACTTCTATTACGAATACATCATTAGGCTTTAGCTGGACGTTATCGATACCTCCGTAGATCTGATCAACATGTATTACGACCTTAAATGATTCACCATACTCTATCAGGGAATCTCCATCACCCTGTATTTCCGAGACTTCTACTTGTACTCCATGGGTAAGTTTGTCGACGACCTTATATGGATCCATGTAAGATATTATCAAAGTATTGTTACTGAGATCTACAGGTCTCTTTCCAACCGCAGTCTTGACATATAATGTAATATTGGACACCTTCATATTATTATCACTCGCTTTTTCGCCAGTAGCTATCACCGAGCCTGCTAGCTCTATGCTTGAAGTAGCTTCTTCTAATCCAGCTTTTAGAACTTCACCACTTTTTTGAGTAGATGCAAATCCCAGATTCAATACTGCAAAAGCAAATGCAGCAGCAACGATAACGAATGCTATTAGAATGATGGCTGTCTCTAGGCCTGTTAATCCACGTCTACTCATCTTTCTCCTTACCTGAGTTTTCCACCACATTTTTCTCAATAATATTTAGATAATACTGATATATAAATGTTATCTTACAAAAATAGCTCAAGAAAAATATATAAATATCTTTTTAGTATTATTTTGAGGGGATTGTGAGATTATGAGCGTATTCAATTCGGATAAAGAATGTAATGGTTTCTCATTCACAGGCATTAATGAAGTGATAGGACTGATATTAGACGTTGTTAAAAGTAGCTTGGGAATGGGTCTGACGAACGTTCTGCTTTATAGCTTTGGCAGGTCTATCGGTGAAGATTTATTCAATCTACATCCATGTTTAAAGTCTGGAGGAGCTTCTCTTGAAGAAGCTAATGAGTATCTTGTCAATTGTTTAAAGATACATAACCTTGTTAAGGATACCTTTATACTTAAAGCATTTAGACCGGACGGTCGTCTAGAATTAGTCTGTAGAATCAATAGTAAAGAATTTGAGAAATTCTCTAAAGAAGACTCAGACTTCAAAACTTCTCTCGTATACTTTTTCTATAGAGGAATACTTTCAAGATATTATGAGCTGTTCTTTAAAATGCCGTTAGAAATTAAGAAGGTTTCAACGTGCCTAGATGAAAATGAGAACACAATATGTGAATTTGTTCTTATAACTCCTCTGGAGGAAAGAGTGGATGAGCCGTGAAGAACACAGCTTCCTCGAAAAGAGGCTTAGAGAACTTGAAGATGAAGTTAGAAGGATGAAGGGACCTCTAGAGACTACACTCATGGACGTAAGACAACTCATATCGGAGCTGGAAAACCCCTTCAACTACGTTGCGAAGATAATAGACCTTGAAAAATTTCAGCCTAGGCAAGCATCTCAAGAAGTAGAAAACGTAAAGAAGAGTAGTAAAAAAGAAGTCTTCCAGGAACCTCTCCAAGATTTCGAGGATGTAGGTAGAGAAAGCATAGGATCGAGATTCGAAGAACCTCATTTAGGTCAAGTAAACCTACTAAATGTTCTAGCATGCGGTTCGATACTGATAAAGCTGCTAGGTCCGGAACATGTATTAAAGTTTCTCAACTCTAGGATAGCCGGTCAACTTGTACCTAGGAGACTGATATATTCTCTGATAGACGTAGTGGATTTTCTACTCAAATATTCTGGTGGAGAAGTATATGTTCGTTCTCCGAGCCGGTTATCTCTAGATTCTACAGTTGCAGCAGCATACATTATAAGCCTGCTAGCTAATAATAGAGTAGACGATAGGTTCTTCATACTACTAATGTTTGGTTTGAAGGAGCCTCTCGGAGAATTTAAGAGTAGAGAGGGTGTGCCGTGACATGCCTGTAGGGTCATTAATGACGGAGGTAATTCTTGCAATAGTATCGATCGTCGTTGCATCAACCATAGCAAGCGTCTACATCTCAAACATGAATCAAGCAGCAGACCTTCAGAAACTTCAACTAGCGAAAATCAAAGAAGAAATAGAATACGATTGTAGAATAGTCTTCGCTTATTCATCTATTTCTTCAGATATCGTGAAGCTGTGGGTAAAGAATACTGGAGCAAAACAGGTATCACCTCAACTAATACAATCTTCAGAGATACTCCTAATATCATATAATAGTGTAAAGTATCTTCTCCACGAAGATCCATCGTCTGGCTGGACATACAGACTGCTGAATGACGTAGACGATGATGGTAGATGGGATCCTGCTGAGACACTAGAGATTACATCAAATCTAGACGAAGCACTTACTGAAGGAGATTACAATGTCAAGCTAGTACTGTTCAATGGAAAAACCTGTGAATACTTTTTCTCAGTGTAGGGGGTTATGGAATGTCTAGTCTTGGAAGTCTCTCCGTGTTCGTAATCTTTACGCTAACTACGCTCATATTAGTTGGATACATGTTAAACAGTCTGTCCAACAATACATCGCTTTTCATATACTATAGCCAGTACTTAGAGAAGAGCTCACTAGGAAATAGGGGAGAAATAGAGATCAGAGAGTTAGAGATTTCTCCGGACAACACGTCGATATCATTAAAACTTGTGAATAAATGTATTAAACCTCTACATGTAACAGATTTTCCTCTTCTCGACGTAATCTTTCTATATAGATCAACCGATAACAAGACTAGAGTAAAATGGCTTACATATAATCCAAGTAGAAGCTTAGATGAGGGTTGGCTCCCACTAAGAATAGAGTACGGTAATCATGCGGAATTGGTTAACCCAGTCTCAGGAGATTTTAAATCAGGATTATGGGATCCAGGCGAAGCTCTACTAATAGAAGCATGGGTAAGAAAAGATGAACCAGTTGTTGGAGAGTCAGTCTTGATAGTGCCTTGCATCGAAGGAGGTGGGAGAAACTGAGCGAGGAATCTGGTAAATCTAGATTTGTAAAAGCGATGAACCCTGAGCTAGATAGAAAGATCGGGGAACTTAGAATCCCCTTCTTATGCTTGATCGAGGGTCCAAATGATAGTGGGAAAAGTGTCTTGGCACAACAATATGTTTACGGGGCTCTTAGGTGTGGTTGCAGAACACTTTTTATAACTACTGAATCTGGGGTTAGGGGTCTTCTAAAATCGATGGAAGAGATTAGCCTATCGGTAAAAGAATACTACTTGAAGGGTGTATTACAGATCTACGAATTACATGTTAAAGACTTGGAATGGGATGAACTCCTCTCATCAAGGTTCCTAGAGCTGATATTGAACACTATAAAACTTAGAGAATACTTCGACCTATACGTTATCGACTCTCTAACATACCTGGTCACTCATGCTAAAGAAGAAGATATTCTCAACTTCTTCACAGAGGCTAGAAACATAATAGAGGAAAAGGATAAGTCAATGATAGTAACCGTTCACCCATATGCTTTCAGCGAAGAAATGCTTGTAAGAATGAGAAGCATCTCGGACGTCCATTTCATACTACAGGTCAAAGAGATAGGCGACAGGATAGTCAAGATACTTCAAGTCCCAAAATTAAAAGGTGCAGTGAAGCAGACATCGATAACCTTGAGCTTCGATGTTGATCCTGCATTCGGGATAAAGGTACTCCCCTTCTCTAGAGCTAAAGCGTGAGAGGATGAGTCAAATAGTCAAGACCATGGAGGAAAGGCTTGCCAAGAATTTTAAGGATTCTCTTTCAAAGAATCCTCATCTAGCAAGATACCTAGATAATCTAGCTAGGAAGGGCGAGGAGCTTCCAGAATATTTTGAGCAGCTCAGCCGAGAGATGAGGTACTCTAAAGAAGTAAACATTTTGTACCCTGTAGGAGATCCAATATTCATTCATATAAAATCTGTGAAGCCGGGAGAGAGACCATCATATATTGTCATCCAGCCAACTATCAATGAGAAGATATGCAGGATAATGGAGATCGTCGAAGAATTAATAATCTCCAAGATAGATGAGAGTGTAGACTTCAAAACTGTGGAAGAACATGAAGAAGTCTTGAAGAAGATTCTAAAGAATACGATCAAGATAGATGGAAGCCTTAAGACAGGAGATTATAGAATAGAGAAGAAGAGCGGCTACAAAAGAATATACGTAAACAACGAGACGTACAGGTCTTTAGAATATCAATTGATAATGGATAAAATAAGGATGGGAATACTTGAACCTTTTATTAGAGATGAGTATATCGAGGACGTTAGCTGTGACGGAGTTGGCCCAATTTTCGTAGAGCATAAGATTTTTGGAAGCTGTCAATCTAATATAGTGTTTAGAGATGAGTATGAGTTAGACAATTTTGTTAGAAAGCTCTCGGAGAGAACTGGCAGACCTGTAACTTTTAGAAACCCTATCGTCGATGCATCCCTTCCGGATGGCTCTAGGATTAACATAGTATTCGGGAAAGATATAAGCATGAAGGGCACGAACTTTACTATCAGGAAATTTAGTGATAAACCTATAAGTATAATCCAGATAATCAAGTACGGCGGGATAAGTGCTCTAGGCGCAGCTTACCTATGGATTCTTCTCGAAAACAATATGAGTATCTGGTTTTGCGGGGAAACAGCTAGCGGTAAGACAACGCTCCTACGAGCAGTATGTGTGTTCATCAATCCCCACTATAAGATAATAAGCATAGAAGATACGCCTGAGATAATAGTTCCCCACGATAACTGGGTGAGAGAGGTAACAAGACAATCCGAGTCGGGGAGCTCAAGCATAGAATTATTCGATTTATTGAAGGCAGCTCTCAGGCAGAGGCCAAACTATATTATAGTTGGAGAGGTTAGAGGGAAAGAAGCGAGCGTGGCTTTCCAGGCGATGCAGACGGGTGCTCCTGTACTTGCTACATTCCATGCTGGAAGTGTTGAGAAGTTAATCCAAAGACTTTCAGGCTCTCCTATAGAAATCCCGAAAACATACATAGACATACTTAACGCAGTAGTCGTCCAAAGTGCTGTAAGAATACCTAGCACGGGGAAAGTAGAGAGGAGGGTATTATCGATAAATGAGATAGTTGGATACGACCCAGAAGATAATAGATTTGATTATATTGAGTTGTTCAGTTGGCAGCCTAGTACGGATCTACATGAATTTAGAGGTGAGGGTAGTAGCCATCTTCTAGAGAATAAGATAGCCGTAATGAAGGGGATCGGTAGAAGAGACTTGAAGAAGATCTATGTAGACCTAGAGATGAGGGCTGAGCTTCTCTCCACTCTTGCTAGATTGAACATATTAGACTATTTCCATATATGGAGAGTCATCAAGTATACTTACAATAGGAGTGTTGAGGAGACGCTGGAGCGAATCAGTCTAGGAGAAAAAATCTGGGAGATCGAGGAATATGATTAAACGATTATTGAAGACGGTAAAGGCCTTCATAGAGGATTTTGAACAATCTGCGAAGCTTAGAGGCTTCTACTCGATAATGATAATCCACCTATACTCTCTCTCGACTGTCACCTCATCGCCTAGAGATGTTATAAACATAGCGGGAAGATCAAGATACGCCCTCGGAGACTTAACAGCAATCTTTAGCAAGATATCACTATTAGTGAATAGGTGGAACTATACACTGCATAAAGCAATCCAGCTAGTTTCCTCAACGATTAGAGAAGATAATATCAAGAAATTCCTCCAGAGACTTTCATACTCTTTGAATATGGGGGTAGACTTAGAGAACTTTATGAAGATCGAGTATGAGAAGCTTCTAGAAACAAGTGCTGCAGAATTCGATAGAGCGGTAGAAAGAGTAAAAAGGTATATTGAAGCATACTCTGCTCTACTAACGTCTGCAACTTTTTTGAGCGTCTCAATGCTTTTGACCTCAATGATATACGGTGTCGAAGTCGACAAGGTATTAACCTATTCTGTACTTATGATAGCCGGGACGCTGGCCACCATAATATTCTTGATGGCTAGGGCTTTACCGCCTGACCCTATACTGCACACCGAAGAGCTTGCCCCACCCTCTCTAAAGATGATCCATAAATTTAATTCACTAATCTTTATTCCATGTATCGCTTTCTCGATAATTTTATTCATCCTGCTAAACAAGAGCATGAGCTCAGAAAACCCCATTATCAATAATCTAACACCGATACCTCTACCCATCATCACTGCAGGTATACCGCTTCTCCTAGTAGGGAAGATTGGGAGAAAATGGATAAAACAAGTAGAGAAGATAGATGAAAGCTACCCATCCTTCGTGAAGTCTCTAGGAGACGCCATCTCGGTCACAAACTCCCTGAAAGCGTCCTCGGTCATTCTGGAGGTGAATGATTACGGAGCGTTGAACAAGCTGATTAGACGTCTACGTAGAAGGCTTGAAATGGGATTCGAGCAGAACAAGTCTCTAAACATTCTAGGACTGGAAAGCCTGAGCAACCTCATCTTAAAAACTATTAGAATAATAGCGGATAGTATATTCTACGGAGCTAGATCTGAAGTCTACGCCAAATCTGTGTACGACTACGTGATTAGACAGTTGATTGATAGAAAGAAGAGAAGACAGGTTGCCGGCACTCTTAGAGGTCTAGCTATACCTTTACAGGCCACGCTAGTCGCAGTAGCTGCGTTAATAGCAACTCTAGCGAAAATACTTTACAGGTTTAGCCTACTAATACAAGACTGGTTTCCAGTAATAGCTATGATTAGCCCCTCTCAGATCTCTACATACTTCTACACGATAATACTAGTGACAGCTTTATCAAGCTCAATAGCACTCTACATAGTTGAAGGAGACTCGAAGTTCACACCAACCTATTGCCTCGGGTTACTATTAACTCTGAGCGGAGTGATCTACTACCTAGTCTCGCTGGCATCCGATACACTATTCCGTCTCTTCATAAGGTTTGAAGAAGAAATGATAGAGATAACAGGGGGACTATAATGTCTCCAGAACCTATCTCTCCTTCAACGTGGATAATGCTGGCGTTGGTGATAACTATAGCCTACGTCGTCGCGCTGCTTCTATTAAGAGAAAAGAAAACGGTGAGACCCCCAATGACACATCGTCCAAGAGAATCTAGTCCACCGCGTAGAGAAACCTTAGAAGATGTAAGTATTGTGTCAGAAGAGATAATCGAAGAACCGGCTAAGAAGATTAACCAAAAGATGGAAGACAACTTAATGGGCTCTCCACGTAGGGAGATCCTAGATGAAAAAACTGAGGAAAAGAATGAACAAGAACACATGGAAGGGCAAGATAACGTTTTGGAGGAAGACGAGAAACTGGAAGATCTACTCAGAGAACCGGAGATTGAGTTGGTTAACGGAGAAGATGAAGACGTCAAGTTGAGGGAATTCGTAGAGTCTGCTGAAGAATTAAGGAATCAACTTTATAGACTTAAAAAACTGCTGAAGAGCGAAGATAGCTAGGTTCTAGGCATCTTCCAGCAAACCTATTTCTTCCAGCTTCCTCATTATCTCCTCGGCCACTCTCGGCTCAATCTTCTTAAGAATAGGCTTCGGATAGCCGACTTCAACCCCTCTAAACCTGAGGACTTCGTAACATAACTGTATAGGCTGAGCAGCTTCTAGCATCCTTCTAGCTTTAACTATCTTGAAGTGGAGGTCTACAGCTTTAGAGATCTCCCCGCTCCTCAGATATCTGTACAGTTTCACTACGGCTTCAGGGTAAATATTCGAAAGACCTGAGACGCATCCATCTGCTCCAACTATAATTGCAGGAAGCATCAGAGCCTCCGTACCTATAAGAAAACTGAAATCTTTATTCCTTTCTCTCGCAGCATACATGTATTCATAGGATTTGAGAATATCGTTCCCACTATCTTTCATCCCTGAAACACCCATCTCTACAAGCTTCTCTAGTAGTGGAATAGAAACATCGTACCCCACTCTAGATGGAATATTGTAGAGAAAAACTGGGACATCGACCTTGGAAATGAGATTCTCGAAAAATAGCATTATAGACTCATCACTATATCTATAATAGAATGGCGGGGTAGAAGCTATTGCGTCCGCACCACTTTTTTCAGCATGTTTTGCTAATTCAAGAGAAGTCTCTAGATTTGTAGATCCAATCTGTACGATCACGTTCATGAACCTATCCATTGACTCTACTACATATTCCACAGTCTTCTTCCTCTCCTCTATAGTTAGCGCTGGACCTAAACCGAAGGTGCCGCAGACAAATAATCCATCAATATTTTTCTCAGACAAGAAGCTAACTAGATTTCTAATTCCTTCTCTGTATATTGTTCCATCAGCTCTAAACGGAGTAATAATTGGACATAGTACCCCAGTAAACTTTGGCTTAAACATAACCCCACAAATTAAAGAATCGACATCTAATATATCTTTTCCAGGCTAGGTATGGTTTAATAAGTTATCTCGGTATCTAGAAGTAAATGAGTGGTAGAAGGCTTAAAGTCGTGATAACCGATGGAGACTATCCCAGCATAGACCCTGAGAGAGAAGTCTTGCTAAGTATTGCAGACTTATTCAAATATGATTGTATAAGCGAGGAAGATGTAATTAGATGCGCATGGGATGCCGACGGTATAATAGTTGACTATGCCCCTATCACTAGAAGAGTCATAGAGAACCTGCCTAGATTGAAAGTAGTCTCGAGATATGGTATAGGCGTGGATAACGTTGATGTTCAGGCAGCTACGGAGAAGGGTATAGTAGTTACAAATGTGGTCTACGATGTTTCTTCTATCGCTGAGCATACACTGGCTCTACTGTTAGCCTGTTGGAGGAAGCTTACGCAGGCCGACATGAATGTTAGAAGAGGCGTTTGGAGTTATCGGAGTCTCATGCCGATCAGATTATTGAAGTCAAGCACAGTAGGCATTGTAGGATTAGGAAGGATAGGGAGAGAAGTGGCCAAGAGGCTTAAATTCTTCAATACGAGAATAATCGCTTACGATCCATACGTAGAAGAAAAAGTATTCTATGAATTGGGTATAGAGAAAGTGGAGCTGGATTATTTGCTGAGAGAATCTGACGCAATCCTAATCCATACACCTCTAACTAGAGAAACACATCATTTAATAAATGAGGAAAAATTGAGATTAATGAAGCCTACGGCGATATTGGTGAATACTGCTAGGGGACCAGTAGTAGATTGTGAAGCCTTATACAAGGCTCTAAGAGAAGGATGGATTGCCTCAGCAGCGTTAGATGTAGTTGAAGGAGAACCCCTGAAACTAGGAGATAAGCTTCTATCTCTAGGAAACCTGTTGATCACACCTCACATGGCGTGGTATAGCGAGGAGACAATATATGAGATTCAGAGGAAAGCTGCATTAAACGTCTTAAAAGTACTTATGGGAGAAACAACGGAGTCTATCGTTAACCCGGAAGTATGGAAAAAGAAGTAGAAGCTATGCATACACCTTGCTTTAACTTCTAAAGAATAATTAGGAGGCTAACATTAGATGATACAGATTATTCATGGTGTATCTTTGGAGATTTAAGAAGTTTCCTGACACAACAATACCACCAGAATATATGAGGATACTAATGTATCTGAGGAATAATGGACCGAAATCTTCTAGAGAAATCGCTAAAACCTTAGGCCTCAAACCAAGAACAATAAGAAGAATACTTCAACACTTGAAGAGAATAGGATCAGTAGATGTAGTATTAAGACCGAAGAGAACTCTTGAAGACTATAATGAAAATAGTCTAGAAAAGACTTGACGAAAAGAAAGATTATAAAAAAGTTATATCTCAGAGTCTGATATAACATTATTGGCGGCGGCAGGTAGGGCCGGGGAGCTAGCCCTTCCCTGTAACCCGAAACGGGCTACATGCGGGGGCCAGATAACCTGAAAGAGCGTAGGAGGAGCAAAGGTACAACACATGAGAAATGAATGAGTGTGCGTCCACACGGGGCTCCGTAGGAGGATGCCCTACTCGTAGGAGTAGGCTCCATCTTCCTTACGCATCGAACCGTGTTAGGTCCGGGAGGGAGCAGCACTAAGATGCGGCGGGGCCGCTGTGTGGTAACGTGCAGGACATCTTCTTATGTGTCGAGGCCTCTGTTCCTCCTACCATCTTCGGGGGCTGCCGCCGCCTTTACTTTCCTACCCTATTTTCTGTAAGCGTCTTTTCTGATTTATTATGATCGCTGTTGATGCTATTAGTATGATTGTAGCTGTTACAGTTGTATATGTTGCTACTTGTATAGTGAAGATTCTCTGAAGGTTTTCTTTGAATACTTCGATGACCTTCTGTATTACCGCGTTTATCTCAACTATGTATTCACTGAAGTGGGGGATGTACAAGAGGACCTGTATTCCTCTTGCTGAGATTATAAAGACGTATGCTGGCTGATCGTATATTCCAGAAGCGAGGTCTAGGAAGCTTGAAGCTAGAATAGCTTTCTCATTATTGACTGTAAGATTAAATCCCATGATATTCTCAAGGTCTACAACTTCTGGGGAAAGCTCTACTATGAAGAGCCTGCCTGAAGTATTGTCTGGAGCCTTAAGCCTAACCTTAACTCTATTCTTCTCAGCCTCCATTATCTGGGCTTCGATTGCTTCATCGAGTCTATAGACTTCCGGTGGAGCATCCTTAAAGATTTTAAACCATGCACCTACGATATTCCGTTCTTGTTCGACTGATACTTGACCTATGTTTCTGGATTCATTCATACCATAGACAAGCTCCTTACTAATAGAAACAATAGTTTTATTTCCTATTGTAATTATCTTCTCTCTACTAATTAGTATTGTGCCATTCTCATACTGGATAAGATATTCTACATGCTCCACAACAACCCTGTATTCTCCATCTTTCCTCTCTAACTCTATATTGACTTCACCTTCTCTAACAGTCTCCGATTCCGTGGAAGAAGATTGTTGTATGTAGAGGGTAGTGCTAACCGTATTCTCCATCTTTGTGGATGGAGTAATAGGCTGAATAGACGTATGCGAGGTTTCGGTCTCTTTCGTTGCTACTGTTGTATGGGAGACCCCGACGGCTTCCTCAACTTGTCTTAGGACAGTCTCAGCCTTAACTAGTAGAGAATATGCAGTCTGAGGGTTTTTATCTAATATGTCTTCAGCCTTACTAATGAGGTCACGAGCTTGACTAAGTAGTTTTTCTAAAGGTTCTTCTTCAATAAATTGAACTACAATCGATTCTAATTCATCATACTTCTTCTTTAATGACTCAAGCTTACTCTGGACCTCTTGGATTGAAGGTTTTACAGAGATCTTTCCGCCAACTATTCCTTGTAAGGCCTTTATGATTATTTGGATCCTTGTCTTCGCATATACTAGTGTCGAGAATGCTTTATCGTGTTCTCCTCTTTTATAGAGTTCCAGCCCCTCTTGATATTTCAGTTCAGCCGCTTCAAGAATCTCTCTATAGATCTTTACATCCAGACCAGCATCTCCTGCCTGCTCTATTTCTTGTCTAGCTTCACTTAAGAGTTTTCCAACCTCCTCTAGTAGGCTTTCTACTTTATCTTTAAGCGTTCTATCAGATGATATAGAAGAACCATCCTGGCTTAAAGCTGTAGCTAAACCTGTAGAAATTAGTAACAAGAATATAAGAAATAACGCAAGAGTCTTCGTCATCTTCTCGTTCTTAAATATTCCAGATTAATTAATAATTTTTCCTTTTTCGAGATTTTTCGAAGTTTATCTATGTATAGTCTATCTTAACATTGAGCTAGGTTAACAAGCTGCGTATTTCCCTCCTAGTTTAATCACCCACTCAAATATTTAGATTGCCTTTATCTATATAAGAAATGGTTAAGGCTCAATAGTGGATGAATGTGATATACGTGCTTCTAGATATGTTTTGCTCATAATCCATGAAGGAAGTCGGAGAATCATCTAGGAGAAATATATGAGGGAGTAGATTTGTTATATCATGGAAGATGGAGTCTAAGGAAGCTATCGACTTAGTACAGGTCTATAATCTTTTGAAGAATCCTCTAAGAAGAGAAATCCTAACTCTACTATACACTCGTGGAGAGATGAATGCTACTCAGCTTAAACTACTACTAAATGTAAGCTATGGGACACTATACTATCACTTAGAGTTCCTGAAGCCTTTGGTGAGCCAGGTTAGTAGAGGTAGATATGTGCTGAATGAAAAAGGATTGATTGTAGTAGAAAAGATGATGAGAGATATGGGTGCGGAAACGAGGGCTTCCCCATCTACTAGCATCCTTAGAATGATGTCGATGGCCTCATTGATGGAGAGGATATCTAATAAGCCTTCTAGATATCTTGCATTAGGGATAACGCTTATGGTAATCGCCGTCATGCTCCTGTATGTTATGCCTCTAAGAATGGTGATACTCCACATCTCTTTAAATCCGTCTAGCGGGAGCCTTACAACTTCTATTATCAGCTTAAGCATAGTGTTGGGATATGTCTTACTTTCCGGAGAGATTCTCTCCCCATATAAGGGAGGATTTAGTGGACTACTAGTCGGGGTCTTCTTCTCATTCATCCCCATAGACGCCTATCTCGCATTTATCTTACTCCTCCAGCAGCTAAATATTCAGATTACTATGATAACTCCGCTACTTCAATTATTGTTCATCGTGGCCCACGTAATACAGTTGGTGATGATTGCTTCAGCCCTCACACATTCAAGAGGGGTTGGATGGGAGAAAAGTTTACCCGCTTCATTAATCTTATCATATCTTAGCATACTAACCTTATACTACAATCTATTATGAATTACTAGGACAATCTTATATTATTCTATCATTTTATAAGTCTGTATGCTGGATGAACGTGAAATTGAAAGAATCAAAAAGGAAGTAGACTCGTACAGAAATATTGACATACTATCATATGTTGATGAGATGATGCCGTGGATGAGGCCTATCCAACATACTATAATACGTGTCTCAAAATTACTTGAAGAATCTAACATAACATATGCATTGATAAGCGATTATGCAGTGAATTTCTATGGAATACCTTATTGGTCGAGAGATATACGGTTTGCAGTAAGAAGAATAAGTTTCCAGGAACTTACGGCTATTTTAACCGAGTCGCATTTTGAGAAACTTTTAGAGGAAACTAATTGTCTGACGATTCTAGATAGTCAGATGAACAACTTTCTAGTTTTTTCTAGTGAGCCTGAGCCCCTTAGATGGGATGATGAGATGGTAAAGAGGCTCTCTAAAACAATAATAAATACAAGGATTCTAGCACCGGAAGATTATGTTATCATCCTCCTTAAACGTGGGGGACTCAGAGAAATTGATTTGGCGTTGAAAATCCTCTACAAAAATCTCGAAAATATTGATAGAGGATACCTATATCTGAGGGCTAGGTCAATTAATGTAGAAGAAGAATTACGTGAATTGATGGATAAGTTGGCTAACGTATAATGAGGAAATTTATCTTATCCACAATATGACTCAGTCTTGTCTTAAACTTCTCTATGTTTTCTTCAATTCCTGGATTCATCCTCACCATTAATAACAGGTCGGAGTCTCCGGAAACTTCTTGGATAAGTTCTACTTCTCTCCATTTAGCTAGTTCTCCGATTAACGGCTCGATTAGTTGTCCGTCTCTAATCTTCAATAAAACGTACGCATGTACGTACCCGAAATACTCTTTTATCCTCTCATGCGGTATACTTAATCCCATCTGTGAAAGTATCTGCTGTAGCCTCTCGATAGATAGTCTTCCACCCTGTCTAGAAGCTTCTGCACCTATGTACTCTGTTAACTCCTTTATCTTCTCAGGATCTAGATTCTGTCCATTAAGCAGTTTTTCGACTAGTCTCTTGCTGATGAACGGGGTCACCTCATAGAGTGGGGAATCGAAGTCGTATTGGAGCTTCATCTTAGGTATGTATCCTTCAGGAGCTTTAGTAGTCATGGATTGATGTACTCCCGCTCTAATAGTTCTGGCCTCGTCACTTAGTGGATGTCTAGCGGGAATCCTGATCCCTGATAATCTACTGAAAGTTTGATATAGCTTCTTTAGAGATTCCCTCTTTATACCTAGTTCTATTCTATGGATATCGGTTAATACCGCGGCTACTTCGTATAGGTCTGCGATCCCATTTCTATCACCTATTCCTAGTATGCTGACGTGGGCTTCATCGGCTCCTGCAAGTATGGCCTCAACAGTATTGGCGGAAGCATATCCGTAATCATTATGGAAATGAGCTGATAATGGAGCTTGAGTACGCTTCCTCAGTTCTTGGAAGAATTCTCTCGTAAGCGATGGTGTTAATAGACCAGATGTATCGGGAACGCTTATCATCGTGGCCCCAGCATCTTCCAATAAGTCAATGACCTCGACCAGTCTTTTTACGTTCTCTTCAAGATATATTCTTGAAGCATCCTCTATCGTCGCCCGAATATATTTGAAGCCCTTTTCTCTAGAGGACTCAACTGCATCTACAAGTTTTCTAATGACTTCTTCATCAGTATACTTATCAAACTTGTGCTTTATGTGAATTTTGCTTAAAGCTACGTAGACAGCTATACCCCATGAATCATACTTACTAGCATTCTCTACATCTTCTCTACATGCACGGCAATGGATAACCGGCTCAGCCCCATGATCATTCAGTGTTGATAAGATCTTCTTTAAATCTTCTGGAGTAGTTCTAGGAGGATAAGCTAGTGTTACTTCAATTCTGTTTAATCCTGCTTCAAGTAGAGTTTCTGCTAGAGTTATCTTTGCAGATAATTTTAGCGGTCTGTAAAGCTCACCTTCTCTCAGTGTAGTATCAAGTAATACAGCCTTCATCGTTTTGGATACACGTTCGCCTCATACTATAATAACCTTTCCTCAGAATCGTTCAACAATCGTCGACTTCGCACTTAATAGACTATAATCATAGAATATTTCGTAAAATATGAAGAATATTCCGAAAATCTGACTATGCAAGTCGTATCTTATTCTTTCTACAGAGGAAATATGTTGAGGCATTTAGAATGACTCGTGAAAGATTTGTAAGCTTCCTCGTATTATAGGTCGTTACATTAGACTCCATTCTGCTGAATAATTGTAAAGTATTTATTAGAAGAGAAACAATAGATTAATTGAGAAGCTGGAATGAAAGCATATATCCTAAGCATTATTAGTCCGAGAGGTGGATTAGTACAAGCCCTAAATGCTGTTAGAAGCTCGAAGATCGTGAAAGAAGCTTACCTAATCTATGGAACATACGACTTGATATGTAAGATAGAGTTTGATAGTTTCTCTCAAGTAGACACCTTTCTAGATATGCTTCAGCAAAATGGTCTCCAAGATTCCAATACACTTATAGTTAAAGAGGGTGGTTTAAGCTTCGAAGTAGAAGGATGTAACCGAATCGAGAAGTGTGCATACATATTTGGTAAGATTAAGAGGCCCTCTGTACCGAAATTTTGGGAGAAGCATCTTAAATCTATAGAATCGGTAATGGAGGCTCACGAGCTATACGGATTATACGATGTAGTAATAGCAGTATCAGAAGATGCTAGGACAGACTTCTATAACAAAGTCTTTAAACAATTATGGTTACTCACAGAAGTCAATCTCACCGCCACTCATACTATGTTCACTGTAAAGCTCTAGAATCCTCGACAAAGATGAAAGATTAAATTTCGTATTGGAACATCCATTCTTCAGTAGTGGGACCGCTTGCGCTGCAATATTAGCCCTGTCAAGGAATATCGATGCTAGTTTTATCTCTTCTCCACAAGCTACTCCGACAACCCCATCGTATCCAAAACGTTTAATGATATTTGGGATACATGAACCTCCTGGAACAATATATACATCATAGCCTAGTCCTCTAGCGATTTCTGCCGCCTGGTTTACTTGGCAGTCATCGGAGCATTTTCTACACCTATAGGTAGGTATCTCAGGGTCGAACTCGGCCCTACATTTGTAATCAATGTACTTCCTAGCACAATGAGGAAGGAATAAAACTCTCTTCCCAGTTCTGATGAAGTTTTCTCTATAGGCTATGTTCTTAAGATATATGTCCACTAAGTCTTCGAGAATAAGCAGAATATCGGATACATCTAGACCCGTCATCTCGGAGAGCCTAAATTTCTTGATCAAGTTCCTCAAGACTTCCCCAGTCTTCTTATGCAAGTTTCTTGAATCAATTAATAATGCCAATTCCCTAAAGAATTTCCTCGGAACAATCGTCAGGTCGAAAGTAAACCTATAAGGCATTCGCCATAAACACTTCTAGATAAAAGCCTTAATAAACTTATTCTTAAGATCACTACGCAGAAAACAATACAACACCTCTAAAATTCCTACTTTAATTCTAACTACCATCTACTTATTTTATTATAATGATGGACGCTCTCGCAATCTCGATGCCTAAAATCATATTAATGATGTTATAGTAAACTTTGTGAAGATCACTGTCAGTTTATTTGCATTGTGTCTAACATAATATCTCAAGCCGTTATAGATTTTAAAGGTATCTGACAAGAACCTCGTTTACATAATTTCTCAGAATGCTTGCGAATAAGTGGAGTATCTCAACGGAGTATGGGTTTAGTTGTTTGAAGCACCCCTCATAAGCGTTTTCAGGAAAGAACTGCTGTAATATAAGTCTCTCCGCTCCTCTACATAGCTCCCCGATCTCCTCGATGTCCCTGGCTACCACAACTTCTGGAACTACAGTTATCCTGAACTCATAGCTGACTTTGCCGCTCTTCAAAAGATCTATTGATTTAAGGAGAGGTGAAACGTCCCCAGCTCCTAGCATGTGATATTTTCTCGGCGAGGTCTTAACGTCTAACGCCACATAGTCTAAATATGGCAAGCAATCTTCAAGGATATCTGGTCTAAAGCCATTTGTGTCAAGTTTAACGATGAAGTTCTCAACCTTGGTCATCTTTAAGAAAGTTGGAAGATCATTATGGATTGTAGGCTCGCCACCCGTGATAACAATAGCATCAACATATCTTTTGCGCTGGCGCAGTATTTCAAGCGCATCTTTTTCTGAAAGGAATGGAGGAGATGGCTGGAAGGCTATCCTCCAATTGTAACAATAGGGGCAATGGAGGTTGCACCCAGGCGTAAAGAGCACCGAAGCCACATAGCCAGGGTAGTCGAGCAGACTGGTTTTCTGAAGACCCGCAAACTTCACCCTCAGTCACTTCTTTAATATCTTGCCTCAATACCTTAGAGCCCTTTAGTTTAAACCTTTTTAATCATATTTATGTTCACTTCAGTACTATGCTCTTTACTCTTTAAGAAAATGGTGTATCGGTGATTTACGCCCGTAATATCTCTCCTCTGATAAGTGTACATGTTCATCTGGCGCCAGTTCACTTATTATATCCATTAATTCACCTCACCTTTCACATCATATTTTCTACGCATAGCGAATTCCGCCTGTTTACCCTCATTCCATTGATCAACTGGTCGAAGGTAACCTACAACCCTTGAGTAGACTTCACATTTTGCTCCACAATGTGGGCATTGCTTATGCTCTCCGCTCAGATATCCATGGTTTAAGCAGACACTAAACGTCGGAGTCAGCGTGATGTATGGTATGCGGAAGCTCGTGAAGATCTTCCTGACGAGAGTGGCGGCTGATCTCCATGATGAAAGTCTCTCCCCAAGCCATATGTGGAAAACAGTTCCGCCAGTGTAGAGTGTCTGGAGGTGTTCTTGGTGCTCAAGGGCTTCGAAGAGGTCTAGTTTGCAGTCCGCAGGTAGTTGCGTGCTATTTGTGTAGAATGGGGCTAAGCCACGTTTAACATTCTCCTCGTTCGCTACTTTTATGTTCGGGTACTTCTGCTTATCAATCCTCGCGAGTCTATATGATGCGCCTTCAGCCGGTGTGGCCTCAAGGTTATACATGTTCCCAGTCTCTCTCTGGAACTCTACAAGCCTCTCTCTCATGTGCTCTAAGACTTTTACCGCGAATTTTCTGCCTTCTGGATCCTCTATTCCTACGCCCCACATGTTGAGCAACGCTTCATTCATCCCCACTAGGCCTATTGTTGAGAAGTGGTTTCTCCAGTAGCCACCGAATTCCTCCTCAATCTTTCTAAGGTAGAATTTGCTATAGGGGTATAAGCCCACCTTAGTATAGTGCTCAAGAACACTTCTCTTGATTTCAAGGCTTATCTTAGCGAGTTCCATCAACGTGTCAAGTCTCTCAAAGAACTTTTCATCATCTCCTCCTGAGAGGAAGCCTATTCTAGGCATGTTTATTGTTACGACACCGATTGAGCCGGTTAATGGATCTGCACCGAATAGTCCTCCACCTCTCCTTCTAAGCTCCCTGGTGTCAAGTCTAAGCCTGCAACACATACTTCTAACATCTTCGAGTTTAAGGTCACTGTTAACGAAGTTTGCGAAGTATGGAATCCCATACTTAGCGGTCATCTCAAATATCCCCCTAGCAACTTCGCCTTCCCAGTTAAAGTCTTTGGTTATGTTGTAGGTTGGTATTGGAAATGTGAAGACCCTTCCCTCGGCGTCGCCTTCACACATGATTTTTGCAAATACTTCATTAAACATTTCAACCTCATCTTCGTAGTCACCGTAATAGCCGCCATTAAACTGCCCGCCGATGAGCGCCGGCATATTCTTCATAAACTCTGGGATGCCTCCGGCGAGCGTAAGATTACTGAAGGGAGTTTGGAAGCCAACTCTTGTTGGAACATTCATGTTGAATATGAATTCCTGTAAAGCCTGCTCAACCTCTCTTCTTGAGAGGCCGTCTTCTCTAATGAAGGGTGCTAGGTAAACGTCTATATAGGAGAAGGCTTGGGCTCCAGCTGTCTCGCCTTGTAATGTGAAGGTATAGTTTGCAATTTGGAGGAGGGCTGTCCTAAAGTGCTTTGGAGGTTTGCTCGCGATTTTACACGGCGCGCCCCTGAAGCCTACCATAAGTAGGTCCATCAAATCCCAGCCACAGCAGTAGGAGGCTAGGACGTTAAGGTTGTGTATGTGGAAGTCGCCTGACCTATGGGCCTCGGCAACTTCTGGCGGATAAAGCTTGTTAAGCCAGTAGTTCGCCACAACCGAGCCAGCTAAGTAGTTGTTTAGGCCTTGAAGTGAGAAGCTCATGTTCGCGTTCTCTTTAATCCTCCAGTCAACCATTTCAAGATATGAGTCGACTAGCTCTATCTGGGTCATTAGCCTGAATTCTTCTTTCAAGCCTTCATACCGCTTTCTCGTAAATTCATCAGTAAGCTTTTCATAAATTCTCTTCGAGTCGACGGGCTTAAACCCACCCTTCCTAACCAACTTAACCATATAACCACCTCCAGAAAAGAGGATGATGCTTATCATGGTGGGATAACCTTATACGTTCGCTGATCGAGGTATAAGTGTATAAGTAATACCAGAAAATCGTCTCGCCATTACTTATAATGTACTTGTCGCATGCTGATCTACCTTCAGACCATCCGAGATCCATCATGACCACCAGATCCAATATCGCGTCTCCTCCTCGCCTTTGATCACCTTCACATACAAAGCCATGGCCCCATGTGATTCCGCATCAACATCCCACCACGCCTTTAGCATGTCGTCGTATAGTGTTTTAGCCACCTCTGTCAGGACGTAATTTGACCCTATACAAACAGCCACCATAACCGCTGTTAGGCTAAGTTCTTTGTATTCTTGCATGTTGGATGGATTATCCATCCAAAATATAAATCTTGCCAACACCTCTACAAAATATTACCAAAAATCTAAGTCTCGTTTTAACAGGCTGTTGAGCTTGCGTAAGAAGAGACCCTTGATTACTGAATACTGATGATGAGCTGGGAGAATGCTATCGGATCCGTATATTAAGCTCCATCACTAATTTTTACGGGCAGTCTTCTACAGCTTGCGCGTCACCAGCTTAAGCATTCTCAGAAGAACTCTTCTGGAATATTCATCACGTATGAAATTTATTCTGGGCTTAATAGGGTAATTACCAAGCTTATTAATGAGGTTATAGAGGCTTAATGAAAACTTTATTAGTCTACCTACATCGTTTTGAGTCAGGAATAATCAAGCTGCTGGAATGGTATTTGTGGCAGTATTTTCTATATCTGGGTTAGGTAGTGGAGGATTTGGATGTTGGAAGATAGAAGTGGTAGTTGTAAAAGTGTAGAAGTAATATACTTTGAAGAACCAGGAATCCAGAATACTGATGAAACCTTAAAACACGCATATAGGAGAGCAGAGGAACTGGGAATCAAGGATGTTGTAGTAGCTTCGACTACGGGAGAGACGGGAGTAAAAGCATGCAGAGTCTTCAAAGGATTTAACATAGTAGTTGTTAGGCATCATACGGGTTTTCGGCAGCCGGGCATGCAAGAGATGAAGAAGGAGTTCGAAGAAGAAATAATTAAGATGGGTGGGAAAATACTTACGGCATCTCATGTTTTCTCAGGCGTGGAGAGAGGTATAAGAAATAAGTTAGGCACAGTTGGAATGCTGGCTATAATTTCTGAAACGCTACGATTATTCGGTGAAGGTGTAAAGGTATGTGTTGAGATAACGGTTATGGCTGCAGACGCTGGATTGATTCCAGTCGATAAAGATGTTATAGCAGTAGCAGGTACAAGTAGAGGTGCGGATACGGCCCTGGTAATCAAGCCCTCTCACTCGAACAATTTCTTCAATCTAACAATAAAAGAAATAATAGTAAAACCTAGAACAAGGTAGAGAAGCAATCTTTATAGCTAAAAATGGTGGATACCTTGAGTGAGGTCTATGGCGAACTTCCAGGTAATCTTTAGTGGGAACGAAGATGAACTATACAAATTCATAATAACATGGAAGATGCTTACAGACTTAAAGAAGTACGAAGAAATAAAGAAAGAGATAGAACGTCTAGAAGATAGGTTAAGAGACATGAAAGAAGAGATAAGTAAACTAGAAGATATTAGGAGAAGCCTGCAGAAAGAAGTGGCTGAGCTAACAGCTAAGAGAGAAACTTTGAAAAAGGAAATACCATCCCACCAACCTGCAGACATAAAACTGGATATATAGAATCTAAGATAGAGCTTGAAGATCATCTAACTCGCTGACAACTTGTAATCTGTGTGAAAAAGTAGTAGACTAACACATGTATCTATGCAAGCTTAGCAGCTAGAAAAACAACTAAAATCCAAGTCATTATATTCTAATTCTTCATCTACTAAGACTCTAACTTACCAACAACCATATAATATAATGCTCCGGCCGGGATTTGAACCCGGGTCTGCGGCTCGAGAGGCCGCCATACTTGACCGGACTATACTACCGGAGCATCTTCTTCTATCGTAAACCTTAAAATTGTTTTATTTAACCATTCTAAGAAAATATCTGGATTGGTTTTTCTTATTTCTTAGATATCCTAGAGTATTTCGGTTTTCTGATTCAGGTTAAAGAACCATGCTGATGATTCCCCGTACTAGTTCTTCTTCATTCGGCTCTATCTCGATCAGCGCTTTTGGTTTGAAGAGTTCAGAGTTCAGGTCTTTTAGTAGATGCCCCGTACATATGCATACAGTGGCCTCATCGGGGTCGACTACTCCCTTCTCAACTGCTTTCCTAACTCCAGCGACCGATGCTGCAGATGCGGGCTCTACGCCTAGACCCTCAAGTCTAGCTATGGCTGTCTGCGCTTCAAGTATCTCTTTATCAGATACTACTATGGCATCTCCTCTAGATTCTTTTACTGCGCGTAGAGCTTTCTTCCAGTTTACTGGTCGGCCTATCCTTATAGCTGAAGCGATTGTCTGAGGATTATCAACTGGTCGGAGAGTCTCCCATCCCTCTTCAACCATCTTAGCGAATGGTGATGCTCCCTCTGCTTGGACGCCGATCATTCTAGGCGTATGTTCTACTAATCCTAGATTCTTCAATTCGGTTAACCCTTTCCATACAGCGGCTATATTTCCACAGTTACCTACAGGTATGAATATATTGTATTCTCCACTTACTTCTTCAGCTACTTCGTATCCTAAAGTTTTCTGTCCTTCAATCCTCCATGCATTAACCGAGTTGAGAATATAGTATCCAAGCTCTTCAGCTTTAGAGAATACTATTCTCAAAGCTTGGTCGAAGCTTCCCTTAACCTTTATGAGTACTGCTCCATGAGCGATTGCCTGGAAGACTTTTCCCAGAGCTGCCCCCTCAGGTATAACTGTTATACATGGTAGACTTGCTCTAGCCGCATAAGCAGCTAGTGATGCGGCAGTATTTCCGGTAGATGCGCATATGACTCCCTTAACGCCGAGCTCTAACGCTTTAGTTACGGCCACGGTCATACCTCTATCCTTAAAGCTTCCAGTAGGATTAACCCCCTCAAATTTTATGTAGAGCTTCTTTAATCCAGCCCATCTACTGAGTTTCTTACATTCGATTAGAGGTGTACCACCCTCATTGAGCGTTACTCTTCTAGAAGGATCCACTGGTATGAGTTCATGATATCTCCACACTCCCCTGGGTCTCTCTCTGAAAACCTGCCAATCACGTACTTTCACTCGTTCTAGATCTAATACTATGTCGAGAAGATCTCCGCACTTCTCACATACATATCCTTTATAATTCAAGGAGTACGTCGTATGACAGCTTATGCATTGAAGCCATGCTATATCATCTTGTTTCAAGTTTCATCCAAAGATAGAAGCTTCACTATATAAATAGTTTACTTAGAAGGAAATCTCCAGGATTTATCGAAGTCCTGTCTAGGAAATAGAACAATATATGGAATACACTGGAAATATTAACTTCTTGAACAAGTAATTATTTGATGAAGTTGAGAACAGCTATATCGGGAGTTTCAATAGCGGCTCTAATCATAGCTCTAGCTCTACTAAGTAATGCGTTGATAACCTCCGGAGTCCAGCCAAGCATAAAAGAACAAGAAAACAGTCAGCCATCACCATCTAAGCAGACTACTTTAACCATTGTAGGATATGGCTCAGTAAAGTATGTTCCCGACATTGTCAGCCTCGGTTTTACAATGATAGGTCAAGGCACATCTGCAGAAGAAGCATTAACGGAATGTAACGAAAAGACGGTATCGATAATCAATGTATTAAAATCTCTAGGGATAAGCGAGGAAGACATGAAGACAAACTACGTCAATGTCTACCCGGTCTATGATTGGGAAGCTAAACCCCCCAAGATAATTGGCTACGAAGCACAATACTCTCTAAGTGTAGTAGTTAGAGAGATTCTGACCGCTGGTAAAGTAATCGACAGCGTCGTAAAAGCTGGAGCTGATAGACTCGATGGAGTAATGTTCATCCTCTCTGCGGAGAAGGAAAAAGAATTAAAAATAGAAGCTATAAAACTTGCCGTTGAGGATGCAGCAGCTAAAGCCAACGTAGTCGCTAAAACACTTGGACTAAAAATACTGAGTATAGACTCAGTTGCCTTATCTTCTGTCGAGCTTCCGACCCCGGTGCCGATATATAAGGAGGCTTTAGCTAGCGTGCCAATTCTTCCAAGCCAGGGAGAGATTACAGCCACAGTAACCATAGTCTACACTCTAGGGGCTGCAACCTAAACACAATCTTCCTTATTTTTTAGTTCGAAATCTTGAAAATAATGAATTTATACTCTCAAATATCTATCAACCACGTAGGATGGTTGATACTAGCGAGTTGAAGAAAACCTATGATCTATCAGGCGGAGTAAACAAAGCCGCCGTAGTAGTATTATACATAATTGAGCGTGGCACTCCAGAGATACTTTTCGTCGTAAGGAAAATATCGGAGAATGATAGATGGTCCGGCCAGGTTGCATTTCCAGGAGGTAGGTGGGAGCCTGTAGATAGAGACTTAATCGATACCGCGAGAAGAGAACTACTAGAAGAAACAAGTATAGACCTGGACAGCGATGTAGAGATTCTAGCAATTCTAAAAGAGGTCTCTCCGTCAAATATGCCCGAACTCAAAGTTATACCGTTTCTGGTTAGAGCATCTTCTAAGCCACCTATAAATCTCTCCGAGGAACTTTCAACATACTTCTGGGCCACTATAGGGGAATTAGAAAGAGTTCAGGCATCTATTATGCTTCCGGATGGTTCTTGGAAAAGTGTTCTAGGATTTAGAAAAGATGAGTGGATTATCTGGGGTATGACTGCTAGGATTCTTGAAGATGCTTTACCAAGGATAATCGCTCTACAGTAATTCTTCCAGATTATTCTAGAATGCACTTGAATAATTCGAGAGATTTCTAGAAGGGGAAATAATAAATCTCCGACTATAGACGTAACTTATGGTGGATAAGGAGTGACCTTTATGGTTCACAACTCGGTTAAACTCATCATCTTAGTATCCATAGAGACACTTATGGTGTTAGCTCTAATCTTCGCAGGCTTCTTCATGTAGTAAACTATGGAGGCCAAGAGAATCATAGCCGTTATTATCAATATTATCTGTCCTAAAGCTATATGGAATACGGGTGTAAATGATATAACAGGCATCGTGATCTCTAGATCATTGGCGGGAGCAGCGACCCTTACACTAGTTAATCCGTAAGAAACGATCAACATGGATTTTACATTCAGGGGAACATAGACGTCTTGTTCTCCGCCACAAACTCTAAAAACTTCTAGATCATCTACTACGACGGACATATCTAGGTCTTGGAGGCGTCTTCCCAGCAGATCGAATGCCTCGACTTTAATCTTCTTTAAAGTCGTAGGGATAACTATGGTAACGTCATCTATTACAATGTCTTCTCCAATAGATATATCTAGTCCTTTCCACGTAATCTCTCCGATAGTCCACGCCCCCTCCTTTATCCAAACTTGCTCACCAACCCATTCAATATACTCGCTATCCCTGTATAGTATGAGTTTAGACGGCCGGATAGTTAGTGGTTCCCCATCAATGGTGGTGAAGCGTGGCTGAACCCTATATTCTTTTATCCAGTTGACCGATACACTGATAGGTGATGAGACAACGATGGTGAAGTTTCGCTCTTCAGACTGTATGTCTCCTAACCATCCATTAAACTTGAGCCTCAAATTTTCTGAGAGATATCTATATAGCTCGGTATCGAGCCGTAATTCTTCTCCCTCTCCGATCCAGTATGACCTTTCATCGAGGTCTTTTAAGTAAGTTATCTCAACTAGGTAGCTTCTCCTCCATACTGCTTCTATGAATAATGGTCTACTTACTCGTAATACGATTTTTTCATCACTACTATCTGTGCAACTCCACCGATAGAAGATGAGCTTGGTCTTATTGTCGAGGTCTATCTCTCTAGGAGCCTCTATGGTGATGGATTCTCCCTCCTTTATCCATCTGTCTTCGATATGGTTAGGCGTCGTCGACATTGTTACTTTGTATTGTTTTGTCCAGACTGCTTTGATTATCTTGGGAGAACCTACAGTAAAGTATATCTTGGGCTGATTAGATTCTATATCTCCACTCCACCCAGAGAATACCAATCTAGTATTATTCCCGAAATCAATGATGGTGTCTGTTACTAATTCTATGGTTGCTTTCTCTCCATCCTTATACCATCCTCCTCCATAAATTTCCCCATAATCCGTAGAAACCTCTACACGATAGAATATCGAATAGTTTAAAGCATACTCCACGTCTCTATCTAGAATTATAATTCTAGTAGATTCATTTAACCCGTCGCTCCAACCCTCGAAAACATATCTTACATTATCTTGAGTATATTCTTCCTGAACGTTTACCGTGTAGGTGCCTTCATCTAGTGCTATCATGACCAGTCCATTTTCGTCTCCGGCATATTCTGTACCATTGACCCATACTTTACCGAAGGGAAAAGTCGAAATCTTCAAAATATGTTTGGGCAATCTATAAACAATTGTTAAGACATATCCTTCAGCACTTCCTCCAATTACTCTAACTACAAGATGCAGATTGTTATCTTGAAATATGCTTCCTACATTGTATGTTGCTTGGTATAAGCTTCTATCAGGAGGCGGAATAGCTTTTACAATTCCTTGACCTGAATCTTTGTTTTCATCAACATACAGTATCAGGACCCCTCTACTTGGAAGGTATTGGTCGTATCCGGTTTTCTCTCTAGCTTCTATCAAGTAGTATCTTCTAGGGATGTCTGCGGGTATCTTTACGACCCTGAGCCCCTCACTTTCATGTAAAGGTTTGAGGATTACCTTTACTTTAGATCCTTCTTCAACTACGAGTACGTCGGTGTCGTTAATCCATCCAAGTTTCATTCTACTCCAGCTCGTCAAAGTTGCTGGAACACTTCCAGGAGATCCAAGCGGCCCATTCCATGAGCCTTCAGCCATTAAATCCCATGGCCCTAGAAAAGTATCATACTCTTCCCTTGATGATGTATCGTATAGGTCTGGTAAACCGAGAAGGTGTCCGAATTCATGAGCCCATATCCCCAGAGGATCTAGATAAGACACAATAGCCACATACTCTACAATTTCCCCCTCATCTACAGGTATGCGTCCACAGAAAGCTGATAGAGAATAAACGTCTCCTTCTTCATGCGTGTAGGCTTGGTCTCTCCCCGAATGCATTACCATAATGTAATCGTATTTTTTGAAATCTATGAGAGCATCAGCAACTTTAACCGCATCTATTACCAACCTACACGGGTTTTCATCAACACCATCTGCATCCTCACCGTAGAAGCTGTATTTTCTATCGAGTCTAAGCCACTTAGAGACCGTGTAAAGTTTAACACTTATCTTACCATAACTTACTTCTCTCCAATACTCTCCCATCGATGTATTGATCTTGCTGACGTATGTTTCAGGTGGTCCGCCCCCAGGTTGATCGGGGAAATCGACTGGGATAACAATTACGTTAACTTCACTTGTTGAAGCATCAGTAGAGGAGATAAATATAACTGAAGATATGACCACAATCAAGAGTGCAGCAAGGTATACTTGCTTAAACTCCACGAAGAATTAATAGTGACCCGTAAAGTTAAAAGTCTTTCCATTCAACTTAAACCGTTAGAGGTGATACTTGAATCTTTTCAAAAATCTGATTATTCTCTAAAAAAAGTCAAAACTGGATTCGGTCAAGATTAAGATAGTCTCTCTCCTTAGGGTTTTAGTGCTCTTGACTCGATAGAATATGCCTGAAAGAATAAGAGACTTCCCCATCTAAGGTTTTCATCAAATTTTTTATGAATACTCGTAGGAGAAATGTTAGAGGCGTCTGTAAGCTGTATAGATGAATCAGACAAAGACCTAGTGATTGACTTCTCATGTTAGATTTGGAGACCCCCAATATTTTTATATTTGAGGTTGTCATGTTTGTCTAGGTGTTCACATAATTTGGATAAAGTAATGTATGGTAGAGAGTCCTTCGAGAAAGTTCTCAGGCTTCTCGAAGAACATCATAGATGGTTTAGAGAATCTCTGCCACTTATCGCTAGCGAGAATATTCCTAGCCCAGCTGTTAGAGAAGCTCTTGTAAGTGATTTCGGGAATAGGTATGCTGAAGGATGGCCGGGAGAACGTCTATACGCAGGATGCAGATACATAGACCAAGTGGAACTCCTAGCTATGGAGCTGGGCAAACGAGTATATGATGCAGAATTTGTAGATGTTCGACCTATATCTGGTGTAATGGCGAATCTAGCGGCTTACACGGTCTTCGCTCAGCCTGGGGACATCATGATGGCTTTAGCGGTGCCTCATGGTGGACATATAAGCCATGGTAAACTTAAATGGGGTGGGACAGCAGGAGTAGTAAGGCACCTAGAAGTTGAAAGATACGAATTCGATGAAGAAAACTTCGAAATAGATATTGATGGAACTAGGAAGAAGTTACGAAAGCTTGAAGAAGAAGGCAAGAAAGTTAAACTATTTATGCTTGGAGCAAGCGTCTTCTTATTTCCTCACCCAGTTAAAGAGATCGCAGAGATAGCTGCAGGATACAACGCTAAAGTAGTATACGACGCTGCGCATGTTGCTGGATTAATCGCTGGCAGGGTTTTCCAAGACCCATTAAGAGAAGGTGCGGATGCTGTAACTCTTAGTACTCATAAGACTTTGGCGGGGCCACAGCATGGCATGGTATTATCGTGGAATAGGTACTCTGAAGATTTTAAACGTGTAATCTTTCCAGGCCTCCACTCCAACCATCACCTTCATGCGGTCGCAGGTGTTGCGATAGCATTAGCTGAAGCGCTCGCATTCTATGAAGAATACGCCAGGCAGATCGTTAAGAACGCTAAGGCTCTTGCAAGAGCATTACATGAAAGAGGCATAGAAGTATTATATGATCACAAGGGTTATACCGAGTCACATACTTTGATCGCTGATGTAAGCAGATATATGGATGGGATGAAAGCTGAGAAGAAGCTTGAAGAAGCAAACATTATCTTGAATAGGAATCTTATACCTAAAGATTATAGATTGAAGACAGATTATAAGACTCCGAGTGGGATAAGAATGGGTACACAGGAAGTTACGCGGCTAGGGATGAAGGAAGGGGAAATGGAGGAGATAGCCGACTTGATAAAACAAGTAATCGTTGATAGTAGAGAACCGAGAGAGATAGCTCTGAAAGTTAGAGAATTTAGAAAAGAATTCCAACATGTGCACTACGCATTTAGTTCCCAGACAGAAGCATACGAATACATTAAGATTCGATGACTTCCTATGAAATATTGACCTCTCTACACTCTCTACACTCTTCTAAGTGTTTCAATGCATGTAGAAATGCTAGAGGACTGTATATGGAGCTTTTTGACTCACCATTCTCTTCAATCTTATACATCCATCCTCCAGTATCGCTATCTACGTCTTTCTCAACAGCTATATCATAACATAGAATGTACAGGATCTTTCTCATGTTCTCCATATTAGATATACATAATGCATAAAATAAACATGTATAATGCGTTAACATTAGATAACCTTATTAAGAAGTCTTTCATCGACATAAAAGGATTTGAAGAAATGGCCACATCAAGATATGAATGCTGAAAGGGCCAACAATACCATAATCTAGGCTTATATCTTCTTCGGCTGAAGCTTTACCATGATATTCTAGGTGACATCTTTAACTTATGATTTTCTATTGATGGTTAAGTTTATAGAAGATTCTACATTCTTTGGAAACACACCTCAAAGAGATTTAGTAATTCTTGGAAGCCTCTTGGTATAGAAGATGCTGAGCTAGACCTCAGAAGAAACCACTACTGCGTATGATCTAATACCTAGTTCTCTCCTACTTAGAAATAAGCAACCAATCTTTGGAATATGTTTTAAAACAATTCTCAAATGATTCTATTCTACATTCTAGTCTTTTATGTAAGTAATGCTTTTATGTAGTTTAGTGGATAATTATGTGGAGCTGGTCGACTTGGCGGCGGTCAAGGTTGGTTTAATAGGCAAGACAAATACTGGGAAAACAACGTTCTTCAATGCTGCAACTCTTGGGTCGGCTGAAGTATCGACGTATCCATTCACAACCAAGCAGCCAAACTATGGGACTGCATATACCGTATCTTTATGTGTATGTCGTGAATTTGGAGTAAAAGATAATCCGAGGAATTCGAAATGTGTAGAGGGTTGGAGATATATCCCTATAGAGTTGATAGACCTTCCTGGGCTTATTAAGGGTGCATGGGCTGGTAAAGGTTTAGGAAACCAATTCCTCTCTGTTGCCTCGCAATCAGATGTACTACTACACTTAGTCGATGCTAGTGGAAGTATTGATGAGGAAGGGAGATTGACTGAGCCTGGAACAGGCGACCCACTTGCAGACTATTACGATATTGAAGAAGAACTTGTAATGTGGTTGATGAAGTTAATCGAGAAGAATGATGATAAGATAATTAAAGGTGTAAAATCTGGTAAGAGTCTAGCAGAATCTATGGCTGAGATATTGAAGGGTGTTAAAATAAGTGAAGAACACATAGTCCAAGCTTTAAACCTTAGCAATCTAAAGGATAAAGATTTCGAGAACTGGACACCTCTCGACGACAAGAAGTTCTCACAGATACTTAGAGAAGTCGCTAAACCGACGATAGTGGTAGCGAATAAGATGGATGTAGATACTGCGCCTGAGAACTTCAAGAAGCTCAGAGACAATCTTCCCGACAAGATAGTTGTACCCTGTAGCGCTGAAGCAGAACTGACACTTAGAAGGGCAGAGCAGAAAGGATTGATAAAGTATATTCCTGGGCAAGAGGCGTTCGAGATTATAAAAATGGATGGATTGACGGAGAGACAGAAATGGGCTTTGAACTTTATCGCTAAAAAGATACTCGGAGAATATATGAGGACAGGTGTACAATTTGCATTGAACGTCTCTGTTTTCAAACTTTTAAAGATGAATACAGTCTACCCGGTATATGACCCGCAGAAACTTTCAGACAAATATGGGAACATCCTGCCAGATGTACTCTTAATGCCAGACAACTCAACAGTTGAAGACCTAGCTAAAGAGATACATACGGAGTTGACTAGAGGTTTACTATACGCGATAGATGCTAGAACAGGTTTAAGGCTTCCAGTAAACTATAAGCTAAAAGATAGAGACGTCCTCTCAATATTCTCAACAACGAGGAGAGGATAAAATCCAGGCTCTACATTACCCTCGAGTATTATCTAAATCTACATCCTACACTCTAATTCACCTATCAAGCCGTTAGAACATTCATTAGCCACTACCTTATATCTCGTTTAATCAACTCTCCCTCAATGCTAATAATTCCATCAATCATGGATAAACCTTGACATCATTATAGAAGGTCCTAGAAGTAATGGTATAGTTAAATTATTGGAAAATTTATTTTTTAGCGATGTCCGAGGTCTTCAGGAAGGCTTACGAGTATGTAAAGAACGAGCTATTATCTAATCCATCGAGGAAGCCTTTACTCATGTTAGAGTTTCCAGAATTCCGTGAAGGAGACTACGTCATAAACTTATACGTAGATTCTAACCCACCCCTCCTCGGCAGAAGATTTGAAGAGAAACCTCTCCAACTCTCACCTGAAAATGTCAGACATATTATTAGGATTGGCTCACTGCATGGCTGCACTGTACATCGGGTTGGAGAAGAATTCTATTATCTAAGAAATGGAGAAATAATAGCAGTAATCGGCACAGACCATTACGCAGCATCCGAGCCAAGGCTCTTTGAAGAAATAAGTAGAGAAATATACGGAATCGGCTCGAGAATGATAGAGGTAGATAAACCTGTAGGATGGCTTAAAGCACTCAGGATACTCTTCTCACATTAACCACCTTCATTGAAACTCAGAGAATAAAGGATTGGAGAATCCAGCAGGCATCAAGCAACTTTGGCTCAGGACCAAGACTATGCCCATCAAGGACAAAACTCGATACACTGTCACTACTAAAACATGGCTTTCAATCCGAAGAAGTATAAAGATAATGTAGGATAGGGGCAGCACGCCGCTTTCGCGAGGGCTCTCGCACCTCACTAATAGCGGCGCGGGAGTGGGCTTAACTTCCGCGTTCGGATGAGAGCGGGTGTTTCCCCACTCCCTATGACCGCCCCCAATTATTGAATTTACATGTTATATATTAACTTGATTTTTGAAGGTTTTTAACCCAATATTTTGTCTATGAGAGGTACGCTGTCTAAATTAGGCTACTTGTCTTTAGCTAAATTCTATGGAAAATATGTTTTCTAGAGTTGGCTTTTCTTTTAAGTTAGACTGGTTTGGTGGAATGATGTTTTTGTAGAAGTTTTCTTATCTTAATTTTGTAGGGGCCTAGGTAGGTGTATTAGAATATCCATGGTTAATGGTGGCTGTAGTGTCTGTGGTAGCAGTGAAGTCGTATATCGTAGAAGGTATTCTGGAGAAGCCTTCTGTCGTAGATGTTTTCTTGAGAATATGGTTTCTAGGGTTAGGGCCACGATCTCCAGATATGAGCTATTGAAGCCTTTTGATAAAATTGTTGTGGCCGTTTCAGGCGGAAAAGATAGTCTCTCCCTCCTCAAGATTCTATACAAGATAGAGAAAGACTTTCCAAGAGCCAGTCTCATCGCTGTAACGATCGATGAGGGAATCCCGGAATATAGAGATGAAGCTGTAAAGAATGCTGTAAAATATACTGGAAATCTTGGTATACCGCACTATATTTTCGGTTTTAAAGAATTCTTCGGCTTTACATTGACGGAAATAATAGAGAATGGTATTGCAGATATAATTAATCTACAGCCCTGTACTATATGCGGTGTACTGAGAAGAAAGGCCTTAACACTTGCAGCTAGGAAGTTCGAGGGTACGGTCATCGCCACAGCCCATACGCTTGATGACATAATTCAAACATATTTTCTAAACGTTCTACGTGGAGATACTAGGTTTACACCTATAGGTATTAGGAGAGAAGCTGAAGGTGTTATTCCGAGGGTTGCACCATTCCGTCTCATACCGGAATACGAGGTAGTGCTGTATGCCTACTTCTCTGATATACTATTCCAAACCCATGTCTGCCCATATGCTGAGAGGTCTATGAGAGACGAGATTAGAGCTTTCTTGACAAAATATGAAGAAAAGTTTCCAGGTTCATTGTTCGCCGCATTGAGTAGCTTCGAGAACGTCTATATGAGAAGCATGCAGAAGGACATGAAATGTAGGATGTGTGGTGAGCCAACGAGTAGAGAAATATGTAGAGCATGCGAGATTGAAGAAAAGATTACCCAGAGATTGAAGCGTTAACTTATTTATAGTTGGAAGAACCCGAAGGTCTTATATGTAAAGACTATGTTTGACGCTAGGAGCGTTAGGCAGACGACAGTAAACAGGTTATCCACAATCTTTAGTTTTTTCTCATTTTTTATTCTAGACTGTATTAGAGACATGTAAAGCAGGTGTCCGTCGAGGATCTTTATTGGAAGCATGTTGAAGATAGCTACCCCGAATGAGATCAACTGTATCCACCATAAAGCCCTGTATAAAGAATAGTCTGTCTCAGGGTTCCCTAAACCGAGAACGGTAGGTCTATAATAATCTACCCTAACTACCCCGAGGCTCCTAAGAATCCATGCAATAGGAATCGTTACGGATTCTTTTATCTTGTAGGTATAGTTTCCTCTATCGGTTTCTATAAACAACGTATCTCTTAAGGTAATGTTCTGGTAGAGTGTTTCAGGGCTCAATGGAACCCCATTTATAGTATAGATCACCTCATTCGGCTGTGGCCCTACCTCTTCTCCAGATGTTTCTAAGACTATAACTCCCATAACAGTAGATGCGAAGAGTGTCATCATCATAAGTAGTACAAGCATGCCTACCGTTAGGTTTGCAAAACTTCCTGCAGCAGCTACTCTCATTTTGGAGATTGTTGGAGCCTCCTTGAAGTTTTCCTCATCCGGTTCGACAAATCCTCCTGGAAAGATAAATGCTAGAAAGAACCCTGTAGATCTTAATTTTATTTTTTCTAGCCTCGCTATTATTCCATGCATTCCTTCATGTGTTATGAGGACTATGGCGAAAGCAATCAGCATGTACGGTAGGTGGTCGAATCTTATGGTTACACCGATGATTATCGGGATGACTATGTTTCCTACACCTACATGCTCAGGCATGAAGATGTAGGTTCTCAGGTTATCTGCTAAGAAATAGACTGCGAAAAACGATAAACCAATAGAAGTCGCTAAACCAAGATTTGACAGTATCTTCCAGAACATTCTATGTGAAGATGAAAGCTTATCCATGTATTTTATCATGTTGTTAGATTTCAGCATGAGGAAGAATGGATAAAAACTGAGATTGCTTAAATTCTTTAATCGATCACTGTATCTCCACCTGAGAAACAGATATAGAATAGCCCATGCAGATGCAAACACCATAAGGTAAAGATAGATTGACTCCATCCCGTCTATAATTCATAGACCCTCTTAATAATTTCTTCTCTAAACAAATACTTTTAGGAGTAGAGATATCTTTTTCCTTTTCTTTGAGGATGATAGATTTATCATCTATACTTATTCTATACTTATTGCTTTCTCGAGAAGGTCTAAGTATTTTTCCCAGCATTTTGGGTATTTGTATCTGTAAGTAGGCTTTTATGGTAGAATTGTTATTATGTTTCTGGTAGCCTTCGGGGGGTCTAGAATGTCTGAAGAATCTCAAAGTGAGGGTTGGGAGTCTAAGCGAGAGAATGTTGTACAAATATTGGAGAGTATAGCTAACGACACAAACACTCCTAGAAATATCAGGAGGGTTGCTAAAGCTGCATCGGACGCTCTTTTCGATGAAAAATATCCACCAGCTATTAGAGCTGCAAACGCTATTGAGATGATCGAAGAGATAATCAATGATCCGAATATGCCTGTTTTTACTAGAACTCAATTCTGGATGGCTATCTCGATACTTGAAGTAATTAGGTCAATGGGTAAAGATACCTAGATATTCTTAAGATAATACTCCTAGAATATCGGTGGCTTTTGGCCATCAAAAAGTTATATCCAATCTAATGGGAAAAACAATGTTCGGAGATTGAGCCCACAAGCGTCTAGAAAGAAGGTAAAGCTAGAGTTAACGAATGATGATGGGGATAGACTTATCCTCATAATGGAGGGTAGGATCGATAGGGAGAAGCTTATGCAGCTTGCAGACTTCCTAGAACTGTATGGTGGTTCCCAGAATGAAAACACTAATCACCCACTACTAGAGGGTAGCAAAGTAGCTAAACTCGCAAGAGTAATCACCAAGTACTTCCCTCTAGGATTCTTCTCTTCAAGAGATGTTGTTGAAGCATATATCGCAGAATACCGTGAACCTCTAAGTCTTTCTACTGCATCAACATATCTTGCTAGACTTGCTGATAGAGGCTTCCTAGAGAGACACGGCTCCGGCAACAATATAAGATACAAGCTTGCTCAATCCCATATTATCGAGAGACATAATCAAAATCATGGAAAAGAATTCTTCGAAAACCCGTATAATGTTCCCCATTATCCATAGATGTGTCCTAACATAGAGTCTGACACTCATTATAATGTAAGAAGTGAAGCAAACAGGTAAAAAACGTGTTTGTCTTTTTCTAGATATTACGTTGAACTAACAAGTGTATTATCGACGTCACCCGGCTACGTTTTTACTAAATAGTGGCTCGTCTACACTTTTGTATAACCTGGAGGGGTGCGGGAGATGAAAAAGAAGGTCTTAGATTTTCTGAAAAATTCAGGTCTTAATCTTGATTGTGATGAGGTTTTAACGTTATTAATTAAGGGTTCTTCTCTTACTGAAGCTCAAGCTGAGACATTGCTAGTAGAGTATGCTTCTCAATTCAATGATGGAAAACATGATACAGTTAGTAAGGCATCTATAAGAGGTGTATCGAAGGGAGCTTATGCAAGAACGAAAGCTCAAGCAATAAATAACATACGTCAAAGCATCTATACAATAATGCTTTTAAGATATTTAGGGGTCTTGACCGATGAGGGTTTGGCCAGACTAATGGAAGTAGCGGAGAAACTAGGCAAAGGAGAAATTAAAGAAGGGTTAGAGTTGTTGCATTCTATGACTTGGCGTGATATCACAACCTAGGTGACCATAATGGACCCAGAGTTAACCATGGTTTTAATATTTTCAATACTGTTCGTAGCGCAGACGATACTCTATACTATGCTCTTGTTGAGGCTAAAGGAGAAAGTCGAAGAATCACTCGACGGATCACGTATATCACAAGACACGGCGAGTGGACTTGATGAGGGAAAACTTAATGAGAGCATATTTAAAGCATTAGAGATACTATCTAAAGGCTCACTAAGTGCTAGAGAAGTTAGTAGAAATTTAGGTTTGAGCAGAGAACATACGGCCAGACTACTTAAAAAAATGGTTGAAGCTGGATTAGTAATAAGAGAAGGTAAACCTTATCGATACATGCTTACATCTTCTGGAAGAGCCATAATTGAGGGTAATAAGAAAAGATAATGTGACATCACACTTATCCTAGGTCTGTATTCTATCGTCATGTAACATTATACGTTATATGTCGGTCATTTTTCCACCAGTTACATTAGAAGTTCTAGTAGCCAACTCTACTCCCACCTCTAGTATTATTATCTCAAGCGTTCCTGAGACTTTTCCTTCTATCAAATGTCCACCATATGCATTGTAGTCTCTATCTGTAACCGTTATGTGAGCATGTATTCTATCTACTCCAATATTCCCTATCAATGATGTAACTTCCAGATTTTTATTTATAAGCTTCTCGACATAGCCTCTCTTCTCAAAATCATAGAATCCTAGTTTAAGATAATTTACAGTACCTATTCCGAAGAAGAATCCATTTATCTTCTCGACACTTCTTATTTCTTCCAAACATTTAATTATCTCATCTCCAGGGTCGAGTCTAACAATAATTCTGTTATCTATTCTCCTGTACTTCATGCTTAAATCGATAATTTTAACATGAAGAATAAAACTCTTCTTATTTTATTGATTAATCGACTATCACTATTGGGGTTAAATAGTATGGTTGTAAGATAAGGTATATTGATTATTCACGGGGTTCTGCACCCCATCTTTTGAATAAATCATGCTCTATTCCAAGTATGTCCAATACCTTGCCTACTATGAAGTCTACTAACTCTTCTAGCCTTCTAGGCTTATAATAGAATGCGGGCATGGCTGGAAGTATTACTACCCCTATTCTGGCTAGTTCAAGCATGTTGCGTAAATGGATAACGTTTAACGGTGTCTCTCGTGGAACTAGTATAAGCGTTTTCTTCTCTTTTAATGCAACATCGGCAGCTCTAAGGATAAGGTTACCTGTGTAGCCGCATGCTATTCCTGCCAACGTCTTCAAGCTGCATGGGATGATAATCATTCCATCCGTTTTGAAGGAGCCGCTGGCCAAGGGTGCATCAACTTCTTCCTCTCTATAACAATATCTTCCAAGCTTCTCAAAATCCTCCCTACCCATATCCAACTCATGCCTAATAATCTTCTCAGCTGTCTTGCTTACAATTAAATGAGTTTCTATATTCTTTTCTGTCAAAACCTCTAGAAGACGCTTAGCGTAGATTACCCCGCTTGCGCCAGTTACTGCGATAACCAATCTTTCAATTTTTCCACGATGCATACATTGAAAGTATACTTAGAGATTATTAAACAAAATCATTCGACCTGCATCATCGTTAAGGATATATATAATCTAGCTAGATTGGATTATGGCGATGATGATGGACTCGAAGGGCGATGTGATATTGATGAATCAGCCCTGGGGTACCTGAGCCTCAACCCATATATCTACTACCACGTAGATGGAGAAGAAGAAACACGTGTAGGTTAACTAGATTACCTCTATTTCTTCTTCTCTAAACATCTTCTTATCCTCTTCTAATATCCATGCTCTAAAACTTGTTTCACGGGTCATAGATATTATTAGGTATACATATCCAGGGATAGCTTGTTCTAGGTCTCTCAAGGATGGTGAAGCTTCGAGACCGATGTGGGAGTGATAGGCTCCAACTACTTCTAATCCTTCTTTCTCAGCTTCTTTCTCAGCCTCAAGATAATCTAGAGGATCAACAACATACCCAACTCTTCTATCATATGGATAAATATTCTTAGCATTCTTAATCTTCTCGACTATTATTTCCTCCTTTACTTTTTTCCCAATAAGTAGTCCGCAGCACTCTTCCGGGAAAGTGTCTAGACAATAATGTATTATTTCTTCCAAGTCTTTCCGCCTTATCTTCATCCCATCACTCATGGATTCCACGAACTCCCTAACTATATAAGATTAATCAAGTCTCAATCCTATACCACTTATTAAATAGCAAATCTAGCTTATAGGGTAGTCGATCCTGCATCTAGAACTCTAGACTCAAAGACCCCCATCTTGGAAGATATATGTAAGTACCTCAATTTACATACACTAGTTTGTTAAAGTCGCATGGAAGAAATTCAATATTTGCAATTATGCAGGACTCTACATAGTAAGGTAGCGTACTATATCTCCCAGCCGATGATGGTTAAATCAAAGTCTGTAACTAATCCTACTAGCTTATTATTAGAGTCTACTATAGGTATTCTTCTTAAATGTTTATTCTTCATTATCTTTACAACTTCTAAGATAGTTGATCTAGGATTACAGGTAATAGGATTCCTGGTCATTATGTCTTCAACTTTAAGCTTCTTTACATCCTTCTTGCTTAAAACAGCTTTCGTGACGACATCTCTAAACGTGATTAAACCATGCAGGACACCCTCTGAATCTACAACTGGTAGACACTCAACATCATATTCAACCATCTTTCTCACAGCCTCCTCTACACTACTACCTAGAGAAGTTACAACCAAGTTTTTCGTCATAATTTTATCCACAGTTATATTAGAAATCTCGAACCTACTCATGAGCAACTCTGAATTGCCTGTAAGAAGCATGTTATATAAACTTAAACACGTAACCAGTTCTCTAATATTTTTAGCCTAATATGTTAATTAAAGGGCTCTGTTAACTTAAGCCATCTCCATCACCCCTCTTATGTTGTGGATTATGCTTAGCGTTTCAGGCTGGCTGAATAGATGGAATAGGCTCAGCCAGCTCCAGACATGCTCTAGAATACATTCCTTCTTCATGCATGGGAAGTGGTCGTCGAAGCTCTCGGTTCTATCCTTCAGCATCTGTATAGCCCTCTCCATAGCTTGGAATAGCCATTCCCCAAACCTGTACCTACGATGCTTAAGGCCCAGCCTCAGGCATGCCTCATGGTACCATGGGGCTCCATCTGTCCAGACTGGATGCTTACCGTAAGCCTCCACCAAAGTCCTAAGGAACATCTCAGCCTATATACTGTTCCTACTCCATGAAAGCCAGAATCCCAGGGTTCTCTTGCTAAACGGCTCGTAAGCAACCCATACCCATGCTAGAAGCCCCCTCACCACTATAGCCGTCTCATCAACAAGGAATAGGGATACTTTACACTTAGCCTTGAAGAACTTTCTGAATCCTGGGAGCCTCTAAACCCAGCCCCAGACAGCCACATGACTCCTATCTACGAAAGGCTTAAGAACCCTTGAGACACATCTAAAGCTTAGGCCTAGGGCTACTAGGTAAAGGCCGTAGAGAACCACTGGAAAAGGTGTCCTTACCCTCAAGAACATAAGAAAACAACCGCAGCCCTAGGCCAAAAGCCTTAAGTTAACAGAGCCTAATTAAAGAGGAACAACATCTATATATGTATCTCCTTATCTTTACGCTGTTCTACAAATAGAGTTAAGTGCGTCGTAGGTTCCCAGAATAGTTCCTTCTCATCCTCGTGGTTTACAGAGACTCTTATTAAACCTATGAGTAAGGGTTAAAACGAATAGAGCTATAGAAAATAACTTTAATTTCTTAAAGAGTATTAGAAATAATCGAGAAGAAGATATTCGTAAATATGGAGATGAAGAGATATCTTTTAAAGTCTCGAAGTCATTTATAGAAATGGCTAGATGATTTCCTCATGAAGTAATCTGCAATTGTGGAAGTTTGTAATAGTTGTTGATAAGATAGGAGAAGATATTTCCAGAAAACTTAATTATTTTTGGATGGATAGATTCGAAGATCATCTCGAAACTAGGCGTTGAAGCAACTGAGGAAATTAAAATTTAAAAAGAAGTTTAAATAACCGACTCAGTCCATTAAGTATCATATTTGGAGATGAATTATCTTAAAGTTTATTAGAAAATACTTTTTGTGGCATTAATCAAAATTTTCATAAATCTTAAAAGGAAAATATTAAGAAACAGGTCCTATATCAATAGTAGGATTTTAAAAATGATTTCGACGAGTTTGATTATATTGATGGCATCTTTCCTTTTTCGTCTTAGCTGTATTTGAATTTGATAGAAATACTTAAATAAAGTTAATAAGTTGATAAATGATGTGAATTGAAAAATGAGAAAGGAAATTCAGGTTATCTTCGCATCAGTAATCCTGTCAATAATGCTAGTGTTCGTCTCTAGCGTACCAGTGTTAGAAGCTCAGCCGAGATATGGTGGAACGCTCATGGTTGGTCTAAGTTCAGAACCACCTCATCTAGCTCTGAGTGGTCCTCCAACATGGGTATTCTATCAAGTAGTCCGTCAAATAGGTAATTCCCTAGTTAGCTTTGACCCAGAAACATTAGAATGGAGACCTGAATTAGCAGAATCTTGGGAGATAATTAAAGAACCTGATGGTGGCATGACTATCATCTTCCACTTGGTTAGAAATGCAACATGGCATGATGGTAAACCATTTACATCTGCAGACGTAAAATTCACTTATGAGCAGGTTGCACCAGTATTTAATAGTTTTGTAGCCGCTATGATGAAAACATATGTGAAGGCTGTTGAAACACCTGACGACTATACTGTTATATTTAGATTTAATACTACATGGGCTCCTGCATTCTATCCGGGCTATTTTGGCGGTTCTGGAATAAATATTAGTCCAAAGCATTTATATGAAGGTACCGACATCGCTAATAATCCATACAATACTAGACCAATTGGTACAGGGCCATTCAAATTCAAAGAATGGAAGAAGGGTGAATATATACTCTTAGAAAGAAATGAAAAATACTGGAAAAAAGGCTTACCGTATCTAGATAGGATAATCTACAAGATAATAAAGACTTCACCAGCACTAACACTAGCTTTCGAGAAAGGTGAAGTGGACTTTATATGGACTTATGGGTTAGCAATGTCAGATGCTGTTAGCTTACAAGAGAAGATAGGCCTCGGACAATTAGTTGGGAAGAGAGTATGGTTCTTCCCAAGTCCTGGAGGCTCTCTCGATGTCGTGGGATTCAATCTACATCCTGAGGGACCTGCTCCGCTAAAGGATGTAAGAGTCAGGAAAGCTATTGCTGCAGCAATAGATCGTAAGAAAATAGCTGAAGTAGTATACTTCAATAGGGTTGAGGCACTGGATACAGTTGTGTCCTCCGCACCAGCGGTAGCTCGTTACAATCCAGGCGTGAATCAGCCGGCTTATGACCCAGCACTTGCAGAGAAACTATTAGATGAAGCAGGTTATCCACGTGGTTCTGATGGTACTAGGTTTAAGATAAGACTCATGATAGATTCTGTTTCCTATCCATTCTATCTTAAAGAAGCGGAGCTCATAAGAGATTTCCTAGCACAAGTCGGTATTGTCGTTGAGATTGTAGCATTAGATACTGCAGCATGGCATGAAAGAGTATTTAAGAACTGGGACTTCGATATGAGCATCTTCCCATTCGTTCATGGTCCAGGTCCAACATATTTCATCCGATACTATACTGAAAGAGGGATCGTGAGAGCCTCATGGTCAAATGCTATGGGTTATAACAATCCAGAGTTTAATGAATTAATCTTTAAGGCTGAGTACGAGATCAATAAAGAGAAAGAGGCTGAGCTTGTAAGACAGGCTTTAAAGATCTTAGTAGAAGATCAACCAGCCGTATGGACTTGTTCAAGAACATTCATTGCTGCAGTTAATCTCGATTTTAGCGATGAGTTTGATCTTGGAGCATGGGAGCATGGAATGGGTACAGGATACCTAAACTTAGAAAAGATCTATTGGGTGAAAGCACCTATAAGAACGGAAATTATTACTGTTGAGAAGACCATAGAGAAAACTGAAGTAACCACATTGGTTAAACCAGGTACAACGGTCGTGTCTACCATGGTTAGACCTGAGGTAACAACTATTGTTACTACACAGCCAACGATAATGCCGGTAGAAGTTCCAGTAGTTCCTGAATGGGTTTATGCAGTGGTTGCGGTCGCAGTTGTAATCGTTGTTGGCTCCATATTGTTCGCTATCCGAAGAGCGAGGAAACCAAAAACCTAGATTTCTCTTTATTTCACTAAATTATTTTTATTTTTAGAAAGGTTTTTATATCTTTCAGGGTCTAGGAAAAAAGGGTATAGTTATGTCAACTCTGAAACATGTTTCAGAAATCATAGATTTGCTAGACGACCCTAGTGTTAGTGGTGAGAAAATAAGAAGGTTCTTTATAAGTCGAGGTCTTAAAGATTTTTCGATAGAAGTTGAAACTATTAGGAGTGAAAAAAGTTTTACAGATTTTATGACCATCACTATCCCAGGAGCTAATGGAAAGATTTCTGGTGGTGACGCTCAGACTTTAGGTATAGTTGGGAGGTTAGGAGGAATAGGAGCTAGACCGAGTGAGGTTGGACTTGTCTCAGATGCAGATGGTGCCATAGTAGCACTAGCTGCTGGATATAAGATTGCTGAAATGAAGAATAGAGGAGAAATAATCTTAGGAGATATAAAAATAACAACACATATATGTCCCAATGCCCCGATAAGACCTCATAAACCAGCACCAATGATGGACTCTCCTATTAATATCTTCACTCTTTTAAAGAAAGAAGTATCTGCAGATATGGATGCGGTTCTTTCAGTTGATGCAACTAAAGCAAATTTAGTAGTCAACCATACAGGATTCGCTATAACTCCAACAGTTAAAGAAGGTTGGATACTTAAAGTTAGTGAAGAGCTTATCGACATATATATTAGAGTAACAGGGGAGCCACCTGTTATAGTTCCTATAACAATGCAAGATATATTGCCATATTCAACTAGCGTCTATCATCTGAATAGTATGATGCAGCCTTGGCTCTATACAAAAGCACCTGTTGTAGGAGTTGCCATAACTACAAGAATGGTTGTGCCAGGCTCAGTAACAGGAGTAACTAACTTCATCAGTTTAGAAAACGCTACTAGATTTATTGTAGAAGTCGCTAAGCAGTTTGGTAAAGGTAAGGTTAGATTCTATGATGAAGAAGAGTGGAAAACCATCTTAGCCATTCATGGTCCTCTCAGAGATATTATGAGAAGAGGAGCTCCGGAATAGGGGGTTTAAACTTGAAATACACAATAGGTCTCGTAAGAGTCTTAACGATGGAGGATGAAGAAAAGCTAAACTTACATGGAAGAATTATTGAGAAAGCATTTCCAGAATTAAAGGTAGTAACAAAATGCATTGAAGACCAGCCTGAAGGGATCTATGATCTCCAAAGTGAAGAGTTGGCTAAGCATAAAATCATTAAGCTAATAAAAGAATTTCAAGATATGAATGTTGATGCAGTTATCATAAGTTGCGCAGGGGATCCCGCTGTTACCGAAGCGAGAAGAATTTTTAAGATACCTATTATTGGAGCAGGATCAGCTTCAGCGTCTCTAGCTTTAACATGTGGTGAAAGAGTAGGCGTTATAAAAATTACTAAAGAGGTCCCGAATATAATTAGGAAAATTCTAGGACCCCATTTAATTGCAGAAGAAAGTCTTGAAAATGTTGGAAGCGTAATTGATTTAATGAGTGAGAAAGGTAAAACAGCATCTATAAATGCTTTGAAAAGATTATTAGAACACGATGTTGAGGTTATAGTATTAGCTTGTACTGGCTTCACAACAATTGGCTTCAAGAAATTAGCTGAAGAGATAACTTCAGTACCAGTTATAGATCCTATCTTAGCTGCAGGAGCTATTACCCTAAGTATATTAAAACAAAGGAGCGTTTAATAAGCATGATCAGAGTAGATGAATCCATTGCTGAAGCAGCAGTTTTAGGTGGAGCTTTTTATGGAGGCGGCGGAGGAGGTGATCTATACACCGGATTAAAGTATGCTAAGCTCGCTGTAGAATTAGGCGATGTTATGATTCTCAATATAGATGATGTATTAAATAATAGAGACAATTATATTGTTACTTCTTCAATTATTGGAGCTCCCTCCGCTAAAGAAAAATATGTACTTCCTAGTCACATAATCAGGTCCGCTCAACTACTTCTAGATGTAGCGGAGGTCCCTATAGGAGGTTTTATAACTTCTGAGAATGGTGGATTATCGACCGTGAATGGATGGATACCTGCAGCGGTATTCGATGTACCCGTTATCGACGCACCTGCAGATGGACGGGCACATCCAACAGGTGTGATGGGTTCTATGGGTCTTCATAAGGTAGAAGACTACATATCCATCCAGACTGCTGTTGGAGGGGATAAGAACCTTAATAGATATATTGAGATAATTGTGAGAGGATCATTACAAAGTGTTGACAAGATAATAAGAGAAGCCTCTGTGCAAGCTGGAGGTATGGTGGCGGTTTCTAGAAACCCTTTAACGCCGGAATTTGTTAAGAAGAATGCAGCAGTAGGAGCTTTAACCGAAGCAATAGAAGTTGGGAAGATATTCCAGAAATATAAGAAAGATGTTGAGAAGATAAGTGAGGAAATAACTAAGTTGATTGATGGGAAGACAGTAGATAGGGGATTAGTAGAACATGTTTTACTTGAAAGTAGAGGCGGATACGATATAGGCAAGGTTATAGTGAAAGGTAAATTAGATAAATACGAAATAACTTTCTGGAATGAATACATGACGCTTGAGGACTCGAAGAACAGAAGACTCGCTACTTTTCCAGACTTAATAGTCACTTTAGATTGTAATTCAGGGCTACCAGTCTCATCGGCGGAAATACATATAAATCATGAAGTACTAATATTAATGGTTCCGAAGGAAAAAATACGTTTAGGTGAAGGTGTTAAAGATATTAAAATATTGCAAGAAGTAGAGGAGATTATCAATAAGGAGATTATCAAGTTTACAAATACATCTCAAATTCTGTAACTGATTTCCTACGATTAACAACGAATGTAGAGTAGTTTAGGATTTCAGCCAATTTCTAAGATATGCTAGAGATGTAGCAAGTTATCAGAACATGGTTGTCTTGAAAGCTTTATTAACAGTCTATATTAACATAAAGTCCGGGGACTACTATTGAAACTGCTCGAAATATCCAATTTAGTCGTTTACTATTCCACACTACAAAGCTTAGTTAAAGCTGTAGATAATATCTCATTAGAAGTTAACAGAGGAGAAGCAGTAGCCATCGTTGGAGAATCTGGAAGTGGTAAAACTACTTTAGCCCTCTCAATACCAAGACTACTTCCAGATAATGCTCGAATTCTAAGTGGAAGTATTCAGTTACATCCAGAGAAAATAGACCTAACTAAATTATCTGAAAAAGAATTGAGAAAAATAAGAGGAGGTAGAATAGGCATGATTTTCCAAGATCCTATGACTTATCTTAATCCAGTAATGAAGGTTGGTGATCAAATAGCAGAGAGCATAGTACATCATCAGAATTGTTCACTGAAAGAAGCTAGAAAGAAATCAATAGAGTTATTAGAGAAATTAAAAGTTCCCGATGCGGATAATGTAGCATCACGTTATCCTCATCAATTAAGTGGAGGGATGAAACAAAGAGTCATGATTTCTATAGCTATTTCTTGTAATCCTGAACTTCTAATAGCTGATGAGCCCACGACAGCATTAGATGTTACTGTTCAGGCAGAGGTTTTAGAACTATTGAAAAACTTAATCCGGGAACTAAAGACAGCTTTAATACTCGTTACTCATGATTTAGGGATCGTAGCTGAAACTTGCGATAGAGTTGCAATAATGTATGCTGGTAAAATAGTTGAGTTAGCGGATATTTATAGCTTGTATAAAGATCCAAAACATCCCTATACTATAGGTTTACTCAATGCTGTTCCAACCATTAAAGAATCGCAGTCTAGAATTCATATTATGACAGGTAGTATACCCGATCTAACTAATCCCCCTCCTGGCTGTAGGTTTCATCCAAGATGTCCCTATATGTTTGAGAAATGTATGCGAGAAGAGCCCCCATTGATTAATTTTAACAAGAATAGATATGTCGCATGTTGGCTTATGGAGTGATATTTATGGAAAGTCATTTCTCTCTGAAAGTTATAAATCTCAAAAAGTATTTTCCAGTAAGTAGGGGCTTCTTTGCTGGTCCTCAGAAATATGTTAAAGCTGTTGATAACATAAGCTTCGTAGTCGAGAAAGGCGGGACTTTAGGCATAGTTGGCGAAAGTGGATCAGGTAAAACTACTTTAGCACGTTTAGTATTGAGGCTCATAGAACCTACATCGGGCTCAGTCTATTTTGATAATAAGAATATTTTTGAACTGAATAAACATGAGTTAAGAAGACTCAGACCGCAGATGCAGATGATCTTCCAAGATCCAATGGCTTCTCTAAATCCTAGAAAGAAGGTTAAGCAGATACTTGCACAGGTACTTAAGCTACACACTTCCTTAAGTAGCGAAGAAATCCATGAGAGGATATTAAGCTTGTTGGAGAAAGTTGGTTTATCTCCTCCAGAACTGTTTCTTGAAAGATACCCTCATGAACTTAGCGGAGGGCAAAGGCAGAGAGTATGCATATCTAGAGCGATTGCTCTCAATCCAAGACTTTTAATAGCTGATGAACCTGTATCAGCTCTTGATGTATCTGTTAGAGGACAGATTATTAAATTACTTCTTGACATATACAATGAAAGTCGAGGAGACATGACATATATTGTCATCTCCCATGATATCGCGTTAATTAAAAGTATGTGCAAAAATACTTTAGTAATGTACTTGGGAAGAATGGTTGAATTAGGTGAGACAGATAGAATAATAGAATCCCCTTTACATCCTTACACGAAGGTGCTCATCTCAGCCATTCCCATACCAGATCCCGAGAGTGCGAGAGAAAGGAAACGTATACCTATAACTGGGGAGCCTCCCTCTTTAATAGATCCTCCTCCTGGTTGCCACTTCCACCCTAGATGCCCCTACGTCATGGATAAATGTAGAACAGAAACTCCATCATACTTTCAAGTTGATGATAGGCTTGTCTCTTGTTTCCTATATGAGTGAGATTGGGTTTACATTGATATAAACTTATCTACCTTGTATCTTGTCCAACTTAAGAAAAACTTTTTACTGAGAAAACCATTCCTAAAATCGGAGGTATAAACATAATGTCTCCTCTAATATCTTTTATTATTAAAAAGTTAGTGCAGTATATACCAATGATGTTTGCTGTTATAATAATAACTTTCATACTCGTTAACATGGCTCCCGGAGATCCCACATTTATCTTGGTAGGAGAAGTTGGAGATGAAGAATTCGTAAGAGCTGCAAGAGCAAGATTGGGGCTTGATAAACCTCTTCACGAACGCTTCCTAATATACGTTTCAAATGTATTGAAAGGTGATCTAGGTTACTCTTACCTTAGATCCGAACCTGTCGCTAAGTTGATAATAGATCGTATACCTGCTACACTTTTATTAGTTCTAACAGCGATGTTTTTTTCAGCTCTTGTCGGAATAATAATAGGAACTATTGCTGCTGCTAAGAGAGGCGTTCTCGATATTTCTCTCTCTACATTCTCATTAGTCGGCATCTCAATACCCTACTTCTGGTTAGGTCAAATAATACTCGTAATCTTCGCTGTTAAGTTAGGACTCTTTCCATTAGGTGGAATGGTTACCGTTGGAAGAAACTACCAGGGAATAGATCATATTTTAGATGTAATATATCATCTAGTTCTACCCGTCATGACATTAGCTATTTTTAACCTAGCCTATACAACGAAGATTACTAGAGGAAGTGTATTGGAAGCACTTACACAAGATTATATAGTAACAGCTCGCTCGAAAGGATTACCTGAGAGTAAAGTGATATTTAAACATGCCCTTAGAAACGCACTAATACCCGTCGTGACTTATACAGGGTTCAATACGGGCGTCTTACTCATCGGTGCGATCTTAACAGAGACAATCTTCGCATGGCCTGGAATGGGTTCATTACTCTACGATTCGATTAGACTTAGAGATTACCCAGTTATACTTGGAGTATTCATATATGGTTCAATAATTATTATTATTGCAAATCTAATCGTAGATATACTGTATGGCTTATTAGATCCAAGAATCCGCGTGAGATGATGTCTATATGAATAAGATAATTGGAAAGAATTCTCTTTTAAAGTCTAATTTTCTTCAACTCTTATTTAAAAAAATAACTCCCGCAAAAGCGAATTCTCGAGTTTTTACTGGATTAGTAGTTGTTCTCGCAATTACTATGATGGCTATAACCGCACCACTCATAACTTGGTATCCTCCTCTTAAGACACTTGTAGGTGAACCGTTTACGACTCCGAACAATTATTATCTTTTCGGAACTGATGATTTAGGCAGAGACATCTATACTAATGTTGTTTATGGTATAAGAACATCACTCATTGTAGGATTAAGCTCAGTTTTAATAGCAGTCATAATTGGAACATTAATAGGTGTTTTAGCAGGTTATTATAGAGGTCTATTGGAAGACTTCTTAATGAGAATAACAGATATGACATTGATACTACCACAGTTCTTACTGGCGTTAATTATCGTTGCAATATTTGGTCAAAATTTTCAAAATATAATTATAGCTATAGGAATAGTTAGTTGGCCAGGAATAGCAAGAATGATCCGAGCTGAATTCCTCTCAATAAGAGAGAGACCCTTCATAGAAGCGGCTAAAGCAATAGGGTTATCTGATATAAAGATAATATTTAGTGAGATATTACCGAATGCTATGCCCTCAGTTATACCCTACGTTATATTACAGATCAATGCCGCTATATTAATTGAGGCTGGATTAGGCTTCCTAGGTATAGCTGATCCAAATGTGCCCAGCTTAGGGTTAATGCTGAATACGGCTCAACAATACTTAATGAATGCATGGTGGATGGCGGTATTCCCAGGCTTAATGTTATCCATTATAGTAATAGGGCTTAATTTGCTAGGAGACGGATTAGTAGAATATTTAAACCCACGTCTGAGAAAAAGATAACAATTCTCAAGATATTCTGACAAAAACTTTAATGATAAGGTGCCTTCTAAAACATCTCAGAAATAATCTTTCCTAAGACTCCTCTAGTACTAATTATCCTCGACATAGGGGCTGACGTTCGTAAAACTTCTTTATGCATAAAAGTATAGCCTATACAATCCATTATAACCAACTTTATACTTTTCTCTTTTATCCTCTTTCCAACAATACTGAATTCTTCAACACTAAACGAGTATGGAGAGATAGGTATAACTTCTAATCTATGAAAATACTTTGACCACTTCTTATATGCATAATCTATCTGTTCTGGAGATGGTATTAGCACTGCTACATCTCCGCTATAGGAGATACTTGAAGCGACTCCTTTAAGTATCTTTTCAGGATATATTATGAGAGTCTTAGTCTCGAATTCTGGAAATTCTCCAGAACACAATATGATTATTATATCAACTTTCTGAGAATCTAAATATTTGATCTTTAGATCCATAAGGGGTATAAGTTTCTCTCTAGATATTCTTATTTCTGACCCGTCTCTCAATCTTGAAATATAAACTACTTCACCAGGTTCAGGTTTTAAAGATTCTATAATCTCGTTCCTGCTCTTAAAATCGTCTAGAGCTCCTGCCTCCACTATCTCTATACCACTCGGTAAGATTTTTGAAAAATCCTTCATGATATCTTCTCTTGGAGATTGACCGATCGTTAACATACCAACACGATTTAACATAGTTTACCTCTCTTTTTAGGACCATATTCCCTTATATTTATTTTCCATAAGAAGGATAAATTCTTGTCTTGAAAAATCTTTATAAGAGGTTAATCTACGTTAATACAAGGTGTTATAGTTTGAGTATGTTTATGGAACTTTATAATTCAGCTTTGAAGACAGTCCGTGATCTTGCTTTAACAAACTCTGGTGAAAAAATTTTGATCTTAGCAGATACAGCTATAGATTTAGAGATGCTTAAAATGTTAGCATCTGCAGCCTATTCTCTAAATGCGGAACCATCTATCATGATATATGAGACGAGAGAAGAAGTAAATATGGAGCCACCTAAACATGTTGCTGAGGCTATGATATCTAGTGATGTAATTATTAGTCTCCCATTAATGTACATTCTCCATACAAACGCATATAATGAAGCACTTAAAGCAGGAGCTAGAATTCTTGAGCTAACAGGCATGAATCCAGATATGATGATTAGACTTATAGGAAGAGTTGACTATCTAAAAATGTGTGAACTAGGAGACCAACTAGTAAAAATTACTAAAGATGCAAGAGAGGTTCATATAAAAAGTAATAATGGGACAGACCTAAGATTTGAAAATGATCCAGCTCGACCCGTTTACCATAATGATGGAATTCTCAAAGAGAAGGGTATTTACAAACCATTAGGTGGACAGATATCATGGGCCCCTATTGAAGAGAGTATTGAAGGTACCATAGTAGTAGACACCTTCATATGGCCTCCAACGGAGTTAGGCATTCTCAAAAAGCCTGTAAAACTATACATCAGAGAGGGGAAAATCGTCGAGATTGAAGGAGGTGTCGAGGCAAAAATATTCGGGAATTGGTTGAGAAGCATAGAAGATGAAAAAATGTATTATATAGCACATGCTTCATGGGGTTTTCATCCAAAAGCAAGATTGACGGGAATACCTCTTGAAGATGAAAGACTTTACGCAGGGATAGAATTCGGTTTTGGCTCTCAGAGCTTAAAATTTAAAGGGCGTATCGGAAAAGCAAAATCTCACACAGATGTAGGGCTCTATAACCCCGATGTATATTTTGATGGAGTGTTAATCGCAAGCAATGGTAGATTCGTATGTGAAGACCTAAGAGAGATAGACAAAGTGTTAAAAAAGTGACTGCTATCCTAGAAAGCAAAATAACTAATCTCTTCTTCAAAATTAAAATAATTGAAATTAGTTTCTCAAGAGTGTTTCTTGAAAGGATCTGATGTTTAGATAGATGCTTTAGTGTTATAGAAGACTTTAAAAGAATTTATAGAGAACATACAGCATAAACAACCTCCGTAGTTGATGAGCGGCAGAACTTAGAGATCGATAGAGTTTTCACAGTTTGACATCATTATCTAGTAGGTTAACATCTTCTATGTCTATTGCCTTCCAGTATTATAGATCATCAATCGAGGGTCTCCTTATGCCAATTCTCTCCATATAGTGGAGCAGAGTTAAGGATTTTTAATAGGAATGTGAGGATATTTCACTAGGAGTGTAGGAAGATGTCGGTATCTTTTGGGGGTAAGTTTCTTCCAACTAAGCTTGAATTGATTAAGATTAGGCGGTCGCTTTCCGTTGCTAGGAACGTCCATAGGATACTTGAAGACAAGCGTGATGTCCTGATAAATAAATTGAATGAAATGATTGAGAGGGCTGAGAAAGCTAGGATGGAGCTTTACACACCTCTACGAGAAGCGTATAACAGCGTGTCCAGAGCGTATATGAGCATGGGGATCTCATCTCTAGATGCTATAGCTTCAACAGTACCTGAAACGACAAACTTGGAGGTGGGTTTAAAAACTATACTGGGCGTGAAGATCCCGACGATAAATGCTAGGTTTACTGAGCCTCCTCTAACATATGGATTTAAAGATACAACCGCCCACCTAGACGACGCGTCCAAAAACTTTAGAAAACTCATACCCAAGATATGTGAAGCCGCAGAGATAGAGAATACTATTTTCCGGCTTGCGGAAGAATTGAAGAAGACCCAGAGGTTGCTGAATGCCTTGGAACACGTAGTTATCCCTAGATACGAAGAAGCAATAAAGTTTATTTCTATGACGCTTGAAGAAAGGGAAAGAGAGGAATTCATAAAGCTAAAACATGTGAAGAGAATACTTGAGAGAAGAAAGATTGAGGAGGTTGAGAAGGTTGAGCTTAGGGTCTAGGGCAAGAGAAAAAGTTGAGCAGGAATTTAAAGAATTGGAAGATAGGTTGATGAAGGAGATAAACAAGGGCCTCGAAGAATTGAAAGAAGAAGTTAGGAAGGTCTCTAAATCCATCTTAAGATGAATCTGTCTTAATATGGTCTCGTGAAGGTTAGCTCACTTAGCGAAATATATGGAGCATAAACGGGTTTATCCACTTCCCACCAAAGTATCCAGTACTTTTCCTGACTAATCTCACGGATGTTCTTCAGTAAATTAAGCATGTTATCGCTGATCCTGAGATTCTTTACCGGATGCTCTATGCTGCCTTTTCTGATTCTGAAGATGCCGTCTCGTGGAAGGGTTGAGAAATCGCCTGTTCTATAATTCTGGTATCTTAGATACCAGTTGTTGGTAACGTATATTCCGTCATCGATGCCTGAGATCAATTTGTCCAGCGGTCTGCCCTCCCCCTCAACTAGAAGGTTGAAGGGTTGCGGAATGATGAGACCCGCGTTTGCGGTAGACTCTACTCCAAACTTCTTAGCAGTCGTAGAATTATGTAGGTAAGTTTTCAGAACACCTGAATCTATAATGATGTTCTTCCTAGTAGGTAGCCCCTCGTCGTCGAATGGTTCAGCTCCAACCGTCTCTGGAATAGTTGGATCATCAACTAACGTTAAGACATTTGAAGCAACTTCTCTTCCTATCAGATTAGTTAAGAATGAGAAACCCGCATCAACGTAAAAAGCTGAGGAAGCATCTCCTGCTTGTTCCAGAATATTTGCCGAGATCATTGGTCCAAGAAGGGCTTCATACGTTCCGGGCTCACATTCAACCGGGTTGACGGCGAGCTTAGCGATCTGGCCAGCCATTCTTCCTGCTACTTCTGGTTTAAAGCTCTTATCGTCTGTGGCTATGGAGACAAAGTGTCCTGTCGCGTCATCCGCTGCGAAGGCCCGAACCGAGATGGATATGCTTGAAGATCTAGATATTCCTTCAGCTCCATTACTCGTCTTCAGGATTCTTCTTCCCGCAGAGTAGGTTAGTGTGCCAGCGACCCTTATCGCCCCCTGGTTTAGAGCTTCGTTTACGGAGGTCTCAACATATCCAACTAGATGTTCGGGTAATCCTCTGACTTTACCGACTTTTAATAACTCAGAGTTATATTTGAAGGGCCCCTTGGGTAAGGGAGCATATAAATCTGAAGGCCGACTCTTCTTAGCCATCTCGACAACTTCTTTAACCGCTTTCTTGATGGATGGAGTTGATGCATCGTTTATTTCAAGTATAGCTCTTTTCTCTCTGATAGCGGCGTACACGGCTACCCTTTCATTTACCATCTCTTTAACAACGGTTATTTCATTATTTGAAAATCTAATCATCCTAGTTAAGCCTTTATAGACTTCGATAACTGTATCGGTTGCACCTAGCTCGGATGCCAGCGAGATAAACCTGTCTAGAGAATCCATCACTACAGATAGATATGTGTCAGGATAAAAATATTTCAAAGGTAATGGTGGGGATTAATGCGGTCTTGTGATTCAATGTTTTTAAGTCAAGGTAGGATATATTCTATGGAGATATGTTTCATAGGATTAGCCTGGACAAGATTACCCCAACACTCAACATCCCCAGCGAACAGATAGTCTCGGCCAGCTTACATAACCCTAAACAACATGAGTCTCGAATGACTTCAGAGCACTCTAAACTTCTAGTTGTATTGGGTAGAGGATATGGGAGAATAAAGATAATGAATAGGAGATTCGATAATACTCTACTATCTGTTACGGTCATCGATGAAGAACTCTTTAGAAAAGATTGTATCAATGAAGATCTTGGCGGAGCTGCGGCCCACCTCCTCCTGATACCTTACACACCTTTAGTAGGTGAAGAGTACTTAGGAGAGATGGAGTCGAACTATCTTAAGCATGTTTCTATGGAGTCTCTTAGAAACTTGATACTAAGCTACAAGCTTTCATCGACCTTCTTTATAGTAACTCCAGAATACATACTCTACGATAAGCTAAAGAGGATTTCCACGATCTATCCATTATCTAGGGCTTCTATCAAGAGTCTAGATAGGAAAAGTATAGAGATAGTGTTAGGAAGGCTCAAAAAGATTCTGGATACCCTAGTCTATGATGGATACTTGAAGAAGAACTTTACTGGATATTCTCCGACAGAAAAGCTTATACATAAAGTATCTTCGGAGAAGACATTAATCAATACATCGGAAGACCTTGAGCACGTTTTTAGAATCTACATATCTACGAAACAATCTACAGTCCTAGATTTCATCAGATACGCAGCCATAGATCCCTCTACCCTGACGATACCTAAGATACCTGACCCGGAAGACTATCTTTATATAACTACTAGCCTCGGAACACAGCCATTTCCTACAAGATTAACTATTGAAGAATTTGTCAAAAACATGTCTGGAGTTGAAATGGAGAAAGTCAAGGTTAAGAGGACTGGAGGAATACTCAACGCAACATATACTGTAGAATTTTATAAGGATGGGAAACTTGAAAAAATATTTGTTAAGAAGTATCTTAACTGGTCGGATTTTAAATGGGTTGCAGCATGGCTTTGGGCGCTTGGGGTAAAGAACTTCTCTATTATGGCTTCGACTAGGATGAGTAATGAAGTATTCTTCATAAATAAGCTTTCAGAGCTCGGCTTCAATACCGCCGAGATACTCCATATAAACTGGAAAGATAAACTCCTCTTCCAGAGATATATCGAAGGAGAAAACATGATAGAATATATAAGGAATAAAGGGTTGGACAAGATGCAGGAAGTAGCAGATAAGCTTGGCGGAATAATGGCCAAGCTTCACTTAAACGATATAACTATGGGAGATTGCAACCCCTTTAGCTTTATATTCAAAAGTAATCGAGAAGTATACTTGACCGATCTTGAGCAATGTTCTCTTAAAGGATTAAAGCCTTGGGATTTAACAGAATTGATACTATATACTTCTCATTATCTTCCATCAAACTTCGTCGAGGAGTTCGCATATACTTTCTCGAAAGCTTACATCGAGAATGGTGGAGAACCAAAAGACTTAAAGGAATCAACCGAGCCAAAATATACAAGGCTTCTTTCTCCCCTCACGCCCTTCTGGATACAGTCTAGAGCAATTAAAGGAATTCAAAAAATATTAATGGAGAAGGAATGTGGATAAAGAGTCCGCTATTTCTCGACTAACTTATCTTCATTAGACTTTCCTAAGATCTTCTAGGTTAACCCTAGCCAACCTTCTTCTTTCAGGATCGTATAGGTATATTGTATTTTCATCTTCGTCTCCAGTCATTCTATGGCTTCCATCACAGAAAGGATAAGCTAGGCTTAGACCGCACATACATATCGTGATTCTTTCACCCGACTCGGTCGTGTGGATGAATGGTCTCTTAGCCGTATGAATGATTACACGAGGCATACTACATCAAGGCATGAAACAACATTTGACTAAATAATTTTCACTTATCTACTTATTTTAAAATATGTGAGGAAAATATTTAAATTAATAGCTTGATGTATTCTCTTTCAGCTGCTTCGAAAGATCCGATCAAGACATGATGGAAACTGTTATTGCTTCTTGCATTTATTACTTCTTCGAGTTTTCCAAAGACCTCTAACTTGTCTCCTTCATGGAGTAACGCTGTATAAGTTAGGTCGTAGCAGGTCAATCTTTCTACAGGATATCTAACACCCCCTATTTCCGCATATCCCTCCACTATGTATATTGATGGAGTAAAACATGACCTAGATGAATCTACTACTTCTAGCTCTGCCTTAGCTAGGCCTATCATTCTATAAATGTAGTCTCCATACTTTTCGTCTATTTCATCCTGCTTTCTCACACCATATATGGAGAAGTTTGCTCCTCGGTATGTTCTTTTATGTCTGACTCTTCTAGCCAGCTTCTTCGCATCCTCTACTTTGATAGGGTATATCGTGCTGAACCTCTTTAAACTATGCTCATAACGAGGAGAAGTAATCTCATCTAATGCTTCGATGACCTTCCAATAGTTCTCCTTACCATAGATTACTAAGTCAATGTCCGATCTTTCATGATGTATACCTAGTAGGATCGAGCCTGTTACCCCGAAGTACTCTAACCTTACACCTGAAAGATCAGAGAACTCATGAACAAGGTCTACTAGCAGTTGCTCGAGAACGTCTCTATCATCTTTCTCTATTATTTTCTTTAAGTCCTCATTACAGCTATAATGCTTTAATATCTTTATTGAAGGAAGGAAGAACATCTCCGCACCTAGTACATAATCAAGCCTGACGCATTCCGGTCTCAGCCTCTTTAGATTTTCGAGGAGATTCTTTAGCTCACTCATGCTATATTTCTCGAGGGTTCTAGTGAACGATCTTTCCCCCCGTCTCCATGGCCCTGGGCCTAGAGCATACTTTGGGTAGGCGAAGAACCCGTCGGGAGGATGAATATCTCCAACTACGCAAAACATCCAGCCTTGTAGATCTTCTAGGAAGTCATGGTCTCTAATAATCCCCATTTGATCTTTACAAATCTAGGTGTGAGCTAAAATATAGAGCTATATAGACCATGAATTTTGAAGTACTCGTCTAAAGGAATATTTTACAATAATACCTTGGATATGGATTCCGACCTTGGCATACTTCGAGCTTTATTGTTTATCGAAAAGTCTTTAACTTGGGTAGGAAAAATAATTTCTGATGATGTGAGCGGGTAAATCTGATCTTCCCGAGATGAAGAATGATACCCGAGCTGATTATGAGAATGTATTGTTTATGGTCTGATCCTAGACATTTTTCAAAAGAATATTCTAGGTATGTTAATATCTATATACTGGCAAAAACTTATCTCTTTCATCGTTTCCTAGGAATATCCTATAGATTTTCTTGTCTCGGCAGCATACTTCTTCAAGTCTTCCCTCTACCTCCACTATGTCCCCATTGGATGCTATTTCTGCGAATCTGCTCCTCATAGACATTACTTGTAAAACATCTCGAGCTTTCCCGTCTCCGTACATTATCTTTAATACTTCGACCAGATAGAGGTTTGGAGTTGTCTTACCGAACCTTGAATCAACCACTCTACACAACATCCTTGCTCTACCTATTTCTCTTACTCTCTGGGATAGGTCCTCCCAATACTCGCGTGGAAAAGGGACAATCTTAGAGGTATATAGCCTATTATTGAATACTCCTGTTAAGAGTTTTCTAGACTCCAGTCTTAGCCAATCCTCGGGAGAGATATTTGAATCTCTTCGTGTTTCAGTAAGCCAATCTATAGTGTTTACAGGCTTAACTACATTATTTATTCTTAGGTCTTTGAGGATATTGATGAATCTTTCGCCTGAATTTACCCCGTAAACTACTAAGTCTATGTCTGAGCTAGGCTCATCGAGCCCTAGTAGGATCGAGCCTGTTATCCCGATCTTTATCTTTGACGACGATGACGTTAAGATCTCTTTCAACATTAGAGCATCCCTACTAGCTTCTGTATCCGCCCGATCGAACTTTACAGGATCATATACTTCGTCAACGTCGTTTAGCGGGATAAGGGGTGTCTTCTGTCCAGTGAAATCGAGATACTCTAAGTAACTTGGTTTTTTCTCCTCTATGTAGCTGAATGCTTCTTTTAAATTTCTAATCCTATGGTATCTCCCATTCTCTTTTCTTACGTAGGTGGGGATAGCGACTACTTTTCTAGGAGGATGCAGTACGCCTTTAACAGCGTATATGTCTCCACAAACCCTCACATAATAGCCTTCAAGGATCTCCAACTATCTTTTCACCATAGATTCTACATCTAAATATCTAACCCGTGAACCAGTTAATAACGTTGAGCAGGGTTAGGACTATATCTATAAGGGGATTGACCATTAAGCTACTGGTAGATTCCAAGGTTTACCCCCCATCATTTACTACTAGGTTGATAGCTAAGAATCTTCCAAGCCTAGATTGTCTAGACGTCCTAGATCTCGGCACGGGTTCAGGCATACTGGCCATCGTAGCCTCAAAGCTTGGAGCATGCAGAATCATCGCTACGGACATTTCTAGAAGAGCTTTAGATAATGCTTCTATTAATCTCAAGATGAATAATGTAGAGAATGTCGAGCTTAGGTATGGGAGTATATATCAATCTGTGGAGAATGAGAAGTTCGATGTAATAATCTCGAATCCGCCTATGACTCCATCCGTCCGACCTTTCCCAAGATATACTTGGGGTGGAGCAGATGGTAGAATGATGCTAGACAGAGTAATCCTCGATGCGTCTAAGCATCTAAGGAAGAATGGTAGATTGATTATCCCAACTATCTCGTTGGTAGGGATTGATAAGACTTGGAGACTGCTCACTTCGCTAGGTTTTAAAATTAAGGTTTTGGGATACGGCTGGAGGCCTTTCGGGGATAAGCTAATAAAGATAAAAGAATATATTGATAGACTCGAGCACGCCGATTATTTTTATGATAAGTTTTGGAGACCTTGCTGGAGGGTAATCCTTTATGAAGCTATTCTCCCATGATCTCTTCTACTGCTTGCTTCAGTCTCCTGATGCCTCTCCGGATATTATCCACCGAGTTGGCGAAGCTTATCCTAATATATCCCTCACCATAATCTCCCATAGCTGTACCATGCAGGAAAGCTACACCGTAATTTTCAATTAAGTCTAGTACAAACTCTTCAGAGCTCTTACCGATCTTCCCCAATATATGTGAAACATCTACAAATGCGTAGAATGCTCCAGTAGGCTTGATAAATCTTAAACCTTGTATCTTAGATAATTCTTCAACGACGACATCACGTCTCTTCTCGTACTCTCTAACCATATCATATACAGGTTCTTGGGGGCCACGGAGAGCAGCTACTGCAGCACGCTGAGCGAAAGATACTGGGCACGAGGTCATAATATTCAGTACTTTGACGAGGTATGGATAGATCTCTTTAGAGATAGCGACATATCCAAGCCTCCAGCCCGTCATAGCGTATCTCTTCGAGAAGCCGTCTACAAGTATAACTCTATCGGTGTGGGATGCGTAATTCAGTGGAGAATAATGTTGTAGGTCATCGAAGATTATCGGCCGGTATATTTCATCAGAGAGGATGTAGAGTTTATGGTCTTCGGCGAGCTCAACAATTTCTTTGACATCCTGGCTCGGCATAACAGATCCACATGGATTGTTAGGTGAATTCAATACGATAATCTTAGTTTTAGGCGTTATCATCTCCGAGAGTTTCTCAGCCTTCATGGAGAATCCATTATCTATCGTCAGCCTGTAAGGTATTGTTCTAGCGCCAGCATAAGCTGCAGCAGAACTATACGCTGGATATCCTGGCTCAGGATATATTACTTCATCCCCCTCTTCTAGAATAGAAAGCATTACTGCGAAGACAGCTTGTTTAGCTCCAACAGTGATAGCTATGTTATCCTTCCAGTCAAAATCTACGCCGTAAACTTCTCTAAGATACTCGGCAACAGCTTCTCTAAGCTCAGGCATTCCAGGAGTAGGAGTATAATGTGTTTCGTTTCTCCTTAATGCTTCTATTGCGGCTTCTTTTATATGGCGAGGAGTATCGAAATCAGGCTCACCGATCTCTAAGTGAACTACGTCGATGCCTTTTCTCTCTGCAAGTTTAGCCTTCTCGAGAACAGTGAAGGCCGCCTCAGCTCTTAGATTGACTATGCGGCTTGGAATAGAGAAACTCTCTACAACCATTCTACTCACAATCTAGATACGTAAACTCTATAGTAAAAATATTCACTGTATATCGGGTACATGTTTAATCTGTTGTGGAGTATTTGAGGACACGAGTATATTTATGGTTATCCATCCAAGAAAATATGGCCTGAGCCGTCAAGATAACGTTTTTTACATAACATTGAAGACATTGTTACGGAGAAGAAGAATTGAGCAAAGTAGAGAAAAAAATATGGAGGAGGCTCTACAAATATGATAGAGAACAGAGATACTTGAAGAAAAGGTCTGAGTTAGACGAAGTCCTCGAAGAGGTCTTCGACCAAACTACGTTGATGACGATCTACGACTTGATGAAGAAGGGCTTGATCAAGGAATTTTACGGAGTGGTTAGCGCAGGCAAGGAATCTAGAATCTATCTTGCGAGAGATTCAAATCTAAACTATTTGGCTGTAAAAATATATTTGGTGATTAGTGCAGAGTTTAAAAAGAATAGAGTAATATATGTCTCAGGTGACCCTAGATTCAATCGTATACCCAGCGATTTCAGGAAATTCATATATCTGTGGGCTAGAAGAGAATACAGTAATCTCGAAGCAGCTTATAATGTAGGGGTACCCGTACCTAAGCCATTATTCGTTAAGAACAACGTTCTAGGAATGAGCTTCATGGGAGAAGATGGGGAAAGATATCCTACCTTGGCGGAAGTTAAAATTGAGAAAGAAGTACTGGAAGAAATCTACCCGCAAGTTATCGAAGCGGTACAAAAGCTGTATCATGAAGCGAAACTGATCCACGGAGACTTAAGCGAATACAATATCTTCCTAATACCTGAGAACCGTATAGCTTTCATAGACTTATCACAGGCGGTACGCATAGAGCAGCCTCAAGCCGAGCAGCTTTTCTTAAGAGACTTAAAGAATATTGTTAAATATTTCAAGAAGAATGATTTAGAAGTTGAAGATTATAAAATATTATTTGAGAAGATTACTGGTCATCCACCATTATATGATTTAGGTGAAGAGTAAGCGGGGATGATGGAAGATGGAGACAAACTACTTTATTGTAAATATTCCAGTTGAGAGGATTGGTGTCTTGATTGGTAAAGGAGGTGTAGTCAAGAAGAGTATCGAGGAAAGGCTTAATGTAAAACTCGAGGTAGATAGTCAATCTGGAAGCGTCAGGATAGAGTTGGCTAAACCATTAAATGAGGGGGGCGACCCATTATCCCTGTTTAAAGCCAGGGACATCGTTGAAGCAATCGGCCGAGGATTTTCTCCCGAGAGAGCCTTCAGACTATTTTCCGAAAACGCTATCCTAAGCATAATAAACATAGATGACTTCGTTAAACGGACTAGAAATAATCTAGTAAGAGTTAAAGCGAGACTGATAGGTCAAGAAGGAAAAACTAGGAGGATAATAGAAGAAACTACCGATACATATCTCTCAATATATGGGGATACCGTAGCGATAATCGGTGAAGATGAAGAAGATGTGAGAACTGCGGAAGAAGCTGTAATCTCCATTATAAACGGTGCGCCGCATTCCTCAGTCTACAAATTCTTAAATAACTATGCAAGAATGAGAAAGACACGGATTGTTAGAAGATGATGCTTCAAAAGAGTGCTGGACTACTCTGAGACCTTGGCTTTAAGAAACTCCGGTAGAACCCCCTGCTCCGCAAGCTTCAAGGCTTGACCTTTAGTAAACCTCCACCATATATCTCCACGTTTATCACTCTGGAAATCCCATGGGCTAACTAGTACGAGGTCCCCCTCCTTAATCCATATCCTTCGTTTAAGCTGACCTCTAATTCTACAAAGCCTAGTTTTACCATCACTACATTCAACCAATACTCTATCGTATCCATACAATTTCACTACCACTCCGTAGACATCTCCAGGTCCAGGTTCCATCATCTGTTCAAGCTCATCAGGCTCTGAAACGATCTTTCTTTTGCCCATCCGATAATACGTTCTCCATGGTTGTTATTAAGCTTCTCCATGATTAAAGTACACATTATAGACTTGACGTCCATGGCTTTTTGAAAAAGATTGGTCAGCTCAATCCTTAAAAAGCTCGTTACTTTAGAATTAGGTTGATGTCTAGTGGTGAATTGTTAGTTTATATTGATGGAGAGTTTGTTCCAAGATCTCAAGCGAAGGTTTCGGTCTTTGACCACGGTTTACTCTACGGCGACGGAGTCTTCGAAGGTATAAGGAGCTATAATGGTGTGGTCTTCAGGCTTATAGAACATATAGACAGATTATACGACTCGGCGAAGACGATAATGCTCGACATACCTATAACCAAGCAAGAGATGGTAAACGTAGTCTTAGAGACTCTTAGAAAAAACAAGCTTAAAGATGCATATATTAGATTAGTGGTCACGAGAGGCGTAGGAGACCTTGGCCTGGATCCTCGGAAATGTAGTAAGCCTTCTATAATCGTTATCGCTCAGCCTATGGAGCCTCTGCTTGGAAAAGAGGTGAAAGAGAAAGGTGTGAGACTGGTAATCTCATCGGTTAGGAGAGATAGAGTCGATGCTACAACCCATCAAGCGAAAACGTTAAACTATCTCAACAGTATTCTTGCAAAGGTAGATGCTATAAATGCTGGAGTAGATGATGCGATCCTGCTGGATGAAAGGGGATTCGTATCGGAGGCGAGTGCTGCCAACCTCTTCATCGTAAAGAGCGACGTTATAGCTACACCACCTCAAACGGCTGGAATACTTCCCGGGATTACTAGGGCCACAGTCATAGAGCTGGCTAAAAAAATTGGATACAGTGTAGAAGAAAGAGATATAACACCTCATGAGCTGTTAACCGCCGACGAGGTATTCTTGACAGGTACAGCGGCAGAGATAGTTCCAGTAGTAGAGGTAAATAGAAGAAAGATAGGAGACGGTAAACTTGGACCAGTAACTAGGAGATTGATAGAAGAATTTGAGAAAATTAAAGGAGATCCAGCATACGGTGTAAAAGTGTAGGAGAGTTGTCTTAAAGGTGAGAAGAAGGGAGAGGAACTACTAGTCGAGGAGACATAGCACTTTAAAAGTCTGAGATGAGCTTCTAATAGCTAGCTTCTCGACAGAATCGTCTAATCGTTAAGAATCTCTTTCAAGCCTTAGTATCTAAGTCTTGCTGAGAATCTATATAATTCCTTATTTCGTAGTCTATGCTGGATTAAGTTATGGATATAGCCGTCATCGGTTTAGGTGCATTTGGTAGATGGCTCATAGAACAATTTATTAAACAAGATTTCAGAATTAAGGCATACGATGTAGATTATGGAAGACTCGAGAACCTTGAATCTCCTAACGTGATTAGGTGTAGAACCCTTGAAGAAGCCGTAGAAAGCGTAGACGTGGTAGTAGTCTCCATTCCGGTAAACGTTGCAGGCAGAGTAATAATAGAAGTCTCGAAGCAGATGACCCGAGGGGTGATAGTAGATGTTTCATCTATAAAGAAGCCCGTCTACGATATTATGAAGAATCTTAGAGAAGACTTGAAGCCGGTCTGCATACATCCCTTATTCGGTCCGGCGGCTCAACACCTAGGGAACGAGAGGATCGCACTAATACCTGTGAGAGATAGTCTTGAGGAGAGAAGGATCGTGGAAAGGCTTTTTCCCGAAGTGAAGATAATCGAAGTAGATATCAACGAACATGATAAACTAATGACCTACATATTGTCTCTAACCCACCTCCTCTCAATAGTGGTAGTGGATATAATCGGGGAGATTGGAGACATGGAGATGCTGGAAAAACTAGCAGGAACAAGCTTTAAACACATGTGCAAGATGCTGAATGCTACGCTGACCGAAAGCCTAGATACCTTTACATCCATACTATACTACAACGATGGCACCAAGCAACTGTCATCCAAACTATTAAGGGAGTTCAGTAAAATAGCTCGAACAATATCAAGAGAAGATTATACAGTACTCAAAAGATTAATCGAGGAGAAGCAAGAAGCATACTCTAGGCTAGAATTCATGAAAAGGTTTGCGTTCATTTAATCAGGCTATCTGCTTATTCTGGTTAGCTATTGTATGGATGTTGGCGTCTTAGAGAAGTTGGCCAATAAACCTTAGAATGATACTTTTCAAATCAAGATAATATCTACTTACTCAATATGATAAGTAGAGAAGATTCTAGTAGTGGTTAAATTATTTATTCTAGTTTAGCATAATAATTGTATGGATATTTACAGGCTTGGAGAATCGAAGTATCTTAGGGTATCCTGGGAGAGGCTTGAAGAACTTGTAGAAGATCTTGCAGAAAAAATCATGAGTAGTTACGAGTTCGATGTATTGGTCGGTGTACTTAGAGGCGGTATGATGGTTGCCCATCTCTTATCAGATATACTTGGTGTAGATGAGATATACCCTGTAGGATGTTCAAGTTACATAGACATCTATCAACGTTCTCAGGTCAGAATATATCATCCACTCATCATAGATGATCTTGGAGATAAGAATGTACTGGTCGTGGATGACGTAGCAGATAGCGGTGAAACATTAAAGACGATAGTTGAAAAAGTGGTATCTCCAAAGAACCCTAAAGATCTTCGTACAGCTACACTACATATAAAGCCTTGGAGTATCTTTAAGCCAGATTACTATGTTGAGAGGGTGGATGCATGGATAGTCTATCCATGGGAGAAGTACGAAATGATAAAACTTCTAGCCCCAAAGTTCGTTCAGCACCTAGGAGAAGAAGAAGGAATAAACATGTTGTCTCAGCTAGTCGGAAAAAATGCTGCAAAAATAAAGAGAGCACTTCTAGCTCTAGGTTGAAGGAATTAAGCTTGCCTTAGGTTAGCTTATGTTTTTATCTTCTTCTCTCCTAGTGTAGTTTGGAGGAATGGGTAAGCTATACGCTGAAATCTATGGATGTACAGCGAATACAGCTGATGGAGAGATAGCTCTGGGGATATTGAAGGAAGCTGGATGGGAGATAGTAGATAAACCCGAGGACTCAGACCTCATCCTACTAGTAACATGCGCTGTAAAGAAGCCTACAAGCGATAGAATGCTCCATAGAATTAAAGCATTGAAAATTTATGGGAAGACGATGATTGTGGCTGGATGCATGGCTTCTGGAGAAGGAGATAAAGTAAAACGGATCGCGCCGGAAGCTGTATTAGTTCATCCTAGAGCTATTACCCAGATCCTCGAAGCAGTAGAATCTAAGAAAGATTTACTAACTGGAGATTGTGTAGACAAGCTTGGCAAAAGTAGAGTATTGAAAAATAGGGTTGTGGGTATTATTCCAGTCTCGGAAGGATGTAGGTGGGGTAGATGTGGATTCTGCATAGTGCCTTTTACTAGAGGAAGATTCGTAAGCTACTCGTTAGACAAGATCATAGATGAAGCTACGAGACTGATCTCTAATGGTGTTATGGAGATCTGGCTTACCAGCCAAGATATGGGAAGCTATGGATTAGACTTCGGGAGAAACATGCTTCCCGGATTAATTAAAAGTATCGTTTCGATTCCTAGAGAATTCTGGGTAAGAATAGGAATGATGAATCCAATATACTTGAAGCCAATATTGAGAGAATTAGCCGACTTGTATCTTCATCCAAAGGTCTACAAGTTCCTCCATATACCCGTTCAGTCAGGATCGGACAAGGTGCTCAAGGCCATGAATAGAGGATATACGGTCTCCATGTTTAAGGAGATGATAGAATATATGAAGAATAGGATAGAGAATCTCACGATCTCGACAGACATAATAGTGGGGTATCCTGGAGAAGATGAAGAAGACTTCGAGAAAACCATCAAACTAATAAAAGAATTAGAGCCGGACTCGGTCAACATCTCTAAGTTTTTCCCTCGACCGCATACCTCCTCAGAGAGGCTTCCTCAGCTAGATCCTAGAATAATCAAAGAGAGAAGTAGGCATATCACGGAGGTAGTTAGGGAGATCGCGTATAAGAAGAATATTAGGTGGATCGGGTGGAGTGGAAGAGCACTTGTAGATGAGATTGGAGAGGGAGGTGAAGCAATAGCCAGAAACATCTACTACAAGCCTATAGTATTAAGAGATAATTGTGGTCACATTCTCCTAGGTAGGAAGGTCGAAGTAGAAGTCATAGACGCCAAACCATACTGCCTAATCGGAAGACTAATAAAAATACTTGATAGAGAGATTTTAGAAGATGGTTGAATACAATTCGATCGTCATTCATTATGGTGAGATTGCGTTAAAACGTGGTAGGAGGCCTTACTATGAAAAACTATTAAAGAAGAATCTTGAAGAGAAGCTAGGTAGAAAGCTAAGGAGACTTCGTGGGAGGCTCATTCTAAAGCTGGAGGGCGATGATTGGAGGATCTTATCCGAGAAAATTAGAAAGACGTTCGGGGTAGTCTGGTATGCTCCCGCAGTATACGTGAAAAAAGATGTCGAGGAGTTAGAGAGGAAGATCATTGAAGCATTGAGAGAAGATAATGTGAGAAGTTTTAAGGTGTCTGTTAAGAGGAGTGATAAAACGTTTCCTCTTACGTCTCTGGAGCTTGCGGAAAAACTTGGAAGAAGCATTTCGAATAATCTGAATCTTAGGGTAGACTTGGAAAATCCTGAAAAGATAGTATGGGTGGAAGTTACGGAAGAGGGGTTCTACTTCTTGTTTGAGAAGATTGAGGGGCTGGGTGGTTTGCCGACGGGCTCTTCAGGTAGAGTGTTGTCTCTACTGTCTGGAGGGATAGATTCGCCTGTAGCGAGCTGGTTAATGATGAAGCGTGGTTGCATCGTCGATTTACTCCATATCCACTCGTCGTTGACTCATGATGAAGTACTGGAATCGAAGATTGGAAAGATTGCTAGAGTTTTATCGGAGTATGGTTTAGGATTAACTCTGCACCTAGCATCTTTTAGACCATTCTTCCTAAAATCCTTCGAGCTCCCTCCAAAAATGATTCTAGTAGTCTTCAGAGCATATATGGCTAGGCTTGCTGATAGAATGGCGGGGAAGAAAGGATATCTAGGCATAGTTACAGGTGATAGCCTAAGTCAAGTAGCATCTCAAACATTAGAGAATCTTTACGCTGTGAGTATGTTCTCTCAAACACCGATCTACAGGCCATTAATAGGAATGGATAAGCAGGAGATCATTGATTTAGCAAAAAAGATCGGAACCTACGAATACAGTATACAGGAATATAGAGATTGCTGCGCGATACTAGCTAGACATCCGGAAACGAGAGCAGATCCTCGGGAGCTGAGAGAGATATGGGAGAAGAATAATCTAGAAGAAGTAGTGGAAGAAACGTTAAAAGATGTGGCTGAATACAACTTCTAGCAAAACCATATGCTCTAGATGTTCTAGTCTCTGATTCCATCATTTTGTCTAGACTTCTTCATAACATTATCCAGATCAAAGATGATTAGCTCATTCTGGTAGTGTGGCCCACCTATAGGTTCTCTGTATCATGATTGATTTAAGTAGAGGCTTAAACAATGTTATGTCTAAGACCTTAATCTAAAGTAGGTGAAGTAGATGAATCGTAGAGTCATCGGGATTGTAGGAGGAACGGGAAATCTTGGACGTGGACTTGCATTGAGATGGATTAAAGCATCTCTGGAAGTCGTGATTGGGTCGCGCTACATAGAGAAAGCAGAGAAGGTAGCTAAAGAGATAGGGGAGAAGACGGGTAGAGCTGTCCAAGGATTGACGAATAGAGATGCTACTAGGATAAGCGATGTAATCGTTTTAACTATACCTTTCGATGGGGTGAGAAACATAATTGAAGACGTTTCCCGCCATCTAGATGGAAAGATTGTGATATCTACTATTGTTCCACCAATCTTCTCGGAAAGATCTGCTGCAGAGATTATTAGAGAGCTCCTCCCAAGATCTACGTATATAGCGTCGGCCTTCCACAATATTGGGTATAAAGCACTTCTAGACCTTGAGAAGGATGTTGAATCTGATGTAGCTGTATGCGGTGATGATGAAGCAAAAAAGGTGGCCATAGAGCTTGCAGAGAAGATTCCTGGGGTTAGGGCTTTCGACTGTGGCCCCCTCGAACACTCTAGGATAATAGAAAACTTTACTCATTTACTAATCTACATGAATAGAAAACACAGGAAAAAGGAGGTTTCCTATAGATTCACAGGGATCTAGGAGCTAAAAACTCGGAGGCTACTGAGGTTAATAGATAAACTCCTAGCAATATTATGATGATTGAAAGAACTACCGATATGACTTTGATATGGAATGTTTTAAGGAAACGTTTACCCGAGTACGTTACGTAGGATATGACGCCTAACCATGCATAATCTATCCATATGTGGAAGATATACATTATCAGGATCCCTATCAGGGATGCGTAGGCTAGGAAATTAACGATCAATGTAAGACCGATACTCATCCACCATATAATAAAGTATGGGTTAAGACTCGTGAAGAGAAATCCAACTAGTATAGCTTGGAAGACCCCTCTCCTACCGACTAGGGAAAATCTTCTATCTCCTACATCTTCTGTTATGGGGTTTATTGAGCTGTTGACGTTTCTACGATACTTGATGAATGAATGGACCTCCATTAAACCGAAGAAGATCAATGCGGTAGATCCTGCTAAACCTATTGAAAACTTTACCAGCGGGTCGTTAATGAAAGAGATGACCCCTACCGAGATGGCTAGAACCAGTGGAAGCTCAAAGACCATGTGGCCGAAAGATATCAGAAACCCCGCCTTCTTACCATAATCGAGAGAGTATCTAATAGTTGCAATTGTTAGAGGACCTGGTGAAAGAGCACCAGAAGAAGAAATCAAGACAACATAAATGAATAGGTTGAGTAGATCCATCCACTATCTATTTTCATTAAACCCTAAAGACATGGATATAAAGTCTTCCGTCGATTTAAATCGATCAGTAGGGATTAAGTAAAGTCTATAATGTGGTTGTAAGAGTTGCTAATATGAACTCGGCATAAATGAAAATTTTTAGATCTTTAATATTTGCTTTGATAGTTGATCTATTTCCTGAAACTCGTTTTTAAGGTATTTCTTTATTTCGGCTCTTATTTTTTCGATAGATTTGTATTTGCTTGCTAGGGCTGGCAATATTTTTGCTACTTTCTCATGGCATTCCTTACCAAGTTGGGAGAGGCGCTGATGAACATTATTAAGCGAAAAATATGTGAAACCATACGAGATCTGGAACTAATCTCGCAAAAATGGCCTCAAATGTTAAAAGATATCCAAGTGTCAATACTAGGCGTTAGAGAAAATTCTAGCATGAAAAATCTTATCGACCATGAATAAGATAAGGATCAATAAGCCTAAAATAATCCTTGTAGATAAACGGTATTGAAAGAGGTAATGGCCGCGGTGAGGTAGCGGTTAGCCTTCCGGCCTGTGGACTAGCACACAGTGGATCTAGAGAGAAAGCCGGATGCCTGGGTTCGAATCCCAGCCGCGGCCCCTCATCAACAATTCATGAGAATTATTAGTAGTTTCGCCTCGACGTTGGGGTATCGTCATGATTGTTTACTGGATTAGTTTTCTTCTGGATAGCTCCTCCTCTATTCTTTGTACCACTTCTTCTATGGCTTGTCTTTGCTTATCATTTAATTCAAGCTCCATAGCCTCCGCTGTCTCTCAAGGTCTTCTCTAGCTAATGGTCTTCCATTGATCTCGGAGTTGTATATGCATCTGTTTTCAGTAGATATCCCACATCGTTTGACTTGGATGTATCTTGAGCTATAGGTTTTATAGTTATAGTTAATGCTAACGTTTTGGCGGTGAGTCTCCGCTCTTCTCATAGTCTGGATCTTCCACAATGCGGACAGAATATTCTATCTCCCATATATTCTCCGCAGAAGGGGCATAGTCTCTCTTCTTCAGCTCTCCTTCTCTCATATCTCTTCGCTATCACTATTCCACTTTCCACTAAAACTATGAGGAAGCCTAGTAGAATCAGGTTTGCGAAGACTCCTCCATCGGGGGTTATTATTGCTGCAACTATGTAGCCGATGCCGTAAATCCACTTTCTATTCTTTTCAATGCTCTTCGTACTTATCAGTCCTATTCTCACAAATATTATGATGAATATTGGTGTTGTGAAGATCGCTCCCGTTGCGACAGTTACGACAAGTATAGTCATGTAGAAATCCATTACCGTTATCATTGGTAGAGCACCGACGAGGTCAAAGAATATTATCATGGCCCTGAAAGTAAATGGCGATATTAAGAACAATCCAAAGAACAAACCTGTAGTGAACAATCCGGTGAAGGCAGCTACGAAAGGATATACGAGTCTTCTTTCATGAGGATAAAGCGCTGGATCGATATACTTGTATACCTCGTATCCAACTATGGGGCTGCTGAAGCCTAACCCGAAAACGAGAGAAGCAATAAAATAAATCTCAAGAGGTGCAGTTATAGTTCCCCCTATTATCTGCATCTCTGGAGGTTTAACTAGATTTACTATTTGTTGTAGAATAATTGAGACGAGAGGTTTGTATATGCCTGAAAGCAGCTCCATAGGGTTAAGGATTTGAGCTGGAAATGCTAACATTATCAGAGTAGAGACACCGATGCTTATCAAGCATATTTTGAGTCTATCCCTGAGTTCAGCAAGATGCTCCATTAAGGTCATTTCACGCATATCTCTGACAGGTTGTTGTTTTTTCGCGTCTTTCTTTGTTTTCATGATTCTTCTTACCTCATGAGAGAAACCCTAATTTACTAAACCTAATTGTCACCTCGACTTAGAAAATAAAAACCTTTCTAAAGATTCTGCAGAGTGAAGAGGTGGATTGAAATAGTACAAGTATTTCTGCTCTACATCTTCACTATCTACGGTATTCTTGACGATCACTATATTTTTGTATTCATCTATTGCTTCGAAATCTTCCTAGCGATCTCGTTAGCTATCTGTTCCTTAGTTTTTCCCTCAGTGCTTATGTTAAGCATCTTCGCTAGCTTCATGAGCTCAGCGTCTAGCTCTTGTACTTCTGCGGAGAAGGTCTTAGCAGTATCAGTAAACGGTTGTACAGTATCTTGAACTACTTTTTCCACTTCTCTAGATGCTTGTTCCGTTTCTTTTGCTGCTTTCGAGAATTCCTTCTTAGCTTCTCCTAACGCTTTAGCGATCTTGGGAATTTGGGAAGGCCCCCATAAGATCAGGACTACGATTATTATCCCGATGATCACCCACTCAAGACCAGCTATAGGCATGTGTCTCATAGTATTTCTGATTCAACTATTATTTAAACAATATCTCTTACTAACGCCTCTAAAGCTTAATCCAGCAGTAAACAATAGAATATTATATGCCTTCTCAACGGAGCTATAGTTATAGAACCTGAAAAGCCTAGACACGGAATCTCATAAAGAGAATTAAAAGTAGTGTCTGTTTGGATTTTCATGCGGTTTTATGTGGAGGATTAGGGATTGGTTGTTGAATATTCTAGGCTCTTGCTTCTCTCCTTGATACCCCTACTGCTGTTCCTACTCTTCCAGTTGTTCTAGTTCTCTGGCCTCTAACTTTCAACCCTAATGAGTGTCTCATCCCGCGCCAAGACTTTATCATCATCTCCCTCCTAATGTCCTCTCTTATAGTGAATACTAGGTCTGAACCATATAGTTGTAGGTCTTTCCCCGAGATAGGGTCTCTCCTCCTATTCAGCATCCATGCCGGAATACCATGCCTAGCAGGGTCTCTAGCAACTTCTTCAAGCCTCTGAAGTTCTTGGTCTGTTAGGAGGCCGAGCCTCTTCTCTGCATCCACTTTTGCCGCTCTAGCTATAGCATATCCCAACATAATCCCTATACCTCTAACCTTAGCTAGAGCATAAGGTATCTTTAGAGAGCCGTCTAAGTCTGTTCCGAGAAATCTAACAATATGCCGGTACTCTCTCGAAGACATTCAATAAACCATCACAGAAGCCATTTAATAAATATTCTATTTAAGCAGAGATGATACATTAACACGTCCCTTCACCTATACAGCTCATCTCCAGAATAGACCAGTCGAGGAGAAGATATTGATCATGACCTCGAACTCCACGATCCTAAATAGAGTCTTAGAAGATATTCTCCACATGAGTTATCCCGGTCTCAAAGAAGACTTGAAAGATAGATTAAAGATATCGATATCGTGTTATGAACTCCATGAATAAATATAGCCGACAATATGCTTCTACTCGTAGCTACCATTAATCCAGCGACTAAACCCATCACGAATGGTGAGACGATATTCCAAGGATCTAGGTGTGAAAATGAAAAGATAACCGCCGAAGAGATGGCCCCCATCCTCACCCCTAGAGAGCCAACCATAGGATTGAGTAGAACCCACCTAAATAACAATTCTTCAGCAGGTGCAACCAAAAGCCAAGTTAATAATAACGCTAAGATGAAATCAACATAGTTCGTGGGAGCCAAGCTCTTCATCTTCTCTACATACCATGATGGAGGCGGCATAAAGAGGTCCTGCACATAGGTGAGAAAGTAACCTAGAACCCACACTGTTAAAGCCATCAAGACAGAATGCCTCATTCTAATATTCCACAACGACCTCAGCATGCTCGACAAGACATCCCTCCTCACAGCTAGGTAAACCAAGCATGGGGCTGCCAGAGCGGACTCATTTACAATTGTTGAATATAGATATCCAGAAGTCTCGGCAAACCCTGACAATAGTAATAGAGTCATAGAAGAAGCCCATACGAATAATGATTCTAGAAGCCTATTCCCCAACAATTATTTCTCGCACCTTCTTGACCGTCCCTGCAATCTTTACAACTCTAAAACGGATCGCGCCTTCTTCAAGCCTCGTAATAGAGGAAAGCGATAAAATCAGCTTCGGGACAGAGCCATGAGAACACTCTAGAACAAACGTGCTATCGATCTTCTTGACTACCTTTACGTTTGCTTGGATTAAACCGAATTCGCCAAACAATTCTAGATAGCTTTTCTCAACAAGCTTTCTAAAAACATCTAGAGGTATGTTTGAGGATGTTTCAACAATTATGTACCTCTTCTTTCTCTTAACCAACCCTCAATACACCTCTCGCGACATAGCTGGGTGAAAGCTTTAACAGATTAGTCTCAATGATTCTTCCAGGAATAGTAGACACAGAATCTAGAGCTACATTCCTATCCAGCCCTAAAACCTCTAGAAGAGAAGAAAGCTCAAATGGGCTGCGCAGCTCTAATGGTCTAGAAGCACTCGAAGAGACGATTATGCTAGTCTTCCCAAATAAATGGTTGACGACTTCAAATGCCAATCTTATGAATTCTCTCCTAGTAGTTTCATCAACTAACCATCTAAAAGGTAGCTCGATAGAATTCTTGATTACCGCCGCTACACCCTTATCGATCCTAAACTTCTTTCCCGGAGGAAAGATTACGGTATCAACTCTGCTATCTCTAGCAGATGTTAAAGCAACCTCCAGATTATTACATATAACCGAGACCACCTCATATTCTCCTCTCCTACTTCTTAAATCCTTGAGGAGGGCTGGCCTATCCTCGGGCACTAGAACAATCTTACCGTAAACTTCTACACCGAAGCTTTCACCAAGCTTCTTGAATTCTTCAAGCCTAGCCTTATCCATCGAAGATACAACCACTCTTCTGAAACCGAGCTTTCTTATCTCTGAAAGCATCTCAGACTGGTCTACTTCTTCATCCAAGTTTATCCAGAAATCCACGTAGCTTCTCCCCAAACCTACCCCCTCAATCTTGGACCATGCATAGCACTCTACTCATCATATATCTTCTTTGCTATGAATGTTTAACATGTTCACCAGCTTGTTGACCTCTCCTCTTACCGCTACCTCTATTCTTATAGGATCCTTATCAGAGAGCCTCAAAACCCCATTGTAGGCTGCCTGCTTATCTAGCCGGATGTAGAGTTTCCCTCCATGCCTTCCCCCCTCAATACAGTTCTCGATTAAATCATGCCTCTCATATTCTGAAAGCCTAGAGAATATGTCTTTAACTATCTCTAGAGAAGTATCTGGATCCAATACTTCGAACCTGATCATTGCTAGGGGGTCACCATAGTAACCTTTCAAGACCTGGGTAACGATCTTCATCTTACTCATCCTATCGAACCTAACAACGTTCTCTACAGCTTTCATAACTTTCTCTTCATCTTCAGTAGCATGACAGAGCACCTGTAGAAGCATCTTATCAATACGCATATCCAGCATAAACATCATACATCCTCAGTATTAACATTAAGTAACCAAAGTCAAGAAAACCCTATAGAATTAAAATATATTGGTCTTACGAATTATGCGGATAGGAGTTGAAGGTTGGGAAGCTCTGGGTTAAGCTCGACGACTTAATCGAGTGTCAAGTATGTGAGAGAAGATGTAGGTTAGCTAAAGGTGCTAGAGGAGTCTGTAAGAATTATGTAAATGTTGATGGGAGATTATTACATGAAGGCTACGGCATAATCAGCGCTGTCGAGAGTAGACCTATAGAGATTAAACCATTCTTCCATTACTGGCCAAATAGTACATCTTTAACATTCTCAGGATACGGCTGTACATTCTACTGCCCGTTAAGTATTTTAGAGGATAACAGCCTTTACTGAAGAAGATATGTTACATTATTCAAATATTAGATTATTCAGATATTACCGAGTCATGATGATGAAAGGAGAAAAATAAATAGATGGGGGTGGGGTATCATTTTTTATAGCTTTTTATTAGTTTTTTCAGTTTATTTTGCTTTCTTCTAATTGTAAAGCCTACTTCATTATAGAACTTCGTTATATTTGTTTTACCTGTTATTCTTAACCTGTAAATGATAGCTTTTCTTTTATAACGTTTTCCATTTTTGTAAAAATAACGGTCTTTTCTCTTCTGTTTATTTATGTAGGAAGAGATTCCGAGCTTTTTTAAAAGCTGTTGGACTATTTTTAGTAATTTTAAGTTTGTATTTGATGCATCAATCATTTTATGATTAACACTAGAGCTCCCTTCAGCGTCAAAGAAGGCTTGGCACGCCTCCCTAGGGTATTGTTGTAGGTAAGGTAGCAGTATATTTGGTTGTTCTTTTGCCTTTCTAAGTAATGGAGCTAATATTAAGGAAGAAGTGGCGACTCTCCATATTTTGTTCTTCTTATCTTTTTTACCTACTTTGTATGATTTGATTTTTTCGTTCCCCGTAAGCTCTGCTGTGACCTTAGCTAAGCATTTAGCAACTTTATCTGCAAACTCTCTATCTTTAGAAGTAAAAAAGATTTCATTTCTTAGTGAGACGCAACCATCTCCTAGAATTGCCATACTACAATATGAGAAATATGGTGATGAACGTAGTTCTTTATCATAATAACGAGGATGTCTGCATCCTTTTATCCAACTTCTAATAGTCGAAATCGATGGAATTTTTACTTTCGATAATGTTCGTTTCTCATAAATTTTCTTTATCCTTCTATGTATTTCTTTGTAGCTCAATCCTTGCATTCTTAATCTCAGCGTATAGTTATACATCTTTAACCTCAGTTCAAGTGGTCTATATATTCTACTGAGAGATCTATAAAGGGTTCTTCCTGTTCTATCAGCCAATATATCTCATCTCCTCTTCCCTCAGCATCTCTTCTAGTTCTTCCATCCTGTCTATTGCTATCATGTCTCCAATAACTATCATTGCTAGTATGAAGTCGTTTCCACAATACTTCTCGCAAACTCTTTCTATAGCCTTACTGTATTTCTCCTCTCTGAAGAATATCCTCACGGCATCTTCTACTATCTCGGAGTATCGTCTCTCAGTCATCCTTAATGCTCTCGACAGCTCTTCAGCATTGTGGTTGAGCCTGATTTTCAGAAGCTTCTTAGCATTCATCTCCAACCCCTCGCAATAGCGTATATTCCATATAATATTGTGGATATAGTGAAGAAGAATATCCCTAGATACAGCAGTAGCAATACTTTATCGGTTATGTTCAGCAATGCGTATACCATCGTTACAAACAATAGTAGCATTAATGGGAAACCTATCATCAGCCTCATATATTCACCACCTCCGATTATCCAAGTACTCGGCAAAATCATCAAATTCATCGTATTCTTCGAACCCCTCTTCGTACTCTTCCCATTCTTCATCCTCGAAATCTTCTTCGAATTCATCTTCGTATTCCTCTGCCCTAGATACAATGCTACTAGTCTTCTCCCAGGCGGGCGACCTGAGGGTTCCTAGTAGCAAGGACCCCTCCAGTCCAAGTGGACTGGTTCTTTTGTCGGGCTTGGGGCTAAGCCCCGCTGGGAGGACTACATTCTTAACCATTATACCCCCCGTGTTGGTGGGGGGTCTCCGTTCTTCACGGAGTAGAGTGCCTCCCAGTAGGGCTAGCTCCAAACCCTAAGCCTAGGAGAAGACCAGCAACATTGTACCAAGGGCGTGGCTGATGTTAGCGTAATCCTTAGGTTGGCTGAATGTCGGCATCTATATAGGGATAATTGTATTCCTACCTGTCCGCATTCTTCGACGCTGACCACTAGGAGATGCACCCAGGCATCCTCCTAGGAGGGTCTTCCCCTAAAGGGTACGCACCCAGGCGTACCCCAGGGTATGCTGGAGGTCCCAACCCACACCCAGGTGGGCTGGGTGAGTGGTCTGCACCCAGGCAGACTACCCCCCAGGGGCCTCCAGCACGCGGTATCATCGTGGCCCCCGCCCCCACCCCCCTGGGAGCAAAAAATATTGTTGCCCAGGGGATGCCATGTTTCAGGCATGTGGGGTGCGGTCCAGCAGGTCTCCAGAGCCTTGGAAGACCCATGTTACTATGTGAGTGTCAAATAAAAGTAGGGGATGTTGGGATGGTATGTCCTTGGTTCTCTGCTATATTGGGCAGCTACTCCATCCGCAGTCCATGCATGTAATGCATCTCCCCTCTCTTACTAGGTTCTGTGAATTGCAGTTTGGGCATCTATCCAC
>JALNKM010000020.1 GCA_023268155.1 Candidatus Geocrenenecus huangii
TTTTAATGGGTTTATATATGGATTTATACCCGAGAGAATAGACCTTTTTGTGTTAAGAGTATATGGAGCTTCTCATGTACTAGGCTACAATGGACCACCTTGTGATATTATATTCTATACAGATTTTACTGAAGAACTTCGATATGGAAGAATTTTTGATGTTAAACTGTTTGCTTTGTATGAATTCCATGAGTAATACAAGATAATCACAAAAGTTCAGAACAACAACGATAGACAAATATATATTAAGACTCGCGATGAAGAAAAGAACTATGCAGCAACTGATCTGGAGAATCAAGAGAAAACATACTGATAACCACGTGGTGTAACACGAAAATAACACCACGTTCTCCACCATGAGAATACAAATATAGCAAGCACAAATAAACTATAATTCAACCACATCAATAAAGCAACAACTCAAATACATCAGTGCCGATAAACTCACATAGTGGGGGATCATACGCCTAGCTTACTGAAAACCCTCTACAAACCCCTTCAGGTCACCTGTAAACTAGGCTTGTATAGTACGAGAGCACAGAAATATCTAAGTAGGTTTAAAGATTACATAACTGGTTTAACGTTACTGAACCTCGAATTTAGGAGAGGTGTGGGAGGGTCTCTACCGAGTACAGCTTAGTATAGCTTAACTGAGTATACTAATATCCTATAACCTCGTTGATCGGTTCTTTTAACGCAATCAAGCATACCTCCACACCATCTTCTTTGGCTCTCTTCATTGTTGCAACCTCATCATGTGCAATACTGTTGTTTCCCCTATATGTCTTGATAACCTGTATCCTGTTGGCTATAGATAGACTGAACTGGTGCTTAGTCTCGGCAGATTTGGGCTGTTTTTATATACTTCTATGCGAAGTTTAACTTCGTCTAGTATCCGCACTGGTTTTCTCCCGAGAGGCGAGAAAGTTGATGCCGTTAGTATTCTCTCGACCTCTGGGTAACCTAGAACTGTGGTTCTGGGGTACTGTATGTTTTTAGCTGGCTTATGGTCTTCTTAAGTCCTTCTTCGAGTGGTGTTGGCTTGAATTGAGTAAGCCTCGATATCTTACTGATGTTGGCTACGCTATGTGTTATGTCTCCAGGTCTTTGTGGCATACGTACTATCGGTAGCTCTCTACCCAATAGCTTCATGATGGTTCTAGCGAGTTCCTTGATAGTGGTAGGATTTCCAGAGCCGATGTTGTAGACTTCGTTGTCGAAGACATCTCCCCTAACTATGTGTTCGATCACTTTAGCTACGTCTTCAATGTACACAAAGTCTCTAGTCTGAGTTCCGTCGCCGTAGATTACTAGTGGCTCACCCCTCGAGGCTTTCTCCGAGAAGACCGTTACAACACCGGCGTATGAAGAGCTCTGACCAGGTCCGTACACATTGAATAGTCTTAGGGTTACGTATTTTAAGCCGTACGTAGATGCGAAGACCTTCAGCACTTCCTCTCCCTGAAGCTTGCTCAACCCATAAGGAGATAGAGGTCTTGTTGGATGGTCTTCATCTATGGGTAACTTCAGCGGCTCCCCGTAGACTGCTGCTGAACTTAGGTACACTAGCTTTATACCCCTCTTCCCACACTCATAGCCAACCCTAGCAGTACCCAAGACGTTGTTCTCTATGTACTTGATGGGCTCTCTAACTGATTCCTCAACACTTATGTAAGCCGCAGCGTGGACTACTACATCGACAACGCTATAACTACTGTATTCTCTCACATCAGCTCTCACGATAGATATCCCAAGCTCTTCGAGTCTCCTCAAAGCAAAAGCACTCGATCTCTCCATAGTGTCAACAACTACAATATCGTAGCCCCTCTTAGCTAGATAGCACGCTACATTATGACCAATAAAACCCGCACCCCCGGTGATCAAGACCCTCACAAACCTCACCTCAGTAAGTAGATCTAGCCCCCAACACTTTACGAAATCCCAAAGTTAGCATAGAGTTACCCTTCATCAAGTCTCTCAATACATTTTTATAAGATGTATACATTGCAACACAACCACTTTGCTTTATACCTAGAAGGTTAATAAAAGGGTAAAAACTATTAACAAGTAGTATGGTACTCTTGAGAAGTCATAGTAATTGGTTAATGTTCTACCCTAAAACAATACGAAGTATTCATAATGTTTAATCAATGTAACCTGCAATTCATATTAAACTAAGAGTTTAATTAATGATCTCGAAAGCTTATATATATCTTAATCATAATCTTATTTGGGAGAATTATGAGTTCTCGTAGAAAATGTGAGAATAGTACTTGTAAGGGTTCTTGTATCAAGGACAAGAGCTTTGATGAAATCAAGAAGAAAGCAGAGTTCCTGAAGCAGATCTGGAATAGACTTAAAGAGGAGTTAAGGCCTCCGGAAGCTGAATTTACCTTTCTCTATAGAAATGAGTATGCACCACTAATTGGAACAATATGTGATGAAAGAGTGAGAACAGAATATGCATGGAGATTTCCAGAATGGCTTAACAGTAAGTTGGGTGGAATAACCTTAGAGAAAATCATTGAATTAGGTGAGAAAGGGGTTAGAGAATACTTAGAGGAATACTTCAAGAACAAATGGCCTAGCGGAATGAAGAAAGAAGATAGAGAAGATTACTTGAATGATATATCAGGTTACATAGTAGATGCCATGAATTTTCTTAAGAAAAGAGGAGTTACACCGATAACTATGTTCGAAAATAGAGAATATAAGGCAGCTGAGGTTTACTTCATGCTTCGACAATTTAACGGTATTGGTTCTAAGAAAGCTAAGATGATCACGAAGTACTTCCTTTTCACTAGCATGGATATTCTTAAAAACTATCCTTGGTTTGATCAAATAAAAGCAAAGAATCCGGAATTCAAAGTATTGGGGGTAATAATGCCGCCTATAGATGTTCATGTAGTTAAAGTGTTCTGCCGAATCTTTGGGGAAAATCTAAGGAATTGGAATAAAGCAAAAAATGATCCAGACTTGATACAGGATATAGAAGCATTTTCTCAACTTGCTTTTCCAGATATACCTATGATTATTGACGAGATCTTCTGGAATATAGGTAGAACGTATTGCAAAGGAAGATTTCCAAAGTGTCAAAAGTGCCCATTGAACGAGATATGCGATTACGCGAAGGAAATGCAGGCATCCTCTACGTAACTATTTGTAGTGAAAAGAAGAGCGGTATAACGAGGAGAGTTGAGGATTTCTATACCTTGGGTCGCGTGAAGAGATTCATAGAGGTGTGTAGCTCTAGGGGTTTATTCTGTGCTATCTTAGTTAGATAAGGCTATTGTTTCTAGGTTCTACTATAGAACTAGTTGTCTTGAGGTTTGGGAAGAGATGTAAAAGCTGTTTTCTTGGTATAAAAGTGTTTGTTGAAGGAGAGAAACCATCAGTTAAGGAGAGTAATAGATGCTTTAGAGCCTCTGCACTAGAATATCTTCTTAGTTAACGATACACCACGTTAAGAGAGTTTTAATGTGTGTTCCTAATCCATTATAGGGTGAAGTCTTACATAAAGATCCTTCAATTAGTGTTAGAGAGATACCGCATTATCTCATCCAAAGAGGATATCCTATCATACTTAGAAAAGAATCCGATAAGAATAATTATCGAGCTGGAAAACCTTGTAGACGGTTTTCGTGATAGGTAATTCAATTCATAGATAGGTACACAACATAAATACTCCTCTAACCACAATGTCTATACACAATCTCCTATTTTGATAAACACATTTTTAGAGAATATATCCATGCTTCTACTGATCTAGGTTCTAGCTTTCTCTTCGATCTTGGTGAAGCAGTAGCTGTGGCTATGAGGCTTAGATGGGGAGGAGAGGGAAAATTTATGATAATTGAAATACCTATCCCGGTATCTTTTTCTCTGTGCTGTCCTCATTTCGTTGCTTTGCTCTCCATGTCTCTGAACTTTAAGTTCTCGGATTCGCGGAAGAAGACGTCTAGAAGACGGAAGAAGATAAACCAGCTAATGAATAAGCTAATGTTTAGTATTAATTCGTTTGTATAAATGGATAGGAATGTGTAGACGGTTATTATGCCTCCGTGTAGTGATGCCGAAACGTAGATGTCTAATGCCTCCCTTATAGCCCCGACCACACATCCAAAGGCGAAGCACCCGAGGATGTGTATAGGCATCCACTAAATCGGCTCCCATCTCGATGTACTTGGGTTCCAGTAATTAACTATATGTATTAGAGCAAAGATTGTGGAGGCTAAAAGTAGACCTACTCCATAACCAATTCTCCAAGTCTTAAAGACAAGCCTATGCCAGCGCTTCTCAAAAACTTCGTTAAGCCTAGACTACACATAGCCCCTAAAGTAAGCCTCCTCAACAAGCCCAACGAAAACCATGAAGAAAACCACGTTTAGAGCTATGCCGAGCAGCGACAGCTTAGCAAGCTTAGCAACACCTAGAGCTACTGATACAGCGATCGAGACTATCGCGGGTACGATGAAGACCGCTACAAACACTAAGCTCCACTTCAGCGTGAAATGTAGGCTTCTGGGTATGAAGCCGTACACCCTAAAACTCCTCCTGGGTAAGACAATAGCTAGTAGGGTTACGAACACCATGAATGTTTTAAAGCTAAAACCAAGGAGTATACCACTTAAATAAGCCTCGTGAAGCCACACAATAAAAGCTAGAACTAGAGAGACTAAGCAAACCTCAAGTAAAGCCGCATACCGCTTACCCAAGGGACAACCCCAACTATAACCTACAAACATAGTAATAAATCTTAGTAGCCTTGGGGTTATTAAGGTCTTAAGTAGAAACTCTGAGGAAACGATGAACAAACTATACATCATAGAGGTAGGGTTAAATTCGTTAACCATAGGTCATGTTTTTATTTATGAGAAAATCAGGTTGACTGCCTAACTGATTGTACACCCATCTAAGAATAAGAT
>JALNKM010000021.1 GCA_023268155.1 Candidatus Geocrenenecus huangii
CCGTCGAACGCGTTCATCACCGCGTATCTTCTCGAGAACTCCCCGGCGCCCGAGTATCTTAGTATCCGCGAGATCGCGCTCCTGAGCATTCTCATTCACCATCTTTTCTACTCGAAGGCCACCTCATCCACGCTGTGAATCGCGCCGCCCATCTCCCTCACCCGCTCCTTCAAGGCCTCGAAGTCTATCTCCCTTCCCTCAACCGTGATTTTCACGGTATCGGTCTCCGCGTCAACCTCCATGACGACTGCCGAGACCTTTCTCACGCCACCAACCTCCGAAAGCGATTTACAGAACTCGATGAGATCCGGGATATGCGGCTTCAGCACGTCGAGGACGAGCCTAGACAAGGAAGGGCGTTTAGACACCCTCTATCCACCTGACTCAAATAATGCTCAGGAGACTCGGTTAAAAGGATTAATCCCTAAGCTTAAAAGCAACAGGCGAAGAGGGGCCGCTGAAACTTTTAATCCTGCCTATGGAAAAATCCAAACTTGAATATGGGGGAGACCCATCTTCAAGCTTTGAAATTCTTTTTCTTGTGTAGGCGAAAAATTTAATTATCCCTCAAAAGCCTTTTTTGATTACTACAAAAGTGGTGGAATAATGAAATTATTTCCTCGTTTGAAGAAGAAAATCTTTGCTACAATGATTATCTTGATATTCTTGTTTTCAAGTATTCCGATAATCGCGGTTGAAGCTCAGCAGCTGGTATTCTACGATAACTTCAACAACTATGTAGAAAAATCCTATTCGGGGCGGGATGGACCAGGTATCTGGGTTCAAGAGTCTATAGCCTCTGCCACATACAGTATCGCCGGCGGAGCCTACAAGATTCAATCTAGCGGGGGGGTATGGACTTCAAAAGCAATCCTAGATTTTTATCGATTACTTTCTAGATCTTGGCCGCCAAGTTATGATGGGCCCAAAGATTACATCTTCAGCGTGGGAATTAAGATAGATAGCGGAGGAGGTGGAATAATCTTCAGAGCTATGCCTGGATCTCAAGAAAAATACTGGACATTTTACGAGGTACGTATCAATAAAGACAATAAAAAAGTGACCCTAGCTAATGTAATTGAGACTTCTTCAGAGTATGCAGAAACCGTCTTAAAGACCGTGGATTTCCCCAGCGATGTAAATATTAATGATTGGTTCCGCCTATCGGTTAGGGTTCAAGGGTCCAATATACAGGTCAGTATTGCAGGTAAAAAAGTGATAGATGTGACGAGCACTCTTAGCCCTAATGGAGGTGTTGGATTGATGGTTCTCCCAGGGGGGACAGCTTCTTTCGACTGGGCGGAGCTAGATATCTTAACAACGACCGTTACTAATACTGTGACGAGCACTATTACCTCGACTGTCACCGAACATCCATCGACAGTAACTGCCACTGTAACTGTGAGCGAATTAGTTACAACTACGATAACTACCACAGTAGCGTCAACTATTACTGAAACCGTTACCCAGACTGCGGCTACAGTAACGGAGACAGCCCCTCCCCAAACAACTACCGTAACTCAAACCACGACGGTTTCCGGACCGGTTTCCACTCAAACTGTCAAAGAAACTGTCACGTCGATCTCAACTGTTACGTTGACGCAGCCAACGGGTGGAGGGGGTAGATGTCTCATAGCTACCGCGGCTTTTGGGTCTGAGATTGCTCCACAAGTTCAGGCTCTCAGAGAGTTTAGAGACGGCCTTGTTATGAAAACATTTGCTGGTGAGAACTTCATGTATGTCTTTAACACGTTTTACTATTCCTGGAGTCCATACGTAGCACAAGCGGAGTACGAGAATGATCTTCTGAGACGGTTCATAAGATTTTCGATCTATCCGCTCATATGGATACTAGACCTCTCAAAACGTTTAGCTGAGCCCCTCTTTATTGTACCAGAGTTCGCGGTTCTAGTGAGCGGGTTGGCTGCAAGCTCCTTGATAGGGTTGGTTTATGTTAGCCCGATCGTTCTTCTAGTAATCTTGACCATGAAGCAAAGAGGTAAGAGAATTAATCTTAACTTAGTCTATCCATTCTCCGCCCTGATGGTTAGTCTGCTATTCTTCATCTTGGCCGAAGTCATGGTCTCCCCCATATTCATGATGGTCGCTTCCTCGATGGTAGTTTTATCCTGTATGGCCGCCACCTCCATAGCCCCTATAAAGATCCTTTTCGTAAAGAAAAGCTGAGATAAATCTGAGCCTACTACCTCACCCCTTATTTTTCCCAAATTGTTAAGAGTGGAAGAACGAGATATTATTAATATCAAATAAATGCTATCTCGTCGCATTCGTGTGAAGATCTTCTGGGCTTTGCTCGGCATTTAGGGCCGTCCGTATCCGGAATACCGGTATTCTCGCGGCGGATCTGAGCTTAAATGAGGTCGCTAAAGAAAACAGATCAATAATCGCTTACGAGGCCTCCTCAGTAGTGGGATAGCTTGTGCTAAGACGTTTTCGGGATCGGCTTCAGCTTCTTAACAGCCACTTTTTAGAGAAGAGCCGCTTAAGCTTAGCCCAACTCGCTTTAACGTCATGAAGCGGGCAGAGAGGTGCGGACCGCGGAAAGATAAAGCCGAATAGTCATGGGGTAATCGGCCCAGATCCCTGAGTCTCGAAACCATGCTTAAAACCGCCTTCTCAACCCTCTCTGGATTAGATAGGATCACGCTTAGCGCCTCCCAAGACCTTCTACCCATTGGCCGCTAAAAATGTTCTTGAGTACATGTTTCATGGTAATGTAGGAATAGGGTTGAGAGGCTCTTC
>JALNKM010000003.1 GCA_023268155.1 Candidatus Geocrenenecus huangii
CATCTCATAAAATCTTTCAATTCTCTTTATGAGATTCTCTACATGTTTCTGAGAAACTTGATAACTAGCGCTAGAATATTCTTTCAATTCTCTTTATGAGATTCAGCCCCGCCTAATGCTCTCTCATCTATGCGGTGTTTTGCTTTTACTTTCAATTCTCTTTATGAGATTCGTAAACTTTCTTGGAACGGTTAACCTTGTAAGAGAAATGCTCTTTCAATTCTCTTTATGAGATTCTGTCCACACAAGCAGAAGATGAGGGAGAGGTTCCCAGAGATCTTTCAATTCTCTTTATGAGATTCTAGAAGCATACACGGGGAGATAGATGAAGATGAAAAAGTTACTTTCAATTCTCTTTATGAGATTCAGGAAACGTGAAGATACTGGTTACAGGTGGCACTGGGTTCATAGCTTTCAATTCTCTTTATGAGATTCGGCTGAAAACAAATGTCCACACCACTAATAGACATAAGTTCACCTTTCAATTCTCTTTATGAGATTCATGACAGGTATGATGAGTGCAATGGCTGGTGCTGTAGGGTGATACTTTCAATTCTCTTTATGAGATTCATTAGGCAGTTGTTTATTTTTATGCTTGGGACAGGCTTTTCCTTTCAATTCTCTTTATGAGATTCTGAGTTTCCAGTAGGGCCACAGGGTGAGAAGATAAAACTACCTTTCAATTCTCTTTATGAGATTCTTTTTTGATTTTTCTCTTTCGTATGAAGGATGAAGTTCTTTCAATTCTCTTTATGAGATTCTTGTTAAGCCTCAGGATAGACCGCATGTGGCCAGTGTGTTCGCCTTTCAATTCTCTTTATGAGATTCACATATTGTATTTGGATGGGAAGCTAATTGTTGTGGATAAGACTTTCAATTCTCTTTATGAGATTCGTTGAGCTTGAAGCTGATCATACCGTACTAATGCTTTATGTTACTTTCAATTCTCTTTATGAGATTCAAGTAGCCAGAGTTTCTACATTTCAGCAAAAAGTCGCAGAAGCTTTCAATTCTCTTTATGAGATTCCCGTCGAATTAAAACTTCTGAATCGCGTTGAAAAAATTTTCTTTCAATTCTCTTTATGAGATTCTAGTTGAATTGGAAAAGGAGTTTCCGACTGCTGTGAAGGTTTACTTTCAATTCTCTTTATGAGATTCACTACAGTCGATAGAAAGATAGCTGAGAGGTTTGCTGATAGCGCTTTCAATTCTCTTTATGAGATTCAACAAGTTGAGCCGGGCGATGAGGTAGAGGTAACTTGGAACTTTCAATTCTCTTTATGAGATTCTGGAGGACAAAACATGGCCAGAGCCGTCTATGAAACGCTATACTTTCAATTCTCTTTATGAGATTCTTGAGACTAATGTTAACACGTGAAAACGTGAAGGAGAAACTCAAACAAGTCTTTCAATTCTCTTTATGAGATTCTGACAGAGACGTCAAGAACGTGGAAAAAGCTTGAGGATCTAAACTTTCAATTCTCTTTATGAGATTCTTTATTACCTTGACTCATCTATGGCGAGGGAGCTAATAAAAAGCTTTCAATTCTCTTTATGAGATTCGTAGATAAACTGCATGGGTTAGAAGTTAAACCAGAACATCTACTTTCAATTCTCTTTATGAGATTCGAGACAGCGAAAATAAAACAGGAAGAAAAGACCATAAAAATAATCTTTCAATTCTCTTTATGAGATTCAGCTTTTCGCAGGTAAAGGATTTCTGAGCAGACTTTACGCCTTTCAATTCTCTTTATGAGATTCGGTGTATGAAAAAGCTAGGTCTGAGGCAAGGAGGATAGCTAGAACTTTCAATTCTCTTTATGAGATTCGAGGACAGATTTAAGGCCAAACTACCTAGTAACATATATTACTTTCAATTCTCTTTATGAGATTCCGAGCTCTTTTCAGGGTTTTTAAGCCTTGTCTAGGCGTTCTAGATTCTAAATCTTTGAATAATCCCTTACTCGGGAATTCGTATTTAAGTGAATATGGGGGATTAATAAGCATTACGTAATACGGCATAATAAAGTAATACTCTTGTAGATTATCAGTAGCAGAGTTTATTATAGAAGCATCCTGTACATTTCTCGCTCCATGATTTATTTTGTTGGTACGTCGGGGTGGTCGTACTCCTGGAACTTGGAGGGAAGTTTCGATTGGTACGTTAAGTGCTCCCGTCTAAATGCAGTCGAGCTTAACATGAGCTTCTACCGTTACCCATATCCAAACATGATAAGTTCATGGGCTTCAAAAGGTAGGACGATTAGATGGGCCATCAAAGTCAACAGACTCATAACCCATGTTTTCAAATTCGATCAAAGAGCTTACGAGTTCTGGCAGAAATTCTATAATCTCTTTACATCACTTGACCCCCATGTGGATTTCTACTTGTTCCAGCTCCCACCCTCGATAACGCCGAAGTCGATTAGAATAATTGAGAAATTCATTGAAAGAGTAAGTCTAGGAAAGAGGTTCGCTCTCGAAGTTAGAAATATGAAGTGGTTCGATAGAGCTTTCATAGATTGGGCTTCGGACCTCGAATTGACCTGGGTTAGTATAGACTCACCTGATTTCCCAATAGACATCTATAATACTAATGGTATAGTATATGAGAGGATGCATGGTAGAACAGGCTGGTATTCACATCACTATACAGACCAAGAGTTAACCGACGTAGCAGAGAGAATCAAGAAAGCAGATCCCGAGAAAGCCTACATATTCTTCAACAACGACCATGCAATGTTGGAGAATGCGAGAAGAATGCTAGAGATATTATCTACTTCAGAGCTAAGTAATTTTCAAGCAGGGAAAACTTGACCATATAAGATCAAGAAGAAACTGCTTCTCCATCTCTATATTTATCTATAAGCCAATACTCTGAAATGAATGATACATATGGGTAATAATGAATTTCTTCTCCTCAAGAAATTCCTAGACGACAACGGTGTAGTATATAGAGTATATGAGCATGAGCCAGTCTACACTTCTGAGCAGGCTGCAAGAGTCAGAAGAGTAGAGTTGAAGACTGGAGTTAAAGCCCTCATCATTAAAACGCCTGATGAGAGATTTATTCTAGGACTAGTAGCCGCTGATAGAAAAATCGACCTAGCAAAACTTGCAAAGATAGTAGGAGTTAAGAAACTTAAGCTTGCAACACCCATAGAGGTCCTGGAGAAGACTGGCTGCGAGATTGGGTCAGTACACCCCTTCGGAAACCTATATAATCTACAAACATATCTCGATAGATCTGTATTAGAAAATACTTGGGTCAACTTCAACGCAGGCTTACATACAGTTTCAATACATATGAAGACTGAAGACTTGGTGAGGCTTGTTAAGCCAGTTATAGCTGATTTCTCAAAAGAATAGCTACTTATCTTGAGATTCTCCTCATTCCATTTTTCTCGCCTCTTTAATTGTGTTCTATGTTTTTGCCGTCTTACTCTGTTTGATCTTTCCAGCTTCACGTTTCTCGGATTCGGGTTCTACATGTATTATCATGTTTACCTCTGGAAGACGGTGTCTTATCTCTTCTTCTAGATGATCTGCGATATCATGTGCTTCTTTTACGGTCATGTTATCATTGACTACGAGATGAACCTCAGAGAATATCATGTTTCCGCTTCTGCGGGTTTTGAGGTCATGATACTCTGTGAAAAAATGCTTATGATCCTCAAGTATCTCACGTAGCTTCCTATCAGCCTCCTTAGACGCCGGATCAATTAAGTAGTTTGATGATTTTATTATTAATTCGAGCCCCATCTTCATTATGAATATGCTTACGCCTATCGCGAGGATTGAGTCTATGAAAATGTACCCGGTGAAGTATACGATCCCTAACCCTATCCAGATAGCCATCGAGGATAATACATCTGAAAATAAGTGTTTAGCATCTCCCTCGAAGGCGGGCGAACTCTTTATCTTAGATTCTTTTAGAAGCCTGTATGCTATTCCAGAATTTACTCCGCCCGCTATTATAGATGTAATAATTGCGACATCAAGTGAGTGAAGTTCAGTTGGATTAAAGATCCTATTGTAAGCAGTGTATAAGAGGAATATCGAGGCGATAACTATTAATATACCTTCTATCAATCTAGAAACTTCTTCTATCTTCTGGTGACCGTATTGGTGACTTTCGTCAGGAGGTTTCACTGAAACATAAATTGTGAAGAACATTATACTTGAAGCAGCGATATTTATAATTGATTCGAGAGCGTCAGATAGTAAAGCAACAGAATTCGAGATAAGGTATGCGATAAGTTTTATGCAAAAAACGATTACCCCGCCTGCGACGGTAACTGCCGCGACTGTAATCTTCTCCACTATTCTCAAAATATGGTGCAGGAAGGTTTCTCATAAGGATTTACATAAACCAGAATTAAGAACAACGAGAATTACTATCGCAGGACCGAGCAGAAAAAATAACCTTCACCTAAAGTGTAGAAAATATTTTGGGAGTGGCCAGAATGCTTGCTCAATACGAAGGTAAATAAGGATAGTTTAAGATTAGTTCGAGGTTCTTATAGAGAAGGAAACGGTAGATTATCCTCAATGAGGGAATAGGATACTACGATAATTGAAGAAAATAGGTTACTCGAAAGAGTATCTATAAAGCATAGATACTCTTCGAGTCTTTTGTAGGAAGTTGGGATAGGGGAGGGGGTGGATCATTAATAAGCCTCGACCTGTTATTAAACTATGGGTTGGAAACGCTATCGAGGTTACAGGCATATTGGGGGGAATCCTTCTAATCGCCTCTCTTGATCTTGTAGTTCACCCTCTACTCAAGATCCTGATACTATTTTTGTCTTGGTTTTGCTTCTGGTATTTTCCTCATTGCCTAGCTCATTATCTTGTTGGAAGAATGCTCGGGATAAAGTTCCTATACTACTTCGTCGGAAGGTCTAGCCTCATAAAAATGAATCTACCAATAATCACGTCAGTATTGCAGATCTTTCCAGTTCTCGGGATAAAGGTTGAGAAAGATTCTATGTTTAAGGTATCTAGAAAGAAATCGGCGGCAATGTATGCTTCAGGAGTTATAGCCTCCATGTTATTCCCCCTGATACCATTCGTGTACTCATTAAAACATATGGATCATCTCATCACAGTCTTAGTCGGTATCATGACGTTTGGTAACATAGTATTTACAATATACTTCAGTTCTAAGATAGGAGATTTCTCCAAAGCATTGAAAGTTCTCCGTCAAAAATAAATGAGCTATACTTCCTTTTTTCAACCGCCTATACACCATTAACATGATCAGCGAAGTCGTAGTCCAGGAAAATATTGCTATAGGTCCTAGACCAGCTATCTCTCTCGGCAAAACCGTTATCAATATCGTCAAGCCCCATAGAGCATTAATCGCACCATGTAGAGATGCTGCAGGAAGAATGCTTGACGAGACCTTTCTGATGACTGAATGAGGTATAGAAGCAGAGATCGTGAATAAGGTGAATAACAGTGTGCCCACGAATCTGTTTTCAGGATAATTAAATCCTAGGAGGATTATCGCCGGCGCATGCCATATACCCCAAACCAACCCAACGATTAAAGAAGCCGTAACAAAATTTAGACCAAGAGATTCAAGTTTCCGTTGTAGAAATCCCCTCCAACCTATCTCTTCCCCCACGGCAAATAATGCATTCAAGGTTGTTGATGCAATATAAGCGTTAATAATTGTGAGTAGTATAATGGTTGAAGCGCTTAGTGAGGCTGACTGTACTGTTTGCTTGATAGAATCAAATGAAAATACTCCTATAGAGTAGACCACTATTAAGTAGATTGAGAATGTTAGAAAAGTTATCAAGGGGGCCACAAAATACAGGTAAAATACTGGCCTGCTGATCTTTAATGAGTTCTTCACTTCGCTCCATCCACCGACAATATAGGTTGAGAATGCGGGTGTATACATTCGGAGAAAACCCCAGACCAGTATTGATGAACCATTCAATGATATCAGACCAATGTAGAATACATAGTCAACTAGAGATGCTAGGAGAATAGCTGTAAGAGAGAAATATAAGATATCTTTAATGTTTGTTAGATTCATATTCACTCCGTCATCCCATGATTCTCGGTGGATAGTAAGAACTGGTTTTGATATAACTATTATGTTGGTAGACGAGGATCACGAGCTAGACTGCTCTGCTCGTCCTCCACCTAGAAAGAAATATTCTTTTTAACTACCTTGTAAGTGAAGTTTACTAGAGTAGGGTGGGAAGAGATGGAGACAGAATGGTCTAGGCTGATACTTAAACCCAGGTCCGCCTTCCTGCTAGTTCAATGTAATGAATGTGGGCATAGGCAAACAGTCTTCGACCATGCGAAAACTGAAGTCTATTGCCAGGTATGCGGAGCTATCCTAGCCAAGCCAAGAGGCGGGAAAGCGGAGATCCTGGGTAAGGTGGTCGAATCATATGGCTGAATTCATTGAAAAAGATGCACCTTCAATAGGAGAAGTGGTCGTCGGAGTAGTAAAGGGTGTAGAGAGATTTGGAGCATACGTAGAGCTTATAGATTACCCTGGATGGGAAGGGTTCGTCCACATATCTGAAATCTCTCTTAAATGGATAAGAAACATAAGAGATTACTTAAGGGAAGGACAGAAAGAAGTCTTCAAGATTCTTAGAACAAACCCTCATCTACATCAAGTTGATCTTTCCCTTAGAAGAGTTGAGAAAAATGAAAGAGATCAGAAGATACTTGAATTAAAGAGAAAGCAGAAAGTCCAACGTGTTCTAAATCTACTGTCTGAGAGGACGAGCATGAGTGGAGAAGAATTAAGTAAGGTGATCATCGAACCTGCTCGAGAAAGAGGGTTACAACTCTATGACGTCTTCTTGGATATGGTTGAAAACAACTCCGTACCCGAATGGCTTAAGCTCGAAGGTAATCTAATCAATAAATTGATAGAGCTAGTAAAACAAGAAATAAAGATGAAGAAAGTATCCGTAAAGAAGGACTTAGTATTAATATGCAGGAAAGGGGATGGAGTCGAACATATTAGGAGAGCCATAGAGGAAGCTTTGAAAATAGTTGGAAGAGGCGAATCTGCCAGCATAACAACTAAAGGTTCTCCCAGGTATTTGCTGAGAGTTGAAGCCGATACTGAAGAGAAAGCTGTAGAGCTGCTTCGGCAGATTGCGGATAAATGTATAGGTATTATTAGAGAATGTGGTGGAGAAGGAAGCTTAGTGGAAGAATCTTGAAGACTCTTATAAATAAATGCATTCAATGTGGACAATACACTATGAGGAGGGATTCCTGCCCTTATTGTGGTGGGGAGGTAAAGTCAGCTCATCCTCCTAACATATCTCTAGAGAGCAGGTATCTAGACCTAATCTTAAAGATTAGGAGAAAGAGATTTAATAACGAGGAAGCATCCATATGGGGTGAGAAAGATGATTCACGAGAACACTAGATGGAGATTCAAGCAACTCGAAGATATAAGGATAATTCTAAATGAAGAAGGAGAGAAAGCAGAACTAAGTGGTTCAACCCTTATTGAGTCTTCTCCCAGCCCAGGTGCAGCAGGGTTCATTGCTCTATCTCATTTAATCGAGTTCCTCCGCCCAGTGAAGATAGGTGAAGTAAGGTCTCCACACTTCCCTCAAGTAAGCATAGTTAATGATGAAGGATTAGCCAGCCAGCCTAAAATAGAATTATACTTTTATGATAAAGATGTTAAGCTTCTCATAATGTTGAGGAACTTCCCGATAGAAAGTAATGAGGGAAGCTATCTAGTTGCAAGAAAGCTCTACGAATTCTTTAAGGCTAAAGGAGTTAAAGCATACTATCTTCTCTCAAGCTCAAGAATACTGGGAGAATCCAACGTATATGTAGCTTCTACAAGCATCGACAACGCTAAGAGACTGATCGAGGCAGGAGCCAAGCTCTCTCCGAACTTGGATACGCTGCCTATAGACAGGTTCGGCGCATACATGCTTTCATTCTTTGCGAGGAACGGTGATATGGCGCTCATATTAATATCGGAAGTTTACTCATACCTACCTGACCCTGCTGCTGCAAAACGTTTACTGGAAGTCTTGTCTAAAGCATTAAAACTTAAGATCGATATGGAGAAACTTGATATAGAGATTCAGAAACAGAGGAAGCTGATAGAAGAATTCCAGAAAGGATTTGGAGAGATACTTCCAGGAAAAGAAGAGCAACCTAGTAGAGAACCTTATTACATTGGCTGAGAATTGTTTTCCCTTTAGAAAAAATCTAGTCTACTATCTCGTATATGTATACGTATGCGTAGCTGTAGTATGGCTCACTAGATTGATATACCAGCTTAAAATGATTGAATGTTGAGGGCTGGTAAATATGGCCTGTTACTCCAGCTTGGATCTGTTGTGGTTTATATGGGATCAGTCTTCCTAGCAGTGTATCTGTCCAGAATTTATCGGTGGGCCTATTGTTCTCGTCTAGATATTCGGATTCCGTAAAATTATATCCAACTTGATTAGCTATCCTTAGCATCCAGATCCATTTGGCTTCATCTCCGTATCCGAGTAGCATTGGTACATTTGTACCTCCTGTCGTGTAGACTGTATGAGTTATAAAGATCAAGACATGTGTTGCTTTGAGCTTCTTGAATACAGTATATGCTGTTTCCTCATCTGACATAAATGCATATGCTACTTCACCTATCTTAGTAGTATTCAACGTCGCGTTATCAACTATACTGGTATGATTCCCTAGAACGGTTATCCAGTATCCATAATCCCACCACGATACAACCACAGCATCGGAGGGAAGATTATCTCTCATCCAGCTTAGAGCTTTAAGCCAGTCAGGGATACTTGACCTAGCTGGGAGACTAGACGATACAACTGTTGGAGGAACATAGGCTGTATCTATAGGAGATATTGAGTATCTAACACCGTAGGTGGATGGAACAAGGCTAAACAATAGTAGACTACATACAAGGATAGGCGTAACAACATAGTATTCTATGCCTATCGTCTTCGCTTTCTCTCTTCTATGGTAAGTTATACTAATGTTTCGTGCTAGGCCTCTCAACATCTCCGATAAGCCAAAGGCAGCAACAATAACGACAGCAGGAGTAGCCAAGATCGTTAGTCTGGTCATAGTAGAGGCAAAATAAACAACGAAGACCGTTAATAAAATCATGAATATATCGACGTCCTCTCTCCTCTTGAATAGATAGTAGAAACCAGCTGGAACCAGGAATAACTTGAATCCAGCATCAGAGAATATTATAGCCCATGTAGACACCTGGTTTTCTGCAACAGATATCACTATTGGTTGTATTGACCTTAAGGATGGGATAATAGTGCTAAGAAACTTTAATCCTGGGAGCCCTAAGCTGCCTATCATGAGTAGTGAGCAGAAGGCGATTACGCCCCCGATCAATACGTAGTGTGGAAGATTCTTAAGGATTCGAGAATTGAAACTCGACAATTCGAAAGATAATAGATAGATGAAGACCGCTATCGAGACGACTATCGTTACTTCTCTTAGGAAACCTAATCCAAGCTTTGGAACCATTACAGCTATCAGGCCATATAGGAAAGCGGTAATAGAATATGATATGAGGAGCTTCCTCCTATATCTTCCGATGAAAGCTAGTATTCCAGTGAATATGGGTATGAAGGTTATAGGAAATCTAGAAGCCCCCCATGTTGCTGTAACGTATCCTAACGAGAGCCCCGCTATCACGGAGTAGATTATTACTCCTTTCAATGTTCTATCCTTCTTTATCGCTAGAATGTAAGCCAGGAATCCAAGCATCATAAACGGTATACTTATGCTTTCATCATCAAACCATCCGAAGTGTGTTCTCTGAATACTCGCATTGCTTAAAGCTAATAAGAATGCGGATAAGAATCCTGCAGGTTTCCCTCCGACCTCTCTGCCGAGAAAGAATGCTATCAACGTAGTTACTATACCCATTAATGTTGGAAGGAATGCCGCCAGCTCTAATGGGTCAACTGTTAACCCGATACCGTTTAGTATGTGGTAAATGAATGCAGCTAGAAAAGGTACCCCGGGGAAAGCTGTACGACCCACGTCTCTACCATCCGGATACCATGAATCGTAATCATGCCAATTAAAGAATTCTATAAATCCTGACCAGCCTCTGTCAACTACATATTTCATCTCTTTATACTGCATCCACGGGTCGAATTCGCTTAGATAGAGCCCCCATCTTAATGGAAGAACTCTGACGAAGAATGCTAACGCAAGTATCATGAGTAAGATCATCACTTCGAGGAAGATTATCTTACCGCCGAATATTTTCGAGGCGAGGTTTACGAATTCGGTTTTCCTAATCCTTTCCATTCTGGAACAATCTTAGCAGTGGTCTATTTAAATTTGTCACCAGGGATTCTTAGATGAAAAATTAAGTAGTGTCCATGCTCTCTATATGTGGATGATGAAGCCGAACATCATCTGATTAGATGATGATGGATCAACCGTCTGAAAAAATCTCCAAAACTTTCTGAAACTGATAAGTTAATATTAATCTTAATCAAAATGGTTTTAGTCAGATATTCTAGAGACCACTCCTCATTATCTACTTTTTAATCTATTCTGCATGTAGAGTATTAGGAGAACTAGGCATAATAATAATACTGCGAGAATGTAGGTTGTATTCATTGTTCTTCTACCTGTCTCCTCTCATACTTACGAAGTCTTATGAGAATTATCAATAGTATTATGACTGTGGTAACCATTATCGCCAGCATAGTTGAGTAAGTCTCGAATGGAAGATAGGTGTAAACGGTTAATGTTATTGTCTCGGTGATCGTCAACGAGATAGTTTTCGCAACTGTTACACTCTGGGTTTTAAATATCGATGAGAACTCAATCGAAGTCTGAATTACAGTAACGTATTCTCTAATGGTCTTGGTATACGTCTCGGTAATCGGTACTCCGGTATACGTGTATATCGTTTCAGTGACCGTAGCCGTCTCTTCTAGGCCACTAGTGCGCTGAGTACCTACACCCACAAAATTTACACCCACCGTTAAACAAATCAATAATAATATGGGGGCAATCTTTGAAACATTAACTTTCAATATCTCCATCACCCTGTATGGCTTCTCTAAATTTAATCTTCCACATTTTGTGGTAAATCAAGCCAATGTAAGATGCTATGAAGACTGAGACTAATTGAAGAAGCTGAATCATCGGACTTTCCACAGATGGTGCTAGAACCCACGTTACTTCAACTATCTTATCTCCTAAGATATCTTCAACCCCATAAGGGTTCACAGCTTTAAACTTAAACCCAAGAAAACCTAACAACCCCTCACAGAGATATTCCGGAGGCTCGACTCTCCAAGCAACCTTTGCACCCTTAGGGTATAACCCCTCACCTATGAATACCCCTCTCTCAGTATTCCCTTTTAACTGGAAATATTCAATGAGATCATACTGCATACGGATAGTTAAGGGCCTATCAACGTAGAATGATTTCAATCCAGGCGTATCATATTCTATTTCACCAACTAAGCCTTTTACGAACAATATAGAAATGTCTTCATAATCTATCCTCTCCGGAAAATAACATACTAATGTTGTTTTCTCTGGAACCCATATTTCATCAAAATCTTCATTGCTACTCCATCCGGTTAGGCTGGGTGGACCTAGGCATAATGGATATTTGGCACCCGATAAAGATACCGTGAAGACTCTTACTATGAAGTATCTATCTAGACGTACCTCTATTTCTCCAGGAGAATCAACCATGAAGATGATCGTCTCATTATCTTTTATGAACTCATAGGTTAAGTCTGATCTAAGGCTTCCAAGCTCTATTCTCTCTCCCACAGATGATGGAGATAGAAGGCTACCTAGGTGTAGTTTGTATGAGGTTCCTATCGGAACCCAATCTTCCCTCCGTAGGGTTTTGATAGAAGAATAACTAACTATTACATCTAGCTTCACTTCAGCATCGTAATATAGCTTAATGTATCCCGGCTTATTAACTACAACTACTACGTAATCATCTTCTAGCTCTGCTTTAAGGGATGATTCAAAGTTGCTTGGAACAAATCTAACATTATTTAAGACGTATTCTCGGAAAGGTATCTTAACTATCCTTCCTTTCTCGACCCAGTATTCTCCTACGGATTCATCCACGTATCGTAAAAGGTTATCGAGATAAATTTTTCTACTCGAAACCGTATCCGGTACTTTAACTTCCGAGTCAATTATCATTTTACTGTATTCATGGTATTTATAGGTGATCGTGTAGGGGGCCTGAACTTTGAGGACTAAAAAATCGTTAAACGTTTCTCCATTCACATCTATTCCCGACAATACGTATTTCCTAGAAATGGATTCAAAGATTCTGGGAGCATTGGTGGAAAAACTTCCTCCCCTCTCAACCCATTCATCTTCTTCAATTATATTTAGGATTTCCTCATTCGGTTCAACTCTTGTCGAGACTAAGTAGAAGGTTGAATAACTAAATTGGAGAGTAATCGTCCAGCCCGGCTCAACGAATATTTCTCTAAGATTGTTCTCAGCAATGTACTTAGTCTTGTTGGATAATGTTATTTCATCTTCAATTATAACGAATATTGTTGATGGTTGATGTATTGACAACACTATATTATGCTCTCCTCCGCTGGAGATCACTCTCTCCAACACCGAGCCTTCTGGCAAGATGAGGGCCTGAACACTTACCTTAACATTTGAGGGTAGACCAACAACAACTATCTTTACTATTGTAGGGATAGGAGTGACTGTTACTTTACAAGTTTTCGAATCCGAAATTATCCAAGTATTATTGGTTGGGTCGAAGTATTCTATCAATGATGTTACTATAACATCTTTAGGCTCTGAAGGAGCTGTAATCTGTCTATACATAGGTATAGATCCATTCCCAGATAATTTCAATTCTATCATAGTTTCAGGCTGCTCATCTAAGAGAATTCTTACTCTAACCCTTGCTTCACCAAATACTACATAGTTGAATGAAAGGTTTAAGGGCATCTTCTCTCCCGTTGTTACTATTGAGAGGCAAGTATAATTTGTAAAATAGAGTATGGGAGTATTAAATCGAGGCGAGACCGTTAACGTAATGTTTTCTTGTTCTAGAGTTGTCATGCCTCTCAGAAGACCTAGCGTTAACGTATAGTTTCCAGTGGGAGCGTCTATAGGTACTCTAAGAGCGAGATAAGAGATATAAGGAGTTCTTCCTTCTCTAAGAGATAAAGAATAGTTTAGCCAGACAGGTACTTGGAGTATGGTTAATCTTACATATTGATTCTTGATTTCTTCACCTACATATATCTTAATTATGATTTCTTCTCCAGGAGCTATTTTAACTATTTGAGGATATACTCTGATCCAATCTAGAGAATATCCGTTCTGGAGGAAAGATAGTAGAAATAGTGAAGCAGTTAATATAATGAGTATCTTTCTCATGTTCGTATTCCCAAAATTTTCTCTCTACCATCTAAGACCCTACGGGAGCCTATCTTAGTATAGGCGAAAGTTTCACATATTTTCTCGACTAATATTTCCTTCACTGTCTCCATATCCACCTTCTTTCCTAGTAGTCTCTCCATAGACGTCATGATCTCCGGGCTTAACCCACATGGATTAATCAACTTGAAATATTCTAGGTTTGTGTTAACGTTTAACGCAAACCCATGGTAGGTTACCCACCATCTCAAAGCTAAACCTATAGATGCTATCTTTTTGCTTCCAACCCATACTCCGGGATGACCAGCTACTCTACTGGCTTCGATGTTGAATTCCTTAAGAGTTGTTATCAATGCTTCTTCGATACTCCAGACGAAATCTTTTATAGAATTGTTGAAAAAGTTAAGGTCTACTATAAAGTATCCTACAAGCTGACCTGGACCATGATATGTTGCTTCCCCACCTCTTTCTACATGATATACCGGAATACCTTTTATGTATTTATAGTGTTCCCTCATTCTTCTGCCAAGCGTGATTACGTGGGGATGTTCAAGTAGAAGCAACGTATCCGGGATCTTTCCTCCTACTCTATCTTCAACGAGCGAAAGCTGTAGCTTATGAGCCGCCTCGTATTCTGTTAAGCCTAGATCTAATACTTGGAGTTCTTTCATGTTCACTTCACCAACATGTGGATAGGCTTAAAGATTGCTGCTTCTGCGGCTTCACCGAATAATTCGGTGAAGGTTGGATGTGGATGGATCGCATCTGCCATCTGCTCAATAGTTAATTTATTCTTGACCGCGAGGACTGCTTCTCCAATTATTTCTGTGGCCCTACTACCTACTATCTGGACGCCGAGGATCTTTCCCGACACCTCATCCGAAACAATCCTGATGAAGCCTTCAGTCTCTTCTTCTGCAATAGCTCTACCAAGTGAGGAATACGGGAACCTGGTTACTTTAACTTTGTATCCTTTCTTCTCCGCTTCATCCTTCGTCAACCCCACCGTGGCTATCTCAGGATCCGTAAATATTGCGGAGGGCACGGTGAATGGATCATATACTCTAACAAAACCACATATATTCTCTGCAGCGATTATTCCTTGCCTAGAAGCTTTATGGGCCATGAATGGGGGTCCAGTGACATCTCCGACAGCATACACGTTTCCTAGACTAGTTCTACAATGTTCATCTATCTTAATAGATCCCTTATTATCCAGTTCAATGCCTATATTATCTACTCCCAGCTCTCTCACCAAAGGTCTCTTTCCTACTGCGATGAGGGCGAAATCCGAGATGTTCTCGATTGTTTCGTTCGGGGTCTCAATTACTGCTTTCACTTTATCGTCTTTAGCTTCTGCAGATACTACACGTGAGGAGAGATGTATACTGACTCCGAGCTGCTTTAGTTTCCGCTCTAAGATTTTTGCTATATCTTTCTCCAACCCAGGTAATAGCTGATCCATTATCTCCACTATCGTTATCCCTGTACCCATCTTAGCATACACTGTTCCTAGCTCTAGCCCGATTGCTCCTCCACCAACTATCAATAAAGTTGAGGGTACTTCCGGTAATTCGAGAGCTTCTTTAGCTCCTATTATCCTTTTGCCGTCATAAGCGATCTGTGGTAGAGAGATCGGTGATGCCCCTGAAGCAATTATAATGTTTTCACCATGTATCTCTCTGGAAGAACCATTTCTCTCTTTTACTCTAACACTCTTATCATCCTCCATTAATGCTGTGCCATGGTAGACTTTCACATTGTATCCTTTCAGAAGATATTCAACACCTTCTCTAATTCTCCCGACTAGTTTTCTCCTCTTATCCTGCAGTATACTCCATTCGAATCCTGCATTCTTCAATAGACCTGATTTAGAAAGCTTATAGAATTGTTTGACGTTCTCAATAAGTATCTTTGAAGGTATACACCCATAGTTTAAACATTCTCCACCTACAAGGTCTCTCTCAATTAACGCAGTCTTTTTACCGTGTTGAGCGAGCCTAATAGCTGCAACATATCCTCCAGGCCCCCCGCCTATCACTATAGCATCATACTTCTCAGAAGACATTTTCTCAACCCGTCCTATCGGTATTCTTACTTAAGATGGCTCTTAGAAAATATTCTGCGGCTAGATAAGAACTTCTTACTAGGGGGCCTGAAGCAACGTACACGAACCCCAAGTTTTCCCCTATTCTTCTCAGTTCTTCGAATTTTTCTGGCGGAACATATTCCTTGACTGGTAGATGCCTTTTAGACGGTCTGAGATATTGTCCGATAGTGAAGAAATCTACTTTGATTCTCCTTAAATCCATCATCGTTTGAATTACTTCTTCGATTGTTTCTCCTAAGCCTAGCATTAGAGAAGACTTTGTATAGATGTTAGGATCTAGCTCTTTCACAATCTTCAAAGTTCTGAGAGACTTATCGTATCCAGCTCTACTGTCTCTTATTAAGGGGGTCAGCCGCCTCACAGTTTCTACATTATGGCCTATTACGTCAGGTCCAGCCTCCACAACTGTCTTCAATGCTTTAACATCATTGTTGAAGTCAGGGATCAACACCTCTATTAAGGTGTCATCATTGATCTTCTTTATCTCTCTTATTGTTTCTGCGTATATTGATGCCCCCCCATCTTTTAAATCGTCCCTAGTTACAGAAGTTATAACGACATATTTCAAATCGAGTTCGGAGACTGCTTGAGCCACCCTCCTCGGTTCTTCTAAGTCTACGAAGCCTTTAGGGTTGCCAGATTTGACTGCGCAAAATCTACACGACCTGGTACACGTGTCTCCAAGTATCAAGATCGTCGCTGTTCGGCATCCCCAGCATTCAGATATGTTTGGGCATAAAGCCTCTTCACATACTGTATTTAGATTATACTTCTTCATAATACTTCTTGTATGAGCATACCCTTCACTTGATGGAAGCTTTACTCTGATCCAACTAGGCTTAAGAGGGCCCGTCATCTACACTCGTATAGAAATTCCAAACTAAAAATTTTACAAGTCCTAACTCTTGGTAGGAAGACATCCTTGTAACGTCTTTATATTATATATAATCTCGGCATAGAGAATGGTTAAGAGACGATTTATATAATTTTATTTGAGGTCGGCGTTATTGATCGAGATTAGATGGCATGGAAGAGGAGGTCAGGGAGTAGTAACAGTAAGCGATATCCTTGCCCGCTCCGCAGTGTTGGAAGGAAAGTATGCTCAGCATTTCCCAGAGTTTGGACCTGAGAGATCTGGTGCTCCTGTAAAAGCCTTTACAAGAATCTCCGACGAACCTATTGAGATACATTCAGGCATCTACAATCCGGACGTAGTAATTATTATAGACAGAGGGATGTCTCAGAGGTTCCAGCCATACATCGATGGATTAAAAGGAAATGGAATGGTATTCTTAAATCTAGGAGATGATGCCTCGCATATTGACAGGTCTACCCTTCCTCCGGCTGCGAAGGTATATACTGTTGATGCTAGAAAGATCTCAGTTGAGGAAATTGGTAGACCAATATTCAATATCCCGATGTTGGGTGGTTTAGTTAGAGTATTAAAGATGCCTACCCTAAATATTGTCGAAGAAGTTTTGAGTGGAAGATTTTCAGGAGAATTAGTTGAGGCAAATATCAAAATACTGCGCAGAGCATATAATGAGGTGAAAAACCTTGGTTGATATAGATGTCAAAAAGATAGTTGCAGGTGAGTTTTCATGGAAGACTTTACCTCCCGCCGGGATGATTGAGATCCCTACTTCCATAGAATACAAGACTGGAACTTGGAGAATAGAAAAACCAGTCATAGACCAATCTAAATGCACAAAGTGTCTTATCTGCTGGATATATTGCCCAGACATGTCTATCAAAAGAATGTTCGACGGGGGAGTAGAGGTCGATTATGAATTCTGCAAAGGATGTGGAATATGTGCTGAAGTCTGTCCGCAAAAAGCGATTAAGATGGTGGAAGAGTAGCATGAGCGAATTGAGACCTTTGAGGAAGATGGCTTTAACGGGTGATGAAGCAGTAGCATATGCTGCAAAACAGGCTGACGTTGACGTCGTTGCAGCATACCCTATAACGCCACAGACGATAATAGTCGAGAGGTTAAGCAGATATGTTGCAGACGGTGAATTAAATGCAGCGTTCATTCAAGCTGAAAGCGAGCATTCAGCTTTGTCGATCTGTATCGGTGCGGCACTAGCTGGTGCTAGGACTTTTACCTCGACTGCTAGTCAAGGATTAGCTTTGATGCATGAAGTTCTACATATCGCCTCTTCTATGCGTACACCTATAGTCATGGCCATAGCTAACCGTGCACTCAATTCTCCTCTCAACATACATTGCGATCACTCGGATGTGATGAATGCTAGGGATACGGGTTGGATTCACTTGTTTGCAAACAATGTACAGCAGGCATATGACCTAACTTTAATGGCGTTCAAGATAGCTGAAGACCCAGATCTCTTACTTCCAGTGTCAGTAAACATGGATGGGTTCATCTTAACTCATAGTGTAGAGCCTTTAGAGATACTAAGTGATGAAGAAGTACGACAGTATATTCCTCATATACCATATCCGTACAGAATAGATTTTGACAGGCCATTGGCATACGGAGTTATGGCCCTCCCAGATACATATATGGAGTTTAGGAAACAACTTTTCGAGGTAACTAGGAAAGCTCCTCAAGTATTCAGAAAAGCCTCGAACATTTTCTCAGCAATATCTGGAAGATCCTACGACTTGTTAACCCCGTATTTCGTTGAGGATGCCGATGTAATAGTGATAGCGCTAGGTTCAACGATCGAGACTCTAAGATACGCTGCTAGGAGATTTAGAGAGAGAAGACTGAAGATAGGTGTCGTCGGATTAACGATGTATAGACCCTTCCCCGAGAAAGAGATCGTAGATGTTCTAGAAAATGCTAGATGTATAGCGGTATTAGATAGAGCTTATTCGTATGGAGGTGTTGGAGGACCTCTATACACAGACATACTTTCAACCCTCTACAAGAACCAGATCGGGGTTATGATTGCAGATTTCGTTTACGGGCTAGGTGGAAGAGATCTCAAGCTAACGGATATAGAACAACTCTTCAATAAGCTGTTCAAATCTCTAGAAGTAGGTCGATTCGACCAAGACATATACTGGTGGGGAGTGAAAGATGATTAGAGATAGCTTTCAAGCTTTCCACATTTTACCAAAATCTTCATACATGTTTTCACTCAGCGGAACTGAGGTGGCTAACAATTCCTATTCGGCAAAGAAGACGACCAACGTGAGGAGGGTGTAGATTGGCGGCTCAGGAGAAATATTTTAAAACTATAAAAGACGTACCACTCGAGGATTACTTTACACCAGGGCATAGGTTGTGCGCGGGATGTGGTCCTTCTCTAGCCATGAAGCTTGCAATGAAAGCTGTCAGAATGCCTACAGCCATCGTCAATGCTACTGGATGCGTCGAAGTTTCCACATCCATGTTCCCTTACGTTAGCTGGAAGCTTCCATGGATACATGTTGCCTTCGAGAATACAGCCGCCGTCGCAAGCGGCATAACCGAGGCTTTTAGAATACTTGAGAAGAAGGGACGTGGAAGTATGCATGATGTAATAGCCATTGCTGGTGATGGGGGAACATTCGATATAGGGTTACAAGCACTATCAGGAGCTCTTGAAAGACGACATAAGATGTTATACATCTGTTATGATAACGAAGCCTACATGAATACTGGAATACAAAGATCTGGAGCGACACCCATGGGCGCGGCCACTACGACCAGCCCTGTTGGAAAAGTAATTTCGGGAAAGCAAGAAAGGAAGAAAGACTTGATCGGAATAGTTGTGGCCCACAAGGTACCCTATGCTGCAACAGCCTCGATATCTCATCCTCTCGATTTCATAAATAAGGTTAGGAAAGCTTTAGAGATAGAGGGTCCGACCTTCATACATGTCTTGACCCCGTGTACTCTTGGATGGAGATATCCACCTTCTCAAACTATAAAGATATCGAGGTTAGCTGTTGAGACAAGATACTTCCCGATATTCGAGCTAGAGTATGGTAAGCTGAAGATAAATATCAAAGTAAGTAAGCCTAGACCTCTAGAAGAATTCCTAGAAGCTCAAGGAAGATTCAAGCATCTCTTCGAACCAGCCAATAAAGATGTACTCGAGAATCTAAAGATGCAGGTAGAAGAAAACTGGAATAGACTTCTCAAGCTTGAAGAAATAGGGTTATACGCTTGAGAGGTTGAAACATCATCATTCTTCCTCCCCTAAATTATTTTTATTCCTGTGGTCGCTTGAATTCTATGCAGTATTGAGCTGGTCAATCTATCTTCTAGCTTAGACCTTATAACATTTAAAGATACTAGAATATTGTTTATCCTTTTTATGACTCTCTGCGGATACGGTATCGACCTGAATTCTATGTAGAGTTTCTCAAGGTCTCTCGATGTTAAAGTTCTATTGTAGAATGTATAGACGATCGCAGATAGCTGATTCAAGCTAGACTTATAACATGCATCATGTGAAGAATAGTTATACAAACATTTACCGCAATTAGAGGCTAGAAGTTCCCTCATCGGCCCCCTGCTGCTGATCCTAACGTGTTTTACAACCCTGACATAGTTTTCTTTCTTCAATCTTGATAACGCTTTATATAATGTGCTAGTACTGACTCCTTCTCTGATGATTCTTCTTGAGAGCTCCTCGACTGTTAAATCGCCATGAATACATAGACGATCAATTATTTTCTGTAGTAAGATAGGGGGTGTACTAGACATTTGCATGTCTAGTTTATTCGACAACGATTCTAGAAGATTATCATGACTTATCGTAATGTCTATGCCGAGCTTTGCTAAACCTTTCTCATACTCTATGTTAAACTCTTTCATTAAGGTATGCTTGAGAGATTCTTGGTCCGAGGTTCTCATATAAGAATTTAGGAGAGCCCATAGAAGATATACTTCTTCATTCTTCCAAGACATTCTAATAATCCATGAGAACTTGATCAAAGCATCAATCATACTCAATCTCTCGATAACGAATACATCTTCTCTGAGCTTCTTCACGTAATTCTTATTATTTGATAATAACCTATTAAGTACCTGGATGCTTTTTTCATTCCAAGCTACGATTACTAAGTCTTGTCCATCAGGCTCCTCAACTATTGTGAATGGTGGATAGTTAATGAATACTTCTTCGACAAATTCGTTAGGCGTGAATTCCTTTACTAGTTGGAGTAGGTCGCCGTTTATCATCTAGAAAATATTGGATTTTCGCAAATATTAGATTTTCCTTAAATAAACCCTGACTCAAACTATTACCGTAAATACCTGGTGGGTTCAACATGTCTTTAAAGATTATTAGAGAACCCATAAATAAATATATACAAAAAATCCCCCTTGGACTTATCCACGTTATCCCTGAAAGATGTAAAGAATGTGGTTACTGTATCGACTTATGCCCTAAAGATGTTTTAACCGTGAGCGAGGAAAGAAACATAAAAGGTTACCGATGGCCAAAAATAGCAGACGGTAAGGCATCTGAATGTATTGCTTGTAGAATGTGTGAATGGATATGCCCTGAATTTGCCATATTCGTTGTAGAAGCTGATAGGAGGGAGTACGAGTAATGTCTAGTGAACTCCGATTACTTAAGCCAGGAACATATTTCATGATGGGGAATATAGCTTGTGCTGAAGCAGCATTAATAGCTGGATGTGAATTCTATGCAGGCTACCCTATAACCCCATCAAATGAGATTGCTGAACATATGAGTAGAAGGATGCCTCAGCTTGGGAGACACTTCATTCAGATGGAAGATGAGATAGGGAGTATCGTAGCTGTATTAGGTGCTTCCGCCGCAGGCGTGAAAGCTATGACGGCAACTTCCGGACCTGGATTCTCACTCATGATGGAGACGATAGGTTTATCTGCGATGCTTGAGCTCCCGTGCGTTATAATTGATGTGCAGAGAGCTGGCCCAAGCACAGGCATCCCAACCTTTGTAGGTCAAGGAGACGTAATGCAAGCAAGATGGGGGTCTCACGGAGACTATGAATTGGTAGTCTACGCTCCATCAGCTGTTCAAGAATTCTTCGATCTCACAATTGAAGCATTCAACACATCTGAGTGGTTACGGATACCCGTGGTAGTATTGTCCGATGAAGTGGTAGGTCACATGTACGGGAGACTAGTAGTTCCGGAATACGATAAGATTAAGATCGTGAACAGAAAACGATACAATGGTCCCAAAGACCAATACCTACCTTATAGTTGTGAAGCCCTTGTCCCACCTTTTGTAGCAGCTGGAGATGGATATAGAATACACATGACCGGATTAACTCACGATGAAAGAGGTTATCCCTCTCTAGAGATTGAGGATTCTCATAAACTAATTGATAGGCTCGTCATGAAAGTTAGAAAGAATTCTAAGCATCTATGGAAGTATGAGACCCTATATGCAGATGATGCAGACGTCGTCGTTGTAACCTTCGGTATCACTGCGAGGTCTACTGAAGAGGCTGTAAAAAGAGCTAGGGCCGAAGGCCTGAAAGTCGGCATGATAAAGCTGCTCACCCTTTGGCCCTTCCCAGAAGATCCAGTCAAGATCGCGAGCCAGTATGCTAGAAGACTGCTCGTCGCAGAAATCAACATGGGTCAATTAATCCATCCGGTAAGAGAAGTAGCAGAATGCCCTGTAGCAGGAATAAATTATCCAGTAGGGTACGCACCCCCACCCGAGTATATTCTAGATGGTATCAGAGCGGCGGTGTAGAGTGTATGAGTCAGAAAGGGTTGGTAATTAAGGAAAAAATCGTCAGTGAGTCTCCAAGAGATCACTTGATAAGGAAGGAGAGATTCCCACATATATGGTGTCCTGGATGCGGTCTCGGAACAGTATTGAAATGCTACGTAGAGGCAATAGCTGCATCAAGTATCCCGGAAGATAAACATGTAGTTATATCAGGCATAGGTTGCACTGGAAGAATAGCTGGTTACGTCAGATTGGATTCATACCATGTAACACATGGAAGACCTATCGCTTTCGCTGAAGGAATGAAGATAGTTAGACCAGACCTCGAGGTAACGGTAATATCCGGAGATGGAGACTTAGTAACTATTGGCGGAAACCACTTTATCCACGCTATCAGGAGAAACGTGGACATAAATGTCTTCCTAGTCAACAACTTCATCTACGGTATGACTGGAAACCAGATGGGTTCAACTACTCCATTAGGTGCCAAAAGCTCCACGAGCCCATACGGTTGTCCAGAACCTCCATTCAACCTACCTTTGCTTGCAGCAGCCCTAGGAGCCCCCTTTGTAGCAAGATGGACTACACTCCATACTAGGCAACTTGCAGAGGCTATGAAGAAAGCATTCCAAGTTAAAGGATTCGCATTAATCGAGATAATATCTCCATGCCCAGTAGGGTTCGGATCATATAATGAATTAAGAGAGGGAAAAGATTACATAAAGCTTTTCCTAGAGAATTGCATAGTTGATCATTCAGCCGATTTAAACAAGGCGGCCATATCGTTGAGGCCAGGTGAACCAATTATCCTTGGAAACTTCATTCAACGAGAAATGCCCAGTTATCATGACTTTGAACTAGAAGTCTTCAAGAAGGCAGGGTGGTTAAAGTGAGATGGGATATAAGGTGGGCGGGTTTCGGAGGTCAAGGAGTAATTAGAGCAGGAGAAATCCTAGGTAGAGCCGCTGTTAAGCAAGGACTTGATTCCGCTATGAGACCAATGTATGGACCAGAGAAGACTGGGGGATGGTCTAGAGCAGATGTAGTTATTTCAGATGAACAAATTATCTTCCCCCTAATAGTCAATCCCGATATTCTTGTCGCGATGTCTCAAGACGGGATGAATAGAGATGGCTCATCACTAAAGAAAGACGGTCTACTCTTGATAGATGGAGAATTGGTAAAAGACGTCAAATGCTATCCTAAGAAGATATACTCTGTAGAAGCCACGAAGATAGCGGACAGTCTAGGTAGAAGAATAGTTGCGAATATTGTAATGCTCGGTGCATTCTCTAAAGCGTTCGGGATCGTTAGCGAGGATATCTTATTACAGACAATTATCGAGACCTTCCCCAAAGCGGTTGAATTGAATAAGACAGCATTCAAGCTCGGTAAAGAGAATGTAAGGGAGGTGGAGATATAGATGTCCGATGAAGTATTAGTTATAGGCGGAGGAATAGCTGGAATACAATGTTCACTCGACCTAGCCAACGCAGGTGTAAAAGTGGTATTGGTTGAGAAGACCCCTACAATTGGAGGAAAGATGGCGATACTTGACAAGAACTTCCCGACACTTGATTGCTCGATATGCATAGAGGCGCCGAAGATGAGCGAGGTAGGAAAACATCCAAACATCGAGCTGCTGACCCTTGCGGAAGTTGTAAGCGTTGAGAAAAATGGGGAAGACTACTTAGTCGAGATATATCAAAAGCCTAGATACGTAACATCTGAATGTAGTAGATGCGGCCTCTGCGTAGATGCTTGCCCAGTCCTGCTCAAAAACGAATTTGACTATGGCATGGCTGCTAGAAAAGCAATCTATACACCGATTCCCCAATCTGAGCCGGGGGCATACGTAATAGATATCGAGAATTGTCTAAACAAGCCTCCCAACTACCTCCCCTGCGACAGATGCATACAGGTATGCGGGCCTAAGTGCATAGATTTCTTCATGAAACCCAAGATAATAAAGAAGAAAGTTAAAGCGATAATCGTCGCAGCAGGATTCGAAGTATTCGACGCGACCGGGATACCCGACTATTCATACGGTCTCCATCCAGATATACTCAGCTCGATGGAATACGAGAGACTACTTCAGTCGACCGGTCCAAGCGGTGGAGAAATAATCAAACCTAGCAATGGACATCATCCTGAAAACATATTATTCGTCCTATGTGTAGGTTCTAGAGACCCAAGATACAACAAGTATTGCTCAAGGTTCTGCTGCATGTATACCATTAAGCAAGCTGTCCAGACAGTTGAACATGGGATAAAGAATGTGGATATACTGTACATGGATATCAGAGCGTATGGCAAAGGCTTCGACGGATTTTACAAGAGAGCAAAAGATGAAGGCGTAAGATTCATAAAAGGAAGAGCTGCTAGAGTAATCCCTTACGAAAATAAGCTGAAAGTCAGGTATGAAAATATAGCTGAAGGAAGAATAGAAGAAAGAGAATACGACATGGTTGTTCTAGCGGCGGCCGCCGAACCACCGGCAGGACTGGTTGAGCTGGCGAAAACTCTCGGAATAGAACTAGATGAAGATGGATTCATAAAGACGAGGCCGTGGCGTGGTAAAATGATAGCTACAACTAGAGAGGGAATCTTTGTATGTGGAAGCGCATCCGGTCCAAAGGATATTGCGGACAGCGTGACAGAGGCCGGAGCAGCAGCATCCGCTGCCCTAGAATATGTTAAGAAGAAGACTTGGCCTAAGCGAGAATTCGAAGAAACAATTCCCGCTGAGGGAGAACATAGAGTGGGGGTATTCATCTGTCACTGTGGATCGAATATTGCGGGAGTAGCAGACGTTAAGTGGCTAGCGCAGGAATCCGCGAAGATCCCTGGGGTAGTACATTCCGAAGATCTCAGATTTGCATGCGCGGGAGTCTACACAAAATATATTGAGCAGGTGATTAGGGAGAAGAACATCAACAGGCTTGTGGTGGCAGCGTGTTCTCCGAGGACGCATCTGCCTGTATTCATGGATGCAGCTATAAGAGCCGGTTTAAATCCATACCTGGTCGAGCTAACGAATATACGTAACTTAGATACTTGGGTTCACGCAAATTATCCGAAAGAAGCAACCGAGAAGGCTCTAGATATGATTAGGATGTCTGTAGCTAAAGCTAAGCTGCTTAAGCCTCTATATGTTGTTAAGCTCCCGGTAACTAGAAGAGCCTTAGTGATCGGTGGAGGAGTAGCGGGGATGGCTGCAGCAGCTAGCCTTGCTCGCCAAGGCTTTGAAACATATCTTGTAGAGAAGGAGAACCAGCTAGGCGGCCTCGTAAGACATCTTGACGTTATAGCTCCCGAGGGGATAAGAGCTGATGAATTATTAAACGAGATGGAGAGAGAAGTATACAGTTCAGGTGTAAAGGTCATATTAGGAGCCAAGGTGGAATCTGTAGGCGGATACATTGGAAACTTCGTTGTAAACCTGTCTAGTGGAGAGAAACTTGAGGTTGGAGCAATCATCATGGCTACGGGTGCGAAAGTATACCATCCGGAGGGAGCCCTCCAGGCAAATGGAGGAAACATAATAACCTCACTTGACCTAGAGCAGATATTCAAGAATAATGGTAACCTTGATGGGAGAAACGTCGTCTTCATAAGCTGTGTAGGGTCAAGATACGATTCGAAAGGCTGCTCTAGGTTCTGCTGCCAAGTAATGATAAAACAAGCAATCAGACTTAAAGAGCTGGGTAAGAACGTATTCGTACTCTATAAGGATATCAGGACATACAGTCGGAAGGCTGAAGAATTATACGAGAAAGCAAGAGCGCTCGGAGTAAGATTCGTAAAATACGACTCTGAGAGGAAACCCGAAGAAGTAGTTAGAATTGAGAATGGGACAGTATACGTTAAAGATGAATTGCTCGGAGAAGAAATCGGTATACCAGCCGACCTAGTAGTACTAAATGTCGGGCTCGTCCCAAATGATGAGATAAATCCAATAATTGAACAGCTGAAGCTATCAAGAGACGAGGCGGGCTTCCTCCTCGAGCTCCATCCAAAGCTTGGACCGGTTGAGTCAATGGTTGGAGGGGTATTCCTCGCTGGGACATCCCAGAACCCGAAAGATGTCAGAGAAGCAATATCGCAGGGATTGGCGGCGGCCGCAAAGGCCGCAGCATTGCTAGCAAAAGACACTATCGATAAAGAACCCCTTATACCGAGGATAAACTATGATAAATGTACATACTGTCAAAGATGTACTCAGGTATGCACTTTCTCAGCTCTGAGGGGAGAACTGAAGAAGAGCCTTGAAATAATCAGTGCTTTATGTCAGGGATGCGGAAACTGTTCAGCTGAATGCATGGTTGGAGCGATCGAGGCTCCTGGATTCACCGATGAACAGATCATTACACAGATCGATGCGGCCCTAGAAGATAGACCGAACGAGAAGGCAATAGTGTTTACATGTAACTGGTGCTCGTATGCTGGTGCAGACCAAGCAGGTATAGAAAAGCTCCAGTACCCGCCAAGCTCAAGGGTAATTAGAACGATGTGTTCGGCCAGAATTTCGCAGAAATTCATCTTGAGGGCGTTTGAGAAGGGTGCGGCGGTAGTAGCTGTTACAGGATGTTGGCCGCAGGACTGTCACTACAATTACGCTAACCTGAATACTGAGAGGAGAGTCAAACAAGTGAAGAAGATACTCGAGGCTAGAGGAATTAATCCTGAGAGGTTGATACTACATTGGAATAGCGCAGCTGAGAGTAAGAGATGGGCCGCAAAGATGAGGGAGATCGACGAGCTGATAAAGAAGATTCCAAAAGAAGAGATAGTCCAGACTGTACAGAAGCTTGGAGGTGGGAAGAAGTGATTAATACAAAAATCGTAGATATAGAGCTAATGGAGAAACTTGCTGAACTGACTTCTAGAGCAGCTGACTACTGTTATCAATGTGGAACGTGCACCGGCTCATGCCCACTCAACCTACTAAACCCAGAGTCAATCAATCCTAGAAGGATTGTTAGATCCGCCCAACTTGGACTAGTCTACGATGATGGAAATCTATGGCATTGCTCGACCTGCGGCCTCTGCGAGGCGAAGTGTCCATGGTCCATAAAGATCCCAGATGTAGTTAGAGCATATAGACAGATATCATCAGAGAAGAGAAAGATCCCACAAAAATTCGAGGAGATACTGTGGATGGTATATGAGGACGGTACAGCTTTCCCAGGCTCAAGTATGGAGAGAGCAGCATGGACGGAAGGACTAAACATAAGAGATGCATCAAAACAAAAAGTCCAAGTATTACTATACGTTGGGTGCGCTGTCTCGTTTGACAAGAGGTTACAGAAGGTGGCCGCATCACTCGCTAAAGTTCTATCTACCGCAGGAGTAGATTTCGGAGTACTGGGTAGACAGGAACGATGTTGTGGAGATGTTGTATACAACATCGGTGAAGACGCATTCCTGGAAGAGCTTGCATCTCAGAATATAGAGAGATTCAATAAGACGGGGGCTGAAGCCATTATCACGATCTCGCCTCATTCTGCACACATGTTTAAGAAAGTCTATCCCAGGTATGGATTAAAGATACCGGCATATCACTACGTAGAGTTCCTGAATGACTTGATAGAAAAAGGAAAGATCAGAATGTCTAAACCCTTAGACCATGAAGTGACAGTTCATGACCCATGCTATCTTGGGAGATACCTTAAGCTATATGAAGAGCCGAGAAAGATCCTGTCAAGTATCCCTGGGACAAAGATTATCGAGATGAACGATATCAAAGAGAATGCAATATGTTGTGGGAGTGGTGGCGGAAGACACTTCCTAGATATACATGGCGAAAGACTTTCCCACTATAGGGTTGCGCAAGCCGCCCAAACAGGTGCGAAAACATTGGTAGCACCATGCCCATTCTGCATTCAGAACTTTGAAGACAGTGTGAAGACTAAGAAACTAGGATTATATGTTAGAGACGTAGTAGAATTGGTTGACCAATCATTGAATGGTGAGGTTAGATGAGCCAAGAATACAGAGGAGTATGGGTTTTCCTCGAGAGACGTGGGGATGAAGTGATCGAGCCTTCATTAGAAGTCCTCGGGAAGGCTCGTGAATTAGCAGATAGGTATGGAGACAATGTTGCTGGAGTATTGATGGGGGCAAAAAATCTCGAGATCCAAGCGGAGACAGCGATAAAATATGGAGCCGACGTAGTGTACATAGTAGAAGACCCCCTACTAGAAGATTACTCTACTATACCTTACTCTGAAGCATTATCTAGACTGGTTAAGAAGTATAAACCGAACATCATGCTTTATCCCGCCACTAGGAATGGTAGAGACCTGGCTGGTAGAATATCAGCGAAACTAGGCCTAGGTCTATCAGCCAACACCGTATGGCTCGACATAGTCGGCGACGGCGTACTACTTGCAGGTGTTCCAGGATTTGGAGGAGGAATAATGGCTGTCACGAAGTGTTTGACTAAGCCTCAAATGTCCACTGTGAGACCTGGAGCATTCTCCAAGCCTCGGCTAAACCCTATGAGGGAGGGTAGGATAGAGAAAGTAGATGTTGGCAAGCTTCCGGATCCTCCAACCAAGACCATTGAAAAAGTGTTCTTTACAGTTGAAGATATTAGTAAAGCGGAAGCAATAGTGATCGCAGGAATAGGTGTCAGGGAAAATATAGAAGCAGTCAAGAAGCTTTCAGAAAAAATGAATTGGGCCTTCGGAGCTACTAGACCTCTATCAGATGAAGGACTAGTGCCTAGAGACATATTCGTTGGAGCAACGGGCAAAGTAGTTAAACCCAAAATTGCATTAATAGTTGGAGCAAGCGGTGCAGCCCACTTCATATCCGGTGTTGCAGGAGCAGAAAAGATAATCTCCATAAATATTGACCCAGAAGCACCCATCCACTCATACTCAGATTACTCTGTAGTTGGAGATGCATACAAGATTATTCCCAAGCTATTACAGAGGCTGGAGGCTGAGAGGAGATGATGCATATAGTAGTCTGCATGAAAGTGACCCCTAAATCTGAGCAAGTAAAACTGGATCCGAACACTAAGACGATAATCAGAGAAGGCGTAGAAAATGAAATAAATCCGGCTGATAAGAACGCTCTAGAAGCGGCTCTCCAACTAAAAGACAAGCATGGCTGTAAAGTAACAGTGATAGGTATGGGGCCCCCGATGTGGGAGCCGTACATGAAGCTAGCCGTAACAATGGGAGCTGACGACGCTATACTCATTTCTGACAGAGCATTCGCGGGAGCTGACACTCTTGCCACGAGTAGAACACTCGCCGCAGCTATCAAGAAGCTGGGAGAGTATGACTTGATACTATGTGGAGAAGAATCTAGCGATGCTGGAACAGGCCATGTACCTCCAAGCATAGCTGAATTCCTCAACATACCTCAGATAACCTTTGTAAACAATATCGAGATAATAGAGGGGAAAATTAGAGCTAAAAGAGTCCTAGAAGGTGGGTATGAAGTGCTGGAATGCGCTCCTCCAGTCCTACTCTCCGTCGAGTATGGATGCAATACTCCCAGGTTCCCTGATTTTAGAAGGAAGAGATGGGTGGATAAAGAATTTAAATTAAAGATCTGGAGCATAGGAGAACTCCAGTTAAGTAACGAAGAAGTAGGCTTGAAGGGTAGCAGAAGCATAGTAGAGGAACTTAGAGAAATGAAGTTAGGTGAGAGGGCTAGGCAGAAGATATCTGGAACGGAAGATGAAATAGTGGAACAAATACTAAATATAATCCGCCCGTACATCAAGAAGTAGAAGTAAACCATAAAAACACCTAATCACATATTTTCTCGAAAAAGATGCATGATAGCACCTTTATAGTAGTTTGGGAAGGGTTAGATGGAGCTGGAAAAACAACTCTTCTCAACAGGACTCTAACATCATTAACCTCAATGAACTACAAAGCCTTAACCTATAAAACTCCAAGCGATACACCTTCCGGCATATTTGCAAGAAAATATGGAAACAGGTCTGAAATCGACCATATGACTCGGATGCTCCTATTCCTAGCGAATACTTCTGACGATTCATCTATAATGAAGAGAGAGATCGAATCAGAGAAACCCAATTTCTACTTTATTGATAGATACTATTTATGCTCAATAGTTTATGGTCTAGCTTTATCTAAGGCTAGAGGAGAAGAAGTCGGAGAACAAGAATTCAAAAAGTTAATCGAGCTGATAGAGAAAATTGGGTTTACAGTCTTTCTTAGACCCGACCTATACGTGATCGTTGACGTAGAAGAGGAAGAGAGAAGACGAAGACTGGAGATGAAGGAAAGTCAAGGAGGCATTGAAGACGAAATAGAAAAAAATATTGAGATCCAGAAACAGGTTAGGAGATTCTATAGAGTCTTTTACGAGCTTAGACCTCAACAAACAATCTGGATTGTTAATGCTGAAGGACAACTAGAGCATAATACTGAGATAATAGTTGACAGGCTGCTAGAGCTAGCGAAGCTCAAGGAATAGATTTAAGGTCGTATTATGAGGTAGAAAAGTGATGAGCGAACTTACTAGAACATTCATCGCGGTAGACATTGATAATTCGGAGATAATCGCAAGAATTCAAGAAATCCAGAGAGACCTAAGAGAATCAGGCATAGTTTCCAAGGATGTAGAACCACAGAATCTACATATAACACTATGGTTTCTCGGAGAGCTTCCAGAGAATAAACTTAGAACGATCTTAGAAGAAGTAAGTAAGATACGTTTCAACATCTTCGAATTAAAGATCGGGAGTCTAGGATATTTCCCTGGAGGAAATAGGATAAATGTTATCTGGCTGAAGGCAGAAGATCCAACTAATACCCTAAACAATGTAGTAGACCAGCTAATTAACAATCTAGGGAGCAAGGGATTCAAATACGATGAAAGAGGCTTCACACCTCATCTAACCATTGCTAGAGTCAAGTACATCCAAGACAGGGATAAGGCTTTGAGAAAACTAGAAAAATTAAGAAACATCCAGCTAGGTTCCCAGATAATAGACTCGGTTAAAGTCAAGAAGAGTGTATTAACTTCCAGGGGGCCAATTTATAGTGATTTGCTAGTGGTCAAGGCTGGTAAAAACCCATGAATATGGATGAGGTATTGAATGAGGCTCTCAAACTCTACAAGCCTACCGAAGAAGAAGAGAAGAATCTATCCAATTTAGCGGAGAAAATAATCCACCAAGCTGAAAGATACTCATCAAGTTATCCAAGCATCCGGAAAATAACTATTGAGGGTTCTCTAGCTAAGAAGACGTGGATTAAAGGTAAAGAGGAAGTCGACATATTCATTCATTTTAACCCTGAAGTCTCGAGGGAAGAAATGGAGAAACAGATAACAGAGCTTGGCTTCAAGACTCTCGACGACTTAGATGGGAAACCTAGATTGATGTATGCGGAGCACCCATACGTTGAGGGAAGGATAAATAAGGTTGTAGTAAACATAGTAGCATGTTATAATGTCTCGCCGCCAAATTGGCTTAGCGCTACTGATAGGACGCCCTACCACACGAGATATATTCTCGACAACATGAGAGAAGAAGCTAGAGATAGCGTTAGGTTGATGAAAGCATTCATGACGTGCTGCGGAGTATATGGTGCAGAGATAAAAGTTAGAGGGTTCAGCGGCTACCTAACCGAGCTTCTAATATTATATTACGAGGATTTCAATAAAGCAGTTGAGGAGATCTCTAGATGGAGGCCTCCAATAATTATAGACATTGCTAAACATTATTCCTCATTGGATGAGGTGTCTAAGCTTTTCCCGAATCAGCCTCTAATAGTCGTAGACCCTGTTGACAGATATAGAAACGTGGCCTCAGCAGTCTCTGAAGAAAAACTATGCAGGCTCGTCCTCGCTTCAAGATTCTTTCTAAAATCCCCGAGCATCCGCTTCTTTAAGCCTAAACCTCGAGTCTTCAAGAGAGCTTACATCAAGAGGATTATGAAGAATAGGAGAATAGTTGGCTTATCGTTTAGACTTTCTAAGTGGAAGCCTCCTGACGTCTTGTGGGGTGAGCTGAGGAAGAGTGAGGAGGCAGTAAAGAATACGCTTAAAAGATTGGGGTTCCAAGTGTACAGGACCGATTCATGGACTGATGAAGAAAAAATATGTCTAATACTATGCGAGATAAACGACGACAAGCTTCCGTATGCTCGACTCCATCAGGGGCCGCCAGCGCATCATCCAAATTCTCTGGAATTTATAGAGAAGTGGAAGAACCATCCTGAAAGATTAGCTGGGCCATGGATAGAAGACTCTAGACTATACGTACTCAGGGCTGAACAAATAACCGATGTAAAAAAACTGTTAAGGAGGGAGATTCAAGAGGGGAGGGTTTCCATAGCTAAGGGATTGTTGGAAGATGTAAAGAAAGGTAAGATAGTAACATCGATAGAGGACTTGATGAAAGACGGGAAGCTGAAGGCTTACGTAAACGAATTTATAGAGGCTAGACTACCCTTCATCTAGCTTCCAAAACGCTGGAAGTTAGTAATCTGGAAATGATGTTTGAGGAATCATTCGAGATCAGCCTCGAGAAACTATCATCTAGACCCGAGATCCTGAGTCAACTTGCTTACCCTTCTCAAAGAAGTGACTATGCTCAGACGATACTGAACGAGTTAAAAGAAATGGATGTCGAATCAATCTACCTAACCTATCAACCTAGACCTACCCTCAAATTTATCGGTAAAGGATATAGGGGGATCGTCATAAAAGCTCGTTGGAGGAGTAAGGTAATTGCTGGAAAGATTCTTCGAACAGATTCTGGAATACCATCCCTAAACAGAGAAGCGGAGATGACGAGGATTGCAAACTCTATAGGCATTGGACCCAGAGTGTTCGATTATTCGGGTCACGTAATTTTAATGGAGTATATCGAAGGGAGAGACCTAGATGAATGGTTGGATGAATTACCTCCTGACAAAGTATGCATCCTGAGGAAAGTCCTAACTGCGATCATGGCTCAGGCTGGAAAACTAGATTCAATCAGTCTCGACCATGGAGAGTTAAGCAATGCTAGAAGACATATAGTCGTCAAGAACGATTTAACGCCAACCATTCTTGACTTCGGTAAAGCGAGGATAAGCCGCAAGCCCAAGAATCTAACTTCAATAACAAGCTACATAACACGTGGCCCACACCATCTTAAGATACTAAAAATGTTGGATGTGTGCAATTTGCCGATTCATCTATTGAGGGCGTATAAAGAAAATCCATCTCAGGAAAACTTTAAGAAAATTCTAGGAGAACTTAATCTAGTAGATGAATGCTCTCAAAAGGCGACCCTTGAGGTATAATTCATGAATGAAGAGAAGAAGAAGATCAGAGAGATCGTTTGGAAGATCCTCGAAGAGAGAGGTGTAGCAAGATTCCCTAAGCCAGTATATGGAAGAATACCGAATTTCGAAGAAGCAGAGAAGGCTGGAGAGAAGATAACAACCCTGGAAGAATATAGAAGAGCTAGAGTAGTTAAGGTAAGCCCAGACTCCCCCCAATACTCAGTTAGGCTAAGATGCTTGATTGATAGAAAAACTCTGATAATGCCCACGCCTAGGCTCAGAGAAGGATTTCTAATAATAGACCCGAGAAGGATATCGAGGAAACTTTACGAGAAAGCTGCAACAATAAGAGGAGCCTTCAGCTTAGGCGAGAAGATAGATCCTAGAGATATGCCCATGATCGATCTCATAGTCATGGGTTCCGTTGCAGTCGGTAGAGATGGTTCCAGAATAGGGAAGGGGGAAGGATACGGAGAGATAGAGTACGCCATCTTGAGAGAATATGGTTTAGTGGAAGATTCGGTAATTGTGGCTACAAATATACACGATCTCCAATTATTCGACTCGGTCCCGCAAGACCCATACGATGTATCTGTCGATGTAATCGCAACGCCCACTAAACTGTTCCGAGTTTCTCCCAGTAAACCTAAACCGCATGGAATTATCTGGGAATTGTTGACCAGGGATAAAGTCGAGGAAATCCCTCTTCTAAAGACTCTGAAGAACAAAAGAAAGACGTGAGTTGAGTCTTCTAGTAAGCGGTAACACTTTTTACATGAGGTATCTTCAGCATCTTACTAACCCCTTCCCCGGACAATGGTTTATCCAATATGAGTATCAGCTTAGGCTCGGGGAAGAGTTCAGGATCTTCTGCGACAGCCTGCCTGATAGAGATGTTTTCTTCTGCAGCTATCTTAGCCGCTCCAGCAAGTATTCCAGGTGCAGTAGGGTCAGCTCTAATCTCAACTACGAAATATCCGAGTTCTTTAGCTATAGGTGCAAGTAGAGCTCCAGCCGGTCTAAGTCCAGTAAATATTTTTCTAAGCTCTTCGTCTTGGAGAATATATTCAACAGTTTTCCTAACTATTCTTCTATCAACACCCGCTGCTCTAGCAATAGATACTTCAGGTATCTCAACGGGCCCAATAACTATCCTGCCATCTTCCGTAACACCTATACCATACTCGATCATTACCCTGATTATACTTAGTCTAGCTGGATAATTTTTCAGTTTTTCAGCTATCCTCCTCCACATGCCCATATATATTCTTCATTGTATAGATATATGCATTTACCCACGCTGTCCGATGTATAAGACCGTTGAGAAAGGTATAAATATGAGCCTCAATGTATTTTTCTATACTGTGATGTACATGAGTAGAAAGGTACTCTTAACAGAAGATGAGATCCCGAAATACTGGTATAACATTTTACCGGACCTACCAAAACCACTACCCCCGCCAATAGATCCATCAACAAGAGAACCAATCGATCCAAGGAAACTTGAAGCAATCTTTCCTAGATCATTGATACAGCAAGAACTATCTCAGGAAAGATGGATACCTATTCCGGATGAAGTGAGAGAAGCATATACTCTTTGGAGACCAACTCCTCTCTATAGAGCTGTCAGACTTGAAAGAGTGCTCAAGACTCCTGCAAGAATATACTATAAGTATGAGGGAGTTAGCCCTCCTGGTTCACACAAACCGAATACAGCTGTGGCCCAGGCATACTATAATATGAAGGAGGGAGTACAGGTTTTAACGACGGAGACGGGTGCTGGACAATGGGGCTCAGCTCTAGCATTTGCAACAAATCTGTTTGGAATGAAAGCTCGAGTGTACATGGTTAAAATAAGTTATGAGCAGAAACCATATAGAAGAATTATGATGGAGACTTGGGGGGCAGAAGTTATACCGAGTCCCAGCAATAGGACCAAGGCAGGATTATCCATACTTGAAAGAGACCCAAACAGTCCTGGAAGCTTAGGGATAGCTATTAGTGAAGCAATTGAAGATGCACTTACCCATGAAGGTGTAAAATACTCTCTAGGAAGCGTGTTGAATCACGTGCTTCTACATCAAACAGTTCAGGGTCTAGAGGCTAGGAAACAATTGGAAATGCTTGACGAGTATCCAGACATAGTAGCTGGATGCGTTGGAGGGGGCAGTAGCTTCTCAGGATTATTCTGGCCATTCTACTACGATGTTGTTTCTAAGAAAGCTCCGAAGAACGTAAGATTCGTGGCTACTGAGCCGACAGCATGCCCAACAATGACTAAGGGAATCTACACATACGATTTCGGAGATACCTCTAAACTGACACCTCTACTTCCAATGTACACTTTAGGCTCCGACTTCATACCCCCGCCCATCCATGCAGGAGGTTTAAGATATCATGGTGATGCCCCAACACTTTGCTTACTCCTGAAGGAAGGATTAATAGAGCCGAAAGCATACGACCAGCTATCGGTATTCGAGGCAGCATCACTATTCGCTAAGACTGAAGGCATAATACCGGCTCCAGAACCTTCCCATACAATTAGGTACGTTATCGATGAAGCTTTAAGAGCAAAAGAAACAGGTGAAGAAAAAGTTATCCTATTCAATCTATGTGGACACGGATACTTTGACCTCAAAGCTTACCAAGAGTATTTCGAGGGAAATCTCAAACCATTCCATTACCCTGAGGAGAAAATAAAAGAGTCCATACAGAAGCTAATAAAAGAATACCCATGGATACAGCAGATACCTTACATTAAAAGTTAAGTAGTAGCTATAGTGAAAGATTATCAAGCAATAGGAGGTGCGTAATATTTCAGGTAAGGATTCTTATAACAGACCCGATCCACGAAGACTCCCTATCGCTTTTATCTACCTATAAACATATCTCTTTCGACTATCTACCCGAAATATCGAGAGAACATCTCCTAAATATAATTGAGAACTATGATGGACTTATTGTTAGAGACAGAACTAAAGTAACGGAAGATTTATTGAGGAAAGCTACAAGACTAAAAGTAGTAGTCAGAGCAGGAAGCGGAGTAGATAACATCGACTTAAATACAGCATGCTCTCTAGGGATTAAGGTATTATGCGTACCATCTGAGATTGCTGATTCAGTAGCGGAATTGACGTTAGGCTTAATGATCATGTTGTCTAGGAAGCTATTCAAGGCCATCGAATCTCTAAAGAAGGGCGAATGGATCAAAAATCAGCTAATGGGTCAAGAACTAAAAAATAAGAAAGTTGGAATAATAGGTGTAGGAAATATAGGTCGAAGAGTTGCTAAGCTTACATATTCTTTTGGGATGAAGCCGCTATTGAACGACGTAGTAAAACTTGATGAAGACTTCGTAAGAGAGGTCAACGCCGAAGTAGTTGCGCTTGACGATCTACTGAGAGAATCCGACTACGTTACTCTACACGTTCCCCTAACGAAGAATACTGAAAAAATGATAAGTGAAAGAGAGTTAAAGCTGATGAAGAAGACAGCCTTCCTGATAAATACCGCTCGTGGAAAATTAATCAACTATAATGCACTCTACAGAGCCTTAACAGAGGGTTGGATAGCGGCAGCAGCACTAGACGTCTATGAAGCCGAGCCTCCTACGGACTTGAAACTACTCAGATTAGAGAACGTCATCTGCACACCCCACATCGGTGCGCAAACAATCGAAGCGAGAAGAAGAGCCTCTCTAAGAGCCGTGCAACTTGTAGTAGAGCATCTGCAGACAATAACATGCCAGGATCTAAAGTAATGGTGAGTAGACATGCTAATGACTCCAGGCCCCGTCGATCTACATCCTAGAGTAAGGAAGGCGATGTCAAGGCAGGTCGTCAGCCATCGATCCTCTGAATTCCACAGTCTAGTAAAATCGATTACAGAGAACACTAGAAAGATATTCCAGACAGAGGGTGACGTGTTTATGTTAACATCTTCCGGAACTCTGGCCGTAGAATGCGCCCTAGCAAACATAATCGAACCTGGAGATAAGGTACTCATACCAGTCTACGGCGTATTCGGGAAGAGGATGTCAGAATCAGCTGAGCAGTATGGAGGGAGAGTTGTAGAAATAAACTTAGAGTGGAATAGAGGATTAACTCCGGAAGTACTGGAAGAATATCTTACTGAAAACAATGATGTAAAAATCGTATCGCTCGTACATAATGAAACATCAACTGGAACTATGGTTAAAGAATTCTGGAAGATTTCGGAGATCGTGAAAGACCATGGCAAGCTCTTCATAGTTGACGCTGTATCATCTCTTGGTGGAGTACCTATACAAGTAGATAAGCTCGGAATAGATATCTGTGTAACAGCCGCCCAGAAATGTTTAGCAGGTCCACCTGGAATATCATTAGTATCTGTGAGCGGAGATGCTTGGAAGAAGATATCGTCGAAATCCTCGAAGACCCCTTCTTACATTGACTTAAAGAAGCATCGTCAATTTATGGAGAAGCTTGAGACTCCTTTCACTCCAGCTGTAAATCTAATGTATGGCCTCGATGAGGCGTTGAAGATCATAGTAGATAAAGGGATAGAGAATTGGTGGCGGAAACATTATGAATGTTCACGACTCCTATACAATAGTCTGGAATCTCTAGGACTCACAATATACCCGCTGGAAGAATGTAGGTCTATAACAGTAGCTTCAGCTCTTCCTCCAAACAACATAAAGCCAAAAGACATAGTAGAAGGAATGGAGAAGAATGGGATAACTATCGCTGAAGGAATGGATAAGCTCAAGGATAAGATAATAAGGGTAGCATGCATGGGGAACGTGAATAGGAGAAAGATAGAATACTTCAGAGATACATTGAAGAAAGTCATGGAGAATATTGAAAGACATAAAGATTCTACTCGAAAAGAGCAAAAACTCTAGCTTCACGATTAGTCATAGAAAACGGAGACACGAAATATAAACTCATCAACATTCCAGTATCTGCTTAATCTTATTTTTTAAGGGTTATAAAACTAATTGAAATTTCCAGAAGTCTCTGTCCTACAATAAACCCAACTATATTCAGGAGCCAAAGAATTCTGTAACCACCTGTCCGCGGTCTCTAGGCATTAGATTAGTCGATCACAGCTCTGAATCATGGATCAACAGATGTAATCAAGCTTAACTCAATTCTTAGAGACATCTATATATCTGGAAAAAGGTTTTTAGAAACTCTCTCAAGAAGAAATTGAGTATGCCTTCGAGGAAGATATTGCTCTTAATGGGATTCCTAACGTACGTGTTCTATGCACTTTTAGCTACTGAGATGGGGCCAGCTCTCCCGGAGATAAGTTCTGAGTTGAGGTTGAGTCAAGGTGTAGCAGGCGTTATTGCAAGTCTGCAATCCTTGGCGGGGATACTAGCGGTCCTCGGAGGATTCTTATCTGATATTTTTGGAAGGACAAGACTCATAGCTATCTCATTAGGAGTAATAGGTTTAGGTGCATTCTTTTTGTCATCTTCCCTAACAGCGTCGATGGTTGGATTATCGTTCTTTGTCATGGGGACAGGTTTCGCTTTCTTTGAAGCGGCTGTAAATGCATTCATCTCAAACATATTCTCTGATAAGAGGGGGATGTCCATAAATATGCTTCATATAGGATGGAGCGTTGGGTCGACTTTAGGCCCTATGCTTGCGGCAACTGCGATTCTAGCCTATCATAGTTGGAGATTAGGATACCTCTCTATAGTCCCCGTCATGTTGACATTTTCTATTTTCTTCGGAGTCCTTATCCCGGAAGCCCCTAACATTAAAATGGATAAAGAGAAGGTAGAAGCAGAACCCGAACTCTCAAAGATGCATCTCCTGATAAGTATGTTACCTATTTTTCTCCAATCTTTCTTACTGATGTCATGCAAGCTTGGAATGAATACTTGGCTACCTTATATTCTTCAAGACCAAGGAGTATCCCTGATAGAATCTAGTCTAACTATAAGCCTATTCTGGATGCTAGTCGGCGTCGGGAGGTTAGTCTGGGCGCCTTTTGTAGATAGATTAGGATGCATAAAGACGGTAACATTCACCAGTTTAGGGTCTCTAGCCCTTCTAATTCCCGCCACCCTGCCGATCCCGATATACTACAGGATGATATTGTATTCTAGTACAGGATTCTTAATGGGGCCAATATACCCAACATTGATAGCATCTGCAACTGCACGTTATCCTAAGATTAGCGGAACTCTCGTTGGAGCTATCTATGCATTTGGAACTCTTGGAACAGTCTTCTCAACTATCATAATAGGGCTTACAATAGAATTCATGGGATCATCTATGGCTCAAGTAATTTTCCCAATCACCATAAGTCTAATCGCATTTATCCTTTATCTCTCTCCCAGATATTCAAGAAAGCAATGAGAGCGGAATATCTACGAAAACTCCAAGCTAAACGAAAAAAGTAATTAGAACCCTATATGATAGGATGAGATAGGTGGGGCCGTGGTCTAGCATGGCTATGACTCCAGCCTGGGGAACTCCAAACGTACAGTACGCTGGAAATCCTGGGTTCAAATCCCAGCGGCCCCACCTCCCCCAGAACAGACAGACCCCCTACTGTATTCACATCTTCAAAAATATTTAGAAAGGTTTTCATTTCATAGAATTTAGAATATTGACATATATTTGGAACAAAGTAGAATTAATCGATGAAGGATTGATGACGCTACCTAGCTTATGATAAATGGTACCTTCATCACAATCCTAATATTAGATAAGACCTAGAATAACTTTGACCATATTCTTAGCCCACGGGAAGAGGGTCAAACTATGATGAAACCAACATGATCCTGATAAAATGAGAAGTCGTGGGCCCGGAGGGATTCGAACCCTCGACCTTCCGGTTATCAGCCGGACGCTCCAGCCAGGCTGAGCTACGGGCCCGCATCCCTTATATTATTAATCCATTCTTGGTTGTTGAAAAACAATAATTTAACTCTTTATCTAATTGTGATTGAAGAATACTTCATATTGTTAGGCTGGATGTATGATTTCTGAAAACTTTCTTGAAGAGTCTTTGAAAAGTTATCCATATTCTTGTCTGCCTGCATTTTGAGATTAATGTGGATATGTATTTCACATATTTTCTAGAGGATAATTAGGCTCAAGATAAGTCTTGAATGTACTGAAGTCTATGGATGGCTGAGATATTAATGGTCACTTGGATTCTTTCTGCTCTACCTCATTGATTAAGTAGTCTACGATTAGTCTTACCCCTACTCCTGTCGCTCCTTTAGGTATGTAGCTTTTAGATTCAGATGTTTCTTGTGTGTATGCTGTTCCAGCTATGTCTAAATGTACCCACACTGTTTCTCCAACAAACTCTGAAAGGAATGCTGCGGCCGTTATGGCACCTGCAGGTCTCCCTCCAACATTCTTCAAATCTGCCACATCACTTCTCAATTGTTCTTTATATTGTTTCCAGAGTGGAAGCTGCCAAACTCTCTCACCCGTTCTCTCACCAGACCTCTTAATCTTCTCAGCTATTTCTTGATTGTTCGTGAATAATCCAGATGCATGTGTTCCTAAAGCTATTATGCAGGCTCCGGTCAGCGTTGCCAAGTCTATTAATGCTTTTGGATTCTTCTCAACAGCATAGGATAATGCATCGGCCAAGATAAGTCTGCCCTCCGCATCCGTACTTATAATCTCAGCCGATTTACCATTTCTAAATCTTATAATGTCTCCAGGTCTATAAGCTGTACCGCTCGGTAAGTTTTCTACGCATGGTATTAAACCGATAACCCTGATTGGAAGTCTTAATGACGCTAGGGCTTCAAGGACTCCTACGACCGCTGCGCCTCCTGCTTTATCGTACTTCATCTCCTCCATCTTCTCTGAAGGCTTGATGGATATTCCTCCACTATCGAATGTTACGGCCTTGCCGACAATGATGTAGGGGCGATCGTTCCTCCCACCCGTCCCATCGTATTCAAGTTCTATCAGTACAGGTTTATGAATGCTGCCGCCTCCCACCGCGAGTATACCCCCCATGGACATATCCTCTATCTCCTTAACCTGATATACTCTCACCTTGAATCCGGCTCTTCTCCCGATTTCGTAAACTATTTTCGCAAATTTTTCAGGGTAACAATCTATACTGGGCATATTCGTTAAATCTCTCGCAGTATAGACTCCTCTACATATCTTTCCAGCAACCTCGACCGATTTCTTAACCTTGCTTAAACTTGATTCATCATTAACCAATAATGTTACGTGCTTTAGTTTCTGTTCTTTCTTCTCTGACCTGTATCTGTCAAATCTATACATGGATAACTCTATTCCTTCTATAATCGATTCGGTTGTACTTTCCAAGTCGAAGACATCTGAAACTATCGGTGCGAAAGCCGTCTCAGACATCGACTCATCAATTCTTAATGCTGCTCTACCGTATGCTCTCCTAAAAGAGTCGAGTTCTAATTCATCTCTCTTACCCAGACCTGTCAAGACTATCCTCTCAGGTCCTCCTGGAACTATAGTCGGGATAATGTAGACTTCTTCAAGCCTACCTTTGAAATCTCTTCCCGCTACTTTGCTGATTAGATCTTTAACGTTATCTGGGAGCTCTACAGCAGGCCTAGGCACATCCTCTTCATACATAGGTATAATGTGTACTCCTTCCTCTATCCCTATCTTTCCAACTTTAACATCGAACTTTATCATATACTAATCGTTTCTGCTCGTTAAAATAAATTTTGATTTCCTACATGGTCATTATTAGGAGTATTATCGATAAACCGAAGGCAACCGCCCACCTAGGTAGACTCCATTTAATAATTTTTAATCCATCAAGTGGCCCAAATGGAAGTAGATTAAAAAAGGCTATGAATGCGTTGAATTTTGCAAGTATTAAGAAGATCGTCGAAAACTGAAGCGAGAAAAAGATAGACCTAGAGATTAAATATGAGATATATAGTATGACTGATAGTATCAAGTTTGTTGCTGGTCCCCAGAATGATGTAGATCCTACTACTCTGATGGTCGTCGGGGTTGCGAGGACTACGGCTCCGGGAGCTATGAATTTTATGGGGAGCATGGGGATAGCGGATATGAGTGTTATGAGAGAACCTATGGGGTCTAATCTGAAATACGCTACTACTCTATTCCTACTAGCTACTAGCCTATGAGCTAGCTCGTGCAATAGGTAAGATAACGCAAAACCTGCAATATAGACTAAGAGCAGTATGGGATTCATGAAGAGGAAACTCTCGTATCCGATGAGAGATAGACCAACTAGGGAAACGAGTATGACGCTCAAGACTATGTGCGCCAATTCTCTAAGCATACTTTTCCTAGAAATTGTTTTTAATCTTTCTTCTTCTGCTTTTATCTTTATCTTCACTTCTTTCATCTCTTTTTCATAGGGGCTTGCTGCGGCGAATATGCCTGGACAGCTATGTTTCTCAGGCAATCGATGTTCTGCGCAGAAATATTCTCCACAATATTTACACTTGAACGGTAGAAGCTCATCTCTGCCACAGACTGAACACTTCATTATCTTTCCTCCGAATCACTAATCCATACATCTTAAACATTGTTTTATTAATTGGCGTTCATAATATATAAACATCACATATAAAGATATGAACCATCTTATTATCCTTAGAGATCCAACCTAAACATCACTTGAAGATACTTGCTAGATCAATGATCATAATGGCCACAGAGGCTCCAGTATTCCTAGAACTACGATATAGATATAGACTTCTTATTATATAGTAAGAATGGAAGAAGAGAATGAAAGTAATCGTAGCTGAGAAGCCATCGGTTGCTAGAGCGATACAGAACATGTTACGGAAGAATAATGTAAAGACAGGTGTGATTGTTATTGGATTAAAAGGACATGTACTAGATTCCGACCTGAAGAATGGGTACGAGTGGGGGAGGGTCGACCCTTACCAGATATTCTACCTGAGAGAGTTCCAGGCTAAAATTAGAGATAAGCGATCCTACGACGAGTTAGCTAGGATTTTCAGGAACAACTTCATGGAGGAGCTTGTAATTGCTACTGACAATGACCCGGAGGGCGAGCTAATCGGGTGGGAGATAGTAGAAATATTCAAGAAATTCAATGGCTTCGGAAGAATATCTAGAATGAGGTTCAACACAATCTCAGAAGAAGAATTATGGAGTGCCTGGCAGAATAGAGAAGAAGGGTTAAACCATAGATGGGTTTGGAGAGCAACATTTAGGAGAGACTTCGACCTGGTAACGGGAGCAGCATTCACTAGGTTGCTTACATCCTCAGCACGTAAGAAAGGGTTCAGAGGATTGATCTCGTGGGGAAGCTGCCAGATACCGACCCTCAACTATATAGTTGAGAGAGAAGAAAAAATCAAGAACTTCATACCTATACCTTACTGGGTGTTGGTAGGTAGGTTCAAGACAAATAAAGGAGAAGTATTCGAGGCTAGAAGTAACAAGATGGAAGATAAAAAGAGTGCCCAGGAAATGCACAGCAAATTAAAAGATATTAAGCAAGCTTTGATAGAAAAGTATGTTGAAGAGTGTGATGTTATTAAGCGGCCGAAGCCTTTAAGAACCGATGAGATGCTTAGAGACCTTCATAGAATAACAGGAGTGTCAGCCTCCGATATTCTTAGAGTTGCTGAAGAACTATATTCAAACGGCTACATAAGCTATCCCAGAACAGATACAAACCAGTGGTCAAAGAATATCGATTTTAATAAGATCAAGTCAACCATCATGAAGGGTCTCGCAGTAGAAGAAGCACTCTTAATGGAGCCAAGACCTCTAAATGGCTCTAAGAATGATGGAGCTCATCCCCCAATTTATCCAATAAGACCCTATCCTAGAGATGGAACATTGAAATGGAAAGTTTGGGAATACATTGCTAGGAGGTTCCTAGCTAACGTATTCTCGAACGATGTAAAAGTCTTAAGACAGAAAGCATCAATCAAGGTCGGTGAAATAAGATTGAATGCTAGTGGGTCTATAATCGAGGAGCCTGGATTCATTCAAGTATATCCGTACTTTAAACCTGATGCTAGAAGTATTCCCAAGCTATCAATCAATGAAAAAGTAGGAATCATAGAGTTAAGATTGGTTGAAGAATCAACTAAGCCTCCAGGGAGACTTAGTGAATCAGAACTTCTAAGGCTTATGGAGAAAGACGGTATCGGAACTGATGCTACGCGTGCAGAATATCCTAAGATAATAATTGAGAGGGGCTATGCATTTAAAGACCAGAAAGTTATTAAGCCGACTGAGCTCGGCATGAACTTGATACGTTCTCTTAGAGAAGTCGACTTAAAGCTTGTTTCCCCTCAAACTAGAAGAATAGTTGAAGAATACATGGATAAGATAACTAGAGGTGAGAAGAAGTATGAGGAAGCTCTTGATGAAACACTTAAACTTTATTCCACACTGTATAAACAATTAGAAGCAGGGATAGACAGCATATCGTCTAGGCTGGCGGGTTCGATCAAGAATGCATGAAGAAATAATCTTCAGAGATAGGAAAGAAGCAGCTCTCAGACTTTCAAGCTTTCTCGAAAATTATAGAGCGGAGAACCTAGTAGTCTTCGGTATACCTAGAGGAGGAGTGGAGATTGGATACCATATTGCACATCAACTCGGATGCCTACTTGAAGTTACTGTTCCAAGAAAAATAGGTGCACCTTTCCAACCAGAACTTGCAGTAGGGGCAGTAGCAGAAGATGGAACAATATACATTGAGGAAGAAGTCGCAGAACTCGTAGACGTCGATGAAGAATACGTAAGGTCGTCAGCACGTAGAGAACTAGAAACGATAAAGAAGAGGATAGAAAACTATAGGAGGGGGAAAGAAATTCCTCTACTCTCGCAGTATGTTGTTGTAGTAGTAGATGATGGTGTAGCTACTGGAGCGACGATGATAGCTGCTCTAAGATTCTTGCGAAAGAAAACCCCGATCAAACTTATATGTGCTACTCCTGTTGCTCCTCCAGAGACTGTACGTAAACTGAGAGGAGAAGCGGATGAAGTCATCTGCGTAGAGACGCCTTCACCATTCTACGCTATTGGCCAATTTTATCAAGATTTTAGACAATTGACTGATGAAGATGTACTCTACTATCTCACGCATAGTAAGAGACTCCTATAATGTAATGTTAGACATCTACGACTTTAGAAGAATTTAGAGAGGTCTACGGATGAGTATTATGAGCAGGTAGACAGCTAGGAGCATGATTAAGAGTATTGGAGAAGTACCGATGTAAAACCCATCTACCTTCCGCCACACCAGTAGTAGGGGATGAATATTTTCCAGTTTTACACCAAGTTTAATAATTAGTGGAATAAACACTAGAACCAAGCCTACCAGTACAAGGACTATGCCGGTTAGTGTCAATAAACTGAGTCCACCGGCCTCTCTCAATCTTTACACCCACGATCATCTCATTCGGATTCTTCTAATATACTTTGCCGAGATTAATACTCCGTAACGTTTACACTTTACCATTTCATCGGCTTTCCCATCAACTCGTACATGTACCCTATGTATCTAACGGTGTTGTGGAGCGGTCTATAGAAGAATGATACGAGGGGGAAAAGTAAGAGTACCCTTAAAGGTTCAGGGTCTTTCGAGACTATTCTCGAAGTCGAGACAGATAATATCTCTGAGTAGAGGAATACAGGGATCAATAACATGATCAGATTGTAGATAGGGGTTCTAGCAAGTATGACCCATATGAGCCAAGCAATCCATCCAAAGAGAAGAGCGATGTCCATTAGAACCATGTCGGGTGCTCCTACTAGGCCAGGCACGCCGAATCTCCTTCTAAAAAATAATTGAGCATGCCGTCTCAAACTATACAGCTGACCCCTAGACCATCTAATTCTCTGTCTAATCCAGCTTCTCCATTTCTCTGGAACATCAGTCCAAGCCAATACTTCAGGCATGAATATTAGCTTACCTCTTACCTTATGAAATTTTAATGTAACATCAAAGTCTTCTGCAAGTGTTCGGTCCAAGAACCCTAATGATTCTAGAAGATTTCTGCGATATATTGAGGCTGCGCCTGGAATTATCAAGAGTGTTCTCAGTAACGCTTGTGTCCTCCTACCCATCTCGAACGCTACAAAATACTCGTAGGCTTGGAGTCTGGTTAAGATGTTTACATCTCTATTTAGAACTCTAAGATTTCCGGATGCAGCAACCGTCTTTTCGTCTTCAAAGTATCTTGAAATCCATTCTAGACAATCTCTATTAACTAGTGTATCTGCGTCCAGGGTTAGTATAAGATCACCTTTAGAAAATAGTAATCCATAATTGATTGCGGAAGCCCTATATCCGCTTGAATCCTTCCTGACAACTTTTACGAATCCTGTCTCTTCGTATTTCTTCGCTACTAGGTAAGTGTTATCTGTGGACCCATCATCCACCACTACTATCTCTTTCCATGGATAGTTATTCTCTACTACGGATTCAATACAGGAGCTTATCGTTTCTTCTTCATTTCTCGCTGGAATGATTATCGAGATTAGCTTCGGTTTAAAATGGATAGGAGGAGGCTTCATAACACGTGTTATAACATCTACTGGGAGAATTATCGCTTTACCGATGCTTCTCCCGAGATCAAATAATAAGGCAGGCCACACGATCATTAATGCATCATAAAGATCGATAGACAGGGCCTCCGCCAGTTTATAGAATAGGAAGCTGAATAGGAATATCGAGAGAGCAACACAAGAGAGATACGATAACTGTATAAAGATTGTCCTGTTAATTGGTGATGACATTCTTTCTAACCACCTCGGATCTTCCAATGATCAGGTGCACCCGTGAGCTGAGCTCGATTATGCGGCTTCGGAGATAGGCCCTAACCATTATTCCTTATACCTCTCACATAATCTTTTGGATTATCTACTAATAAGTTCTACCGAAGCTATGGAAGATGCTTCCAGAAGTTCTGGCAAGTAAGATGGCTTGTTGAGAAACTGTTAACCTATTGTTGAGACCTAGCGTTAATAAGGCATGTTTTCCATTCCCCACGTCAACTGCTATTGAAGTAGGATTCATCAACTATCCTTTGATTACTCCTATTGGTACTAGCCTAGCGACTTTCGTTCCTATCCCTACTCCATGACTTACCTCAACTACCTTATCCACCGACTTGTATGCATCGTCAGCTTCTTCAACGATCGTCTCCATACTATCTGCTTTAATGTATATTCCACGTCCCCTCAATTCATTCACTATATCTGTCGCTCTACGGGTCCTTTTAGCTGCTGCTCTACTCATTTCTCTTCCAGCTCCGTGGGCTGTGCTACCGAAGGTTTGCTCCATAGCCTTTGGATTTCCGAGTAGGATCCAGCTGGCCGTCCCCATGGAGCCGGGGATCAATACAGGCTGACCAATATCTCTATAATCTTTAGGTATAAGTGGATGACCTGCAGGGAAGCTTCTTGTAGCGCCTTTTCTATGCACCCAGACTTTCTGGATTTTTCCATCTATCCTATGTTCTTCGAGTTTAACTATGTTGTGGGCCACATCGTATATTAGCTTCATTCCAAGAGCGTCCGCAGATTTCTTGAATACTTGTTCAAAGCTCTGTCTCACCCAGTGGGTTATAGCTTGACGATTCGCGAATGCATAGTTAACAGCACATTTAAATGCTTTCAAGTACTGATCTGCTTCTGCGGACTTTGCGGGAGCACACGCTAATTCACGGTCAGGTAGTCTAATGCCATATTTTGTTGACGCTCTCTCCATGACTCTAAGATAGTCTCCGCATACTTGATGTCCATACCCTCTACTACCAGTATGTATCAGCACTGTTATCTGACCTTCATGAGTTATGCCCATTCTATCCGCAGCTTTCGGATCGAATATTCTATCTACACGTTGGACTTCTAGGAAGTGGTTTCCGCTTCCCAGAGTACCTATCTGACCTATTCCTCTATTCTTAGCTGTAGGGCTGACGAGCTTCGGGTCCGCACCCTCCATTGCACCTTCTTCTTCGCAATGTAATATGTCTTCATGCCATCCTAGACCAAATTTCTCAACAATGTATCTTGCACCTTCAATAGCAATCCTGTCTAAATCACTCATGGTAATACTGAAATCTTTTCTCCTTGAACCTAGGCCTGAAGGAATATTCCCAAATAAGACGTTGATCAGTTCCACGATCCTTGGTCTGACGTCTTTCTCATCTAGATTGGTAACCATTAATCTAACTCCACAGTTGATATCGTAACCTACGCCTCCCGGCGATATCACACCTTCATCGTAGTCTGTTGCTGCTACTCCTCCTATTGGGAATCCATATCCTTCATGTGCGTCTGGAAGAACTACGCTGTGTTTTAATACTCCTGGTAGGGTTGCAACGTTTACTCCCTGGTCCAGTGTTCTATCCATCTGCATCTTCTCCAACAATTCCTCCGAAGCAAATATCGTTACAGGGATTCTCATATCGTTTCTATAGCTTTCCGGTATCTTCCAGATGTATTGATCTATTTTTTGGATAGGTATTCTAGGCATCTCAGACCCACATTCATGAAGGGTGGAGGCTTTATTTAATCTATTGGTTCTTACATCGAGTATGTTAAAGCTCCTATCTATACTTCTGAAAATTTCCTAAAGCCTCAAGGTCTGAATAGAATAGTTCATCTTAAGCGTCTCTAATAATAGATTTAAACTATCTATTGTCCTTCTCGCTCAAGCTGTTTTCGACTAATGATGTATAAGAGATAAGCTGCTCTAGCTTCGTTTTCAACGAATTCTATTAATTGACGTGAACGTATTTTCGAGATGTATTCTATAAGTTTTATGCCTGGAACTATCCTTTTAGCGTCATCCAATATCTTCATTATCTCTCCTATACTAGATACATGCAAACCGAGGACCTTCTTAGCATCTTCCAATTCTATTGAGTATCCCAACGCCCTAAATACTAATTCATGAGAATCAATAAGCAAGCCTGCGGATTCTAATCCTTTAATCAACGTCTTCAGACTCTTTAATCCAGCAGAGTCAAGATAACTGTACAATAAATTGATGTTATATGTTACTAAATTGAATCCCTCATCTATTAGCTTTGAGAGATTTTCCTGGAGTTTGAGATAATCTTGGCCTGGCTTGCCGAGTTCTGTGACCCCACAGCAGCTAGAATATTCCTCGCCATCATACATCGATAGAGCGTAAATACCTGAGTTGAAATCCTCTCTAAGCTGGAGATAAAGAGCTTGGATAGACGCTATCTTAAGGCTCCTGGACGGTTTAGGGACCTCTAATGTCTTGCCCATGAATTCAAAGATTATCCTTTCTCTTCTCCTAATATAATCGAGAGCCCGTAAAGCATATTCTTTAGCTATCTCCCAGTCCAGTTTAAGAGATATGAACGCCGAGTAAGAATATTCATCCAATTCTTCGAGAAGTATTTCATCGATCTCGTCTGGTGTATAGTTTTGAACCCCTCTATAGACTTCAGTCCAATCCAGTTTCTCCAGCAATCCAGCACTCTCGGGTTCGTGAAGAGCTATGAATTTTCTTTCTCCCAGCCTGATAACGCTATACATTATCGTTTCAAGAGGTACGCCGAACATTCTTCTCAAGACTATCATAATATACGCTAAGCCTAACTTAAGTAGCTCCGGATCTTCTTCTAAACCAACTTCGATCACTTTTCCATAAGTGTAGTCTTCGTATTTTCCGTAGGTTGGAGCGGCTACAACTATGGGTCTTTTATCTCTATAGAATAGTGTTTCATCGTTTCTTCTTATCATTTTCTTCCTCTCACCTATGACAACCCATTCAACTCTATTGGGTATTTTGACGTATTTGCCGAACCCTTCCATTGGTGGATGGACGACGCAGAATACCCTTGAATGCAGTCTACCCAATACGTAGTCCCTCCATATGTTAGGTTCTTCCCCCCAGCTTTCTTTTATCCTGTCATATTCTTCTAGGGCGTATGCTGTTCCTTCGTATCTCCTCAGGATCCTCTCTCTTAATGGTTCGACTATGACCGATGTAACAGTTCTGCCTCCTCCAAGTCTATGATTCGTTACTATACTGTCGCTGGTATAGTCTATGGAGCCCGGCTGGAATTTTTCAACAAGGTCGCAATGACTGATGTCTTCAAGCCTAGAAGTCGTCCCGTCTTCATTTATCTTTATCCTCTTTATACCATATGGCGGGGCATATTCATAGAAATTCATCTGTCTCCAAACTCTCTTCCCGGCTCTAGTTACTTCTACTCCGTCGAGGAGTCCCAGGTTTTTCAGGAATTCCAATTCTTCTCTAGTCAAATCTTTTCTCATGAATGGAGATTGGACTTTCGATAATGCTTCAAAAAGCATTGAATACTTGTTTTCAGGATTTACAACTATTTTTTCGAGAAACATGTTAAGCCATTTTTCTACAGTTTTTGCACCTCTTGAGAGCAGGTCGTAATCCCATGATCCTTGAGGGATTATAACGGTCTCTGTAAATTCAGTTCCCTTTCTCCTACCTTTCCTTCCTTCTCTTTGATAAAATTCTCTTATTGTATCAGGTAAACCTATGTGTACAACTCTCAGTACCTCTCCAATATCTATTCCTTGCGATAAGGTTCTAGGAGATACGAGGATTTTTATAAGCCCAGACCTTACCGCGTCCTCGATCTCTCTTCTTGTCTCTCTAGATACTAGGTGATGGTGAGAGGCAACTCGTTCCCTCCTCCCAGTCCTCTCAATAATTCTTCTAGACAGCTCTTCCGCTTTCTCAATGCTCCTAGTGAAGACTAACGTAACTGCTTCATCGAATACATATTCTGACAGAATCTCAGCCGGGTCCGACCATGGCTCAGGGGCGGCCACACCTACATATCTTAGAGCATCCCAAACTCTGTAGACGTTCTGCTGGAAGAGCTTAAACTCTTCAAGTGATCTTAGTATGTCTTCTCCTACTCCTGCTTCTTCTAGTCTATCTTTGAATTTTCTAGCTTCCTCCCACAACCTCATAAGGTTCTTACCTAAAACGATGTATACTCTATTCTTTGCCTTGAAAGCTTTTCCTGAAATAATTCTTGTTTTTCTACCGTTTATCCTTGTAAGATATTCAGCTACTTCCTCAGGATTTCCAAGCATAGCTGTCATGAAGGCAAACTGAATATTGTTTCCAGTAACCCTTACAAGTATCTTCAACATCGAGAACAGCAACGAAATCTCTCTCGGACCATAAAAATCAAAATCGTCAATAACTATCAACCCCATTTTCTCGAAGAATGGGGAAAGCAGTCCATCACGTTGTAGAGAAATCTTCTTAACTTCATTAAGTAGAAATGCCGGATTCGTGACGATGAGGTCTGATTCAGAGATCATTTTTCTAACATTCTTTAATCCTTGCCTGGAAATCAGTTCTTGCTTCTTGGCAGCATCGAGGACCATTATCTTCATGTCTAAGTCTAGACAATATTGGTTGAGCCTATTCAACTGGTCGTAAGCTAATGCCAGAGTAGGGTAAACAGATAACGTTTTACTCTTCCCCTCAACAGTGTATAAGAACCAGGCTTCAGTCTTCCCTGAGCCTGTTCCAGACTTCAATATTATATTCGACCCCTCTCTCAAAGCGTTAAGAGATTCCAGTTGATGTCTATAGAGCTTCTTACCGATTAATTCTCTTGTTTTCCTGGTTGAGCCATCCTTTAATCTTGGGATAAGATCTTCGAACGATTCCTTAACATACTCTGGAGACTCCTCTGGCTGGTCGAAGAAATAGTAGCTGTATCCTAGCATGTCTAATAGGCTTCCAGTCTCAATTCTCGGTTTCGCCATCTAGATTACTAGATATATCATCCCAATATAAAAGTAAGATTCATGAAACAAAATCGTTTATAAGATTCTGTGACTAAACCTCCTACGTGATGAAGATTAGAATTGGATGCTGCGGATGGTGTGTTAAAGGTGGTAAGAAAGAATATTGTAGGATGTTTGAAACAGTAGAAGTCCAAGAAACATTCTATAGACTTCCCAGAGTTGAAACTGCTAGAAGATGGAGGGATGAAATGCATCCGGAATTTATTTTTAATATGAAGGCATGGCAGGTCATTACTCATCCGCCGAGTAGCCCAACTTGGAGAAGAAGCGGATTAAGAATATCTGGCTCTAAAAGTAATAGGTATGGTTTTCTCCAGCCTACCGAAGAGAATCTTAAAGCTTGGGAGAAAACGTTAGAGGTAGCAGAAGCCATAAATGCTAATGTTATAGTTGTGCAGACTCCTGCATCTTTTAACTATAGTAGGGAAAATATTGAGAATATTGGAGGATTCTTCTCTACGATTAGGAGAGGCGGGAGCCACATTGGTTGGGAGCCTAGAGGAGATTGGAGAGAACACTTGGACGAGGTTAGAAACATTTGTATGAGGCAAGACATCCTACACATCTCCGACCCATTTAGATGTAATAATGTTTCCGCACATAATATTAGGTATTTCAGACTACATGGAATAGGGGGTAAAGAAGTAAATTACTCATATAGGTATACTGCTGATGACTTTAAAAGGTTGGTCGACCTACTCAAGGCGGAAAAAGATAGGGGCGTGGAGGAAGTATTCTTAATGTTTAACAATGTTTCCATGATGGAGGATGCAATGAAATTTAAGATATTTCTCTCAAGCTATTTTTGAGCTTTTAGGATTATAGCGGAGCCCATGAGTTTCTCAACTATCATGACTTGGTGAAAATATCTTCGGTAAATCTTTACTAGCTGACTGGTCACCGGGTAGGATTTCAAAGTTTTCATGATCTTTATGCTTTCCAGCCCTCTAGTCCCGAGTCTGAGGAAAGCGTGAAGGGGGGCAATAACAATCCAGTAGAAACTTATCAAACATCTCTTTAGAAGATTGTCAGGCTTACCTAAATCTACTACTATTAGCCTCCCCGATTTTCTCAACACATTACTGACCTCGGCCAATGCTTTTTCTAAATCTCTTGCATCACGTAGCGAGAAAGCTGCTAGAACATGATCGAACAAGGAGCCTCTGAAAGGAAGATACTCGAATACTCCCTGAACCTTTTCTACATTCGGAGTCTTTCTAGCTTTACTCAGCATCTCCGAGAGAACATCCAGCATTATTATCAATTCGATGCCAGGATATTCATTACATGCTACTTCGGTAAAAGAGCCGTCTCCAGCCCCAAGGTCCAGCACCATCTTCGGTTTATCCGATAAATCCTTTACCGCCTCCCTTCTAATCTCGACATCTTTTCCAAATGATAAAACCCTGTTCAATTCTCTATAGTAGCCTGAGATCTTAGAGAGTGTGTCGACTATATCTGACCATTCCTTTCCAAGTCCAATAATATTTGGATAAGGTATTAATTTACTCTGGGTTGAATTTTTCGATGCTTTTTTCATTCAGCATCTAAGAATCTTATCTAACATGATAATATAAACTATAAGAAGTGAAGGCGTTAAGAATTCTTATATGTACAATATTGACTTGTAAACTGGAAGTGCTTTAAGAAAATATGGCATGTTGATCGACGTTGATGAATGTTATGGTCCCATGCCTCACGTAATTACATGCTCAGCAGAAAATAATGCTCAACTCGTAAAATTCAGAACCCGGGTAGAATACGGTGGAAAAGACTCAATGAAACAAGAATTTTCCTCTCCAAGCAATGTAACATGTGTTCCATCTTGCCCTGGAGGTTGACATCTACTCTACCTGATCTATCCGCAAAGCCGAAATAACAGACTAGACATATTGGACGTAAAGCCCTTTATCGAGAGACTGGTAAGTGATGAGACCTCTATATCATTCTCTTCTCTGAACTATGTCCAGGGAAGATGCTGGATCGCGGATCAATATAGTTCTTAGCCATATTGACTGCTATCGCAGCTTGGGCAAATCCTATAACTATTAGATTTAGCTTTATAGAGTCTACTGGGTATGCGATATCTCCTGCAGCATAGACTCCCGGGAGATTCGTCTCCATTCTTCCATTCACCTTGATATGATTATTGATCATCTCTAACCCCCATCTCCTGAATATTGATGAATCGATCTCATATCCAAGCTGTAATATTAATGCATCTACCTTGAATTTCGCCTCTTCCCCAGTCTTATTATTGAAAATTAGGACAGATTCAAGTTTATCATGTCCGTAAGCTTCCCTCACCTCATAAGGAACCATAATCTTTACTGGTGAATGAAATAATTCTAGAACACTCCCTTCATGTGCTCTAAACTCAGTCCTCCTATGAATGAGTACAACTTGACTCGCAATATCTTTTAACTCTAAAGCCCAGTCTACTGCTGAGTCCCCTCCTCCAACTATCATCACGTGTTTTCCTTGAAACTGCCACTTATCTCTTACCTGATAATACACCCCCTTGCCCTCAAGCCTATTTACGGATGGGTTATCGAGCTTTCTAGGCTTGAAGAAACCTCTTCCTCCACAAATCAATACTGTCCTGGTATAATGTATATTCTTGTCTGTTTTCAACCTGATTATCCTATCGTCTAAGTAAGATAATTCTTCAACACGTTCTCCAAGTACTCTCGTCACGTTATATGAAAAGGCTTGATATTCTAACTGCCTGACAAGATCCTTTGCGAGGATTTTCGGAAAGCCGGGCACATCATAGATATATTTATCGGGATACAATACGGTAAGTTGTCCTCCCACATTATTGAGCGCTTCTATAATCTTCGTCTTCATGCTCCTCATACCCGAAGCATAGAAAGCAGCAAATAATCCAGTAGGACCAGCCCCGATAATAGTGATATCGTAAACATCTTCTATTGTATTATTAGACATCCTAGAAATCTTATCCTTCCTTGGAATATAAGCATTATTCGCTTTATCATAGACGGAATATTTCAGAGTGGCTAAATCGTGAAAAGTTAAATAAACTGTGAGAAAATATCTTAGTAATATGAGTGGTCTGACTTCTGTAAAGGTATCGGACATAATGAGTAAGTATATCCTAACGATCCCTCCAGATCTATCTCTGAAAGAAGTAGCAGAGAAGATGTTAGAGAAAAATGTGGGAAGCGCCATAGTGGTGGATGAATCTAGAAAGTGTTTAGGGATAATAACTGAGAGAGATTTTTTGAGATTGTTTAAAGAAGGAGTAAACCGTTTCAGTCCAGTTAAAGAACATATGAAGATAAATCCTATCATGATAAGAGAAGATAAAAGCCTAAATGAAGCAAGAAATATAATGATCACACATCAAATCAGGCACTTACCAGTAATAGATTACGATGAGCGCGTGGTTGGAATCCTATCTTTCAGAGATATCTTTGAGAGGATAGAAAAGATAATCTAGGGATACTTTATAGTATTTTACTAGAATATTACATACGATATATCTCTCAGGACTAGGTGTGCTCCCTAAATCGAAAGACCATATAAGAGGCAAGAAAATCTAAAAAATCTAATGGGCATGTGGGTTTCCTAAATATGGTTGAAGAGAGAAAAGGGGAAGTCCCAATGAGAACACAACCTTTTCAAATGATTCGCATTGTTAATGGAAGATTACTCCAAGACTGTTAATCTTAGGGATTCATCTTCAAAGAGTGTAGCTTGCTCGCTAGTTTCGCACGCGAATGGACGTAGTGTGCTCCAGACTTCTTATCGAATTCTTCAATGACCTCTTTTCTCCATAATATTACGCTGGTTTCCAAGACTTATTACGAAACTTGAAGGCCTGCCCCATATCCAAATATACATGTATCTTAGAACCCTCTATCATTTACCTATCAGGAACCACGGGTTCGGGAAGTCTATGAAATGTATGCCATGGATTTTTTAAATTCAGTCAGGATCCTTTCGTACTCGCGTTTCTGTTCAGGCGTTATGCTAGGCTTAATCTTCTCAAGAGCCAATAGGAAATGTCTCATGGATATCTTCTCTATGTTGATGTTCTCACGCATAGCGATGATGGCCGCTTCCCTGCATACTGCCTCGATGTCCGCTCCCGTGTATCCCTCCGTCATTGCTGCAAGCTTACTTAAGTCGACGTCATCCGCCAGCGGCATCTCACGAGTGTGTATCTGGAATATCTGATATCTTCCATCAGCATCTGGCGGTGGAACGAATATAACTCTATCGAATCTTCCAGGTCTAAGTAGTGCTGGGTCGAGTATGTCAGGTCTATTCGAGGCCCCTATGACTACGACGCCTTTCAGCGTCTGGATTCCATCCATCTCTGTAAGTAGCTGGTTAACGATTCTATCCGTCACGCCTGCATCTGCGTGTAAGCCTCTCCTAGGAGCGATCGCGTCAAGTTCATCGAAGAATATTATACATGGCGCGGTTTCTCTAGCTTTCCTAAATATCTCCCTAATCGCTTTCTCGGATTCTCCAACCCACTTACTCAATACTTCAGGACCTTTTACACTGATGAAGTTAGCTTCAGACTCCGTGGCGACGGCTTTAGCGAGAAGAGTTTTGCCCGTTCCAGGCGGACCATACAATAGGATACCTCTCGGAGGTCTTATACCGAGTCTCTTAAAGACCTCGGGATACTTCAGGGGCCATTCAACAGCTTCTTTGAGTTCCTGTTTAACAGATTGAAGGTTCCCTACATCCTCCCATTTAACGTTGGGGATCTCTAGAATTACTTCTCTAAGAGCTGACGGCTGAATCATTCTTAGAGCGTTCGCAAAGTCTTCTCTCGTAACCTTTAGTTGTTCAAGTATCTCTGCGGGTATGACTTCCTTCTCCAGATCTATCTTCGGCAAGAATCTCCTAAGAGCGTTCATCGCCGCTTCACGGCATAATGCTGCGAGGTCTGCTCCCGTAAATCCATGAGTTATATCCGATATCTCGTCGAGGTCAACATCTTCTGAGAGAGGCATTCTACGTGTATGTATCTGTAGTATCTCTTTCCTTCCATTTCTATCCGGTACGCCAATCCTTATTTCTCTATCAAATCTTCCAGGCCGTCTTAAGGCAGGATCTATAGCTTCTATTCTATTGGTTGCTCCTATAACTATTACTTGACCTCTCCCTTTCAACCCATCCATCAATGCTAGTAGTTGTGAGACAACTCTTCTCTCAACTTCTCCTGTTACCTCGCTTCTCTTAGGAGCGATCGCGTCCAGCTCATCAATGAAGATAATGCTCGGAGCATTCTGCTCGGCTTCCTGGAAGACCTCTCTAAGCCTAGCCTCACTTTCACCATAGAATTTGCTCATGATCTCTGGTCCATTTATGGAGATGAAGTGGGCTCCTGTCTCGTTGGCTATAGCCTTCGCGATCAAGGTCTTGCCTGTTCCAGGCGGACCATAGAGTATTACGCCTTTAGGCGGATCTATGCCTAGATGTCGGAAGAGTTCCGGATGTTTCAATGGTAGTTCTATCATTTCCCTAATCCTTTGTAGCTCTTCATGCAGTCCACCTATGTCTTCGTATGTGACTCCAGTTGTCTCTTCAAGTCTCTTAACTGGAGAGGTGCTAACCTCTACAATCGTGTTCTCGGATACTATTACGGCATTTGTAGGAGATGTCGATGTTACTTTGAGCTCTATTCCCATGCCCAATATAGGGACTACTACCGTATCTCCTTTCATTACAGGAAGATTCAGCAACTGGCTCTTCACTATTCTTGCAAAGTCTCCTACGAACGGGAGGGTCTCATATGGAGCGAGAACTATCTTCGCAGCCGGTTTAGCGTTTGCTTTAGAGATTCTCACGTATTCGCCTACTGATACACCTGCATTTCTCCTAACCTCACCATCAATCCTCACTAGACCCATACCATCATCTTCTTTATATGGTGGCCATACGATGGCTATCGTCGTCCTCTTACCTGTAATCTCAACTAGGTCACCTGGGCTGAGATTGAGCTCTCTAAGAGCTCTACTATCGACTCTGGCTATCTTTCTCCCGATATCCCGCTGCCTAGCTTCGGCGACTCGAAGCTGAACTTCTCTCTTTCCTCCACTGTTACTCCACATACCTTTATTCTGTTATACTAGATGTCGAAACAACCATATAATGATTTTCCCTCAACATCATCTTCGACTAATACATGAGCTATTAACCTGTAAAGATATAGAGAATATAGAGACGTAAGCATTGAGATCAAGATCATTTAAAGATTTAGGCTATCTTATCCTTGTGTGTGGATTTTATGGAAGAAGTTTAATACGAGTAGTTTATCTTCTCTAACAGAATTGGGTGTAGATTTTTCAGAAGAATGGCTTAGAAACCAGCTTAGAGAATTGAATAGGGATCTTCCTAGAGTTAGGGTTCCCCTCGCACGTCTACTTGAAATGGATAACCCGTCAGTCGAAACCGTTGGAGGAGATATCCATTACTTTGATAAAAGAGAATTGAGAGAATTAGCAGAAATCTTGCCCAGCGAATTACATGAGAAACTAAAGCTACCGCTAGTGTTTAGGAGAAGTTTGGAGGTAGGGGAAAGCATCTATTTTCTAGATGGGGGAGGAGCAGAAGCCGAAGTCTTGAAAAAGCTTCTAGGATTAGAATTTACACCATCCATTCAGCAGAGATACTATACGTATAAACCGGTTATCACTAAGCTGATTTCTAGATTCCCCTCTATAGTAGTTATTGGAGTCATCTAGTTGAAAGTTTTTTCACGGCTCGGTACAGCGGTATTGCTACAGCCACTCCGATTACTACTTGACCAAAATTAACTGGTAATTCACCGAGTGCATAGTATCCTAATATGAATTGCTCGTATACGAAGTAGCCTGAAACCATTATCAATCCTGAGAGTAGTAATACCAGCAATAGTAATCCATCGGCTTTCCTAGACCTTACAGTCAGATACAATGGTGTTGCAATTCCTAGAACTGCCAGAGGATACCATATAAGTGGATGGATAACCCCTGCTATAGACATAAGCAGAGTGAATGAAGCTTCGAACTCTCCAGAAAGAATGTATAGCCCAACTAAGAGAATTGCGAATAGATATCCAGCAGATACGATTAAGGATAGAATAAATATTCTAGATGTTTTTTCTCTACCTGTTAGCTTTAAAGCCAGATACCCTGCAGCCCATCCCTCTGCAGCTTTTATCAAGAGTGTGGCTGGAGCATAGATATGGTATCCTAGGATGACGTCTGCTAGAGCTGAACCTACACCTCCTGCGAAGGCACCGACAAGTGGACCAAAAAACAGAGCAGTGAAATAGATCATGGTTTCTCCTAAGTTAAAATATCCTCTCGTAGCCGGAACATATACTGTAAAGACTATAGTTGCGGCAGTCACTAACGCTGTGGATAATGCAAGCCTCGCTGTCTTTAAACCCAAGTATGAAGTAGATTCCATTCTCTTTTATCTAGGTTCTGAAAGCAATATATAAGATAAACCCTACATATAGGGAGATGAGGATCGAGTTAACCTGCCCTAGATGTGGTAGAAAGAAAGAGTATGATGCATTTAGCGGAAATCTTTGTAGTTGTAGAACTCCCTATCTAATCGATTATCCCGTCTTCGTAAAGTATGGTTCTGAGCTTTCAAAACTATTTGCTTCAAGACCTAAAGGTGTCTGGAGATATCTAGAGCTTCTACCTCCTACTACGATTAGCCCAATATCTATGGGTGAGGGTGGAACATATTTTCATCATTCAGAAGGTCTTGGTAGACAGATTGGTTTAAGAAAACTATACATAAAGAATGAAGCTACAAATCCTACAGGCGCATTTACAGATAGGGGGGCATCTATTGAATTAACTAAGATCGTTGAGATAGGCGTTCGAAAGATTCTGTGTGTGGCGGCGGGGAATCTTGCTGTCTCTATAGCTGGATACTCTGCTAAGGCAGGGATCCCTTGTTCAGTCTACCTGAAACATGGAGTAGAACAGGTGAAAATATTACAGGCACTTGCATACGATGCAGAAGTATATTTCACTAATGATCCTCAGATAACGATTAGGCTGCTCGGAGAATCTTCTAGCCAATACATAGTTACATCCTTAAGCCCTCTACTAATAGAAGGATACAAGACATGCATCCTCGAAATTCTAGAACAATTTGATTGGAATTCTCCTGACTGGGTCTCTATACCTATTGGCAGTGGATCGCATATCACAGCATGCTGGAAAGCATTAAGAGAAACTGAGAAACTGGACTTAGTAAAAAACAGTCTACCAAAGATCTTGGGAGGACAGATCTCCTCATGTGCACCGATCGCTGAAGCATTCATGAAGAATAAAGAAGATGCAGAGCCACTACAAGTAGATAAAACAATATTTCCCGAGATCTCTGATCCTAGCCCAGCCTGGGCTTATACTGCTCTTAGAGCCGTAAGAGAACTGGGTGGAGCAATAGTTAAGGTAGACGAAGAAGAATTGATGAAAGCCATCAAACTGCTTGCAAAAAATGAAGGAATACTAGCTGAGCCGGCGTCTGCCGTAGCACTAGCATCTATGATAAAGGCAGTAGAACTCGGAGTAATAAAGAGAGATGAATCGGTTGTCTATATTGTTACAGGATCTGGAATGAAGGATCCCTCGATCATAAAAGTAGTAACTGAAAGCAGGAACTTTTCAGAGATGGGAAAAGAGAAACGAATAGGATTCACTAAGATGAAGATCCTAGAATTATTGTTCGAGAAGCCTCTCCACGGATACGCAATCCAGAAAGAACTAGCTCTTAGGCATGGTCTCAAGATAAGCCTTCCCACTACCTATGAACATTTAAGAGATCTCCAGACAATGGGTCTAATACAACAATCTCTAATATCGAGGAATAGAGAAAAGAGGCTTAGGAAAAAATATATTATAACTGAGAGAGGGAAATGGTTTCTTAGAAGAACCGTCTAATATAGTATCGAGAACTCTTTGAATTCTCCTACGTATTCTTCCCATTCAACCTCTATGTTTGTTACCTTTGCTCCAGATGGACCTATCCAGCACCATGATAACAATTTCTTAATATCTTCTTTCTCTCCTTCAAATACTGCTTCAACTCTCCCATCAGGTAGATTCCTGATCCAACCTTTCACACCAAGCTTATCAGCCATCTTTTTAGTATTCGACCTATAGAAGACACCTTGAACTCTACCTTCGATAATAACATGAGCTCTCGCTTTCAACAGATTCACCACTTCCCGCTAAGAATATTGTCTGATTATGTTATTTTTAGTCTTTCACTTTAATGGGAGTACGTAAACTCCAGGAAAACATATTTACAGAGAATTAACATTAATTCTCTGGAATGAAAGTCGACGTAGTAGTCGTAGGAGGAGGAGCCATTGGCTTAATCGCTGCTAAGACGTTAGCTGAAAACAATGTTGAATCTACACTGATTGAAGAACATGAGGAGGTAGGTCTCCCGGAACATTGTGCTGGACTATTCAGTCTCCTTAATTTTAGAAGGCTAGGTCTTCCGACAATGGGAAAACATGTTGAGAATATAGTGAGAGGAGCGGTCTTTCATTCACCTAAAGGTAGAGAAATTATGTTAGATGCTGGGAAGACGATAGCAATTGTTACTTCTAGAAAAATGTTAGACTCTTTCTTAGCACATGAATATGAACGGAGAGGTGGAGAGCTTATCTTGGGGGAGAGAGTGGTAGACCTATCTTTTACTAACGAACTTGTAAGAGTGAGGACAAAAAGCGGCTTAGAGGTAAGAGCAAAGAAAGTAATAGACGCTGAAGGTATGGTTTCTGCTTTGCTTAAAAAAACGTTAAAGAAAACTACCGAGAGGAAGATGTGGATCCCTATAATACAGGTATGGGTAGAGAATCATTCACTAGACCCGAGATACGTTTATCTATTTTTCGAAGAATATCTTCCAGAATTCTTTGCCTACATAATCCCAGTAGATGATGAAGTAGGAAAACTTGGAGTAGCATCGAGAACTTGTTTGAAAATGAAATTAGAGAAATTTATCACAAGGAGGACTCCAGGTTTAAAGATCATTCGAAGTGTCTCACACGCAGTTTACACGGGTAGACCGTTGAGACCCGACTCAAGCTCTATGATTATTCCTGTTGGAGATGTAGCTGGACACGTTAAGGCTAGTACGGGTGGAGGAGTAGTAATGGGTGGCCTAATAGCAAGGAGCATCTGTAGGATCATCGCCTCTCAGCTTGCAGGAGTATCGGAGACAGCTAGCCAGGATAAGAGAACAATAGGTTATCTCATAAGAGAATTAAACAAGATCGCAAGCTTTATGAAATTATTCAGAAGCTTGCCCATTCATATTATTGAGAGATTATTCGAAATCATCGATAAAAGTAACCTCGTTGAAGAGTTATCTAGGAAGGCAGACATGGATTTCCAATTTACGTCGATCTCAAGAATACTTATGAGTCCAGGTATTTTGGCCAGACTTCTATTCGCTTCTTTAACCTAAATTAGAGACCTTGCTTTAATCTCTTCTACTTTATTCTAGCAGTGAAACAGACTTCAACTTACTAATAAGATTGATTATTGGTTCTCTTACTTCTTCCGCAGGCATATTGCTAACTTCTGAGAAGTGATTAACAACCTCATCGGTTGTTTTTCCATCACTAATACTCCAGATATATGCAACTACTTCATCTACCCCGAAAGCTTTGTCTTCCTCGTTTACCAATACTATCGAATCACCCTCTCTTACTAATGCACCTTTACGTTTTAATCTAGCTTCTTCCATGACTTCTTTTCCATAACCTTGTATATAAGTATTCTTAAAGGATGTTAAACCCGTATATTCTCGATCAACGAAGGTAATTGATTGATATCTTCTATAATAGCATCCGCACCCCTGACCTCGAACTCTCTCGATAAATCTTCATTATTTGATACTGCTACGAATCCAACTTCTAATCCTTCTCTACAAGCTGCCTGAGACATGAGGAGATCTTCCATTGAGTTTCCAGCATATATCAATTTCTTGGTTCCAAGAGACTTTGCAGATTCTATCAGTGCTTTTGGACGGGGTTTCTCATACTCTAAGCCTTTGTCAGCTGTGAATATTGATGCTTCCATATTGAAGTACTTTAAGACCCGGCTAAGAGTCTTCTCAGTCTCCCATCTTCCTCTACCAGTAACTATTGCAATTCCTTTAGGTAAATAGCGGGCAAGTCTTCTTATCGATTCTTCACTTATTAGAAGTATCTCGTTTTCCAGAGTACCCTTGTAAAGGACATATCGAGGTTTCCACGAATACTTTTTTTCCACGCCTTCGCTCCCCAAGAATATTTCATCAAACAATGTTGCGAAAAAGCTTTCTCCAAAATTTCCAGGATATCCTAACATGGATCTTATTTTTGAAAGTCTATGATGAGTTTTGAGACTCGAAGCCTTAACATCTAGTAATTTCTCAACTTTATTTAAGTCGAAATATTCTTTCTTAGTCTTTAGCTCATTGCTTAACCATTTAAACGCTTCATGAACATATTCAGGATATGATTCAGATCCCTCTATTGGTTTGGTGTATTTATCGACATCCTTGACTGTATCCCATTTTTTAAGCTTGATATCTAGTGTGGATGGTAGAAAGATGCAGATGGTCTGGATGAGAGCCGAAGCAGAATCTGAATCGTTGTTGAATCCGCCCGTCATCCTCAAACTAGCTAGAACGTCTTCGAAATCTTTGCCCAGCCTAACTTCGATATTGAAAAGCTTGTCAATCATGAGAGCTATGGATACCCTCATCGCTAGTTCATAGGAACCAGATGTATCAATTATCGTGCCATCACAATCGAATATGGCAGCTTCTGCATTCAGTATTCTCTCAATTCCGGCCAATATCCTCATTCTAAAATTTTCATCATTCCAAAGCTTGGTTAAAAGTTTATCTATTGATATGCAGTTCTTAAAAGACATGGTTAAAGAGATAATATACACTGGGAAGGCTCCTAAACCTGTTGCATCCTATTCTCAAGCAATTAGATGTGATAAATTATTGTTTATCTCTGGACAGCTGGGGATAGATGTATCTACTGGAAAGCTGGCTGAAGGGTTCGAAGAACAAACAAGAAAGGCTTTCCAAAATATCAAGACAATACTTGAATCAGCTGGATACAAGATCGAAGATGTTGTCAGAGTCACGATCTATCTGAAGAGTCAAGAATACTTTAAGTCAATGAATATTCTTTATGAAGAATTCTTCAGGAACCATAAACCTACTAGGACTACTATTATTGCATCTCCACCGCTTCAAGATGCTTTAATAGAAGTAGACGTGATCGCTTATAGGGAAGATTAGGCTTCAACTTTAATCATCTTGATCTCCTCAACCTGTTTCCTTAATTCTCTCAGTACATGTTGATAGTCTAGATCTCCCATCTCGATCTTATCCATGGTCAGCTCAAGCTGCCTAGTCACTTCTTCTGAAACGTATTCTCCAAAATATTCTTTCAAGTACGAATAAATTGATATCCCCTTGCTTGTAGGAATAAGCTTACCTTTCTTCTCGAAAACATAACCTCTATCAAACAAGACTTGCACAATCCTACTATATGTACTAGGCCTACCTATCCCTCTTTCTTTCATTAAAGCTATTATGTCTCCTTCACTGTAGAGCCAAGCTGCCGGGATCTTCCTTACTTCAACATTTTTGACATTATATTCTCCCTCAACTATTTTTCTCCCTGTTCTTATTATTGGAAAAACCTTGTTGAAGCCGTGCTCAACTATCTCTACATTTTTATCGACTTCGACTTCCATCCCATCCAATTCCACCTTGTACCTCTGGATAACTAGTCTAGCAGCTGGGAGTTGGCTGGCTATGAATCTTCTAAAGATCAATTCGTAGAGTCTTAAGTGACTATTGGTTAGTTTGACTGATGGTTTTATCAACCCTATCCTGACGTAGTGGGATAGCTTGTTCACATCAATTGGTTTAACAGGTCTAATGCATTCATGCGCTCCTTCTCTCCAATATGTTTTGGGAGTGAAAACTCCAATATTCATCATTTCTATGTATTCTTTGGCTACGTTCAAACCAGTCGTTGAGACAGTAGTAGAATCTGTTCTATGATATGTTATGAGACCGCTCTCGAAGAGATCTTGGGCAAGTTTCATAACCTCGACTACTGGGAGACCTAGCTGAGTAAAAGCATCTTTTAAGAGAGAATCAGTAGTGTATGGGGGTAATGGTGGAACTTCCACTATTTCTTCTCTCAAGTCTTTTACTAGTGCTTTAAGCTCTCCACGCTTGTACTTCTCTAGGACGTACTCCAATCTAGACGGGTTCTCGAAAATTACTTCTACCCCATTCTCCAATAAGGCATATAGGAGAATCTTCTTGTTCCTATGTTGTTTGTATCTTTCGATTATCCATCCCAGCACAGGTGTTTGAACCCTGCCAGCCGACAAGGTCTTTATCTTAAATCTGTCCCATAGCTTCCTACTTAGTTCAAATCCAAGCCATCTATCTTCTATCCTTCTAACTAGCTGGGATTCAACCAGCGGGATAGAGATTTTCGACTTATTGTTTAATGCATGGATTAACGCTCTTCTCGTGACCTCGTGGAATTCTAACCGATATATGTTTGGATTATAGGGGGCTATAGATGAATAAATATCGTATGCAATCTTCTCTCCCTCAGCATCGGGATCCGTTGCGATATATACTTCATTAACCTCCAGAGCAATTTTTCTCAAAGCATCTATGATGTCTTTTTTTGAACTAATATCATCTGAGTTGCATGAGGGGCAACTATCGCTTTCTACAAATTGGTATCCGCACTTATTGCATTTCTTGATCGGCGCGAATACCGGGATGTATTTATCATACTCTTCTAAGACTCCGTGAAATCCGGGCATTATAGATAATTCTGTTATATGACCCATACTTGCAGCGACCTGTATTACGAGGTTTGATGTACTTGTTTCATAGACAGGTATGCCTTCAACCTCTCTTCTATATGGTCTACCAAAGAATCTTGCGAACGTTTTTGCCTTAGTAGGGGACTCAACAATCATCAAAGCCATCTTCATAATATCTTTAGATGGGGGAACTATCTTTCCAGCTATTATGTCCTTGATGAGCTGCCTATCCTTATCAACCTCCTTAAAGATTCTCTCGGCTTCTTCCTCACTGTATTTAACCCATTCAAAATCATCTAAGAGTATTCGAAGCCTTCTAGTTAAAACCGTGAAGGTTTTCGAGTCGTCAACTAAAACGATGCTTACTCCCTTTGAGATTCCACCTGCATATAGCCTAGACGTTCTACCGGAAGCCTGGATATATCCTGAAGTATCCGGAATTATCAATGAGAAACCATCATCGTGGAGTTTGACCAGTATCTCCGTTTCTCTTACTATCTTTTCTACGAATTCTTGTGTCAAGATCTTCTTCAATGTTCTTCTAGATTGTTCAACTAATTGCTGTACGTACCCTGCGTAGCCTTCAAGTCTAGCTCCTTTCTCGAACGATTCCTGGATCTTCGTAACTATTTCTTTAGGGACTGGGACTATATTCTTCAGCTTCTGGATTATCTTCATAATCTCCATCTTCAACGGCTCATCCAATATCTCTACAATATTCGTTAAGAGAGCGAAGATCTTGTTCGGGTTTTCTTCATCTTTTTTTATCTTTATCTCCCTCCTAGGTACACCTACGAAGACCGCGTATCTAATTCTTTCAGGTAAATCTATCCCTCTCGCCAGCGGGCTACGGCTGCTCGATATACCTACCAAGACATCATATTCTCCTCTAGTAAATTTTTCAAGAATATCTTCTTCCATAACTTCGTAAAAGTATGGCTTGATACCTGATATTCTGAGCTTCTCAGATAATTTCCTTGCGTAATCTCTTCCTAACGCTGAAGGAACAAAAATGAGGGCTCCACCACCATGTTCTTTCACTAATTCTATAGTCTTCTCTTCAATGTCTCCCTCGACGTTCATGTAGAAATCCACTATATTCCTAATGAATTCTGGTTTTGTTCCAAGCTCGAATCCTAGGAGCTCTGAGAATATGTATATACGCTTCGTTTTTCTAGGGCGTATAGTTGCGCCTGTGACTACAAGTATCCCATGCCTTTTCTGTCTTTCTCTAATGATTTCATTCCTCAATTCTTCATATTCAGCTATGAGATCACTACTGCTCTGATGGGCTAACCTCTTCTTAACCTCTACGAGTCTCATAACTGTGTCAATTATCTTGGGGTCGAACCCTAATAATGAAACAACCTTATCGATGTTTTTCGGAGACTTCAAGAAAGAGTCTACGTCATCTACAAAAATGTAGTCGAAGTTAGCGTCGTTGAGTAGGTCAATCCTGTCAACTAGGAATCTATCAGTTGTAATAAGTAGCTTATAATCTTTTGACTCAATTTTTCTTAATGCTTCTTCTCTCTTATTCCTCGGCATACCTGCATGGTAGTAGACTATGTAGTCGGTTGGTATATCCAGCTTCTCAGCCATGGCGATAGCTTTCTCTGATACTTGCTCAACCAGCATAGAGCTCGGCAGCATCAGGTAACATCTACTCTTCTCGTACTTTACAAGATGCAGAGCCATGACAGTGCAGAAGACTGTCTTACCTATTCCTGTGGGAGCCACGATAGTGAAATTTTCTTTTAGGAATACTCTCCTAGCCCAAACCTCCTGTAAAGCCCACGGCTTAAAGCCAGTAGCTTTTGTAAAAGTTTCCCTAAACTTCTCCGTTAAATCTTCAATCTCAGCTATGATTCTGTATTTACGTAGTTTCCTGGTTTTCCTAAGAGCTTCCACTACGTCTGATGGTGAAAAACTATCAAGATGGCTTGGTAGGCATTCTCTACATACTCCGACCGTCTTTAAACGAGCATCATCTATGCCTCCACCGCAGTTAGGACATAGATCTTGATAGATTATCCTAGTTTCTGATTCATCCATTCCCTATCATGAAAGATAGAATTATGATTAAAACTTTCCTAGATCTTCCGAAACATTAAATGACTGCATATATTGAAGAGAAGCATTTATTTATTTCCTCAGACATATAAATTACATGCCTTCAGCGTTCGTATTGATAAATACTGAGATCGGGGCAGAAGAGGAAATACTTCAAGAATTGAAGAAGATACCTAGTGTAAAAGAGGCTTACGTTGTTTACGGAGTATACGATATTATAGCGAGGGTTGAAGCAGAAAACATGGATAAACTTAAAGAAATAATATCATGGAAGATAAGAAGACTGGATAAAGTTCGAAGTACACTAACAATGTTGGTAGTTACTGGAGAGAGCTAAAGGCTTCGATAAATGTCTTCTAGCTGAAGCAGGTACTTCATAGATGCCTGGAGAGATTTTCCTCCGTATCATAATAACTTCCTGACTGCTTGAAAGAGTCTTACAAGCCTTACATACGTATCCTTGCTCATTAATCTTCTCCATCCTTTTTCTACATACAGGACATCTCGGCTGCCTAACGATACTTAACTCTACCAGAGACTTAACATGAATCTTCTCGAGATTTAATGTAAAAGCTTGAGTTTTCCTCTTCACTGCGCCGTAGACTGTTATTCTATCACCAGGCTCTAATTCCACAATCACGTGTCTGAAGCTCTTTGTCGGCTCGTAGGCAGCGCATGTTATCTCTCCCGTTTCATCTTCTAGGGTAAAGAAGACGTGGCCCCCCATTGTAAACCTTGGTTTAGTCTTCACAATCCCGTCGATGATGACTGAAATGTTTTCTCTGACGTCGGCTATCTTCATTGGTTGGAGATGAGCGTCTGTTCCCTGGTTAGTTTCGAAGATTGTATAGAACTCGACAGGCTCGTATATTCTCAGCATCTTGTATGCTTCCTCCACGATGCTAGGTGTTACCCCCCTAATGCCGAGAAGGACAGGGCACGGAGTATGAGGGGTGATTCTTATTTCTCCTGTCTCCTCATCAACATTATCGAATGTTAGAGGATATGTTTTCTCATTCATCAACCATACACTCTTCGGGTCTACGAGTCTAACCGTCCCCCAGTATTCCTTCTTTCTATGAGCAATCAGCTCGTACGTCTTCTCCATAGTTAGGTCAGCGCCTATAGCTGCAAGAGCACCTATAACTCCTCTACCCTTATTCCATCTAAGTAATCTAGTCTCATTATTCAAGGCAATCTTCTCCGCTTCTTCTATCGTAGAAAGATCTCTAACGACATGCCAGTAATATTTTCTAATCTCCTCACTTGGCTCACCGACCAAGATTATGACCCCCGGGTCTGTTCCCTCGATATCGAGGTCAGCGTATTCTTCGATTACCTTAAACACTAGGTCTTCAAGTAGTTCAATCTTGTCTGCCCGAACAGGTAACGCTACAGCCGCATTCCCTCTAGTCTTGTATGGACAGTTCGGGTTAAGCCTAATAAGCCTGGGATAACCATCCAACCCGTATCCTGCATCTTCTATCCTTCTGATAAGTACTGCTCCAACGTAGGTTGTACATCCACCTCTCCTGGAATCAGTATCATCTATCCCTATCCAGACCCTCTTCTCCATCCTAGTCTTTCATCATTATCACCTCTAAGGAAATTAATTAAGATAGAATATCAGTGGCCCAGCCCTCCTACTTAAACAGTAGAGTTTCGAGAACATTAATATCATTCTCATGAAAACATTTTAATGGATTGTAGATGAAGCTTCATGAAGGTTAAGATCGCCTTTTTAGCTCATAGAATAGAGTTCCTAGACCTTCTCGAAAAAGAGATCGGTGAATGTGATTCCATAATTCTAGAGGAGCCGAGTGATCTCTATCTGGAGAGATTTCTAAATGGAGATATAAGCGTAGAGGAATACGTAACATACTCTGATGCAAACTTTCCCCGCTACATGTTTCACCAAGCACAACTTTTAAAGAATCTCTACATTAAGGGTTTAAAGATATTGCAGGTCGAGCCTTATCTAGAGATAATAGAGAGAATACATATGTCGATAAAAGTGGGAAAATTCAAAGAATATACTAGCGACCCAGAGGTCGGGAGAGTTCTAAGAACTGAGAAGGAAGCAGTTGGAAAACTCATCGAGTTTCAAGAAGAATTGATGAGGGGAAAATTTGATCATGTAGTAGAAAAGGTGATACAATTCGTTATCAAAGATTCTGAGAGATTTAAGTTAAGAGATTACATGAGAGCAGCCGCGATCTCTAAGCTTGAGGAAGATGGAAGAGTCCTTGTTGAGGCTGGATATCTACACGTACTCTTACCAGTATTCCTGGAAAAATTAAACATAGAAGTAGAGACTGTAAACTTGGTTGAGAAGGCGTGCAGAATAATAAATCAAGAGTACTGTGAGAATCCGGGCGATAGTCTTACTAAAGCATTTATTTTAAACCAGACGATAAGCGGAGATGCAAGACTACTGGCTGCTCAATCACTAGTATACACATCTCTTGTAAGTAAAGATGAAAAACTTCCAACACCTGAAAACCTCTTTCCTCATCTGGTAGAAGAGATCAATCTAGCAAAAAAGATAAGGAAGATGAATTATGATGAGTGCAAAAGAGAATTCCAAAAATTATTTAGAAGAAATCAATCTTAAGCATCGAAGATGTAACCTATATTAAGACCCCCACAATAATATATTTACTGGAGGAAAAAGCGGGGTAGGGTAGCCAGGGCGAACCCGCCGGGCTCATAACCCGGAGAACGCTGGTTCAAATCCAGCCCCCGCTAACTACTTCATGTTAACTAATGCCGCCATGTAAAAATTATGAGTTGTCCTTTCTTAAGATATTTAACTTTCTGAGTCATCCTCTTGATAAAGAGGTTGGAGAACTCGGTTGACTTATAATTTTAAATTCAGTCTATCCATTATCTATGAGTGTGGTAATGAGTGTTGAGCCATTACATGCACAAGCATTTTTCAGAGTAGATACTTCGGGACTTTTCTCAGAGATACTAATCTTTGACTATTATGATAATGCGCATTACTACTATAGTCTAATTGAAGATGAAGATGGATATGGAAGGGAGATGGAAAGACTCCTAAACGTTATGAATGAGTTTTTAAGAGAAGAGAAAGTGCTGGTGAATGACGAGGAGGTAGGAGTCGAGGCATTATTGGTAGACCTAGATTTTAGAGGCTCTCCCGAACTCCCAACTATAACCTACCTGATAGAATTCTACACCAAGTTGTGCAGTGGGTTAAACAAGTATGAGTGCCATTATGAAATGGGATTAGCCGAATATGATTATGAAGTTTACTGGATCCTACCTTCTGAGGCGAGAATAGTGGAAGTAGAAATATCTGGAGAATATGAGATATTAGATGATAGGATAATGGTCGCGAAGATGAGGAGGGGAGAACCCTACAACGGATATGAAAAGATAGTATTCAAGCTTTAGAAAATCATATACATTATTAGTAAAGAAGTATTTATCGTTTTTCAGCTTCTTTTATTCTCTTCATGATCTCCTCGATCCTATTCTTTGGAAGAGTTAATGCAGGCTTCTCTGGTAGAAGTCCCTGAGGTCTAAATAACACCATCACTATAATTACCAACCCTACTAAGATGTACTCAAACCATTGAGGGCTGATAGGTATGAAGGCCGTCATCTCCGTCTTGTATGAATATATCATTGTTCTCAATACTGAGAAGGCGAATACTCCAACCAGCATGCCTAAGTTGTTCCCTGTGCCTCCAAGCATCATGTAGGCCCATGGCCAGAAAGTCCATGTAAGCCTAGTGTACGTTACTGCTTTGAAGCTACCAGTATATAGAGCCCATAGAGCTCCGCCGATAGCGGCGAGAGCTCCACCAACAATTAATGCTTGCGCTCTTAATCTAACAATATCCTTACCGTATACTGCTGCTGCAATCTCGGAATCTCTCATTGCTTTTAATGCTCTCCCAAAAGGAGACCTTATCAGTCTTTCAACAAATATGAACGCTAATAATCCGAATCCGATTAGGATTAGGATTACTCCAAAGTATCTTTCTGGGCCTACACCAATCCATCTGAAAACGTCTGGTACGTTTACTCCCTGTGTCCCTCCTGCTATCGATTCAACATTCCATGCTATAGTATTCAGCACGTCTCCAAAAGCGAGCAAAGTTATTCCTAGATATGCTTCTTTCAATCTTAGAGCAGGGTAAGAGCATATGTATCCTATTATACCACCTAAGATAGCTGCAACAACTAATGTTAAGAATAGCAGACCGATAGAGAGTGATAAGTTCACCGCTAAAATTCTATTTATCTGGTCAACTATCTTGTAGTTTATCATGTGGTCTGCATACTCGGCTCCAGCAGGTAACCCGAACATTGAGGCGAGTATCCTTCCGGGAATAGCTGCAGCGACTATTGCACCAGTAATTACTGCAAGAACTCTTCCAAACTGAGATATCCCAGCTATTCCAACTTCTAAGTTTAAGCTAACTGTAATTATCAATCCTATCGCAAAGTTTACTAAGATGTTGAGTATTATAGGATGAATCTCTAATACCATTCTTTCACACCTCCTCTTTCATTATACCTTGAGGGGGCTTAACCCTAGTAGATTGTGAAGAGAGCCTCTTAATCTTTATACCAGCTAGACCTTGAGGATAAAGAAGAAGAGTCAGAACCATTGCGGCTAAGGGTATAACCATTCTGTAGGCCAGAATCCATCCTCCAAGAGTTAATGAAAGCCCCGTGATCCCGAGATACTCGCTTAACCCCACTAGGAACCCTCCGAAAAGGCTTCCGAAAACACTTGTTAATCCACCGACTATTGATCCCGCGAACATCGTTACAATGATGGTCATGCCGATTACAGGGTAACCGCTTATCGTAATGGATAACAATCCTCCCCCTAATCCTGCAAGTGCTCCTCCTAGAAACCATGAGAGAACATAAACCTTCTCTGGATTAATTCCTAGGATAGTAGCTAATGATGTATTCTCAATCGTTGCCCTAACAGCGATACCGAACTTCGTCCTCGTCAAAAACAGATGTAATCCCACAATCGTCAAGACAACAACAATTATAGTTATGAACGGGATAGCACGAATACTTGTGCCGTTTACCTCTCCTAGCGAGATGTCTTTTAACTCTAGAACAAAATACCTTGCAGCAAGTTTATGAACTTCGGTCAAGTAATCTGCAAAGATGTTTATGGATGCAAGTAGTATCAGGTCTACGCCTAGAGTAGACATCATGAGTGTAATCGGCGATGCACCTACCTTTAGTAAATACCTGTTAACTCCAAAGTAGATTATAACACCTATAAGTCCAGAGAATAATGCAGCAAGTGGAACATAGAAGTAGGGTGTACCTCCAAGTAGAGAGTAACCAGCAAACACTATGTAGAATCCCCATCCAACCATTGATGCATGCGCGAAATTAAATGTTCTCGTCGCCATATAGATTAAAGTAATGCCTGCCGCTGTAAGAGCTATCCCTCCAGAATATGCAAAAGCTTTAAGAACTAAGTCAAGCATTTCGGGATTACCTCAACTTTCATTAGGATTAGATATTTCATCTAAGCTATAAGAATAGCGTTGACCCTTTGCGTGCACAGATTTCAATCTCTAAGTTCAAGAGGTCAAAAGAAGAAAAATTTTTAAGCGACGCTTATGTCTCATATCACAAGAAAAGATTGGTGATGAATTATGAATATAGCGGGAGTATCTAAAGCGATGGCTATCGTTCTCCTAGTAATAGGGTTGATAATAGGAGTTGCTGTAGGATACGTAGTAGCCGGACTTACTGCTGCACCGACTCAGGCAACAGCCGTAGCTCCAGCCTTAAAAGGTGAGGTTGCTGTAGGTGCTCTTCTTCCGCTTACGGGGGTATTGTCAAGCTACGGAGAAAATGATAAAGCTGCTTTGGAGCTTGCTGAAAAAGAAATAAACGATTGGCTGAAAGCGAGAGGTGAAGAATGGTATATTAAGCTCTATGTAGAAGATACTGCAACAGACCCTAAGACGGCACTTGATAAATTGATGACCCTACATGGGAAGGGCATCAAGTTCATAATTGGACCGATGAGTAGCGCTGAAGTCAGTGAAATCAAATCTTATGCAGACACTAACAAGATATTGGTTATTTCTCAATCTTCAACTAGTCCTGCACTGGCAATCGAAGGCGACTGGGTGTATAGATACATTACGACCGACCTAATACAAGGCCCCGCTGCTGCTAGAGTAGCTTACGATCAAGGAGTTAGATACTTAGTACAAGTATGGAGAGGAGATACATGGGGAGACGGTCTGGCACGCGCTACTCGTGAAGCCTTCCTGAATATCTTGAAGAAGACAGGAGAAGCGGGCGATGTTATAGAAGGTGTAAGATACGACCCAGCTGCGAAAGAATTCTCCGCAGAAGTCGCAAAGCTTTCAAGCCTAATAACTGATCTTGCTGGAAAGTATGGGAAAGATAAGATAGGTATAGATGCTGTGGGATTCGAAGAGATGGTTGCGTTCATAGCTGCAGCGAAAGCATATCCAATACTTTCAGAGGTTAAATGGGTTGGGTCCGATGGGACCGCGGGCGTTAGCGGTCTAGTTAAAGAAAGAGAACTGGCAGAATTCTGTATCAAGGTCCAGTTCCTCAGCCCTATTGGCACACCAGGCGTCTCACCGCATACGGAGAAAGTGAAAAAATATGTTAGGGATAAGCTTGGCAGAGATCCAGAACCTTATGCGTACAATTCGTACGATGCATTGTGGACTATAGCTTTAGCGATAGATCTTGTAGATAAATACGATTCAGAAGCGGTAAAAGCAATACTCCCCGAAGTCGTAAAGAGGTATATAGGTGCTTCAGGGTCATTCGAACTCGACAAAGCGGGTGATAGAGCTTATGCAGACTACGAGTTATGGATTCCTTGGACGACCGATACAGGATACGATTGGAAGATAGCGGGCGTATGGCGGGGAGCAACGGATAAGATAGAATGGGCTGACTGGTGGCTGGCGGCCGTAAAGTAGCATGCGTGGAAGGTACTATCAATAAAAAGATACTTTTAAATCCCAATTTTTTTAATTGATGGTTGAGATTTATGGATGCAAGTAAACGAGTTTTGTGGACAGAAGGTCTAACAAAATCATTCGGTGGGCTGTTAGCTGTAAATAATGTTGACATAAACGTATTAGAGAAAACAATAACTATGCTTATTGGACCTAATGGTGCAGGTAAGACAACATTAGTAAACCTGTGTACGGGTGTTCTTAAACCAGACTCGGGTAAGATATACTTCCTCGGTAAAGATATTACGGGATGGCCTTCCCATAAGATATATAGAGAGGGGTTTGTTAGAACTTTCCAGATACCTCAACCTTTCCTAAAGCTTACAGTATTAGAGAATGTGTTGGCTTCTCTAAAAAGTGATGCTGAATCACCTATCAAAGCTCCGTTGAGAATGACATGGCTAAGCCGAGAAGAAGAGAGTATTGAGAGAGCCTTCAAGATACTCGCCAAGGTTGGTCTAGACGATTTGTGGTATTATGAAGCTTTCAAGCTCGGAGGCGCTCAACTCAAGATGCTTGAAGTTGCTAGAGCATTAGCTACCGGGGCTAAGCTTATCGCTTTAGATGAACCCATCGGAGGTGTAGATCCTGCATATGCTGGAGACATACTTGGATACGTTAGGAACATTAAGGAAACATGGAATGTAACCTTCCTGCTCATAGAGCATAGAATTGATATTGCTTTACCCTTTGCAGACTACGTGTATGTTATGGATCGTGGTAGCGTGATATTTGAAGGCTCGCCGAGCGAGGTCGAGAAGAATCCGAGAGTGATAGAAGTGTATCTGGGGTGAAGGAGTACGGCAATGCTTGAGACTTCTTCACTCTATTCTGGATATGGAAAGATAAAGGTTTTATTCGATATAAATTTCAAGGCTGAAGAAAAGAAGATAACGGTTGTGGTTGGTCCGAATGGTGCTGGTAAGACAACTCTCCTAAACAGTATAATGGGTTTGGCTACGATACATGATGGCAGCATTTTTTTCGAAGGAAAGAAATTGAATGGACTACCAACTTATAAGATCGCAAAGATGGGATTAGCTTATCTACCTCAGATGGGTAACGTTCTCTCAGAACTAACGGTTGAAGAGAATTTGAAAATTGCTGGATATCTCCTGCCCTCAAATGAAGTAAAAAACAGAATGATGGAGATACTCGATATGTTTCCCGTTTTGAGAGATTTTATTCAAAGGAAGGCGGGCACCTTGAGTGGTGGAGAAAGACGGATGCTTGCAATAGGTATGGCGTTGATGAAGAGACCAAAGATCCTGCTACTCGACGAAATGTCTACAGATCTAGCGCCGATAATGGTCAAAAAAGTAATGGAGAAAGTCACACAACTTAGAGACGAGCTCGGATTGACCATAGTCATGGTTGAGCAAGTAGCTAGAAAGGCATTGGAAATAGGTGATAAGGCATATCTGCTTGTAAGTGGCACCATGAGGTTCGAAGGTTCGGCACAAGAATTACTACATCATCCTGAATTAGCCAAGATGTATCTTGGAATAGCTTAAAGAATAGATCTAAAATGTTTATGACTTTGCCGCCAGCAGGTATTCTCCAAGACATTTGTAGAGTGACTGACATCGTGTTTAGGAGTTGGCTTTAGTGTTAACTTTACGGTTTCAATCTCTGTTATGATTTACCCTTCTTCAGGCATGATAGCTGCTTCACATTATATCGAGGATTCCAGGTACTAGCAGACACAGAGTTTCAGAAAACCGGTAAACCAGCTAGAATAATCCCGCAGCCATATGCAGAATCTATTTACTCAACGGAGATACCTGACCTAGACGAGACAATAGGAGGATACGGTAAAGGCTCCACTGTCCTTCTGGAGATACAGCCCAAAGTAAGTAGAGAACAATATAGGCTGATAGTATGGCCTTGTCCTGCTAGCTTTATTTCAAAGGGTAGGCCGGTGATAACTCTTCCAGGAATGGGTAGCACACTGAGAGATCTAGATGTATTTAATGAGAACTTCTTAATCGCAGAAGAAGAAAGAACCAGGCTTACTAGATGTTTCTTACAGAAAGATGCGTTGGAGGAACCCTATAAGAAATATGTAGTAGCTTATGATCCACTAGAAGGCATAGGATACTTGGTGGATAAGCTTAAAGAGACCGCTGAATCCCTTTACGAGGCTCCCGGTAATCCTCCCAACATTCTTCTAAGTATAGATTCTTTATGCTTTAATTATATGTGTGAGGACGCCCTGAAGTTACTCTCTAGAATATCTGCGTGGACAAGGAGGAGGAACGGACTTCTATTATTTCTCGATAAATCTTCCCATCCTAGAGTTACTGTTAAACTCTCCTCTATAGCTTATGTACACCTGAAACTCTTAAGGATGCATGGATGTCTGATGCTTTTCGGGGTCAATCCTAGAACCCACCTCTACGCATTACAAACCAAGAAAGAAACTCTGATGCCTCAACTAATACCAATAGTCTAAGAAGTCAGCAGAATAGACCATCTGGTTAATGATTGTTGTTCATACTCTACGCCGTATCATAGCAGAATGAAGATGTTGACGATGCTCACCTAGAAAGCGTCAGATTCTCAGAACTAATACTTATTAATACATTTCTTCCTATTTCTCTTCCACGATGACTCAGGATTTCATCATTGTTACTATTGGTTTACTCATTCTTGCTACGATCTCAGGGATGCTAGGGCTTGGCGTTGCTTTTGCAGCGGTGCCATTCCTTGGACTATTTCTTCCCGACCTTATTCATCAAGTACAGCCCCTCAGCCTTCTGTTGAATGGTGTAACTGCAATGTTTTCTGCATACGGTTTTGCGAGCAGCGGCTTTGTAGACTGGAGGAAGGCTGTCACACTGGCGATCGTAACAACTCTATCCGCGCCTATCGGAGCTTATCTCGTACAGTTTATAGACCAGATCTACGTGTGGCTTGTCTATTTTGTCTCAGTTATGTACCTTGCATATAGATTGTTCAAGCCTGTTAAAGAACGCATGGGTAAAGAGAATTTCAGAGTAGCAATTATACTCGCCATCCCCATCTCAATACTCTCTGGATTTCTCGGCGTCGGCCCTGGATTTCTACTTATGCCCACTCTTATCCTAGTTGGATTTGACCCGAAGAGGGCTGCCGGCATAAACGCGTTTGCGGTAACTCCTCCTTCATTTTCATCTCTCATACCGCATTTACCGGCTGCCCAATGGAATATCACGTTAACATTGCCACTCCTCATAGTAGGAGCACTTGGGTCTTTTGCTGGTGCAAGAATTACGAGTCTTTATATTCCGAGTAAAAGAGTTAAACAAATCTTCGGGATCCTCATAGTGGTCATGACGCTCTACAAGATATATACTCTAATCAGATAACACTCCTCAACCATAAGGCATGTATGAAATCTTCAAATCATCTAGCGTCTTCTTAACCTAGTTGCTTATCTTGATAACCGAAGGCATACCACTAACGGTGTAGATCAGCGCTCAAGATCTCAATCATCCCTTAATGGTCAGCCTGGTCAGACACATCATCTAATTTAGTTTCTTGCTTCTTCATTTATTAAGATTTTCTATGTCAGCCCTACTTGAGGTATTCATGGTTTTTTGTACATTAAGTATTTTTATTCTCCCTTCATATATGTTATGACCGGCGGTATGAAGATTAGGATTGAGGCCGAGGTTTACCCTACTGAAAGTAGTGAAAAAGTCATCCAGGCGGCGAAGAACTTGTTCCCAACCATTAATTTCTATCTAGAGGATAGGGGAGGTGTACAGATCGTAGTCGGCGAGGGAGCCGGTCTAGAATCTCTAGAGAATTTAAAGAACATGTTTAGGAACAGGAGGATTAGAGCTGCTGCGAGAAGTATTCTGAGACAGTCTAACCTTAATGGCAGAATGGTATTCCATATGAATAAGCAGGCAGCCTATGCTAGGCAGGCATCTTTCACTGAACCTTTTACGGAATCTCCTCTACCTCCGATAAAAGTAGAAGTAGAAGCCGACGACATAGATAAGTTGATTGAATGGTTAACCGAGTAGGATAAGAGCGGGTTCCGACGATCTAATCAGTGTATGGGACCTCATATACATGGAAGTCTTCTGCAAGAAACGTCTCGGGGAATATCCTTAAAGCTTCTAGAAGTAGCTTCTCTGAATTGTTTTCGTATCGAGGGCTTATATGGAATAAATATAGCCTTTTCACTCTTGCTTTTCTAGCAATCTCAGCCGCTTGTCTTGAAGTTGAATGTCCCTGTTCTGCAGCTTCTCTCTCATAACTTGAATCAAACGTTGAGTCATGAATCAATACTTCCGCTTCTCTCGCAAATTCAGCAATCCTCTCATCAGGAGAAGTATCTCCTGTATAGACTATCTTTCTACCGGGACGTGGCGGTCCGACAGCTTCTTCAGGCATAATAGTCTTTCCACCCCATTCAACCGGTTCTCCTCTCTGAAGCCTCCCCCACAAAGGTCCTCGAGGTAGCCCGACGCTTTCAAGAAAACCTACATTCATTCTTCCAACCCTACTCTTCTCTCTAAACATGTAGCAGAAGGCCTCGATCGTGTGATTAGACCTAATGGCCTCAACTTCATACTCTTTCGATTGATGTATTAATCCCTCACTACATCTTTTAACTTCTACTTCAAACTGTATTTTTCCATATCTAGTTTCCTCAAACATTTCTATGAGGTCTTCTATCCCTCTAGGTCCATAGACTGTGATGGGTTCTTTCCTATTCAGCATAGAGAGAGTATAAAGTAGGCCTGGCAGGCCTAATACGTGATCTCCATGAAGATGTGTTATGAATATGGTGAATCTGCTCTTGAATCCTACGCCTGCTTTCATCATCTGCCTCTGGGTTGATTCTCCACAATCGAATAGTATAAGCTCCCCACCATAGTTTACAGCGATTGATGGGAGACTCCTGCTAACGCTTGGAGTACCCCCGCTTGTACCGAGGAAAGTAAGCCTCAACGTACTCATACATACACCATTATTTTTCTTATCAGACTTCTATGTATTCTTATCTTATAATATTCTTGTAACCTGTATCCTGCGTCCGTTGCAATGTCCTCAATGCTTATTTCCTCAGGTGTCACCAAGGCTATTGTGCTTTCATCCTTAAGGTGTTCTTTTGCTTCGAAGAAAAATGCTTCTAGTAAGTTGGTTAAAGAATAACCTAGTACCGTTGTTGACCTTCCATAGGGCGGGTCTGTAACCACACTATCAAAGAATCTCCTAAACATTAGTTTCCTAGCGTCTCCTACAATTATGTTTTCTAGACCCGGAGTGTAGTATCTTAGATTTCTTAAAGATCCCAAAGCTATCCACTTCTTCAGTTCTACGCCGTAGACTTCGTATCCGAGAAGTATCGCTTCGACCATTATTCCTCCTGTCCCAGAGAATGGATCTAGTATCCTACCACCGATCTTCGTTCGACTTAGATTGACTAAACATCTTGAAAGGTCGGGTTGCATAGCAGAGGGTAGTGTGAATGGCCTTCTCCCCGCAACCCTATAGTAGAAGAATCTTTTAGGTTTAGTCTTTCTTATTACTCCTATGTATGTTTTTTCAGGAGATGAAATGAACGTTACTGTGTAATCCGGATTTCTTAGATCTACTTTTAGATCAGGTATGCTATCGATTATTAGGCTTCCAATCTCTTTCTCAAGCTCTGTTTTTCTAAGGCTTACACCATCTATGGTTACCCCCCTCACGAGTATGGTCGAATCGGATTGGACAATATCTTTAATTGTGGAAATATCAACTGCAGATAAGATGTCTTTTTCAGTAGTCTCCGTCTCGAATAGTAGCTGAGCCGACATCTTCGTATACGCAGTTCTATCCACGACCTCTCCTGCAACGCTGCCTAATGTTTCCGCGATGAGTATTCTTCCTTCTCTCTTGAGTATCTTATGCTGTGGGTGGAGTAGAGATAATACTGCTTTAATCTCTCCGAAAGGTAATTCTTTATCAACACCTGATAACAAGAAAAGATATCTTTCATCCATACTTTTTCTTTAGTTCCTCGGAGATTATGCCTGCAACCGTGTATTCCGTAAACCTGTTCGGGACGGTGTCCGATGCTATTATCCTATCAGCGCCTGCGTTAAAGATTCTCTCGACTGCGTTACCAACTAACAGAGCATGAATACATGTTGCATAAATCTTCTTGAAGCCTCGCCTTTTCAGGAGCTTGATTAATTCAACCATCGTCCCACCCGTACTTATTATGTCGTCGACCACTATTGCTTCTATTCCTGGAAGACCGTCAAGTTCTACTTTTACCTGACCTGTGACCCTATCCCTTTCGGATTGAGCTGAAGCATATTCTACTCCTAGTTGTTCTGCTACCATCTTGGCCATATCTAGACCTTTCTTCCCGACGGAGATTACGACTGGCTTACTAAACCTGTGCTCCTTAATATGAGCCGCCAGAGGTTTCTCCCCTCTCAGGTCTATGATAGGGGTCGGCGATTCCTGGATTATCCAAGGACAATGAATGTTTACCGTGTATGTTTTCTTTAATCCTAGCTTGTGCAGTATCTTCAACAATGTCTTGAAGCTAACTGCTTCGCCATCTAGGAATCTCTTATCCTGCCTGGTATAAGCGAGATAAGGTGAAACTAGCTCAACTGAACTCGCCCCCAAGTCTAGTAAGGTATCAATAAGCAGAAATGTCTGGATTATGTGTGTATCCTGCGGTGGATGCATGCCTTGTATTATGACTACGTCCTCATTTTTCACAGATTTTTTTATCCTAATATAACTTTCAGAGTCTGGGAAGAATTTCTGTTCAACTTCTATAAGGTCTGCTTTCAAGATATTTGATATCTTGTAAGCGATTTCAAGAGATGATGGGCCAGCAACTAGCTCCATACAATATCTCTCCACGGATTTACATTAAAACTATTTCTAATCTCTTATTGAACTTTCCTTTGTTGACGGTTTTTAATATCTTTATTCTCCCCACTTCTCTGGTATTCGATACGTGTGTTCCACCATCTAGTTGAGCGTCGAATCCTTCTATCTCAACTACTCTCAAGACAGGCAGATTCGGTATAAGCTCAGGTCTTATCCGAATCAGCTGGAGATTATTCACTAATTCTTCCCTCGGTATAAACTTAATCTTGACATCTCTACCTTCATCTACAATCTTGTTCGCCTCAAACTCTATCCTCTCAACTTTTTCTTTACCTAGATCTTCTAAAGTGAAGTCTATTCTAGCTTTATCTTCACTGATCTGGCTTCCCGTTATGGTGGAATTGTATAAATGGTATACGACTCCTGCAAGAATATGTAACGCTGTATGATAACGCATGTGCTTGTATCTTTTCTCCCAATCTATTATGCCTCTCACTAACGTACCCTTACTAGGCATCAGCCCTTCTACTACGTGATATACATGCTCGTCTTTCTTTAAGACATTCTTGACCTGCGACCGATGCATCCCCCATTTTATCCAGCCTGAATCACTCGGTTGACCACCGCCTTCAGGATAAAATGCCGTCTTATCAAGTACGATACCTTCATCCTTCACGTTTATTACTATTGCTTCGAACTCACGAAGATAGCAATCTCTCAAGTAAAGAAGGTCGGTCATTCCAGAAAATGTTGTTAAAGCTGGATGAAAAATATTTCCCACACATAGTCACTACAGCATGGAAAGAGATATTATATTTTAGTACCTTCTCTAAAAGATAATCTATGAGCTTGGCGGGAGACGTATATAGAAGGATAAGATCCATCTTTGAAGATACGCCACACCGTTTCGGCTGGATAGATGAATATGTTGCAGGCTCAGGTAGACCCATAAACTTCGACCAAGTTAAATGGGTGAGGGAAAAGGGAATCACCATGATAATATCATTAACTGAGTCGCCTTTACCGGATGAATGGACGAGAACTCTTAGCATAAAGTATATGCATTTTCCGATAAAAGATCACTCGGCTCCTTCCGTAGAGGTCTTGGAGAGGATAGTCAATGAAGTAATAAAGGAGGTTGAGGCTGGGGGCAGAGTGCTAGTTCATTGTGCAGCCGGTCTAGGTAGAACAGGGACGGCTCTTGCATCATACTTGATAGCTAAGAAGAAGATCCCGCCTGAAGAAGCTATAAGCATTATTAGAAAGATTAGACCTGGTTCAATTGAACAGAATCAAGAGAAATCGGTATACGAGTTCTATAGGAGATTGAATGAGCTTAGATAATCTATCGATCTTGTCTAGACCTGTTCAAGTATCTTCTCAGCTATCCTTCTACCTATTCCCAAGACTCTCGTTAAGTCTTCGACTGTTACAGCTCTAAGCTTTTCTATAGATGTGTATCCAGCTCTGTATAATGCTCTCGCTCTAACTCTTCCTATGCCCTTCAATCTAGTAAGAGGTAAGAGTTCTTCTCTAACACCGTGCTTGATCCTCTCCGACAGCTTCTCGAAAGGTATGACGAACCTTGTATTTCCAGAAACCTTAGCTATCTGAGATGCTGAGTATGCAATCCATTCAGCGGTTTCTCTTAAAGCGGCCATGTCTCCAGGCTGTACACCGAATCTATCGTATAGCTCCGCTTCCGGAAGTTCTTCTATCCATCCTTCTAGCACCATTGATAGCCTTACGGCATCGAGGTATTCATCATAATTGGGGTCATCGGCATCTGCTGGAGGAATAATCATCCCATCTCTATATTTCTCTACATACTCTTCTAGAATTGAGGTGCTTAATTTCTTCATGGGTATTCTTGGGACCTCAGGAGTAAAAGCAATTAGATGCAGCATCCCGAACGTGTTCACTATGGAGCCGGCTTTCTCAAAATTTTCAAGCAATATCTTAGCTGTTAGAGGATCAATGTACAGTTGGGAGACCCTAACTCCAAGCTTCGTAGCTCTTAAGCGATTTCCATCTATCTCAATAAATCTATATGACTTCAGAAACTCTAGAGTTGACTCTATCTTGCTCCTTACAACCCTTGAACCGTATAGGTAACCTAGGTAGGTTTCTTCAAAGAATCTCAGCAGGTTGGAGATACTTTCAACCTCAGCCGAAGATATTATCGCCAGAACATGTGTTCTCAAATGCTTTTCTGAAGATAATCTAGAAACGATCTTCTCAAGCTCGCCGTTGACGTATTCTTGGATAATGTAGTTCTTTTCCTCTTCCGTCCTAGATATTGTTACAGCGTATCCTATCTCATCGTATCTAGGTCTACCAGCTCTACCGCAGAATTGTTTATACTCTATCACGGGGATCTTCTGGTATCCATATCCGGGAACATACCTCTTAACCTCAGTTATCAAGACCATTCTAGCAGGGAGGTTTACTCCCGCAGCCAGAGTTGGCGTGGCTACGACGGTTTTCAAAACCCTGTTTCTGAAAGCTTCTTCAATTATCTTTCTATGATAAGAGGCCAACCCAGCGTGATGGAATGCTGCACCCGCTTCTACAAGCCTAGCTAGATTTTCAGTAAAGCCGCTTCTCTCTTCCGATATTAGTTCAGTTGAATATTCTCTAAGCATCTCTCTTTCCTCCCATGAAATTATGTCTAGTCTTTCATTAAATGCTTGAGCTATCTTGTATGCGTAGTCTTCAGCTTTCTTTCTCGTGGAAGCGAAGACTAAGACTTGACCACCCTCCTCGACTATGTTTAGGATAGCATTTACAACCACATTCTTGTGGAGGACATTCAATTCCTTGATTTCTCCATCTTCGAATTCGATCGTAGAATCAGTCAATACTCCTTCCTTCAACGGGACAGGCCTCCAATCTGACTTGATAACCTTTGCGTTTAACCATTCACCTAAGTCCTCTGCATTGCTTATCGTTGCGCTTAACCCAATATACTGAGCTTTAGGCAGTATTCTTCTAAGTCTCGTTATTACGATCTCTAATGTGGGGCCACGTTCACTATCATTTACTAGGTGGAGTTCATCTAATATAACAAGTGATATATCTTTGATCCATTGAGCTCCATGCCTTAAGAGGCTGTCAGCTTTCTCGTTCGTTGATACAATAATATCGAATGTTTGAAGCCATGGATCTGAAGAATCATAATCACCTGTAGAGATGGCTGACTTAAAACTTGAGCCAGTACATAAGATATCGTTAATCTCTACGATTTTCTCAGATGCTAGAGCTCTTAGAGGGACTAGATATAGGACTTTACCCCCTCTAGATAGATGGGTCGATGCAGCGAGGAGAGCGGCTAAAGTCTTACCTGAAGCGGTTGGAGTAGAAAGTATGATATTCTCTCCTTCAAGTATTCCTGCTTTAATAGCTTCTTCCTGAGGGGGATAAAGTTCGGTAACGTTTTTCTTAGCGAGATTGTCCAATACGTATTTCGGGACAGGCAGTTCTCTTAGGTTCAATTAAGTCTTCCTCCAAATATTTTCTGAGTTGCTATGAGTAGATAAAGTATTTCCATCGTTTCTCATATAGTCTTCTACCGGAAGTTCCTCATGCTCTCTCGGTAAGTAATCTGAGAAGACGCTGGCCAGAGTTTTATCCAAACTATTAAGAACATGGATGTCTCCATTCTCAGAGAATCCCAGTATTTTTGTTTATGTCAATCTGTATATTCCAGGTTTAGGAGTGAATAGTTTTCCGTCGCTAAGCAACCTGTTTAAGATCATCTTGATCTCTTGATCATCTATTCCGTACTCTTTTAGAGCTTCTCTAAGTTCGGCATCTTCCACGTATCCTTTCTTTTCCTGGATCTCTCCTATGATCTTCAGGACAGTGCTAAACTTGTCTCTAATGCTCTTCGGCTTCCCGGTCAATATAACATCTATATCTGGTTTTCCCGTCTCGACATCTATGCCAACCTCTGACAAGCTTTTCTTCATTAGGTCAATAACGTCTAGTGCATCTTCTTCGGTAACGTAATCTCTTAGAGCGGCTCTAGCTCTTGCTTCAGCTAACCGGATCAAGGATTCGAGTTGACGAGCTGTAATAGCTATGGTTGAAGTCTGCTGGTATATGCTTCTCATCTGAAGATAGAAGTTTTCTATGAGTTTAGCTGCACGTGGAGATAACTCAGGCTGAATCCTCTTAGCGTATGCAATATATTTTTTCAAGACTTCAGGTTCTATCGGAGGCTCCGAGGATGGCGTAGACCTACTCTGTAAGCTGAGAATATGTGTAGCGATTTTCTGATCCTGCTCTGGGATAGGCTCATCCCTAAGCACGAATATCAAATCGAATCTTGACAGTATCGTGATTGGTAGATTGACGTTGACGGTGAAGGATTCGTAGGGGTTGTATCTTCCAAGCTCTGGATTCGCTGCTGCAAGTATGGAGGTTCTAGCATTTAAGGTGGCCACGATTCCTCCTTTCGCGATGCTGATCGTCTGCTGTGCCATCGCTTCATGTATAGCGACTCTATCTTCAGGCCTCATCTTGTCGATTTCATCTACGCAGCAGACACCCATGTCGGCTAAGACCAGAGCGCCAGCCTCCAAGATCATGTTTCCTCCCTTGTCTTTTACAACAGCTGCTGTTAATCCGGCTGCTGTAGACCCTCTACCTGATGTGTAGACTCCTCTGGGCGCTATCTGTGCTGCGTATCTTAATAGCTGGCTCTTACCTGTTCCAGGATCTCCGACTAGTAGAACATGTATATCTCCTCTTACTTTTACACCATCTGGGAATTGTTTCGTCCTTCCACCGAAGAGTGCTAGCATTATTGCCTTCTTGATGTGTTCTAAACCATATATGGATGGAGCTATGCTTTCTATAAGTTTTTGATGTATGTCTGGAGAACGGGACATTTCTCTAAACATTTTTTCTTCTTCGGGAGTTATCTGGAGTGCCTCAGGTTCCTTGCTTGCTGTCTCTATACTTACTGCTTCAAGATACATTTTCGAGGTCCTTAATGGTGCTTCGACCGCCCTCTCTTGTATTGCATAAAGTATTCCCGTTACTATTACTCTGTCGCCTGGTCTAGCTTTATCTACTAAGTCCCCCCTTAACCCTATGTCCAAACTTCTAGGCAGCTGGCCAGGCGGCAGGTCTTCCGGCTTCTCCTGAACACCAATTATTTGGTAGTCATAGTATTCACTCTTATCTTCTAGTAACTCGAATTTCTGCTTTCTTCCTCTACACTTTATACTATTACATGATTCGGGTAGGATTAGTCTCTGACCATCTTGTGAGATAGTCTGTTCAGTGCCGCATGCTCTACATTTGAAGACGGCGGTCTTTATGATAGGCTTAACTGAGCTGGCTCTCACAACCAGTCCATCGACAGCGATGAGTTTTCTCAAATGTGATGTTCTTATATCTCTAATCAACATAACCTCCGGGATATTGTATATTCTTACTTTGAATTCCTTGACCTGACTAGCGTACTCGGGATCTTCTATTCTCAGTTGATTCCATGCGGCCTTCTCGAGTAGAGGCAGGTACTTCAATGGTTCGTTCACGACTAGGTGACTTAATTCTTCATCGAAGATTATTAAGTCGTTGAAGTCTAGAGCTATACTCGTCGCTCTCTGAGCTGCAGACCTCGCTATTATTGAACGGTATTTCTCCTGCTTGAAGAACTCATTAATCCTGTCTTCAATACGTGCGATGCTACTCATTTCTACTTCACCCCTACAGGCGAGGCCGACTTCAACCATTCGTCGATTATATTCCTTAAAGTATCATAGAGCAGCTCTTCTTCTCTCGTAAGATTTTCAACCAAGCTTACGTCAATCCTCTTAGATGCGAATCCAAGTATCTTGTTAAGCCTTAAAGAGATTATATCAACTATTATGTTCTTTGTATTCTGGTCTAGCCTATCCATGTCTTCTCTGGACATTAGATAGAAATATCTGGGTAGTTCTTGTAATTCTCCAGGATTGTTTTTCTCCTTCCATTCTAACTGTATCAGGGTCTTCAAATCCATGATCTTGTCTCCACACTCTACTATCCCTGCTTCCTCGAGTTTAGATGCCGCCCACTTGCTAATCGTCAAAGTGGCCCCCTTCCTCAGGTTCTCGAAGACTTTTCCAGGTAGAACGAGCCGCTGAACATCCTTCAGTAACGTAACCTTCTTTTCAGAATTATCGTATTCCAGTTTTACTAACTCGAGCTGTTTCCTGAATTCTTGTATAATGGCTTCGACCCCCATCTTCCCTGTAAAAAGTTGTAGGCAGTAGGATTTATCTAAGAGAGAGTACGCTGAAAATGAATTAGACAACAGTATTCGCTAAGAAATACTTTGAAATGACTTGGAATCCCAGATAGAATAAAGTTAAACAAAAATACAGGCTTTACATAGAATATTCGTAGTGCGGCCGTCGTCTAGTCTGGAAGGACACTGGCCTTCCGAACAATCCGATTATGGAGAAAGCCAGTGGTCCCGGGTTCAAATCCCGGCGGCCGCATACTCCACTTCTGTAACCTATTTTGACATCTAAAATCACTCAAGAGATGATCTTTTGTCTACTTACTTCCATGATCTACCTCTACGAGGTCTTCCGGTAGAATATGTTTTATCGCTTTTTCATGATTTTCCATGCTTTATTTTATTGAGTCAGGGTGCATTTAGGGCATTCTACATAGTTTTCTCATGATATTGGATATAAGCAGGCTTGCTATCTATTTAGTTGATGATTGGAGTCCGGGTTCTGAAGAAGATGATGAAGCCTGAAAGGGATGAACCACATATTAGAAGACAAAACTCCTACTTAGCCTTTTTCCAAGCCAGTTAATCATTGAAGAGACATAGATATATTGAATGCGGGCCCGGCGGGCTTTGAACCCGCGACCCCCGGGTTTCTTCAACTCTAGGTTAAAAGCTTCACCAGAAGCTTCCCAGCTTCTTCCGGTGCTCTATCCTGGCTGAGCTACGGGCCCCATCTACAATGCTAGATATAATGATTCAAATAAATATTTCTCTACATGGATCTGTTATGAATCTGAGATGTCAAGAATCTTAGGATTATCTGGTTGAGGCTATTCGAAAAAATAGGGACTATAGTAAGTGTTTAGGGATGAACGTTATATCGTATAGCCCTCGAGCTAGACCTGAAGATGCTGCGAAAATAGGTGTCAAGCTCGTGTCACTGGAGGAACTCCTAAAAAACTCCGATATCATAGTGTTAACTACATCATACTCTCCTGAAAAGTATCATTTAATAAACGAAGAAAGACTAAGAATCATGAAGAAGAATAGCTATTTAATAAATGTAGCACGAGGCGAGCTAATTGATGAAGAAGCATTAGCTAAAGCATTGCAGGAGAATTGGATAGCTGGAGCTGCATTAGATGTCATGGAGAAAGAACCTCCTTCACCCGATAATAAGCTATTACAGCTTGACAATATCGTCATCACGCATCATACAGCATCTCATACACTAGAAGCTCTTAAGAATATGGGAGACATAGTTACTGAGAATATCCTTCTAGCCCTGGAAGGGAAAACACCAAAGAATATCGCTAACCCAGAAGTTCTCGAAAAGCCTAATCTTAGAATAAAAATAAGGTAGAACATCTTCTCTCATTGCTTTACTGGGAGAGAACATGCGCTCCGGATAAATGTCTAAGTTAACAGTTTAGAAGAAATTTGGAGAAGACCACAGCCTGATGAAATTTAATTGTAGTTACGCATGAATCAAACAACTACAACACATGCGTGAAAAATACTGTTATCAACACTGTGGAAAATGCTGATGATGCAATCTACTTGTATACCCTGGAATATTCAGGCCTATAGTATTCCACCGTCATTACCAGACAAGGATGAAAAGGGCTAAGAAGGTGGCCTACATATACTCCTAGGAATGGGTAGATGAATAGTTGGGCTGGTAAAGAAGTCCCTAATATCGAGAAAGATAAAGCCATGCTAACCAACTCTATTCCTATTACAAACTGGGTTTGAATATATCCTTATTATCGGATTTCTATAGCATGTCATTGAATTTTGAATCTGTGTCAATTATGTGAGGGTTAGAATTTTATGCTTTCTGAATCATTTTCGAGATATCTATCATGATCTCATCTAAGGTCTTTGAGAACTCTTCCTCATCTGCCAGCACTAGGCTTCTGGCTTTTTCTATCTTTTTTCTTATTTCAGAGAGTTCTTGTATCTCCCCGAATTTTCTTATGATTATGTTGATTGTCTTCTCGGCTGCATCGATCAATCTGAGAGAACCATATATTGGAGGTTCATCTAGGCATCCTCTAGCAGACGCTAACAGGAAGGCTAGTAGCTGGAAATTTTCATCTTCCAGGATGTTTTCCGTAGCCATTTAGATGCACCACTTCTTCTAATGGTCTCCTAGCGGGAGGACTTGGCCATTCACTTGGGTAGCCTAAACTGATCATTAAAACTGGGTCGACTTCTTCAGATATATTGAGTAGATGTTTTAAGCCCAGCTTATTAAAAGATGCGATTGGGCAAGACCCTAAACCTAGAGAATAAGCCATCAACATCATGTTTTGCGCAGCCATCGAGATATCCATAACGGCTAAGCTTTCACCCTGCCTCCCAGCTTTCTCTGATTTCTTCTTGTTGACACATAAGATCACTAAAGCCTTCGGGAAACCATACAGTCCAGGAGATAAAAGCTTAATCTTCTTAATTAGTGTAGCATCATCAATTAATATGAATTCCCAAGGCTGAATATTGCTTCCTGAAGGCGCCCATATCCCTGCTTCGAGAATAGTTATCAAATGTTCACGGCTTACCTCCTTATCTAGGAAGCTTCTAACAGATCTTCTACCCTTTATAATATTCATCAAGTCCATACCGTAAACCTCATCGAGTTACTTTATTTCTGACAAGATAAACATTTCCAATATTCTGATTTCGACGAAGCTGGAATATCCTATTCTAGTACGACTAAATACTAAAATGTCCTAAATGTTTCTTCTCAAAAAGACTTATTAGAAGCAGAGAAACATCTTAAGAGTGTTGAGAGGTAAGGATAAGGAGTGTAGTCGAGGTTCCAGTATGAGTAGCTCGGCTTTACCTAGTAGGGAACAAGCAAAGACCATTCGTGATTTAAGGGAGAGCCTTGAATTGATAGTTTCTGGAACGGGCTTGGTTCATACTGAGTATGGAGGATTCATGATTGAAGTCATAGATTTCGCACGTTTCCCCTACGGTGATGTTATTACAACCTTGATAAAACATGGTTTCGAGATTTGGATCACTCTAAGAGATGACAGGCCACAAATAATTGCTTGTGTCAAAGGAGATTAAGCAGACATTAAAGGAAGCTGGATCAACACGATTAACATAGCAAGTAAGACTGTAGGTATTGTGACCGCGACCCCGTAGGGTATCCAGTATCTTAAAGTAAGATGTACACCTATTCTTTTCTCCAATGTACCGATCGCGACGATGTTAGCCGTACTACCAATGAGCGTTAAATTACCCCAGAATGTTCCCGTAAATAGAAGCGACCACCAAAGTGGATAATTGTTTACGCCTAGCTCTCCTATTGTTTGGATAATCGGTATCCATGTAGCAACTGCTAGAACATTATCCATGAAAGCTGTCATTATCCCCCCAGCAAGAAAAACACTCAATATAATGTTTTCGAGCACCCCGTTTGTCGAATTATATATTATCTCTGCTAATACTTTTACGGTTCCAACATGCTTCAATGTGCCTACACTTGCAAAGAATATCAAGAAAAAGATTAGCGTCCACCAATCAATCCTTCTCTCTACGATCTCCCTCGCATGCTCCTTCTCTAAGAAGAGTACTATTCCAGCAAAGAAGAAAGGTATTCCTAGTAGCATGGAATTCTTAGTAAGTCCAAGTAATTCTTCTAATGGTGTATGGAATACTAGACCTAGGATGGTGGCAAGAAATATTAAAGCAGGTATACGTATATCAGGCGCCTCTTTAACAACCTCTTCCATTTCCTCAATTTTGGCTCTTTCATTTCTTACCGCCTTCTCCAGTTCCGTTATCTCTTTCTTGAACACTATACGGCATATGACTAAAACCAGGAATAAAGAGATTATAGCTGTCGGCGTAGCCCATCTGAGAAACTCCGTGAAGCTTAATTTTGCATTGAAAGCTATCATTACTCCTACAGGGTTTCCGACGACTGTCGCAGAACTTCCTATGTTTGTTGCAAATATAGACATGACAATGAAGGGGACGGGATTAATCTTATACCTTGAAGTATAGTCTAGGATCACTGCAACCATTATTAATATAGAAGTAACCTCATCTACTAGCGCAGCGAGAAGAGCTGACATCACCAAGAAAAAGATCATGACTATGTTAGGTCTATCTCCAGTAAACCTCACGACCCTATCAATTAGCACTTCGAAGAATCTTTTTTCCTCAAGGTATCCGACTATAACCATCATAGAGGCAAGGAAAAGAATTGTATCGAGTTGCGCGAAATCCTTAATCGATCTTACATCTATCAAATTTACACCTAACATGAAAGATAAGGCAATAAACGCGAAGAGAACTCTATATCTCCAAAACATCAAAGTTGCACCGACCATACTTCCTAACACTAGGAGAGAGAACATCTGTAGATTATTCAAGCCTAAAAGATTCGAAAGTAAGATTAGACTTATAAGCAGGCCTACAAACTTAACCACCTGACCAGGGAACTTCATGCTCATCACTTAGTAACTATAATCATTCAGACACCTTATCTCTTAATTTTACTTATGAGATGGGCCCGGTGGGATTCGAACCCACGACCAACGGGTTATGAGCCCGCTGCTCTACCAGGCTGAGCTACGGGCCCTATTCTCTACATGTTTACTGGTTGAATTTAATTGTTATCCGTATCCTACCGAGGTAGCGTCCCTATTTTACTTTTCCATCGTTTTAGCTTGTTGAAGTTTAAATTTGGATGTTTCAACATAATTTTCAAAGTTGAGAATCGCTGTAGTAGGGGTTGGTGTAGCAGGTTCATATCTTCTATCCAGGCTTAGAGACCAGTATAGAGTTGATGGATACGAGATGCTTGCCCGTTCCAGGTACTTCCCTATCTGCGCCTGGGGTACTTCAAGAAACATGATGAAGAATTTCGCGAACAAAGTTGGTTTAAACTTTGAAGAATATATACTACATACCGGTAAAGAGTTGATAGTTGATCTCGGTAGAGAACTCCACCACATAAAGTTGAGAGGACTTTGTACATTTGATAAGAAGAGATTCGAGGAAGACTTGTTAGAAGACTGTGAAGTAAGATTTGGGAGTAGAATAACATCTATGCCAGACGGATATGACTTAGTAATCGATTCAACTGGATTCAATAGATCTCTTTTACCAAAAGTGAAGAATGATTATTTTATCCCAACAGTAGAATATCGTGTTAAATTCAGTAATCCACCTTTCGACGATTTCTACATCAAGCCATTTAGAGAACTTTCTGGATATCTTTGGTACTTCCCTCTAGGTGGAAACCTGTATCATGTCGGCGCAGGCGACTACTTCAAAAGACATTCCAGAACTGTTGATGAATTCGTTAAGAAGTATGGTGGAGAAGTTCTAATGAAGATCGGTAGACCAGTAAGGATTACTCCTCCTTTGTATTGTCAGCCAATATATATGGAAAAGATAGTAGGAGTAGGTGAATCGATCGGAACAGTATTTCCAATGTTGGGAGAGGGAATAATTCCAAGCCTATATTCTGCGGAGGCCTTGGTCGAGAACCTTTACAATATTGAAAGATACAGGAAAACCATTCTACGGATGTTTAAGCCATTTGGCACAGTCTTCGAGTTCATCCATAGAGCATTGACTCGAAACATAGACCTTAAGAGGGATTGGTTCATCCTATTCAAGATATATCTACATATGCGGTTTAGAGAGGAAAGATATGGCGTTCAAGCAAGGATAAGAGACTTCCTAAAAGTAGTTGGCGCTGCACGTCAAAGTAATATAATGTTTTGTGAGAAGCGTTCATCAGTAGAAGTGTAAGAGTGATATTCATCCTGACAAGATCCTCTCTAATATCCTGGAATATATCTTTGAGGCTCTATCTAGCTCACATATTTCGATAGATTCATCAATAGTGTGTGCTTGTTCTATTCTTCCTGGACCTAGAATAATTGTAGGTATTCTTGCTTGATTGACTATGAAGCTCATATCACATGTAGCTTTGAAACCTTTCACATTTCTTCTCATTCCTAATATTTCTAATATCGATTGCTGCGCTACTTTTACTAAGAAGTTCCTTCTCGGAGTTTCCGCTGATGGAATATAATTCACCACTCTGATATGATAGTTATCTCTAGGTACGTCTCTCCTTACTATCTTCTCCAAACTTCTAATTGTTTTGTCGAGCTTCATCGATGGAGGCATCCTCACGTCTAGGGTTATCGTACATTTATCTGGGATAACGTTATCCTTAATCCCGCCTCTAATCATGGTGACAGTATAAGTTGGATATCCTAAGAGAACGTGTTTCTCTCCAAGTTTTACTGTTTGAATTCTTTCTATAAATCTAGACGCATAATATATTGCATTTACGCCCTTAGAAGGTGTACTCGCATGCGTTGAACGTCCATGAAAATCTACTTCAATCACCAGTCTACCTTTGTGAGCTGTACAAACATTCAATGAAGTTGGTTCTCCAACTATTGCGTAGTCTGTTCTTAAACCGCTTGCAATCAGCTTCTTAGTACCCTTACCTTCGATTTCTTCATCTGCTACAGCAGCAAGGATTATCCTACCTTTAATCGGCCAGCCTTTATCAGCGAGCTCTCTTAATGCCCCGAGAAAAGCGGCCAAGATACCTTTAGCGTCTACGGCTCCTCTACCATATATTCTGCCTCCTCTTATTTCTCCACTAAATGGGGGGAAACTCCATTTTTCTCTATCTCCGGCTGGAACAGTATCTAGATGGGTATTCAGCATTATGGAGGGGTGCTGATATTCTTCTCCATATACTCCAATAACATTGGCCCTAGACTCTTCAAATCTATCGATCGTAGTCTTCATGCCTATTTTTGCTAATTCATCTGCTATGAAGCTAGCTGTTTCAAATTCTCTTCCGGGAGGATTCTCACTATTAATCCTAATCAATTTAGATGCGATGTTTACGACGTAATTAAGTGCAGCCATACCCTTATTCGCATATAATATAAAGAATTATTCGTAGAAATATATTGTTCCCTGGTAATACTGATGTTCTCCGACCTTTTCTGAATTTGTCGATAAAGTCCTTTACTCTCGTCTTGTCTCTACGGTTACTTCTAATTTACTAGCTTCTTTCTCGATCTCCGGTGGAACCCTCACAACTTTCGTATTTCTTAGAGATTTCTTCTTTCTAGGCGAATTTCTCAATAATATTCCACAGTAAGGACATCGTACACTTTCTGTCAAATAGTAGACTCTACATCTTGAACAGTACTTGTAGCCGTTGGCGTAGCTCCTTCTTAAAGACATTTTCGGTTGCTCCAACAACATTCTTCTCCCGCCTCCGCTATATGAGTGTAACTACACTCTCATAAATCTTATCTAATAGATGTATATAGGTCTATATAGGCGAAGGAGCTTGGAGGCCAGTAAACAATATAGGAGAATCCAGCAAGTAGGTGAGGGAACATACAGTATAACGCTCCCTAAGCATTGGATTGTCGAGAAGGGATTAAAGAAAGGTGATCTACTGACTGTTATTGAAGAATCTGATGGTTCTTTGAAGATCCAGCCGCCGGTCAAATTTCAGAAAGAGTTATCGGCGACCATTAACGCTGAGCTATGTACTTCATCTGTACAGCTTACCAGGATGATAATTGGATGCTACGTCCAAGGATACGATGTTGTTAAGATACAATCGATGAAAGGTTTTACAGGGGAGCAGCTAGAAGAGATATCGAAGACTATTGATAGATTGCCAGCTTTCGAGATAGTTGAACATAACCCTCAGAGAATAGTGATCCAGAGCTTCATAGATCCTGGGAGATTCCCGATAGAAGGATTGTTGAAGAGGTTCCAAGTTATGGTTTCATCGATGTTGAGCCAACTTGCAGACTTGCTAAGCATGGGTGATGAAAACATTATAAAGAGTATCGAGAAACAGGAAGAAAGGGTAGATGAATTATACTTCCTTATAGTAAGACTGCTCTTTACTTATCTGAGGAGGAGGGAACTGGGGAAGGTTCTCGGCATAGATAGCCCAATCTACGTAGTCGGAGCGAGATTGGTGACCAAGTCTCTTGAAGAGATCGCAGATTATGTCTATGATGTTTCAATGGAATGCTTAAACTTGAGGAGAAGAGGGTTATGGCTTGATAAGAACACTACTGTGGAGCTTTCCAAGAATGCAGAGAGAATTCAAGATATATTTGATAAGTGTATGACGGCTTTCTTCAGCTTAGAGATCAATGTTGCTGATGAGGTGCTCAACGAGATCAGTGAAAGTATTACCTTAAGTAAGGCTGGTCAAGTACTGGCAGGAGATCCAAGAATTCTCCCATCGGCCAGATATATCTCATGGGCTCTTGGATACATAGCTAATGAATGCAAAGTTATCGCTGAAATAGTCTTTAACAGATTTGTTAGAGAAGATACACCTATATGCAGTACTAGCTAATGAGGCCTGTTAGAGATCTTCATTAGGAATATTAACGGTGAAGCTGACAAGATTATGAGAGAGGTAATGGTGAAAGCAATCGAGACATTGAGATGATCTAATAGTAAGCCGATGAAAGGTGGTACAACGATAAAACTTAGACCTATTATACTCTCGAGAAAACCAATCGATATACTTCTATATCCTGATTCTACTTTTTTACTTATTAAGCTGAAGGATGCTACAAAATAAGCTCCATTAATGAGTCCCGCAATCGTTAAAGTGGGGAAAATTATCTCTGGTAGAGCATATACGTGGAGGAATATCACAAGAGACTGCAAAACTAGTGATAGAATCAGGATTTTAGCTTCATCTATTATTTCAAGCCTGCTCACCAGCATGTATGCAGCCGTCCTCGCTACCCCGAATACCGTGAATAATGCTCCAACCATGAAGTTACTCCATCCAGATTCATATAAGTATGAAGGAGAGATGAGAATATAGCAAGCCATACCTATCGTAAAGAAGAAGACCATAACATATAGAGGCCAGATACTAGTTAATCCTCCTGCTTTAAAGCTGATCTTGATACTTTCCCTCAAACGTAGCTCCCCCATCAAATAGATAAATGGGATAGCCAGAGCACATACTATTCCCGAAATAGCGAATAACATTCTAAGGCTAGTTAATTCAGCGATTACTCCTCCTAGAATAGGGCCTACAAAGTAGGCGGTAGACCATGAAGTCGAAAAACTGGAGTATACTTTCCACCTCGAGTTCTCTGGGAAGAATTCAGCTATGATAGATTCTGCAATAGGCCAGTAGAACACTAACGATACTCCGAGCAGAAAGTTTGCTATTCCTATCTCTATGTAGTTATGCGAAAAAGCTAGAGATAGGAGCCCTATGAAGGATAGAAATGAGCTGAAAAGATACAATTTCCTCATATCATGTTTACCCATGACCAGTCCTATCAGTATTGGCAGAACTGCGTAGGGAGTTGACCTAACACTTCCAATAACTCCGACTATAGTATAGCCGGCTCCGAGTCCCTGAAGAAATATTGGTATGAAGTAAGCTGGGCTGGATAATCCAAGCCCTATTATAAAAGCGGAGATATGTAATTTTAATTCAAGAGAAGACATCTTTCTCAAGGACGATCTCTCCCTGACATGTCTCCGTCAGACCTACCAACTAGTACAATTCACATAATATGTATGCTAGGAAAGCAGCGATAATCATTGCTGAATAATCAGATAAGGTACTCCAGTTAACTAATACTCCTACACTTATTATGGTGACTGCGATTAACCTCTTCAACAACTTTGAAATATTCATGAATTATCTCAGATTTCTTCATCATATAAACTTATAAAGGAAAAACCTCTATTAACTCGAGGATAATGAAGAGATTTATAAATAGTCGATCTACATCTTCTCGCTCTCTCTATACAATCCCCTATCACCGACAAATGGGTTATAGATTTTCTCTACACCTATAGTTGTTGATGGGCCATGACCTGGATATACCGAGTAATCTTCTGGCAGACTTAGCAGTTTATTTAATGAGTTGAGAAGCTGCCTTAGATTTCCTCCAGGTAGATCATGTCTACCGACTGCGCCGGCAAATAGTGTATCTCCCGTAAACACTGCGCCATCTAAGACGTAAGACACGCTTCCAGGAGTATGTCCTGGAGTATGCAAAACCTTTATCTCGCTACCGCCTATTTTCACTATATCTCCATCCTTTATGTATTCATCAGGAGCAGGGGGTTCAAGGCATCTTTCTCCAGTGATCTCTTTACAGGCTATCGTGGCCTTCATGAGTATGTCTAAGTCTTCTCTATGGATATAGAACTTGCATTCCAGGTATTCTTTGAGTTCTCTAACCGCTAATACATGGTCGAAGTGCCCATGTGTAGCATATATCGCTTTTACCTCAACCCTGTTCCTTTCAATATTCTTGAAGATCTTTTCTGCTTCATCTCCAGCATCTATCAAGATACCTTCTCTTATTACTGGATCAAAGACCAAGTAGGAATTACTCATCAATAGCCCAACTATTATCCTGTCGACCATCAACATCAATTGGCGCCCCCTAATGACTACGTTATCATCGAGATTTATTCATTTACCTTGATTAAAACGTGTGTGGGTAGTTCGACAAAGCTTAAATTCCGAGTAGAGATATCGTTGGTGGATGTTTTGAAGCCTACTGATATTTTGAAGAATGAGCATGTCGAGATAAAGAAGGCACTCTCAATATTGAACGTCATAGTAGAGAAGATAGAATCATCGGAAAAAGTCTCTATAGAGGACCTAGAGAAGATCATCAATTTCATCAGAATATTCGCTGATAAGTGTCATCATGGAAAAGAAGAGAAGATTCTTTTTCCAAAGCTAGAGGAGGCCGGCATTCCCAGATATGGCGGTCCGATCGGCGTGATGTTGATGGAGCATGAAGAAGGTAGGAGATACGTTAAGAATATGGTTGAAAACATTGAGAATCTCAAGAAAGGAGTGGAGACGGCTCTGGACATTTTTAAGGATAATGCAGTAAATTACGTGGCCTTACTAGAGAATCACATCTGGAAAGAAGACAACATACTGTTCCATTTAGCTGACCAACATATTTCTCCAAGCAAGCAAGAAGAGTTACTCCTCATATTTGAAGAGTTTGAAGAAAAAATCATTGGGGAAGAACACGAGAAGCAGCTCGAAGCACTCAGGAAGCTCGAGGAAACATATCTGAAAAAATAGTTATCAAATTCTGATAATCAAATTCTACGATTACGTTCATAAAATATTGCTGAGAACATGTTGAAGACTTTATCCCAGCTGGTAAAGGTATTATCCAGCATCGCATGTTTCTCACTAAATAGAGAAACTTAATAATCACTGAGTATGTGATATTTCCAGTATGAAGGTCCCAGAGTCCATTAATACTTATTGTCCGAGATGCCGTAAATATACTGAGCATAAGGTAACATTATATAAGAAGGGTAAAGATAGAGCTTTAGCTGAGGGTGCGCGAAGACATGAGAGAGAACTGCACGGGTATGGTGGTCAGAAGTATCCTCTACAAAGGAAGAAGTCGAAGACTACTCAGAAGCAGACTCTTAAGCTAATCTGTAAAGAATGCAATTACACTATCCACAGGGAAGGCGTGAGATTGAAGAAACTAGAGATAACACGTTAGAGTTTCTCCCTAGCCTTATACAATTCGTCCAGCTTAGCTTCTAGAATCTCCAAGCCTCTCTCTAACAATTCCTCTCTCATATTTAGAGGTGGGGAGAGAACTATGATAGATTCTCTTTCTAGTCTCAGCAGCAAGCCACTCCTAAAACATTCATTGATAAATTCCTTGGCAAGAGCTCTTGAAGACCTATATTTATCGACAAACTCGAAGCCTACATACATCCCCTTCCCATTCACTTTAGTTATGAATTCAAGTTCCTCGGCAATTTCTTCGATCTTCTTCTTTATGTTTCTACCAATCCTTTCTGCTCGTTCAATCAAACCCTCATCTTTCAATATCTCTAGGACTGTAGATGCCATGGTTATTGTAAGAATATTTCCACCTATCTCAGGGTCAATATATTTTGGCTCGAGGTCAAGTAGTCTACTTCTAGCTACTAGGAGACCCAGAGGCTGTCCTTGAGAAATCTGCGAACCGAGAATTACGATATCTGCGTCAACGTCATAATAATCGAGGATAAACCATCTACCAGTCCTAGCCGGAGCAGATATAGATTCATCGATGATTAACAATATTTTATTCTGTTTACAGAATTTCTTTAAGTCCTTTAGATATTCTTCAGGAGGTGATACACCATCACTCCTCAATGGTTGCATGATTATGGCCCCGGCATTCTCTAGGATGCCTTGGGATAGCATGTCCTCTAGGTAGCCAAGGCAATCTACTTCACATCTACTTCTTCCATGTTTTAGGAGACATCTTGAACATTCAGGGTAAGGAACACGTACGAAGCCGGAAGCTTCTTCAAATCTTCTCCACTTAGTAGCTATATCAGTCGATATAGATTGGGCTCCAAGAGTTAAACCATGGTAAGATCCTGTGAAGCCTACTATTATTCTCCTGCCAGTATTTAGTCTAGCTATCCTTATAGCTGATTCTACGGCCTCGGACCTTGAATCAAGCATCAGTATACGACCTTCATCTCTTATAGGGGAAATTCCAAGCAATCTTTCTGCGAACTCTATGAATTCTTCACTATATGATTTCTGGAAAGTAAAGAATCTTCCATCCTCTATTAATCTTGAAATAGCTTCGGAAATTCTTGGATGACTCCCACCTAGTAGTAGGCTTCCTCCCCCTGATGTGAAGTCTAGGTAAGTGTTCTCATTCGGGTCTGTTACAACTCCTTCATCTATCTTCTTAACAATTAGAGGATATGGAGGTTGAAAAGAACGAGAAAAGAGCTTACATGTTTTCTCAATAATTTTAGATGAATCATTCGAGGAAAACTTTTTAAATCCTTCATTGTTTTCCCGAGTCATTTCACTCAACTAGTAAGCCTCTTCTAAATCTATAACCATTTGCCTATATGATGTAAGAAACTTAAATGTTCCAGGCTATTTTGTTATAAGTATTTCGATGAAGCTTACATATCTTTTCTTATTCTCGTCTAACTCTGCTTCATCATATCCTATGGCGATATCCTTTATTTTCAGGTTTGAATAGAAACTTTTTTTGAGAAGGAATGCAACGTCTACACAATTACTGATACTTCTCCCCCGGGCTCTGAGGAGAATTTCCTTCTCACCTCTATTAAATAAGGTTATGCATGCCGTAACATATCTCATCTTAGGCTTTTTCCCAACTATGACCATGGCTCTACCCAAGACTTCCTAACCTCTTCTAACAAATCCGAATTGAGCGAAATAAAATTTATCCTTTATCCAGAAACTCCTGACTCAAAGACTCAAGCTATAATAATAGAAGAGTAATTATCCCTGAAAAGATTAAAGAAGCCAGTATTGCTAATAAGAACAGTCTAAGAGATTTGAAAGATTTTTCTGCTGCTTCTGCTAGAAAATCATTCGACATAACCTTAACGTTCTCGAATCTCATCGAAACTCTTGAGACCTCCATATTCTTCAAATTTGATAAAGCTTTCTTCAATGCCTCGATTGCAGAAGATGATATAACTTCAACTGGTATCACCTCGCCGAGAGGATGATAGCCTCTACCTCCAAGCTTTAATCCATTCACTATATGAGTATCAGTCGTCAAGACTTCGCAGTAATCGAAGCCTAGCTTTCTAGCTTCTTCACTTATCATGCCTCTAACCTCGGGCACAGCGTTATTACTATCAATAACGATAAGGGCCGTCGATAGACCATCCTCGTTCCTGAATGTTAAGACTCTTATTCCTAGCGGACCTATTCCATCTTCTAGACCATAGTCTTCTATCATGTTTTCACCGTACCCGACCAGTAGCAGAGACCTTCCATGAATAGTCATCTTCAAAGCTTGAGCTACTACGTTTTTTATATCTCTAAAACCATCTCCATCAAGTTCTTTGACGTCTTCCGAGAAACTGTTATGCGCATCCACTATGATTACGTCATCCCTCTCTATCCCATCCATTACACTCGGAGGTATATCTTCCATACCTTTAGGATGGAGAGTTACTACTACCAGTGTGGAGCTGCCTACTTGGATAACGGAAGCTGTGGCAGACCCATACTTTAAGATCTTCGTGGAACCAATTAACTCAGAATAGCTAGAGTCGTGGGTTAATATTTTTCTCGAGATCTCTTCAGCTATAAATTCACAATCTCTCCTGGATATAATATTCTTTGAATGATCTGAGAGCCCTCTGGCGATGACCACTTTTACCCCTTTCCGTGAAAGCCTTTCTTCAATCAAATATGGTAGTATACTGCTACCGAAATCTCTGAACGGTCCAGGATGAAAACCTGGAATTATAAATGCTATCTCTACATTCTTCCTTCCTGCTTCTCTGAATATTAGACAGTCAACTTTAATTTCGGAGGTGTTATTTAGCTTCTCAGCTAATTTTTCTAGAGAGTCTTTTCTACCATCAAGGAATATCGCTAACATTGCTGATAAGAGTTTTAGAGGCTTCAATCCATGAATTTTGTAAAAATAATTTATGTAGGAAGAGTAGAGGAGGTGTAGAGCATTTCCGATCACTTGCCCAATGATCATCGGGGTTAGAAGATAGTTTAAGGCAGGATCGAGAAGAGGGGATGTCATGAGCGTTGAGATGATGCACGTATACTTTAACGTGTAGGATAGATCATCTTCTGTGAGGACCCTTATTATTAAGCCTCTAAGTAGTGTAGCTAATGCTATAAGTGATGAGAAGAATACCAGGCCGATTACTCGGGAGTTCGCAAGCGCGTCCGCCATATACATGATTGATAGCCCGATGCTATTCAGTAGCATTTCTACTATTGTTAATCCATTAAGTCTCCTAAAATTTACTAAGCCTACTCTAATACTAGAGAATAGAAAGTTAACGATGATTATCGAGTAGAAAGATAAGGCAGGTATCCATATTCTCGACAAGTCGGTCAACGATAAAAGAACTACCGAAAGAGCGATAAACAGTGTAAGTAAATGTAACAGATTCCCTCTACCCGGCAGTCCTTTTATATACGGGTAGAGCGAGGCCAACCTCGATGTATGATTTAACTTCTTCAAACTTTTCATGATTCCTCTAGGCATGGGGATTTATTAATTGTTCGTTATCTCTACTAAATAAATTGTTAGAAGAAAATATTAAGAACATCCACTAAATTAATAGAGCATAGATTGAATGCATTAAGGATACGCGGAGGTAGCGGTCTCACTCTGGAAACCAAGAATTCAAGACTAGTCTTCGATACTAAGCCACTCGGCAACAGTATCCAGTTTATCTCCCACGCACATCTCGACCACGTCTACAATCTGTCTATGAAGGACGTAGTAATGAGTGAAGAAACCGCCTCTATACTGAAAGCTGTGCATAGGAGAGGTGAATGGACTAAACTAAAGTACAAAGAAAAATTTAGAATTGGAGACTGCCTGGAAATATCGATGGAGCCGGCTGGACACGTTCTAGGCTCAACCCAATACATAATCGACGTTAATGGTTTAAGGACAGTCTATACAGGAGACTTCAACATCTATGATAGCTTGATACATCAAGGAGCTAAACCAGTGGAATCCGATATACTCATAATAGAATCAACATATGGGATTCCCTACTATAGATTCCCAGCTAGGGAGAAAACATATGCTGATATTGTTAGATGGGTTCTTAAGACTATTTCTTCAAACGAGATACCCGCATTCAAAGTCTACTCACTTGGGAAGAGTCAAGAAATTATACGGGTTATAAATACCTACCTAGATATTCCAGTGGTTGTAAGCAAGCCGGTTTCGAAGATATCTGATAAATACAACGAACATGGCATACCTCTCGAATACGTCCCGATAGATAAAGTTGAAGGCTTAGAAGTTTTAAAACAAGGGGAATGCGTATACGTTTCAAGCTATAGAGAAAATGTACCGACGAATAAGAAGGTTCGATGGGCTGTGGCCACTGGATGGGCCTTAAGATACCGTCACTCAAATTATGACATCTCTTTTCCCCTTAGTGGACACTCCGACTATTATGGATTAGTAAAGTATATCTTGGAGAGCCGGCCGAAACAAGTATACACGATTTACGGCTATGCTAAAGAGTTCTCCACTAATCTTAGAAGAATAGGGATCAACGCTAAACCCGTTTATGAAGCAAGCCAATCCACTCTTGACTAACGTCGAATCTCCCATTATGTTAAAGGTGAATGAAAGTATTTATTAGCGAGTTGTCAATTCTAGTAAGTGGTGTAGAGTAGATGAGTGTTAGGAGGAGGCGGAGAGAAGCACCAATGCCTCAATCGGCTGCAGGGCTCTTAAGATTCTTTGAAGAAGAAATTAAAGGTATAAAGATTAGAGCCGAGCTTGTCCTAATACTTGCAGCTTTGATGGTCGCTATTGTAATCATTGCGAACATCTTCTTCTAGTACTTAACTATGCTTCTTCAATAGCTTTTTGACCTATACCCGTAACCATCCACAAGAGTCTCCCCTTGTATTTCTGCGATCTAACTATTCCTTCAGCCTCCATATTCTTTAAATGTCTCCTTATCGATGAAGCACTTCTACCAACTCCTTCCGATATTTTCCTGATCGTTAATGGTTTCGATTTTATCAAGTGGAGGATTCTTGAACGAGTATCCAGTCCCTTCTTGACATTCCTTATTCTGTATAGATACGCTCTTGGATTAACCTCTGACATCCAAACTAGAATGCGTTAATCCTCTAGATAATCGTTATCTGGTTTGGCCATACTACATGAACTTTTCAAGCGAGACTTGTCTTCCAGCTACTTCACCATCTTCTTCTTTTGTAAACATTTTCTTTACACCATCTATAGCTAGGAGAGCTTGTTCTCTTAGATACTGGTTTCTAACATACTTTCCCAAGAGTTCTTCAGCGAGCTCAACATATTTTTCTATAGCTCCTCTGAAGACTGTTTGTTTTAGGTCGGCTCCACAGTTATGACATCTCCTAGTTAATGGAGGCCTACGGTATTTTGACCCGCACTTCTTACATCTAAACTCTTGTGTAAAGAATGCTCTAGCATTCCCAACTATATCTGGGAGTAGATGAGTCTCCATAATCTTCTCCACCATATGGGTTACATCTACTCCGGTCAATTTTTCAACAATATCTATCTGCCCAGCAATCTTGCTCAGCATAGATGAATGTTTCTTGTAAGACGATTCCTTCACAGTGGATATCAACGAATTCAACGGGTGGGTGAATTTACATCCAGCAAACGCTTCAGGTCTCCCCAAGTAGTTCTTAATAGTTGGGATTATACTGGCGATGGTAGATATGTGTTCACCATTCTTCGCTTTTCTATAGAATTCTAGAGGATACCTATCTATTACATCTAGGTTATGTGCTTGTTCATCAACTTCTTCTGGGTATACTATAGAGGTTATCAGGAGGGGGGAATCCATCTTACCGCCAACTCTATTCGGCAAATAGAGTCTTGAAAAATTGATCAGAGGGTCTAGTAATAACATAATACTATCTTCGTCTCCATCGCAATCTCTTCTCTTCGCTGCATGGAGGACTGGATGAGCAAAGCATACGAGCCCATCGATTATACCTATCACTCTCGTAACCGACCCGACGTACGTGTGTGGAGAAAGCACCAGCACGAGTTCTCCTATAATGTCCTCAGGTTTCTCGAAGTTGTAATAGGTGTCCATGCCTGCAAGCTTCTTAAGTTCATCATCTATGAACTTAGATACTCTAAGTAAGTGTTCTGCGGCTCTACGGGGGATAATTATGTCTTGGATTCTAAGTTCTAGAATTTGGTTGGGAGATGTAAGAGGCTCCCCAAATATATCGTGAGTATAGCCTAGTTCTCTTAACTTATCTATAGGTGTTCCTATCTGGCTTGGTTTGAAATGTGTTAGTGGAGCATTAGTCGCATCAAATCTTATAGTTCCATCTTTATATACATAGAGTTCGTATCGAGCTCTTAGGATACCTTTAGCTAAATCTTCAGGGGTTTTTGTCAAACTATTCAATCCCTTAACGCCTTTGATCCTTCCTGGAAGAGGCATATTGATCTCCCTAGACACTTCGTATAGTTTCTCTGCGACATTTATCACGAATTTCTCATAGTAGCTAACGTTGCCACCACATTTTTCACATATCGTTTCTTCATCGTATTTCTTCTCGGACCCACATGAATCACATTCTCCAATTATATCTGTAGGTATTCTACATTCAGGGCATTTATGAATCCACGTCTTCTTACCACAGTTCGGACACCTTCTCCTCACAAGCTCGACTACAATCTTCTCATCTTCATTCAATACGTTTATCAAGTCTCTCGAGGGGCCACCGCTCGATCCTGCTGGGAACAGGATATTGACCGGCGGGCTCATCTCTCTCATAGCAGCTTTTTCCGGCCTACCCATCCTAGCACCTATAAATGTTCCAGCTTTGTCTTCGATGATTATTCCTGAAAGCTTGCTCAAAATATCTAGAATATCTCCTCTTGCTGGTTCAACATGATCGAACGGTCTAAGTATTGCCATTAGGGTCTTGAGCCAGTCAATCGATAGAACTACCTTGTCTAATTCAACTCTATGCTCTATGAGTAACCTTGTTAGTATGTCTTTGGCTTTTTCCGACTTCGGCAGATACACTTCTCCATTCTTATGTATTAGATTCTTTACGGAATTCTTTAACCATTCTCTCAGGATGAACGCTTCCTCTATCACGATATTTCTCCAGAATGGCGTATATTTTGGATGAAGTGGAACGCCGAGCTTTAAGCTAATCAATAATGCCTCTCTCACTGTCGGCGTGCTATTGAAGGGATCGCTCAACACTCTCTCAATCTTTTCATACAGTTCTTTACCGATATTTGATGAGGCGTTCCTAGATATCCTTAGTCGGAGCTCTTCACACCACCATTCTTCGCAAAATCCAGGTCTATGAATTTTCACATTGTTTTCGATTAAATCTCCTACAGATACTAGTATATCTCCTAGAAAGAGTATTTTCTCTATCTTATCCTTGATTTTTTCATATTTCGTATGATTTTCTAATCTGGCTACTTCACCATCTACAGTCAATACGACAGGTGGCTCAATATATTCCACTACGGATACTATCCCTCCCTTCCCCGGGTAGTCGAGCTTCAGCTGAGTTCCAGAAACGATATACCAATTGAGGATCTCAAGTGTCACGGGGTGAAGTCCAACTGAGGCTAACCCGGTAGATGCAGTTCTCCCATATCTAATCCTCAATCCCCCAAATCTGTCTTGCACAGATATTACTGGTCTTCCACCAACTACTTCATCAAGGTATCCTTCATCTTCATTCTTGACGGAATCCATTATTTCTATTACCCTTCCAATCCATTCCCATCCATCTAGGCCTATCTTCTCTACGAATTTTAGAACCTTCTTGGCTCTCCCTGCAATCCCGTCATTTATAACTCTGAGGGCTCCACCTCTTAGATAATTTGTCTCGATCCTCGGTAGATTGCGGAAAGATGAAACAAGTATTTTGTCTGTGGGAATACCTGTAACTTCTACGGGCAGGTTCTTCAAAACATACTCTATTACATCGTCTGGGACATTATACTGGAATCTTGAGACCTTCCGTTTATACAATCTTAATTCTTCTATGAATCTCATCACTTCTTCATAGGTAGGCTTGTATCTATCTAGGCCTACAAGCCTTCTAACATAATCCGCTAAGACTACTACTGCTGCAAGCTCGGTTCCTCCTGCAGATCTTATCGGTCCAGCGAAATATATTGCTAGATACCTTGAGCCATCGAAGTTCTTCTTTATCTTTACATCTACAACCCCCTCGGTTGGAGCAGCAGTTATACATGGTGGAGTCAATATAGCCAAGGACGTCCTAATGGCTTGTAGCAGTATCCGATTATCGATTTTCTCTTTTCCATGTTCTTCAATTATGTCTTTCGCGAGTTTTAATGCTAGCTTCTCTAACGACATTTTACCGAGTGAACTTCTTATCTTATCAGCCACCCCCCTCGGTCCAACTAGGAGTTCGACTCTCTCCGCTAAATCCCTAGCGAAGAATACCTCGATGTAGGGTGTTGGAGAAGCTATTCTCTTCCTAGCTTCGATAGCTATCTTCTTCTGATGAATTATCTTATCCGACAATTCTTTATAGTATTTAGCTAATTCTTTAGAGCCCCTTTCACTCATCTACCGACCTTTACTTCATCTTCCACATTATTATATCTGATTACTGACAGATGGTAAAATATTATCTTAATACTTTTAATGACGTTTAGGTAGACTTATTTGGCCATGTCAAGCCTAACCAGCATGGATATTGCTCGATAATCTAAATCTCCTTGGGTCTAAACAAGATAGTAACACCATCGTGAAATCAACGGCTTGGAGAAGTAGCTTTCATCCATTCTTCTACTAAATCGTAGCCGAGTAGCTTCTTTAATGCTTCGCGACCTTCCGGCGTTATTCTTAGAGGCGTCCATGGAGGATCCCACACAAGACCTACATGGACTTCTCTTGCCTCAGGCATGTTTTCCTTGATAGCTAATTCAGCGGATGCTAGTACCATTCCAGCTATGGGGCATCCGGGAGCTGTCAACGTCATTTGAATATTTACTCTACCTTCTTCATCTACATCTACATCGTAGATTAGACCCAGATCATACACGTTTACCGGAATTTCAGGATCATACACTGTCTTCAAAACTTCTATAACCTTGTTTCTTATAGCTTCTCTTTCTGAATCTGTTAAACCCATTTTCTCCTCTCTCAAAGATAATCAAGCAAATACCCCCTTTTATCTATATCCAACTTACAAAAGGATCAAACTAGAAGCAGTTAAATGAGTATCATCTATATCAAATTTTATCTTCTCATCGAGGGGCTTCTCGAGTATTAAATCACGTGGTTGGATTCAATATAGAAGTATTCACGGATATCTATGCTATAGGATAGGGAGTCTATAATTCGAGAGATGCTGTATCTATGTATTCGGAGAGTGGCTCTTTTATGACTATTCCTTCTTCAGGTCTTATCTCGAAGGTATAAATCGCGGAATCAGCTAGAGACCACCGCATCTTTCTCACATAGATCGTTTTCAAGAGTTTGCCTCTAAACCTTACCACACCTAAGACTATTACTCCAGACGATAGAAATTCTTCAAAACCGAATCTGCTTAGTTTCTTAGAGGCTGTCGGTATATCACATGTTAAAAGTGTTGTTGCACCCATTTTTTCCTCTAGCATATTTATGATCTCTCTTAGATATTCTCTGACGATGAATTCTTCTTTTGCCCCTAGAGCTAATGCGGATATAGGGTCTAGAACGATTCTGCTTATAGGCCTTCCTTGTGCAATCTTCTGTATCGCCTCTACGAAGGCTCTACTCTCTTTCCCGAATCTCTTTAAATCTGATGTAAATAATCTAAATTCAAATGGATGGAATAGCCCCATCTGTATGTACTCCCATAAATCCCATCCAAGAGATAGTGCTCCATTAAGGACGCCGTCAATTCTCTCATCTAGAGATACGTAGATAGCAAACTCATTCTGCCTTAAACCTTCTAGTATGAATTGTAGGCTTAGTATAGTCTTGCCTACTCCCGTCTCACCTGTAACCAAATAAGTTCTGCCTTTAATCAATCCGCCTCCAAGCATCTGGTCAAGCTTCACTATCCCCGTAGAGACCCTATCAAAGTATCTAGACAAATCTCCTCTACCCGATATAGAAGTTAAAGTCTTCAATATATTTTTTACCATTATCAACAATATTCGAGAAGATCGATGATCTCCCTAAGATCCTACTCTCTTCTAAAACTCTTCACCGTGGCAATAATCTTCTCTAATTTTTCGGGATCTTCCTCTGCAATCGTGCCTGTCACTATGATATCCGCACCTGACTCTAACGTCTGGCGAACATGTTCTACTGTTCTTATTCCTCCCCCAACGATTAGCGGTATGTTTATAGAAGATTTTACAGTTTTGATTACGTTTGGAGGGATTGGTTCAGCTGCTCCCGACCCTGCTTCTAGGTAGACAAATCTAAATCCGAGAAATTGTGCTGCTAAGGCATATGCTACGACTACTTCTGGATGGTTGGTGGGGATAGGTAGGACTCTACCTATAGCTGAGACGGCGGTATCTCCTCTGAAAACAATATACGCTAAAGGTATCGCTTCGATCTGGTATTTCTTGATAAATGGTGCAGCCTGCATCTGTGCTCCAATAATATAGTACCATTCCACAGAGTTTAGTAGAGACATATACCATACAGCATCAGCATGTTTAGTTAACGCTTGAACGTTATTCGGGAAAATTATTACAGGTATGCTTATACTCTTCTTCAGAGTTGCTATGAATTCATCCATCTCGTTTTGAGAAGCGATAGTTGAACCTCCAACCATGATTGCCGAGCTCCCACAAGATTCAACCTTCTTAGCAACTTCAACAGCTTCCTCTATTACCATATTTTGAGGATCTAACAACGTCATATGTATTGGTCCTTTTTCAAGCCTCTCCAATAGGTAACTCTCTGTTTTCCCTACTCTGAGAGTCTTAACCGATGAAGGCATTATCGATCACTATTATATCCATCCATAAATATATTGCCCATCCTTGAAAGTGACAACTCAAATTTCATCTGTCCTGCCATCTTCATCGGATTTTCCCAACTGCTCAACATCGACACTCCCTGAGTCAACACTGTTTTCATTAGTACCTTGCAAATCTTCTTGTCGTGTACTCTGAGTTTCTGCAACTACCTCGAGTTTCTTCCTACCGGTAACTGTATCATAGAACTCAGAGTATGCATCAACTTCACTATACGCAGGACACCATTTAACTTTTACTTTTGTCTTACAGTTTGTGCATACCACTTCGGCATGCTCATCTCCTTTCTGATGAAGAACCGTGACTGCTTCAACATTACATACTGGGCATAGGAAGATCTTTGGAGGGGGCTTCACAACTTTCTTTTTAACAATCTTCCTCCGTCGACGACCCACTTTAACCACCATATCTAAGTTGGAACAGAACCTATTAAGTTATTAATTCAAGACAGCGTCAAGCATCTTAGGTATAGACTAATCTTTCTTGAAGGAATTTCTAGAAGAGGGGCGAACAAAACATCACATATAGAAACTTTGAATGAAGTCCGGGGATAAGCAGGGAAGAATTATGATAATGATCTGATTGAGAAAAAATAGAATAAGACGGCGAGAGGTTCGGGAATCTTTTAAAGAAGGCTTTTGAATTTATGAAGTTGAGGGTTATTAAAGGCTTATCCCATGAGTTTGATAGAATGAAGAGGGTTGTCGGGCTTGTAACGATGGACATGAAGTTTGCAAGCTTATTTAGAGAGTCAATGTCTAAAATGGGTGTAAAGACGATCCATACGCTAAGTACAGACGAGTTACCGTTCTCCGTGGATGTCGTGGTCACTAAGAAGGGAGAGCTTCGTGGAGAAATATCAAACCGAAAGATACTTTACTTAGAAGATTATCGAGACCTAGATGAACTTGCCGAGAAAGTCTTAGAGATATTGAAGGGCGTTGAATCGTATCGAAGCATATTGATAGGAATAGACCCTGGTAAGACTATTGGTGTAGCATTCTCTGTCAACTATAAAATTATAAGGACTCTGAAATATTTTCATGAAGAGAAGATGATTGAAGATGTAAAAGCATTTATTGAAAGACATAGAGAGGCAGAAGAAAAAATCATCGTGGTGGGCTCGACGACAACCGAGGGAGAATCATCGAGATTACAAAAAATCTTGACAAAACGACTTGGAGATATTGAGAGGTTGAAGATCGAATTTATAGATGAATCTAGAACCACTAGAGGATTAGTTCCCAGAGAGAAAAATTTAAGCAAAGACGAATATTCAGCGATATTGTTATCGCTTAGGAGGTCTAGATTCAAGAAAGGTGGGAGTTTATGCCGGTACATCAATTAAGAGCTGAGAAAACACTGGTTGTTAATGGTCCAGCATCGATAAAGCTTCTAGAAGGTAAAGCATCAATCCTCGGATGCATCCTTCCTGCGAAGAAGCAGATAGTGGTTAAGAACTGGAGATCTAGACCTGTGTACGCAATCGAAGATTCTATAATAGAGTATACGTTCGGCGAAGGCGGATCGATTGAAGAGGTCGATGGTAACACTATACCGGACCAGTGGTCTAAAGCTGTTCAAGAAATCTCCGAATCAGATTACTCCATCGTAATGTTCATGGGCTCATCAGATTCAGGCAAGACCTCTCTAGCTACTTTGGGTGCAAACACTTTTCTAAATGCGAAGAAAACATGCGTCTACGTGGACCTAGATGTAGGTCAATCAAGTATCTGCCCGCCTACGACCATAGGATACGTATACTTGAAAAATCCTCTTCCCGACATTTCATACGTTAAGGCTGAAACCATGGAGGCTGTAGGATATACATCCCCTATGCCTGTGATGGCTAAGCACATAGAGTCTTCGCAGAAACTACACAGTAGCTTATCATCTAAGTATGTTGTCCAGAATCTCGTAATAGATGTTGATGGATGGATAAACGGTGAAGGAGCAATCAACCACAAGAAAGAATTAATGAAAGTGTTCAAGCCAACTCATCTACTCATCATAGGTGATACCAACCGTGAAATAGAAGATATCTGTAAGGAATTCTCAATAGACGTTCGTAGATTGCCTCCTCCAATAATGGTTAGAAAGAGAAGTCTAGAAGCTAGGAAGAAGCTTAGAGAAATGATGTATGAAAAATTCTTGAGGAAATCTGTTACTAGAACTATACCGATATCCTGGCTTGAGTTAAAATATGTTACGGGCGAAAACAGAATTCACCGGATTGCGTCAATGATAAACAAGCTCATAACGGCTTTCGCTGAAGATAAGGGGGTCGTAATCGAAGAAGGATTAGAAGAACTCTGTAGAACATATAGGGCAGGGATACTATGCCACCTGTATGACGTCAACTATACGTTTACGGGTATTGGGTTGCTTACGATGTTTAGTCTTAAGAAGAATCTACTAAAAATCTATACGCCTTTCCAATCTCAGATCAAGCAATTAGTCCTAACGAGCTTGATAATCACGGCCGAAGGCTCAGAGCTATTCTCTACCTCTCCCCAAGTTCTGGAGTCATGATAGTTATCCTGTACGCCAACCCTCTAACTATAAGTGTTTGAGCATTCGCTCTTGGTAGAACAGCTATATCCCCTTTCTTGAAGGGGCCATAGGTTTTCAAATCTTCTCCAACAATCTGGGGGAAGTCCTGCTGGAAGCATACTACATCATAGTTGGATTCTATGATCCTCCAACCACTATATGCTGTCGCCATAATGATTGATTCAACATATTTCCTGTAGTCTGTTATGATTCTATGCAGAGACATGTAGATGTTTTTCTCGAACGCAGACATCGTTTCAGGATATTGACCTAACTCCACTGCTCTAATAATCTTCCCAAGCCTAGTATCGAATAATGATCTGAGAAGTTTAGCTACTGCATCTACCTCTGCTTCCCGCAAGCTCGTTGAAAGCATCATTTTATCGGAGACTCTGAGATAGCTTTTCAATCTTGAGAAATATTCCCTTAATTTATCCTCGAACCCTTCTGGAAGCTTTCCTAACTGTTCTGTAGAATTCTCCAATCTCCAAAGCTCGTATACCAGCTCATATATCGATACTTCGCCTGACATCTCCTACAATTAAATATACAGTTCATGTAATAAAATTGTTTCCACCATCTTACCCTATAAGGCTACAATGCATACGGCTTCGATACAGTGGCTAAGTTCTTTAATATTAAGAATATGGCCACAGCCATGGGAAGCTTAGCCATAGTATTCTCTAGGGGGCCATATTCTTCTCCCAGCATTCTGAATTTCGGGGCTTTGAGAACACGTACTTCAACCATCTTGTCGTAGGGCAGTACGACGGTCTGAAGAAATGGATCGAAATCTTCAAGTTCATCAATATCGATTACTCTCGCTAGTAATCCAGACTTTCCGTTAATAGTATTACCAAGTCTGATCAATCTGTGAATATCAGAAGTGACGACGACATCGATCTTCGCTGAAGCATGGTTAACCGCTGCCTTCGCCAACAGTTTCACGACGTTTCTTGGGAGTAAATCCCATGCGCAACGCTCACTCCACTCTTCCGAGAATTGCCTCAGTATAGCAGCACACTTATCGGCTAACTTGTAGGATGTAGATGTTAATTCAGAAAATTCAATAGGATCCGCTCTTAAAGCCAATTGAATTGAGGCTCTTGCGATCCTACCTCTCCACCCAGGGTCGGAGATATCTGGCCCTCTAATCTTTAAAGCTTTTCCCTTAACGGTATCTTCAACTAACCCCATAAGCCTCATCGAAATACCTGTCCCAGTGATGTAGTCTACTATTTCTTTTCTTTCTATCTGTCCGAGCTCCGAGATCTCTTCATCCTTGACTACTACGTGGTAGCCTCTATTGCCTGAGAAAGCAACCTTGAGATTCTTGAAGCCTAGGTCCTCTTCTAAGAAATCTAGCAGTTTAAGAGTTTCCTGCTTTGCCGATTCTAGACATAGTTCGCAGATCCATTCTGAATCGATTAATGCCCCACCACAATTACTACATACTTCTTTTTGGGTAGAATAAGCGGTGAAGCATTTCGGGCATACCTTGAAGTCATGTTTCCCCTTGCATGGTGTTTTAAGATGATCTGCATCTATATCAAAAGCAAGCTCTGCACCCATCCATTCCTTCTCCTCCATTGGAGCACTAGGATACTTGTAAAATGCCAATGAATGATATACGTGGAGAGGGTTATTCTTTACGAGGAATTCTCTTAGCTTTTCAGGGGAATCTATATAGAGATGCCTAACCATTATCCTCTCTTGAAATGTGAAATACCCGAATTCTCTCTCACTTATTCTTTCGGGAACATAGACGGTGTCAGCTTTCTCTAAATAGTATTTCTTAAAAGACGATTCAACAAGTCTCGAGTCGGCTTGAGTCAACAAAGCTTATTCTAGAACCTTGCTCGTCAACCTTATTGTTAAATCTTATTTCTTTGATACTTCCTTATAAAGAATATAAGCTACGATGAGTAAGAAGGTTAAAACAGAAAGCCAGAATAATGAACCGTAAAGTAAATCTATGAAGCCCTCAATACTCATGTCTTCTTAGACCTCACCCTTAACTTATAAAAGCTATTTTTAAGGTTATCCCGTATATTCGGCTGTCTCGTGCTTGGCCAGGAAGAGATAGAAATCGTTTTATGAAGCTCTAATATAATCTAAATCGGGATGCCTACACCGATCGGCATTGTATGTAGTGGTGCAAGTGAATCCAGTGCTACAGTCGTCCTGTATGATGGAATGGAGAAAGAGGTAAAGAATGAGAGCCTAGTCTTGATTAGGAACAGGAATGGGGGAAATGTTTTAGCAGTATGTAGGGGAGGTCTAGGTATAAATGAGAGCCTAAGAACTGGAGCGTTCACGCCGGGTGTAGCATATGCGAAGAGTAGGAGAGTACCGAGTAGTGTAAAAGAATATTTCCTATTCAAGCTACAGGTTATTGGAGAAATAAACGATAATGGGATCTCCCAGAATAAGATTATTATTGCTCCAACATCTACCGTTGAATTATTCACAGATGAAGACAGCCCTATGCAATATCTTAGCAAAAGCGATCTATACATAGGACACTACTGGGGGAAGCCGAGCTGGAGGGTTCCAGTCTTGAAAGAATACATAAACTATCACATAGGAGTATTCGGTATAACAGGTTCAGGCAAAAGCTATCTAACAAGATACGAGATAATTCCTCTACTCCGGAGAGCTGGATATGACGTGATAGTCATGGACTGGAAAGGGAGCGACTACGCTACATACTTTGAGTATGTCTTAGCTCTCAACGAGATAAAGGTAGATAACCAGACTGTTGTAAAATACTTTAGCAGTATAACTAGAAACTTCGGATACATCGATAGAGAAGAAAACCCTGTGGCCGCAGCAGTTGAAACGTCTTTAAGGCAAGTCGATTGGAGAGGCAGAAACCCTGAACAAAGCCGTCAACTAGTTCTACAAAGAGCCAAAGCAATCTTAAACGAGTCATCTGGTGTAAAAGAGGAAACTAGGAAGCTCCAAGTGAGTAGGCTTGAATCGTCTTTCGAAATAATAACCGAGGAAGAATTCGAGAAATTTTTAGGAACAATAGAGCCTTGGGAGATCTTTGCAAAAGCGAAAGACAAAGGGATACTCGTTATAGATATGAGTAGGGGGATCAAAGAGCAGAAGCTTGCAGTCTTTCTTGCTATAACGAAGTATTTGAAGCGATTAATGGAGAATAAACAAGTCTTGAATATCGCCATAGTTATAGATGAGGGACCACAGTATGCTCCATGGCAACCTAGAGGTATGGAAAGGGATACAACGGACATGATCATGGAGCTATGTGCTCTAGGTAGAAGTTATGGTCTATCCATAGTAATTTTATCTCAAGGAATGGCTGGAGAGATAGGGTTGAATGCAGCTGTAAGAAGAAATCTGAATACACAGTTTATTGGGAGGATACATCCATTAGACGTAGAAGAAGCTCAGAAGCTTGCAGCATCATACTATATCTCTCCGGAGACCATGTTGACTCTCCCCGAAGGACATTTCTACTTCTTGGGTAGAATGAATCCATCTCCAATACCTTTATTGATAAGCTTCCAGATAAGGTAGAACGATTAGAAGAATAATTTCTAAGAACTTTAATAAGTACGTCTACCTTTCTTAGTATCAGTGAAGTATAGATATGTTCGAAGAAGAAAAGCCTTCTGCGATGAGTAAGCTTCCCTTCAAACTACAAGTTGACCTATACGAGCATGCCAGACAAGCTGCTAGCAGGGTTTTCAAGGAGATCGAAATTGAGAGGGAGAAACTTTCTAGAGTCAACAACTTATTAAAGTTTAGAGATATACCTGAAGTTTTAAGTAGTAAGGATCTAAGGGTCGGAGCCGTAGATGGGTCTTCATCACCTACGTTCAGCGATAGATTAGGCTACAGAATAGGGGTTTATGCAGCATGCTACATTGTCTTTGATGGAAACGAGATAATATCTGACAAGGATGATGAAACGATGGAGGCAGGATACATGATGGTTAACCAGGTGGGCGATATAGAGCAGACTAGAAAGATACTTACACTCTTGATGACTGTTAAGGAAAGGGAGAAAGCTCTAAGATGTATTGAAAAATATGATGTTGACATACTTCTTATCGACGGCTCATTCTACGGTTTCAGGACAAGATGTAGTGAGATAAAGAAGTTAGACTTAGCGGAAATAGGGATAAGCGAGTATAAGACTGGGTGGGAATTGATAAATCATGTCTTAAAATCCACTAGGAAGCTCGTCAAGTCAGGTAAAGCCGTAGGTGTAATAAAAAGACTTAGATCATGTGCGATAGACGGATGGATCTTATCCAAAACATGGAGTAAAAAATCCATCGTAAATCGTAACGATAGATCTGTACTCCGATCTCTCATGCCCTGTGGGAAATACTTTGACTATAGAGACATCCATGAAGATGAATGGACCTATCTACACTACAGTAACTTAGTAACATGGTATAAGGAATTAGTCAGGAATCATATAATCAGAGAAGATTGTACACCAGAAGACAATGTAAAACGTGCTTTCGAGTATGTTCACAGTAAGCTCAAAACTCAGATCGCTACAGATCTCACTCCCCCAAATTCCCACAATGAACCGAAGAGCAAGGTAGGCGAAGACCTTGTCAAAGAAATAACTAGTAGACCTAGAATACATGCTAGGCTATCAAGATATGCAGCACCGATCTGCCTAGAACTAGGTGAGGGGGTAGACCTCGACATAGTATTATCATATAGTTTGAAGAATGTAAACGTAGTGACTGGAATACCTTTCCCGATAGACCTAGTTGATGAACAGGTTTCCCTGGAAAAAGAGATAGCGAGAGAGTTCGCGGAAGAGATAGAGACAAGACTGCTACTAGAATCAGAGATATCCTCTGAAGAAGTAGAAGCTAGACTTGAACCTTTAAATCCCCAGAAAGGAGGATAAACATAGATTAAATATTTGCTCTCTACGTAAGTAGAGATAGGGGTGATGCGCTCTCGGAAAATATCTAATTACAGCAGCTCTTCCATATTCTTACGCTCCTAGACACTTTGGACATTTAGCTGGGGCGTACCTACCAGCCGACATATTTGCAAGATTCCGTAGACTCGTGGGAGATCAGACCGTATTCGTATGTGGTACAGATGAGAACGCAAGCAGCATCGTATTGGAAGCTATTAAACAGAATATGACGCCTAAAGAATTATGTGACAAATACTATCCAATACAGAAAGAAGTTTTCGAAAGGCTTGGAATAAGCTTCGACATTTTTTCACGTACTAGTAAGCCTATACATTATGAAGTGGTTAGAGAATTTTACAAGAAGCTCTGGGACAAAGGGTATATCTATCCCAAAGAGATTAAACAATGGTGGTGCCCTAAAGATAGAATGGTTTTACCCGATAGATTTGTGAAGGGAACATGTCCGAGATGCGGCGCAGAAGACCAGTATGGAGATGTATGCGAAGTATGCGGTTCATGGTATGAGTCTTTTGAGCTACTAAATCCGAAATGTACATTATGTGGAGGCAAGCCCGAGATAATAGGTAAGACGCACTTCTTCCTAAAGCTCAGCGAATTAACATCTAGGGTACTAGAATATGTTCGAGATAAGAAACACTGGAGGAAGGCAACATATAATAAGACGATCTCATGGTTAGAGAAAGAAGGATTAAGAGACAAAGATATTACAAGAGATTATGAATGGGGTCCTCCAGCTCCTTTCCCTAATGCGGAAAACCAGGTTATATACAATTGGGCTGAAAATCTTCTCGGATACGTATCTGCTACAAGGGATTGGGCTGAAAACGTCTCAAACCGTCCGGATGCATGGAAAGAGTTCTGGATGGATAAAGAGACGAGACTATACTGCTTCATCGGTAAGGATAACCTCTTCTTCCACACTATTCTATTCCCAGCTCTACTGATAGCCCATGGAGAATACATTCTACCATACCACGTAGTAGTAAACGAGTTTGTAAACCTAGAAGGTGAGAAACTCTCAACAAGCAGAGGATGGGTCATATGGTTACATGACCTACTAGCTGAATATGATCCAGACATTATACGATACTACGCAGCCGCAATCGCTCCTGAAACAAGAGATACAGATTTCAAGTGGCAGGACTTCGCAGAAAAAGTAAATGGAGAATTGATAGGAACCTTAGGCAACTTTATACATCGTGTATTAACATTCCTGCATGAGAAGATGGGTGGAGTCGTTCCAGACCCGGGAGAACTCGATGAAAGAAGTAAAGAGATGATCAATACATGTTATAGAATAGTTGAAAAATTCAGGAATCATGTTGAGGCATGCGAATTCAAGGATGGTTTGAAGGAGATACTCCATCTTGCACAGCAAGGAAATAGGTACTTTAATGAAAAATCTCCTTGGAAGAATCTCGATGAGGCTCCTAGAACACTATACGTGTTGATACAGATTGTTCACGCTCTGGCTTTAATAATGTCTCCGTACCTTCCATTTACGTCTCAAAGATTACTAGAATACCTTAACATAGACAAGAAAGTTGAAGAACTTAGATGGGGCGATGTCGAGAAGACGATTCCACCGGGCCACAAGATAAGGGAACCAAAACCATTGTTCAAGAAGGTTGATGAAAAAGATATACGTGAAAAAACAAAAAAGTTGGAAGAAATAAGGAAGAGCTTCAGCTGAGATTCTTTATACCCAGTTCTTCCATTATCTTTTCTAAGTCTTCTTCATTGAAAGCTTCCTCTTTCTTCTGGGGTAGTTGGACTTCAGATTCTCTCCGATTTACGCCCGTCAGTATTAACGATACTTGAAGTCTAGAATCTAGAGAACTATCTATTCTTGCACCCCATATTACTAATGCTTCTTCTCCCATAAGCTCTGAGACTATCTCAGCCGGTCTAGCTGCTTCGCTGATCTTCATGTCTTCTCCTCCAGTTACATGTATTATCGCTCCAGTTAAACCATCATACGTTACGTCTAGTAAGGGGCATTCTAATGCATTAAAGGTTGCTTCTTCTGCTCTATTCGGTGTTGAAGAGACCCCTATGCCGAGCGCCGCTAGGTTTCCTCTCATCATTATTGTTTTGAAATCTGCATAGTCGATGTTGATCAAGCTTGGCTTAAGTATTGACTCCGTGATACTGAAGATCATGTTGCTTATTACTTCATCGGCTATTGCGAAAGCATTTTTCAAACTATACTGTGGATAGAGTTCAAGAAGTTTATTATTGTCGATCGCGACGACAGTATGACAGTTACGTTTCATTTCTTCTAAACCTTGTAAAGCTATCCTCTTTCTAACATTCCCTTCGAATTTAAATGGGAGAGTTACGAAACCTATAACTACAGCGCCTTCTTCTTTAGCTACTTCAGCCACCAGAGGCGCAGCACCTGTCCCCGTTCCACCTCCTAAACCAGCTGAGATGAACACTATATCTGACCCTTCAAGTACTTCTCTAATCTCGTCTATGGATTCTTCAGCCGCTTCCCTTCCTCTTGCGGGGTCTCCACCTGCACCTCTGAACTTCGTTACGGTTTTTCCAAGGATTAATTTTCGTGGAGCTTTAATTATTTCCAGATGTTGCGCATCTGTATTTGCTGCGATTAGGTTTATCCTAGCTAGCTCTAAGCTTGATAACCTATTGACTGTATTACATCCTGCTCCTCCTACGCCTATCAACGTTATCTTTACATCGTTTAAAAACCCTGCATCAATTAAGATTTCGTCATTCACTTATGTTTGCCTCCGACTGTATAAAATCTCTTACAGCCATTCTGATTGCTTCAGCTCTATTCGGGTAGATTTTTCTTCTAACCAACTCGTCTATTGCTTCTAAATACGCTTCAGGAAGATGAACTGTAACTACTTTCATTTATTTCTCACCTCCAATCCTGAGACCTAGTTGAAATTGTGATTGTAAAAAGGATTTGTAATACGAGCGTATTGACAATCGATGTACGAGATCCAGTTTCCACTCGAAAAAGCCGTCAAAAAATGATAAAAGCAGTACCGACGATACTCATTTATCCTTAAACTATGGGAGAAGCATTATTACGCTGAATCTTTCAGAATTTTCGAAAATTCACTTAACAAACAAGTATACCGATGAATGATGATTAGTCATCTTTTATATACTATAGTTGTAGTAATATGTGAGGTGACAACTACGAAGAAGCATAAACATGCTCAAGAATACGAAGAAATCGTCGAGATAGTTAAGAGGATGGTCAGGGAATCGGAGGAGGGTTCTCTTATAATTGTTGAAGGTGAAAGAGACCTAAAAGCATTAAGGTCTCTGGGCATAAATGGAGATATCCTAATCTACAGGTCACGTAGAGACCTTCTAGATAAGATCAATATGTTGAGACCCGCCCACATAATACTTTTGCTTGATATGGATCATGAAGGGGAAGAAAAGGCATTGTATCTTAAAAAGTTCCTAGAAGGGTCGGCGGAGAAGATTGATTTAACATACTGGAATACGTTGAGGAAATTTAGGAGATTAGGACTTACTACTATTGAGTCGCTACCGAAGATATTAGACAACATGGTGAAGTAAGTAGTGATCGAGAACGACTTAGACTGGGTAGCTTCTAGATGTGTTTCAGCTCTTCTCCTAGAGGTCTCCACTACGCCTAAGCCGGGGTTGGTCGATATGTACCACGATTTCAGAGAGACATTATTCGAACATTTTTTGATATCTTCTTCAACATTGTATTCTTGTTTCAATAAGTCTGCAGAGATTGGATATACGAAACATGGCAAAGGTTTAGGGAAAGTAATCTATGAAGGAGTTGAAAACATGCTATCGTGCCAGAAGGGAGGAAACACCCATCTAGGAGCACTACTGTTAATCTCCCCTATTGCAGCTGCAACTCCATTATCGAGATCTAAGCCTGTCGACCCCGTGGTCCTCAGGAAGCATTTGAAGACAATACTATCTAGGATGGATTGGAGGGATACCATTTACATATTTAATGCAATAAAGCTCGTTTCTCCTCGAGGTCTCGGTAGGATATCTTTCATGGATGTTTTTAGAGAGGAAACCTATACGGAGATAAAGGAAAAAAAGCTAAAACCGATAGATGCACTTAAACCCTTCATAGATAGAGAGACCGTAGCTTGTGAATGGGTTAAAATATACCCTAGGACGATGTATGGGGCTACGAGATTATTAAGAAACCTTAAAAGAATGCCGATGCGTCAAGCACTTGCTCAAACATTTCTTGAACTCCTCTCAAAGTATCCAGATACGCATATTGCTAGAAGAGGGGGGAAGGCATTAGCTTATCAGGTGTCATACATGGTATCCGAGATTCTAAGACTAGGAGGAGTAAGCAGTAGAGAGGGGTTGAAAGCGTTGAATGAGCTGGATGAAAGAATGAGGAGAAGTTGGAGGATGAGACCCGGAGCAACAGCAGATCTGCTTGCTTCCTCCATCGCTGTTGTACTCTTATCAGGATGGAATCCATAATAATGTATTTATAAGTTATCTTAAAACATATCTTGCGGAACGATGAACCTTCATGTATGGAGAAGAAAACCGTATCCGTTAAGAAGGTGCTCCCTCATGCATCTCCGAACATAACCTATGAAACTGTTTTAACAACAAAGTCTAGCAATGGTGTAGTAAATGCTGCACCTATAGGGGTTAAGTTTCTAGATGAGGAGCTTTCATGTTTTCTTTTAAGAATCTATAAGAAGAGTAGAACGTACAACAACCTCTTAGAAACACGTGTTGGCGTAGTAAATATCACCCGTAACCCGATTGTCTTTATCAAGTATCTCCTAAGAGATAAGAAGAGATACTTGGAGAGGGAAATCGAGGATGCGTTAAATGTAGATGCTCCTAAATTGAAGGATGCCGAAGCATATATCGAGTTTACTGTGGAGAGCGTTCATCATAGGATAAATCTGGGAGAATTCTATTGCCTAGCTGTAAATGCGTATGAGGGGGTAAAGACAGCCCAACCATATAGTAGGGCCGAGTATGCATTGGTCGAGTTATCCGTGAACATCAGTAGGGTGGAACCGTATCTTGAGCAGGGTCTCGACTTATCTGAGCTACTTAATTCTATAGCTTATTGCTTGAAGGTTATTGATAAGACCGCCGCCAAAACCGTGATAGAAGACTATTCTAGGCTTCTACTGTCTTCTCTCTCCGACCACTCTTCTTTACTCTTGAAAAGACATCTTTCACGATTAGGAATACATTTACAATAATTAAGATCACCAATACAATTCTTCCATACGGAGGGTATATTTCTCCTCTGAGGAATAATGAGAGATAGCCGAGGCCTGTCCAGTAAGGGATCTTTACTCCGGTCCATCTACCAACAATATATTCTGGTGGGACTGGTGAAAAATAGTCGGAGCCCGTATTTGCATCTCCCTTCGTAATGAAGCCTGCGTCAACTTCACGGATAGCCCTATGAACGATCAATATGCTTGTCCCAGGTTTGTAGAAGACTATAACATCACCGTTAACTGGGTCAGCTCTAATCTCTTCTGGTGTGACCTTCTCTATGATTATTACGTCGCCCCTATACAGGACCGGCTCCATGCTTCCACTCTTAACGACAAGTATTGGGAAGACCTCTCCTTTAACACTGTATACTGCTGCGAGAATGAGGAGCCCGAATAGGAGTATCAACAAAACAATAACGAACGTATCTAGTATTCTACCGAGTCTTTTCAATTATTCCACCTTCTATATCTTCGGTATCTTCATAATTCTTTTCACTGTTTTCTTTTTCCGATGAGTACTTTTAAGTTTGATCTTTCTAGCAAGATGCGAGAAAATCATTACGATATTGACTAACGGGAGTAGCATTAGGATGACCGGGTTGACAAATTGGACCGGAAGCATGAAACTTAACTTGGTTTCATCTATTATCTGGATTGATGAAAAGTATTCTTCGCCGTCGTAGAGTATGCCGACCTTGTAGGCTCCGCCAGGCATATACGATTCTACTACCCCATTCTCATCCGTCTCCAGTTCTTCTATTAGAATATTATCACGCTCCATTCTCAATCTTAATCCTTTCAACTTCTCGCCTAAAGTGTTGTAGAATGTGCTCACAAATTTATATACATCGACTTGCATCGTCAAACTCTTAGGAGAATCTAAGGTAAAGGTCTTAGACCCTACCTTCACATTCTTGAATACTACTTCTATGGTTAATTCGCCTCCCGGAAGCTTCTCAGTAAATGGGTTGTTTTCAGAGATAGAGATCTCTGACGTTTTCTTCCCGCTCACGTATATGTTGACTTTCCCGAATTTCATTGTTTCCCCATTCTTCAGTTTTACAGATGCTTCCAATGTGTAGATGCTCGCACTAATTGTTACGGGCATCTCGTCTGTTACCAGATTTATTTCACGTGTATCCGTCTTTACCTTAACGTCCTTGTAATATACTCCTACAATATAGAGGGTTATATTCGGAAGGTTAGGGATCCTCGCTTGTCCATTCTGGTTTAAGTCTACTAAGACCTCTTTATCTCCAACCGAAATAATGACTCTTCCACCATCTATCGCTTGTTTCTCTGCATCTACTACGTTTAGTCTTAAATCTAGAATTCCAGGCGCGACTACTTCTAGAAGATTTCTATCTATTTCGATAGGTGCTTCTCCTTCTCCAACTTTAAACCCGTAAAGATATACCTTGTAAGAATATGTTGTGAATGGTATATTCCTGAGAAAAGCAATACCTGAAGTATTTGTCATACTGTTTGTCTTCGACGCTCCCACCAGTAATTCTATCAACGCATCTGGGATGACTGATTCCTTATCTTTATCATAAAGTTTTATGTAGGCGTCTCCGACTCTTAGATTAATCGTGTAGGATGTCGACGACTGAGGCTGGACGACGACTTGACCAGATTCTACACCCATAACATAAGCTACAAAATTATATTTTATGGGTAGAAACTCTCCTACCTCAGCTAGACCAGAGTTATCAGTTTTGAATATAAAGTATCTTGCACCATTCTCTAGATAGGCTACGACGTCTGCTGACAAAGGCTCATCATAGATATTCAGCGTGGCCACAGTAATGTTCTTTCCTCTAATCTTTATAGATAGTTCTTGCTCGTCTCTCGTAATGCCTACCTTTGTTTCTGCAACCTCTTGCTCCCCTATGTAGAGTTTTACCAAGTATTCTTCGTATGCTGGAATATTTTCTAGAGAAACGTATCCAGCTGAGAAGTCTAGAGGTATTTCTAGAACTTCTTTCTTTAATATTCCTTTCAGATATCTGGTTATAGATGAGTTTGCGAGAGATGATCCATCAATAGTTAATCTTGAATCAAAGAAGTTTGCCCTGATGCTTCCTTTAGCTGTCTGCGGAGTTATTTCATACTCTTTAGAGTAGACAGTTATCCCCGCCACAGAAACGGTTAACTTGAACTCTCCGAGGGGAACGTGACCGAATCTCAATTCTCCCTCTAACGTTGAAGTTCTTGATACAAGCCTATTCATGTTGTCTCTTATCTCTCCATTAATCTCTGTTCCCAGATTTGAAACGATACTTTCACCATCGAAATCGTACACTGTAATGTTAAGTCTCACGGCCCGAGTAGTTACAGAGGCCGTTTCATCTCCATCTTTCACCTTGACTAATCTGTCATCTGATCGATAAACTTCGTACTCTCCTAACTTAGCGATTAGATAGTATTGACCGTTTGGGATAAGCTTCAAGACAGCATAGCCTGTCGAGTTCGATACGGCTTTAAAGGCAACGCCTTCTTGTATGTCTTCTCTAAGCTCGGTTACTACCCCTTCGATAGGCCTATCCATTACATCGGAGATCTTTACGATGACTCTGTAGAGGTTTAGCTTTATATCAATGCTCTTAGCGTCTTCGGAGCACGTAGTCGTAATCTCGAATTTTCGATTAACATAACTAATATTTACTAGGTAGTCTGCAGAGGGGGTAGTATCGATTAGAGGTACAAAAGTGAATTGCACTTTACCATCTTGGTCAGTTGTACTGCTAAATCTCAACGTTTCGTTTTCTCTATGAGTAATCTCTACTTTAACATTCTCCAGAAAGTCTCTACCATACTTATCAGTGATTCTCAATGTCCACCTACTTAGTACGTTGACACGTATCTCTTTTTTAGGAAGAGCAGAGTAGTTGAAGTTCTCAGTAATATTTACTAAGAACCCAGCTGGATAATATACTTCGAGTCTATAACTCTTCGTATCGCTGATAGATAGAGTAACCTTTCCATCACTACCTGTTCGCTTTGTATCGTTCAGATACTTGTTTCCATCTTGAACTGTGTAGGCTTTCACTACAGCGTTTGGTAAAGCTACACCATCGAATGTCTTAACAGTTATAGTTATATCGGGATAAGCGTTTGCCAGGTATACATCGTTCTCGCCACAGTACTGTAGAAAAAGTATAGAAAGAAGGAGGATAACTACGAGACTTTTTAATCTTAGTGAGTAAAGGTTGGGCATACCTCAATGCACTAATGATAATAGCGGTCTTTGTAGGATATATTTATGACGTTCTCTAGAAATCTCTTCAAATAGGTGGAATAGCTTGAAATTGTATCGGGGAGAAATAAATGTTAAGACTTATGGAGAAGGAGACCTAGTAGATTTAAATGGGAAGCTTGAAGAGCAAGTAAAGAAGTCTGGAGTTAGAGAAGGCATCGTACACGTGTTTGTTGTAGGGTCAACGGCCGCGTTGACAACCATTGAGTATGAAGAAGGCTTGAAAGAAGACTTATTCAACATATTGGAGAGAATTGCTCCACGGGATATTGATTACAAGCATCATCTCCGGTGGGGAGATTATAATGGGCATAGCCATGCCAGGGCTTCTATAATCGGTCCAAGCATATCTATCCCTATTGGAGATGGGAAACTTCTTCTCGGTACATGGCAACAAGTCGTTCTGGTAGAGTTGGATACTAGGCCAAGGTCTAGAAAGATAATAACGATGATTATTGGCGAGTAGACTTAGACTGTTTCTCTATTATCGTTTCTAGAGTCCATCTAATCGCATTAACTATCTCTCTAAGCCTATACTCTTCTCTAAAATTCCTTATTACTATCTCCTTGACCCTATCGCCTTCCTGAACTATGTTGTAGACTAGTTCATGACCAGGTGGAAGCCTCCCCTTCTCAACTCTCTCTGAATCTGTCTTCGCCATCGATTCTAAGACCTTCTTGACTAGAAAGGATGAGAAAGGTTTCATGTCGTACGTAACGTTTATGCTTGGATCGATAATGAATCTCAACTCGGTTGGCGAGATGTAAACGGTGGCTAGAGTATCGCCCGTCCTAGATTTGAGAATCCTAATCCTACCTTCCTCGACTTCCTGCGGAGCAGGTGCTTCAGGTTTGACAGGTACTGCCTTCTGGGCTTCTTTGACGACTTCTCTTACTTCTTCTTTCGCCTCTACAGATATAGAAGGCTTCCTAAAGCTCTTCTCTACAAGCTCTCTATCAACTAGTTCAACCATCTGTTTTAGAAGATTTAATTCTTTCTCTAGCTCGCTGATCCTTTCCTCCAGATATTCTTTTACTTTCGCTAGATTCTTTAATTGTTCTTTTTCTTCTTCAGACATATTCTCCACCTCATTAACTGCTAGGCGTCTCAACTATTTTCTTCAATTGAGAATTATACATTTCTATAAGTTCATTAACTGTTGTTGCGTCTTCTGGACTTTTATCGAGTCTATACTTGCCGGTAAATCTTGGAAACCGTATAGCTAGTCCTGTATTTTCTTTTATGACATTCCATCCTGCACGATGTATGGGGCTGAGAGTTATTTCCGCACCTATAATCTCTAATACTAGCCTAGGTTCGAACCATACGTCTGCCTCCATACCTGTCTCTACTCTTGCATGTCTATGATGTATCTTACACTGCTCGAGGATACTTGGAAGTTTTTCTAGGTCTTCATCTGTAAACCCGCTTCCAACTTTACACACTGAGGGAAAAACATCTTTTTCAGGATCATATGCGGCCATGAGTAGCGCTCCATATTTTCCACTTCTTCTACCTCTTCCATGAAATGCTCCGACTACAACGAGGTCCACTGTATCGATCATCTCACTCTTATAGTCGCGTTTATACTTGATCCAAAGCCAACCTCTAGCCCCAGCTCTATATATGGCCTCTTTACCTAATGCTTTAACAACTACTCCTTCGCAACCTACCTCGACCGCTTCATGGAAAAATCTCTCAAGTCCTTCAGAACTATCCGTATACACTGCTTTGCTCAAGTTTATCCTCTCACCTATCTTAACTATTTTTTCAAGTATCTTTCTTCTTTGTTCAAGTGGTTCAATGGTTAGATCTCTTCCATCTACATACAAGACGTCGAAGAAGTATAAGCTTACAGGATATTCTTCTATAGCCTTGTGTATTTCATGCTTCCTCTTACGGTGCATTAGTTCTTGGAAAGGAAGCATCTCCCCAGTCTCCTTCTCTATTGCTACAGCTTCACATTCGAGTATTGCTTCATCCGCTAATACCGATTCCTGAACGAGCTTTACAACGTCTGGATACTGTGAAGTGATGTTCTCCTGTCTTCTAGAGAAGATGATGACGTCGCCGCCTTTCTTATGAATCTGCATTCTCTCCCCATCATACTTGTATTCCACTATACATTTTCCTCCAACTTTATCTAGGATTTCTGTAGCAGAGGATAACCTTTCAGCCAGCATAGGTCGGACCGGTCGACCTATGGTTATCTTGATATTCTTTATACCTTCCAAGCCTTCACTAACTGCAATCTTTGCCACATACCCGATGTCTGAAGTTAGGTTGTATGCTCTCTCAAAAGATTCTCTTGCTTCTTTTCCCCCACCATACAGTATTGCGAGCGCATCGAGGATAGTCATATCGGCCACTCCTAGTCTTAGTTTGCCTGTAACTATTCTAAGAATGTATTTAGCCTCCTTTGGTGTAGCTGATGCTAATAATCCCACGAGGATCTGTACCTTCATCTCCATAGCTCCTTCTCCAACAGCTCTAGCAATCTTCTCCAGTGATTGGTAAACCTCCTGAACTGTTAATTCATGCATATGAAGAGTTATCTGACTGCGCTTCTGTAGAAGCTTTTCAGCCACTAGCCCTATATCTCCTAGCCTACTATATTCTTCTTTAACAAACTTCTCATGTTGTCCTGAAGCGAGCTTAACAGCCCTGAGAGCTAGTTTATCAGCTACGCCTAACTCAATCCCCGTAAAGGGTGGATAGATCTCTCCAACCGTAAGGTACACGATCTTATCTATAATTTCAGGGGGGCTTTTCTTCAATAACTCTACTAAGAGATTCGTCATCTCTATTCTACTAGTAGTCGCTTCAATCTTCTCATAGTAATCTGTAAGTTGAGAGAAATGCATTCCAATGAAATCTTACGCAACGTCTAATTAAAGTTTTAAAGATGTGGATGGATGCATCTTACTTGAATATTTCTCCATTAGATTTACAAGGAATCTCCTAAATCATAATTCCGTGATCGTTCCTTAAGTATATAAGGAGGATTGAAAAAGGTTTATTCGATGAATTCTTCAAATGTTTCCGAATTATTAAGAACTTATAAAGGTAGCGCTAGGATATGGAATCCGGCAAGATTAGAAAAGGTAAATCTATCATCGATGCCATACTCTATAAGAATTCTCCTCGAGAATGTTCTCAGGAATCTGGATGGAAAGGTTGTTACTGAAGAAGATGTCAAGACGTTAATAAATTGGAGAGATAACATCGGAAGAGAGATCCCATATTTTCCCAGTAGAGTAATCTTACAGGATTTCACAGGTGTTCCCGCATTAGTTGACCTTGCAGCTATGAGGGATGCAGTAAAGAAAGTCGGCGGGAACCCGAAGATCGTTAATCCACTCGTCCCTGTACACTTGATAATAGATCATTCTGTCCAGGTAGATTTCCACGGTACAAGCTATGCCCTCGAACGAAACATGGAACTGGAAATAGAAAGAAACATCGAAAGATATAGATTTCTTAAATGGGCTGAGAAGGCCTTCAAGAATCTTAAAGTTGCATCTCCGGGTTTCGGTATAATACATCAGGTTAACTTAGAGTATCTAGCACAAGTTGTGCATCTAGCTAGAAGTAATGGTAGGCTTATAGCTTACCCAGACACTGTTATAGGTACTGACTCACACACCACGATGGTTTCTTCTCTGGGAGTACTCGGATGGGGTGTAGGAGGTATAGAAGCTGAGGCAGTAATGCTCGGTCAACCATATTATATCTCGATACCGGAAGTGATAGGAGTAAGGCTGATTGGAGAACCGGGAGAGGGGGTGACACCTACAGACATAGTCTTAACAATCACCGAGATACTTAGGAAAAGGAACTTAGTAGATAAGATTGTTGAATTCGTCGGTCCAGGCGTTAGCAGGCTTTCTACACCAGATAGAGCAACGATTTCTAACATGTCTCCTGAATATGGTCCTCGAACCGCATATTTCCCAATAGACAAGGAAACATTGAGATATCTTTCCTTGACTGGTAGAAGACTGGAACATGTTAAATTTGTTGAAAAGTATTCGAGGAAGATTGGGATATTTAGAGAAGAGTCATCTCCAGAACCAGAATACATAAACGTGGTAGAGATAGACCTAGGCGAGGTTGAACCTTCTATCTCGGGTCCATCGAATCCTGAAGACAGGATTCCACTACGCATGGTAAAAGAAAAATTCATCCAGATGCTTAATGAATACATTGAGGAATTTAAGAAGGCGGGAGCATCCGTAGACTTTTACGTTAAAGCTCCACTGGAATTAGATGGCTTGAAGATGGAGCTAACGCATGGAAACATCGTTATAGCTGCTATAACGAGCTGTGTAAATACTTCTAATCCCACATTGATGATCGGTGCAGGTCTACTTGCTAAGAAAGCTGTAGAAAGGGGATTATCTCCTAAACCGTGGGTTAAAACTAGTTTCGCACCGGGAAGCCCCGTAGTGGTAGAGTATCTCAAGAAAGCGAATTTACTCCAGTATCTCGAAGCTTTAAGATTCCATGTAGTAGGATTTGGTTGTACAACATGTATAGGGAATACTGGGCCACTCCCCCCAAAGATCGCGGAAGCAATTAAATCTAATCATCTTTACGCTGTAAGCATACTAAGCGGTAATAGAAACTTCGCTGGGAGAATACACCCATTAACTAGAGGAAGCTTCTTGGCATCTCCTCTATTGGTCGTAGCATACGCCTTAGCAGGTAGACTCGACATCGACTTATACAATGAGCCGCTGGGATTAGACCCGAATGGCCAGCCAGTATATCTCAAAGACATATGGCCCAATATAAGAGAGATCAGGGAAATAATGGAAAAGGTTATTAACCCATCAGACTTCAGGAAGAAGTATAGCAAGATATTTAAGGGAAGTGAGAAGTGGAGAAAGATCCAGGTTGAGGAGTCAGACCTCTATCCATGGGATGAAAAATCAACTTATATTCGTAAGGCTCCATTCTTCGAAGACTTAACACTTGAGCCTCCAGAACTGAAAGACATAACGAATGCTAGAGCCCTAGTTCTGCTAGGAGACCGGATAACTACCGACCACATATCGCCTGCTGGGTCCATACCAGTAGATAGTTTAGCAGGAAAGTATCTAATCGAGAAAGGAGTTAAACCTGAAGAATTCAACACGTATGGATCGAGGAGAGGAAATCATGAGGTAATGATTAGGGGAACTTTTGACAATGTCCGGTTAAGAAACTTGTTAACGCCTGGAAAAGAAGGCGGATGGACCATACATATTCCCACTGGACAATTAATGAGGATATATGAAGCCTCCCAGAAATACAAGGAAGAAGGTACCCACATGATTGTAGTTGCTGGAACACAGTACGGTGCAGGAAGCTCAAGAGACTGGGCAGCCAAAGGTCCATACCTGCTTGGAGTTAAAGCAGTCATTGCTGAAAGCTATGAAAGCATACATAGAAGTAACCTAGTAGGCATGGGTATACTACCGCTACAATTTGAAGAAGGACAGAGCTGGAAGACCCTAGGATTAACTGGGAAGGAAATATTCCACATAGAGGGTATACAAGAGGGGTTGTATCCGAGAAAGAAGCTTAGAGTGAGAGCAGTAAGAGAAGACGGCTCAGAAGTTGTTTTTAACGTGATCGCTAGATTGGATACAAATACTGAGGTCGAATATTTCAAACATGGTGGCATACTAAAATACGTATTGAGAAAGCTACTCAAAAGTTCAAGAAAGGCGGAGTAGATCTCACCCCTTTTTTTACATTCCTTTCAAAAAGCTTACAGTTGTGATATCTCTGCACCAATATTACGTGCGGTTGTGAAGATGAACCTAAAACCCTCTACGCTTCCGAGTTTCCTACCTACCTCTTCAACCCCTGATCTTTCCACGAACCCATATATTGTCGGACCCCATGAACTTTGACCAATACCTCTTACTCCAATTTTTCTTAGCAGCTCAACAACTTTTACGGAGTCTTTGAAGTATCTGCCAGATTGAGCGGTCTCGAAGAATCTGGATGTCATTGCATCGATTTCTTCAATAGCTTGCGAGAATCTCTGAAAATTCTTCTCAATTAGAGATGGTAGAAGTTTCATCAAGATTATCAAGGATGTTTCTCTAGGATCTCCGCTATCAGGTCTCTTCAATGCCTCAAATTCTATTCTCCCATGCAAGCCTATTCCTTCTTCTGTCGGAATTGCTAACAAGATCATCCATTCCTGAGGGAAGTCAGCTCTGAACAGTAATGGTGGAATATCTGTATCAGATTCTTTACCTCCGTCAATAGTCAATCCACCCCTCTGGAATAACCAGTAGCCTGCACCAGATACTGTACATCTGTTAAAGATCAAAGCTATATCTCTAGACGTTAGATCAAGGTCATAGAGTTTAGAAGCTGCTAATCCGATCGAGAGAATAGTCTGAGTCCCAGATCCTAATCCAACGTGTCTAGGAATATAGTTAAGGCATCTAACCATTAAACCGTTTATTCCCAGTTTCCCAACGACATCTTCAACAAGCATTTCCAACCATTTAGGACCATCGACAATGATACTGTCGCATTTAGAGACAATCATAGACAGCCTAGGATCGTTCAAGTAAAGTCCTACTGAACCCCATCTACGTCCAAGAACCCCCAATGGATCAATAAATCCTAAATGGATTCTTGATCCAGCTTCCACCTTAATCATCGATCTTCAGAACCTCAAACCATAATTTCTGCGTATTCTTTTATAATTTTAAAGTCTGTTTACTATGTTCCGAGCTGGAAAATTCAATGATGCTTATCAAGACACTATCTTTGTAGGAATAGTAATAGTTATATGGGAGCCGCCTGGACTGAAACTGTAGTCTATAATATGTCGATGAGTAACGTTCCTAACGTTCAAGATGAAGAACCGAAAGTACAAATTCCGATAAATAGGGTCGGGTTCAAGAATATAAGGATACCTGCAGGTAAAATGCTTTTAAATGGGTTAGAGATATTTTTCATACCCAGGTTTCATATATCGGTAGATTTGCCTAAAGACAAACGTGGTGTTCATGCATCTAGAATATATGGTATCGTCTCAGAAATAGTTAAGGAGTATTGGGGGAAGAACGTAGAGCTCGAGGAGATTGGGGAGGAGATCGCTAAAGAATTATTGAAAGCACATCCGTACTCGAGTAAGGCATATGTTGTTATAGAGTCTTCAGCATACTATAAGGCTGAAGCACCTATTACGAAATCCACCTCCTACGAACGCTTCAAAATATATGTAAAAGTTAAAGCATACAGGAACTCGAAGAGTATAAAATATTTTGGAGTGGAGGTCGAGGGATTAACAGCCTGTCCATGTGCTAGAGAAGTCGTAAAGAAAGCTTTCCCTGGAGCGGATACAACACATATGCAGAGGAGTAGAGCCAAAGTCATTCTTAGATTGTTTGGAGATACGAGAATAGACCTGGTCGACCTACTGGACATAGTTAAGTCATCTTTCAGCTCTCCACTATATTCATACTTGAAGAGAACAGATGAGGCGAAAGTGGTTATTGACGCATTAGAGTCGCCTAAATTTGCAGAAGATACTCTCAGAGAAATAGTAGAGAAGATTGCTCAGAGGTGGATAGACCTGCCCGATGATTCAGAGATATACGTAAGTGTTGAAAGTAAAGAGAGCCTCCATCCTCAAGATATCGTAGCATTCATCAAATTGAAGTTAAGCGATGCGAGAAACCTGCTAAACAAGAGGGTGTAGGCTTTGAGATGGGAAGAGTGGGAGCCAATCTATCTTGAGATAGTTAAAGAGATGGGCTATTCCATAGAGAAAGATCTTACGGCAGCCTATACATTAAGTCACCTGATAACTGACAGAGCTTTAACCACCGAGGAATTAAGAGAAGAGTTAGATGAAAGAAAAACTGCAGTAGTCTTCGGGGCGGGACCATCACTTAAAGTAGACATAGAAGAATTCGTTAAGTCGGGCATAATTGATGACGTCGTTGTTTTTGTAGCCGATGGAGCTTCAAGAGCATTCCTAGAAAGAGGATTAAAGATTGATATTATTGTAACCGATCTGGATGGAGGTGACGAGACTCTAATAGAATCTTCTAGGGTATGTCTAGCAACAGTGGTACATGCTCATGGAGATAATATTGAAAAGATAAGAGAACTTGTACCACGACTTTATGGAAAGATACTTGGTACAACGCAATGCAAGCCATGCGACCTCCTATACAACTTTGGAGGATTTACTGATGGAGATAGAGCAGTATTCTTGTCGGATGCTCTAGGATTTGAAAACATAGTTCTAGCAGGAATGGATTTCGGAGAAGAAATAGGTGAATACTCTAAGAGCATTAACAAGCATGATTTTGAGCGGCTTAAGGTTAAGAGAAAGAAGCTACGCATAGGTAAGAAGCTACTCGAAATCTACGCATCCAAATCTACTAGGAAACTGTTCAATGCAACTTCTAGAGGTGAGGAAATAAAAGGATTTATTCAAACATCTTTCGAGGAAATAGAAGATGTGCTAAGACAACATGTGCTAGAATCATAGAAGCTAGCCGGTCGTTAAAGGTTTATGTCTAAGCATACTTTCAGTAACTTTTGTGATGGAACATGACCGGAAATAAGAAGTGTAAAATTGGCATTATAGGTGGATCCGGAATTTACGATCCCGGTCTCTTAAAGAATGTAGAGAGAGCAAAAGTTTACACACCCTATGGCTCGCCAAGCTCTCACATCACTATCGGAGAATACTCTGGGATAACGGTAGCCTTCATCCCAAGGCATGGAGAAGGCCACATTATTCCACCACATGCGATAAACTATAGAGCAAATATCTGGGCTTTAAAAGAGCTTGGAGTCGAGAGGGTGCTTGCTCCAAGCGCTGTGGGAAGTCTCCAAGAAGGGTATAAGCCAGGGGAACTTGTTCTCCCAGACCAGTACATTGATAGGACTTGGGGGCGCGCCGGAACATTCTACGAGGGGGGTCAGGTAGCGCATGTAAGCATGGCCGACCCATTCTGCCCAGAGCTTACAGACATAGTATATGATGTTGCGGTCTCACTCGGTCTACCCATACATAAGGGTGGAACGTACATCTGTATCCAGGGGCCACGATTCTCAACTAGAGCAGAATCAAGACTCTACAAGAGCTGGGGTGCACATATAATAGGTATGACTTTAGTCCCAGAAGTGAATCTGGCTAGAGAAGCAAGAATGTGTTATCTAACAATAGCGATGGTAACAGACTATGATGTATGGGCTGAGAAACCTGTAAGCGCTGAAGAAGTAGCACGGACTATGAGGGAGAACGTTGAGAAAGTTAAGAAGCTATTAGAGAAGACGATCCCGAAGATACCTGAGGATAGAAGATGTCTATGTAAAAAGTATCTGGACGAGGCACTTATGTAAACTTCATCTATTTATATGAAATTTCTCAATAATTCTAAAACTTGTAGATTCGATAATAGAACAATGTTCATGAAAAGTTTGACTCTTACTGAGATCTCAGGCTGCTGTAATAAGTTTACCTTCTAGTCGGGTCTCTTCCCTCAATTATCAGGTTATATCTTTAATAGTAGTCGTCTTAAATCTCCAAGTATCTATGGAATTCTTGTAGGTGTAGTCGAACCCTAAAATTCACCTCAACATTTAAATCTAGCTGGATTGACTAGATATGCTTTAGAGGGATAGATTATTGTTTCAGAGATTACGCTTCACTGGCTTGAGAAGAGCCTAGTCAAGTTATTGAGAAGAGAGGGGAGGGCTCTAAGTTTTGAGGAGGCTGCAAATCTTCTTAACAGAGATGTCGGTACGATAGCTAAAACTGTTCAATGGCTTAGGGAGAAAAACCTTGTAGAGGTCGAAGTAAGAACATCGAATCTTGTATCTTTAGGATCGGAAGGTCAAATCTATTCCGCTGATGGACTTCCTGAGAGGAGGTTGATAGAGATGCTTTCAGAGGCAGGAGGCGTAGCTAGCATAGATGAGCTGAAGAAAAGTCTTGGCGAAGACGTCTTCCAGATAGGCTTAATCTGGGCAAAGAAGAATCAATGGATAAATATAGAGTCTACTGGCCCCCAGAAATCTGTCAAGCTAATACATTATCCGGGAGAAACATCTGAGGAAAAACTTCTTAAACATTTAAGAGAGAGGGGAGTAGTTGAATTCGAAGACCTCGGTGAAGACTTAAAGAAGGCTTGCATGAACCTTAAAACTAGACAATCTGTCATCAATATAGATGAAGTTAAGAGATATTACGTGAGGCTTACAGATAAAGCCTTGCAGATCCCAGAAGGAGAACTGCATATACAGGAAGTTACCAGGTTGACGAAGGACATGCTTACCTCGGGCTCGTGGAGACAGTATAGGTTCAGCAGATTCGATATCAGCGCTCCCTCGAAACCAATCTACGCTGGGAAGAGGCATCCTCTCCAGAGATTAATAAAAATTGTTAAAGAGATATTTGTCGAGATGGGGTTCGAGGAGATACGCGGACCCATTGTAGAACTTGCTTTCTGGAATTTCGATGCTTTATTCCAGCCTCAAGACCATCCTGCAAGAGACATGCATGATACCTTCTACCTAAATTATCCTAGCACTGGCCAGTTGCCTGAAAACCTAGTAGAAAGGATAAAAGATGCGCATGAAACAGGTGGTTCGACGGGGTCGCTTGGATGGAGATACAGATGGAGAAGAGAAGAAGCTGATAAACTAGTTCTCAGAACTCATACTACTGCTACCACCATCAGATATCTTGCTGAGCACCCTGACCCGCCTGTAAAAGTGTTCTCAGTAGATAGGATATACAGGAATGAAAAAGTAGACTGGAAGCATCTAGCAGAATTTCATCAGATTGAAGGAATAGTAATGGATAAGAATGTATGCTTCAGAGACCTCATAGGATTGATTAAAGAATTCTACTCCCGTCTAGGCTTGAAAGATGTGAGGTTTAGACCAAGCTACTTTCCATACACTGAGCCTTCGGCTGAAGCGATAGTATATCTTAGAGAGAAGAACACATGGCTAGAATTGATAGGGATGGGGATCTTTAGACCAGAGGTCACTCAGCCTCTAAATGTCAAGTACCCAGTTCTAGCTTGGGGAGGTGGACTTGAACGCCTTGCACTAGCATTGTACAATCTAGAAGACATAAGAACATTCTACATGAATGATCTTAGATGGATTAGAAGCATCCCAAGCACTTATCTTGATAAGAAAATCGGATTATCGTAGAAGATTATCAATTGTAGAGAAAGATCATCTATCTATCGTCTCCGTAGGGTGTGGGGAGAGCCTCCAAACTAGTAATCCATTCTATGAATTTTTTCGACGATCTTCCTCTATGTGATATCTTGTTCTTTTCATGTACCTCCATCTCCGCGAATGTTCTCCCATCTCCCTCATCTGGTATGAAGATTGGGTCGAATCCGAAACCACTCACACCTCTAGATTCATAAGATATACTTCCTCTAACTTCTCCAGCGAAGAATTTAATCCCAGTATACGGTGAATAGAAACCGATCACCGATTTGAAGGAAGCTGACCTTTCTTCTATGTTATTCATCAACTTCAATAAACCTCCCACCCCTATTGTCTTATAGACGTAGGAAGAATACGGGCCGGGAAAACCATTAAGAGAATCTATGAATAAGCCAGCATCCTCAACTAGTACTGGTTCTCTAAGAATATTATAAGCGTAGAGTACACTCTCCTTAGCTATCTCTCTAAGATCAGAAGATTGTATTTCCTTTGTCTTCAATAATTCAACCCGGTATCTTAGATTGTATTGCTTGAAGATCTGCTCGAATTCTTCGAGCTTTCCCTTATTCGTGGTAACGACCGTGAACCTCATCTCCTTCTCTCCTCCACATATCTACCCCTCCTCCTTATTTCTCTTATCTTAGAAATCAAATCTCTCGTAAAGTCTCCACCTACTACTTCTGAGTATCCTTGAAAGAAGCTGTGCATAAATAATTCTCTTACACCATAGTGTCCGCTTTCCAAACTCCTATCCAATAGATGTATATCTACTGCAAAATCTTCTAATTCATCTGTGAATATGCTTAATCCAAAGTCCACTAGGTACAGTTTACCTGAATCGTCAACTATGATGTTGGATGTTGTTAAGTCGCCGTGAGCTATCCCCGCCATATGCATTCTCCCAACAAGCCTACCTAGAGAATCTGAAACTTCCATTACCTCTCTTTCATTTCTTGCCTCCAGCCATCTTTTAAGCTCTACACCAACAATATACTGCATATATATTGTTGTCTCCTTCCTATCAATCAACAATACGGCTGGACATGGAACACATGCTTTCTTCAAAGCTAGCATAACTTTAACTTCATGAATCATCCTAGATTCTCTGATCTTCTCATCTAAGTTAGAGATTCTATAAGGCTTAGGGATTCTATGCTTCGAGAGGACATCGAACCCTATTAGATGAGTTCTTGAAATAATGGCTTCAGCACCAATTCTAATAACATTGCTCATCTTCCAGCTATACAATCTATATAGAAGTAAGTAAAAAATATGAAGGAACAAGACTGCCAACGTCATAAGAACCGACTCATGTAGGGTGAACATGATATACAATCTCTCAACCCAACTTCCAGACACCAACAAGCGAAAATATCTAGAGTATGACAAATATCGGCTTCTCAGATCATGATACCAGAACAGTAGCTGTAAGTATCTTGAGATGAGAGATCTTGTTATTTGATAAGCCCGGGGAGAAGATTGTTTCAATAAGCTCTGAGTAAGATACGTTATATAGTTCTGCTAGATGCTGTAAGTAGTCTATTGGGTCTCCCCAAGCCCACTCCCACTCCATGAACCCGCATCTGAAGCACCTACTATAAACGTCTCCAGCAGCCGAGACTATCAGCCTCCTAGTATTCTCACCGCCACATTCATAACAGTTTCTAAACCCTAAAACCTTCTTAACCACGATCATTCCAGCCATCATATAAAACATAGTATATATCAGTCTTCGTGGCCTAACGGTTTAGTCTATGGTTCTATGAATCTAGCTCTCTCAGTACACAAATCCTTCTTCCTCCTACGTTTCTCACTCAATGTATAATACAGTATGAGGAGGATGCAGTATGTAATGAGTGTAACGGTTAGAAATATTAGCCTTAACAATTCTACGGGTTCTCCTAGAATATTTCTACTCTGCAACTCTTATCCTCTCAACCCTCTCAAGATTTATGAAGAGCTTATTACTGTTCGAGGAGATGACTATCATGGCAGGCTTTGTATCGAGGCTGAATGCTATTAGCCTACCATATATCGGCTCCCCCCTAACCGTTACTACCTCCACCTGCTTCTCCAGGACTGACTGGAGTTGGGCTTTAATCCAGCTCCTACTCTTTACCTCTCCTTTTAACTCCAAGAGAACCACCAAAACCGATACGAAGAAAGAAGAAATCTAATGCATTCATGGTAGAAGTCGAATCTAAAACTCTATATGAGCTACTCAGGAAACTAATAGACATAAATAAAATAGCGCCTTTCGTTGAGTACTGTGAAGAGTGTATGAGGAGGTTTGCAAGAAGTTTCTTTGACAGTGAAGGGTGCGTAAGTAAAAATGGACAAATTTCCTGCTCCAACAGCGATCTACAGCTTCTTCAGTATGTCAGGAAGATTCTAAATCTTCTTGGGATAAGAACGACTGAACCAAAGATATGTGTGAAGAAGGAGACTGCATTATTCGACAGAAGAAAAGGGAAGACATATACTGCAAAGAAGGATGTATATCGCATTTATGTTAGAATGTCAGACGTATTAAGGTTCTATCAATTGATTGGATTTACTATATAGAGAAAGTAGAAAAGACTCGAAGAATATCTTAAGACACATGGACTACTAACAATATAGCCCCCACAACCCCACTCTATTTTTTAACCCACTCATAATATAATATACTGGAGCCCGGGGAGGGATTTGAACCCCCGTGTAGCGGGTCTGCAGCCCGCCGCCTAAACCACTCGGCCACCCGGGCATCCTTTAGGGTTCCTGATTCTCTATATATTTAGAGATACTTAAAAATTTTAACTTGGTTTATCCCAGGTAGATCTATCTAAGATACTCAAATGGTTGAGGTTTTGTAGTAGTTTAGATGAGATTATAATCGCTAATCTTGAAATCATATCTATGGCCTCAGAGACAGATAAGAATATACACAGGTTTAAGTTGAGTACCTTATTTTTCAGATAACAACATTTATATACTAAGTTTTCCATGAAATTACTACAAATATAAACAGCAGAAACGCTATTCTACAACTTTGTTTAATATATGCTATCAACAATAGAGGACAACATTATTGGTAGGCTCTCCGGGGATAGATAAAAGCGTATCTGATGTCTCTATAGCAGATCTTAGAACCTCCCGAGAATGTTAAGTCTCTCCAAGACTCTGTAAGTTAGTCAGGGGAAACAATCTAGGAAGCACAGAGTAGAATAGCATCATCTGTTAAGAAAGTGGACGTAATGGGCCGACCGGCGTATCTTTACGTATAGGGTGTCACGGTGGCTTTTCTCTATGTGTTTCTCATTAAATTTAAAGAGTAGACTATCGGATAATTTCTCGGTAGTGGTGGAGGCAGATTGAGTTTCGTTAGGAGGAGGAGTGTTATCAATTTATTGAAGTCTAGGAGAAGTATCAGGGTATTTAGTCCTGTAAGCATCCCTGATGAAGTAGTCAAACTACTTGTAGAAGTAGGTGAGAGAGCTCCAACATTTTTCCAAATGTACTCGATTATCTGGGTTAAGAGTCAGGAGAAGAAGGAGAAACTAGCTGAACTCTGCAGGGGAGAGATTGTAAAAAATGCATCGATAATCTTACTGGTATGTGGAGATTTGAGGAGAATGTATAGGATGCTGAATCTGCTCGAGCATAAGCATGTCCTAACATCAGATAAACATCCAGTTGAGACGATAATGTCTATATTTGATGCAGCTTTAACTGTCGAGAATATAATAATTGCTGCTGAATCTCTAGGCTTAGGGTCAGTCATACTTGATTGCCCCATACTATACGCTCCAGCCATTACACAATTATTCCAGCTTCCTAAAGGAGTTGTGCCGCTCACTCTGATATGCATTGGTGTTAGAGGGGAATCACCACCACTGAGACCTAGACTCCCATTAAATATCGTCCTGCATGAAGACATGTATAGAGAGCCAACTGATGAAGAATTGAAAAATTTCTTATCCACTCTAGAGAAACACATGGAATATGAAAATTACGTCAAGAAGTACACCGGTAGGGAAGTCAAGTACATTGATTATATTAAGGCGAAGACGGAGCTAACTAAGGAGACGGAGAAAGAAAATGAAGCATTAATCAAGTATCTGAGAGAAAACATGTTTAGGATCTAATCAGTAAACTTATTTAACTAATTTTTCCAAATTATAGCCAGTGTTAAGAGAATGGAAGCAGGGAAAAATATTCTTAACTTCTTAGAAGATTATGGTAAGAGAATTACAGCTGAGATAGAAAGATTAGTACCTAGGAGGATCGATCAAGAAGGAATATCTAAGTTCTTAGGTGAACCATTCTTCAAGTATGAGCCGAAGTCAATAAATGTCTCAATACTAGATCCTTTCTGGGACCTTATAGATAGAGGTGGAAAGAGGTGGAGACCGGCGTTAACAATCATCATTTACGAAGCTCTAGGCGGGAAGATGGAAGATATCCTACCATTAACGGTTATCCCAGAGATCATACATAATGGGACTCTAGTGGTAGATGATGTAGAAGATGAAAGCGATTACAGGAGGGGCAAACCATGTATCCACAAGATCTATGGAGTAGATATAGCGATAAACATGGGGAACACTATGTATTTCCTCCCATTACTAGCGCTCTCAAAGGTCAATATCTCAGATGATAAGAAGTTGAGGATACTCGAGGAATACATTAAAACGATGATGGAGCTTAGCTTTGGCCAAGCAATGGATATCGCTTGGCACAGAGGTCTAGTGGACGATGTCACGGAAGAACAGTACATGCAGATGACATTACTTAAAACTGGGGCACTAGCCAGATTCTCTGCAAAAATAGCATGTATAGTAGCAGAAGCATCGAGAAAAGTTGAAGAAAAGATCTCGAGATTCTCTGAATCTCTTGCAGTCGCTTTTCAGATTCAAGATGATGTACTAAACATTGCTGGAGAAGAATCAAAGTACGGAAAAGAGATAGGTGGAGATATAAGAGAGGGAAAAAGAACTCTATTAGTAGTGTATGCTCTCAGAAACCTACCTTTGGAAAAAGCTGAGCGTTTAAGAAGAATACTCAAAATGAGAACAAATGATAACAGATTGATTCGGGAAGCTATAGAGCTCTTGAAGGAGTCGGGAGCTATAGAGTATGCTAGGAAGACATGTATAGAGCTTGTATCAAGATCGTGGAATGAGCTTAACGAAGTTCTACCGGAATCTCCGGCTAAAGAAAAACTAAAAGCCTTATCAGACTTCTTAATCACTAGAGAATTCTAATTTTCGCTCCAAGGATCCTAGGATATTTGAATATCCACTATTCTCATGGATATAGTTTTCTTTCGAGCTCTGCTAATCTTCTAAATGCTTCAAGTTTCTCTTCTCTATCCACTGAGGTTGATTCCAAGATCGATCTTAGGAAGTTTATCGACTCATCCATTCTCTTTCTTGATACCGGGTAAGGGACTCCATCTTTTCCACCATGAGCGAAAGTGAATCTTAACGGATCTCTCCAATCTATCTGTGACCCGTAGATCAGCGTAGAGATTAGAGCCAAAGCCCTCAGGGTTGAGGGGCCGAGCCCTTCTATCTGGATTAATTCTTCATAATCGCTAGGCTTTATATTGTATGCTTTATTGACCGCTTTCCAGTTTATCTTTCTAGGCATTTCTAGGTGAGGAGGTAGCTGTAACTCGTGGTCAGCTTCAATCCATCTCGTTAATGTCTCCTGCTTATTCAATGAGAGATTTATTAATCTAACTAGCTTTCCAGGATTTTCACAGATAAGGTCAACTGAGGTCTTCCTAGCTTCTCTGCTTCTACTGGATGTTAGGTTGAGAACAGTTTCTTCTACTCTATCTCCAGCTATTCCACTATGCGGCTCTTCTACGAAGCTTGATACTTTTTCGCCGATCCAATGATATCTTCTAGCATACTTACTATTCAGATTCATCCCCTGTTGTACTATGCCCCAGTCTCCATCTTCAGTAAATATTATTGCATGATGATATATGCTGTAGCCATCTTGAAGAACAGCGTTATCTACTTTGGCTGAGAGTCTACTCACCTTAACGAGCTTGGCCTTTACTTCTTCAGGTATATTTAACTTGTAGATCATTTCAGGAGTCTTAACGCCCATAGCTCCTTTACCTCCAACTACTGCTAATCCATGGGTATCTATCTTAATCGATTCTCTAAGCGCTCCCATTACGACTGTTGTCAAACCGCTGGAATGCCAATCAAATCCTAAAACACATCCAAATGCTTGAAACCAGTAAGGGTCTCCTATCTTTCTTATGACTTCTCTTTTTCCAAGCTCTTCCACCATCACCTTAACTATTGAGTTGGCGAGGTTTTTCATCTTATCCATTAGCCATGGCGGCACATGACCTTTGTGAAGAGGGAGGTCAGCTGTCCCACTTAGATTCATCCTTCTCCTTTATGTATAATCTCGATACTCATAGTTAATCGTTTTCTCCATACCTTTATATCCTCGTGTAATGTATTGCATATACTTCATGTTAATGTTGAACTAGAAAGATTTAATTTTCAGATAACCGTCTAAAAATGGGAGTGAATGATTTTATGCAAGGAGATGTTTTGCTAGTTTCAATTTTATCCATACTTTCAGGTATAGTAGGAGTATTCATAGCAGTCGTCCTGTATGAACTTATACAAAGATACCCGAGAGGTTCCGAGAAGATGATCGAGATATGGAAAGCAATTAGGGAAGGAGCTAAAGCATACATGTCTAAGCAGATAAAAACAATCATGTCTTTCACGCTCGGCCTGTCTATCGCCGTACTAACGATGATATATATCGTCTACAGTTTTGCCATGAACATACCTTCAGAGATAGCTCTTAGAGAGGCAATATTAACCGCAGTATCAGTTCTAGTAGGTGGAGCATCATCTATAGCTGCAGCATTCTTTAGTATGGATGCATCAACGAGAACAAATGTTAGGGTAACGGAGGCAGGGAAGAAGAATAGCCTTGAAGCATTGAAGGTATCTGTACTCGGTGGAGGAGTGCTAGGATTCTCAGTATATAGTCTAAGCCTACTCGGACTCTCAATACTATTCGTATTGTATAGCTTGATAGGCGGCAGGCTCCCAGAACAGGTTGAGTATAGAATGGCTCTAGACGCATTGGCAGGATTCGCCTTCGGTGCGAGCCTCTCAGCATTATTTGCGCAGTTAGGTGGAGGAATCTACACAAAGGCTGCAGACATAGGTGCAGACCTCGTTGGAAAGATCGAGGCGGGAATCCCTGAAGATGATCCTAGAAATCCTGCTGTAATAGCAGACCAAGTAGGAGATAATGTAGGAGATTGTGCGGGTAGAGGTGCAGACATCTTCGAATCTGTTACTGCTGAAACACTGGGAGGAATGATAATCGGATGGGTTCTCTATGTCTTGACTGGTCAACCATTATTTATGGTTCTTCCACTAGCTATTGGGGCTGTTGGAGTAATCTCGACGGTAGCGGGTCTAGTTGGAATACTATCTTATCGTCGATTCAGAGAAGCTTTCGAGCCCTTTGCATTCGGTGTAGTGGTATCAGCAGTAGTTTCAGTATTGACTTATGCTCTCGTAGTCTACTTACTCTTCCCTCTACAGTGGACTTATATGCTCGTAGCCGGAACAGCTGGAATAGTAGGAGCAACACTCGTAGTACTTTCAACTAACAGGTATACTGGAATGAAGTCGAAACTAGTTCAAGAAGTTGCTCAAGCAGCTCAAAGTGGTCCTGCAATAAATATTTTATCAGGTCTTTCAGTAGGTCTAAGAGCCGTCGCAGAACCTATAACGATAATTGCGGCAGCCCTAGGAGTAGCTTTCTATGCTGGGAAGAGCATGCCTCTACCAAGTGTACCTGAAAGTTGGCTGATAGATTTTATCAAAGGAGTCTTCGGGACAGCCTTAGCTACTAGAGGAATGCTATCTCTAGCTGGAACAATCATGACTCTGGATGGTGCAGGTCCGATCGCTGACAATGCTGGGGGCATCGCGGAGATGGCAGGACTCGAAGAGAGGGTTAGAGCTAACTTGGATCCATTGGATGCTGTTGGAAACACTACTAAAGCTTTAACAAAAGGTTACGCTATGGCCTCTGCAACCATCGCCACGCTCCTGCTCTTCCAAGCATTCATTCAAGACTATGTTGCCCGGCAGGTTGGGATACTTGAATTGAGTGCTTCAACTCTTCTAAAGACTATGCAGGAATTCATAGATTACGTGATCTTATTGAAGCCGGATATAATTATATCTGTCCTTATAGGCGCTCTGCTTCCATACTTGTTTTCAGGCATAGCATTAAAAGCAGTATCTAGGGCAGCATTTCAGATGGTAGAAGAAGTTAGGAGACAGTTTAGAGAGATACCTGGCCTCCTAAATGGAGACGCTAAACCTGATTACTATCGAGCCGTCTCGATAAGCACTGAGTATGCTTTAAAGAGTATGGCCACTCCCGCATTGTTAATAATTATAACACCCTTGATCGTGGGTGTCCTGTTCGGTGGCCCAGGAATAGGAGCTCTAGTCATAGGTTCAACAGCCTCCACAATACCTTTAGCTATAATGATGATGTGGGGTGGAGCTACATGGGATAATGCAAAGAAATTTATCGAGGCAGGGAATTTCGGAGGAAAACGTTCGCCCGCACATCAAGCAGCAGTAGTAGGCGATACCGTCGGTGATCCGTTGAAAGATACCGTTGGACCCTCATTACACATACTTATCAAGCTGCTTAATACGATCTCGCTAGTATTCATTCCACTTTACTTCCTATGGATACTACACGCCGTTATATGATGCAGACCTAGATTTCTGTATTTTTCCTCTACATATTCTTTAGGAAATACTCTTATACCGCTAGAGAAAAATTATTAGTAATGAGTTTTCTCGAAGAAATTCGAGAAGAACCTTTACATATATTCTCTAAACTCGAAGCAGAAGTTCTAGAATATCTCGAGAGACATCCATGGGGGGGTACAATACATCAGATAGCTAGAGATGTTAAGTGTTCTTTCAAGTCTCTTTATAGTGTGTTGGGGATGCTTGAGAAAAATGGATGGATAATGACGGTAAAGGAAAGAAATGGTGGTATCGGGAGACCGAGGAATAGATATATTCTGAGGCAAAGTCTAAGTACTATAATCAGGAAGCTACATGATTGTGGATGCAGGTTTGATGATAGAACAAAGTTTCTAAATCTATCCGAGGTCTCCTATCCTTATTCTCTTACTATATTCAAAAGAGCATTAGCCAAGATGAATTATGGAGAATGCCTTGTAATACTTCTGGGAGACACAATCAACTTAAGAGAGTTTGTAGAGTTAGCATCAAAAAAAGACATAAGGGTCGTAGACATTCTAACAAACAGTCATAACATAAGAGTGATCTTTAAGAAAGGCTAGGACGGAGAACATAAAGGTCTTCTTCCTTATCTTGTTCCTCCGTTTTAAGCGAGGAAGAAATCTTGAATTTAAGCTGATAGTGTTTCAAAGCATTAAAAATATGTAGATAACCAAATGTTAAGCTAAAGAAGATAGTATTCAGCAATCCTTGCGTAAAAATCGTTACTGAAAAACTTGAGAAGACTAATATATCAGAAGTAATAGGCAGGGTGTGAGAAGAACATGCCTGACTTTCCTAATAAGGACCTGTTAAAGAATCTTTCGAATGAGATTACTAAGCTTGTCGAGAATGTGTCGGAGAGTGTTGCAAGCGTTATAACTACTTCCTTGACAATGGATGCTTTCCTCAGAGTTGTACCAATTAGAGGTGTTGGCTCAGCTTTCGTTATCTCTGAAGATGGATACCTCGTAACCAATAGTCATGTTATAGCGAGAGCGGAAACTATAACGCTCTTGATAAAGGATGAGACACTGCAAGCAAGGATAGTATCGTTAGACCCATCGAGAGACATCGCTTTACTGAAAGCTCAAACTAGTAGGCTCAAACCAATCAAGCTAGGAGATTCAGATAAGGTTAGTATAGGAGAGATAGTATTAGCGATAGGTAGTCCGCTAGGCCTACCAGGTCCCAACGTGAGCTTAGGAGTTGTGAGTGCGAAAGGTAGAGTGATAGAAGGAGAAGACTTTATACTAGAAGATCTAATACAGACAGATGCTGCGATAAATCCTGGGAATAGTGGTGGCCCCCTCATAAACATGGAAGGAGAAGTAGTAGGAGTTACCACTGCAATGATACCTTTTGCACAAGGTGTTGGATTCGCTATACCAATAAATACAGTTAAACGTTTTATGGACATGATAGCGAGATACGGTAGACCTATCAGAGCTTACATAGGCGTAATTACCACACCACTGAGCGACCAGATAGCGACATACTATGGACTCCCAGTTCGTGAAGGACTTATTGTATTAAGAGTCTTAAGAGGAAGTCCATCACATATTTATGGAATCCAAGAAGGAGATATCATAACACATGCAGGATCACATAAATTAAAGAATGTCAGCGACCTAAGAAGAATAATAGAAGAATCACTGGAAACCGGTAGAGTGAACTTAACAATAATAAGAGGCCATAAGAAGATTGAATTAGTGATACCGATTGTTATTGAAGAAGTAGGATACTAGTTCCTATAAGGTCTCAGAGCTAAAGTGTGTACCCTTCATCGCTTTAACCGGACAAATTGCTTCATATGCCATACAGGATATACAGTCTTTCTCTCTGATAATATCAGATTTACCCACTCTGTATTTCTCAAAAAGTTCTCGGAAGAACGCGCACAGATCATTTCCATTACCTTTCCTGCCTGGATTTAAAGCCTATTCAAATACATATACTGAACATACGCTCATGCATGCTCCATTCACTATACAGTAATCCCAATCGACCGCAAACTACGTTTCATGTATCCTAAGCTTTGTAGGATAAGATTTACCTTCAGAATCCATACTCTACATGCTTTCAGCTCCGACAGCATGCTCATTATAAGTGAAAAACTGTGTTTCATCCGACCTTAGCCATGAAAGAGGTTTTTCGATTCTATGAGTAAGTTATGATTTTTCAAGATAAAAGGATTTAAAGGAGTAGGATGAGATATCATGCATGAATGCTCAGCATTCGAGTGGAAGAGTGAGCTGCTCTGAATGTGTTAATTTCACAATTCATCCTGATTATCCTTACTTAGTAATATGTCTGGAAAAACAACAATTGGCCCCTCTTCCTAAAGAAGTCTGTAAGGACTATGTAGAGAAGACCTGGGAGAAATTAATCGAAATGTTATCTGAGAGAGGATTCCTCTATTGTAGTGAATGTAAGAAACCGATATATAGTTTGGACGAGTTAAATAACCATAAGAAAGAGTTTATCTCTTTAGAATTCTTCCCGGACGAGGTTGCAAGTGAGGAATCCCCCGCAGCAGACTGAGTAATTAGAGAAAGTTATTAACGTGCTCATAAGGAGTATGTCTTCGATGAAAGAGTTAACAGTTGTCATCGGTGGTCCTCAAGGAGCAGGGTTAGAGACGAGTGCACACATTCTAACGTACTCTTTAGCTCGATCAAGATATGGCGTACTTTCCGATAGGGAATATTTCTCAAATATAAAAGGAAGACATAGCTACATACACTTAACGATCTCCTCAGAGAAGATCCCAACCTCTCTAACATACCCCGCGCAGTTAGTTGCAGGTTTAGACCAGGAAACTATCTTTACCCACTTCAAGAGCTTAGGAGAGGGCGGAGCAATAGTCTATGATCTCTACTTGGAAGATAAGACCTTAGATACTATTCCAAGCATGGAGGAAGATTTGAAAAAAAGACTCCACCTAGAATTTAGAGAGCATGGAATAGATGGATCCATAAAATCTCTGATCAAATATATCTCGGATAATAGGAAAGTTAGGCCTATCCCCATAAATTACTCTGAGGTTATTAACGAGGTTTCTAGGAAGATGGCTTTACCGGCTTCTCAAGCAGCCAGATATGTGAGCTCGATTGTGATCGGTGCTATATCAGGTTTACTAAATATAAAGAAAGAATCTATAGAATATTCTTTGACTCTAAGGTTTAAAGATAGACCTGAATTAATTGAGCATAACAAGATCATTATAGATTTAGTCTATGATAAAGTAGTTGCAGAACATGGTTCTTTACTAAAGCTTGAAGAATCAAGACTAAAGGATAGGAAATTGATGATTGTTAGCGGGAACGATATTGTGGCGATTGCAAAAATCGTTGGTGGATTAAGATATCAGAGCTTCTACCCTATTACACCCGCAGCAGACGAAAGCTTCACAATAGAGTCTTACGAGAGACTAGAAGTAGACGGTAAAGAGATCGGCTCAGTGCTGGTCATACAGACGGAAGACGAGATAGCCGCAATCACTTCAACGATAGGTGCAGCTCTTACAGGAGTAAGGGCTGCTACTTCGACTAGCGGACCCGGCTTCAGCTTGATGGTTGAAGGATTGGGATGGGCAGGCATGAACGAGGTCCCGATAGTTATTACTTACTATCAGAGAGGTGGACCAAGTACTGGTCTTCCGACAAGAGGAAGCCAAAGCGACTTGCTGTTTACACTCTATGCATCTCATGGAGAATTCCCCAGAATAGTCTTAGCATCTGGAGATCATGTAGAAGCATTCTATGATGCAATAGAAGCATTCAATCTAGCAGAAAGATATCAAACTCCAGTAATACATCTACTGGATAAGTTTCTCGCAAACTCTATAGTGACATTACCTCCTCCAGACTTATCGGCCATAGGTATAGATAGAGGTCAATTAGCATACGAGACGTCGAAAGATTATAAGAGATTTGATGTCTCTAATCCTATATCTTTGAGAGTCGTTCTCGGAGCTAATACTATTATGTGGTATACCGGAGATGAACATAACGAGCTTGGACACATAGATGAAGATCCTGAGAATAGAGAGAAGATGTATAGGAAGAGGATGGAGAAGCTTAAGATTGCTGACGAAGAAATCCCAATGGAGAAGCGTTTAGCATATTATGGTCCAGAAGATGCAGATGCGTTACTGGTTGGATGGGGGTTCACTAAAAGGGTAGCTATAGATGCGTCGAGGATACTTTCGGAGAAAGGCGTGAGGGCGGCGTATCTCCATATCAAGATGTTTTCACCATTCCCATCGAAGAAGATAGAGGAGATACTATCAAGATTTGATAAGTCAAAAATTATCGCTATTGACCATAGTTATCTTTCGCAGATAAGTAAAGCGATATTAGTTAATACGGGAGTGAAGATCGTGAAGGAGATCGTGAAGTATACTGGTCGGCCTGTCTATCTAAATGAATTGGTTGAAGGAGTTTTAAGAATCTTGGAAGGTGAAGATAGGGTGGTGTTGACTTATGGTCCGTAAACCGTCTGATTATCAAAGTGATGTCTGGATCGATTGGTGCCCTGGATGTGGCGACTTTGGAATAGTTGCAGCATTATATCGTGCTCTCGCAGAACTCGACCTACAGCCTGAGAAGACAGTTATAGTAAGCGGTATCGGCTGCTCAGGGAAGACCCCTCATTTCGTCAAAGTGAATGGTGTGCACACCCTTCATGGTAGAGCGATACCTTTCGCTACAGGTATTAAGCTTGCGAATCCTGAGTTAACCGTTATAATAAATGGCGGAGATGGAGACCTGTTAGGCATAGGTGCAGGACACTTTGTGGCATTAGGTAGGAGAAACATAGATATAACAATCATTCTACACAACAACACAGTATACGGATTGACTAAGGGTCAGGCCTCACCAACGTTAAAACGTGGATTAAGACCTAAGGCCCTACCTAAACCAAACATACAAGATGCTGTTAATCCCATAGGCTTAGCCTTAGCCTCGGGCTATACATTTGTAGCTAGAGGATACTCCATGATGACCGACCACCTGAAGGAATTACTTAAGAAAGCCATTCAGCATAAAGGAAGTGCACTTGTAGATGTACTCCAGCCATGCGTGACATACGACAACATTCACACGGTAGAATACTATAAGAAGAGAGTGTACAAGCTTGAAGAGATAGGCTGGAATCCAATAGTAGAGAAGATCGATGAAAGAGAAGAAAAACTTCTCAGGGCTTGGACGAAATCGCTGGAACACGATGATAAGATACCTATAGGAGTATTCTACGAAGACCCACATACTCCTAGTTTCGAGGATCGAATTAGGGATAGGTTACCATCATATCTTGAGAGACCTCCTGCAAGACAGATTATAGATAAAGAGGGTAGAACAATAATAGATAATGAAATCTTCGAGAAGATCTTCTCGACGCATATTGTTGAGACTGAGTAGACCCGCTGTTTAATCTCTACAAACATTCTGCCTCATAATTGTAATATGAGTCAGGCGATTAGTAAGGGTATGTCCCTAGCTACATTCTTAATCTTTTCGACAATTTTAAAGGACTCGTATCTGCTGTAGCCTACGACGACGTGTTCAGCGTTTCTCACTTGTTGTAGTAATGATTTGAGAGAACCATACTTTGCATGTATAATCTTAGTTCTAACATTCTTCTCGATCGCCATGTTGATTATCTTCTCCAGAACCTGGTTTGCTCTTCTCAGTTCTTCATGGAATCTTTTCTCAGAAAATGTGTAGATTAAAGCGATATGATCTCCAACGCCTTTTCTTATGCTAGGTCCAGGCAGGTACTCAGCAACCTCCCTCTTGAAAATATAAGCTACTACGAGATCTAGCCCCTTGGAAGATGCTAACTCGATTGCTCTCTCTCCGATTCTTATTCCATCAGCTAAATCTGGAATTATTAGTAAGACATATCCCCGGGCCAATCTTCCTCTATCTACCAGTTATCTTTATTCTAAGGTGAAGATATAAATTTTAATCAAGATACCTATAAAGAAGTCCTATGACAAATCTACCCACTGCTGTGACGATGTACAACGTTGTTAGAGCAGCTTCCAAAGACCATGATTGTTGAAGTATTTCTAGAATGTATCCAGCTACTAATGAACCACAAAAGAAAGCCGACCCAACCGAGAAATTATACAGAGCGGTGTAAACTCCCTTCCCCTCTATAGGGGTATTCTCTAGAACGTATGCAAGAGAAGCAGCATCGTAAAGTGCACCGAACACCCCTATCAATCCATGTATCAAGACTAGGGATAGAAGATAAGGGGAAAAAGCATAAACTAACGGAATTAAAGCCATAGCCGAGCCACTCAATGCAAGAATACTTGAAGTCTTAACTAAAGTAAGATGGTCCCTAATTAGAGCTAGTCCAGCAGCGCCTGAAAGTCCGAAAACAATGTCTAAAATACTTATGTCGAAGAGGGATAACACGGATATTTTTGTTAATGTAATTGTGAAAAGAGGCCATGCCATCGATAAGAAGAAGCCAAAACTTACTGATAAAACCAGGAAATTGAGAAACTTTATGCACCTTCGAATTCTGAGAGTCTTTATAGAAGGCAAGTATCCTTCCTCCGGATCTACGTTTAGTTCTTTACAAAATATCCAAGTGATGATAGAACCGGTTATTCCTGATATAGAAGCTATCGAGAACCCTATAGAGAAACCGCTTAAACCAAGTAGGGATGATAGACCAACTGCCAAAGTTGCTAGAACCCATCCTAGGTAACTTAGAGAATTGATGTTTTCTATGAATCTCCGCCACCTATCTTCGCTTATCAGCCTCGAGGAATATGCTACGAATGTAGGTATGCTCATAGACGCAGTCATTGAGTGAAACGTTACTAGTCCAATAAAGACCGTAATGCTTTTCACGAACAACAATGCTGCCATCGTTATGGATGAGAAAAACCCACCCAGAATAATGAACATAACATATTTAATCAATCTGTCACTTAGATATCCCCAAATTACTTGGAAGAAGTTTAATGATAAATTGCTTAAAGAATAGAGTATACCTATCTCAATTGGCGACGCCCCAAGTTCTATTGCATATATTGGGATAAATGGTGAACTTGCACCATAGTGGATAGAGTCTAATAATGCCTTGCAGTACAGAACATGCTCTATCCACTTATTCTTATCTTTGTTCATTGAAGCCACCTCCAGACTAATATTAACCAAATCCCTAGAAGTATACGCTTCCATGAAGAATCTGGAGTGGGGCGAGACCCGATGAAACTTCTGTGAACAATAATTGTCTTGCCAATATTTAACTAAAAAATTGTTTAATTCTATATTCCTGCATCAAAACGCTACATTGTTTTTATTTCGAGCAGGATATTTATATGAGGTATGACTTCTTCGAGAAAATTCTATATCATAGTGAATCTTATTGATGAGACTTAATAACCGCGGAGATTATTTTTAATTTGAGCTTGATGGATTTAGCTGTAGCACTAGAGAGAATCAAACAAGCAATCCTTAAGAGAGAGGTAATAGTAATAGTCGGATTATGTGAAGTTTTTTATGAAGGCAGAGCCTCATCTATTCTCGGTCCTGGAGAAAGAATCGCCATCATTAAATCAGACTATAGTGTGCTAATTCATAGACCATCTGGTTACGAACCTTCCAATTGGCAGCCGCCAGATTCTAAGATCGATTTAAAGATAAAGGATAATACGCTGGTATTGGAAGCTAGAAGAGTGAATCCATCTGAAATACTAACTGTAATATTCCATGAAGTCTACCAGATCTTGTCTTGGAAACTTCTTGATGAAGCAGACTTCAGCATGTATGCAACTGAAGAAGACATGAAGAAGGCCATATTATTCAACCCATCGATAATTGAAGAAGGATTCCAGCCGTTTGAACAAGAAAGAAAACTTAAGCCTTCAGGATTCGTCGATATATTAGGAGTCGATTCTTCCGGTAGACTAACCGTTGTAGAGATCAAGAGAAGAAAAGCTACTGTAGAAGATATTAATCAATTGGTCCAGTATGCGAATAGCGTGGAGAGGGAATTCGGCGTCAGGCCGAGAGCGATTATTGTGGCCCCCGGAGTCCAGCGTTCAGCTGTCCGAGCCATGCACATAAACAGCATAGAGTTCAGATGTTTAACACCGAAGAAGTCTGCAGAGATTCTTAGAAAGAAGGCTGGGCTAGATAGGTATGCCGGCCTAGAATAAAGTTACTTCTCCTCTAAGAACCAGCTCTTCCAATTTTACTATCTTCTCGATCTCGTCTTTAGCTATCTCGACTGCTTCGTAGGCTAAGGTTTTCTCATCCACGTTATCTCTCGGTATGTATTGGATCGAGATTGCCAGTGGTCTATTTATGGGTCTACCTATCTGGCTCAGTAATCTAACATATACTTCTTCCAGTCCTGATACTTCCTTGTAGATTCTTTCGGCAATCATCCTAGCCGATATATTGTAGAGTTTTCCTACATGTGATCTTGCGTTCTTCCCAGCGGTGGCTTCCAGAGACATCTGCCTATTCGGAGTTATTAATCCGTTAACTCTATTTCCTCTCCCAGTATTTCCATCGTCTCCGCTTTCTGCAGACGTACCTGTAACTGTGAGATAGACAGAATTCTTACTAGGTATGTCGGCAGTGTTTACCTGTACACTTACTTCTACGTTCTTTTCTTCCGAGAGGATCTTGTAAGCTAATGACTCAACCTCGTTTTTCATTGCTTCTTTGACTGATAGATAATGGTCGAGGTCAGAGGTTAGATGAGCGATCAGGCTATCTGCAACCGTTATATAATATTTGTTCTGGATACGGAGACCCATAACCTTGCAATCCTCACCACTTTCAGGTATTCTAGATTTGAACTCTCTAGAATTTATCATCCTCTCAGTTTCGTGGACTATCTTTTCTAGAGGTGTGAAAGGAGCGTATCCTACCCCGAAGGATGTGTCATTGGCCAGAGGAATACCTTCATTCATCTCAACGATAGTTTTCAGGTCTACGCTTCCAGGTCTAATCTTGGTGTCGATGATTACGTGCTCGCTAGGATCTAGGAATCTAAAGTTTTCCTTGATGAACTTCTCAATCTCTTCTTTAATCAGCTCGTTATACGGTATCTCTTCATCTCCTACTTTTATCGTCGCTCTTCCTGCGATAAGTATGTATATAGGAGCCTCTACTACTCCTCCTCCAAACCAAGTTCTAGAGCTTCCTCCTACTAGTAATCCCTTGTCTAGATTGTGATGAAAGATCGAGCCATACCTTTCTTTGTAGTATCTGGATAATGCTCTACTAGCTGCTTCACATGCAGAATCTATTATATAGTCGGGGTGACCGACACCTTTACGCTCTACAAACTCGGTCTGCTGGCAGATTGTAGGCACTCTATCTAATCTTTCAACAATTATCTGTGACTTCCACATCTCTAAGACCTGGATTTATAAAGATAATAGACTATTTAACTTCTATTATACTATTAAACCTTCGAAAAGCGGGTATTTGAAATTTTGTAGGGAGTCTATGATGTGATCTTGTAATCAATGTATCTCAGCTTCTTCATGTAAAGATAAATCTGGATATATACCATGATCTAGCCTTGGATTCTTCTTCGTTACACCCCATGTTTTGTTGTAGTTAGTCGACCTCTCATTCTGACGATTCAGGTATAAGCTGTATGTACATTATGTTGTTTCCTCGAATAAGGATCCTTGGATACATAGCTCTCTTATTGTTGTCTTGGTATTCAACTGCTTTCTCGATTACTAAGTTCATGAAGCTATCGCATTCGACAACCATCCCTTCATACATCAAATCATTCTTTAAAGTTACTCTGATATTCCTGTTAAGGTATTTCGTAATCAACGCTATGGGTCTCTTACCAGCTTCCATAGAAGACACCATAGTATTCAAGAATTCTTCGGTATTTCATACTTTCAAGAAGGTTTTAAATGTTTCGCTAGAAAAACACCACTCATAACTTATCATACGATCAATTAACAGAGAACATTATCGATACACGATCCTACCTTAACGGATTTACATATTTCAAATTCTATTGAAGAAACTTCAGAGCGGCTACTTCATGTTAAGTACTTCTTGTATCGTTGGCGGGATCCGTATTTCCGAAAAACATATTCCACAAACGAATAAATCTCCTGAGATTCTCTGGCTTAATATTAAGGGAGCATTACATACTGGGCACGACCTACTTGGAGATTCCGGAGTGAACATTTGTTTACCGCACGATTCACATTTAGTTGACCCTATTGGGTTAAGTTTTCCACAATGTGGGCAAACCATATCTGATGCTCTTGAAATAACCTCTATCGCGGGTTTCTCTTCTTCGATCTTTTCTTCTTTAGGCTTCTCCTCAGATCCTATTATGGTCTCTATCTCTTTCTCAATTTCTTCTACGATACTTGGTTCTTTCGGTTTACTTATCTTGCTTGGTTCCTTAACAGACGGTTTAGGTGCTTCTTTTTTTAGGGCAGGTCTCCTAATTACCGAGGGCGTAGCAGGGTATGAGGCATGTGAATACTGTCCAGCGGGTATCGTTATACTTGTTCTTACAGCTCTCACATATAATAGTAGCCCCACCCCGCTGATGACAGCACCAAGTACTATAATGTATATGAGGTAGTTGAGACCCATATATGTTGCATCGAGGAATATTCTAAAAGGATCGCTTACAGGGAGAAAGACATAGTAGAGGACTATTCCTATTATTGTCGCTACACCTACGAAGCTCAAGACCATGCCTATAATCATTAGAGGAGTCAATTGGCAGCACCCTTTTAATAAAATGTTCTCCTAGGCTGTATTAAACATTTCTCCTAGAACTTCATCGAGAAAACTCTGATATTTTCTCGGTATGATCTCGATATTCCATCGTTTCTTGAAATACCTAATCAGATTTGTTAAATCTCTCTTAAGATAGATCTTAGCCATTGGATGATCTTTCTTAACCCATTGGGGCCAATCTATTATGATTATGTCTTCCGACGGCTTGACCAGAATGTTGTAAACACTTAAGTCGCTGTGGACTACTCCTATCTCATATGCTTTTATAACGTTATCAAGAATCTTCGTAAGAATCTTTAAAGGATTCTTTATGTATTGTGCGGACGGTATCTCTATTCCTGCGAATATCCTAGTTACTACGATATGTCTATTCCTGGCAATAGGCTCCGGCACATCGACGCCTTCTGGATGAAGAAGATTTAAGGCCTCAAATTCATTCCTTGCAGCATTTATAGATGCATAGAGATGTGAGTGTATTGAGTACAATGTTGGTCTTTTCTTCCCGTATCCTCTGAAACTGGTTCTTCCTATTCTAAAGAATTTGACTGCGAGCTTTTCGCCTTTAGGCGATAACGCTTCATAAACATCTGCCTCTTTCCCAACCCCTAAAGCTTTCCCGATACTTTCAACGATGTTCCTTTTTACAAGGTTTCTTAATGCAAGCAGGTCTAGCCCATTATAGTTTAACAAGCATCCTTTCTCTCTTCCTCTAGGAGACCATACAAGCCTATAGAAGTTAAGTTTCTTCAATAGCTTCTCTATGCTTGGCCTGTCAAGTTTTGACTGCTTCTCTATTACTTCGAGGGGGACGACTTCAAACTTTGTTAGATTCTTCTCGATTATGTGTAGAATCTTGAAATGGTCTTCATTGAGATTCGTGAAGACCGTTCTAAGAAGATGGAGAATAGACATCTACATCTTCCTCACACCTATCCTAATGGTCTCTCCTCCGATTTCCCATTCTTTCACAAATCCTTCTACTTCACCTTCAACCTTAACCTCAAGCTCTTTACATCTTGTTTCTCCTTTTATAAATTCTTTCGTAGATTCTAGATGGCTTCTCCACTCTTCATCTGGGACCGACATATCAACTGATATGTAGTCGGTAACCTGTAGGTTCATCTCTTTCCTCATGGTCTGTATTCTTCTAATCACTTCTCTTGCAAGAGACAATGTTACTAGTTCTCTCGTCTCCGTAACGTCTAGGTATATGGTTGCAAATCTTCCATCTTCCTTACGTATGTTCTCTGGAAATATCTCTTCAAATTCAATTTCGTTACTCTCTATCTTGACTACGCTTCCATCGCTTAGCATCAGCTCGATATATCCGTTTAATTCAAGTTCTCCTCTTAGTTTTTCAACGTCGAGCTTACTTACCCTTTCGACTATCTCCTTCACTTTCTTTCCATGCTTTGGACCTATAACACTGTATACTGGCCTGACCACATATCTTACTCCAATTGGTTTCTCAGCTACATCTAAGATCTCTAGTTCGATAGTGTTAAGCTGGATCTTTAAGAATTCTTTCAAGTTTTCAAAAGCTTTCTTAGCTCTGAGATTGATTGGGGAGAGAATGTATGCCTTAACAGGCCATCTTAATTTCTTTCCAGCTTTCTGGCGGATAGCTAATGCGTCGGATAACGTTTGGCGGGCTATCTCCATCATGTCTTCTAACTCTTCATCTATCCATTGCTCGTCTGGTTTAGGCCATTTTAACATGTGTACGCTTTCCGGATCATCGCTCAGCCTTAATTCTTGGTGGAACTTCTCAGCCAAGTACGGGGTTACTACCGCCATCAAGCATGTGAGCTTCTTCAGAACGTGGTAGAGAGTTGCGTAGACTGCGAGTTTACTCCATGTCTGTTCTTCTACCCATACCCTCCTCCTGATAGAGCGGACATATAATCTGCTAAGGTCTTCGACTATGAATTCCCTCAGTATTCTAGCAGCTGAATGTATCTCAAGTTCTTCAAGATTTTTAGTAAAGATCTTTACTAGATTGTTTATCCTAGATATAATCCATCTATCTTCGAGTTCAAGATATTTTTCTACTTTGTAGATATCGATCTCCTCTGGATTGAACCCGTCTATCCCGAAGTATGTTGTAGCGAAAGAGAATACGTTCCAGAGTATGTTTAGTTCTTGTATTATCTGTTCCACTTCTCTTGGAATAAAGTTCATGTTATCCCATGGAGCTGACTTGGAGACTAGGTACAGTCTGAGGGGATCAGCTCCAAATCTCTCTATGGCCTCCATAGCCCATATAACATTTCCTTTACTCTTCGACATCTTTTTTCCTTCAGCATCCATTACGTGACCTTGATTTAAGACAGTCTTGTATGGTGCTTGCCCATAAAGAAGGCAGGATGTAAATATTAACGTGTAGAACCATCCTCTAGTCTGGTCTATTGCTTCTGTAATAAAGTCGTAAGGGAATAGTTTCTTGAAGAGTTCCCGGTCTGTTAAAGCGTTGATGCTTGCTGTATGAGCCATTCCTGAGTCTAGCCAGGTATCCATTACGAAGGTTTCCCTCTTCATGATTCCACCGCATCTCGTACACTTGTACATCACGTTGTCCACCCATGGTCTCAGAAGCCTTATCTCAGAAGGTTTAACATCTGCTTTTAGCAGTTCTTCTTTTGCAGAGACCACCTTCTTTTCTCCACAGTTAGTGCATATCCATACAGGTAGGGGCGTCCCCCAAACCTTAGTTCTAGTTATACACCAATCCTCAGCGTTCTCTAACCAATCTCCGAATCTGTGGTATCCTGCCCATGCAGGCTTCCATGAAATTTTCTTATTCTCTCTAATCATGATATCCTTTATTCTATCTACTTTTATGAACCATTGACGGCTTGAGAGATATAGTAGAGGAGAGCCACATCTCCAGCAATGCGGGTAATTATGGAGAATTTTTCCCTCCCATATTAGAAGGTTTTTTTCCTTTAAGTATTCTATTATCTTCCTGCCTGCTTCCGTATAGTATAGTCCTGAAAATTCGCCTGCATCATTCGTAAAGTATCCGTTAGTCGATACAGGATTGAAGATTGGAAGACCGATCTTTAATCCGAGTTCGAAATCTTCTGGACCATGTGCTGGAGCTATGTGTACGCATCCAGTTCCTTCCTCCATCGTGACAAATTCAGCTGTTACGACTGTGTGAGCTGGTGGGCCATGCCCTAAATGTTTCGAAACTTTTTCAATTAATGGATGAAGATATTTGTATCCAGCAATAGCTAAGCCTTTGAAACGTCCTAGTACTTGATAATTGTCTATTCTTGTTTCATTGATAAATCTTCCAAGTAGTTTTTCCGCTATTATCCATTCTTCATCTCCAACCCTTATCTTTAGGTAGTATTCATCTGGGTGAATAGCTACAGCTTCATTTCCTGCAAGAGTCCAAGGCGTCGTAGTCCATATTACTACATATAGGTTTCCAGCTCCCTCAAGCGGGAATTTTACATATATAGAGGGATCTTCTACTTCTTCATACCCTTGAGCTACTTCGTGGCTGCTTAACGGTGTTTCGCATCTTGGACAATATGGTACGACTTTGAAGCTTTCTATTAAATCTCCCTTCTCATATGCTTGTTTGATGAACCACCATACATGCTCTATGTATCTTTCCCTCCTCGTTTCATACGCAGTATCATAGTCTAGCCAAACAGCGAGTCGCTCGGAAGCTTCTCTCCAATGCTTGATGTAATAGTCTACAAGCTTGTTCGCTTCTTCAACGAATCTATCTAACCCGTATTCTTCTACTTCTTTCTTTGTTGTGAAACCGAGTTTCTTCTCAACTTCTATCTCTGTCGGCAGGCCTAGGCAATCCCATCCCCCCCTCCTCCATACATCCATGCCTCTCATTGCATAGAATCTAAGTACCAAATCTTTGTAGACTCTGCCTCGAGCATGACCTACATGCATGTACCCGTTGGCGGTTGGAGGGCCCTCCAAGAAAGCAAAGATGGGAGCACCCTTATTCATGTTGAAGACCTTACTGATTATGTTGTTTTCCCTCCACCATCTAGATATTTCTTCTTCCACTTGTATTGGATTATATTTTCCTATGAGGACCATACTATACACCCTTCCAGCTTAGTTACCCTTAATTCTCGTATGACCCAAATATACCTTGAATAATCAATAATTAATAAATTTGGCGATACATCATCCACGTTTACGTAGGACCTCCGAACAATTTAAACATTCCTAACAGAAAATAGTAATCTTTAATCTCACATATATTTCAGTCTTCTCTATTAGGCTTCCATCTAGCGAGCTAGTTGAAAACCTCAGCTTCCACCATGATATCTCTATCAACCTCTAATCTTTCAATCTTCTTCATGAGAATCCAGGCATTAAAATAAAACACTACTACGACTAGTAGCCCTACATTGTAATGTGGATGAAGATAAAGACGTTATCAATAAACTAGTCTAAGACAGATAAACCATATTCTCATTCATCCTATTCCCTTAATTCGCTAGAAAACTTATATAATAAGCTTCGATTTGGATTATGTGACGTCTATGTCTTCTTTGAAGGATCTATCAAGGATTGGGGTGCTCCTCATTGGCGTAGCATTGATTATTATTGCTTCGATTGCACTCCATTTCTACATAACCTATCTTAGCAAGACTTTTGAAAATTCTTACATGACTAGACCTTTTATATCATATTGTTCTCCAAGTAGGATAATCATCATAGAAGCACGTCAAGATTTAATGAATGTAAAAGTACTAGATAATAGCTCTAATACTATTTGCTTATTTGATAAAATACCGAAGAACTCTAAAGAGATATGTAATGTTCAAGGTTATGGAGTATATGTAATCCAGTATGGAGAATTTAAAGATGTTGTAGAATGCATTAGATCAGTGGTAGTCGAATCGAGGCCAGTTGACTAGTAAAGCGTTTAGAAAGACATTAGTGTTGCTACAAGCCTCTCATACCTAATGGTAATCCTCCTAAAAGACTGTAGCTATCCGAGAAGACTCCAATCAGAGATCTCACCCTAGCATAGAGTCCAGTTTTGTACGGTCTCATTTGCTTTCTTATTTTTGTTTAATCTAAACTTATCTTTAATTACCCTGCTTTTTAGAAGTTAGTTTAAATGTAGGTAATAGTAATAGTGATTTATGGATAAGGAAAAAAAGGATTCTACGAATAAGATAATATCTGCCCGATATTTTGAAGATAGCATAACTTCTACGTTAGATGATGTTTCGAGATACTATCTTAGAAGAGGGTACGGTGTGTTGGATGAGGCTAAAAAAATAGTAGAGTATTCTCTCGTTGAGGCATTGTTCTTGTTAGAGATGGGTAGGATGAGGCTTTTTGACCTTAAAGGAGAAGAGGTAAATTTCGATAGGCTTCTAAAAGAATCATCTATAAAGGAGCCAACTCTATGGAGAGACTACATAGTTTACAGAGACTTGAGGAAGAGAAACTATGTCGTCAAGGACGGCTTCAGTTCAGATCTACGTTTCAGAGTCTTTGAAAGAGGAGAATATATGGAGAAGCCTGCAAGATACCTAATTGCGATCGTCTATGAGGGTAGAGATCTACCAGTCGAGAGGCTAATCGAATGGTTGGAGATATGCAGGAATAATAAAAAGGAGCTTATATTAGCTGTTGTTGATAGGAGAAACGAGGTGATATACTATACTGTCAGGATGGTAGATCTAGTTCCATAATTATGCTACGCCCAGAAAGGATGCTTGCAACTAGATTCCAGAAATCTTCTAAATTAGATAGTGTCCAAATAAGGTAATGTATTTAAATGGGGTCTAGCTTGTTATCTTCATGGATATTGTAGCCCTAATCTCTAGTTGTTTTAAGCGTAATAAGAAAGTAGGGAGGTTAAGGTTTTAGCTGTATTAGAGTATATGTTTCATGGTAGTTGTAGGAAGGTCTCGAAGGTTCTAAGCATTGCTATGGAGCCTATAAGTAAGTCGGATGTACATTATCTTTCAAAGATCATATCTTCTAAATTGAAGATAGCGTTAGAACCAAGGTATAGGAGATGCATAGCTATTGATGAAACAAAGCTTAAAGTTAAGAAGACCGTAGTATACGTATGGTCTGCTGTAGACGTTGATTCAGGTGAATTACTAGCTCTAGAAGCTTCATATTGTAGAAGCTGTCTAAACGCTCTAAAATTCATTAGGAAAGTCCTAAGACTATGCTTGAACAAGCCGAAGATAATTGTGGATAAGGGTCCATGGTATATATGGGCTCTAGAAAGACTTGGAATAGAATATGATTATCAAAGATTTGGGATGAGGAATAGAGTTGAAAGATTCTTCAGATACCTTAAGGAGAGAACAGCAGTATTCCATAACAAGCTAAGTGCAAGAAACCATATACAGGGAATAACCAATCTGAATCTATTCCTCAACCTATTCACACTATACTATCAGACCATAAGATAGAGAGATGGTTAAGAATACTTATTTGGACACTATCCTAAATTAAATGGTTATAGTTTTATACCTCTCTCCTTCAAGATCGTTAAGATCCTGGCTATTCTCTTCTTAGTATTTCTGATTAGAGCAGTCTTCTCCATTCCTGCACCGCCTATCTTACTTCTGAGTAGCACAAGCTCGGCTCTCAGCCTATCCAGCTCGTCTAACAATTCCTCACTACTCTTCTGCCTCAGTTCTTTCACTTCCTTCACCAACTTCCTCCACCACCTCTACTTTCGGTTGTGAAGATTTCAAGATCTGAATCTTCTCTACGTTGACTCCAAGTTCTTCTGGTAGAAGTGCATCTGAAGGGTATATCTTTACTTTCACGCCGTATATCCCTGTCTTAAGCAAGACAGATGCTTTCCCAACCCTCACGTATTTTAAAGCATATTCTCCTGATTTTGGAATAAACCCTGCACTATATTTTTCCGTTCTAGCTCTCGCAGACGTAAGTTTTCCACTTATCTCTATCTCTACTCCTCTCGCACCTGCATCCATTATCCTCCTCAATGCCCAAAATGCTACTCTTCTATGTCTCACACCTCTCTCTATTGCTTGAGCTATCCTATAAGCCATAACATATGGGTTGAGCTCAGGTATCTCTATCTCCGCTACTGTTACGTTCGGGTTCTCTATACCAAACCTCGAGGCAAGTACTTCTGAAATCTCCTTAATGGTTCTACCTCTAGAACCTATGACTCTGCCTGGATGCATAGCGTATATCGTTACTCTAGTACCGATGGGGGTAAAAACTATGTCTACTCCTCCGAATCCTGCATCTTTCAATTTCTCAGCTAGGTATTCTTCAACCTCCGTCTTCTTCTTCCTCTTCTCAAGCAGTTGTTTAATAGTTGACAACCTATTCTTTCACCTCTCCTATGATTTCTATGTGGGTGAGGATTTTATCATATGGCGTTGCTCTACCAAATGCCCTCTCAATAAATTTCCTTATAACTCTTCCTTTATGAGCTACAGCATATCTTATTACTACTTTTTCAGGGTCAAGACCTTTAAATTCAGCATTTGCTTCAAGGCTCTCCAATAATTTTAACATCATTCTCGCAATTTTAACTGGGTATCCTCCGGGACCTCTTGTCTGGCGGTGATGTGCTCTATCCTTCCTATACCTCCTGTAGGGGATCATTCTCTTCATAGCTATAACGTCCTCCATAAGCTTCTTAGCCTCAGGTATCCTCAACCCGATAACCGCTGTACAAACCTCGCGTGAAAACTTCGGAGAGACATCTACCTCTCTAAGACTAGCTTTAACCGTCTTGGCTGGATCCAGTTCTTTTACTGAGTAACCCCAGTTAGGCATCTCCCATCCGCCTATCTGTTAGTCATCATCTATGCAGGAGAGAATGTAAGCACTATTTAATGATGCCGTTCGAATTAGTCTTATCCAGATGTAAGCCCCATTCTAGCTAAAAACCTATTTCAAATCTACGGTTTAGAGATTTATTCTATTTTACTATTTTACCTGTCTCCATGTACCATAGATACAAGTCTAGTTCTCCAGGCTTGAGGCCAACTATCCTAGATATTTCTTCCAAGGTTTTTTCAATTTCTAAATACTTCTTCCTCGTTAATGTTCTAGGCTTCTCTGTTATCTCATACTTTTCCAATAAGTTTAGGATGTGGAAGTCGATTATTGCTACTTCCAGGCATCCTATATTTCTAAGGAAATGGCTTGCCTCCTTATATCCTAATCCATCGATATTCTCCACCAACCATTCTCTGATCTGCTTACAATCAACCAATGTGTCAAGAACGTTCTTTACCTGGTCTAGCTTCCTTCTAGCCCTAACGATGTATTTGGCTCTAGTCTCAGGATACCTGTGCCCAAGCCTTCTTAGTTCTTCCACCAGTTCTTTTTCCGGAAGCTTCAAAAACCCATCATTAATCCTTTCTTGTATTCGTAGACTTTTCTCAGCACTGTATCCCGCGGCCAAGATGCAGAAACATAATTCCTTGAATATTTCTGTAATATCTTTACTCCTAAGCTGGATGAAGCTTCTTATCTTCTCATCTACAAGCCTCTTTATATCTGTCTCAATTAATCTTCTAAGCTCGTTCAGCAATTGTTCCAAAGTCATCTGGAGTGTTTTATGTCTAGATGTAGTAAAAAGTATTGTGGAGGTTGGGAGTTCACGATTCCCCGATTATTCCTTTAATGAGGTACAGGTAAAGTAATGCTATGAAGATCGCTGTAAAGAAAAGTATAGCTGATACTCCTGACAGTATCAAGGATGGTTCTATGAAAAGCAGTCTATTTATGAATATTTCCACGGGCACCCCTGTATCGCCTACTATAACCATGTATGGTAGCCTACCGATATCGTGTGCTATCTCTCCAAATACTAGTGCGGCTATAGATAGAGGGGCAAGAATATATGCTGTCCACCTCCTAGAAGGTTGATAATAATGGACTATCCCGAGGACCAAGATCAGAATTGATAGTAGAACCATTCCGAGGAAAAAGTATGAAACATCCGTTGATGGGTATTGGGTAGGTAGAAATGATCTTGTTAAGCTGGCGAATAGGTACGGTGAGTGAAAGCTCAGCGTACTCCAGAACCAGAATCCTGCTAATCCTTGAGGTACTATCATCAAGCCTCCGATAAGGCTAGCGTACCCACTCCATCTTTCAACTGTTTTATCAATCTTCGACGACCATGCTAAGCCAGCTGAAGCGGCTAGGAACCCTATGGATAACGCTCCGAAAAATGTATGTAGTAGAAGTGGAGGATAGAGGGGGTTCATTAAAGCTTCTATAATGTTCCCAGAAATCGGGTTTAAGCTAGTTAAGCCGACGGGACTGCTTATGAATGCGAAAATATATCTAAACCCTGCGGGGATCATTAATCCTGAGAAGGCCATGACGAGCCCTACGGCGAGATGTATTCTCGCTCCAACTCTATCCCAAGTATACCAGTAGGCAGCTATAGATGTTAATCTAAGTATTATACCAATGATACTTATTAGTAGGGGGATGAATAGGATTATCGTTGCGATGTTTACCAGCGTGGGCCAGAATCCAGCCAAAACAACGGTTATCATAGTTCCGTAGACGCCTGAAACGACCTCCGTTGCAACGAGAAACTTGAAGACTTTTCTAGAAGGCTTAGCTGCCTCAGTATTTGAAATTGACCTCCATCTAAGAATTACACTGTAGAATCCTAAACCGATGTTTATGTTTACGAACGTTAAATGGATCAGCAATATTACTCCTAGAACCATTAAAGGTAAAGTTACATCCATTATCCCTCACCTATCTTTAGGAATTTCGGAGGCTTCTTCAAAACTAGGTATATTGTTGTAAAGGTTATGATGAGCCCTAACAGTAGTCCACCGATTATGGTCAAAACTATCTCTAATCCTATTGGATTCGGTGTAACGAGTTCTTCTGGATAAAGTAAGCCATATACTGTCCAGGGTTTTCTACCAATCTCTCTTACCGCCCATCCAAGCCCTGCCAATGCGGGAGCGATAAAGAACATAGCAAGCCCACCATAGAACAGTATTCTTTCTCTCCCATGCCAGAACTTCCTGAAAACGAATGAGCTTATGATTATTAGCGAGATTATTAGGGATAACGCTGCTAAACTGATCTTAACTTCGTAGAGAGTTTTCACTAATGGAAGCTTCTCAAAAGCTTTCAGGGTATCCATTACAGCTATTTCTTTAACTGGCATACCGCCTATCCTGAGGTTCGGGGTTGGATGATTCTCAGAGACCTGCATGAAATAGTCAAATCCTTTGAACACGTAATTCGGGTCCCCGAAGATCGTTAACCCCGCTGGAAGATATGGCCCAGATTTCTCTAGGCCAGCTATCATAGCGAATTTAGTTGGCTGGTAGAGGTATACCATTAAACCTTGCTCATGGCCTTCTATTCCTTGGATGATTAGCAGGATCGAGCCTATTAAAGCAACCGTCTTAAACAATTTTAGATAATAGTCTCTTTTCTCTTTCATCCTTAATCCATTATATGCAAGTGCTCCTGCTATCCAGAATACTCCCACTATCGTTGTAGCGAGAAGTTGATGTATTATGCTCGTTAAAGCATAAGGGCTGGTTAAAGATACCCATGGATCTTTTAACAACTCACCGTAAGAATTGGTTAACATGTTCAGTATAGTTGGGTTAACTAGAGGTGCTCCAGAACTTGCCCATCTGGTTACTAATGCTTCCTTAACAGACAATAAGAAATCTGCATTTACTAGTAATGGACCATATATGGGAGCCCATGGATAGATTTTATTGATTATTTCTCCAGTCCCCCATGGTGCTTGCATCCAAGAATTTACAGAGGTTATTAATGCTCCTGACAACAAGGCACCTCCAGTGTAGGTTACCGTTATTATCCAATGTGTCCAAGGATTCTTGAACTTGTCCCATGTATAAAGTAGTGCGATAAGTAGCGTTGCTTCGATTGTGAAAGCTACCAACTCTAAGAAGAGTGGAGTGAAGAAGAATGACCCGATAGCCAGTATTACACCATTCCATACCTGTACGAGTCCGAACTCCACTAGCGTCCCCGTCGCCGCTCCAAATACGAACGCAACTACTATAACTATGGATATTTGTTTAGCAAGGCTAATGAAGGCAGAATCTTTCTTCTTTAAACCTAGAAACTCAATTATAGTTAATGTAATAGAGAAACCTATAACTATGGCGACAGTTATTGAGTGAATGTAGATCCCTAATGCAGATAGATCGAGTATTCCTCTTAGACCCGTTCCAAGACTATTCATATTTTTCACCCTGCCGATTTCATACTTCTTCCAAGTTACAGGATTAATAAGACTTATGTTCGAACTTCGAACCATAAATTAAACCGAGTTTGTATACGTGTAAGGACATTCGAAAAAATAGAAGGATGGCATAGTCGTATGGCACATGTTCTCTGGATTACTGCTTTTCAGGTTCCTTGTATACAAACCACCAATCGTATCCTTTGTACTGCGTTAATCTTTCTTCAGCTGTTTTCTCATCTGTCGCCGGTGGAACTATTACTTTGTCTCCTACGAGCTCATTATTTGGCCAGTTTGCTGGAATCGCTGCTTTAGATTTATCTGCTATCTGGAGTCCTCTGACAGCTCTTATTATCTCATCTATGTTTCTTCCAAGCTCTGGTGGGTAGTAGTATATCGCTCTAAGGATCCCCTCGGGATCAATTATGAAGACTGCCCTAACAGTGTTTGTTCCCTTTTTCGGGTGAACCATACCAAGCATTCCAGCAATCTTTCCCATGTCGTCAGCGATTACAGGAAACTCAATAGTTAAGTTAAGTTTCTCCTTGATCCATTTAATCCATTGTATATGGCTGAAAACCTGGTCTATGCTAAGACCAATAAGTTCACAGTTTAGTTTCTTGAATTCATCATACCTTTTCTGGAATGCGTAGAACTCGGTTGTACAGACAGGGGTGAAGTCGGCTGGATGAGAAAACAATACAACCCATTTTCCTTTATAGTCTTCTGGGAAATTGATTACGCCCTTGGTCGTTCTAGCTTTAAAGCTCGGCATCTTATCTCCTATCATAGGAATTTTTCCCAACTCTACCGCTTCCATTCTCCTACTGCCCCCGGTTCTTTATTATTTATTAAATGGCTCGATTATTAATATTTTATGGTTCGACTTACGAACATCGAACTAATAAAAGAGTTATTAGTAGATTCTAGAAGATCCTATGTCGAATTAGCGAAAAGATTTGGTGTAACAGAAGCAGCAATAAGAAAAAGAATAAAGAAATTAGAATCCGAGAAGATTATAAAACGATTTACTATCGAGGTTGATTTGAAGAAGCTTGGATTCGAGATTCATACGCTTATAGGCTTAGATGCTTCTCCCGAGAAGCTTGTCCAGGTACTTGAAGAATTACAGAGGATGGAAGAAGTCGCAGGACTCTATACTTCATCCGGAGACCACATGATATTGATGGAATGCTGGTTCAAGAATATGAATCAACTATCGGAATTCGTAAAGAGGCTGGAGAAGCTGGATGGAGTAACAAGAATCTGTCCAGCAATTATCTTAGAGAAGATCAAGTAGACTTCCACGTAATTAGTTTACGAAGACATTGATCTAAATGACCGGGATCAACCTTGGTATTAGATCTTCTTCGGATGGTTCAACGATGAAGAATCGTGTACGAGGCTTGACCCCATAAAGAATAACTCTACCATGTTTCTTAGTTATCTTAATATGAGAATCAGATAAGGGTGCAAGCCTCTCAATGATCCATGGGTAGAGAGGCTTAGCAAGCAATATCGTCAATCCACCAATATTTCTTACTAGATTCGAGATACGGTATATCAGTTCTACAATAGCTTCACGCAACCTACTAGCTAATCTATCTATTCCGAGAGAGATTATTGGAGGGCCTTTACCTGCGGATAAGCTTCTTTCAACCACACCAAAAATCCTTTCAAAGACCTCCTCTGGGTCGAACATCGACATCTTTTCCACATTCTGAGGCAATTCTTCCTTTCTTTCAATATCGATGAGAATAGTTAGATTGTCATTTATGAGTTCTTCTGGGATTTTAAAGATCTTAGCAAAATTAATTACGTCACGCCAATCAGTTCCTCCGGATAGAATCATTATAACAGGTCTATTTCCTCTAATAATATTGGAAACAAGCATTGGCGAATACACTAATGCATACTCTTGAAGAGACACCCAAGGGTCGATTTCTAGTAGAATTGTTGTACCACCAGTAAATCCACCTATCTCTTTATCAAGGTCGGAGATTCCAGTAGAGAACCTTCCGGGAAGGTCCGGTGGCGTTACATATTTTCTACCTTCGTAAAATTCCTTTGTAATATTCAGTGGAGGATATGCCTCGAATCCTTTGTATAGACTTATACATGCTAATGGTTCTCTTATCTCTGAACCCCTCATCTTCAGTATATTTACTTCTCTCCAAAGCCTATCTTCAATAATTTCTCTTTTAAGGAATATTACACCGTCAGATATGAATTCTTCGAATCCGTATTCATACACCTGCTCATTTGGGATTTCTTTTATCAAGATCGTCGTACACCCCATCTGTCTCGCAATCTTCGATAGTAAGGAATGAAGAAATACTCTAGCCTCAAATGGGGATTTAAACATTTGGCTCATAGCTGTAAATGAATCTATTACAAGCCTCTTCGCACTCATAGACTCAACAGCGTCAACAATGTCTGCTACTGATATACTTACACCAGGCTCAAATAACGTTGGGATAGCCAAGTACTTGAATAATCCTCTATCTCTTAGACTACGGAAGTCCAAGCCGAAACCTAACATAAAATCATAGAATCTTTCTTCATCTTCTAGGAGGGATGCATAAACACCTGGCTCATTATATTTTAGTATACCATTATAGATGAAGGCTCCGGCTAGAGCAGTCTTGCCTGTTCCAGGATTCCCTGAAACAGTTATAAGACCGCCACGTGGAAAACCCGTTATAATCTTGTCGAACCCCTCCACACCCGTCAGAACGACTTCATGGCTGGACATGGTTACCCCCATTTAAAAACTCGTAAAAACCTCTTGTAGGATTCCTCATCATCGGATTTCATTAATTCTAGGAACTCCTCGGGAGAGACACCTATCATCTTTCCTTCTTCTATAAGCTTCATGGCCAGGATCCTTAGAATGGCATCCGCACCCTTACCTAGGAAATTCTTGAGAGCATTATAAAAGATTGGGGGAGAGGATACGAGAACTTCATACATGTCATGTTGCAGACGTCTATTAAGATAATGTTCAAGAGCACTCAATCCAGCTGGACCTAACAATTCTCTAAAAGTAGACCTGAAAACCTCTTTAACATATGAGTCTATCCCCTCATTATTCTTTTCAGTCCAAGAAGCCTCTTTACCCACTTTAGTTCTACCTCTCCGGGAACCTCAGCCTTCCATGCAATATTTATACAGAGGAGTTAATATTCTTTTAAGATCTTTATCTCCACAGTATGAGAAACTTAACAATCATTCAGTAAACGCTTTCCATCTATTTTTGGAGGATGTCAATAATTTTCAGGAATATTGTCTAGATAATCTAGGTTTGGTCTACTGATGAACTAGAGCAGATCTTAACATGTGAAGGAATCTCTAAGCAATGATGGAAAAGAGAGCTAGGAACAACAAGATTATACATCAATAGACTATCCCGTTCATCCCAATGGATATTACTGCTCGTTGTCATGGATTTCTTAGAAAGATAAATCCTTAATCGAAAAGAATTGATTGGGTCGGCTCGGCTCTTCCTCCATCATCAATCAGTCTGGGGCAGCGGCCTCATCCCCAACACATTATCCCCATCACACTAGCTTAAAGGATTTACCCCATTCATGCCTTAGCAACCCTTCGCATGATATAAGTTTATGTAATAGATTCACACAAAAAATCTAGAAGAGTATTGATAGAAGTATGCTTTACCTTGAATGGAAAGATGGTGAAAGTCCAGACAGAGCCGAATGCTACATTGCTTGATGTTCTTAGAGAAGAACTAAGAATATCGAGTGTTAAGAGAGGATGCGAGGTTGGAGAATGCGGTGCATGCACCGTACTTATCGACGGGAAGCCTGTTAACAGCTGCTTGATACTTGCACCAAAAGTCGAGGGGAGAAGTATACTCACGGTTGAAGGGCTAACGAGAAACGATGAACTCCACCCTCTCCAAGAATCATTCATAGAAGAATTCGCATTACAATGTGGATACTGCACGCCTGGAGTACTATTAACGGCGAAGGCATTGTTAGACCTGAAACCTTCCCCTACGATAGAAGAGATAAAAGAAGCCCTATCTGGAAACATCTGTAGATGCGGAGCATACCAAGAAATAATAAATGCAATACTGAAGACGTCTAGGAAACTCCAGGGAAAATCAGATTAGAAGCTATGACAGAATATGAGTATGTGAAGAAGATGAGTAAGAAGAATAAGATTGCATTAATAATACTAGCAGCAGGAAAATCCACGAGATTTCCAGGAAATAAGCTTTTAGCAAAAATAAACAATGAATCCATGATTGAGAAAGTAGTTAAGACAGGGTTGAACTCCAAAGCCGACAACATCCTGATCGTAGTTGGACACGAAGCTGAAAAAATATCGAAATCGCTTGAAAATATAAGAGATGCAAGAATACAAGTAATCTATAACCCAAGATATGAAGAAGGTCAGAGCAGTTCTGTAAAGACTGGTGTTGAGTACGTCGTAGGTAAGGCAGACGCAGTAATGATCCTTCCAGCCGACGTACCATTCATTACTCCGGAAGACATAGATAGACTTATAGAAGTATATGAGATAACCAATTCAACAATTGTTGTTGCATCATATAGAGGGAGACATGGACACCCAATACTCTTCTCAAGCAAGCTCTTCAACGAGTTAATGATGATAACGGAAGAAAAACATGGTCTTAAAGAGGTCATAGAAAAACATAGAGAAGAGATAGTCGAGGCGGAATCAAGTCCATTCACATTAATAGATATAGATACACAAGAAGACCTTGAGAAAATCTTGAAGATGTACTAGAGAAACGAAGACCTCTAAAAAGTTCCCCATATTTACATCTTTACCTAATACCTAATACCCCATTACTAGAGATCTCGAGTAAAACAATGGTGGATGAAGTAGTTAGCTAAGACTAATAAGGTTCTTAATTTACTCAGATAGTTGAGCTTCATGAGTTTCTACGCTATCGGTAAGAGGACTGCTAGAAAAGACTCAGTAGCAAAAGTCACTGGCTGGGAGAAGTATGCCTCAGACATATATCTTCCAAACATGCTTCATGCAAGAGTCCTAAAGAGCCCTTTCCCCCACGCTATAGTAAAAAAGATCGATACGAGTAGAGCGGAGGAGATGGGGGCCATAGTAGTGACCTTCAAGGATGTACCTGACAAATTATTCTGTCCAAGACTTGTAAGCACACCCGATGCAACATACAAGGATTGGAAAGTATTAACAGATAAACCGAAATTCGTTGGAGAACCTATAGCTGCCGTCGCAGCCGAGACAGAAGAACTAGCACAAATAGCTTTAGAGTCCATCAATGTTGAATATGAATTACTTGAGCCTGTATTCGATGCCCTAGAATCGATGAAAGAAGGAAAACCAAGGATTCATGACAAGATCATGTTGAATGACAAGATCATAGATATAGAGAACAATGTTGCCTGTAGATTAGAGCTTCAGGAAGGAGACCTAGAAGAAGCATTCAAGAGATCAGATATAATTATCGAGAGGGAGTTCAGAACGAGTAGAGGATATCACAACCAGCTTGAACCCAAGGTCGCTGTAGTTAACCCTGAGCCGGACGGAGGCTTAACGATATGGTGTACGACCCAGACCATCCATAACACGAGACTACTGATTAGCGAGATCTTCAACATACCTGTAAGCAAGATCAATGTCAAGAAACTCGCTCTAGGAGGAGGATTCGGCTCAAGCATACAGACAAACATTGTTGTCCCTATAGCTGTGGCGCTAGCGCTTAAGGCCCGTAGACCCGTTAGACTAGCATATACAAAGGAAGAAGACATGCATGAGCATAGCAGCTACCAGATGATCTTCAGATTAAAGATAGGGGTAACGAGAGATGGAAAACTCACAGGAGGATTCATGGAGAACATAATGGATATAGGTGCACACCAGATCCAGGCCTACCCATTACTTGGAACATGCGCTGGATGGTGGGTATCCTTATACAAGCTTCAAGCAATAAAATATGTAGGTGTAGCGATCTACACGAACAAGATACCTTCATGCGCATACAGGGGATACGGCAACCCCCAGGTAACATGGGCCGTAGAAACGATTATGGATGAGCTGGCGGAAATGCTTGGAATGGATCCCATCGAGTTTAGGCTCAAAAACTATGTAGGCGAAAGAGACCTATTCTGGGGTCAGGGACCAACAGTAAAATCAATCATCAAGAGCTGCGGAGTAGAGGAAATACTGAAGAAGGGATCCGAATTGATAGGTTGGAAGAATAGACCTAAGCCTGGAGAACAGAAAGGTAGATTCAGAAGGGGGATAGGGATGGCGAGAGGATACCATACGTCGAGCGCAGGAGCGCCTATACCAAGTCAAGTGATCGATTATTCTGGAGCAATCCTAAAAGTAAACGAAGATGGGACAGTAGACTACATTACTGGTCTGGTCGATCAGGGTGGAGGGACATTAGAAGCTCATGCAAAAATAATAGCTGAGGAGCTCGGTTTACCATTAAAGAATGTAAACATTGTTGCCGCGGACTCGCAGACAACGATATACGATGTATGTACACATGCCTCTAGAGGAGTATATGCTGGAGGGGGAGCAGCATTAAATGTTGCAAGACAAGTTAAAGAAAAAATATTCAAGTTGGCTTCAACGATCTTAAACGCTTACCCGCATACGTTGAGGATACGACCAGATGAAGAGAGGGGTCAAGCAGTAATATACGTTGAGGGGCTACCTGGGAAAGAGATAACGCTCGGAGAGCTTGCAACCCTTGCTAGAATAAAGAATCTGGGAACGATCGCTGCAGTAGACAGTTTTAGACCTCCAGCCTGCCCACCACACTTTACAGGATACTTTGTTGAAGTATTAGTTGATACAGAGACAGGCATCGTGAAACCTTTAAAGGTAGTGATAGGCGCGGATGTCGGGACAGTAATAAATCCAGACCTCGCGGAAGGACAGCTCCACGGCGGCTTCATCATGGGTTGGAGTAGAGCCATTCTCGAAGATTTAAAATACAATGAGGAGATTGGAGATATAGAATGTAGGGGATTCATAATCGATTATAAGATGCCTACTGCTGCAGACATACCAGAAGAGATCAAGACATTCTTTGTAGAAACCTATGAGCCTACAGGACCCTTCGGAGCAAAAGGTTTAGGTGAGGGGGCGCAGAACCCCGCCATAGCAGCAATATCTAACGCAATCTATAATGCGACAGGAGTAAGATTTTACGAGTTGCCGATAACCCCTGAGAAACTACTAGAGAAATTAAAAGAAAAAGAGGGTAGAAAACTTGCTGTGGAGGATGCTGTAAAGCTAACATGAAAGCAGAGGTGGTTTAATGAGGGCAGATTATGTAAACCTCGTCAATACACATACAGTTCCAGTAAGATTCATGTATCATTCGCCTGAAACTCTTGAAGAAGCATTGAGACTAATGAGAGAATATGGAGGCGAGGCCAGAGTCATGGCGGGTGGGACGGACCTGATAGTAGATATGAAGCTGCGCAGGAAAGAACCCAAACACATAGTAAGCTTAAACAAGATTAGGGGGATAGAGTATATAGTCGAAGAAGATGGGGGAGTAAGAATCGGCGCAAACACAAAGTTGAGAAGCATAGAGAAGAATAGTATCGTACGTGAGAGATTTGAAGCATTGTATGAGGCGGTTAGGTCTATAGCCTCAGTACAAGTAAGGAATATGGGCACTCTTGTTGGGAACATATGTAATGCTAGCCCAGCCGCCGACTCAGCTCCTCCCCTTCTAGTCTACGACGCAGTAGTGAAGGCTCGAAGTATAGATGGCGAGAGGAAGATAAAGATAAGAGATTTCTTTAAAGGGCCGGGAAAAACATGCTTGAAGGATGATGAGATCGTCACGGAAGTATTCATACCATATCCTCCCGGAGATTCGGCGAGCACATTCTTTAAGATCTCTAGAGTCAGCATGGACTTAGCAAAAGTTAACATAGCGATACTTGTCAAACTCAGCAGCAACGTGGTCGAAGACTTCAGAATTGCATTAGGGGCCGTTGCACCTACACCCTTAAGAATACCCAAAGCTGAAGAATATCTAAGACATAAACCTCTAAATGAAGAAAACCTCAACATTGTTGAAAAAATAGTAAGTGAAGAAATAAAGCCGATAACAGATGTAAGATCTACTGAATGGTATCGGAGAGAAGTATCCAAAATATTGGTAAGAGATGCATTAAATTCGACCATTAAGAAGCTGGTGAGAACATGAAGATTGAATTAATAGTTAATGGAGTTAGAAGAGTAATTGATGTCGAGCCTAACGAACTGTTGATCAATGTTATCCGGGAGAAGCTAGGCTTGACTGGGACCAAGTATGGATGCGGTATAGGAGAATGCGGAGCATGCACCGTCATTGTTGACAGTAAGCCTGTACTATCATGTCTAACGCTAGCAGTCGAAGTCGCGGGGAGAGAAATTACGACAATAGAAGGAGTAGCCAAGAATGGTAGACTAGACCCAGTTCAAGAAGCATTCGTAGAAGAAGGCGCAGTCCAGTGTGGATACTGTACGCCTGGATTCATAATAATGGCAAAAGCATTACTTGAAGAGAACAAGAATCCAAGCAGACAAGAAATCATCGAATATATTAAGGGAAACCTATGCAGATGCACAGGATACATAAACATCGTAAAAGCAATACAGAAAGCTTCTGAGAAAATCACGCTGAAAGAAAGAAAAACCACGTAAACATAATATTTTCTCTCAGTAATGCTCATGCAATCTATCTAGCGAAAAGATTTTAAGAGGGGATCCGGATTAATTATGTCATGCCAGGGGAACGTCCTACTGCTGCTTTTGTGTTATCTCTAATAGGAGGTATTCTTATACTACTTGGAAGCATAGTCACCGCTATATTTGCAGGCATATTCGGTGGAGCTATGATGATAGTACCATTCTTAGGAGGTCTGGGAGCACTAGTAATAGCTATGGGCATTCTTGGGATAATATTTGGAATAATAATATTGATCGGAGCCATAATGGTCAATTCAAGCAATCCTTCTAGAGTAAGAACAGGGTCAATAATCGTATTGGTCTTCTCTATTCTAAGCCTACTTAGTGGCGGAGGATTCATAGTAGGATTCATACTAGCATTAATCGGAAGCATACTTGGATTAGTCTGGAAGCCATATGAAGAAAAAGGTCGTCTACCTCCTCCACCGCCTCCCCCCTAATACCTATCCAACTTTTTTCATTTTAAAATACTAAATAATTTTATCAAGTCTTATGTAGATACTCATATAACGTTCTCACATAGGAGGATATAGAATCCACTCTTTTACTTAATTCTTCGACCTTAGCTTCAAGTTTAGCTATTCTCTCTCTTAGTGATATAATCTCTGATTCTACACTCATGGAGATTTACCTTGTTAAGCCATGATATATTTCTTTCCATTTTAGAGTTTTCTATTATATACCTTACACTATAGTGGCAAACCACTATTCCTGATGTATCAGAATTGATAGGTGCTTCATAGTCCCTCCTTTCAAGACTTTTACAATCTCAGCCATTATCGCCACCGCAATCTCCTCGGGCGTATCTGCGCCTATATCTATCCCCACCGGCATGTACAATCTCTCCTTAAGATCTCCTACTCTGTAACCTTCTTCTTTGAGCCTCTTCAAAAACTCTGCACATTTTCTCTTACTGCCAAGCAAACCTATGTATTTAGCATTAGTCCTTAGAGAAGCCCTCAACGCTTTGTAATCTTCCTCTACTCCACCATAAACTATCAGGACTACATCCTTACTAGTAATATGTATCTTTTCCACCCAGTCTTCTAAATCTTTAGAAATGATTAATTCTTCTGCATCCGGAAATCTTTCTTTACTTGCGAACTCGGGGTTGACGTCGACGATTGCGATCTTATATCCGAGGAATACGGCAATCCTTGAGACCGCTTGTGCTAGATGCCCTGCCCCTATTAATACTATTTTAGGCATCGGTTTGAGAACATCCATGAATACTTCTACTTCTCCACCACATATTAAACCCGTCTCAACACCTTCGCCTACGCCTTCTCTTCTAAATACGTATTTCTTCAATGTGGGTTTACCTTCTCTAAGAGCTCCGAGGGCATCTCTCCAAACCATCATCTCGAAAGACCCCCCGCCAAGCGTTCCGATAAATGAGCCATCTTCTCTAACTAAGATCCTAGCTCCAACGTCTCTTGGAGCAGAACCCGTCTTCTTCACTATGGTTGCTAGGACTACAGACCTCCCATTCTTATGCTCTTCAATGAGAGCCTTATAGATGTCTAGATAACTCATACCATCCTATAAGATTATCTGGTTCTTTCTTAAATAATTTACCAGAAGACAAAGAGGTTACAATCGATCATGAGCGTTAGCATCTGGCTTAAATAAAAAATAGGATTTTAAGAAAGTTACGCTAGACGCCACTTGTCCAGTAGCTGATTCCATAATGGACTATCCATTAACTCTCTTAATGCGTGGTTTATCATGTTTCTCAGCCAATAATCTTCAGGTCTAGTGGCTACTGCATAAGTAGATATTCCACCCAATCTTCCAACTTCTCTGAACTTTGCAGCTACATCAGGCTTCTCTTTAAAGTATGGTCCAGTGAAAGCGCTATCACTTATTACCGCTACAGCTCTCCTATCCAACACTGCCTCCAATGCAAGCGCATATGAATCCAGTGCAAGCTTCTTGAACCTGTAGCCTTGTTTTATGAGTCTTTCAGCCCATTCATCACTTGTAGCTCCAAGCTGGCAGGCGATATACTCTCCAGAATTCAGTAGCTCTTCCATACTTCTTGCTTCATCTTTGAGAGTTAGCAAGTGGTGATAGTACACGTAGTAAGGTATAGAGTACCATACTTTTTCTGCTCTCGCAGCTGTATGAGTCATCCCTGAAGCAATTATGTCTATATCTCCTTCTACCAAGGCTGTTACTATAGTTGACCAATCCCACGGTTTCGGAACAACTTTCCATCCATACTTATTCGCAATCCATTTAATAACATCTACGTCGAATCCTTGTGCTTCACCTGTCGGCGTAACCTCGGTGAAAGGTGGGTAAGCAGCATCGAAGCCGTGAATAATCACAACTTCGGCCCCAGGAGGCGGCGCCTCAGTGAACTTCCCCTTCGGCTTAACAGTTGTAGTTACCGTTTTTTCAACTGGTGGAGCCTCAGGCTTCAACACGTATCCGGCAACTCCTCCGATAACCAATCCAGCGATGGCTGATCCAGCAACCTTGGCAGCGGTACCGACAGCGTTTCTTCTGGAAATCTTCTTATCTAAGATGTTTCCTCTAACATTTTCCCCAGACATCGTGTATGAATTAAAACTTATCCTAAATAAATCTTTCTAACTATTCTATCGCATCATGGCCCTCAATTCTTCAATAAAAATATCCAGCTCAAACATCTAACCTAGCTCATCCTACCTCTAAGCCCGAATACTGCCATAAGAAAAAAATGTTTATAGTTTTATATGAGCTATATTGTAGAGATCTCGAAGCTGATGGTGACGGTTTGGGATTATCTTCCATACATTCTTGAAGGGGTGTTGTGGACTCTGGGTCTAGTAGCTGGAGGATTAGGGATTGGATTCATTATCGGTCTACCTTTAGCAATAGCTCAAGTCTATGGACATAGATTCTTGAAGATTCTAGTAGAAGTCTACGCATGGTTTTTTAGAAGTGTCCCATTGCTTGTATTACTCTTCCTCTTTTATTGGGGGATATTCCCAGCACTAGGCTACAAGCTCGATCCACTAACATGCAGCGTCCTAGTCCTAGGTTTTAGAAGCGGCGGGTACCAATCTCAAATCTTTAGGGGAGCTATACAATCTATAAGTGAAGGCCAGTTCGTGGCCGCGAGAACTCTTGGTATGAGCAAGCTCCAATCAATCTATCATATAATTCTTCCTCAGGCATTGAGGATAGCTATTCCAGGCTGGACAAACGAGTATGCAATTATCTTGAAGGATTCTGCAATATGTTTCGTGCTAGGCGTGATGGAGATCCTGACAAGAACGAGATATGTCGTTATGGCTACCCTTGAACCACTTCTACCCTACTTTATAGCGGGAGGATTATTCATCGTATTAACGTATGGAGGAACAAAAATAGTTAACATAATTTATGAGAAGGCTAAGATACCTGGATTAATAGGGAGGATGTAGCATATGCCGGACGACGATATTGTTCTAAAAGTAGAAGACTTGTATAAGAGCTATGGAAAGATCGCAGTATTAAAGGGAATCTCATTTGAGGTTAGGAGAGGTGAAACGAAAATAATCTGTGGCCCATCGGGGTCTGGGAAAAGCACTCTGCTTAGATGCTTGAATTTGTTAACTAGACCTGATAAAGGGAGGATATGGCTGGAAGGAGAAGATATAACTAACCGCAACGTCGACATAAACAAGGTTAGGCAAAAAATTGGATTCGTCTTTCAAGAATTCAATCTCTTCAACCATCTTACGGCTCTAAAGAATGTAAGCATAGGCCTAGAAGTAGTTAAGAAGATGAAGAAAGAAGAAGCTCACAGAATAGCGTTAGAAATGTTGAAGAAGGTGGGTTTGAGTGAGCATGCTCATAAGTATCCTGCTGAGCTCTCAGGAGGTCAGAAACAGAGGGTAGCAATAGCTAGAGCTCTCGCAATGAACCCTGCGGTAATATTCTACGATGAGCCAACATCCGCTCTAGACCCCCAGTTGATAGGAGAAGTACTAGAAGTCATGAAAGCGTTAGCAAGAGAAAAAGTTACAAGTGTGGTCGTCACGCATGAGATGGGGTTCGCACAAACCGTCGGAGACGAATTATTGTTCATGTGTGATGGAAAGATTGTTGAACGTGGCCCACCGATGGAAATTATACGGAAACCGAAATGTGAAGAAACGAAGAAATTCTTCCAAAGAATACATGAGCTATATGCGAGGGAGACAAGATGAGTTTCTGGGAAAGCTTCATCTCAGATTTACTGAAAGGGTGGATCACAACTATTGAGATACTTGCTATATCTGTTCCTGCTAGCGTATTGTTAGGTCTAGGTTTAGCTGTTGCAAGGGTTTATGGAAACCGGATGATCTCACTTATAGCAAGCGGATTCGTAGCACTCCTGAGGGGGCTGCCGCTAGTAGTCACCTTGCTCATAATATTCTTCGCGTTGCCTAAGCTTGGAATCTACTTTTCACCATTCTGGGCTGCGGTTACAGCTTTCATAATGTGTAGTGGCGCATACCAGTCAGAATACGTAAGAGGGGCCATACGTTCAATAGATGTGGGTCAATCGCTTGCAGCCCAAGCTCTCGGAATGTCGAAACTCCAAGAAATTACGCATATTATCCTTCCACAAGCATTTAGAAGAGCCCTACCCGGGATAACTAATGAGATAATCTACCTGATACTTTATTCTTCTCTTGCGTACCTCGTCGGAGTCCAAGAATTGTTCGCAATTGCAAAGCATTTTAATTCATTACAGTTTAGACCTATAGAGATCTTCTCTACCACGGCGTTGATATATGCTTTCATGGCAACTATAGCGACGCTGGGCTTTAGAAGATTAGAGATGAAACTGAGAATACCGGGACTAGAAGTGACATAGCTTCTACACCTTGTAGATCTCCTCTTAACAGCTGCCTTCCAGTGATTTTTTCATAAAAGTATATATTGGCAGAGAATGCTTCTTTATTGAAATTGTCTGAAGAAATAGCCGAGTTTAAATGTAGCATATGCGGTTCCATTCTGAGAATCAGCCCTGAAAATATTGTATCTATCTGTGAGTATTGCGGTGGATTGAACATAGTTAGCGGAATAATAGATTGTGAAGACATATTCATCTCCACATCCGTCAATGTTGACAAGGTCCTTGAAGAATTCCTTAACAGGGTTAGGAAAGATGTTGATTTAAAAAAGATTTCAGACAAACTTAGAATTGTCTCCACCCAGGGATGGTATGTTCCATTCTGGATCTCTAGAGTCTTAATCCGCGGTGAAGTAGTCTACATCAAGAGGCAGTATAGAGGTAAGAAAGTTGAAATAATTAGGAATAGAGATAGCTTCTCAGAAGAAATCGATATAGACATCATTGCTAGAAGGCAAGTAAAGAACCTCGCTTTGAGAGAATTAATTAAGACATACTTTAGACAGAAGCCTCAGCTGGCAGAGCTCAAGAATCTCGCCGAAGATTGGTGGAGGTCGAATAAGTTAACAATCCTTAACATAGAATTTGACAGGAAGGAATCTGAGATCTCGTTAAGAGAAGAGGCAGTAGACTCTGTCAGGAGAATATGGGAAGATAAAGTCGATGAGATAGAATTCTTTAAGGCGGAAGTGAAGAAGATGGAGAGACCTAAGCTAATCTTTCTACCGCTTTGGGAGGTTGTCTACGAATATAATGGAAGCTTCTACACAGCTTACCATCAAGGATGGAGCGGTCACCCACTAATCTTCTACGAGCCCATCACTATGAGTAGAAGGCTGCTCTATGCTATAGGCATGTTCACATCCATCATTTTGGGATCTATCATAGGCTCAGCACTGTCTCTACTAACATTAGATAGCTTGAGCGATGCCTGGTGGATAATACTTTTCCTGCTCTTCATACTCGCTTTAATCGGATACAGGTCTGCGAAAGGATTCATCTCAGATATAAGAGTTGAGAAGTCATGGAGATAGTGTGCCCTGGTTGTAGTGCTAGATTCCAAGTCCCTGAGAGCGTGAGGACGTTTACATGCCCATACTGTGGATTAGTTTTTGGAGAAAGAGTGGTAGAAGATCACTACTATTTCCCAGTAATAAAAGAGGAGCCTTACACTATGCTACTGAATTTCCTTAGAAGACAATTCGGGATACCCTCTGATATTGTCTCCAACTCAACTCTGAAGATCAAGTACCTCTATTATGTTCCAGTATACTTCTACTACCTATATGGGAGGATGATTGGTAGATGCAGTGGAAGAGGATGGACTGAATCTGAGGAGGCAGCATATAAGGGTTTGGTGGCCTCCAGAAATTTTAGAGATATTCTTGAAGATTATCCATTTCCTGTTAGAGGGAAGAAGTTCTTCAGAAAGGAGATTATGAATATTGGATTCTATCAACAACCTGAGTTTCCCGAGGATGAGGCCAGAAACTATGTAAAAGCATATCTCCATAAAATACTTGAAGATGAACTCTTTAGAGAATGCAAGAATCTTAAGGAAGTCAGTGTAGAAGAATTAAGAGTTGATTTTCGTGGATTGATCCATTACCCAATATATTATCTTGAGTATCTTTATGATGACCAGACGTATTCAGCTTACTTAGATGGTGTAGATGGAAAGATCATTTCTGCAGAGTATCCAATCAAGCTTCAGACAAAAACTTTACAGATGATAATCGGCTCGCTACTATTAACGTGTAGCATCGTGTTCGGATTAGCTCTCTCACTCATTGTAGGGAATCCCCTACCATTTATATTCTCTATTGTTCCAGCGATTTCTTCATCTACACCATTGCTTACCAGAAGCTTAACCAAGAAAGTTATATCCTCAGAAGTTAAGATAATTCAAGAAGAGTCTAGACCATTCACCAAATATATTAAAAAGTTCTTAACATAGGAAAAGCTTATCAGCAATCCATGCCAGGATACGCATATGGTCGGGTACGGTGCTGGAGCTCTAGCCGTTTTAGCCTTGTCGATCGGTCTAGTTTTAATCGTTTATGGTGGCGGATTAGTACAGATTGATATACTCAACATTCCTGCATGGATTCTTGGACCCCTAGGTATCTATACATTGATCTACGGGGTTCTCTCCAAAAAAGATACATTATTTTATTCTATATGGGGAGTAATAATGCTAGGGATCACATCCACCTCAGCTCTCTACAACTTTGTTAATCCCCTGATCATCCTAGGCATATTAATTATTATTGTGGTTGTATTCGTGTTTATCATGAGAGTGGGATTAAGGAAATGAGCGGTAAAGATTATCAGGAAAAAGTTCGGCGCGAAATGACATTGCTAGAGAAGATTCTTAACTATATCCCTGGATACAGAGGATATAAAGAAAAAGAGATCAGAAGAGAAAGCGATAGACTGGTGAGGAGCGAGTCTGCGAATAAACTAAAAGAAGCAAAAAATATTGTTCGCATGAAGTTAGCTGAAATGTCTAGTTTAAGAATGATAGAAGAGAAAGATATCTGGAGAATAGATATGGTTCTATCTAGATTGGATAGAGTTGCTGCAAAGATAGAAAGAGCTCCTGCAGGATACGCAGGGTTATTTGATGCAGTTAAAGTTAAAGAAGACAAACTGGATAAGGTCCTAGAACACGACTTCTCAATGATAGAGAAATCTGAGAAGATAAGAGATGCAGCTAGAAGATTTGAAATTCTTGAATCTAGAGAAGAGTGGCTAAAATGCTTAGAAGAATTACTGGAGCTTATAGATGAGCTTGAGAGAACATTCGATGAGAGAACGGATATCCTGAGAGGGCTTGCCTGATAGCTGGAAACACTTAAAAGGATAAGAATCTTAAAAGATGTGATGGTTCGATGCCTAAGGTAATTGAGTGGGTTGGAGCAGGAGAGTACGATGTCGTATGGAGATACCCAGTTGAAGAAATTAGCTGGGGAGATACATTAATAGTACACGAGTACGAGGCCGCAATCTTTTTCAGAGATGGAAAAGCCTATGATGTGTTTAGAGCTGGAAGACATGTTTTAACAACGGCTAACCTCCCTCTTTTAACCTCTATTCTCTCAAGGGTGGCTGGATTCGATAAAACCCCCTTCAGAGCAACTATAATTTTTGTTAGCCTTAAGCAATTTCAAGGAAGGTTCGGTGGACAAGGTCAGACGAGGGAACTCGCACCCTTGAAATTTCATGGTAGTTTCTGGTTTAGGATAGAAGACCCCAACCTATTTATAAATGAGGTGGTTGGAGGTCAAGGAGCCTACAGTACGGATAGAATTCAGGAATTTCTTAGAGGATATTTTAATGAGAGATTAATAGATAGCTTAAGTCAATACTCCCTCATAGATGTTTATGGAAAATTGGATGAAACAAGCTTCTTAGCCAAGAATCTCCTATACGAGGCTTTTAGAAGATTGGGTCTCGAATTGATAGATGTCAAGTTCGAGGGGATCGATACCTCCCCTGATTGGAGAGATAGGATATTCTTCTTGAAGACCGGCGTAAGCGCTGAAGAAGTATTAAGAATGCAGACTGTTCAGAAGGCTGCTGAAAGCCTTTCCAAGAGTGAAGGCGCAGCTGTTGGAGCCGGCATAGCTATTATCCCACCCTTATTCCAGACCCCTCCTTCTCAACCACAAGTAATCTGCCCCAAGTGTGGTAGACAGAACCCTCAAGGTTCGAGATTCTGCAATAATTGTGGTGCTCAACTATTAGAGGCGACAGGAGTAAAATGTTCGAGATGCGGAATGCAGAATATGCCGGGTGCAAAATTCTGTTCAAATTGTGGAAATCCACTAGAATCTTTAACTAAATGTCCAAGATGCAATGCCGACATACCTTCATCTTCTAAGTTCTGCCCTAATTGTGGAACTAAACTAACATGAATCCAGAGTCTTCTCTACATTCTAACAGAGGTTTTCATAAATCTTTTCGTAGGAGTGATTCATCTTTGTAGATTGTCCCAACTTTCAGCCATTCCTAGAATTTATCAGATAGGAAGAAAATATCCTCATAAATCAGTACTATGATTTCCCGAGACGGCATTATCTCGTTGATCGTATTAGTCTACGCTACCGGAAATGCTTGGAAAATATCAGGTAACGAGAGTGGTGACCTCTTATTGTAATAGATTTTGATTTATTAAGTAGTTAGTGAAAATAAATTTCTAGACTATGCATCATTCGAAGCTTGTCTTGATGGGGAATGAAGCAATAGCTTACGGTGCTCTTACGGCGGGTGTAGCCGTAGCCTCAGGATATCCTGGAACTCCGTCCAGCGAGGTTCTTGATACTCTCCTAGAACTCATAGCATCCGAAGAGGTTAGTAGACCATATGTTGAGTGGGCAGTGAATGAGAGAGTAGCCTTCGAGATCTGTCTAGGAGCATCACTCGCTGGTGCTCGTTCACTTGTAACTATGAAGGGTCCTGGACTGAATGTCGCCTCTGACCCTTTATTGTCTTCAGCTTATTCCGGTGTCGAAGCTGGGATGCTTATACTTGTAGCAGATGACCCTGGACCCCATACAACGCAGACCGAGCAGGATAGTAGATGGTATGGTGAATTAGCTAAGCTTCCTGTTATAGAGCCTTCAGATCCTCAGGAGGCATATGAATACACTATTGTAGGATACGAGCTAAGTGAAGAGATCAAGATGCCGGTCATCATGAGGACGACTACAAGAGTGAATCATACTGTAAGTGATGTAGAAGTAAGAGAATTTAAAGACCCAAGTTATACACCATCTTTCTCTAAAAATCCTAAAAGGTACATTCGGGCCGTGATGGCCCTGAATAGAGAAAGACACGGTGAAGTATTAGAAACATTAGATAGTGTTGAGCCTCTCGCTGAGAAGTTTAGGTTATGCAGGGTTGAAGGCTCAGGAGAAGTCGGAATAGTTTGCTCAGGTGCAGTATACAATTACGTTTTAGAAGTGCTTGAGAAGAACGGTCTACTCTATAAGTACAAGATATTGAAGCTCGGCTTAATTCACCCACTGCCTAGGAAGACCGTAGCAGAATTCTTGAAGGAAGTTAGCAATGTAATAGTAGTTGAAGAAATAGACCCGTACCTAGAGATTAAGCTGAAAGCTTTAGCTCATGATGCAGAGCTGGACGTCAAGATAGCCGGAAGACAAGAACTGTTTCCAAGAGTAGGTGAGCTTACTCTAGATGATGTAGAATCTGTATTGCTCAGCGAAAAACCTAATTCCCACAAGGTTAATCTACCTAGCCGGCCTCCTCCACTATGCCCTGGATGTCCACATATCGGAACCTACATGGGCTTGAGGATGGGGATTTCCAGAGCGGGATACAGATGGGGAGAGATACCGATAATGGGCGATATAGGATGCTATGCGCTCGGTCTGAACCCTCCTTTCGAGGCCATCTGGACTGAGCATAGCATGGGTGCAAGCATATCTATGGCCATGGGGTTAAAGGTTGCAGGCTATCCGAAACCAGTGGTAGCAGTTATAGGTGATAGCACTTTCTACCACTCTGGGATAACGTCCCTCATAGAAGCAGTCCACAAGAATGTAGACTTGCTCGTAGTAATAATGGATAACTCTACAGTAGCTATGACTGGACATCAACCAACACCAGAATACGAGGAAAGCGTTAGCGGTAGAAGAATGAAGCCTCTGAGTCTAGAAAAAGTGGTTAGAGGGCTTGGAGCTGAAAAAATCGTGGTAGCTGACCCATACAAATACAAAGATTTCGTAGAGACAGTTAGAGAACTCATAAACCAGCCGGGATTAAAAGTTATAATCTCTAAGAGAGCATGCGCCATCCTAGCTAAGAAAACAGGGGTCGGTCAAGTCTGCTGGATAGACCCTGAAAAATGCACTAATTGTTTAGCATGCGTAAAAACTACAGGATGCCCAGCTTTAACCCTTCTTGAAAAAAGAGTAGACATTATTGAGAGCGAATGCGTTGGATGTACATTATGTATGCAGGTATGTCCATACAATGCTATACTCGTCAAAAAGAGGGGAGAGGTAAAGTAATGATGAATGAATACTCTATCGTTATAGCTGGAGTAGGCGGACAAGGAGGGTTAACACTTTCGAGGATTATAGCTACTGCTGCCACTTTATCAGGTCTAAGCGTGAAGACCGGTGAAACACTTGGAATGGCTCAGAGAGGAGGAAGTGTTCAAAGCTATATAAAGATAGGGAAAAAGGTTAGAAGCCCATTGATAAGAAAAGATAGTGCAGATGCCTTGATTGGCTTAGAACCGCTAGAAGCCGTTCGTGCACTAAGGTACATTGGTCCACAAACGAAGATCATACTAGATCCTGAGCCTGTTCCAACGATATTCAATCTAGTTGGAAGAGAAGATTATCCAAAGATTGAAGATCTCTTAGGAAAACTCATGGAAAAAACTAGGCATCTATATATTGTTCAGGCTAGGAGGGAGGCAGAAGCATTGAATTCTAGACCCTCCGCAAACATGATACTGCTAGGTAAGCTTTTCTCAATAAACGCTTTCCTACCATCCGATAAAATTGAAGAAGCCATAAGATTAGTCCTAAGACGAAAAGCCGATAAAGCCATTGCCGCGTACAAGAGAGGCGCAACTCTTTAATTAGTTCCTCCTATGTTGAACCTGAGGTTATCCAATTTAGACTAGCACTAGCTTTGTAAAATAATCCTTATTAGTTTCATGCTGTATAAAGTCGTCGATGAGCTCAACAGCAGTTCTACAAGCCCAGAAAGATGAATACGACATTCTTCGAGAATGGATGAAAGCTAGAGAATTCATATATGTCGGAAGAGAAGTTAAGAGGATAGATGCTTTAGAGAAGGTTCTAGGTAAGTCTAAGTATGTTGAAGACCATCTTGTAGAGGGTCTAACGTATGCTAGGATAGTGAAGAGCAGCATCCCTCACGGCATTATACAATCTATCAAGCCTGGAAGAGCAGTTGATCATCCTGACTTCATAGCTCTAGTAACAAGTGAAGACGTTCCAGGACTAAATCAGGTAGGATACTATATCCCTGACCAGCCTGCATTAGCTGAGAGAAAGGTAAGATTCTACGGAGAACCCGTAGCGCTCATCGTCGCATCAAAAACACGTTCCGCTGAAGAACTGAGAGAATTAGTTGAAGTAGAGATTAAACCATTGGAAGCTGTCTTCGACCCCTTTGAAGCATTAAAAGATAGAGTACTGGTGCACGAAGAGCATGGTAGCAACATCGTCCTGAGGACTAGGGTAAGGAAAGGAGATGCCGCAAAAGCTCTACAAGAATCAGACTATGTCGTCGAGAATGTTTATAGAGCCGGCCACCAAGATCATGCATACCTTGAAACTGAGGGGGCCCTCGCCATACCGATGGATGGCGGGATGACCTTGATCCTTCCATGCCAGTATCCACATCTTGCTCAATCAATAATCTCGAGGGTCTTAGGAGTACCTCAGAGCAAGATTCGGATCATACAGCCAGTCGTAGGTGGAGGATTCGGTGGAAAAGACGACATGATCCCAATAGTGGGTGCACAGGCAGCTATAGCTGCATACAAAGTTCGTAGACCAGTATTGTTGACATATACTAGAGAGGATAGCTTCACAAGTCATTGTAAACGTGACCCGGCATACATAAGGTATAGAAGCGGCGCAAACAAAGATGGAAGACTTACAGTAGTAGATGTTGACATAATATTTGATGCTGGAGCATACGCTAACCGCGGCCCCTTCACTCTGTGGAGGGCTACTGCTCATTCTACTGGGCCATACGAAGTACCTAATGTTGATGCTAGAGGGACGCTCGTCTACACGAACAAGATCTATCAGGGAAGTTTCAGAGGCTTCGGGAACCCCCAGATACAGTTTGCCGCAGAAAGACAGATGGATGAATTAGCTGAAAAGATTGGGTTGGACCCCGTAGAGTTTAGATTGAAAAACATTCTGAGACCTGGTAGTAGAACTTCAACTAACCAGTTACTAGAAGACAGCGTCGGTGTAGGTGAAGCTTTAGCGAGAGTCGCCGAGAAATGTGACTGGCGTGAGAAGAGGAGAAATTATGGCAAGATCGTTGATGGAAAAGCAAGGGGGATAGGTGTAGCATGCGCATGGCATGGGATCAGTACTAGTAGAGGAGTCCCAGATTGGTGTAATGCATACATAAATGTTGGAAAAGATGGAGGCGTGGTAATATATACTGGGATTGTGGAGATAGGTCAAGGAAGTCATACTGGATTGATCCAGATAGCTGCAGAGGTTTTGGGGATACCACCCGAGAAGATAAACCTGGTTGGTGGAACAAGTGATGCACCAGATACTGGAGCGACACATGGATCTAGAGGGTTAAGCTTCGGGGGCACCGCCATACTTATAGCTGCATCAAAAATTAGAAAGAGTGTACAGAGAGTTGCTTCGAGAATTCTCGAATGTTCTCCCGAAGATATTGAGATGAAAGATGGGTGGGTGTATAGTAGGAGTAAACCTGAGAAGAAGATTACTTGGGAGGAGGCTGTCAAGAGATGTTATGCTGAGGGAGAAGAGATGACCGCTACAGGATACTTTTTCATGCCTAAAGGTAGATTTGATGAAGAAAAAGGACAAGGATTCGCATACATCGTCTTCAGCTACATGGTTGTCGCAGCTGAAGTCGAGGTGGACGTAGAGACTGGCTTAACGAGGGTGTTGAAAGTTTGGCCCGCTATATGTGCAGGAAAGATAATAAACCCGAAGCTCGCCACAACCCAGATAAATGGAGCCATCATGCAGGGAATAGGATATACGTTGATGGAGGAGGTAAAGATTGAAGATGGAAGAATACTGAACCCTAACTTTACAGATTACCTCGTCCCAACAATCGCAGACCTACCAGAGATAGAAGAACCGATATTCGTAGAAGACTACTTCAAGTTTGGTCCATTCGGAGCGAAAGGATTGGCTGAGATGGCTTTGATACCGATTCCAGCGGCTATAGCTAATGCTATCAAGAATGCAGTCGGAGTTGGACCTTTAGAGATACCGTATACTTCTGAGAAACTCTTCGAGAATTTGTCTAGAAGGGGGAGGAGATGATCCCGAAAGTAGAGTATTACAGGTTTAAAGCTCTCGACGATGCATTAAGGTTTCTGAGGCAATATCCCGGCTCTAAGATACTGGCTGGAGGAACAGACCTAGTTGTACAGTTGAGATCGGGAAAAACGGCCGCCAGAAAATTAGTCGACATCTCCGGAATAGATGAATTAAGGTATATTCGAGATGAAGATGGATACATTAGGATAGGCGCTTTAACAACAATAGAAGAATTAAAGAATAGCGAGACCGTTAGAGACCATGCTCAACTTTTATGGAAGGCGGCAAACAATTTCGCTGTCTGGCAGATTAGAAATATAGCGACTATCGGAGGCAACATATGTAATGCTTCTCCAGCAGCTGATACCGTTCCACCATTGATAGTCCTGAATGCAAGACTTAGACTTCAAAACGTCGACCGACAAAGAGAGATCAAGGTGGAGGAATTCTTTAAAGGTCCGGGAGAAACAGTCATGGAAAAAGATGAAATCTTAACTGAAATAGTGATACCCAAGAAAGATAGTGGCTGGAGATACAGCTTCATCAAGCTTGGAAAAAGACATAGCCATATTCTAAGTATCGTAAACGTGGCCGTAGGTCTAAAAACATATAAAGACATGATAGAGGATGTCATTGTAGCTTTGGGAAGCGTGGCCCCCACGCCTGTCAGAGCTAGAAGCGTAGAAGATTACTTGAAAAATCACCGTATAACGAGAACAAGATTAGAAGAGGCATCACAACAAGTTGTAAAAGACATTAAGCCTATCTCTGACATAAGAGCCTCAGCAGAGTATAGAATAGAGATGTCGAAGATATTGGTGAGAAGAGCATTAAACGAATGTCTAAAAAACGTGTTTACAACTTAATGAATTTAGGACATGGACATTAATTAAACAGGAGAAAACGCTATGTATTTAAGTAGGGAATAACATGACTAGCTCGATGGGTAGCAGTGAAAAAGAAGTAGAGAAGAATGTAGAAGAGTCGAAGCAAGCTACTGGAGCCGCTATCCCTGCTCCACCCACTAAGAAAACCCTAAAATGGGGTATCGTCCACATATACTCCAGCTACAACAACATCTTAGTACATGTCACGGATCTTACGGGTGCTGAAACGATCGCTAAGGCTTCAGGCGGAATGTTTGTAGATGCTGGTAGACTCGAACCAACACCATACGCAGCTACTAGAGCAGCATCATATGTTATGGAGATCGCTAAAGCCAAGGGGATAAACGCTGTACACATAAAGGTTCGAGCACCTGGCGGAGTCAAAGCTAGAACTCCTGGTCCTGGAACCCAAGCCGCTATTAGGGCCATAGCTAGGTCGGGTGTAATGATAGGCAGGATAGAAGACGTAACCCCGATACCGCATGACTCAGTAAGAAAGAAGGGTGGAAGAAGGGGAAGAAGAGTCTAAAACAGATCAATCACCTATAAAAAATATCCTGTATTCGAAGTCTTTAATGAAGCATGCTAAACTTTTTAGGGCTACAACTATCTACTCTTAGTTGTGTCGGAGGAGGAGTTCTACATCGGAGTAGATCTAGGGGCCACAAATATAAGAGCCGCGTTAGCCGATTCTTCTAGTAGAATTCATAGAAAGATAAGAGAACGAACTATTAGAAATTGTTCAGGGGAGAAGCTGGTTCAGCAAATCTGTAAACTTATAAGAAAGATTGGGGAAGAAGAATTAGATAAAGTCCGAGCAATAGGGGTAGGCACTATCGGCCCACTAGATTACCGGAGGGGAGTTTTACTTAATCCTGCGAACCTTCCTGCAGGGGAAGTCCCTCTAGAAGAGTCGCTGAGAAAAGAATTCATGGTTCCAGTGTATGTTCTAAATGATTGTACTACAGCTGTACTAGGCGAGAAGAAATTCGGTTTAGGGAAAAGCTTGGACAACATCTTCTACGTGACATTGAGTTCAGGTATAGGTGGAGGGGCTATAGTTGATGGAAACCTACTCGTAGGGAAGGATGGAAATGCTGTTGAAATAGGTCATATGGTTGTGGATGTTGATGGCAGGATGAAGTGTGGATGTGGAGGTAGAGGACACTGGGAAGCATACTGTTCTGGAAAGAATATTCCATCATTCGTTAAATACCTAGTCGAAACGTACCCACGCGAGTTCTCGAGCGAGAAGATCCGGAGACTAATCGAAGATAATACTCTAACATCACAGAATCTTTTCCAGCTGGCTAGAGAAGGAGACGAATATGCTTTAAAACTAGTTAAAGAGATAGGGAGAATTAATGCTATAGGGTTCGCGAATATTAATACAATCTTCGACCCAGAACTGATTACGGTTGGAGGAGCTGTAGCTCTTCATAACCGGGAACTCATCATCGAGCCCATAGTTGGTTTAATAAGACAATATACGATAAACAGGGTTCCAGCAATAAAGATAACCACTCTCGGTGATGACATTGTACTATATGGTGCGATAGCTCTAGCAATGGATCCGCCTAAGATTTTAACTTGGAGATAGCTGAAAACCAGCAATCACAGATTTAGAAATAATAGTTAATTATAGATGTATCGAATGTAATTGGTATGAGTTTAGCGTATTTTCAGAAACTTATGGCTGAGACTTATCTGGAAAGAGACTTGAAGAGGGGGGCTGATAAGACACTTTTATGGATGATGAGTGAGGCAGGAGAAGTTGCAGACGCATTCTTGAAGAAAGATCTTGAACAGCTCAAGAATGAGGTATCAGACCTCCTCGCATGGCTTCTAAGTTTTTGTAACGTTGCGGGGATAGACCTTGAAGATGCATTCCTAGAGAAGTATGGTCGAGGATGCCCACAATGCGGGATGAAGCCATGTACTTGCAACTTCAGGTAAAGGAGACGAACAGCGTCTTCATGATAAAGTTTCAAAGATAACGTAGGGATAATCTTAAGAACGAGTATATGTAATATTTCCTAGGGTTTGCCGATACTCCTGCATTATTCTAGGATGGGGAGAAGTGAGATAAGTCTTGAAAGGAAGATTGATTGCCCAGTATGCCTAGGTGATTTCAAGAATTGCAGGCTCGAGAAGTGCCCTTATCTGAAAGATGTCAGAGACTTGTTGCTAAAAATTTCTAAGGTGAAGATTATCCATGGTTCCTCACCTCCTTCCACACTCGTAGGTTCATGGGGCTACCCGAAGGTGAATCTCGGCCCCCTCCTATCTCCAACCCTAGAATACGTGGGATTGATGGAGAAGTACGAGCACTGGCTGGATATACCTTTAGAGAAGATATTATCAATGCGGTTAAGTCTAGTTTATGGTAGAAAAACTATAACGGTAGATGATGCTCGTAACCCAGGTAAACTACTCGAGACAATACAAGAAATCGCTCTATCACATGAACCAGTCGGCGTAGAAATGTTCTTGGAGAAGGAGCCTCGAGTTAGCTTAAACCTTTCTGTGAGAACAAGCCCCGTAGGCCCAACGGCGGTTCTGGATAAGATACAGTTATCTGAGAATCCTTCAACTTTATACATTGTTGAGAAGATCGTTTCAGACACGGACCTCAAAGCAGGCGAAGCAATAGAGAGACTCTACCTTAATGGTGTCCCCGAATACGGTATAACCAGACTTCTTTCTCTCGGCATGATCGGGACAAAAGATCGGAGAAGGATTGTACCGACGGAATGGAGCATTACTGCAGTAGACGACGTTCTAGGCAAGAAATTCAGAAAACATGTAAAAACATATGAATGGATTACAGACTACCAAGTATACTTCTTTGAAGCCCACTACAATAAAGTGGTCATGTTGATGATGCCTGGACCATGGAGTTTCGAACTCATAGAGATATGGAGGAGGCTGGGAGGATTCAAGATCTACATCGATTCTGAACTTCCAGGAGAAAAAGACAGGTATCCAGAAAACGTTGGAGGCGCATACCATGCTATCAGGCTGCCGATCTTGGAGAAACTATATAGAGATAAGAGGCAGGCTTCCGTCCTTGTCCTTGCAGAAATATACGAAGGCTGGATACCTCTAGGAGTCTGGAGGTTCAGAGAGATATCTAGAAGAGCCTTAAAGTGTCCTCCTAGAAAATTCAGCACGTTACGGGAGGCTCTAGATGAAGTAGAGAAAATAATTCTTACGGATAAAAGATATTGGAAGCGTCTATCGAGGATTTTAGAATTTCATGAATTTCAAGAAGACATTACAGATTTCTTATGATTATATGGCTCAATTTACGCATGTCTTTGTTATATAATAAGAGATATAAATATCAATGCTATAGCTTAATAACATGCCTGAAACGTTGCCTAGATTTTATAGTCTTCCAAGCCTACCGTATAGTTATAAGTCGCTTGAACCATATATCTCAGAACAGCAGCTAACCATACATCACCAGAAACATCACCAAGCATATGTAACCACGGCTAACCAGTTATTGGAGAAACTTGATAAAGCTAGAAAAGAGAATGCAGACATAGATATGAGAGCTACTTTGAAAGCATTATCATTCAACATCGGTGGCCACATACTCCATTCCCTATACTGGGAGAACATGGCCCCTCCGGGGAAAGGCGGAGGAAAACCAGGCGGGGTTCTCGCAGATAGAATTGAGAAAGAATTTGGAAGTTTCGAGAGATTTAAGAAAGAACTTAATGAGACCGCTATGAGCGTGGAGGGGTCCGGGTGGGCTGCCCTAACATTATGTAGGCAGACAGATAGACTAATACCTATGCAGATAGAGAAACATAACACTAATGTCTACCCAATGTTTAGAATACTGTTCGTCGTAGATGTCTTCGAGCATGCCTACTACATTGACTACAAGAACAATAGGGGAGAGTATCTAGATAAGTTCTGGAACATCGTAAACTGGGACGAAGTAGATAATCGTCTTCAAAAAGCATTGAAGTAGAGCAGATGCCTGGGAAAAAATAAAACAAAATATTTTTTAATAATTTCAACAGAGCATTTAATATGTATGGTTATGGAAAAATAGCTGAGGTAGACTTAACCAATAAGAAAATTTCCATAAAAGATGTTGATGAATATCTAGCATATGAGTTTATTGGTGGAAGAGGATGGACATCTTATCTAATCTTCAAAGAACTGGATAAAATAGTAGATGGATTACATCCATCAAATGTCCTCGTAGTCGCGACGGGCCCATTAAACGCCACCTTCTTCCAAGGTGGTGGAAAAACAGAGTTTGGAGCGCTCAGCCCACAGACAGGCATCTACGGAGATAGCAATGTTGGAGGATATCTGGGTTACCGTCTAAGAAGAGCGGGAATAGACTGCCTCGTCATTAAAGGAAAAACATCAGAACCATCATACATTTATGTAGAAGATGGTAGAGTTGAAGTAAATGAGTCTCCAGAGTTATGGGGTTTGAACTCGAGTGAAGTAGATAGAAAACTTAGAGAAAGGTATGGTGAAGAATGTTCTATTGCCAGTATAGGTGTAGCGGGGGAGAAGCAGGTCCTCTTTGCATGTATCAACGTCGACTGGAATCTCAGAAAGTATAGACATGGTCAAGCTGGAAGAACAGGAATGGGGGCCGTAATGGGTTCCAAGAACTTGAAAGCAATCGTAGTGAAAGGTTCCGGAGAAGTGAAAGTAGCTGACCCTGAAAGGCTTAGAGACGTAGCTAGGAGATTCCAAAAACAGATCTTGGAAAGCCCAACATACGACGTATTTAGGAGGCAGGGAACTATGCTGACTATTGAGTGGGCTAACAATGCGGAGGCTCTACCTACATACAACTTCCAGAAATCCAAGTACGAGTATGCAGACATGATAAGTGGATATATCCTAGAAAAGGTTAAGGTGAAAGATAGACCATGCTCAAACTGTATAGTTCCGTGCGAGCATGTTGTTCCATTCAACGTTAGAGGGTTAAAGAATGAGATAGGCGTAGAGTATGAGACGGCGGCCATGATAGGATCTAACACAGGTCTCAAGACCCTAGAAGAGATAGCGTACGCAAACTATCTATGCGATGACTATGGAGTCGACACCATAACGATGGGCTCTATAATAGCTTTCGTAATGGAATGCTTCCAGAAAGGGATACTTGAAGAGAGGGATATAGGCTTCAAAGTTCAATGGGGAGATATAGAATGCGTATCCAAACTAATCGAAATTACGGCTAAGAAGGAAGGGTTCGGAGAATTAACAGCTCAAGGAGTTAAAAAAATGTCTGAGAAGATAGGTAGAGGTTCCGAAAAATTTGCAATGCATGTTAAGGGACTAGAGATAAGCGCTTACGACCATAGAGCAGCTACAGCTATGGCCCTAAGCTACGCTACATGCGATATCGGAGCACACCATAATCGTTCATGGGCCATAACCTACGACTTACAGGTAGGCAGACATAGCTATGATGAAGACAAAGTTGAGAGAGTAATCTACCTCCAACATATTAGACCATTATTCGACATGCTCGGTGCATGTAGACTCCATTGGGTTGAACTAGGAGTAGACCCGAACCTGTATGCTGAAGCCTACTCTGCAATCACTGGAAGAGAAGTACCACTAAGTGAACTATTGAAGAAGAGTGAAAGGGTATGGAATCTAACTAGAGTAATGGCTATACTTAGAAAGAAGATAACTATCGAGGACGATATGCTTCCAGCGAGAGATTTCGAAGACCCTGTACCTGAAGGCTCAACGAAGGGTGCGAAGCTTTCAAGAGAAGAATTTACCAAGATGTTGAAGACATACTACAGGAAGCGTGGATGGGATGACCGTGGATGGCCTGCCAAGGAGAAGCTGATCGAACTTGGATTAGAGGAAGCTGCTAAAAGATTATATGGATAGATGATATCCTAGCAGAACTTCACAGTCTTGAATCTCTCCAGTAATGCCTGTACTTCTCTTTTTATCTTCTTTGGATCTTCACCCTCCATAGCCCTGTAGACTAGCTTAGCAATCTTCTCCATCTCTCTCTTACCCATCCCTCTCCTGGTAACCTCGTTTGTTCCAAACCTGACCCCTGCATCGGCTATTATCCCACATTCCTCAAGCCTATCTCTAACCTTAATTTTCGCTTCATCATCCTGAATATCGAGCACGATTTGATGGCTTTCAGTATATCCTCTATCCCTAGCTTTGATGCTTATCCCGATTGAAGCTAGAGAAGCGGCAAGATACTTAGCATTCTCTACTATCTTCGTTGCGTAGGCCGACCCATACTTCAGCATTTCTTCAACAGTTACAGCGTATGCTGCCAATCTGTTTAAATGAATATTATCAACAATTTTGTGGTAAAGGTTTCCTGAAAGCTTTTCATATACTTCTTTGTCGTTTGTGTAGACTACTGCTCCCTGAGGTCCTGGAAATGTTTTATGAGTTGAGGCATAAACTAGGTCTGCCCCCTCTCTTAAGGGGTCTTGGAAGACGCCGCCAGCAATCAACCCTAATACATGAGAGCCATCATAAGCTAGCACTCCTCCATAACTATGGACTATATCTGAGAATTCTCTAACTGGATGCGGGAAAATTATCATGCTTCCACCTAAGACTACTAGCTCGGGTTTCTTTTCCTCGATTACCCTTAAACTATCTTCTATTAATGGCGTAAAGTATTCATTCGAGGAAGGCAGCTCTATCAATTCTGCCCCGACTATGAGCGGTATCCTATCCTTCTCATATCCTGGATATCCACCTTTCTCCGATGGTAGAGTTGCTAGCCTTTTATCTTTCGCAAAAGTATGAGATACGAGTATGGCGGCAATATGTCCTGAGAGCGGTTCTAGGAGTACATAGTCTGCTTTAAACAGTCTACGAGTTAACTCTTCAGCGTAATTCCATAATTCATGTACATATCTCGTCCCACCATAGAACTCGGGTCTGAGAGCATATCTTCCAGCGAGATCCGTAGATAAAGCTTTCAATGCTCTTGGACTTAAGATGTTCTCACTAGGTATCAAGTTTAAGACTCTACGTCTATATTTTTCGTGAGTTCTAATAATGTTCCATGCGTCCTGTTGTTTCTTACTCATCTTCGCTACTCACCTTTCTTTGATGATCTTAGACTTGATAAGTAGTTTTTAAGTTCTTCTACATTCTCTTCATGTGAGCTTTTTCTTCTTTCATCAACGTACAAACCTATCTTTCTTGCTTCCCGGACACTTAGACCTACTTTTCTTAATTCATTTACAGAAAAACCTCTACCGACCCTGATCTTCAATGCATCTTCATGCTTCCTCTTGACAATAGGTCGAGACATCGCTACATAACAGGATATCTAGACGACTATTTAAATACATAAACCATAGATGATCTTCAACGTGTCTGCTCCACAGTTTAAGATTTCCAATTAGGCTCCCCTATGTATTGGAAGACCTACTTAAACAACCATGTAAAGAAGGGAAAAGGTAGCCCCGACCAGTTTCTCAATCGAGATTTCTAGAAATTGTTTGTGAACGTTCGCGAATTATAAGCTTATCTTAGGCAGAAAAATTGATCTGATGAGATGAAGGCGGTTAGGGAAATTCTCTTCAGAATAAGTGCCTTATCCATTATTGTGACGCTTTTAGTCAGTCCGATGTCTTCAGTAATAGCGGAAGAGGAACCACCGATAAAAATTCCCCTTGGTTTAGAGATGTCAGCATCCCTTAAAGAAATTATCATGCAGCACAAGGAGGCCATACACTTATACATTATGGAGGCGAGGACGCGTAATATGATCGCATCTCAGGAACGGCTTCGACTAATAGATGAGTATCATCAACAGCTAAGACAAAGAATCCAGTTGATGAACCAAGAGAGAGACAATCTCCTAGAGAAGCTGCAGAACGGGACGATATCCCCGCAAGAGTTTTCCTTGGAGATAAGGAGATTAATGGCAGAGTCACGCATATTAGCCATATTCTCCGAGAAGTTGGGTCATAAGATTAGCGATATAGGCAAAAACCTGTCACAGGACCTTACTCATGTAGCAGATGAGATAGTCGAAGCGAACATGCTGTTCTCTGACCAGTTAAAAGAAATGCATCAACAGATTAGAGAGGAATTAATTATGGGCATGTATACACATGATATCTGGAACGTAACAAATTGTACAAAGCTACAATCGATTTCTAGTGCTCTAAACAAAGCATTATCCAGACTAGAAGAAGCTAGGAATAAGCTAATGGAGAAGATCGAAAACCTGAGAAACAATATCTCAGCAATTGATGAGTCCATTCAACAATCTTCTCCAAATAGTAGCGATTGTTTAGAACTGTTAAGCAACTTGACTGCGAGACTAGATGGATTACAAAAAGAGATATTCTATCTAAATAAGACGAAGAGTGAGTCGATGAAGAAGTTAAGCCGGCTACGTGAGGATCTGAATCAATTTACTGGAAGACTAGAAGAACTAGAAAAAAGAATCAATGAGCTCGAGAGCCAGTATAGAGCATTGAATAGTGAAAAAAGAGAACTAGAAAATAAATTGAATCTTAAGGGGGAAGAAAGTAAAGAGAGGGAGAGGGTAAGAGAAAGACTCCAAGAACTACTCAGAGAGATGAATAAGTTGAATACGACGAGAAGACAATGTAACGAAATAATGAACGAGATTAGGAATATGATCGAGAAGCATCTCAAAGCGATTGAAGAACTAAGAAATGCTACACAACGTTTCCAGGAAGAGATTAGAAAGAAGATAAGAGAACGTGAAGAGTTGCTCAAGATCGTCGAAGAAGTTAGAGAGAAGTGTGATGCAGAGAACAGAACTGTAGTAAAGATGTATATCAAGAAGTCTTTACTGGAAAGGATGCTTAAGTTCCTAGAGAGCGAACTCAAGAAGATAGAGCTTAAGATAAAGATATTGTCGAATTGGCTCCGCGAAGTCGATGAAAAAATTGCCGAGTTCTGCCAACAACCCACCTAGAAAACCCGCCATTTACTTAAAAATAAATATCTTCAATTCTAACTAGAAAGTATATTAATAAAAACACTATAGGGATGATCCAGTGATGGAATGTAAGAAGAGAGCCTTCCTGCTGATGATCAGCCTCCTCTTGCTAACCCCCTTTCTCAATATCATTGTTTCAGCTTATTCAATAGATTTCGAAAATAATAGTTATACAATTAAGCTATCAGAAGACGGTTCAGCGGTATGGGTCATTGAATCCTCAACTTTTCTAAACTCCGAAGAAGACCTACGAGCTTTTATGAGTTATGTCGAAAATTTTAATTATTACAAGAAGGGTATACTCGAAAATTTTACGTCGAAAATAGAGAAGATTCTAACTGATGTTTCTAGATACGTTGATAGACCCATGGAAGCCGTAGACTTCGATATATCTGTAGATGTAATAGATACCCTAGTAGGTAAAGTGGGGAGGTTAACCTACACCTTCAAGTGGATAGGTTTCTCCGAAACGAAAGATGGAAGATTAATCGTCGGCGACGTCTTCGTTGGAGGGTTCTACTTATATGAAGGTGATTCCCTAACTATATCAATTCCAGAAGATTACTCCTTCGAAGAAGTCTACCCACAACCTGATAAAGAATATGAGGGGGCCGCTACATGGTTTGGGAAAAAGCTATTTCCAGATAAGACGCCCCATATCTTGGCTTCCCCATCAACTATGATCGAAGAAACCTTAACAACTAAAACTGAACCTCCTCAAACCTCTTCAACTACTGGATACACAGTATCTCCACTAAGCGATACCATGTCTTGGCAACCTATCGCAACGTATTCCTCTATCATATTAGTAATAGTGGTGGGAGTAATAGTAGCCATATTTCTCAGGGGCAGGTCGGAGCGAAAGTTTACCGTGAGGGATGCTGATAGGGTTATAGAGGTACTTAGACGATTAGGTGGCTCAGCCCTCCAAAAAAAGATCGTTGAAGAAACAGGATTCTCTAAAGCAAAAGTAAGCGAGATCGTATCTGCTTTAGAGAAGAACAAAGTCATAGAGAAGGTCAGGGTTGGACGTTCACATCTAATAGTCTTAAAGAAGAAATAGAGTTAGATCTATGTCTGAATCGTTATTAACACGTACTTCCCGCATCTCAGGTGAAAAACGTATTTCCAAGATTCGTGAAAAGTTTAAAGCTTCAACATTAATACTGATGACTGGATGGGAGCTATGCCTAAGCATCCAAAGTTTCCAAGTTCCGTAAAGTATAAAGCGAGGGTTGGGTATGAAGGTGAATACTATCTTGTCCAGAAGTTCATCTCCGCAGGTAACGGCTTCTACGCTGTTAGAACTCCTGGTAGCGGGTCTGGCAAGATGGCTAAGCCTGATATAATCGCTACAGATAATGGAGAGCTTCTAGCTATAGAGGTAAAATCTACGAGGAAAAAATATGTCATACTTAACCAAGACCAGGTAGGAAGACTTTTAGAGTTTTGTAGGAGGTTCGTAGTTAAATGCCCGAACTGTGATGAAGAGATCAAGCCTAAGCCTATTTTAGCAGTTAGGTTTCTGAATAGAGGCTGGAGATTTATCGAGGTGCCTCATGACTGGGATGGAAGTATCATCGTGAGAGCCGATGAGGCTTCTCCAAGACTTTTACGATCTTCTCTTTCTCATGCTGATGTTGAATGTGGAAGCTCTTCTCTAAAGAAGAAAGCTCCAAGATGAACTGGTTTAGATAGTGGCTAAATGTTGGAGCGTTCTTAACCCATTTCCTTTCACTAGGCTTTGATAGGTATCCTAGTTCAGCAAGATTTTGTAGCAAAGTTCCAATCGACCTTCTCTTCTGGCGGCTTTCAATGATATCTTTTGAAAGTAGGTTGACTACATCCGTTAACGTGAATACTCTATCTTCTATAGAAGCTACCGCACCCAATACTTGTATGACTTCTTCTATACCTAGTTTCCTAACTCTCCAAGAAAGCATCTTTAAGACCGGGTTATCCAGCTTACTCATAGTGTTACTCACCTCTAACTTTTCTGAGAATTATATCTGGCTGGAGGTCATAGGTTTTACCACATTTACCACATCTGAATCTAAGCTTCATATTCTGAGAAGATAATTCTTCGAGCTCAGCTTCTGAAGGTAGAGCAATGATGCTTGCTTCCCTGCAGTATATACATGTTATCCTAGCTTTTCTTCCCTCAGATATGCTCTTCAACCCAGACGTTACACCATCTTGCGAAACAGCTACTAAATCACTCTGAATCTCAACTTTCTTTTCATGTTCAGGTTTAACGGCTTCTACCCTACTTCTCTCTTCGATACTCCTCCTAAGAGAAGCAATCTCCTCTTCAAGTGCAATCCTCTTCTCGCTTAGAAGCTTTAATTCCTTTTCCACTCTTTCGAAAACCCATCTCGGAACAAAATCTTTCTTGAGATACGGCATGACGAGATCTATCAACGTCTTCCGGACCCTATCCAAAAGATATGGTTCTAAAGGTTTCTGAGCTAACGCTTCACCTTTCTTAACTTTAACAAGTTTCTGGATATACTGTGATAACTGCTCAAGATCTTCGACTGTTCCCCCTTCCGGGTCTTGAAGTAGTTTCAGTACAGAGTAAGCTGCCACCATCTCTCCATCAAGTAGATCGATAATTGATTCCTTGTTCTTGATTTCTTTCTCTAACACCTCCACTTTTTCAAGAAGCTCTTTCTGTTTGGTCAGTATCTCTTTAATTGATGCCTCAACACCTATGAGCTCTGCCAATTCATTCTTTAATTCTTCGACCTTCTTACCTAATTCTTCAGACTCTCTCTTCTTTTCCTGGAGTAAGAGGTTTATTTCTCTTAGGTCAAACTTCATGTTCGTCAATTCTTCTATTTCTTTCTTCAAACTATCTACTTCTTCACTATACTTAGAAAGCTCGGATTGTACAATATCTCTTTCGATGGATAATTTCTCAATATCATTTTTCAAATTCCTTAATCCATCAACGAGACCGTATTCTTCTCTAAGAAGCTTGTCCAAAGTCTCTCTTTCCTGGGATATCTTCTCTAGAGATTCTTTGGCTTCTATCAATTCTCTCTTTAATTTCTCTAATTCTTGAGAGAAGTTTTCATATTGAGAAACTTGAGAAACTATCCTGCTCACATCGTATCCTTGGTCTTTGAGATAACTCAACAATTTCGTGGCACGCTGTAGATCTTCTATCCCTAATCCATTCTTTTTCAACTCTTCTAGTATATAGACTGTCTTCCTTACTGTTTCAAGCGTCATGTTGTATTGCTCCATGTAAAGTTTTAAGTCTTCTTCTAATTTCTTCCTCTTCTCTAATAGCTGCTCGATTGCGTATCTAGTTTTAACTTCTTCCTTAGTTATTTTCTCATAATCTTTTACAAGCATAGAATACGTTTTATGATATTCTTTCTCTAGTTTTCTCAATCTAAGAGCATGGTTAACATACCGCTGAAGAGTCTTTCTGTCCCATTTTAAACTATCCAGTAGCTCTATTAACTCTTTGACTTTATCTGCAGGTAGGCCTAACTCAAGTTTCCTAGACTCAGGTACAGCTATAATTACTTCGAATTCATCTCTAGACGTATTATCTTCCCGTCCACTTTTTTCTTTTTGTTCAGTCAAAATTAGACTCATATAAACGTTTGTTCCGTGGGATTTATAGGTTATGCTTGAATTATAGGTTATCTTTTTCAGGGTATTTCGTCAGTATTATCCAGAACTTAGGTAATCTCACCTAGTACTCTTTCTTAGATCTCTATTTGTGCATTTATGAAGTCGCATGATTTAGCTTCTAGTTCTAGATTTCCTAAATCTAGATGTTCTAGGAGATCTAGGACGTCTTTCGCTAAAGCCTACCTGCTTCTCTGACATGTTATTATCTGTATTTACTTCACCCACTTGTATATTAGATGCTTCTATTGTGCCGAATCTTCCAAGATTTAACTGCATTCTACCCCTAAAGAGTTTAACGAAACCATTAACAATTCTTACTACGTCTCCTTCGTTTACGCTATCTACCTTGTCATCCCACAGTACTAGGTTTATTGCTCCGGTCTCATCAGCTATCAATACTTCACTCAATCTATGTTCTGTCTGGTCATATTGCGATGAAACAATCCTTTCAGGCGACTTACTTACTACTTTTGCAACAAGGTTTACACCACGCGAACGTGGCGTAAGTTCTCCTATCTTAACCAAGTTTTCTACCATTCTTAACTCCTCGATTTAAGTGGTTATAGTTGTTTCGGACAGTATTTAAGTATTTTGTTTTTAGCTAACACGACATATCTCCCCAACTGTTTATTTATGGTAAGCAATCTCACTTACTTTATGAAGTTTTTGAGAAAAAATTTCCATGTTTCAGATTTTTTTAGTATGGTTGTAGAATGCTACAGCGAGATGTAGATATGCCCATAGATAGATTAGTTCAAGTGGGTGACCTTCCCATATTCCTCCTACCAATATCTGGTAATAGTATAATAAATCTACTATGCCGATGAGCATTAAGCCTATAGAGAGAAGGATCCAAGAGCTTTGTATTCTTCCCCCACCGAATATTAATGCACCCATTATAGCTAAGACAATGAATATTGCGTCGAACATCGGATAGATCGTAGAAATCGCTCCCTCGATGACGTTGCTGCTTGAGAATAGGGCTTCAGGGATCACGAATATAATCGTGACTATTACTACTATCAGCCCCGATATGGAGGATATTGAGATTACTTTCTTATTGAATGCATTCTTAAACACTTTCAAGTATGAGACTAAACCAAAGTAGATTAATGGGTAACCTAGAAGATAAAAGATGTCTGCAATTGATGGAAACGGTATTTCTATTGAATATACCAGTACGTAGATTGCCCATACTAATTCGCCTACGAACCAAGATAACAATCCAATAAAGAAGGCAAACATAGCATAACCTAAAATGCTTCCTAATCCATACTTCCTCGTAGCAAAATAAGCTGAGAAAACTGGTACAAGAGCGTAAACGGGAAAGATCATGTTCGAGGAAACTCTTATGAATTCTCGATCAAAGTATCCATAAAGATAGATTATGAAGGAAATAAATGCTAGCATAATACAAAAAACGTAGAACTTCTCCAACTTAGACATTTCAAGTTTTAGATTATTGAAACCTTAAGATAAATATTGTTTTCTCTCTTTCAAAGAGAGTGAAGTTGTAGTTTACAACAACAAATAGTTAAATAGTCACTCAGAAGTAGCATTCATCATTTTTGCCATCAAATTATACTTTTTCTGATCGAACGTTAACACAGATGTATTAGACCTCGCTACCTATTACTTTCTCTAGTATTTCTACAGCTTTCTCTATTCCCATATCCCATATGTATGGTCCAAGTCTTGGACCGTGATCTCTTCCAAGAAATATCTGGTAGAGTTTCTTGAAGAATTCAGGTGGATCGATACCTTGTTCTCTAGCTACAGTGAAGATTTTGTTCTGGACTTCGTTAGGTGAACCTGCTCGAGAGAACTCATTAACCAGTTTTATAACTGCTTCTCTTTCTTGACTAGTTAAGGCTACAGGTTTCTTCTTGATTTCTCCGAAGTCTCTAGCATAGTTTACGGCTAGCTTGATCTTCTTGATTTCATCATCTCCTATCTTGTAACCATATTTCGTAAGCCTGCTAACTATGAATTCTTCTTTCTTATCTTCTGGAGCGACTAATGCTAGGTCAACTATAAGTGAGTAGGGTATATGAGTTGAAGATTTTGCAGGAGGTTTAAGTAGATTCGAGTAGAGATATAATCCTTTAAGCTTTTCTCTCTCCACAACATTTTCTATCCTTATTTTATCGAAGTAAACGTCTTCTAGATAATCATATTCGTCCATGAGTTTAGGTATAGTCTCATATGAGATAATCCTCGTACCTACAACTCTTTTAAAGAATAGGAGGAGGAGACTCTGGGGTGAGCCATATTTATACCACTCTTGTGGCGTGAAGACGTTTCCAGCTGATTTAGATATTTTCCTACCTGACTTATCCAGGAATAATTCATATCTAACATGCATCGGAGGCTCGTAGCCTAGGATATTTTTCGAGACCCAATCATTTACTTTAACTGAGTCGGCTATGTCTTTACCATATGCTTCAAACCTAACGTCTAAAGCCGACCATCTAGCTGCAAACTCCGTCTTCCATGCAAGCTTACCGTCATCTCTCCGAATATCAGCGACACCTTCAAAACCACATCCATTATACCATCTTCCTTTAATCTCCACTCCAGCACATCTATAGTGTACGATTCTCCTCTCAGGATCATAATTGTAGGATTGAGTAGTATAGATTCGCCCACAATTCTTGCATATAGCGAAGTATGGCAAGACTTTGAGGTATTTTTCCTGACCTGTAAGTTCAGCTATAATGTTGCCTATCTTGTTTGAGTTTAATAGTATTTTATGTATAGCTTCTGAAAGCATCCCACTAGCATAGGTTTCTCTACCAGATCTGAATACGTATTCTATCCCCGCAATGTCTAATGCTTCCCGAAGCATACCGCTCATATGATCTGAGAAGGACTTATGGCATCCGAATGGGTCGAGTATGCTTGAGACAGGCATAAGCAAGTATTCTTCTAATTGCTTCGGGAAGCCCGCGGGTACTTTTCTTAAACCATCCATATCATCTGTGAAAGCGATTGTTTCAGCTCTATACCCCATTTCCCTCAAAGCCATAACTATTCCATGAGCTCTTACAGCATCCGCCATACTGCCTATATGAGGTATGCCTGAGGCGCCTAGACCGCTCTCCGTCCTGATCAAGTTTAAGCGTCTTCCTAGAGCTTTTTCCCGTTCAATCAACTCGTATGCTATCTTGTCCATCCATGTTCCATGCCCTATGACTGTGGCCCCCGTATTTTCTTTTAGGCTTCTCTTAACTATCTTCCCTCCTTCAACCATTTTATGCCTAGAATAATAGCATCTTACTCATTCTTATCCTTACTCAATCTTCTTTCCATAGACACATCTGGACTCCGGATCGTATCTTACTTGGAACCCCGCTCTCCTCATTCTTTCCATCACACCTCTCCATATCTTCTTTCCAGAATGTATGCCTGGCTGCCCAACATAATGAACTATTCTCCCATTCTTTTTCAATGCTTCTGCAAGCTTGAAGTAGAATTCTAAGCTATATAGTTCTCCAGATAAAGATATTCGCGGAGGGTCATGTATTATTACGTCAAAATATTCTGAGTATTCTTCCACTCCCTGAAACACGTTTCCAAGATAGATCTCTATCTTTTCATCTTCTAGCCCACTTGACCAGGGATTAAAAGATGCTATCTTTAACACGTTTTCATCAACTTCAAACGTTTTTACACTGCAGGCTCCCCGCTTGATCGCCTCTATCGCCGTGTATCCTAGCCCCATACAGGTATCGAGGATCCTAGAACATCTAAGACTCCCAAGTAAGGATAGCTTCATCTCCGTATCTACATCTGGGGTGATGTCCTTAATTCTATGCATATGAATTCCGTCAATCTCTAATGTTGGGGGATGACCCCACTTAACCAGTACTAGTTTGTAGAAATGCTCGCCTGCGATACTTAATGGCATAATTTCACCCTTCTCAACATAGTAGATGTCTCTTTCCCTATTCATAATTCCTTCCAGCTTGCTCCATTCAATGAACTCGTTTCTCAAGTGTACACCTTCACTAGTAATGTTACAGACTTCTTTGGAGAGACCTAGGTCGAGAGAAAACTCGATATTACTGTTTCCCAATCTCCTAGCCTTAAAGATCTGTGAAACAAGGTGGCTGCATAATAATGGTCTATTAGCCCAGCTAAATTTTACTGGTCTCCAGTAACCCATCACTACATAGAAGATATTTAGCCTACCCATTATGTTTTACCATCTCATGGAAACATAGATAAATAATGAGTTAACCTTCTCTGTTTCCGGTTAAACATTATCTATTTATTTTCTTCTATGATGATCTTAGAATGAATGAGAAGAGCTATTGTAATATCGAGAGCTGACCCTGTATCGATGGGTATCGCTGAGATCTTGATAGAATCATTCAATTTCAGTATTAGAGAAGGAATCTATAGGAAAGGCGAAGTTGAGCTACATTTCATAGATGAAAAGCATATCTACGCTGAGATGATTGGGGAGAGGTTAGGAGTAGATCTGGTAGTCTTTCCTTCATCTCATAAGTCTGAAAAGGGTATCCGGGCATTCTTAACACATGCAGTAGGGAACTGGAGAGATGAAGCATCTTATGGTGGAAGACCTAGGAAGCTATCTAAGACTAGTGCATTGATGCTCAGAAAATCTCTTCAAACACTTTTAGAAGAAGTTGGTAGTCTTCGCATAGATGGATGGGATGTTAGACTAGAGGTCACACATCATGGCCCATTCACTGAAGTCCCTACGATCTTCGTGGAAGTAGGTGGAGATGAAAATTCTACCCCAGGTGAAAAAGAGCTGGAAGTTGTAGCCACAGCTTCTTTAAAAGCTGCTGAGACAGAGATAAGAAAAGATGAAGAAGTAGCCATAGGATTCGGGGGAGGACATTACGCTCCAACATTTACGAAGCTTGTAGCCAACGGATCATACAATATAGGTCATATGTGCCCTAAGTATGCTCTACCTATAGATAGAGAAGTAGTAAGAGAAGCTATAGAAAAAATTGTAGAAAAAACCACTCAAGCATTAATAGATTGGAAAGGTATACCTTCAGATTATAGGAGGACTCTTGTAAACATACTTGAATCTTACGGTTTAGAGATTGTAAAAACCTAGGGTCCACGGTACTTGAACCCGTTATACAGCAATGTTCTTAAATAAAACTTATAACATAGATACATTGGAATGCAACTCCCCTCGGAAATAGAAGCGAAATACGTACTTCCAGCTCTTAGAGCACTGATAGCTAAAAAGCTCGTCTTAGAGAAGGGGTATACTCAAGAGAAAGCAGCTAAAATTGTTGGCGTAACGCAGGCAGCTATCAGTAATTATATTAGAGGCGTTAGAGGAGCTAGAACCTACTGGGAGAATAATCCCGCTATTCTCAAACATGTAGATAAAATTGTGGAGTTGATAGCAGGCAGAGGTGACCCTAAAGATATAACTAGAGAATTCAATCAATTATTGATGGAGTTGAGAAGAAAAGGCATTCTCTGCCAACTACATAAGGGTATCGAACCATTCATAGACACTAGCGAATGCAAGGTTTGCTTCGAGTAAGCAGGTGATACAAGATAGTGAAGGTAGTCGTTAAAGCTTATGCAACTATACGAGAAGCCATCGATGAGTATGGAAGAATAATGATCGAGCTTTCAGATCATGCAACCGTGAAAGATCTCCTCGATACGTTATCAAGAAGGTTTGGTGAGAGGTTTAATAGGGAAGTGTTAGAGACTGATGGGACGCTTAAGAAGACGGTGAAAGTATTTGTAAACGGGAGAGACATAGAGTTCATAAATGGGTTATCCACGGAGCTTGATGAGGGGGATGAAGTAGTGTTAATTCCACCTGTAGCGGGTGGATGATTCCCAGCGTAGAAAGAGCTAGATCTTTTTAGAATCCTTTCATCGCTAATTCTATTACTTTTTCTACGGTTTTTTCAATATGTTTAGGAAGCTCCATCATCGAGATATCCAGGAATCCACGTATCAAGATTGATTCTGCTTCTTCTCTTCTCAAACCTCTAGCTCTTAGATAAAATAATTGTTCCTCTGCTATCTTCCCAATCGCAGCTTCATGTGTAAGCTCTGACTCCATGTTTCTAGAGACGAGGACTGGTATTGCCGAGACCTCAGCTTCGTTGGATAACATTAAAGCTCTACAGCTAATATGCCCTTTAACTTTTGGAGCTTCAGAAATTATCGCCCCCCTATTCATCAGTTTAGTTCTCCCAGAAGCGACAGCGTTCGTAACTAGCTCGATACCGGATCCAGCATCTTTAACATTCACTTCGCCGCCCAGGTCCATATTTGATTCTCCCACTACATATAAGATGTTATTCATCGAAAGTCTTGCGTTCTTCCCTTCGACGATTGCATGTGGATAAGATTGTAGAGAGCCGACTTCCCCGATAACTACATAGTTGTATAAGAGCTTTGCTCCATTCTCAAGTATTATTCCAGTCCTAGGTCTTACATGAAGTCCTCTACCCCACCTATGTATCATTGTGTAGTTTAGTTTAGCATTGTTTTTGACATATATTTCGGTCACTCCTATGTGGAGACCATTAGCAATCTTTGAATAATTTGTGCATCCAGTTATCACATTTGCCTCAGATCCTTCTTCTGCAACTATTATGTTATGAATACTCTGGACGAGGCTGGGGGAATACATGAAAAAGCAAGCTTGTATCGGTAGATGTATCTTCCTACCTTCTAGTATTCTTAGAAAGTATCCGCTTTTCTCGTTCTTCGCAACGAATGCGGTATACTTATCCTCATAGGGGGACTTAAGCTTCCAGTAAATATCTCTAACCCATTCATACTTTTCTAAGGCTTCTGTTAAACTCATTAATTCTATATCTTCTTCAAACTTTTTCTGAATAGTCTTAAAGACTACATCGTGATCGATCTGTAAATACGTATTCAACTGGTCTCTTCTAGATAGGTCCACGCCAACATTGTAGCTTTCCCTCACTATAGTTTCATCAAGATTTGATTGGCCGAAACTCTCCATGCCATATTGTGATATGTCTACGTCTGGACCGTAAGCTGCAGGTTTATTCAAAGCTTTCTCTATCTCCTCCTTGTCAAGGAACATCATGTAGATCCTTCCCGGACAATGATCCCGTTAGTCAATATGTAAACCTTCCTTTCCCGAATCTTCGAGATATCATGGAAGTCCAAGCGTGAAGCTTGCCGTAAAGGTTATGGTCTAAAAGATATACATCTTTCACACCATCCATAACCCTTCTTCATAATCTGCTCAAACATCTGTTCCGGGTCTCCCTCACATACTATCGTTCCATTGATCATAACATGCGATTTCGTAGGCTTGAGATACTTCAATATATGTCCATGGTGAGTAATTATCAATGCGGATTTATTAATTAGGGCTTCAGAGAGTGCACGTCCTATAATCTCTAGGTTTTCTACATCTACGCCTGAGTCTGGCTCATCGAGTATTATGAATTCTGGGTCTGCCGCAAGTACTTGTAGTATTTCGGTTTTCTTTATCTCTCCTCCCGAAAACCCTACATTTAAAGATCGGGATAATATATCGTTCGGTATCTTTAATTTCTCTAGGTATTCGACCATCTTAGGATTCTTTGCTTTATTGTTAGCTATTACGTTGAGTAGTTCTTTTAATCTAACTCCATGGATCTTTGGCGGATTCTGGAATGCAACACCTATACCGAGGTTTATCCGTTCTTCTATAGGTTTGTCCGTAATATCTATTCCTTTAAAGAAGATCTTTCCACTTATAATCTTGTATGATGGATGACCTATGATCGTCATTACTAGAGAAGATTTACCTGAACCGTTTGGCCCGAACAATACATGTATCTCTCTTTCACCGATTTCAAGGTTAACATCTCTTAGTACGTGTCTACCATCGACAACAGCATTCACTCCCTTTACCGTGAATATCATAATATCCATAATCAACAATATCTTTTTGACTAATTAAGATAACCGGGTAAGATGTAGATTATTAATAAATTCTTAAATCCTGTCTAGTAATCAGCTTGAGATAGCAGGTATGCAGTCCCTTAGCATGAGAGAGCTAGAAAGATATGATAGGCAGATAAGGATTATGGATTTAGGAGTTGACGGTCAGCTTAAGCTTAAAGATTCTAGAGTACTAGTTGTAGGAGTAGGGGGGCTGGGTGGAGTTGCTGCAATGTATTTAGCTGCAACTGGAGTTGGATTTATAAGAATAGTTGATAGCGGTGTACTAGAATTGAATAACTTAAACCGCCAAATACCATATTCTGAAAAAGATATTGGGAGACTAAAAGTTGAGGCTGCTGCTGAAAGACTGACTTCTCTTAACTCAGATATTGTCATCGAACCTATACCACAGATGATTACATCCGAGAACATAGATGCGTTACTGAAAGATGTAGACTTAGTTGTAGATGGATTGGATAATTTCGAGGCAAGATTACTAGTTAACGATAAATGTGTCGAGCTCGGAATACCTTTTATCCATGGAGCAGTGTATTCTTTTGAAGGTAGATTAATGACTATCATACCCGGCAAGACTCCATGCCTAAGATGCTTGGTACCCTCTCCCCCACTAAGCCACGACATCATACCCGTAATAGGACCTGTACCTGGAGTAATCGGATGCCTTGAAGCACTTGAAGCAGTGAAGATAATCACAGAGATGGGAAAACCATTCACTGATAAAATACTAGTTTTTGATGGTTTAAGCCTCGAGTTTACATCAATACCTATTTCCAGGTCGCCTAACTGCCCTATATGTTCCAAATATTATTTAAGACAATTGGAATAAATAAAAATGGAGGTTCTAGATTATCCCTAGTTCTCTTAGGCGTTGTTGAGGCACGGTTCCATCCATGTTCCATCCATGTTTCTTGTAGTATTCATCTAGTAGCTTGTTAAATGTTGCATCATCTATTACGTGGCCTTTTGAGGGCCCAGTGGGGGATGGTGTAGTCATGAACCTTCTCGGAAGAGTATCATCTTTACGTGATAATCCATGAAGTTGATTGAAATATCTCTCCTGAGTCCAGACCCGCTCACCTATGTTCAGCACATCCTCAGCTGTTATATCCCATCCAGTATACGCTGAGAACAGTGCTGCATAATCTTCAGGTCCGAGAGCGAATGTACTGAACTTGCACATATCGAGGCTATCTGTAAATGCGAATAGCCTTTCCAGTAGATGTACGAGTTCCACCTTATTTTCTACCGCTAGAGGATCCGTCTTATAGGGTATTCCAAGGATCTCTGATGCAGGGGTATAAGCTCTTAGATGGCATGCTCCTCTATTAGATACAGCGTATCCAAGCGCGAATCCTTTCAATCCTCTAGGATCATAGGCTGGGATGCTCATTCCTTTCACAGACATGGATAAGTCCGGGTCCCCGAATATCTTGGCTGCCTTAGCTCCCCCTTCAGCCAAAGTATTTCCTAGGTCTCCCTCTCTATATGCTAGTTTCTTGGTAAGTTCGACGAACTTATCGACATCGCCCCATTTTATTTCCTCCTTTATCAATCTTCTTTCAGAGGCTTCCGCAGCTACTGCTAGAGTGTTTCCAAGCTCTATAGTATCCAATCCATACAGGTTTGCTAGGTAGTTTAGGTAGGATACTGCTTCTATGTGACCTACACCTATCATTGCTCCAAGAGCCCATATCGTTTCATATTCTGGCCCTTCAGACTTGTGCTTGAATTTCCCATCTAATACTTGTGAATCCCTCTTACAGGCCACTGGACATGCATGACATGTAGGCGTATCTCTGAGTATAGTTCCTCTAAGATTCTCTCCAGAGATATAGTACGCGAACTCAAACATCGTATCTTTAGCATTTCTCGTAGGCCATGCACCGATCTCGTTAACTACATTGACTAATACAGATGTCCCGTATACTGAGAGCCCACCTTTCTTAGGTCCGGTGACAGGGCTCTCCATAATCTTCTTTAGAGCTTGTTGTCTAGCTTTCTCAAATTCATCTGGTCTAGAGGGTTGAGGCATATCTTTCTCCTCTCCAATTATTGCTATACATTTAACTTTCTTCGATCCCATAACGGCCCCCATTCCTGCTCTTCCTGAAGCTCTGGCAGCTGATTGTTTACCATAATGCATGATGTTTGCGAATAATATCTTGTTCTCTCCAGCGGGTCCTATTCCATAGAATTGTACACCTTCCCCATGCTTCTCACGTAACATGTGGTATGCTTCTTCCGTAGTTTTACCCCACAAGTTTGATGCATCCTCGATAGATACTGTTTTATTCTTTACAAGAAGATAGACGGGCTTATCGCTTGCGCCTGCTAGGACTACGCCATCGAATCCAGCCCATTTCAATGTTGCTCCAGCCCATCCGCCTGCATGACTATCTCCGAAAATGCTGGTTAAAGGTGATCTAGATACTGCGCATATTCTGCCGCTCATCGGTGTTAATGTTCCTGTTAAAGGTCCAACCATTATCGCTAATACATTCTCAGGTGAAAGTGGGTTCTTGCCAACGGAATTTTTTAAGACTATTCTACCTCCGAGCCCTCTTCCACCGATGAATTTCCTTGCTTCTTCTTCATCTATCTCGTGATACTCAATCTTCTTCCCTGTTAAATCTACCCACGCAATCCTATTTGCATATCCTCCAGCCTTAACCATTTTCGTAAAGAATAAATATAGAGATAGAATATATTGTTTATGTAATCATAATGTGCCAGGTATTACCTTAACCGAATATCTTCTGCCCCGTCTCCTTACATGGCTTATAGTATGGAATTCTTTTAATCTTTTCATGGAGGGACTGGCTTCTCAGCGTCTCTAGAAATTTCTTTACGCTTTCTTTCTCCAACCTATCTTTCCTGACTACGAAGTCGAAGTACTCTTCTGTGAGGGGGATGAAGTCCAGTCCATAGATTTCTGCGACATATCCAACTGCTACTCCAACATCTGCTCTTCCCTGTGCTACTGCAGCCGCCACCGCAGTATGCGTCTTCACTTCATAAGAATAACCTCTTATTTTCTTCTCAGGTTCTTTTATCTCGAGTTCTTTCAACATAATGTCTATAAAGGTTCTAACACCAGATCCCTTAACTCTATTAACAAAGATTACATCATCTCTCAAAAGGTCTACTAGGTTCTTGATATTCTTCGGGTTATCTTTCCGTATAACGAGACCTATTGTTCTAACGTATCCTCGATAGATCTCTACTTCTTTCTCTAGATCCATCTTCCGAGGCATGTGGACATTGTATTGACGTGTCTCAGGATCTAGGAGATGAGTCCCGGCGATGTCTGCTTCACCCCTCTTTACTGCTCTCCATCCTAAGAATGAGCCTACGTTAACTTGCTTGGCATCCCATAATCTCGCTTCATCCAGTAGGATGTTGAGGGCGGGACAGTTACTTCCAACTATGGATAGACTCGATATTATTAATGGCTGAAATAGTCTTACTTCGACTTCTTCATACTCAGATAGATACTGTTTTTCTTCATCGACCTCTATGAATCCATCAGCTATAGATAATGCTGTAGCCGCACCTGAATCCACAGTCAGCGGATAAGCTATTAAACCATCTGTCGAGGTTAATAGTTGGACTGGGATGAGATGCTTCTTGCCTTTACCCGTCTCGATTCTCATAGGCATCCTCGCTTTGACGGTGTTTTCTTCCTGTGAAGCTTCAGCACCCATCATCTTCATGAGGATCGGTCTAGCCAGAGCCATAAACACCATCATAGCTGAGAGTGGAAATCCAGGCAAACCGATTAACAGCTTTCCATCTCCGGTAGCGCCGATAACGGTTGGTTTGCCTGGTCTGATCTTTAATCCATGAATTAGTACTCCCCCCAATTCTTCAAATACTCTGTAGACTATGTCTCCGAATCCAGCCGACGTACTTCCAGACGTTATTATGACGTCATATTTCTCTAGTACTTCTTCGATAGACTTCTTGATAATTGCATAGTTGTCGGGTAGGATGCCGTGGAAATCAACCCTCACACCAAGATCCTTGAGCATCGCTGAGATAGCATGGCTATTAACGTCATAGATTTTCCCTCCACTGAGTTTCTCCAAAACTGGGGTCAACTCGCTACCTGTTGAGAATAAAGCTATACTAGGCATGGCGTAAACTTTAACTTCACTGCATCCTACAGCTGCAAGAGCACCTAATTCTCTTGGACCTATCCTTCTCCCCTTTCTCAGGATCAAGTCTCCGAGAGAAGCATCTGAACCTGTCTGAGCAATATTTTCTCCTGGAGATACAGACTTATAGATGAGCACTAAGTCGCCCTCTACCTTCGTATACTCTACCATTACGACGGCGTTTGCTCCACGAGGTAAAGGCGCACCGGTGGATATCTCCACACATGTCCCACCCGACACCTCTATGTTTGGAACCTCTCCAACTTCTACTTTACCTACTAGGTTTAGTTTAACAGGGTTTGCTTCATCAGCATTATAAGTGTCTTCGGCTAAGACCGCATACCCGTCGACCGTGCTTCTATCAAATGGTGGAGAATCAACATGTGCGTAAACATCTTCTGCGAGTATCCTTCCATAAGCATTACTAAGTGGAACCTCTTCAACGCCTAGAGGCTTGATTCCTCCTAGTTTTTCATCGATTATTCTAAGCGCTTCCTCAAGTGATACAAGTTTATGGAACACTAGCGCCATCTTATCCATGACAAAAATTCATAGAAGAAAGTAATATGCTTATACCTGAAAGACTATATCATGCCATGAGGCTCTCAGCAACTGGGTCGAATAGTTCTACTTCTACTTCGTCTCCCTCCTCATATCCTTCCATGTTTTCCGGTATCACTAGTATCCCGTTAGCTTCAGTTAATGTAGAGATTAAGCCGGACCCCGTCAATCTTAACGGTTCAACGAGATATACGTCTTCATGTTTCGATACCTTTACTCTAAGATAGCTTCTCATACCTGTAAGTGATGCCACCCTTCTCGTAAGTCTCCCGATTATTTTAGGGGCTGGTTCATCAACAGTCCTCTGCAATACGTTGATAGTAGGTTTGACAAATAGGTTGAAGCCTATTAGAGCTGCTACTGGAAAGCCTGAAAGCATGAATACAGGTTTTCCTTCAACTAGCCCGAAGCCTGTAGGTTTACCGGGTCTCATAGCTATCCCATGAACTAATACTTCTCCAAGCCTGCTGACGGCGGCAGGTACTAAGTCTCTTTTACCTATACTTGTTCCACCTGTAGTTATTAATGCATCGCAAATCTTTAATCCATTTTTTATCTTCTCTAGTATCAGCTTCATTTCATCTTCGACGATCCCCAGGTCTACAGGTTCTCCTCCACATGAATATACCAGTGCTTTAATCAAGGCCTTTGTGCTATTCACTATCTTCGAAATCTTGAGTTCTGAGCCGAGCTCAACTAGCTCGCTACCTGTAGAGAGTATTCCTATCTTGGGCTTCGAGAAAACTTTTACATGGGTAATGTTGAAAGATGCTAGAGCGCCGATATGCCAAGGCTTAATCTTCGTACCTTTTCTCACTACTAATTTTCCAGCCTGGAAGTCTTCTCCTCTCCTAGATATGTTCTGGAAAGGATGAACCTGTTTGTACACTTCTAACAATCCAGGTTCAACTTCTTTTGCATCTTCAGCCATTACAACAGCATTGGCGTTAAGAGGCAACGGTGCGCCAGTCATAACTTCTACCGCTTCGCCTCTATTAATCTCGAGTTTACCTACCTCGTCTCCAGGCATCAACGACCCTACTATCTTGAACTGGATAGGATTTGATGGAGACGCACTGAAAGTATCTTCAGCGATTAATGCGTAGCCGTCCACGGCACTTCTGTCAAATGACGGTATATCAAATCGTGCATAGATATTTTCTCCACAGATTCTACCGAGCGACTCCGTTAACGGGACATCTACAACATCTTTCTCCTCCAGCTTCTCCAATATCCCTCTCAATATTTGGAGAGCCTTATCGACACTAGTTAATGTCTTAAATCCTTCCATCTCCTTCCTCATTTCTTCCCTCTAAGCTAGACTTTGAATACCACATGTTAAATCTTTTCACTATAAACGATTAACTCATCCTGATAAAGCATAATATTGATAATGTAGTTCTTCATATATGTTGGGGAGAGATAGTTGAGAAGAATTAATCTTATAGTTACGACGTTCAGAGGTCAGGAGATAGTCGCGGTCTCGGAGCTAAAAGATCTCTTACGATACCTAGGGGATGTGGAGCCAGAAGTCGAGATGACCAAGATCTCAGGTCTTATAACAGCTTCAACAAGCTTAGACCCATTCTACGTTATAGAGAAAGCTAGAGAAATAATATCAAATGAGCCTTGGAGGATTAGTACCCTACTAAGATTCATCCCTATAGAGGAGGTTACCTCTACCAGGATTGAAGATATAAAGGAAGTAGCCGCACGACTATCCGCGAAGATACCTGAAGAGTCATCATTCAGAATAACTGTTGAGAAGAGACATACATCTCTTTCGAGTCAGGACATCATAAAAGCTGTAGCGGAGAAAATCAACAGAAGAGTAAACCTCAAGAACCCAGATTACATTGTCTTGATAGAGATCTTGGGAGGAGTGACTGGGATATCTGTGATTAGGCCCGACCAGATAGTGAGCTCGATGAAGCAGGGAAGACAAGAATAAGCTAGCTAAACACTATACTCTAGTGGCCAGAATGGAGCCTAACCATCATCAACTCATGTGGGTGAAGAATGCGGTTCAACCATCTTCAGTGATACCGCAATAACTTCTCAGACAACTTTCCTGTATTACTCACATTAAGGTTCTCTTTCTGAATGGCCACTCATAACCAGCAGATATTCGACGATGCTTGAAAAAGAAGATTCTAAGCAATTCAACTTAGAAATTTTTAGCTGGGATACTTCTATATATCTGGGTCGCCAAATGTATCTTGATGATAGAAGAATTTAGAAGAAGGCTCTCGGAAGCGAAAACGTTTGGAGAAATATTCGAACTGGTAAAGAAGGCGGTGAAGAAGACTATCGGGCTTCACAGAGCTGGTCTAGAACTAGTCTTAATGGATCTACCGAATAATATAGGAGCGGCGCATGAGGTTGGAAGCAACATGATAATAATGAATGAAACTCTACTAGAAGCATTCCTGCAGGTGGCCAGAAACAAGGTTGAAGTAAACTCGTATGTCTTCGTCATTCTCCTTCATGAATACCTACACAGTCTAGGATATATCGATGAAGAAGAAGTACGATATATCGTTAAGAGAATAGTTGCGGACGTAATAGGCGAAGACCATGTAACGTATCACCTCGCGACAAATTCATTATTCGACCTATATCCTGAGCTACAGATGATAGGGCCTGGAGGAATAGGTAGAGATACGAAGATTGTTAGAGACTTCGATAGGGAGAGCACACATTACATAGGATAGACTAGTTTATCGAGTTCTACCAGAACCCTTAAAGTTTTCTGTTTGCTTTTTTCTCAACATATTTCCTAGCTATTTTCAATGCCTTTTCTACTACTTTTATCGAATCTTCTGCGAAAACATAAGTGATGGGTTCCAGCCCATATCCTCCTCTATCGAATACTACGTCTAGGAAGGGATCTTTCTCGAACTCTTCAGATATGGATTCGATAACTAGGTCTTCCATATTCCTGCCCTCGACGACTTTCTTGCTCGTCTCCGAATATCTGAGCCCTAGGGAGCCTACTGCTTCTTGGACGAATTCATCAAACTTTAGATTGATAGCCGAATTCACGTTAGGAGCGTTCTTCTTGGCAGCCAACAATACTCTTGCTAAATGTTTAGAGCCTCCGAATTCAGGCCTACTGACCGCCTTAGGCCTATCACGGATTACTACTATCCTTCCAGGAATACCTGCGACGTCTTCTAATGTCTTAGCATTCTTGATAGATTCAACTATGTTTACGGCTACCTGAGGCATTACGTTTACGAAGTATCTAGCTTCTTCGATCATACTGACGGCTTTCTCTAATTTAGCCAGTAACTGAGCTCTATCAACATCATTAATATCCAGCTTCTTATGTAAACAGATCTCGCATGTAGAAAGCTGTGGGTACATCCTCCTATGATAGTCGCAGAAGACCCCTCTAGATAATGAGTCCATCCAAAACGCGTAGAGGGTTAGAGTAGCTCTGATTGGATCGTGAGGGAGATCTTTAGTAATCAGCTTAACTAGAGAACCGATCTCTTCTATTGTTAAACCCATATCTAGAAGAGACTTAACATATGTATTCTTGGGTTTTGAAAGCATCTGGCTTACAGCAGATTGAGAAAGACTTAGAAAAAATGAAATCCTTAATTGACTATAACCTCTCGAGTAAAGTTCGTAAACAACCAATCCTCTGACAGCAGGCAGGAAGCTCTTAGCCATCATCTCGCATGGAGGCATCACCCAAAATCACCACCAATCAATACAGCTCTCTAATATCTAAAATTATTCATCTACACAACATCATTACATGGGAGCCAAATCATCTAGTAGAGTATAGGCTGAGTCTACACACCCGCATACATACTCCAATCTCCTTCAACGTTACTAGCAATTAATTGATGATTCAAGGGTTATAGGGTTAAATACCGGGTACCTGGTAAAGGTTAGGTAGTGTAGAGGAGGTTCTCTTCGAGGTGAAGCATAAGCCGCCCAAAGAAAGAAAGTTTGGTAAAGGCGTAGTAAAATGTAGACGATGTGGAACGACAGTGGGGGTTATACGCAAGTATAAACTCTATCTCTGCAGGAGATGTTTAAATGAAGTAGCACCAAGTCTAGGATTCAAAGTTTACGAGTAAATATATCTCTTGACGACACCCTATCTAGATATCTCGAAAAAAGCATGGGCGAGAAATTTCTTTAGACTCTTTATAGGTTTAGATGCTATACAAGTCAAGGTGAAATTTAACTTATCCTACGCTTAAAGTTCTCAGCAGCGAATAATTAATTAAATAGTATTGTTATTTGCTGGTTTAGGATTGACGAGATGAGTAGGGACTTGGTTTCAGGGCTTTTCACAACGTTGCAGAATAATGAAGCTGTAAGGAATAGAGAGTGTATCTACCCTGCTAGTAAGCTTATAGCGAACATTCTTAGAGTCCTTCAAAGACATGGCTATGTAGGAGCATTCGAGTATATTGAAGATGGTAGAGGTGGAAAATTTAGAATACAGCTACTAGGAAGGATTAATCGTTCAGCCCCAGTTAAACCTAGGTTTAGTGTAAAGAAGGATGAATACGACGAATGGGAGAAAAAGTTTCTTCCAAGTCGGGATATCGGCATACTAATCGTATCAACAAATAAAGGAGTATTCTCCCATATTGAGGCTAAGAAGATGAGTATAGGTGGAAAACTATTAGGATATGTCTACTGAAGGTGATGTGGAGAGATGTCTCAAGTAGTTGAAGAAGTAGAAATCCCGGAAGGAGTACAGGTAGAGATCAATAGTCCAGCAACAATAAGAGTGAGAGGGAGGCTTGGAGAATTGGTCAATGACCTCTCTCACACCGGAGCCAAGTTCAAGCTGGATGGGAAGAAAATCATTATTAAGTTTATGGGAAAAAGAAGAAGGGCCAAGTCCATGATTGGAACAATCACCTCCTTATTAGAGAACATGTTCAAAGGCGTTACCCAAGGATACACTTATAAGCTCAAGATAGTCTCCACCCATTTCCCTATAAACGTTAAGGTTCAGAAAGACGTCGTGATTATAGAAAACTTCATTGGAGAAAGATATCAGAGGAAAGCGAGGATAGTCGGTGAAGGAACAAAGGTTAAGGTTCAAGGGGAAGACATAATCATAACTGGAATAGATAAACAAGCAGTAGGACAGACCGCAGCCAACATAGAGGCAGCAACGAAGATTAAGAGAAAAGACTTAAGAAAATTCCTTGATGGTATTTATCTATTTGAAAGGAAGGTTGGTATGGAATGAGCCCTGTAAGGATTCCTAGGAAGATAAAAGAAATGAAGAATAAACGTCCAGAGTTTGCCCGTCAAGAGAGTTGGAGATATGCTCGATTAAAACCTAACTGGAGGAGACCTAGAGGCAAGGATAGTAAGATGAGACTCCAGAAAAGTGGAGCCCCTCAACTTGTAAAAGTAGGATATAGAACTCCTAGAAAATACAGGAACATCCATCCAAGCGGATATATGGAGGTCCTCGTCCATAGAGTTGGAGACCTTGAAGGTCTAGACCCTGGAAGACATGCTGTAAGAATTGCGGGCTCAGTAGGTAGACTAAAGAAGTTCAAGATAATGGAGGAGGCTGAGAAGAAGGGGTTGAAGGTATTGAATCCGATAACTATAACAGTGCCCGAAGCGGAGAAGCCTGAGATAATACCACCTGAAGAAGTTAAGGAAGAAGGCGGAGAAAGTGGAGAGGTGGAAGGGAATGCCGGCTAAGCTAGATCTTCAAAAAAGAATCGCTGCTAAATTGATGAAATGTGGTGAGACAAGGGTTAGATTTGATCCTGAGAGACTGGATGACGTCGCCGAGGCAATAACTAGAGAAGATATAAAGAAATTAATTGAGGATGGGGCAATCTACAAAGTCCAGGCGATAGGTGTAAGCAGGGTAAGAGCGAGAAAAAGAGAAGAGAAAGAAAGAGTCAGAGGTCATGGAAGCAGAAAAGGTGGAAGATATAGTAGAGTTACGAGAAAAGAAAGATGGATGTTGAAGGTCAGAGTTCAGAGGAAGAAGCTGAAGCAGCTGAGAGAGAAGAAGCTTATCGACGCTTCAACTTATAGGAGAGTCTACAGGATGGTTAAGGCCGGAGCATTCAAGTCTGTATCTGACCTGATAAGCTACTTGGAGGCAAACAGGCTGATCAGGAGGCCGCTCATATGAGCCAGATGAAGATCTTGAAGAGGAGACCTCCGCGGAGAAGGAGAGGAGGACTTACAAACTATAGAATACGTCTAAAACTTGTCAAATCTGGTCTTCCTAGACTGGTTGTTAGGAAGAGCAGCAGGTATATAACAGTACAAGTAGTTGATTCTAGAGCAGGTGGAGATAGAACGATTCTAACAGTTAGTTCTAGACATCTCTCACGTTATGGTTGGAGAGCTAGTACCAAAAATCTTCCAGCCGCATATCTTACAGGATTTCTAGCAGGCATTGTAGCTAAGAAGAAAGGTATCCAGAAAGCAATAGTCGATATAGGTCTATATACGCCTGTATCTGGTTCGAGGCTCTTCGCATCTATTAAAGGATTTAGAGATGCTGGGGTAGAGGTTCCTGTAAGCGAAGAAAAACTACCTAGCGAAGATAGAGTAAAAGGTGGCCACATTCAGGAGTACTATCAGATGATTAAGGAACAGAATGTTGAGACACAGCAATTTTCAAAATCTCCTATGGAAATCTATAATAGGTTAAGTGAACATTTCGAAGAAGTTAGACAAAGGATAGTAGAAGAGTGGGAGAAACATGAGTAGTCCAAGTGAGTGGGTTCCCAAGACAAGGCTTGGGAGAATGGTGGCCCAGGGACAGATAACATCAATAGATGAGGTGTTTGCTAATCATTGGAAGATAACAGAACCTGAAATTGTTGATGCGCTACTGCCTGGTCTAGAGCAAGAAGTCATAGATATAAAGCTTGTACAGAAGCAGACAGACGCAGGTGAAAGAAGCAGATTTAAAGCGATTGTGGTTATAGGTAATAGGGATGGCTACGTTGGGCTGGGAACAGGGAAATCAGTCCACGTAGTCTCAGCGATCGAGAAAGCGATAAAGAATGCCAAGATGAATATTATCCCAGTCGTTAGGGGATGTGGAAGCTGGGAATGCTCCTGTGGTACCGAGCATAGTCTACCAACCAAGGTTGAGGGAAAATGGGGAAGCGTAAGAATACAGCTTTTACCAGGTCCTAGAGGTCTAGGACTTGTAGCAGGAGAAACAGCCAGAATAGTTTTAGAACTAGCAGGCGTGAAAGATGTCTGGACTAGAACGTTTGGAGAGACTAGGACGACACTATCTTTCGCAGGAGCGGCATTTATGGCCTTAAAGAATACTAACAAGATAGTCTTACCAACTATATGGAGGGAAACATAGAAAAACCCTAAAACAGATCTTCTCCCACGACCAGACGATATCACAATATCGGAGTATCCTCTTTATACATATACACTGATATTTAGGCGTAGTTACGCTTCTTTAATGAAATTTATTAGAAACTTAATCTGTTTAGCAGTAGAAGCTCTGGGATGATAAACCATGACTGTGAACGGTAATGCGGGATGCTACCTCGTTATCAGGATTAAGGGGGGGATAAAAGCCAGCCAAGAAGAACTCGACACTCTTAGAATGCTTAACCTACCTAGAGCAAATTATGCAGTATTCATTCCGAAAGACTCTAGCTTTGAGGGGATGCTGAAGAAGATTGCACATTATGTTACTTGGGGGGAGCCGACACCAGCAACTGTGAAAAGACTTTTGAAAAGAGCTGAGTTCAATGGAAGAATTAAACTAGGAGATGAAAACATCTCTAGGCTGGGTTACAGTAGCTTAGAAGAACTAGCTGAGAAAATATTTAGAGGAGAAGTAACATTAAGCAAGTTGAGGAATAAAGGTCTTAAACCTTATCTTAGACTACACCCACCTAAGAGGGGATTCAAGAAGACCATTAAGAAACCATTCTCCGCAGAAGGAGAATACGGATACCGTGGAGAAAATATTAATGAACTCGCAGTTAGGATGTCTTAAGGATGGTTTAAAGTATTTGAAATTCTTATTAATTGCTGAGAATGTCTACAGGGTGAGAATAGTTGCCGACGAGGTTCAGGAAAGTTAGGAAGAAGAGAGGTAGCAGGACTCACGGCTGGGGCCAGATAGGTCAGCATAGAAAGACTGGATCGAAAGGTGGACGCGGAGAAGCTGGAAAACATAAACACAAGTGGACATGGGTACTTAGATATGACAGAGATCGCTTCGGGAAACATGGATTCTATAGACCGAATAGAAAAGAGGTCAGGTCTATAAACCTTCTTCAATTGGCGACAGTCGTCGAAAATTTGGAAGAAGATATGTTGAAGACTTTAGATAACAGGATTGTTGTAGACTTACATTCATTGGGCGTTAAGAAATTAATTGGGGGTGGAAGAGTAAGCAAACCACTGCTTGTAATCGTAGAGGCTTGGACCAAGACAGCTGAAGAAAAAATCAAAGAAGCTGGAGGACAGATAGTTAAACCGAAAGAGGTAAAGGTGTAAAAGATTGCCGAGTGCAAAGGAAATAGTTAAAGAGGTTGGAAGATACTTCCCCGAAATTATGAAACCTACTAGAAAACTTAGCTTAGGAGAAAGGTTTCTCTGGACCGGGCTAGTGCTCGTAATATATGTATTGATGAGTCACACGTTTCTCTATGGTGTACCACAGGCTGCCAAACTCTCACAGCAAAACCCAATCATCCTTAACATAATATTCGCGCAACGTATGGGAACCCTAACAACCTTAGGTATAGGTCCAATCGTTACATCAGGTTTAATACTACAGCTACTAGTAGGTGCACAGATAATAAAACTTGATTTATCTAAATCCGATGATAGAGCAGTATTCACAGCGGCGAGCAAGATATTTGCAGTGGTTGTAACAGTGTTTGAGGCGGCTGTATTTACTTTTTCTGGAATGCTTGGACAAATGGATTTCAATACATACATACTTGTGTTTCTACAGCTTGTCGCAGCCACAACTTTGATAGTATTGATGGATGAGCTTGTACAGAAGGGATGGGGTCTAGGAAGCGGTGTAAGCTTATTTATAGCTGTTGGAGTAGCTGAAAACATCATCGTAAGCTTATTCTCACCAATAATACTCCCCGACGGATACTATCAAGGAATAATTCTAGCATTAATTCAAGCAGCTCTCTCAGGGAGGCCTATCTCGCCTCTACTAGTTAGAGGACAGTTCCCAGATGTTCTAGGATTAGCTAGTACGTTTCTATTATTATTCTTCATAATATACTTGGAAGCTGTCAGAGTCGAAGTCCCAATACAGTATGCAAGATACTCAGGTTTCGCAGCAAAATATCCAATCAAGTTCCTATATGTTTCAAACATACCCGTTATCTTCGCATCAACAGTGTTTACGAATATCTACTATCTTTCGGGTATAGTTTGGAGTAGATTCAACCCAGATAATAGTAATCCATTCTTAAACTTAATCGGCATGTTTAACTCCACACGTTATCTTGAAGATAGAATTTTAACGCCGGTAGGTGGCTTAGCATACTATGTTACTTCACCTTACAATATCTATGGAGTATTGCATGATCCCGTCAAGGCACTAATATATGCTTTGATAATGATCGGCTTCTGCCTACTCTTCGCTAAGTTCTGGGTAGACATTGGCGGGTTGTCCCCAACACAAGTTGCAGATCAGCTTGTTAAGGCAGGTATGCAAGTTCCAGGGTTTAGACGTGCACCAACCGTTATTGCCAAGATAATCGAGAAATACATCTCTACTGTGACTATTCTCGGAGCTCTAGTAGTTGGATCAGTAGCAGTCTTCGGAGACTTCTTCAATGTATTTGGTGGAGGCATAGGTATCCTCCTGATGACTGGAATCCTATACCAATACTATCAGATACTAGTGAGGGAAAGATTGACGGAGATGTATCCGGCCATAGGAAAACTACTTGGGGAAGAATAACCACGAAAGTACTGACAATTTCTCTCCTACAGTATTGAATGTGAATATTATTTATTAAGCAGAATGATGTCTTTGTAGAAAGGAGAAGATGAATTCTCTTATTGAGATCTTCGCATTAGCTATTTTAGTAAGCATGGCCACAAATCTTATTCGAAGAAAATTTATCAGTAAAGAAGATGCTCTGAAGATGGCTGAATCCCAACTATATAAGAAGAGTCTGCTGGAAGCAAAAAAGAGAGGAGATGAAAAACAAATCCAGAGACTAATGAAGAAGCAAGAATACTATCAAAAGATAGATGCAGAGATAGCTAAGAAGAACATCATAACCCTCTTCGCAACTCTAGCCGTATTCTACCTAGCATACATTCTCTTAGCACAAATCTATGGAAACGGTATTGTAGCTAACCTTCCAGCCGACTTGATAATCCCCTTAATCTCATCAGGAAACCAATTAACAGTTGCAGGATGGTTTATCATTTCTCTAATAGCAGTGGGATTACCTATATCGAAGATACTCGGTGTAGGGGGGCCACCTCAATTATCTAAAGAGGCTGAGAAGAAAATTAAAGAATGAGGCCTAACTAGACCCTTATCAGCATAGAGTTAGATTGAATAAAATAAAATAGTAGATTGAAAAAGTATGTTCTTAGAGTATGAGGCGGAGTCTGAGAACTAGGTCGAGAAAGAAGAAACATGTACGGACTCCTGGCGGGAGGACTGTGACTCATTTTGAAGATGAGAAGAGAGGCTTTCATCATTGTGCAAAATGTGGAGCTACAATCCACGGCATACCTAGAGAAAGAGACTACAAGCTCTCCCATAGTGAAAGAACAGTAGAGAGATATTTTGGAGGAACGCTTTGCCAAAATTGTCTAGAACAATTAATTAAAGATAAAGTATATCTTGAATGGGTGAAAACCTAGAAGACAAATTACTCATACGGAGAGGTGACCTTAAAGTACTCTTTTATAGCTTGGGCAACTATTCTATATACCCCTGTTATGCTCAGGTTACTTGTATCTAGTACTAGATGGAATGGAGTATAATCTTTCCCAATCTCAACACCATACAATCTCCTATATATTTCCGCGCTATCTTCATCCCTCTTCTTCAATATCTCTCTAGCTATCTCTGGCCTAACCTTGCTTCTTTTTACTAATCTCTTTACTCTAACGTCTTCAGACGCTTTCAACCATATATTGAATCCATGAGGGTATAGCCAGGGAATTATCCAGCTATCTATAACCACGTTCCCTTTTTCAGCATATTCTAGTAGTTTCTGGTCTACGAGTTTATCGAAGTCGGGATTCTTCATTCTCTCTTCTAGAAATTTTAATCCTTCATCTGTTTCCCACCAAGCTTTTCCGGCAGGTTTATAGCCTTTCTCTCTAGCGAGCAACTTTAATCCGTCTCCTCCCGAGAGATACTTTAGCAGGAAAAACCTTGCAAGCTTCTTCCCCAGAGTGCTTTTACCTGTTGCAGCGAATCCGCTTATACAGATGACTATCTTCTTCCCCATATATGTTAAAATTAACCACGAATATATTAGTATTCAAATAATCACCACAATTTCAACATGGCTTCAAATACTAAATACTGCATATCCCTGCAGTGAGTTAAAGTCTAAGAGTATTTTAATAAGTTAACCTATATAGCTTTCATTAAATTCGAGTTGAAATAGTAGTAATGTTCTTCATAGTTAGGGGGATTAGATGAAGGAGGAGATTGGTAGAATAGCAGTAAAGACAGCAGGTAGAGAAGCTTCTAGAAAATGTGTTATAGTCTCTATCGTCGATAAAAACTTTGTTCTCGTCACTGGACCGAAGACTCTGACAGGAGTGAGAAGGAGGAAGGTAAACATATCCCACTTAGCTTTTACACCTTACAAGCTAGAGATAGAAGAGAATGCATCTGATGACGTAGTATTGAAGAAAATTGAGGAAGCAGGGCTTCTAGACTACATGCGTCAACACGTTAGAATCCATCCGAAGGCTCTACCTCTATCTACTACATAGCGATAAAGTAGGATCAGTTAATGAAGTCCTAGTTATAGGAATCTGCGAAAAGGCCAGGAACATCGATCTCTATATCTGTTGGCATAATTAATATTATTCTTGGGCTAATATTATCACCGGAGCAGGATGAGTAAAAAGCTTAATCCTCCGTGGATGATTGAATCTAAGATTCTTGTAAGAGTCGAGGCTGAGACTAATCCATCCTTTGGTGAAGACCCATATAATAGACCTCTTAATAGGTATATAAAGCTTGGGGTCGTAAATCTCGATAAACCTAGAGGGCCAACAAGCCATGATACTGCTAGTAAAGTCAAGTCTCTAATAGGTGTGGAGAGGGCAGGGCATGGTGGAACGCTCGATCCAGCTGTTTCAGGTGTTCTACCAATCTTACTTGATGAGGCTACGAAATGTTCTAACGTAGTCATGAGCGGAGGAAAGGAATATGTATGCGTTATGAAGCTTCATGGCGACGTATCTGACGAGGAACTTGAAGATGCTTTCAGAACTTTCACAGGAGACATATATCAGCTTCCTCCAGTAAGGTCTAGTGTAGCAAGGTCTGTGAGAGTTAGAACAATCTACAGCATAGACCTCCTTGAGCGAGATGGGAGATATGTTTTGATGAAGGTGGCATGCTCGGGTGGAACTTATATTAGGAAACTATGCTATGACATCGGCCTATATCTTGGTGTGGGTGCTCACATGCAAGAGCTGAGGAGGACAAGGGCTGGACCATTCACTGAAGAAACAGCTATAACAATGTTGGACCTCTATGAGGCAGTAGAGAGATGGAAGAAAAATAACGATGAATCTATGTTGAGAAGGATTGTTAGACCTGTCGAAGAGACTGTGAAACATGTACCTAAATTGTATCTTATGGATTCTGCTGTCGGAGCAGTATGTAATGGAGCTAACCTAGCGGTATCTGGGGTCTCCAAACTTGAAGATAATGTTAGAAGAGGTAAGATGGTTGCGATGATGACGCTTAAAGGCGAACTCGTAGCACTTGGAATAAGTAGAATGAGCTCTGAAGAGATTATCGAGGCAGAAGAAGGTATAGCTGTAGACACTGAGAGGGTGATAATGAGCGTAAGCCTATATCCTCGTATATGGAAGCATAAAAAACATGAACCAGATAGGTAGAATACACCTAACTGTCAACGGGTTCTCTTATCTATGTATCTTCTCAATACCTTTGGAAAAAGTTCGTCCTCTTCTTTCCTATAATGGTCGCTTAACACTCTCCTAATCTCTTTAAATAAGTCTGCATCTTGATAACATTCTTCTAATGTTCTACTAAGCCTATCAAATAAGTCAAAGATCCTTCTATGTTCCTTGAAGACTTCTATCAAGTCCTTACTACCTTCTTTACCAAACATGTCTAAAGCTTTTCTTAAAATCGTAGCTTCTTCATCGACGATATGTTGGCTGATGTTCTTTTTTAGTTCATCTAGTATCTCAGAAGCTCTGTGAAGATCACTGCTGAGAAGATGATTGTGGATTCTAGAGAGCTTAGCCATTGAAATAGCATGCTCGTCTATTAAAATAGTGATTAGCTGTGGGAGGTCTAGTTGTCGAGGCTTCATAGATAACTCTCAGAGATCACGTTATATCAGTTTATCTAATCCACCATTTTGCTTGTACAGTTTAATGCTTCCTAGAGTGATTAACTCGTTAAGAGATTTGTGAGAGCAGTGTTAATACTTCTGCATCTTTTCTTATATTTTCTATCTTGCAGTACTCGTTCGGTTTATGAGCCATCCTATCCAACGTTGACCAGACTACTGCAGGTATGTTCTTTGCTCTAAGAAAAGCTGCACAAGTTCCTCCGCCTATCCCTATTATTCTCGGATCAATGTTCCTAGCTATTTTTAATGCATTCGTCAACTTCTTAACTATTGGGGCGTCCAGGGGGGTTGGGGGCGGAGACTCCCACCTTAAGTTTTCCTCAACCTCTATCTTAACATTATAGACTAGCTCAAAGCTTCTGCACACCTTATTAACTGCCTCCAAGACGTCCTTAAGATCGTATCTTGGAAGAACTCTGCAATCAAAGTAGAATACATCTTTTCCTGGAACAGTGTTCACATTATCTACGTTCGGTTCTTTCTTTGTTGGCTCGAAAGTAGATGTCGGTGGAATGAATATCTGATCCACCTCATGGAATCTTTCGTTAAGTATCTGGTCTAATGTTGAGATAAGTCGTGCTCCAATCCTATGGGCGTTTACTCCTTCATGTGGAAATGCTGCGTGAGCTTGCACTCCATGTACGGTGAATTTTAACCATAGAAGATGTTTCTCAGCTACTTCTATTTCCGAGCCATCTGGAGCTCCGTAGTCTAGAACCAAGGCTTCATCATTCTCTTTAAACATACCCTTCTCAACCAGATATTGTAACCCATATTTACTGCCAGCTTCCTCATCCGAGGCGAAAACCAAGCCTAGATTGTATTTAGGTGTTAAATCGAGTTCTCTGATAATCCTCACTGTTAGAAGTATTGAAGCTATTGCTTGTCCATTATCTTCTGTTCCCCTACCATAAATTTTTCCATCCTTTATAACTGGTTTAAATGGATCTGTCTCCCAAAGTTTTTTATCACCTTCAGGGACGGTGTCTATATGAGCTACAAGCCATAAAGTCCTACTCTTGTCTTCCCCATCGATTACCGCTTGTATGTTTGGTCTTACACCCTCCTTAACTCTATAATCTGGAACATCGATCCTCGAAACCTTGCTTAGACCATATGTAGATAAAATATCCATCATCTTCTCAGCTCTCTTAGCTTCACCTGACCCGCCTCCTGAAGGATTAACAGCGGGGATCTCTAGGATCTCCATAAAAGATCTTAAAACATCATCTAGATTTTTGTTAGCCACGACTTTTATCTTTTCCACTAAATCCTTCATACATGGCCTCTTCATATAGATGGATTAAAACCTTTACGTCATGTAGGGAAGTTGAAAAGACCCCTGTTTATTTCTTAACGTGGAGCCAGCAATATGTTCTATGTTTCTCCCCGAATTGGATCTCTGGTGGTTCTTCTTCTCTACAAACATCCATGACGTGCGGGCATCTAGTATGGAATCTACATGCTTTTGGAGGATTCGTCGGACTTGGAGGTTCACCTCTTAAGATTACTTTCTCTCTAACATCTTTAGCGAAGGGGTCCGGTACAGAAGTTAAGAGTGTCTGAGTATAGGGGTGTAGAGGTTCTTTGAAGATTTTCTCTGTTGGAGCTTCCTCCATTATCTTTCCCAAGTATATTACCAGTACTCTATCGCTAATGTATCTAACTATTGAGAGGTCGTGAGTTATAAGAAGATATGAAAGATTCATTTTTTCTTTGAGTTCAGCGAGCAGGTTTAAGATCTGCGCTTGAATACTAACGTCTAGAGCGCTTGTAGGTTCATCTAAGATTACGAGCTTAGGGTTAAGAGAGATAGCTCTAGCTATTGCAACTCTCTGCGCTTGACCTCCACTAAGCTCATGCGGAAACTTCTCTAAGAAGGATTGGTCGAGTCCTACCATCTCAAGCAGTTTTGATACATACTCGTAGAGTTCTTTCCTGGATAGCTTCATATGATTCTTCACGGGCTCTGAGATTATATCATGAACATTCATTCTAGGGTCTAGGGATAAGAAGGGGTTCTGGAAGACTGCCTGCACGCTTCTTCTATAATCTCTATACTCCTTACCTCTTGCTTCGGTAATATTGTACCCATCAAATAGTATCTCTCCAGAAGTGGGTCTTTCAAGTAGGAGTAGACATTTAGCTATGGTTGTCTTACCTGAGCCTGACTCACCCACGAGGCTTACTACTTCACTTTGACCGACACTGAAAGTAATCCCATCGACTGCTTTAACATGTCCGACTATCTTTCCAAATAAGCCAGACCTTATCGGGAAATACTTTCTTAAATTATTGATCTCAACTAGTCTACTCATTGTTTCTCCTCCATGTATAGATGACATGCAACCTTATGGTTCCTTGAATACTCTTTGATGGGGGGCTTAACAACTCTACATACATCCATAACTTCGCTGCATCTGTCTGAGAATATGCATCCTTTTAATGGATTCGCTAGATCCGGTATCGTTCCGGGAATATGTTTTAGCTTGGAGTACTTGATATGTGTTCGAGGAATACATTCCATTAATCCTCTTGTGTATGGATGTAGCGGATTATTGATTAGTTCGCTTGAGTTTGCTTCTTCTATTAATTCTCCTCCATACATCACTATTATCCTATCAGCTATCTCCGAGGCCACACCCAGGTTATGAGTTATGAAAAGCATGGATAGTCCAAGCTTCCTCTTAAGACTTAGCAGCAGATCTATTATCTGGGCCTGAAGCGTTACATCAAGCATAGTTGTGGGTTCATCGGCGATCAACATTCTTGGATTAGTCGATAACGCTATGGCTATTACAACTCTTTGAAGCATCCCACCGCTTAATTCGTGGGGATATGAATTATATATCCTCGTGGGGTCCGGGAGCTCAACCATCCTAAACATCTCCAAGGCTTTCTCTTTAATCTTCTCACGTTCCTTTATCTGGAGGTGAGTTTTTATTACGTCGGAGATTACTTCTCCAACCTTAAACAACGGGTTGAGTGTGGCCGCAGGGTCTTGAAAAACTATCATTATGTTATTAACCTTCTTATTTCTTGTCTCAGCCTCGAGCAAATTCTTCCCCATGAAGATAATTCTACCGCTACGTATGATAGCGTTTTCGGGGAGGGCGCCCGCTATTGCTAACCCGACTGTAGATTTACCCGAGCCAGATTCCCCAACTAGGCAGACTACTTCACCCTCATATATTTCGAAGGATACATTTCTTACAGCTTTTAGGGATCCTCCTAAGACGATGTAATCTATTGACAGATCTTCAACCCTGAGTATTGAGTGGTTTTTCATTGTTTTATCCCCAGCCTCATCAATATTGTTCTCCTAATTCTAGGGTCTGCCGATTCTCTCAGAGCATCTGAAAACAGGTTGAAGCCTACAACCGTTATAAGTATCGCTAGGCCTGGGAAGAAAGCTATCCACCAAGCATAGTTTATCGATTGCCAACCTTCGCTTACGAGTAGACCCCATTCAGGTGTAGGTGGCTTAACGCCTACACCTATGAAGCTTAGGCCAGCTGCTTCAAGTATAGCTGAGCCCGTATCTAATGCTGCCTGTACAAGGGTTGGGGTAAGAGCGTTTGGGATTACGTGCTTGGTCATTATCTTGAAACTTGAAAGTCCAGCTATCTTCGCAGAATCGATATAAGGCATGTTCTTCACAGTATTTGTCTGGACGTATACCAGTCTAGCATACCATGGCCACCATGAGATAGCGAGCGCTATGATTAGGTTTAGAAGTCCTCTGCCGAGAGTCGCTGCGAAAACTATTGCTAGCAATAGTGGTGGAAAAGCAAGAAACATATCGGTAATCCTCATGAGTATTGTCCCGATCCTGCCCCCATGGTATCCTGCAGCTACCCCGACCGGTATACCTATAATTAAAGATAACCCTATTACTCCAGCAGCGATGACTAGCGAGAAACTTGAGCCTAGGAGAACTCTACTGAGCATGTCTCTTCCTAATGCGTCAGTCCCAAATGGATGTTCGAGGCTTGGCGGTAGAAACCTTTTTTCTACATTATATGTGAGCCCCCAAGCATCTTCGGAATAAGGAACGATCAATGGCGCTGTCAGCCCGACTACTACAAAACATACTACTATGATTAAGCTAGCTAGTGACGTCGGCTTCTTGATTATTAGGTTCAGTATTATGATTTGTTCTTTGAATCTTTTCATAGCTTCACCCTAGGGTCTAATGCTGAATGAATTACGTCTACTAATGTGTTAATTACGCAGTAGAATATGGCGACTATTAGCACGCATCCTATTACCGCTGGATAATCGAAACTGAGTAAAGCCATTGCAGCATAGAATCCGATTCCAGGCCATACGAATACTAGCTCAACCATGAAGGCCCCGATAATCGTGTATCCGAATGATAGACCTATCGAAGCGATGACAGGGGCAAGCGTGTTCTTCAAAGAGTATTTGAACAGTATGATTCTTTGAGGGAGCCCCCACGCTGTTAGGCTTCTTACATGCTGCTCGGTCAAAACTTCCATCATCATAGCTCTAGTCATCCTTGCACTCAGACAGAATGGATAAGAGGCCAAAACCATTGCTGGAAGAATTATGTGTTTCAGAGAATCTATGAAGACCATGTAGTTTCCCTGAATCAAGCTATCAATGAGATAGAACCCTGTAATCTGTCTGAAGCCGGTCACTATTACGACCCATTCATCCACCCTTTTCGCTGAGGGTAGCATACCGAGCCAAGTACCGAAAACTAATTGAATTATCAATGCAAGCCAGAATACAGGTATAGATGCTCCTACAACCGTTATTATCTTAACCAAGTCGTCGATCCAAGTATATTTCTTTATTGCTGCAAACACTCCCAGGGGAACTCCAATAATAAGTGCAAACGCAAACGCTATAATTATTAATTCTAATGTAGCGGTTAAGCTCGACATGACATCTACTAAGACCGGGGACCTAGTCCTCCATGAGACTCCCCAGTTGCCTTGGAAGAAGTCTTGTAGATAGAGGATAAACTGTATATAGATTGGCTTATCTAGATGTAGTTGTTTCCTCGCTTTGTCTATCTGCTCAATGGTTGCGTGTGGTCCAGCCCAGAGGAGTTCAGGTCTAGCTGGAACAATTCTAGTAATAATAAACGTTATGAATAATACTCCTAACACTACCAGTATGAGGAGTATTAATCTCTTCACAAGGTATTCTTTACTTACTGGCATCTACTCCCTCCTCAAAAAATAGAGGGTTTGTAAATTGATGTACACCGCCTATTTCTCGACGCTTAATACCTGTGCGAAGATCACCGTTGGATACCCTGGGTTAACAGCATTATCTAGATTTCTTATATATGCTCTACCTACTCTGACATCGATCATATCCCATAGTGGGATCGCTGGGACATCTTCATAGAGCATCTTCTGAGCCTGGTAGTAGAGTCGCAGGGCTTCTTCTTCATTTATACCTTCTAAGGCTATCGCTTCTTCTATTGTTTTCTCGAACTCTGGATTCTCGTAGTAGCATAGATTAAAAGATTTAGAATCACTGTGGAACATATTGTAGAGGAAGTCGAATGGAGTGATATACGTGGGCCACCAATAGAAGATGAATAAGTCTTGTGCTTTCTCAGGGTCTTCCCAACCTGACTGGGCTAAAGCCCATTGCTCCTCCCAGCTCATAGGCCTGACATCCACTTTTATGCCTATCTTACTTAGGCTTGCAGCTATCAGTTCTGAGGTCCTCTGCTCATACACGTCTCCAGCCGTGTAGACTAGCACTAACGTTTTATCTAATCCACTTGGGTAACCTGCTTCAGCCAGTAGTTTTCTAGCTTCGTCGAGGTCGTATTTGTATTTGAAGTCATCAAAGTGTCCAAACATTCCCGTTGGGACAGGGCCGCTTGCAACATTCGCTAATCCGGCTCTCGCTACTTTAACGATGTCTTCATAGGGTATAGCATGCGCTATAGCTCTCCTAACTAAAACATTATCTAGGGGGCTTTTCTTGGTATTGATTAGTAGGAGTAGGTTCTGGAAGCTCGGTTTAACGGTTACATGTAGGTTCGGGTCGGCTTTCAAACGGTCAATATCTTCCAGCGGCACATACTCTGCAATATCTATATCTCCCGAGACTACAAGTCTTTCTTGTGTTACGGCATCTTTAACTATCTTTACAATAAATACGTCTGGAGCATTCCTGGAAGCCATCTCGTAGGATGGAAGCTTCCAGCCCCACCAATCTTCAAACTTCTCAAGTATAACCTCGTTCTCGGGATCCCACTTAACGAGTTTGTAGGGTCCGCTTCCTGCATCATTACCTTGGTTAAACCATTCAGGCGTATTCGGCGTCTTCGGGCTAAAGATCCATGCACCATATGATGAGGCTGCAATACTATCGAGCGGTGCAGGATACTTCAACGTGAACATAACGGTATAATCGTTTACGACTTCTATTTTCTCTACAGGGTCCCATATGAAGGCAGCTCCTTGGCCCAGCGTTATTGTCCTATTCAGCGCTGATTTTACAGCTTCAGCTGTAAACGGTGTCCCATCATGGAATACAACGCCTTTCCTAAGATAGAATGTCCAGATGAGACCATCCTGAGAAAACTCCCATTTCTCTGCTAAGGCCGGTATAAACTTATTCTCCAATGGATTGTACCATAGAAGAGGCTCATAAACCAAACAAAGCCATAGTATAGAGTTTGAGAACTCTGTGCTGGGATCCGCTGTAGTCATTTCTGAAAGTGAAGCATAAACAACTACTTTCTTTGTCGGGGTTGGAGTAGTAGATACTGTCGTCGTAGTCGGTGTTACAGTAGGCGGTGCGGGCGCCATAATGAAGTAGAGACCTACAACGATGACCGCTAATATAATTACTACAATTAATACTATGATCTTCGAGATTGCTTTTCTATTCATGTTACCACCCGACATTAAATCATCGGTCCTAGACGCTTATTAACTTTTCAAGCAAACTTATCATTTAGTCAATTCTGTATAGATATCTCTTGCTGTGCTTTAAGCCGATTGAGGCTAGGGCTTCAGCTATCTTGAATGTTGTAATTGCTGGGTCGATTACTGGAACCTTGAGTTCCTCCGACATCCATTCAGCTAAACCTATCATTCCACTGCATCCCAATACTATCACTTCTGCAAGATGTTCTTCAACAGCTTTCTTGCCTTCTTCCAGAATCATCCTCCTAGTTCTTTCTTCGTCGGTCCTCAATTCTAGAACATGGAGGGGTATCCCCGAAGCATATGCTAGTCTATCTCTCACACCAAGTTTTAATGCTTTAATATCATAGGAAGCTTTAGATTTCTCTCCTGTGGATATTACTGCAAACCTATATCCTAGGTGAAGAGCGGTAAGCATTGATGTCTCGCCTACACCGAGAACAAGTATGGAAGCTTTCTCTCTAGCGGCCTCCAAGCCTGGATCGTCGAAACAATTAATCACTGCTGCATCGTATCCTTTACCCTCAGCTTCCAGAACCTTCTCGACGACACGTGGAGCTGCCAAAACTACATCTGAATCCGACTCGATCGATCTAGGGCCATCATCTAAGTTTCCGACAGATAGCTCCGTATCTTTGAATGCTATTTTCTTTAGAGTCTTTTCTGTAATCCGATTCCATATACTTATTGAAACGGGGTTAAGAACAAATATGCGGACCAACTTAGCTCAACAGAATAGTAGGGTAAGATTTATTTAAGAGATCTCACATCTAGGTTGAAGGTGCGATAAATGTTTGAAGTTAGTAATATTGAACAGATTAGAGACTTTGTTAGAGGTGCAACGATTCTAGGAACCGGAGGCGGCGGAGACCCTGACGAGGGATTAAGATTGCTGGAGAAAGTTTTTCTAGAGGGTAAGAAGATAAAGCTTGTCAATTTATCTGAGATTGATAAAGAATCAGTCATCGTTGTTCCATACTATGTTGGGACAATAGCTCCAGATGCAAAAACAAGAAAACCGATAAAAATTCAGGAACCGATAAAAATAGCTTTCAGAGAAATGGAGCGCATACTCGGTAGAAAGATCTCAGCTGTATTAGCCTCCGAATTAGGGGGATTTAATGCTTCTCTAGCATTATATATGGGTGCATACATGGATTTACCAGTAGTCGATGGAGACCTACTTGGTAGAGCCGCTCCGGAACTTCATCAATGCACGGTACATATATTCGGTATCCCCATGTATCCTTCTGTAATAGTCTCTGAGACCGGGAACAAAGTCGTCGTATATGAGTATAGCGATATAGATGATTATGAGGCTATCGCTAGATATCTCTCCGTCTTGTCGGGAAGATTCGCCGCAGTCGTGGACACCCCTCTAAGAATAGAAGATGCTGAGAAAGCAGTCGTCAAGAATACTTTGAGCATGTGCATCAAGGTTGGAGAAGCAGTTAGAATTGCTAGGGGCAGAAGAATAGACCCAGTAGAGGAAGTTAGAAAAATACTTGGTGGATGGAGAATATTTGAAGGCATAGTTGAATCATATCAGTATAGGGATGAGAAGGGATTTCTGAGAGGAGAAGCAATCGTCAAAGGTGCTGGCAAGTATAGTGGGATGAAGCTTAGGACATGGATAATGAATGAGCATCTAATGGCTTGGATAGATGGTAAACCAGTAGTCATGGCCCCCGACCTCATAATGTTTCTCAATGATGAAGGTGAAGGAATAACGAATTCCGAATTAAAGGAAGGCATGAAGGTAAACGTTATAGCTTCTAAGGCACCAGATATGTGGAGAACAGAGAATGGATTAAAATATTTTAGCCCAAGGAGGTTTGGATTCGACATCGATTATATACCTATTGAAGAACTAGTGGGGAAGACTAAATGAAGATACTCGTTATAAACCCTATAGGTGATGATAGCTGGGATGAAAGTGATAGGAGATTCTTTCAGAATATTGCTTCCTCTACAACGAAGATTGATGTTGTAAGCCTGGGTAGCGGTCCTCCAAGCGTTGAAACTATACGAGACTATGAGGCCGTGAGGCCTATAGTAATAGACTTAGCATTAAAGATGTACAGAGAATACGATGGGCTAATCGTTAATTGTTTCCTAGACCCAGGAGTCCAAGAATTGAAAAATCTAATCAATAGGCCTGTCGTAGGTCCTGGAGAATCTTCTCTAGCTTTCGGGAGTATTTTCGGAGGAAGGTTAGGCATAGTGAGTATCGAGAGCGAGGCTCTCAAACTGATAGAGGAAAAATGCAGTATCCTGGGATACGGTGAGAGAATCGTTTCGATTAGAGGTATCAAGACTCATGTTGTCGACTTGGCGAGGGACTGGGATAGGGTGAAGATGGAGTTGGTAGAAGAATCTAGGAGGGCCGTCAGAGATGGTGCAGAAGTGATTATTCTCGGATGCACAGGTTTGGCGGGTTTAAGTAAATGGGTCTCCGAAGCCGTCAGTAAGCCCGTAATCGATCCTGCTGCAGCAGCTCTCAAGATGATCGAGAGCATCGTATCGCTAGGGTTGAGAAGGATGGAGTGAAGACATGGGTGGAAGCCAGTTATCGATAGAGTTGATGTCCGCTGCATTCAAGCTTGTGAAAGATGTGCTTAAGGTTGATAGGAACGAGAATGTAGTAATAACGATCGATACCACGGGTGATTGGAGGGTTGCCGAAGCCGTCGCTGAGGCTACATACATACTCGGCGGAAAACCTCTAGTTTTATGGTATCCTTCTCCACCAGCTGTAGGTAAAGCTGCAGACCCGTATCTCCCTCTACTCCCTCTAACCGAGTGTGTGAAGAATTCTGATGTATGGATCGAGTTTAACAAGAGCTGGCTACTATACTCGACCGTCTATGAGGAAGCGATGAAGATTAACAGAACTAGGTACATTTGCTTGGTTGGTATGAACGTCGATATGATGGTTAGAACAATAGGTAGAGTTAACATACCTGTGGTATATGAGTTTCAGAGAAGATTAGCAGACCTAACAAGCAGGGGGAGGAGAGTAAAGATAACATCACCTGCAGGGATGGATGTAGAGTTCGAGAATGATCCAGCTAGACCAGTACTCGTTGAAGGCGAAGTCTCAGGTCCGGGAGAATACATGTTATTCGGTCAAGTCGACTGGGCTCCGTACGAGGAATCGATAAGCGGCAGGATCGTATTTGATGGATCCATGTGGCCCCCGCATGAATTGGGGTTATTGAAAGAGCCCATCATACTAGATGTGGAAAAAGGTAGAATTGTAAAGGTTTCAGGAGGAGCAGAAGCTAGGATATTCGAAAGATGGATAAAGAACTTTAATGATGAGAAGATGTACTGTATAGCTCATCTATCTTACGGGTGTAATCCTGGTGCAAAACTTACTGGAAACATCCTTGAAGATGAAAGAGTATGGGGAGTTGTAGAATGGGGCATTGGAAGCCAGTCCTCAACATTTAAGGGCAAGCTAGGGTTAGCGAGTTCTCACACAGATGGGATCTGCTTAAACCCCACGGTAACCATAGATGGAGAGAAAATAATACAAGATGGAGAATACGTGCATCCATCTTTAAGGGAACTTGCATCTAGAATCAGACTCTAAAACTCTTTTATCTCAACGTAACGGTATAGAACCTAAAGTAAATCACATGCAGGTAAAATAATAATCCAGCTGGGGGAAATTCAAGGTAAACTTAAATGAATCTTTAAAACAGTATGAAGACGGTAGAGTAAGCGGCGGTACCCTAGCCAGGTAAGGGGCAGGCCTGGAGAACAGACTAGCCAGCCTGTGGCCCGCGTGGCCTCGAGGGTTCAAATCCCTCCCGCCGCGTAACATAAAACTTCAAGTTCTTCAACTTAAGTTCCATGAAAATCCTATTGCATTCTTTCTCAATATTCTTCATCGTCTAAATCCATATTCCATAACTACTTCCATAGTACATGTTAGCTTTTAGATAGTTTAACGAAAATATAATTAGGTAACTCATAAAAAAACACTGTAGGATTCGCTTGCGAAGATCAATTTAATTATTATTTCTCAACAATACTTGCCGCTGAGAATTATCTTAAGGATCACGTATATGTTTAATGAGTGTTAAGACCTGTTCTCTAGGTATTCTTCTAGATATTCTCCTTGTTTGTAAATATTTCATCTTGATAGATCAATTTTATGTAGAGTTCTATATTGAGTTCTACTTGATGGCTTATCTCCAAGATTTGTATGAAGTTGGGTATGACTTAGATTATCTAATCAAGAAAATGGTGGCTTCTGGTAGAGGGATGATTGAGACTGTAGTAGTAGTTTCCAGAGATTTATCTGTACTAGCGTTAGAAGTGGGACATAGTGTATCTTTAGATGAACTTACATCTGCAGGTGCAATTATTATAAGTGCTTTCTCAAATATTCTTAGAGAAGTAAGTCTGTGTAGATCGGAGAAGATTAGAATAGAGTTAAAAGATAAAAGATACCTAATCATACAATCTTACATAGACTATTTTCTAATCTGCATGATTGAGCCCAATTCAAGGTTAGGGTTTATAGATCTAGTTCTAGAGTACTATAAACCCTTGTTATACGAAGTTCTCTATCCTTCACATAATGAAATATCAGAAATAGATAGTTTCACATAAATGATTATTGAGAATAAATAGGTGTTCATGCAAACTTTAGATTAGGATTTATAAAGTCTGTTATAGATTATTACCTTTATGATGATATTTCTGATAAGATAATAATTATAGACAAGTATAAGAAATATGACGAATCAGGTAGACTCTGGTTATTTTGATTTACTAGGTGATAGATGTTTCACATAGTAGTAGTGGGTAGACCTGCTCTTCTATCTTAGTTGGGTTTACTCGGCATAGCGTGATTTCACCTATTATAGAGGGTAATTCAAATCCAGAAGTGTCAGAATATGATTTACCCGAAATTTCAGTTACCGCTCTAATTAATTCAATTCGGTATGTTATAGAACCACCAAGTTTAGTAATGTCGTCGCCAGCATCATCTTCTACAGTTATTTGGAGAACGTCAAAATATGTTTCGCCAGGAAGAATTCTACTAATCTTCTTAGTAGGTGTGAATTCTCGTCCAAGATTAAGCCCAGAGAGACTTACATCTATTCTTATCTCTACATCTCTTAATGGCTCAGACTGGTTTCCAAGAGAGATCGCGTATGGTATATCTACTGTTTCTAAATCATTTTTCATCACTACTACCGTGTAGTTGGATATTGTTGGTCTCAGTCTAAGAGGTATCTGTTCTGGCTGTGAGACTTCAAGAGATGCGTCTAGCCTCACGACCATGTCGTCGAGTACTTCTATAGGCTGTGTTCTGTAGAATGACACTAACTGGCCAGTCATGTAATCATACACTGCTATGGATATAGTGTAGTTTCCAGGTGCTACCATAAACGTTATCAGAGCATCTCTATCTAAGGATGTTTGAGGTATAAGTTCGTGGGTTCCAAAAGCTTGACATGTCTGGGTAATATTCTCAGATACACAACCGTATTCTCCAACGATCTCCACTTTAACTTTGTATTTGTAGCCTACAGTCATGTTTTTCACTAAGATAGCGAGTGTGTAAGGAAGGTTCCTTGGTCCTATGATATTCTTTGATACGAAGCTGTTTCCTCTTAATGTTATGAACTTAACTCGGACAGTATCATCAATACCTGGATTAAATGATAATCTTAAATCTTCGGGAGTAATCACTCTTCTCTGACCAGGAATGATAACCCAGTCTCCATTTTCTCCTTCTCTTACTAATAACCCATATCTATAGCTTTCTATATATATCGTGGGGATTGATACTGAAAGTATTCCTGGGTTGAATACTACTACACATACATATAGATCAGACGTCCCCCATCCTCCACAGATTGTCGTGTAAACTTCCAGTCTTTCGTTAAGCCTCTCCAACTCATATTGAAGTCTCCTATTTGCTTCTTGCATAAATAGTGTTTGTAGACTCTGCATATAGAGGAAGAGTGGGATAATTATTGCAAATACTATTGTTAATGCTATCGCTGTTCCAATTATCGCAGATATAGCCTTCTTATTCCTCTTCATTCTCATCCACCTGATTCACATACTGTTGAAGTGTGGGTTATAGTTCTAGTTGTCGTAGTAGTTGCTGAAATAGTCGTTACAATGGTTTGCGTACCCGTTACTGGAATGGTTACAACTCTATATTCTGTCGTTGTAGCTGTGACTGGTTGATTAACTGTTTGAGTGCTGGTAGAAGTTGTTGTAGTAGTTCCACCTGTTATAGTTGTCGTAGTCCACCGTGTGGTAAGAGAAGTTGTTGTTCTTGTCGTCCATATAACGCTAGTAGTTCTTACATATCTTACAGTTCTTAATGTTGTAGTAGTTGTCGTCGTAATAATTCTAGTTGTCGTGGATGTGCCTGTGGTTACTGTGGTAGTTGTTGTTAAGGTTTGAGTTATCGGCGTTGTTACCTCAACGATAGTTGTAACTGTGACCATACTTGTCACAGTTCCTGAACTTGTAGTAGTAGTAGATGTTACCGTTTCAGTTATAGTCGTAGTGACGGTGGTCGTAGTGGTAGCTGTTTCAGTCCTTCCCGAGTATGATTGAGGCAGCAGGCTAGTCAACCCGATCAATAAGGTCGACACCAAGATTAACACTATGATGTAACTCTCAAACTTTCCGGATTGTCCGTTAACCACTCTTCCACCTCCTCCCGACAACATATATGAATGGAAGGAATACACCTAGTGAAAATAAGCTCTGTTTTATATCTGAGGATTGGATAATGGGTGAGCCTAATGGACATGTCTGCATCATAGTGGTTGTCGTTGTGCTAGTTGTAACGGTTTTGGTGGAGTACACCGTTGATGTAGTTGATTTAGTGATTGTAGTTACGGTCGTATAAGATGTTGCGGTACTGGTTAAAGTTTGTGTAGTAATCGTCGTTGGTCTCGTTGTGGTAACCGTTGTCGTTATCGTTCTGGTTGATGCAGGTATTGTGATCGTCGAAGTCCTACTAACCGTCGAAACAGTTGTAACTATCGAAGTACTTGTCCTAGTAGTTGTAACAGTAGCGGTGGCAGTATAACTCGTTCTCGTAACTGTTCGAGTGGTGGTTATAGTTGTAGTTATTGTGGTTCTAGGCACAGTAGTAGTCTGGGTAGCGTAAAACAAAGTAGTACTTGTGACGGTTCTAGTTGAAGTTGCTGTCTGAGTATTGGTTATAGTCGTTTCTGGAACTGTTGCAGTCGAGAGAGATGTCGAGGTCGTTGTCGCAGTCTTTGTTACTGTCGATGTCTCCGTTACAGTCACTATTGGAGATACATCAACTACCTGCACCTCAATACTGTAAACATCACTCATCAATGGATTTCTATCAAACTCTAATCCATAGTCTAGATATAATTCTCGGAAGCCGCCCAGCCGGACTTCACGGTCGATAACTTCGCTCTTCGCTATCAACACACCATTACAATCATGTACCTTGACCTCGATCTTATAGTGTCCATCATCGTTATAGTTTATCGTGAGGAATGCTCCAGTTAATCTAAAAGTATAAGGGCTCCAGATTAGCATAATCTTATCGACATAAGCTGTGACATCATTCTTAAAGGTCCAGTGATTTTGAATTAGAGTCCAGTTAGGCGTCCTTACATCGAAGTATATTTCTACTGGGTACTCTAGGCTAGAGCTTGATGATAACTCTATAAGTTCTTCTCCACTAGATACTGTTGGAACAATTCTCTCTCCTTCAGCAATATCCCCATCTCGATCTTCTAGCACAGTATGTAAAAGAACCTCATCTAGGATAGAAGCTCTTGGAAGCTTTATCTTCAATACATTCGAAATAGTTCCTCCTTCTTCAACAGGATCTACATAATCTATCCAAACCCATTTCTCATTTATGGGAATAGGACATATGTTCCCAGGAGCTATCGTAAGTTCTTCAGCTTTAAATGATGCGACGCGAAAGAGTATTACGTCAGATGTCGGATTAATTAACTCTGGATTTGATGGATCATAAAGATCAGCCGGCATATAATGTACCTGTAATACAACTAAGTCGTCACGGCTGCATCCCGGGCAATCAAAAAAGATCTTAGATACTTCTCTCACATCTATCCTTTCAATCTCTCTTATTCCGTAAACTTGGAAAGAATCCCAAGCAATTTCTCCATTACGTAAAGTGATTAGTCTAAATATTACGACTGGTTCTTTACCAGTATTTCTAATATAAGCTTCTCCCCCTGGATAGATAACGTAGTCTGCAGAAATCATCGAGCGGAGCACGAGAGCTTCAGCATTAAGTTCTTCAAGAGCTTTAACTCTGTATATACTAGCATATGCTGAAAGAATGCTCCACACAAATAACCCTATACCTAACACCATAGCTACAGCTATCGTTATTACGAGAGTGTTGCTCTGACCAGTTTTCCTCATACACTCGACCCCCCATTACCTCTTTTCCTCTATCTTTGTCTCGATATAGTATATCTGGTCTAATCTTACAGAATTTGAAACAGGGATAAACCTTATCTCAAAGTCATTAATTCTCTCAACCTCGACTGTGATGGTTGAATCCTGTAGTACATCTTTATAGCAATCTCTCAAGATAACGCGCACATTGTAATTCCCCTTTTCTCCAAGCCCGAGTTCGAGCATAATTCCCTCAAGTGTTCTATCTATCCTAGACCATTGTAGATATATGCCGCTAACATGTAATTTTAAACTATTTAATGTTTCATTTGGCAATCCATCTAGAAACCATTCTCTTTGAATTACATCCCAACTTGAACCTACTATTATCCTAAGCGGGGTTTGGAGACCGCCGAAAGTTCCAGAAATACGTTCAAGACGTATTGATGGTACATCAAGGCTTGCAGTCCCCGAGCCAGATCTACCCGTTTCATCTTCCATGACAATAACTGTGAAAGGCATATCCTCAATTTGATTAGATGCGAGTGAAGGTCTAATATAGACGGCCGGTTCTAGTGTACTGATACGTCCAAAGATAGCTCCTGTAGCTGGATCAACGTAATCGACCATTATCCAGTTACTAGTAGGTAATGGACACTTCAAAACTTCTACAGCACCGATTGGTTTAATCATCCTGAATTCGACGTAAAGCATATTACTTACAGATAGTAGGGGATTCTCAACATCATATAAGCTTGATGAAATATACCACACTCTGTAAGTTAGGTTTTCACCCTTGTGACAGGAAGGACATGTTGGCGCATCTAAGATTTTTTTCTCACCATTTATTAGCTTAGTTAGGTTACCGAATCCATAGGGAGTTTTTGGAAGCGAATCATAAAACCTATCATTTGAAATAAGTAGTTCGATCCTCGTAATAGTAAGGTCTATTGCTTGTTTAGCAATATTTCTAACATGAATCTTCGCATATTCTTCCCCATTCTCTTCTCCATATTGTACTGATTCAATGAGGAGTATTCCTCTAAGTAGCTGTATGTTTCTATCCGTCTCTTTCGTCAAATCATAAGTAGTATTAGCAAATATTCCAGCAGAATATAACATAAGAAAGATCCCTAAAGCTATAACCATGGAAGAAATAACCGCAACCTCAATAACCGTTAAACCCTTCTTACTATTACGTAGTGAAACTATGAGCTTACACATTACCGAAGTCTAAAATATATAAAGATTATACATAATATATAAGGGTTTCATTGATCACTTTAAAACTTCTTGGTCAATAATACGTCAGGATTTTTAGAAGTTTCGTGGTTAGTTTGTTTTTAGACATTTAAAGACATCAACTTGGACGACATGATTGGCATAACATTCCTCTAAACTATAAGTTTCTCCAAGATGCTTAGAAGCTTTGAAAGGGAACTAGCCGATGGGGTAGCTTATCGACTATAAGTATTTGGTTTTGAGAATTGCCCCATATAATTAGAGTAATTATACTGCTAAAAGATGTAGTCAGGTTTTATTATCATCTACTTTACTACCGACCTCTATCTGGCCATAGTAGCCATACAATCATGAATCCTTGAGCAATACTGTCTAGCACCATTTCTACTCCATGTCCAAGTCTAAGCTCGATCGGCCAAGCTACGTTGACTAGCTGTGGGACTACAGCACCAATAATTGCTAGTAGTGCTCCTAGATATAGGCCAAGCCTCCATCTACTCAGCCTGATCAACGCTATTAGTGGAGTAAAAGTCAATGCATATATTAGTCCACGTGCCAACTCGACGGGTACTATTACTTCTGGACTAGGAATAACGAGGCCCAGCCCGAGCTCGGGGTTATCATAGAAGGGGCCAGTTATTGGAGAGAATATGAAGCCGAAGAAATAATATATCGGGACGAAGAGCACGGATGCAAGAGCGAATCGCCAAGGCCAATGGAGGCTGCTACGCTTCGAGAAATATCTCTTAACTTCGCTGAATAGGTCCTTACTGGCTTTTCCCGGTTTAAAGAGAACTCCAACAGCTATCGCTATTATCAGATTGACGATTAGTTGTTCCATGAGAAGAAATAGTTGGAATGATGTCGGATACGTAGTGAATAGTGCGACGTCAGGAACTCCTATCAGATACGAGAACATGTACAATGTTAGGAACAGTATAATTATTCTCTGAGCAAGTGGAATTTCAAGCATTTCTTCTTAATATTTTCTTCTTAATATCTTAGCGTATCTTAGCGGTCGTAATTAAGCCCACCGCCAGACCAAATGAAGAAGTAACCATCGTAGATAGGAAATACAAGAAACCGATAAGAAATACCCTCCATAATATTTCTAAACCAAACTTCGATACAACTACACAGATTACTCATTGCGGCCCATTCATATAAACGTTTCAATCAGATTATTGATGACTCTCCAGCAATTTGCTAAGGTGCTCTCAGCCATCATCTCTGTATCTGCTACAGAACTTTAACATCCCTCTTAAGCTCCTAGAACAACAACCTAGTCTTCCCTTTCTTCACTACTGATAGGGAACCTCTAATCTATAGAGTACGTTACCATGTTATCAAGTGATTTTCAAAGACCTTGATTAATCTTCTTACTAGTCTAATACGTCTTTTAGTTTTTCTACCGTATCTTTCACATCTATGATCAATAAGCCTATCTTTGCTTTAGGGCTCATCAATATTATTAGAGATGCTTTCTTTCCTGGGTATAGTATTGCTCCACCCTTGTCTGTTAATAGTATGAGGAAGTTCAGTTTACCCAATGCAACTTGATCTGAGACTCTTTCAACAATACTCTGGAGAGCTGAGAACGCGGCTGAAGCACGTTCTTCATCGACACCGCTCGGTAAGCTACTTTCTATAACTAATCCTTCAGTACTTATTATTGCTGCACCAGAAACGTCTGGATTACCTCTGATTAATTCACTTATTACGCTTCTTATCTTCTCAGCACGAGTAGACATTCTTTAATCACCTTGATAACACATTTAGTTATTTCTTCTCTATATATATTTGTTTCTTTTGAAGCGATTAAACCTTCTTCGAACTTGTCCTACGAATTACTTAGTATTCTTAATTATGTCGATTAATGCCCATTTTATTATTTCTTTGTGGATATATTACTTAGATATGGCCAATATCCTCCATCATTGTTAACAATCAGACACGTTACTATTTCTTGTAGGGTAGCATACTCCTTCTCCAAGGACAGCGTCTAGGTTTCTGACGTTAGAACAAAATAATTCTAATAGTTAGGTTCTTATTCAATGCTTTTTCCTAGTAATTCTTCATATGTCTTCTTCATTTTTCTATAAGTTTCATCATCTATCTTCTTCTCCTTGTATAGTTTCTCTAAGTTGGATAATTTTTCACTTATCGTCTGTCTAAAAACATTCGTTAACGGGGCTTCTTTTAATTCAATCTCTTCTCTAGCCTCTCGAATCTGCGTTTCTGCAAGGCTTTTGGCTGTTGCTGCTAGGTGATACAGTATCTGTTCTGCACTGGTGTATTTGTTCGCTGTAAGAAGTGTATGTAGGTCTGAAGCAATGGTTACAGCATGTTCTCCGGTATAGATGTTTTCACCTATTTTAGCCGCTGGGATAGTAGTCAACCCAAATTTCGTCCTCATCGCTTCTTGATAATCCCTTGGTGAAGTCCATATCTCGCATTCCAGTTCTTCACTTCTCCCAAGCGCTGAAGGTAGTGAAACCCTAACATTAGTTACAGCGAAAGCTGGCCAGACATCTCGAGTAGACATTTTTGCTATATCTTTGACTTCGCCGACCATTCCATTTAAGATTTTTAAGAGCTTAATAGACAAATCATCTTCAGAAACGTAGAAGGTTATCTTTCTCGGCATGTAGTATTATGTTTCAAACATGTTTTTAAAGTTTATGAAAGCTCGGCTAGAGGTTAGTACCTAAGTGATGTTTGGTTAAACGCTTCTCGCTGCTTCTCTCAATCTAACATTCATTGATTCAATGAGTATTGTTCCTTCTTCTCTCAATTGTTTTAATGCTTCAACTATTACATCTTTCGGCAACGGTATCTTGACAAAGACCTGGTAGTATGGTACTGTCCCGTTATTTGCTTTAAGAAGCTCAAGAATGTATCCTATAGCTACTTCAATTTTTTCAACGGGTATTTCTCTAGGTTTAGGTGGAGGTATGGGGATGTAGATTTCTTCAACCTTGATTCCTAGCTCTCTAATCAACCTCTCAGGATCCGTATAGTAGGAATAGATTATCCTCGCTACTTCATTTATCTCTTTCACGTCTTTCTTAACCATCCAGTCTAGCAATGCTTTCCTCTTAAGCACTTCTCTAATCATATCTGTCTTCTTCTTCCCCCACCTCAGAGCTATCTGATCTAGAAGTACGCTTTTATCAAATTCAACTACGAAGATATCGCTTAATGGATCCCATTCAGCGATTGTAATGTACTTCTCGTAGTCCGCTATCTCCCATACATATCTCATTCTTCTACCGAATGTAGCTCCTTTAAATGGTTTAGGCAACAGTGTTCTCTCGACTAGGCAGAGAACGTCGAGTAGGGGTATATGGCTTGGAGGAATATTCATCGGAGGGCTTGTAAGCCTCCTCACCGCAGTCTCAATACTCTCAGCGTGGACTGTGGATAGTCCGCCATGGCCTGTCGCAATCGCTTGGAATAACACGAATGCCTCTTCACCTCTTATCTCTCCTACTATCAAGTAGTCGGGGCGGTATCTCAGACTCATCCTCACTAGGTCGTATAATGTTATTTCTCCTGTCTTCGCGGTTCCTAGACCGTAGCTCTCACGGGTTACGAATCTAACCCAGTTATCCGTAGGCATGTTTAGCTCAGCGGTCTCCTCACATGTTATTATCTTCATTCTAGGCTTAATGAAGCATGATAGAGCATTCAGCAGTGTTGTTTTACCGCTTCCAGTTGCTCCAGCAACCATTATGTTTGCTTTATTCTCAAGCAGTATCCAAAAGTATGCGGCAAGATCTGGACTTAGTACATTGCTCTGTAGTAGCTCAATTATACTGAACGGTTTCTCTCTGAATTTTCTTATCGTGAAGGTTGATCCACGTGGTGAAACTTCTTCTCTAAATGTTGCCGCCAACCTATGCTTACCATATATCATAGCGTCAAGCATTGGGAAGGCGGATGAGATATGTTTTCCAGCTTTATGTGCTAGCTGTATTATGAAGTCGTCTAGAACCGCTCTATCAGTGAAGGTTATGTTTGTGGGTAGGCTCTCGTAATCTCTATGCCAAACATATATCGGAACATTCACTCCATCGCAGGATATATCTTCTATTCTGTAGTCTTCCATGATTACGTTGAGGATGCCGAAGCCGAGTAGATCCCTCTCAAGATAGTAAAAGAGCTTCTTCTTTGAGTCCTCGCTGACTACTCCTATCCCTCTACCATACTTCTTTAGAAGCTTGTCAGCTGAGTTGAGGAGTACCTTCTTTACTTCTTGTTCTTCTCCAACAGTTGGAGGTTCAAGTTCTTTTGCAAGAAAATCTTTTAATCGCTCTAATGCTTTAGCTTCTTGCTCGGTTAGTTCTACTTCTTTAACGAAGTATTGAGGTTCCAATACTATTCCTGGTTTAGCTGCGATTACCACTTCAGCGAATTCTTCTCTTACTGGATAACGTTGAAGAACCTCGTAATCCGGGGGCACGGGGTCTACCTTTATCCCTTTATCTTTCTTGGCTTCTTCTTTCTCCTCCTTCTTGAATAGGGGCATCTATACCCTCCCTACTGATAAATAATTACTTATATCAGTCTTAAATTCTTTTCCTCTTATTAAGATCTTGTGGAGATTTGTTAGAATGGTTGCCTATACATTGGTTGAAAGATTTATCTGATTATGCTAATCTTCTACGAAACTGGGTTCCTTGGCCAAGATATTGTAAACTTATCCTCGTATCTTTAGCGACTACATTATCACGCCATTAAATGAATTCTTCTTACTAGATCTCTGTTCTTTTCAAGATCTTTCTAGGCTGTCCTATAACTTATCTTGCCGCCAAGATAGCGTATTACCTATACTGTATGCTTGAATCCAGAGCTGATAAAGTAATTTAAGGAAGTGTAAACTTATAATTACTAGTATGGATGGGATACTGGATGCTTTAGCGAATATCTTGTTAAGCCCATTCCTAGTCTTTATTCTTATCGTAGCGGCCATTGCCTTGTCTGTTATCTCATTAGTCTTTACACTCATCTTGGCTAGAAAGGTATCTGTAACTCTAACGTCAATAACGACTACTCCGCCTCCTACGCCTGTCTCGACCGCCCCATCCACTAAGCCTTCAACAGGAGTAGTAGGTAAACCTACATCTACTGATGTCATTAGGATTACAAGTGGGCTTGAATCTCTTGAAGAGATTTCTTCAGCTCTAGCTGTTAATTCTATTCTTCTCTTCAATCTAGCAGGTATGTCTATTGAGGCCCATAATATTAAAGATGAGGAAAAGCTCGCGGCTATACTTGCAGATATCGTTGCATCTTTTAGGAAGAACGGCTTCCCAGCCGAGACGATCTCCATAAAGGATAGTATTCAAGGTTATATACTATCTGTTACTAAGGTAGGCGAGATGGAGGTCTACGCATTGGTCCTCGGAGAAGCAGATGCTATTGTCGACGTTGAAGAAGCTCGCCAGCTTCTAAAAAATTTCATTACGTCAATAGTTAAGAAGGGAGGATAATCATGGCCACAGCTTATGAGACTTTCCAGGTTCTTGTTGAAAGCATTATGGTTAGTAGTAAGGGATGGGTTGACGTAGTGACTATAGTTTCTCAGGATGGCGCACCTATTACGTTTAGCGCCAACATAGATTTTAACCCTGAGTATATTGCTGCAGCTACAGCGGCTATCGGTGGTGCGACCTCTGCTGTTGTAGAGTTGTTGAATTCGAAGGGTTTTGATAAGGTTGATGTACAGTTGAAGGATAAGAGGTACTTGCTGATTAGGATGTATAAAGACCACTACGTTATCTGTGTTACAAAGCCTAATCCGAATCTTGGTTTCATAAACCTAATACTTGAGGCATTCCTCTCTGGTAAGCCATGAAGATATTTAAGATCCTTATCACTGGACCGTATAATTCAGGTAAAACTACATTTATCAAGACTATATGTAGTAATGCCCTCACAACAGATAAGAAGGTTTCAAGTGATGAGCTGGTGAAGTCCTCTACTACCGTCGCCCTCGACTTCGGCCTCATAGAGATAGGCGGGTATAGAGTTAGATTGTTCGGGACGCCGGGTCAGAGCAGGTTTCATTTCATGTGGCGTGCACTCTCCATAGGTATGGATGGATACGTCTTCATGGTTGATAGTAGCGACCCTATGAGCTTTAATGAGGCCCTCCACATTTATATGTTTTTCAGGTCTATGCATCCATATACTAGTCATGTAATTGCAGCAAACAAGTATGACAAAGAAAATAAGCTAAGCATAGATACTATTAGGTCTGCTTTGAAGATCCCAGAGCATATCCCGATATATCCTACAGTAGCCTATAATAGAGAAAACGTTGTAAAGGTATTGGAAGCACTAATAGAGCTTATACAGAGCTCATCTATTATTATCAAGTATAAAGATTCTAAGAAGAGTGTTTGAAGTTCTCTAGATGCTCACGCGTATTCTTCTATAACTGTTCTTGTGCAAGATCAACAATCCTAGATCTGTATTCCATTATCAACAGTGCTAGTGCGGACCTGTTTTGTGAGTGATTCTCTCAAAGTTTGGTAAATCTCTTGTTATCTTCTTCGTAAATCTAAGATCATACCGTAGGACACTGACAGTAAATTTTTATATATTTGGTGAACAGGGATCTTGTCAGTATGGGGTTCCTAGAAAGTTTTAGCGGATTTTCCTATGCTAGTTTTAGAGGGTTGGGATTACGTATTCTCAGGTTGTTTCCAGGGATTTCCGCTAAACTTGAAAGTGCTGGGAAACGTATTCACCCTGAAGCTTATGCAGCTATCGTTGCAAGCTTAACTGTTTTATCATTGATTGGGGCCGGTGTCGGCTCAGTACTGGTCTTCCTCTTTACTGGTAGCTTGCTCTTCTCGTTATTGTTGTTTATTATCCCGGCTCTCGTCTTCATTATGGGCGTTCTATATCCTTATGGTGAGGCCTCATCTGTATCTAGTGTTCTTGAGAGTGAGGTGCCGTACGCTGCTACTTATCTAGCCGTTATGGCCACAGGAGGGATCGCTCCATACACTAGTCTTAGCCGTATCGCTAAAGGAGAGCTTATGCCTAATATCGCTAAAGCTGCGAGGAATGCTGAGATCGCTGTTAAGACTGGTGGGATAGACCCTGTATCAGCTCTGGAGAATATGGCTAAAGGTGTTCCATCTAAGGATTACCGTGACTTGATTATGGGCTATGCTTCTACGTTGAGGAGTGGTGGAGATGTTGTACACTTCTTGATCAGGAAGACTGAGCAGATCTTTGATTCTAGGATGGGTAAGATGAGGATTATTGGTGAGAGGATGGGGATGCTTATGGAGGCTTACGCAGCTATTACGATGATGCTCTCCCTAGTCGTCTACATCGTCTATATTGTTTCTAGAGCTATGCCGAGCGAGTTCGTTACATTACCCTCTGAGCAATTCGTAATCTTCGCGTATCTAGTCATGCCTCTCCTCGCACTCGTCTTCTTGTACCTCGCCGATATTACTCAGCCCAAGTATCCTATGACCGATACTCGCCCATACAGAATATTCTACTTAACGATACCTTTTGCATCTATCGTTTTAATGTTGTTTGTTGTTCCATTCTTTTTAGATGCTTTAAGATTTATTCCGCCGTTTGATGCTAGTAGCCAGCTTATAGTAGAGTTGAGGAAGGCTATGGGGCTTGTTCAAGGCTACGAGTCTAGTATTGGTCTCTGCATCTTCTTCATGGTTTTGTTCGCTCCAGGCATGGTCTTCTATGAAAAGTACGGTAAGGAGAGTATAGGTATCCTTCATGGCATGACCTTGTTTTTGAGGGATTTGACAGAGGCCAGGAAGACCGGCATGAGCCCCGAGAAATGTATTATTACTTTGAGGGATAGACCCTACGGCGGGTTTACTAAGCATTTGAAGATTATTGCCAGGCAGATCGGTTGGGGCGAGCCGCTCAGGAAAGTTTACCAAGATTTTGTTAAGAGGGTTCACGGATGGATGAGTAGGGCGAGCTTGTATGTCTTGATAGATGCTATAGATGTTGGGGGAGGCGCTCCTGAGACCTTCGACGTCTTAGCTACGTTCATGGAGAATCTGGAGGAGGTCGAGAAGCAGAAGAGGTCTACCCTTCTACCTCTAATGATGATCCCGTACATGACAGCTATAATGCTAGTCGTGGTAGTCGTCATCCTCGTAAGCTTTATGCGTAACCTACTCGAGATAGCCAGGATCTACATATCCTTGGCAGAGTTCATCCACTTCTTCCTCCCACCAGTAATCTTGATAGCGGTGATAAGCGGCCTTGTAGCAGGGAAAGTCTCAGCAGGAATTATCGCTGCAGGGTTCAAGCATGCGTTTATACTCTCGATAGTATCATTCATAGCCGTATGGCTTTCAGGAACAGTCTCTGTACAGATATTCTCAACGCCAATGATGAGTTAAGAATAAATTACAAGAAGAACTTAGGGTTTTAGAGTATTTGGAGTGGCCAGAGAATCTCTAGTGAAGAATATCCTATCTTGAGTATCTATGTTGTTTGCTATTGTTTAGCGGTGTAGTCGACTTTTACTTAATTTATTCTTTGATAGATTTATGGCCTATTATGTTCTCCGCTATTATAATATTAGAGACATGGATAGTTCCAGCGTAATATCTATCTTTCATAATATTTATATGTGGGTTTGTATAGTTTATTAACAATGATAGGTAGAAGTAAGTCTGGTATTAGCCCCGTGGTTGCTACGGTCATTCTTGTCGCCGTTGCTATTGTTATAGCTATCGCTGTAGCATTCTGGGCAAGCGGACTAGTAGGAATATTCACAAGATTCGAAAAAATAGAAATAGTCTCAGCTTACGCGGATGTAACCGATCAACAAATCATTTTAGTAGTTAAAAATACCGGCTCA
>JALNKM010000004.1 GCA_023268155.1 Candidatus Geocrenenecus huangii
GACCACATTCTCTGTGCGTGAGAAGCAATCTTAAAAGTTGAGCGCTTAAATTCATTGGGAATGGGTAGGAAGTGGTGAGGCATCCCAGGCCCAAAGTGGTCGTGAGCGAGTGTCTTGGCTTCAGGCCCACCAGATACGATGGTAACATTATCTACGATGAGACAGTTGAAGTCCTGAAAAAATTCGCTGATTTGATCCCAGTGTGCCCTGAGGTCGGAATAGGGTTGGGAATTCCTAGGAACCCCCTAGTGCTTACGAGAAACGGGGATGATGTCTGCCTAGTGGATACTAAGACTGGGGAAGATTTTTCACGCCGCATGAATGGGTTCGCCCATTCATTCATAGCCGACCTTAAGGATGTTGATGGCTTCCTCATGAAATCCAAGAGCCCATCTTGTGGGGTCGGTGATGCGAAGGTCTATGGAAAGGGTTGGGCTGTTGTCGGCAGGTCCGACGGCATTTTCACAAAGCTCATGCGAGAGGCCTTCCCACTCTTGCCGATTGAAAGCGAGAAGCGTCTGCTGAAATACGAGATAAGGAGGAACTTCTTCACAAAGATCTTCTCGATAGCCGACCTCAGAGAGACCCTTTCGGGGGCCAGACTGAGGGAGCTCGTAGAATTCCATCGGAGGAACAAGTACGTATTGATGCTGTATAGCCCGCATCTTCTCAAGAAGCTTGGCAGGCTGGTGGCTGAGAGGGATCAGAGGGAGCAGCAGGAGTTGAAGAGAGAGTACGGTAGAGCCTTCCTAGAGGCCCTTTCCAGAAATCCGGGAAGAGGCTCATACGCAAATGTCTTCATGCATCTCTATAGCCACGTCAAGGAGAATTTGGTTGAAAAGGAGAGGAAGTACATATTAGCCCTCATAGAGGGGTATAGGATGCGGAGAGTTCTCCTGAAGACGCTCATAGCGTACTTCAGGGGATTCATATACAGGTTGGGAAACGAGTATCTGGCAGAGCAGAGATTCATAGACCCGTATCCCGAGGAGCTGGAGCAAATGCGCGAGGACGAGTAAAAGCCTATATAAAGCCAAAGGTAAAGATGGCTGGAGATTCAAACATATACAGGGAAACTGTAGAAGACTATTCCAAATATTTGCTGAAGCAATTGCTAAAAAGAGAAGTATTCAATGGCCGCCAAGACTAAGAGATCAAAGGAAGTTGCTGAGGGAATTAATCTATACATTACAAGAGATAAGGGGGCCTACCTGAGAGCTGGAGCAACAACCTAGCTGGTTTGTTAACTTTTTGTGCCTCAGGTAGGTCCTCAAAGGCCTATCACGAGGTCTGTATACCTTTAGTACCAGCGGTTGCTTAGACAGCTCTTAGAGTAGGCCTTACATCCCACCACCTATATTTTTTAATTATATATGTTGGCTTTCTTAACCACCATGTTAACCTACATTTAATCTTTAAAAGTTAAGATTCTGAGAGGATGAATGACATGGGCGAAGTTATTAGAGGTATACCTAGATCCCACATTATGATTGTTAGTTTACTTCCATTAGTTTTAAACATTTTTCTCACTCCGTATATGATAATCTCTTTATTATCGTTGGATGAATTTCTCAGGGACCCGGTTTACTACATATATAACTATGGACCCGTACTATGGTCAGCATATCATGTTCTCCTAACTATGTTGGTGTGGTATTTCGTTAAGAGAGAAGGAGGAGCATTTAAAGAGATTATCGGGAGTGTGAGAGGGGCTTCAACTTCAAGCATGGTCATCGTCATATCCTTGACGGCATTCTCGATGATATGGTTCCAAGTAGTTGAGCCGGCAGTAACTAATCTATTTCTTGGAGCAGGTTACATGGAGCAGATTATAACTTCGTTCAAGAAGATGTCTTTCAGCATATTTCTATACTCGGTAATCATAACTTCATTGACCGCTGGAGTATGTGAAGAGATTATCTGGAGAGGTTATCTACAAACTAGGTTACAGCGTACGCTTGGTGGAAGACTCTATAGAGCTATAGCTATTCAAGCCTTATTATTCGGACTATGGCATGGGCTATCTATTCACGCCATATTCACAGCTGTATTCGGATATCTGTATGGTTTTATCTACGCTAGAACTAAGAGATTAACCCCAATTATCGTGAGCCATTGGTTAGGAGACATCTTAGGATTTAACATCATGTATTACATAATGTAATAAAAGAAACATTCTAAATGGAAGCTCATACACTATTTCAATTAAATGGCTTTGGGGCTACAAGATTGATCGTTTAAATGTAGCGTCATCGACTGGGAGCACCTATATACGGGTTTTAGCATGTTCAAGCTGCTATGTTCTTCTTCTCAGAGATCCTTGATATAGTAAGTGTATAGTTCTTTGGCAGTTTCTTAGAAGCTAGTTCTAATGCTTCTTTAGCTGTTTGAACCCAGTTTTCGTATGTTAATACTCTTAGGACCGGCTCACCCGATGATACTTGTGCTGCTCTACCTACTGGTTTACCGAAGGCCCTCCTCATACCCTCCTGTAGTCTATCAGCATGTGCTCCGAAGATCATCTTGTTCTCTCTCAATACGTGATGTGGATGTGCTTTAATCTCTAAGAAGTAGTTTCCCTCTCCTGCTTTCCTAGACAAGTATTTATCTGCAGTGATTCTCGCAGATTCTAGCGATACATCTCTTATCTGCATGTCTTCTTTAGCTACTAGAAGTAGTTCATGGGTATAGTCTTCTTTATAGACGCCCATAGCGTATCTGTTTATCCTAGAGCGGGGAGCACCATGAATATAATCACTCCTAGTGTAGGGTCTCTCTACAGATCTCCAATTCTTAGCCTTCATTCCAAGACCATGCAGAGAAAACCACCATTTAAGCATATGCTATGAAATGGACACTGTTCTAGTAACGTCTATTTAAAACGTCATAAATTTATTAGAGACCGGATTGCCATTCTTCTTCAACTGGATTATCATTTCTACACATTTGTAGAGTGTATAAGGCTCTATACGAAAAACTCTTTCATTTAATAATTCTCCTGGAATACTGCCTTCTATTTCTCCAAAGTTTATTTCAAGTCTCTCTAATACTTGCTCGATAGCATTCTTCAACTTCTTCATCTTATGAGTAAACAATAACTTGACTAGACCTAATTCTTCTCCTGGTATTATTTGCTCTTCTTTCCTCTCCATAAGGATTATTACTGAATCCACTTTGGGCATAGGTTTAAACAAGTTTCTAGGAACTTCTTCAACGATCCTGCACCTATAGAATAAGTTTGCCAAGAAAGAAGTGTATACGTATTTCTTGGTTCCCGGAGGCGAGATAATCTTCTCAGCGAATTCTTTCTGTAGAGTTAATACTATTCTCTCAGGCAAATTTACTACGATCCAGTGCATAAGCTTCGTAGAGATTTGATAAGGTGGATTTGAAACGACCTTATTAAATCCCTTTACCTCATCTTTCACCTCCAATATGTCTCCATTGACTAGTTCAACATTATTATACATGTCTAGTCTCCTAGATGCTTCCTCCACCAATTTTCGGTCTATCTCGACTGCTATGACTTTGCTGGCTCTTTCCGCTATCCTCCATGTAAGTTCTCCTGTTCCAGCCCCGACCTCTAAGACTACGTCTTTCTTTGAGATTTCTCCATACTCTACAAGTCTATCTAAAAGATGAGGATCTACTAAGAGATGCTGACCTAACTTTCTCATAATTGTCTTAGTTGACTGACCGGTTCTCTAACGAACATCCTATACCTCTCCTCTGTATTCATTAACTCATACAGTATCCTATTGACCAATGCCTTAACAGGGTCTTGTAGGCCAACCCGTTTTCTTAAATCTTCGTAACTTACGAATGGTTGCACCTCTCTTTCTTCCAGAATCTTCATAGCGATCTTCTTACCTATTCCTGGGATTAGCTCTAGAGCATGCATTCTAGGAGTTACAGGTGTAGAGTTGTTGAAGAAATCGATGAATCTGGCTTCATCTGTTTCAACTATCTTTCTAATGACGTTAGGTAACTCGTTTTTAGCATTCTGCGTTAACTCGTCGTATCTTATTCTTCTGATTATTCTCAATATGTTTTTTGGAATATCTCTCCCAATGTATATTCTTATACTTATCATCGGTTTATGTTTCTCGTTGATGGCGGCTTCTAGAAGTGTGAAGAATTGTTCTCCCAGTAATTGTGCAATTGATTCATGTCTGCCTATCGGTATGCCGTGCTGTAGCAGTTGACGTTGAGGTGAGAATATGTCTAATACGTATGCAAAATCCTCATACTTCTTCTGCTTATACAAATATCCTCACATCCATCTAGATATATTCTTAATTAAGACTACTCTCTTTCTTCTTCCATAAGATACTTCTTGATTAGATTAACTATAGCTTCTAGTTTATCTTCCGAGAATAAGATAAATGATACGAGACGTTTATAGCCACTTAAAATAGAACGTAGTTCTTCTATGTTGGTTGGACATATATCTACTATCTGTACTGCTTCTTCTCGTGTTAACTCGAATTTCGACATAAGTTCTTCTATGAGCTGCCTAGCTCTACTGGGGGAAAGCTTAGAATATTTTCTAACATACTCTAAGACTCTGAGCTGCATAGCGTCTAGTCTTTCTTGTTTCTGTTCAAGAAGCTCTTTTACTTCTGGTAAAGATAAAGGCGTTTGTTGAATGATCTTCTTAGACATTTATTCACCCGCTCCACTTAACAAGATGGTCAGGTAAAACAACTATTTGTTTTAATTTTTCTTTTAATGATACAGAGACGAGATATGCTTTACCACGTTTACCAACTATCTCCCCTATTTTACCATGGTATCTTCTATGGGGGGAACCCTTATGTACTGATGGATTGATCTTTATCACTACCTTATCTCCACGCTTAAATTCTGTTAAATAGATCTCAGGGTTATAGCCTTGTCTAACCCCCCTAGGCTTAGTAAGTATACTTCTCGACTTATATCTAAATCCTTTAGATTTCGGCATTTTTCATTCAGTTTTACAATGTTTTACTTACTTAAAAATCTTAAAAGTAGGGATAAAATGTTTACTTCTCTTGATAGAAAGGCATGAATTTATCTTTTAGCTTCTTAATTCTTTCCCCTAAACCTGAGAAACCTGTAAACTTGTAGTTTTCGGGTTCCTGCAGTTCAGGAGGTTGAATAAAGAATAGTTCCACTGTATCCATTCCCCTTATAGTACTTTCTATTACCTTCTTTCTCTGTATACCTATCGAGGCCCTCAAGGGTATTACCCTTCCCTGCTTATCTATGTGGAATACCTTAAACTTTAGATCTACAAGTTTTCTAGTCTTAGCGTATTCGAGTGGATCGATGACCATGGCGACTGCTTTGGGGAACATCATCTGATATCTCTTCTGCGTTTGTATATCTATTGTCGATAAGAAGAGGTCGAAGCCTGGATGTGAATGATACCATCCTACAATATATAGTCCAGGTCTCTCTCTCGAAAGCCACTCGAAAGTAGCGGCCATAACTTCTTCATCTAGATATACAAATGCTGAAGAAGCTTTCTGGTTTCCTGATATAGCATCCCATATCTCTAACACATCTTGTTTCTTTTCATATCGTCCAATTAATAGTCCTGCCACTTCTCTTTCGAGATCCATTAAAGTATACTTTACAGCCTTGCCTAATGCTAGAGGATAGATCCTCACTCTCAACTCTTCTCTACACTCTAGGAAATGCTCTAAAATATAATTGTTATCTAATTAGCTTCTTTAACAGAGAAGGAATATGTATTTTTAGCAAATACAATCTCCTATGCACAACTCTTCTACAAGGATACATCCCTGTAAGTTAAGTGTTGATGAGTAGTAAGAAGATTCAAGGTTAGAAACCCGAGCAATCTTGTCTAATATATCTTGATTGTAGGTTCGCCGAGTATTTCTATAAGCATTTTCTAGGAATTCTCGTAGAATACTCGAGATACAAATGTTTATATATAGTGGATAAACAGAAAATTCTAGGAGAGAAGGTTTAATGAAGATTAAGGTCGTTCCTGCAGTGGGTGGTGGAAGCCCGATAGAATTAGAAGTTTCACCTACAACAACTATTGGAGCTATAAGAGCAAAAGTATGCGCTATGAAGAAGCTCCCCCCTGATACTACGAGACTTACATTCAGAGGTAGGGCACTAAAAGATACTGAGACACTTCAGGATATAGGTGTGGAAGACGGAGACAAGCTCGTATTGATAACGAGGACTGTAGGAGGAGTATATGTAGAGTAAGATATTGAAGGACAGAACGTCTATCTAGAATAACCTCGTAAGAACGATTCACTGATGTATTAAAGTGACGTATGAAATTCGAGAGTACTCATAGAAAACACATATTGGTAAAACATGGAAAGATGGTTACCGAATAGGGTATAAGTATTAATCCAGGATTGTTAAGATCTAGATTTTAGATGGAGGGACCTAATGATGGATGCTGAGCTTCCAGAGCTCCTCTGGTATAAGAGGTTGGCCCTCGAGTATAAGCTGGTACACGAGCATGAACCCCTTTTCGATGTTGTTGATGGTGATTTAACACATTATAGAGGAGTGATTATCGGTGAAGGACTATATGAAGGTGGATACTTTAAAGTAGAGATACTTATCCCTCGCACTTTCCCATATACTCCACCAGACGTCGTATGGTGGACACGTATATGGCATCCTAACTTTACAGATGAAGTTCCAGCTAGAGTATGCGAATCAATACTGAAAGAAGATTGGTCCCCCTCTCTCCACGTGATAACGTTGATAGAGACTCTTAGAAACCTGTTAAACAATCCAAACCCCGAAGATCCTTTGAACACTATCGCAGCGATGGAGATGAAGTTTAGACCCGATATATTCGAAGCGAGAGTTAAGCAGTATCTCGAGCTGTTCGCAAGACCTGAACAAGCCTTAACGAGATAGACCTCTGTGGTAGTTTATCTATTTCACATTTAATCCGAGATTTAGAAATAGCCAAAATAGCGTATCATCATCGCTGGAGAATGATGCTCAATTAATAAAAGGTACGATAGTGTAGGTTGTAGCTTTATGTTTTTAAATTCTATCCTACAATACTTATTGTAGAATGTGCTGGGGCGTCTACGGTAAAGTGCTAGAAGTGTCAGAAGAGTTTGTTAGAGTAGATTTTGGTGGAGTAGTTAAAGAGGTATTGTCAGCTATAGATGACCTCTCGCCAGGAGATTATGTAGTTGTCCACGCAGGCTTTATAATCTCTAAACTGAGTGAAGAAGAATTCCTAGAGAGCTTCAGGTATATTCGAGAAGCTGTTGAAAGACTCGTTGAAGAGGGAGAGATGTCAACTGAAGAGCTTGAAGAAATAGATAAGGTGGTAAATAAGTGGTTAAGCAAGAAATACTAGGTGGTCGATGTGGAGAAGATTACTCTAGCCCATGGGTCTGGCGGAAGAGAAATGAATCAGCTGCTTGAAGAGATAGTCTTCAGTAGACTACCCTCCTGGATGAAGCTCGTTGAAGGTGGTCTAGGATTAGATTTCCCAGATGATGCAGCGGCCATCCCTTTAAGCGAAGACAAATACATGGTCTTAACTATCGACTCCTACACTGTTAACCCAATATTTTTCCCCGGTGGAGATATTGGGAAACTTGCTGCTTCTGGAACGATAAATGATGTACTGATGCTTGGTGGAAACCCGGTAGCTGCATTAGATTCCATAGTAGTTGAAGAGGGTTTAGAGAGAGAAACATTGGAAAAGATATTAGAATCTATGTTTGACGTATTTGCTAACCTGAGAGTAAAGCTGATCGGCGGAGACTTTAAGGTTATGCCTTATGGAGAGATAGACAAGATAATAATCACAACGGTCGGAATCGGTATATCGGAATACTTGATAGTAGATAAGAATCTAAGGCCTGGAGACAAAATCATCGTCTCAGGGCCAGTAGCTGAACATGGAGCGGCAATATACGCTGCCCAGAAAGGTCTCATGCTTGAAGAACATGAATTAAGAAGTGACGTTAAACCTCTAACGGATTTAATGATACCCCTCATAAAAAAGTATGGCAAGCATATTCATGCTGCCAGCGACCCTACTAGAGGAGGTCTGGCAATGACTTTGAATAATTGGGCTTCATTGTCGAACACAACCATAATCATAGATGAGGAAAAGATACCGGTAAGAGAACCTGTAATGAGTTACTGCCAAATGCTTGGATTAGACCCGTTAACCTTAGCTTCTGAAGGAGTAGCGGTTCTAGGAGTAGAAGAAGAGTATGCAGAAGATATGCTTGAAACGATGCATAGAATAGGCTATAGGAATGCTGAGATAATCGGAGAAGTTAGAGAGAAGAAAGAAGAGATCAGTTTAGTTGTAGTGAGGACAAGTATCGGAGGCTATAGAATACTTGAACCACCAGTAGGCGAGATAGTTCCTAGAATATGCTAATTAATATTCCTCTCCAGTCAAGTTAAGATATATCATGATTTTAAGCATTGTCAACTACGCGACCAGAGTATATATAGTATAGACAAATATGGTACCGCACATATTTATTCATGTTATAAAAAATCTTATATCTTCCTTATACTGGTAAATACTTTCGAGGTATGGAGGTCATTACTGTTTATGAGAAACCTACGAAGGTAGCTCCTGAGTTATCAGCAAGGCTCATCGAACTTGGAGCAGGAAAATTCATTAGATGTTTTAATTGTGGTAATTGTACAGCTATCTGCCCATTAACTCAAGATAATGTGTCGTATCCTAGGAAGCTTATACGTTACGCCATCATGGGTATAGAAGATAAGATAGTTTCTTCTATTGATCCATGGCTGTGCTATTATTGTGGTGAATGTAGTGATTATTGTCCTAGAGATGCTGATCCTGGAAGCTTTATGATGGCTCTTAGAAGATATCTTACAACAAAATATGATTGGACTGGCATATCGAGACTACTCTACCTCTCTAAGAAAGTAGAGATAATGGCAATAATGATCGTCGCAGCAATAGTAGGCTTGCTAATATACTTTCTACATGGACCCGTTGTGTTAGATAGAGTTCAGCTAGAAACTTTTGCACCGATACACATAGTTGATACAGCTGGTTTAGCAGTCTTCTTCATACTTGCCGTGCTCCTCATAACAAACCTGTATCGGATGTATAGGTTCGTTATGAGAGACGAGTATGGGGAAAGAGTCAGGGTACCCCTAAAGTTCTTGGTCGCCGACTTCGTCAAGACCGTTCCAGTACACTTCTTTACACAGATGAAGTTTAAGCTATGTAGGGTGAGCAACTGGATAAACCATCTAATCATGGTTTACGGGTATGCTGCAGCCTTCATATTGTTTGTGCCACTCCTAAGATTTACCCAGACCAACGAGCCATTCCTCATAGTTAATCCTCTAAGCATCATCGGCATATTCTCCACATTAGCCTTGCTCTACGGAGCTTCTATATCTATCCGTGGAAGGATAAGGAGATCTCAACCTATGTGGAGCTACTCCCATCTAACAGACTGGATGTTCATAACTATGCTTCTCATAGTAACTGTTACAGGAATCCTCGTAGGAATCTTTAGATTCATCGGACTACCACTTGCAACATACGTAACATACTCGATACACTTAATGATAGTGGCCCCATTCTTATTGCTTGAAGTGCCTTTTGCTAAGTGGGCTCACTTAGCCTATAGACCATTCGCAGTATATTTTTCAGACTTGAAGAAACATTTTCAATCTAAGGGCGGTGGTATTCATGCCTAAATCTGTCTTGGTTATCGGTGGAGGTATTGCTGGTATACAAGCTGCTTTAGATCTAGGAGATCAAGGAGTAGAAGTGTACCTCATCGAGAAGAGTCCGAGTATAGGTGGTAGAATGGCTCAACTAGATAAAACGTTTCCAACGCTTGATTGCTCTTCATGTATTCTTACTCCTAAGATGGTCTCTGTCGCGAGACATCCTATGGTAAGGCTCTTAACATATTCGGAGGTAGTTGAGGTTAAAGGGAAGGCGGGGGACTTCTATGTTAAGGTGCTTAAGAAGCCTAGATATGTTGATGAAGATAAATGTATAGGGTGTGGTGAATGTGCCTCCAAGTGCCCGTCAAAAGTTCCAGACGAGTTTAATCTAGGGATGAGTAATAGGAGGGCAATATACTTTCCCTTCCCTCAAGCGGTACCTCTGAAAGCAACCATAGATAGAGAACACTGTTTCTACTTTACTAAGGGGATATGCCGTGTATGTGAAAGATTCTGCCCAACCAGGGCGATAAACTTTGAGCAGAAACCTGAAACTCTAGAACTTAACGTAGCCTCGATAATCGTCGCTACGGGGTACGAATTAATGGATCCACGTATTGCTCCAACATACGGCTACGGAAAATATCCAAATGTATATACATCGCTGGAATTCGAAAGACTCTTATCATCTACTGGACCGACTGGGGGAGAGATTATGAGAAGGTCTGATAATAAGCATCCGAAAAGTATAGCCTTCATACAGTGTGTATGTTCTAGAGATGTTAAGGTTAACCCGAACTGTTCAGCTTTCTGCTGTATGGCCTCCGTTAAGCATGCAATCCTCGCTAAAGAACATCTACCAGAAGTTGACTGCACAATATTCTACATGGATCTCAGAGCATTCGGGAAAGGATATCAAGAATTCTATAATAGAGCCGTGAGAGAATTCAGGGTGAAATTCATTAGAGCTAAACCTGCGAAGATTGAAGAGGATCCCGAGACTAAAGATTTGATAATAACGTATGAAGATACATTCACAGGCGTCAAGAAATCTATAAGAGTAGAGATGGTTGTTCTGGCCGTAGGGGTTAAACCTGTCTATCCGGAGGCATTATCTTTACCGATCGGAGAAGACGGATACATACTTTTAAAGAATCCAATTATAGAGCCTGTAGCAGCAGATATAGACGGAGTCTACGTCGTTGGCGTAGCAGCAGGTGCAAAAGATATTCCAGACTCAGTTATACAGGCTAGCTCGGCAGCGGTTAAAGCATCTATACTTGCTGAAGGTGTAGTCCATGAATGAGGAGCCTAGAATAGGGGTATACATCTGCCACTGTGGAGTAAACATAGCCGGCTCCGTAAACATAAAAGAAGTAGTTGAATACGTTAAGAATCTCCCACACGTTGTAGAGGTAAGAGATTACATCTTTATGTGCTCTGCTCCAGGTCAAGAAATTATTAAAGAAGGAGTAAAGAAGTATAATCTAAACAGGATTGTCGTAGCAGCATGCTCTCCAACTATGCATGAGCATACTTTTAGAAATGTTTTGATCGAAGCCGGACTAAACCCATACCTGCTAGAAATAGCAAACATTAGAGAGCATTGTTCATGGGTTCACTCAGAGAGTAGAGAAGCTGCAACATGGAAAGCCTATACATTGATAAGAGTCGCCGTAGCTAAAGCATCATTGCTTGAACCACTTAAGGATATAACTTTCAAGGTAAACAAGAACGTTTTGATCGTGGGAGGCGGAGTAGCAGGATTATCTGCTGCCAGAGAACTGGCTCTTAAAGGCTTCAAGGTTTATCTCATTGAGAGAAGACCAGTATTAGGTGGAAATACCGCTAGGCTTGGAAGAATTGCACATACAGAATTGAAAGGAAAAGATGTAGTAGGTGAATTGTTGAAGCAAGTCGTAGACAATCCGAACATCAATATTTACGTAAATACGGAGATAATAGATGTTAGCGGGTCAGTGGGAAACTTCAAGATAAGAGTGGTTAGACAGCCAAGGCACGTTAATGAAAAATGTAATCTATGCGGTGAATGTGTTAGAGTATGTCCAGTCGAGGTATCAAACGAGTATGAGTTCGGGTTAACGAAGAGGAAAGCAATCTACCTACCGTATCTAGGAGCATACCCACCACTTTATGTCATAGACCATGAAAACTGTACTAGATGCCTCGAATGCGTTAAAGTCTGCCCGAGGAACGCTGTAAATCTTGCAGAGAAGCCTGAAGAAATAGAGTTAAACGTGGGAGCAGTAATACTTGCAGCAGGACATGAACCATATGAACCTCTGATTGGAGAGTTCGGTTATGGTGTATCCAGTAGAGTGTTAACATTATTCCAGCTTGAAAGAATGCTTGACGAAGAGAGCCCGACGAAGGGTGAACTGAAGATAAACGGTATACAGCCGAAGAGCATAGTATTCATAATGTGTGTAGGGTCGCTTAATATAACTCCGAATGCGTATCCATACTGTTCCCGGATGTGCTGCTCATCCACGATAAAGAATGCTCTCGTAATCAAGGAGAGATATCCTGAAACGAACATATACATCCTTCATAAAGATATAAGAACATACAGTAGAGGAGATGAACAACTCTATCTCAGAGCTGGAGAGAGACTGATCAGGTTTGCAAGATATAGAGAAGCTCCAAACGTTCTCGTCAACCCTGATGGAAGCATAGACGTAAGATTCTTTGAAGAAACAATCCAGGAAGAAGTATCCATCTCCGCCGACCTAGTAGTACTATCAGTGGGAATGAAGCCTCCTAAAGATATCGATAGAATTAGAACAATAGTGAAGGTAGGATGCGGTCCAGAAGGATTCCTTAGAGAAGCTCATTTAAAACTCAGACCCGTTGAAGCCGCTACTGATGGAGTATATCTTGCGGGCACAGTCACTGGACCGAAGAACATCGTAGAGGCGATAGATTCTGGAAGTGCTGCAGCCTCTAAAGCCTTGACATTGCTTGTAAAAGAAGAGGCAATAGTTGAACCATTGGTAGCAGTAGTAGATGATGAGAGATGTAGTGCCTGCTCAATATGCGTGGGAATATGTCCATACAATGCTATAAGAATAAAGACCTATGAAGATAGGAGAATTGCAGAAGTAGACCCAGCAGTATGTAAAGGTTGCGGGGCATGCGTAGCCTCATGCCCGACGGGTGTGATGCAGCAGTTCGGCTTCAAGGATGCTCAATTAAAGAGCCAAGTTCTCGCGGCTCTCTATAAGTAATTCTGATATCGCTAAATACTGCAAAAAAGTTAAAAAATGTGAATAATAAAGGTGGTTTAAGTGAGTCAAGACCTTGAGCCGAGAATAGTTGTTTTTGCATGCAACTGGTGCTCTTATGCTGCTCTAGACCTAGCTGGCGTAAGTCGTATGAAGTATCCTCCAAACTTTCTAGTAATAAAAGTCATGTGTTCAGGGAGAGTCGATCCACAATTCATTCTTGAAGCTTTTAGGAGAGGTGCCGACGGAGTCCTCGTTGCAGGATGCCATCCAGGCGACTGCCACTACATCGAGGGGAATATTAAAGCATTGAGGAGAATGACTCTCCTAAGGAGGGTTCTTGAAGGATTCGGGATAGAGAAAGAAAGATTTAGACTTGAATGGATCTCTGCATCTGAAGCAGAGAAATTCGTTAGAGTAGCGAATGAGATGTATCAGGAAATTAAGTCTCTAGGTCCACTAAAACTGCAGGAGACGGTCTAGATATGGAGAAACCCAAGATCGCATTATACTGGTGTGCAAGTTGTGGAGGATGCGAGGAAGCGGTAGTAGACCTCGCCGATAAGATCCTTGACGTCGTTAACCTAGTAGATATTGTGTTCTGGCCAGTGGCTATGGATTACAAAATCCAAGACGTAGAAAATTTGCCTGATGGATCGATTACTGCAAGCTTCATAAATGGTGGAGTTAGACTTACTGAACATGAACATGTAGTAAAATTGCTTAGGAGGAAATCCAAACTGGTTATCGCTTACGGAGCATGCTCAGCATGGGGCGGGGTCCCAGGGCTAGCAAACCTCTATAGTAGAGAAGAAATACTGAGATATGTTTATCATGAAGCACCAACAGTAGAAAACCCTGACAAAACACGACCACAGCTAAAAACCAAAGTAGAAGAAGAGATAACACTGGAGTTGCCTGATCTTCTTCCACGACTCCTACCACTAGATCTCGTAGTAGACGTAGATTATTATGTACCCGGCTGTCCTCCAACACCTGATGTTACGTGGAAAGCTATAGAGACGCTACTCTCAGGCAATCTTCCACCTAGAGGCTCTGTACTAGGAGCATCCGATAAATCCCTATGCTACGATTGCCCGCTAAACGAAACCAAGCCCGATAAAGTGTTAATCAAGGATGTTAAGAGGCCACATGAAGTATTGGCAGACCCATCTAAGTGTCTTCTCACACAGGGGTTAACATGTCTTGGACCAGTGACTCGTGGAGGATGCGGTGCACTCTGTATAAAAGCAGCTATGCCGTGTACTGGATGCTTTGGCCCGCTAGACGAAGTAATAGATTACGGTGGGAAAGCGATATCATATTTTGCGAGTATAGTAGACTATGCAGACGAAGAAGAGATCAAGAAAGTACTTGGGAAGATCCTGGACCCAATGGGCGTATTCTATAGATATTCTTTACCAGCTTCAAGGCTTAGAGGAAAGATAATATTAGCAGAGAGGTGATAAACATGAAGGAGGTTGTGATCAATCCTATCACAAGATTGGAGGGTCACGGTAAGATAGTAATAGTGCTGGATGATGCTGGAAACTGCGTTAAAGCATATCTACAGATACCGGAGCTTAGAGGCTTCGAAAAGTTCGCTGTAGGTAGGCATGCAGAAGATATGCCTCAGATAACGCCTAGAATATGTGGTGTATGTCCAACAGCGCATCATATGGCCTCCACGAAAGCGTTGGATGACTTGTATAAGGTCGATCCGCCGGAGCCAGCCAAGAAGATTAGAGAAATGTTCTACAACATATTCATGGTGGAAGATCATGCTTTGCATTTCTACATTCTGGCCGGACCTGACTTCATAGTCGGGCCGAAGGCCTCCAAGGAGGAGAGAAACGTTGTAGGGGTGATCAAGAAGGTTGGAGTAGAGGTAGGTTTGAGGGTTATCCAGATGAGGAAGAAGTTGAGGAAGCTTATGGAGATGATTGGTGGAAAAACAATACATCCAGTCTTTGGTCTACCTGGGGGAATCTCTAAGCCATTGTCTGAAGAAGCAATAGAGACAGCTAAGAAAACCTCTGACGAAGCAGTGGAATTCGCGGAATTCACCTACAGAGTCTTCAAAGACATAGTTTTAAGCAACAAGGAGTACGTCGATCTCATAACGAGTGAAGCATACACTCATAGAACATACTACATGGGCCTCGTAGACGATAGGAATAGAGTAAACTTCTATGACGGCAGAATTAGAGTTGTCTCACCTAGAGGGACAGAATATGCAAAGTTCGACGTTCACCAATACTTGGACTATATAGCAGAACATGTAGAACCATGGACGTATATAAAATTCCCTTACCTTAGAAAGATTGGGTGGAAGGGATTTACAGATGGGGAAGACAGCGGGATTATGAGTGTAGCGCCTCTAGCGAGGCTAAATGCCGCCGATGGAATGGCTACACCGAAAGCGCAGGAAGCATATGAGGAAATGTATGAGACACTAGGAGGAAGACCTGTACATCATACACTGGCGAACCACTGGGCAAGAGTAATAGAAATAGTCTACGCGGCTGAAAGATTCAGGGAACTAGCTTATGATCCAGATATAGAAAGCAAGGATGTAAGAAATCTGCCCTCAGCTATTCCGGACGTAGGGATAGGTGTGGTTGAAGCGCCTAGAGGAACCTTAATACATCATTATGAGACAGATGAGAACGGAGTATTGAAGAAAGCAAACTTGCTCGTGGCAACACAACATAACGCTGCGCGGATAGCCCTCTCAGTAGATAAGGCCGCGAGATCCATAATTAGGGCGGGGCAGATAGATGAAGGAATATTAAACATGGTGGAGATGGCTTTCAGAGCCTACGATCCATGTCATGCATGTGGGACACACAGCCTATCCGAAAGAATATCGCTTAAGTTACACCTCTACTCTTCTAAAGGCGAATTGCTGAAAATCATAGACTCAGATGAACTAGTATCAAGAATTGGGAAATAGCAGTGAATAAGGAATACCGAGACCATACTCAATCCAGTCACTTCATCTTAGAGATAACTGAGGACTCACACTCCATAAGGTATATAGAGTCTCCTAGAGAATAAATATCCCGAATGAACAGTAAGCCCCTCATACTTTTTATCGGAAACTACCTATTTAGAGATGATAAAGTATCTCTGCTCGTAGGAGAAAAATTAAAACCTGTATTAGAGAATGAAGGGTTTGAAGTTGAGATCATGGATAAGTCTGGTCTCCCATTAATAGACTACATCGAAGGTAGAGAGCTCGCAATAATAGTCGACAGTGTAGTCACATCTAAGCATCCGGTTGGAGAAGTAGTAGAAGTTGACATAGATGAAGTAGGGAAACAATCTGTATGGAGCCCCCACTATATGAATCTATCTGAAACACTGAAGGTCATGAAGGAACTAGGCATACCTATGCCGAGAGAGATTCAGATTATCGGGATAGAGGTATCGGACGTCTACACGATATCTGAAGAGGTCTCAGAACAATTAAAAGAGAAGCTAGAAGAAATAACGAGAAAAGTCTATGACCTGGTAAAGAAGAAATCATTTAGACAGGCATGATTCTGAGTGGAAACCTAATCTTAGATTTTCGGTTAAGCTGTTCTATGTAGCGTTGTATCCTTTAGTCTTTGAGTTGTTACTGGAAGTTTAGACATTATGTTCGGGATGGCTAGTATAAGTCCCCAGATCGTGAAGATAGTCACCGTCATTAATCCTCCGGTAAACATCATTTCATGAAGCATGACTGGCACCTCTACTGGGTTAGCCATAGCTGTTAAGAAAGGTGGCCATGGAACCACTTCACCATGCCATACATGTTCTACCGCTAGAAGTATGGAACCACCCCAAAGTAACGTATTCAATATAGATAGCTTCAATTTTTCAGCCTTCTTAATTGAAATCTTCTGAAGAAACGTAGTAACCATAGCTATAAACATGGGTGTTAAAAAGCATGCCATGTTATCTCCTCCGGTAACACCAAATAGTTAAATAATTGTTACTATTAAACTTTACTGATAGAGATGTGGTTAATAATACTTTTATTCTCTGCAACAATCTCTACAGCATTATGGTATGTTAAAGCTGAAGATGATAGATACATGTTGAAGTTCCTGAGTTTGATCTTTTGGGGAGCATCATTGATGATTTTCATAGATAATTTAATAGGATACTTTACAGAAGGAGCAGAACTCTTAGAGATAACGCTTGAATCAACTATCCTAGGATTTGTCCTAGTAGTAACTGCATTAATAATATGGGAGATAGCTTTACTGATAAAAGACCCGAAACAAGTAATACATAAGAAGAAAAAAATATGAGCTAATAATAGCTTGAGACATGCTTGGCATCGTACCATTTTTTCCCTAAAACTTATTCTTATGGAATCATTCAGGAAATTACCTAGATGATGGTTATCTCTAAGAGAAGTTACATTGCTGGAGCTATAATAGAGCATCTCCCAGTTAGTTATGGAGAAAATAGATATAAGACAATTCTTAGATTAATGTCTTGAAGAGGTTATCGGAATCTATGGGAGCGGCGAGAAAAGTTTCAAGGAATAGAAAAGTTACTGTTAAGACTGGCGTATCTTTCCCCGCTGAGCTTCTAGAAAACTTTGATAAGATATTAAGAGAGATGGGCATCGCTTCAAGATCTCAAGGCTTACAGGAGGCTATAAGAGCTTTCATAACAGTAAATAGCTGGAGGCTAAGTGGTAGAGAGAACGTAGCAGGCGTCATAATGGTACATTATTCTCATGACGTCAAAGGTCTCGAAGAAGATTTGACGGATGTACAACATGATTTTATGGATATAATACCATCAGCATTACATCTACATTTAACGGAAGAAGACTGTCTACTAGTAATAATTGTAAAAGGAGCGGCATCTAGAATTAGACATCTATCAGATAGGATTAGGAGTGTCGGAAAAGCCAAACAGGTTTTGCCGATACTTACACCAATATACTGAAGTAGCTGATCATGGTTATCCTTCTGCTAGACTTGGAATACTTCCCCAGGCTTCAATACAACTGCTTTTACCCCTCTGATTTTCATACGCTTTAACTCACGCTTGAATTCTTCAGGGTCCTGTTTTATCACATTGAAAGTATTATAATGCATCGGAATAACGATTTTAGGCTTGATCAAAGCTGTCGCAAATGCTGCTTCTCTGGGTCCCATAGTATAGAATCCGCCGATCGGCAACAGAGCTATAGAAGGTTTGTATAATTGTCTGATAAGCTTCATATCGTGGAATACGGTCGTATCCCCTGCATGGTATACACTGATTCTATCATCCGATAATATTGCCCCGCATGGATTAGAAGACGACGAATGAAGTGCAGGCGTCAGAGATATTGATAACCCATCTATCTTAACCGTCCCACCAATATTCATCCCGATACAATTCTGTACACCTTCACCACCTGCCTTATTAGCTGTCTCGTAAATTGATACAATTGTAGAGTTGTGTTTCTTCGCTATCTCCACAGAATCGCCGAAATGGTCTCCATGATCATGCGTTATAACAATAACGTCTATGTGTTGGAGATCTTCAGGCTTCAGGGGAGAAGATGGATTCCCGCTTAAAAACGGGTCTACTAGAACTCTCTTACCCGCTATCTCTATCTCAAAGGCTGCGTGGCCCAGCCATCTAATAGAAGTCATGTCTACACATTCATTAAAGGATTATTAATATTTTCTATATGTTAGTTCGGTTTACCTTAAAATAAAAGAAAAACATAATAGAGTGAGAGATTTATCTTACTTCTATTTTCTCTAAGATGGGGTGGGTAGGATGGCGTTGACAGATATTACAGAATATTCAGGTAGAAGAATAACGAGGATAGGTGCACATTCCCACATTAAAGGTCTCGGACTTGATGGTTTGAGAGCGAAACCTATAGCTGATGGATTGGTTGGACAGACCGAAGCTCGAGAAGCAGCTGGAATCGTTGTTAAGATGATCAAGGAGGGCAAGATGGCTGGTAGAGCAGTATTGTTCGCTGGTCCACCCGGTACAGGTAAGACTGCTATCGCATATGGTATTGCTAAGGAACTTGGTAAAGATGTTCCATTCGTTGCGTTGAGCGGCTCCGAGATCTATTCGTCGGAATTAAAGAAGACTGAGGTTCTCACTCAAGCTATGAGGAAAGCGATAGGCGTTAGATTGAGAGAGCAGAGGCACGTATACGAGGGTGAAGTAACTCAGCTAGATATAAAGTCCAGAAAGCATCCTTACAACCCATACCAGGAAATTCCCGATCACGTGGTTATCGGTCTAGCAACTAAGGATGATAAGAGGGTGTTCAGAGCGGGTCAGAGCATCGCTCTTCACATGATCCAACAGGGAGTAACAATAGGCGACATAATAATGATAGATGCGGAGACGGGGAAAGTGACAAAGCTTGGTAGATCAGAAGAAGCAACCGAGAAATATGAGATAACTTCATGGGATGAGAAGCCTGTACCTAGACCTAGTGGACCAGTAGAGAAGAATAAAGAATTCGTCTATGTTCTCACGCTCCACGACCTAGACCAGATATCTGCACAGCATCGGGGAGGAAGTTTATTCAGTCTACTCTTCGGTGGGCCATCGACTAAAGAGATAGACTCTGAGATAAGGAAAGAAGTTGACGAGATGGTTAAGAAGAGGCTTGAAGAAGGGACAGCGGAAATAATCCCAGGAGTACTGTTCATAGATGAAGTGCATTTACTTGATGTAGAAGCGTTCTCTTTCTTAAACGCAGCTATGGAGAGCGAGCTTGCACCGATACTAATATTTGCAAGCAACCGTGGAGTAACAAGAGTCAGAGGAACAGATATAGAATCTCCTCACGGGATCCCCCTAGATCTCCTAGATAGATTACTGATAATAAGTACCAGGCCCTATGCAAGAGATGAAATTAAGAAAATCCTAGAGATAAGAGCGGCTGAAGAAAAAGTAAAGATATCGAATGAAGCATTAGAAGCCTTGACAGACATAGGTGTTGAGTCAACGCTTAGATACGCTGTACAGCTTATTAGACCGAGCATGGAGATAGCGAAAGCGAACAATAGGGAAGAAATAGGGGTTGAAGACGTCTATGAGGCTAAAAAACTATTCAGCGATATAAAGAGGAGCGTACAAGAGCTTAGGAGATACGAGGAATTAATGTTGAAGTAATATGGGTAGATCCGTCTGCGGCATAGATGAAGCTGGGAGAGGCTCCGTAATAGGACCGATGGTTATAGCGGGCATCTTGATAGATGAAGACAGAGTAGGAGGGTTAGTAAAACTAGGAGTTAGAGATTCGAAAGAAATCAGCCCAGAAGAAAGAGAAAGACTTTATGAAGAGATTCTGAAGTTAGCTATACGATGTAAGATAGTAATTTTAACTGCTAAGGAAGTAGACTCTGAGACTAGAAAGAACAAGATGGAGGGGATAAACAAGCTGGAAGCAAAAAAATTCGTAGAGATAATAGATGAGCTTAAACCAGATATAGCCTACATTGATTCGCCGTTTAGAGATTCTGAAAAACTCAAGTCATTAATATCTAAAATGCTTAAACATGAATGTCACCTTGTTCTAGAACATAAAGCAGACAAGAACTATCCAGTAGCTTCTGCAGCGTCCATAATAGCTAAGGTAACCAGAGATAGAGAGATAAGTAAGCTTAAAGATAGATTTGGAGATTTCGGCTCAGGTTATCCACATGACCCTAAGACTAGAAGATTTGTAAGAGAGGTATTGGCGTCGGGAAGCATAGCAAGAGAATTCATTAGATGTAGCTGGGAAACAATCGATAAAGTTATGCAGACCAGACTAGAAGAATATGGGTGTGAAGTATATTGAGAATCCTGTATGTCTTGACAGGCCCACCCGGATGCGGTAAGACTACGGCCATACTCAAGATAAAAAACATACTGGAATCGTCGAATGTAAAGGTTGATGGAATGTACACTGAGGAGATACGGGTTTCCGGAAGACGTGTGGGGTTCAAGGTAACTAGAATAGCCACCGGCGAAAGCGAAGTAATGGCCCACGTAGACTTCACGACTTCATATCGGGTCGGAAAATACTTCGTAGACCTAGAGATTCTGGAGAACGTAGGAGTAGCCGGGATATTGAATGGCTTGAACTTTGCGGAAGTAGTAATCGTTGATGAAGTTGGACCTATGGAACTCTACAGCAGCAAATTTATTAATGCAGTTAAAAAGATTCTATCACATAGTATTCCAGCCATTCTGACAGTCCATTATAGAGCGTCTCACCCAATAGTCAATGAGGTTAAGAAGACGGTAGGTAGCAACCTAATAACTTTAAATGAAGCCAATAGAGATAGAGTCCCAAATGATATTTCAAGAAAAGTACTGGAAACATTGAGGAAGCCCGCCTCCTAGAGGTTTAGATCACCTTATTCTCGGGACATTTTTGCGTCAAGCTCAGCTGGATTATAGCTATATCATACTTAGTCTTGTTTATGGAAGAGAATGTAGGAGATTAAGTAGGCTGCATGAGATGCTGATGCTCCCTTATCGATCAATGGGTTTACTTCTGTAACATCTAGGCCGACGATTTTTTCTCTAGGTATCTTTTTGAAAAAATTAGTTATCTGTGGGAGAGTTAAACCATTCGGTGATGGGTTGGATACACCGACGTTATTCTCCAAACCTATTACATCTAGGTCTATGCTAACGTATACTTTCTCAGAGCTTTCTATTAAGTCATTGAATCTATCTAATTCCTTATCCACATCTCTTTCTACGTCTTGAGTTGAGATGAGTAAGTCAATATTCTTTTTAGCGTATTCCAACTCTTCCCTGGAGAAATCTCTGTAACCTATTATCGCTACCTTCTCATCAGCTCTCTTCTCCAATAATCTTCTAAGCCATGTTGCGTGATTTATTCTAGTATCCATGAACTCGCTGCGTAAGTCGAGATGCGCATCGAAGACCAATAACATGGGCTTAACATATTCTGCGTAAGCTTTTATTGAGCCGAGTGTTAAGGTGTGTTCCCCGCCTAGTATGATTGGCTTCTTACGGTATCCAATTATTTCCTTGACTACCCTGTAGACTCTCTTCAACATCCACTCAACACTAAGTGTAGGGGCCAGGTCTCCTAGGTCGGCAATCTTCGAATATGCTTCATCTATGTTTGGATGATCTATATTCTCCGAGAATAGCCGGATGGCGAATGGGCCGAATCTACATCCTGGAATAAAAGTAGTAGTAGAGTCAAATGGGACTCCAAATACTATGTATTCAGCTTTTTCGTAGTCTTCTCCAACGCCGAACAAGCTCACTTTATTCTTAAGGTAGAATCGTAGAACGTCATCCTTCATTGTCTCACACTCATACCATATCTTATACTATAAAGATTATGTCCACATAATGTTTATCAGATATCTATCGTCTAAGAATGATTAGATATGGTGAATCGAAGACTTACAGCGATACTTTTATCAGCATTCATTCTACGTCTAGTCTTTTCACCTTTCTTTGGACATCCATGGGACATGTATATCTGGATCAAATCAGGAGAACTTGCGTTATCCAACATAAACATATATCTAAAGGAGAATCCAGTTGATTATCCTTGGGGGTTCTATGCTTATCCACCCGTATGGCTCTTCTGGTTAGCCATCGTAGCTATGCTTAGAAGAATAGTTGAAAACATGTACTTCACTATTTTCATGATAAAATTGCCAATAATAATATCAGATATACTAGTGGGTTTTCTCATCTATGGAATTGTTAAGAAGCTTGGATACGGTGAGAAGAAATCATTAATCCTTACATCTATCTGGTTATTCAATCCAATCGTGTTCTTTGTTTCATCCATCTGGGGCATGTTCGACTCTATAGCGGTGCTCTTCATGGTTGCATCTCTCTCATCAATCTTGGATAGAAAATACATGACTGCGGGTGTTCTAACAGGCATAGGCATCGCTGTTAAAATCCTGCCAGCCCTACTTATTCCACCCACGTTGGTATATCTCATTAAACTTGAGAAAGAAGACAAGAAGAAAATCTTGCTGAATCTTTTGGTGGCACCGCTCATCGTCTTCCTACTTATATCGCTACCCTTCCTAAGCACACCCCTCCAATACTTAACGCACATACTCCAGCATGCAGAAAGTGTAGGAACATTTACTTACTGGACAGCTTTATCTACGGTAATTAATACATCCATCTTCTGGTTCGTCCCTATAGTAGTCTATGTTGTGGCCTTGGCCGCTTCATTTAGAAAATTCCCAAATAATGTTAATGAGTATATTAGAATTCTCGGAGCAACCGTATTAACATTCATAGCTATGTCGCCGAAAGTCAATATACAGCATACGTTAACGTTCATTCCACTGATTTTACTATATTATGGATTCACTGGAAGTAGAGAAACATTATATAAGTTTACGCAATTCATGGTGACTGGGGTTATCTGGCTAGCTTCTTCTGTAACGATACTGTCAAATTACAGCATAGATTACATAGGAAAGATCTACACACCTGACACTTATGACTTCGGGATTGGAGCTGTGACGCTCGTGGTCAGCTCAGTGTTAGGTGGAATATTCATGGTTAGATTAATGCTTGATTTACTCAATCTCGGAATGTTAGAATTTAAGCTAATTACTAGCAGATGGGGTATAATAGGGATTATAGTATCATTTCTTTTGGTGCTATCAATAATGGCTACCCCCACCGGCGTAGTTCTACCGAGAACAGATATTAGAATAGGCATCCCTGAAAGTGTTGACTCAGCTTTTATTCCTAGAAATAGTGTAAGTGTCGACTCGTATCTTAAACACTATGATGTAAATTATGTTGTCTTAACTTGGTCTCCAGACTTCGTAAACACTTACGATAAACTCGATTATGGCAATGATATAACAGAGTATACTAGATTTCGGACAGGCTCAAACAAGTGGACAGTAGGCGACGTCATATGGTTAATCAATGAACTTCATTCTAGAAATGTGAAAGTATTGTTAGGAGTCTATCTCAAGATTGAAAAAATTAAGCCACATTACAGTGTACAAGGATATTCTACGGATTGGGTTAAAAATCATCCAGAAGTAATCAGTGAATCGGGCATACTCTTATTCAATAACACGATCGAAATCGATAATGTCAGTTCACGCCTCTACTCAGAATATTTTGCTGAAAAGATCACTAGACTAATAAGAGATATGAATTTTGACGGCGTATATTTGATGGGTTGGAGCGGATGGAAAGAAAATATTCGAGGCACATCCCACATTCTTCCACTCATCAAAGAACTAAGAAATAGAGGAAAACTAGTATTCGTCGAAGGTCCGGAATCAACATACTGTATAGAAGAAACTATAAAACTCATAGAATCATCCGATTATGTTGTCCTGAAAACTGCTCCATGGGTCTACACAATATATTATGCTCGAACCGACAACACAACCCTAACAGACTATAAGAACTATGTTAATGAACTACTACTGAGAATAGGTGAAGACGGTAGGAAGAAGGTTTTGTTCAGTTTATATATATTCGATTTCGTAGATGGATGGACTACCCCCGCGACTCAACTCTATGTGGAATCTAGAGAATTTTACGGCATGGGCTTAACAAGAGGATACGCACTATATTATACTAGTAGATACGTTCCATATAAGCTCTCGGTAGAACTGAATCCCTCATAGTGACATAATCTTCAGCTAATCAACCATATTATTCTTCAGGAATTCTTCTCCATGCCGCGACCTGAGGATAAGCTTTACCGTCTCTCGAGACTCTTGCAGATCCAAGATAAATCTTCTCTATCTTGCCTACAACGTATTTGCCATAAGAGTCGGTAGATAGTTTTACGGGTGCCCCACGCATCCATTCTCTACATTCTTCTTCACTTAATTCTACCACATTCTTGGTTAGCTGGTCATTCAGCAGTTGACTTCCATCAATAGATAGGAAGACTTCATTTTTGCTCTTTCTATATTTTGCAACATATAATCCAATCTGCAAGACTTTTCTAATCTTTCCAGCGACCTCGACCGTTTCAAGAGTTGTTGCTCTTATCTTCCCATCCCCGCCCATGACCAAGACGAATTCTCTAAAAGCGTCTCTAACTCCATGCTGGTCGTAAAGTAGTTTCTCTAGTATTTTTCTACTAGAATGATCTAGGATCCTCATTTTCTCAACCGCTTTTCCTGATCTTTACAATATAAAAGCCTTCAGCACTGTTATGATATGGATATATTCTTAGGCTCTTCAATAATTCTTCATTAAGCCTCAAGTTATTCCACTCTGTTAATCCTTCTTCATATCTTAAACCATCTAACTTGATCTCTTCAATATACGCATTATCTCTAGATTCAAGTAGGTTGTGGACGACAAGCTCATTTTCTTCGATGGTTAAAGTACATGTAGAGTAGACTAGAGCTCCACCAGGCTTTAAACAATCAAATGCCGACCTAAGAAGTTGTAGCTGCAGTCTAGATAACCTGTATACGTTATCCATGGACCAGTTCTTCACTATCCGCCAGTCTTTACTCACAATTCCTAGTGAACTGCAAGGTGCATCTACGAGAACTTTATCGAAGAATTCTCCAACCATCTTTGGGAAAACCCTTCCATCCAGAGTAGTTATTACTACATTGTATACTCCAAATTTTTGAAGATTCGACGATAGTGCTTTACATCTATCTATTATTGGGTCATTTGCAACGAGGACACCTCTACCTTGAAGTAGCTGAGATATTTGGGTGCTTTTACTTCCAGGTGCTGCACACATATCAAGTATTATGTCGCCGGGACTCGGATCTAGAGCTTCCACCGGAGCCATGGATACTGGGCCTTGAAGATAGATTAACCCAAGCATATGCTCTATCATAGTCCCAAGCTGGAACTCGGTCTCCAAGATATAGCCATACCTAGCCCATGAAATCTTCCTAAAAACAGTGTTCTTCTCCCTCAACCTCTCTAGTATGTATTCTTCTGGCAGCTTCAAAGTATTAACTCTGAAACCTTCGGGAAGAGGTTTACTCCAACAATCGAACAATAGATCAAGATCTAGGTTAGGTATCTTAATCAAATAATCTCTTAGCTCACTTCTTATAAATGATTGAATCATTCCTATTAGAGTGTTGAAGAATTAGAATATAACCTTCATAAACGTCTCTAAGATAGTGTTAAACATCTTCTAGAAAATAAATACTTCATATAGTTGTCCTTTATATACAGTCGCCTTCATGATTGCCGACGTATAAGACTCCAGTAGACCTCTTCTATGACTTGGCATGACATAACAGATTTAATGAGATCTTCAGACTCATCTCGAAGTCTTACTCTCATAATCATGCTGTTCTATCTTCTTGGAGATAAAAGGAATAGATTTATAGATGATTAAAGAACATTTTTACGGACATGGTATCTTACTGGATACTGGTTGTAAAAGATCATAGATTGATGGATAGAATTATACCAGCTGGAGAAGTTCTGAAAGACCGTGTTAAGAACAAGTTCTGGTCTCTAAACTCACGTACGAGAAATGTTAATAATATTAAGCCTGGAGACCGTGTACTCTTCTATGTAACTGGAAAAGATGAAAGAGGATTTAAGGGATGCGGCATAGTAGCTACAGAACCCCATCCTATGACTCCGGAGCAGAGATTCCATATAATTGGTATGCCTTCAGAAGCATTCGACTACTCAGTCAATTTCTCAGAAGCAGAAGCATGGGATAAACCCATAACTTTAGAAGAAGTAGCAGAAAAGCTATCTATATTGAAGGCTCGGCGTCATCTGAAAACGCCTTTCCGTGGAAGCATAATAAGAATAAGCGAAGAAGATTATCAAACAATACTGCAATTCAGAAAACCTAAGTGACCATCCATATTTTATTTACGAAACCTAAAGCAGAAAATATATCTTAGTCTCTAGAGAATGGGTGGAATATGCTTTATCTCCAGGAGTGAGGGGGGCATCTTTCTTTTATGTTCAGTTGCATGATATCTTCTACAAACCCATACAGCCACATCAACAGGTAGTTCTGCTTTATCTGCAGCCTCCTCCACCCCTAATCCTTTATCAAAAATATTAAACAATAGTATGTCTAGTTTACTGTAGTCTATTGGGAGCTCGCTTAATGCTGTATGACCTGGGAAGAGTCTCGGAGCTGAGGGTTTAGCATATATCCTCTTCGGGAGACCCATGTACGCTCCTAGTTCACGTAACTGCGTCTTGTATAGATGTGCGATAGGTAGGAAATCGGCTCCACCATCTCCATACTTCGTATAGTATCCTATCAAGATCTCGCTTTTATCTCCTGTTCCAGCTACTAGTCCATCTATAAGGTTTGCATAAAAATATAGAAGACTCATCCTAATCCTTGCTCTCAGATTACCGAAAGGCATCCTGTACCTTTCATCGTCAGGATTTAGATCCAGTAGGTTCGCATAACTATCGACTACTCGATCTATCGGGATAATCTTACAGTCTATGTTAAGATGGTTAGCTAACCACGTTGCATCTTCAACATCTTCAGGAGGAGTAAAGAATGTAGGCATAATTAATCCATGAACCTTCTTGGAGCTTAACGCTTCAACAAGCAGAGTGGCTGTAATACTACTATCCAAACCGCCGCTCAACCCGATCACTACGTCTTTACCTCCTACAATTTTTTGGATAAAATAGACTATCTCCTTAACAGCTTCTTCAAAATCAAATCTTAAATCACTGGACAAAGCCTAAACACACCTCGCATTAATTGAAAACAACGTTAATATTAATATTTGAAGCCTAGTCCACAAGCAATAATAAGAAGAAAAATACATAATGTATCCGGGCCCGTAGCCTAGAATGGATATGGCGCCGGCCTTCGGAACATTAGGAGAAAGCCGGAGGTCGAGGGTTCAAGTCCCTCCGGGCCCGCTCATTTGCATTTATTTAATATCTGAACATGGTAGATCTTGATGATGACCCTCCTACAGATGAAGACTGTGCCTGTATCGTTTGGTGAAAAATAGTTTCAGTTGATTTTATTAAGTATTTTTTACCATATTTCTTTCTATATTCTTCTGGGTATTATTTCTATGGTTCTAGAGATATAACGTTTATCTATTGATTATTCAAAAGATAATCTATTGGTTATGTCTACCAGTAGAAATTTTAGTAGAGAATTATTTAGTATTGATAATGGGGTTAGTCACATTGCGGTTGATCTGCTTAAGGTTCTTAAAGATAGATATAATTATAGGAAGCTTTCTAACTTGACGGGTATTCCCGTTTCTACGCTTACAAGATATTTAACAGGTAAGACTATCCCTAAGGGTAGTAAGGCTAGACGATTGTTAAAGAATCTTATATTGAACCTGAATACGTCATCTCTCATATCCCAGTTTACTAAAGATGGGGGTATAATTGATGTTTCTAAGATAATGTTTAACCCGAGTATGATTAAGATTATCGGAGCACATATTGTAAACGAATTTGCCGGAATGAAAATTACGTCTTTTATGGCTTTAGACTTATTAAGTATTCCATTAACATCATATCTATCTACTATTACCTCACGTCATTTCTATATAATAACTAGAGAGCCCATACCTGCAGATAGCCATGAATTCTTTACTATAATCTTAAATGATTCAGAATCCATATGGTCAATATGTTACTGGGTCTATTTTAACCAAATCAAGAAGAGGGAGAGCATACTTATGATCTCAACTAATATTCCGGAGAGTGTATTCTTCGGCAAGCTTATTGAAATACTTGAAAAGAAGAATGTAGAAATAGTCGGTTTATTTTCGCTGATAGGGAGTGAAGAAGAATTTTCAAGACTACCTTTAAAATCTGGTTGCAAAAAATACTATATTCTGTCAAGGTAGCTTAGCCGTATTCTCTCCAGGTATGATTACATTTTGTGCATCTAAAGAATAAAGTCATGGGCTCGTCGGCGGCTCTCGTTTGTATAGACCACCAATAAGCTTCTTTATTCCCACATTTAGGGCATACAACGTCACTAGTCGTTGGTAGAACTTTCTCTCCTTCACTCTCTTCTATCATGACTAGGTTAGGTTTAGAACGCTTCTTTGAAAGGTTTGTCACTATGACTTCTTCTGCTTTCTTCTCATATCCACATTTTGGACAGACCAGAATAGAGTTATTTGATTTCTTCTTTAACACCATGACTTTGCCGCACTTCGGACAGAACTCCATGTCCCTTCTACTAAACTATAGCTATATCCACTTATTAATTAAACTTACTGAGCATTTAAGTTAAAATTCTTCAAGATAATAATATGGATGTTCTTGATCTTGATTCTTGTATTCTAGGAATTCTATTCTGGACGAACTTCTTCTTAATCATATATTTTTAGATTCATTGCTTGGAACAACGTTTTAAAGAATGTATAGGATAGGTCTCCTAGAAATATGTAGTGGATGAACCCGGCTGTAATGAATATTAGGAGCGGTATCCCGGGCGTAGCCCATACATCATCTCTATCTATCTCTGAAAGCTCTAAAGAAAATAACCCGAACTTGAATCTCCTAACATGATTTTTTTCCTCCATGATGAACCAGAATTTCTTATTCTTAGCATTCTTTAATCTTACACCGAAGAATAGTGCGAGAAATTTTCTTAGATGTGATTCACAGTCGAATCCTTCGAAGATATTTCTTCCTCTAATTAGCTGGGTTAAATTGTATATGAGAATAGCGAGAGGGAGGATTAGAGAGAATAGTAGACCGTTTGTTAGAGTTGATAAACCAGTAAATGGATGAATACTTCTACCTTGATATAATGGGAGACCTATAGACACTAGGAGAATGGCTTTAGCGTCTGCTCCACCGTAAAATCCTAAGAAATAGAATCCGAATGCCAAACCACTTGAAAAACCTATAGAAAGTAGAGAGAGGAATAGCTTATCCGTAGACCATCCATAAAGTATGTCGAGAATCGTTAAAGCTGTAGCTATTATGCCTGATAGTATCCAGACTTTATCATCTACTTCTCGATACTTCCAATCAAGATATGATGTGTAGAGTAGTGTTGCAGAGATCAGGCTTATCCTAGCAAATAGGAATGTTTCCCCAATCATGGCTAGTCAACTAAAAAATCGAAGGGCTTCATTGCCTTTGGAATATTTTCTACAACATCTGTAGCTGTTATATGTAGCCCGTATATTGAGGCGGCTTCTTCACCTGCTCTCCCATTAATCCATGCACCTGCGGCTGCAGCCTCGAACGGTTCTGAACCTTTAGCTAGTAGAGCTGCTACGATACCCGTTAACACATCTCCTGTTCCACCGGTCGTCATCGCCGGGGTTCCAGTCTTGTTTATGGCTATCTTCTCTCCATCCGAGATGATGTCTATCATTCCTTTCAAGAGTATAGTTACTTTATGTTCTGAAGCCTTCTCCTTTACCTTGTTGATCCGCCCATACAATTCTATACTCAATTCTTCTCTGAAGACTCTTTTAAATTCTCCTGCGTGAGGTGTCATAACAACTTTTCTCCCCGAGATTCTTTGAAGTACTCCAGAGTATAGTGCCGTAGCATCCAGGACGAGCTTCTTGTCTAGGGCCAAAGCTTCCCGAATTACATATTCTATTCCCTTCTCACTTCCTTCAGCAAGCCCAGGACCGATTACGATTGAATCAACTGATGGGAGAATATTCATTATCCTTCTCGAACTACCTCTAGTAAGCTTCAAATCTGTTAAAGGTATAACTATAACATTCGGCGATAGCGCTCTAATAGATATCGCGGTTTTTTCAGGTGTAGCTATGTAGGCTAAGTCTACTCCAGACCTTAAAGCAGCCATAGCAGATAGAAATGGCGCACCGTGATATAGCCAGCTGCCCCCAATCACCAGCACTACGCCATTCTGACCTTTATGCGATGAAGCTTTTCTAGGCTTGATAACTTTCCTAACAAATTCTTCATCGACCTCGATGACATCCATAAATACATCATAAATCTTATATCGCCTCGAGTATATAAACTGACGATCGTTTTTCCTATAGTATGTCGTCTAAATCTTCTTCCATGTTAACGCAAGTATTCCTGAAACTAGTCCAAGGATCGCTCCTACTATGAAGCCTCGGCTACCCAATAAGCTCAGCACTGAGAAGATGACTATTACTATCCCCCAAAGTTGTATGTTTTGAGGATGCATATAGGCCATATAACCACTTAGGAGAATCATTATTCCAGATGCCAGAGTTAATACGATGAATGGTATAAAGAAATCCCAGTCAACCCAGCCCATCATCCATCCACACATTGGGCACCACATCGGCCTATACATCGGCTGACCCCAGCCAACATAGGGTGTGAAGAGCCACATGAGTAAACCGTAAACGCTTACAACACTCATCAACAACCCGGATACTAATGCTAAGAGAAAAACTACTAAAGGCTTTTCAGAAGAATCTGATCCATTCATATTCTCTTGTCGGCTACGTCTCGGCATTTAATAAATGTTCATTCTTTACCTATAAATTTTAGATATTAAAGAGAACTTTGTCAAAAATAAATAAGGTAAGGGTGGTTCTTTACTTCTTCTTGCTGGATGTTGAGGATGCTGTAGAAGTTGGTGGTGCTAAGACTATTTCGATGATGCTGACGTTTCTCGGTCTCCCGTCATTTCCAACTCTGCCTTCCTCTGTCCCAATCTTAACATTCTCTACTTGTGCTTCATGGATGAATCTTCTCCTAACTACTTCAACTACGTCCACAGCTTTGCTTATTGCTCTTCCACGTGCTTTTAGTACGACTTTTCTTCCTTCAGTCAATGGTAGAGTCGTTGCAAGAACATAGTTCATGGTTGGTTTTCTTCCCACCAAGATTACGGCCTCGCCGGATGGTCCTACGCTCATCTATTATCCCCTCAGTTATACGAGGATGTTAAGGTTAAAACTCCTAAAAAACCTTTACCTTATAAATAGTGCCTCTCATTGTTTTTGATTAATTAAATGTATGGTAAGCCTCCCAGACTCCTATAGTACTGTCTTTACACGGTTTTTTATGCTCGTCTAGGTTTTTTGGGATATTAGGGAGAATGGTTTACCTTCCAGCAAGATCTTCTCAGGTATTCTTGATCTCCATTTACTTAGAAAGCCTACATCTTCATTTCTTTTTCTAAGTTCGTCCGGCAGCATTCTCGGTATTTCTTCCTCTATCGGATACCATCTTCCACAATTGCTACATATTATTATTCCATCTCTTATCTCGATGCTGTAGCATTTTGAGCAGTCTGTGGGCACGTTGCTGGAGATCTCTATGTTATGGTAAGCGCAGTATAGCTCGCATCTACTGATCTTCTGGGGAGGCTGGATACTGGATTCTGTGAATACTTTCAGCTCGAGGGGAAACTTCTTACAGATCGGGCATGCAAGTAGATCCATCAATCTATATTTCATAGTTATTCACTAAGAATCTTATTTTAGTTTTCTAATTAAGTTTTCCAATGTAATGGTTTTTATTCTTGACCTTACCTAGTTACGATTGAGTTGGAGACTGCTAGGATAAGTAATTTATTGAACTATGTCCCCGTCCTGTTTACAATATGTTTAACATGGTTCTTCTCATATATTGTGCACTCTCTCAATGTTAAGCCTGATAGACCATTTATTACACCCCTAGAAGAGCCTGAGCCTACAGTGCCTCCTTCTGAAGCCTTAGTAAATCCTGCACCATACCTCAATACCCTGTTAATAATGGTCATCATATCCATAGCTGGAGTGGTTCTACTATACATTGCTAGGAAGATGCCTAAACTATTTAAGAGCTTGTTATACGTTTTGATATGGATCGTGTCTTTCGGGATATCGATGCTGTACCTGTTCTTAGGCATGGTGTTTTTCGGAATCTCTGTAAGTGAGGCTTTACTCGTCTATTCGGTTATCTTAGCATCATTGATCACATACTTTACATTGAAGGGAGGGGAGCTCAAGTCATCTATTTCAGCTTCATTTATCGCTTCGGGCGCAGGCTGCATACTAGGCGTAAGCATACCATACTGGACATTCCTGATACTTATCATTGGTATCTCTATATATGATGTAGTCGCAGTCTTCAAGGGTCATCTATCATCTATTTCTAAGTCTGATGCACCATTACTGAGAGGACTGGTTGTCGAGGTAGGTGATATAGCTCTAGGGCTTGGAGATCTCTTCTTCTACTCTCTCACGATATCAGCGATACTCTTCAATTACGGAATCGCTTCTGCGATTACTTCGACAGCCTCGATTCTAGTAGGATACATCATAGTGCTGTACACGCTAAACAAGAGGAGGCAACTGCCCGGACTACCAATACCTCTAATTCTAGCACTCACAGCAGCCTTAATAATTCATTATATCCTTTAGTTTATACGACTAGTTTCACATAATATTTTTTTACAAACGATAGTGAAATCGATTCAAGCTAACAAAATTAGGTTAAATGAAACATCGATGCATTGATGATTTATAATTATCCATTATATAGGTTAGTCAACATGTGAGGCAAAAACCGCAGCCATGTATGTAGAATTGATTGTGGTGTCGCTTCCATTGAAGGAGCCTTTAAACAACCATTGCGGCCTTATACTAAGTGTCTTCTATCCTATTCCTAGGTTTGGGCCTTTTCTTGAAGTCTATTCCCCAGTTAGTTCATAATTTAATTAATCTTCTGGACGGCCATAGATAAAGGAGAGTCCGAGGACTCGGGGAATTTAGAAACTTCTAGGACTTAATACGTGAGTAAAGAGTTTTTGAGGAAGAATGTGGTAAGTATGATAGATGATCTCAGAAGAAGTGAAGAAAGCTAGAGAGGCATCTATCCTAAAAGCTTTAGAGTATATTGAAGATGGAATGGTTATAGCTTTTGGAACTGGTACAACCATGGCTCAAGCGGTTGGCTACATCAAGAAGAAAGTTCAGGAGAAAGAGATGGACCTTATCTTTATACCAACGTCTCTTCAGTCTAGACAGCTCCTCTTGGAGAATGGACTTCGAGTCTCCAGCCTTTACGAGTATCCGCAACCTGACTTAACCATAGATAGCTTCGACCAATCGGATAAGGATGGAAACGTTATCAAGGGAGGTGGTGGAGCGATGTTGATGGAGAAGGTAGTTGCACAGGCATCCAAAAAAGTGATCTTCGTAGCAGACTACCTAAAACTCGTAGAAAGATTAAGTATCCCAGTACCCCTCGAGATACTGAAAGAAGCCTATCCTCACGTTAACAGGGTTCTAACTCAGATGAAGCTTATTCTAAAACTAAGAGAATCAACTGGTAAGATCGGCCCAGTGATAAGTGAGAATGGAAACTTGTTGGGGGATGTAGATGCAGGAGAGATAGAAGATCCGGAAGGACTAGACAATCTTCTAAGATCTATAGCTGGAATACTCGAGACAGGCTTATTCCCCAAACTAGCAGACAAGATCATAATCGGTGAAAAAGACAATAGCATAAAAGAGATAAACATCGCGAGAAAGAAGTTAAAACTTTAGGGGCGATCAAAATATAGGATAAACAAATATTAAAGCAATAATATCGTCTTATATCATGGGTAGACTGATTTTTTCCATTAAGAGCCACACATACGGAGGAGAAAGAGACATCATAGAAAGGTAAACATTCATTTTTCCAATTGTATCTCGCGTTAATAATTCATCATGCATTCTCGAGAATGTCATAATAATTTTAATAAACAAGTTTTCTATTATGAGGTCGTTCAAATGGTAGTGCTTCTTAATATGGACTTATCAGTACTTGTATTTTAATAAGCTTTATTTACCAGTCTCCCTAGTCTATGATTGAAATGAAGAAGTTTCTCTTGATAGGAGTATTGCTAGTATTAATGCTGACGGTATCACCGGTGATAACGTATGCAGAGGTTCATCAACCTACTTTGAGTGAATATGTTCCGCCTCACACGAAACCTGGACCTGCATCTGAAACATTAATCTACAAATCTATAGCTCTCGATGTCGCTCCAGCTGCTCTAGAAGCAGGAGAAATCGATGCCTACCTTTTCGGACTACGTTCCACCGTCGCTGCAGAACTAGCGGGGAAGCCTGAAATAAAAATGATTAGTGCACCATCTGGATCATATAGTATCGTATTGAATCCTGCGCCTGCGCCTTCAGGACAATTGAATCCATTATCTATTCCAGAAGTGAGGATCGGGCTACAATATATTGTTAACAGAGAGTATATAACTAAAGAGATATTCAAAGGGTTTGCTGCACCGATGGTTACATTCTTGAGTGCTTATGATCCAGATTACATAACAATCTTCGACATAGTTAAGAACTATGATTTTAGATATGACCCAGAATATGCGAAGAAACTAGTTGCAGAAGCTATGACGAAAGCAGGAGCGGTAATGAGGGAAGGTAAATGGTATTATGGAGACCAGCCAGTTAAGTTAAAGTTTATAATAAGAATCGAAGATGAAAGAAGACAGATAGGAGATGCGATTGCTACAGACTTAGAAAAACTAGGCTTCGAGGTTGAAAGACTCTATCATCCATTCGGTGTAGCGATAGAGAAAGTGTACTTGACAGATCCTAAAGATTTCGAATGGCATCTATATACAGAAGCTTGGGGCAAAGGCGCACCGGAGAAATATGATTCTTCAACGATAAACCAGATGTGTGCACCATGGTTTGGATATATGCCTGGATGGCAAGACCCCTCGTACTGGAACTATGTTAACGATGAGATAGATGCTCTAGGGAAGAAGATATCTCTAAGCGAGTTCCAAGATCTTGAAACTAGGAATAAATTTTATAGAGAGGCGACCGAGCTGTGTATCCATGACTCTGTGAGACTCTGGGTTGCAACACGTCTTGATGCATATATCCTTAACCCGAAGATAGGAGGTGTAACGAATGATGTTGGAACAGGTCTAAGAGGAACGTGGAATATGAGGGAGGCATGGATTCCTGGAAAGGATACATTAGTATTTGGGCATCTATGGGTCTGGACCGAAACGACTACATGGAACTGGATTGGAGGATTCCAAGATGTCTACAGCGTGGATGTAAGAAAAGCAACCCATGACTCACCCATCTATAGACATCCTTTCACAGGTCTACCAATACCGTTTAGAGCAAGTTATGAAGTTGAGACAGCTGGCCCATTCGGTAAGCTAATAGTACCTGAAGGAACCTATACTTGGGATGCTAAAGAAGATAGATGGGTATCTGTTGCAGGTAAGGAGGCCACGAGCAAGGTTACGTGGGACCTGAGTAGGTACTTTAACTCGAAGTGGCATCATGGACAACCGATAACTGTCGCCGACGTGCTATTCTATATAGCGTCAATGATAGAAAATACGTATGATGAAGATAAAGCTGCGATGGAGAGCGCGATAGCCGAAACCGTAAAAGTTACACTTGACAAGTTTGTCGGCATAAGGATTGTTGACGAGAAAACTGTGGAGACATATGTAAACTTCTGGCACTTTGACACGAACTACATTGCTGAATTCGGCTCCCCGCTTGGCATAGACTACTCAATTTATTATAGCGAGACACCGCCCTGGGAGCTTATGGCCGCCATGAACGAGCTTGTATTCACTAAGAAGCAAGCTGCATACGGTCAGACAACTGCTGAAAAGCTCGGCGTCCCATGGCTTTCAGTCGTTTTAAGAGATCATGCTGAGATGATAAAAAATGTACTGGATGAATTTGTACAGAAGGATTACTTTCCCGAGAACTACTTCAAGCTTGGAGACAAAGTATATGCTACCAAGAGCGAGGCAATATCTAGATATCGTGCAGCGATATCATGGTTCAACGAGCATGGACACATGCAGATAAGCAATGGACCATACTATCTAAACAAGTTTGATTCTGCAGCCCAGTACGCTGAATTAAAAGCTTTCAGAGACCCAACATACCCATTCAAGCCTGGAGACTGGTACTATGGAGAACCGGAGAAAATAGAAATAATAGATGTCAAGGTAGGCGATGTAAGAGCTGGAGATGAAGTAACGTTCACCGCGGAGCTAGCAGGACCTGGGACACTTGGAGCAAAATATCTAGTAGTTAACCCATCTACGGGGCAAGTCCTACTATTTGGTGAGGCGGAAAAGGTATCCCCAACAACTTTCAAGATTAAGCTATCTAAAGGATTTACGTGGGAGACAGGCCCAGGAACATACAACCTAATAGTGGGAGCATACAGTGATCAAGTAGCATTTGTCTCGGAAGCTATTGAATCGTTTAACATATTAAAATATGAAGTAGCTCCTGCAACCGTTACTAAAACAGTCGTAGAAACAACATCAATAGTATCAACCGTGGCGACAACACCTGTAGAGGTCATCGGCGTATTTGCGGTCATACTCATTGTTGCGGTAGCTCTAACAGCAATATTCTCTAGAAGAATGAAGCCTATTGGTCAACCCAAGTAATGAATACTAGAACAAACTAAAATCTCTCACTTATTTTTTATCTTGAACACTTATTAGATTGTCCAAGGTATTAGGCGGTAGCCGAAATGGGATTAGCTAGAACACTATCTATGCGAGCGCTGACGCTTGTCGCTGTACTCGTACTAGTCGTCTTTTTCATGGTCATAATACTTGGAGCAACAGGGACCTCGGATAAGATTCTCCAAGCAATGGTTAATGAAGAAGTAATGATGCTGAGGCAGTCTCTAGCTAAAACAATTAAAGACCCACAAGAACTTGAAAGAGTTATCAATATAAGAAAACAAGAATTAATGGAGTTCTATGGTCTAACTAAGCCATGGTATGTACGTTTACCGGATATGGCTTGGAGAGTGTTAACCCTAGACTTGGGTAAAGCGAGAACTTTGAAAACTTTCGCAGGTGGGAACAAGGTCTCAGACATAGTTATAGAAAGGCTCACCAATACAATAATTCTCGTAACTTCCGCAACTATTATCAGCGCTTTAATAGGTCTAGTACTAGGTGTAAGAATAGCTACAAAAGTTGGGGGAATCCTAGATAGGATATCTTCGTACATGTCAGCTATCTCGTACGCTATCCCTACTTGGTGGATAGGGATAATACTGATAATGGTGTTCTCCTTCCTTCTCAAATTATTTCCATTCGGAGGTCTATATAGTGCGCCACCACCATCAGACCCCTACCTGAGATTCCTTGACCTGCTCTGGCACTCAGTCCTTCCAGTAACAACACTAGTAATAGCCTCCGTCGGAGTATGGATATACACTACTAGGACAATAGTCTTAAACACGGCTCAAGAAGATTTTGTAAATGCTGCCAGAGCTAGAGGTCTACCAGAAGAACTAGTTAGAAGAAGATACATAATGAGAGTAGCAGCTCCACCAATATTAACGAATGTAATCTTGGGTCTGGCGACATCTATCTCTGGAGCGATCTTAACGGAGACAGTCTTTAACTGGCCAGGGCTAGGTAGATTGTTCTACGACGCCGTACTGGTAATGGATGAAGTAGTAGTTATCGCATTAACATACATATTCACGTTAGTCTATGTGGTTGCTAGGTTCCTTCTCGAAGTCTTATACGTAACTCTAGATCCTAGGGTGAGATATTGATGTTGGTGAGGTTTAGAGAAGCTTTCCAGGAATTCTGGAGACTAAAAGTCTCAAAAGTAGGAGTAGTCTTCTTAATGATACTAGTATTCTTAAGCGTGTATGTCGTCACATCATATCCACTCGACTTCGGAGTAAGATACTGGAACAATCCTGCATACTGGGCGGATTACCCTAAATCAGCTCCTCCAAGCTGGGTCAACTACTTCTCAGATCAGAAGCTCCCCGAACACCACGTATTCATATATAACAAACCCTCTGATATAATATCTACAGAATCTGGCAGAACTCTTCTCTACGTATTCAGACTTGATTTCCAGGCAGATAAGTCTCCCACATTCATCTCTTTCACTCTAGAAAACTTAACCTATTACAGTGACCCGCTGGTGGCTCGTTTAAATGTTACGAGACCTGACGGGAAGAACATCGAGCTATACAGATACATCGCTCCAGCTCCTTACGCTGGGGAATCTCCACCCTACAAGAGATTTTATGATTCTCCTAAGAGAATCTCGATAACTGGAGATATATCGGTGGCCAGCGTATTAGCAAGATTCTTGTTGAGGGAATACAATGTATCAATCAAGCCAAGCGAGATTAATTCGATAGGTCAACATACAATAGTGTTCAGCATACCTGGACCGGATAAAGAATTCTACGTATTGAAGGGAGAATACATCTTCATGGTCTCGATAAATACGTATGATTCTAGGGATTATGTTGGAGAAGTAAAACTGGTTATCGGGGGAAACGTATACGGATTCATGGGGACGGATTCTCTTGGAAGAGATTTATCAATCGGTTTACTTTTCGGTTTCCCGATAGCTTTGTTCATAGGGATTGTAACGTCAACGATAACAACGCTGCTTGGAGCAGGATTAGGTATAGTCGGCGGCTACGTCGGTGGAAAGGTAGATGAGGTTATACAGAGAGCGGCAGACTTTGTTAACAACATCCCTCTCCTCCCCCTCCTAATATTCTTAGCATTCATACTTGGACAGAACATGTGGATTCTCGTATTCCTGTTAGTTGCATTCGGTTGGCCTACACTAACAATAATTGTTAGATCCATGGTCCTGCAATTAAAGTCTAGCCAGTTTATAGAAGCTGCAATCTCTCTAGGAGCACCTAGATTATGGATAATGTTTAGACATATTTTCCCCCAAGTCGCTCCCTTCATATTCGCTCAACTAATATTCTTTACACCTACCTTCATCTTGCTGGAAGCAGCACTAAGTTTCCTCGGGTTAGGTGACCCGACCATGCCTACATGGGGTCAGATACTCGAATACGGTTTTAGAAGTGGAGGAATATATGTAGGGTTATGGTGGTGGATAATACCTCCAGGTCTCCTAATAATATGGACGGCTATAACCTTCGTATTAATAGCATTGGGGATGGAGCCCGTAGTAAATCCGAGGCTTAGAAGAATGAAGTAAAGGTGTAGTCACATGGCGTTGCTGGAGATCAACCAACTGAAGCTTTATTATAAAACGCTCAGAGGTATCGTTAAAGCTGTAGATAACGTAAGTTTCGATGTTGAAGCAGGTGAAGCTATAGGAGTTGTAGGTGAATCCGGGTGTGGTAAGACAAGCATGGCTAACGCGATCATAAAAATGCTTCCCAGCAACGTATCTCTATACCAGGGAAGGATAATCCTAGATGGAATAAATATCGTTGATCTGCCCGAGGATGAGGTAAGAAGAAAGATTAGGTGGAGGCAGATCTCGATCGTCTTCCAAGGAGCGATGAACGTATTAAACCCCGTCATAAGAATTGGTCATCAGATTGCGGAACCACTGGTGATCCATGCAGAGATGGAGAAGGAGGAAGCATACAGGATAGCTAAAGAGAAGATGATGCTTGTAGGCTTACATGAAGAAGTGTTCGACAGGTATCCACATGAGCTAAGCGGAGGCATGAAGCAGAGGGTAGTCATAGCCATGGCCTTGGTCATGAATCCGAAGATAATCATACTAGACGAACCGACATCTGCACTTGATGTAAGTATACAAGCCCAGATAATGAATCTCCTAAAGAAGCTGAAGAAAGATCTCAACATCTCTATGATCTTCATAACCCACGACATAGCTTTGTCAAGCGATATAAGCGACAAGATAGCTGTAATGTATGCTGGACAGATAGTTGAGATAGGCTCAGCTGAGCAGGTCTTACTATCACCAAAACATCCCTACACTCAGAAACTATTGAAGGCAACTCCAAAGCTGATAAGTGAAGAAAAACCGGAATTCATACCTGGTGCACCTCCAGACTTGATAAACCCGCCTAATGGATGTAGATTTCATCCAAGATGCTCTTACGTAATGGATATCTGTAAAGAGGTAGAACCTAAAATATTCGAGCCTGAAAAAAACCAGAAAGTAATGTGCTGGCTGTACGGTGATAAAACATGAGTAGCGAGCTTCTCAAAATAGAAGATGTAAGGATGTATTTCGAGTTTAGGGTCGGCTTATTCAAGACTATACCAGTAAAAGCAGTAGACGGAGTCAATCTAGAAATATCGAGAGGAGAAACCCTAGCTCTTGTGGGAGAGTCTGGATGCGGAAAAACGACGCTCGGTAGACTCTCGTTAAGATTACTGAAACCAACACATGGTAGAATAGTATTCGACGGATTAGATATAACCGATAAAGAAGAGAAAGAACTAAAATGGTTTAGAAGGCGCGCTCAAGCAGTATTCCAAGACCCGTACTCAAGCATAAACCCGTTCATGACTGTGAAAGAAATACTTGAGGAACCGCTCATCCTCCATCAAGTGGGAGACACCGAGGAGAGGCTGGAGATGATTATTAAAGCTTTAACAGATGTGAAACTTACGCCAGTTGAAGAATTCGTGGGGAAGTATCCGCATATGCTGAGTGGAGGGCAGAGGCAGAGAGTTGGGATCGCTCGTGCATTAATTCTTAGACCTGAATATATCGTCGCCGACGAGCCGGTCTCAATGATAGATGCCTCCAGCAGAGCAGAAATCCTTTATCTTCTAAAAGAGCTCCAAGAAAAATACAAGATTTCATTCCTATACATCACACACGATATTGCTACAGCTAGACACTTCAGCGATAAGGTAGCAGTAATGTATCTTGGGAAGATTGTCGAGCTGGCAGAAGCTAGAGAACTAGTTAGAGAACCATTACATCCATACACCAAAGCATTGATAGAAGCGGTACCAGAACCAGACCCATCCAATAGGTTGAAAGAAAGAAAAGTTATACCAGGTGAACCTCCAAGCCCAGTTAATCCTCCAGCCGGCTGCCGATTCCATCCAAGATGCCCATATAGATTTGAGCCATGTGATAAAAATGAACCTGAACTAAAAGAAGTTAAAGCGGATCATCATGTTTCATGCTATTTATACTAGAATATGTCGGATAAATCTTGATCGGTAGATTAAATGCGCATCATTAGACAATATCACATCTACAGATTATACAGGGTGAAGAAGGTCGGCTAGTTCAGGGAGAAACTATTAATAAGTACATAAGCATAGCTAATCTTGTGAGCGAGCTACTATCGCTTATCTCAGCAATGCTTATCACAGTATTCATAGCAACTACTTTATTCTTCATCTCGGTATACTACAAGACCTTGAAATATCTTGAGAAAAGTATTATCAAGCAGCCGTCTCAAAAGGAGCTCGACTCAGAGACCCTAGAAAGATTAAAGAATAAGTTAATAGATGATGAGGAAGTAAAGAATCTCGAAGAAATGATTTATAGGATGCAGACTCTGAGAAGAGAAGCAGAAGAAATTTTGAATGACTCTGAAAAAAGTCAGGGAAGTTAAACAGGATATTGTCTTGAGGATTCTACAATATACTCAAGATGGAATCATACTCGGAGTATTCGGGATGTGCACGGTACAAAGCTTATACAACAAGATATTAATGAGGAGAACAGACACAGGATCGGAAAGATAAATCTAGATAGAAAGAAGCTTTAAAACAATTATTCTGAGAGAACATGTCTTGGAGCTTTAAAGTGTTCCTCTAGATCAAAAACCTAATAAATAACATGGTAGTTCTGAGTAAGTGTCTTCAGGGTTGGAAGTATGAAGAAGATGAGTCAGGAAAATCTAAAGAATGCTTTTGCAGGTGAAAGCCAAGCATACATGAAATACGTAATCTTTGCTAAGAAAGCTGAAGAGGACGGATTCAGGAATATAGCTAGATTATTTAGAGCCATAGCTTTCGCTGAGCAGATCCATGCATCCAACCATCTTCAAGCATTAGGGTTGATATCAACAACATCTGATAACATAAAGAATGCGATAGAAGGGGAAAGATACGAAGTTGAAGAGATGTACCCATCGTACCATGCTGTAGCAAAACTACAAGGAGAGGTAGAAGTGGAGAGAACAACGAACTGGGCACTCCAAGCAGAAAAAATCCATTTAACCATGTATCAGAAAGCATTAAAAGCAGTAGAAGAAAAGAAGGACATAGAATTAGGCAACGTATACATTTGTGAGAAATGCGGTTATACGGTTGAAGGAGAGCCACCTGATAGATGCCCTATCTGCGGTGCACCGAAAGAAAGATTCAAGATCTTCTAAAAATCTCCGAGAACTTATTCCTACCATTAACGTTAATACGGTTCTAGAGACCAATGCCTTAACATGTTATAGAAAAATCGTAAATATCGCTGTAAAGAGTTTATATAATCGTTATAAGATACTCGAATAATTGGAAGACATGGCATCACATGCCGGGGTAACTCAGCCTGGTTAGAGTGCGGGGCTCATAATCCTGTCAACGAGGATGCAACCCCGAAGTCGAGGGTTCGAATCCCTCCCCCGGCACATACCCTTAAACCTATATCTCTTTTCTCCGATCTCATCTAAAAACTAATCAAGAGTATAAGAAGAGAGTATGTTAGTAGCTTCTCCGATTATTATCTTCTTATGTTTCTTCTAATTTGGTGATTCTTGGAGCTTGGTTTTCTAGTCTGATGTATTTATTTTGTATTCAATGAGTTCAGCGTAATGTTGGAGTGCTTTCTCTACATAGTCTCTCCTGAGTAGTCCATGCGGTGTAGATGTCTCGAAGACTCTACTAGGTATCTTAAGTTCTCTAGGATTAAATCCCAGCTCTATCTTCAGCTTTTGCTTCTCAAGGTATATTTCTTCTCCTAGCTTTTTTAACTCATCTTCTGTGCAGTCGTAGCCTAATGGTTTAAGCGCATCGACTACATTCTCAACAGTGTATATTGTTCTTGCGAATAAGCATATTACAAGACTTGTTAAAACCTGTCTCCACTCTTCTTCTTTTATTAGCATCTCAACATACTCTTCGGGAGAGGGCGGCTCCTTAATGGTTTGATCCACTCTATAGCCTGCGCAATCTAGGTGGCTGTGCCTTGAGCCGATGGAGTATCCAATGATAGCTCCGTATCCAGTATGGTATCCAGGCATCTCGTTTCCACCGAAGTTTAATGCAAATTCTTGTCCACCATAATGTTTTGAAGCTTCTCTCGTCCCCTTAGCAAGCGTGGTGTAGAAGTGGTTCGGCTGCTCGACGATATATTTTATTGCCTCAATATAGTTTTCTACGTTTCCCCAATCTAGTTCAACTAGTGTTTCATTGATAGTTACTATACCTCTCTTATATGCTTCCGTGGCCCATGCTAGAGATACCCCTGCACTTATTGCATCTAACCCAAAGGCCTCAACGATATCGATTAATCTAAGAACATTGTCTATCTTCTTTACACCCAGCATTGATCCTAGAGAATAGATTAGTTCGTGGTCGTATGAGATGAAGGTTGTCTTATAGAAGTATGGTTCATCAGGATATGGTTCTCTAATACTGGCAATATGGATGCATGCTACTGGGCAATGTGCACAGGCGATCCTCCTAGCAAGCTTTTTCTCGGCTATGTTCTCTCCACTTATTTCTTCAGCCCCCTCAAACCTGCTAGAATTAAGATTCCGTGTTGGAAGGGCTCCGATATAGTTTAATGGTAATATGTTCATCGCGGTACCTATATCATGGTATCGCTTCATAGCATCAGATTCTACTGAAAGCTTGTAGAGTCTATCATATACTTCTCTATATTTTTTCTTGTCTTCTACAGGTATCGTATGCTTACCGTATATGATTATTCCCTTAACTTTCTTTGAACCTAAGACTGCACCTAAACCCAGCCTACCGAAGTGTCTATACGTTTCCGTCATAACAGCTGCATATGATACAAGTTTTTCACCCGCCTTCCCTATCCTCATTATGGTTCTTACTCCTTGACCTGGAGCTGTTTCTCTCAATATTCTTCCAACCGTTATAGCGTTAGATACGCCCCACAATGCTGAAGCATCTCTAAACTCTACTTCTTCCTCTTTAATGACTAGGTATACGGGTAGCTGGGAGGCACCCTTGATTACCGTTGCTCCATAGCCTGCAAGCCTTAGAGCGATAGCACTTCTTCCACCTGCATGGCTTTCACCTAGGTTACCTGTAAGAGGACTCTTGAAAATAGCGATTGTCTTGGAGGCAAGTGGGTAGAGTGACGTCAATGGTCCCACAGAGAAGATCACCGGGTTTTCTGGAGATAGAGGATCGACGTTCTTCGAAGCCTCTTCTTTAAAGAGCTGTACCGCTACGCCCACTCCTCCAAGCCATCTTTCAAATAAGTCTTCTCTTTCATCTATCCAGAAACTCTTCTTCGACAAATCGATGTATAGTACTCTTTTCAGAGGTTCTCTCGGATTCATTTTATCTTCTCAACCCCTATAACTTTATAGTGGCAGAAACGTGAACAGTAACCACAATGAACACATATTATCGGCTTATTTGTTTCATCATCCCAGAAGACTGCTCCTATATCGCATGCCCTTACACAATTACCGCATCCTATACATTTACTTGAGTCGAAGATTACTCCTCCATGTTTTCTCTGTCCTAAAGCATCCGTTGGGCAGACTCTAGCACATGGAGGATTTTCACATGCTCTACAAACGATAACTGTTAATCCCTTCTCAATTCCTCCTACACTCCTAACTAAGATAGCTGATTTAGCAAGCCCCCCTTCCCCGAACCTTCTACTACATGCAAACATGCAGAGCTGACATCCAACACATCTTTCTGAATCAAGCACAGCAAGCCTCTTGACCTCATGCACTAGAGTGGACATATTCTTTTCAAAGCATTCCATTTTTCTCCACGATAAAAACTTAAAAGACTTCAGTGGATGCTATTATGTCTTCATCTATAGCTTAACTCTATCATAATCTTTATTTGTGGAGACGATAGCTGAATAGAGTTAAATATAGTCTGGATAAAAATATTATGAATTATTCATGGATGATCCTTCGCATCATGCTCAGAGTAGAAAAGGAGATAGGGTTAACATCTTTCTCGATGATCTGAATCTTGAGGGGTATTCTTTAGAACCTGTAGCCGTCGCCCTCTACTCTAATGGTTTTAAAGTAATTGGTAGAAGTAAAAAACTGTATAGGCCTAGAGGATTCTACAGTCTGGAACCCGAAGATAGGTTGCTATTGACAAGGATCGGAGACGAGTATCTGAATCCATGTGAAGTATATTGTAGAGATGGTCAGAAGATAGAGCTAAGCCTCTCAACCCCATTCTTGGTTAAATTTTTCTCACCATTCCTCAATGGATACTTTCAACATAGAAGACTGTTAAGAAATAGGTTTCTATGGAGGCTGGCAGTTGACAAGATCAGGCAATTCGCAAATCATCCGGATATAAGAACTGTAAAGACCGTCAAGGCTGTAAAGACCATCCAGCTCGAATCAGATGTTGTTATAATTGGGGGAGGTCTAGCGGGGCTGACAGCAGCATATACGGTTAGCCAGCTCGGCTTAAGAACCCTCTTGATAGATAAATCTCTACAGCTTGGAGGCAGGCTAAGATATGATTACTTAGATGTTCCAGGGATTTCGATGCCCAGAGAGCAACTTTTAGAAAATATTATCAGCAGGATTTCTTTATTAAAGAATTTATCGATTCTTACTAAGACTGTCTTTGCAGGGTTCTTCGAAGATTATCCCATAGCTTACTCTCAGGAAGAAAGATCCCTCTACATCTTGAAGGCTAAAGCATATATTATTGCAACTGGGCAGATTGATATACCATGTGTCTTCAGAAATAATGATTTGCCAGGAATATTCTCCGGCTCAACCGTATTAGAGATGGTTAATATGTATGGAGTAAAACCAGGGGAAAGAGGCTTAGTAATAGGGTTCAATCAGAACAGTCTAAGAGTTGCTGAACAATTGAAACAACTAGGTATAAACGTCGCATTGGTAGACTATTCCGAACCTGAGAAAATACAGTATAGTTTATCAAGTATCGGAGAATGTTTTGGAAACGTAGAAGAAATCGAGGCGTTAGGGAAGACATGCGTAAAGAATGTAAAAATAGTGCATGATGGTAGGAGAGACGAGTTAAAAGCTGATTTCATAGTTTGCTCAGCTTTTCCCAGCCCAGATGTAAGAATTCTAAATCAGTTGAATTCTAAGATGGTATTCATAGATGGTGTAGGCTTCGTGCCCGTACATGATGAATACATGAGGCTAAAAGATAACATCTTCATAGCTGGAGGTGCTTCAGGCACCCCCTACAGCATCCTACACATGAAGGAGGGAGAGATATCGGCTTTATCAGCTGCATACATGCTGGGAGTGAAAGAAGCTGAATCAGCAACCGATGAAAAAATCAGAGAATATAAAGAAAAGTTAAGAGAGATGAATGTAGGATGGAAGAGTGTTGTATTCGAGTTTTCGAGAGGTAAGCCTATAGGTGATCATGTGTCGAATCGTCCACCTACACTATTCATCGAGAAGCCGAGGAAAGACGCATTCATATGCTTCTGCGAGGATATAACTGCTGAGGACGTTTCGAGGACAGTCTACGAGAAAGGATACGTGTTACTTGAACTGGTTAAGAGAAGTTTAGGTGTTTGTACTGGGAGGTGTCAGGGAAGGTTATGTATGGTTAATACCGCTCTGTATGTTTCATACTTGTCTAAGCTAGACCCTAACAGGGTTGGGCTGTCAAGGGCTAGAGCACCTACGACGCCGATCCCGTTATATGCGTTCATTGGAGGTGGAGATGAGTGAAGATCGCAGTCGTAGGTGGAGGGATAAGCGGGTTATCGATAGCATGGAATCTAGCTATAAGAAATGAAGGAGAAATACACCTGTTTGAGAAGAATTGGATAACGTATGGGTCGAGTACAAGGTCTGGAGCGAGGTTCCGAGTACATTTCTGGGCTGAAGAAAATAGTAGATTTGCACTGGAATCTATAAGAAGGCTTGAGAAGCTTGCGAGGAGAATGGATTGGAATCCGATAATACATAGGGGAGGATATCTCTGGCTATTGCTTCATGAACAACATATAGATAGATTTAGAGAAGCTAACAAGATGTGGAGTAAGCTAGGTGTTCAAGGAGTCTTCCTAGATCCAGGCATGGTCAAGGAAAGGTACCCATACATAAATGCTGATGATGTTTTGGAAGCGTTCTTCGGCCCCCAAGACGGTAGCCTACATCACGATTATGTATGCTTCGGGTACTATTCTCTTGCGAAAAAGCTAGGAGTAATATTTCATGAATTGACCCCTGTACACAATATAATTATCGAGAACAAAAAAGTTAAACAATTGAAGACAGCGAAGGGTCTAGTGGATGTAGACGTAATAGTGTTATCAGCCGGTGCATGGACGAATGAACTGCTTGAGAATATAGGGATACGTCTTCCAACCGAGCCTGTAAGAAAAGAAATGTGTTTGACTGAGCCTTACCACTATTTTATCGATCCCCTAATCATAGATACGGGTTCAGGAGCATTTGTGGGTCAAACCTTGAAGGGAGAGATCCTCGGCTCATTAGATTATCCGACTACGCCAGGCCTGATACAGCTTGAGACTAAATTTGACTTCGTAGTTAGATGGGCAAGAGCCATCACAAAGAGAATCCCTGTATTGAAGAATGCTAGAATAATGAGGACCTGGGCAGGCTACTACATGATGTCTTCTGACTGTAGCCATATTATGGGTAGAGATCCTGAATGGCCTGAAGGGTTATATGTAGCATACGGATATAGTGGGCACGGTTTTATGATGGCTCCATTGGTAGGAGAACTGTTAGCGGAAAACATTTTGACGGGAAAAATACCTGAATTGATGAAGCCTTTCCTACCTACAAGATTCAAAGAAAACAAGCTAATACAAGAGAAAATGGTAATCGGCTAAGAGAAGATTATCTAGATGCTTGTGTCTCCCCAGTTGATAATGTATAATATCATTAATGAAAGATGAAGAAACTCATACTTCCACACTAAATATATGGAATGCATTGAGTTAAAGGATACTGTGATCATGAAGTTATAGCATCTTTATAAGCCTAATAATCTTAGTTCCCCGGTTACCGAGTTTTACTCTATATCGGGATTGGTAGATCTAGTTGTCTGTAACACGTTTAGGCTTAAAGGTATAATCAACATGTAAGCAGAAGAATCAAGTAGAATAGAACAATCTTGTTGAAGCTTTTCAATATGTTAACCATGAAGATGACTGTGAATCATTCTTCTCTACCGAAATAGTGATGCCTTTCAGTAGGTCTTGGTTAAGCCTAGCCTCTGCATCACACTCATTAATTCATCTATCAACTCACTAGCTTTGACAACTTCTCTGAGATTCCAATACAACAATCTATCTGAGAGAATCTTTATTGCCGAGGCTTCTCTCCTGATCTTCTCTAATTCTTCTTCGACGGCTACAGCTATAACTTTTTGGACAGCTATATCTTGAGAGGCCTTCATCAAGTTGACTAGTAAGGAATCAATACTCCCTTTAACATGAACCTCGAATACGTATTTCAACTCACCTAGGTTTCCTATCTTTGTAGACCAGATAACATCTACTCTTGTACCCGTTGCTAATGGGACCTCTCTTGAAACATCGAAGCCAAGTCCTTTCCCAATATTCAATACCATGTTAATGATTTCTTCATGGTCTACCTCTTCATCAAGAGTATCGCTTAGCTCCGCGATATAGTATAGGAAATAATGAACATCGAGTAGATCAGGATTCGGAAGAGCTTTCTCATCTCTTAAGTGGTAAGCTATCTCTTTGAGAGTTTTTATCAGTGCTTCATATTCTCTACCTGAAAGCCTGCTAATACCTACTCTACTAATATCTAAGTTTGCTCCAAGCTGGTTTACTCCAATCTTTAGTAATGCTTCTCTAACTCTCTTATTCCATATACAGTATTCTCTGGGATTGAAGTATGTTAACATCTCTGTAATCATCGCTACTCCGATTCCTTTAACGTTCTTTCTGAACGAATCAAATCTATCGGCTAAGCTACGGTCTGAATAGAGCAGTTCTACTAGATTTTTTCTCAACTTGTCTAATCCACCAGCACCTTTAATCCAATAATCAACCAGGTATTCTTTTCTAGTCCACCATATGAAGGCGTAGAGATTGTTAGCTAATCTTAGAAGGCCTGTTTCATCAAGATTTTCCAATTCATCTATCCTGAGTATACTATTAACTTCTTCTACGTGTTGTCTCCTTTCTCTTTCAAACCCCTCACCTTCTTCCCCATTTCTATATTCGAGGTACTTCTTCTTAATCCTCAGAATATTGTCTATCACATTTCTCGGCAGAACCAAGACGGTGCACCTACCTGAATCCTATGCTATCACAATCATATATATCTCTTAAGATCCATCAGGAAACATTAAAGGTCTTGCGGTGATGTAGATGGTTCTCATCGGTTGCGCGAAAGATTTATCTCGAAGATGCGATAGTTTTCTTGAGCAAATGAAGATTGTGCCTAAGGATAAAGGAGTATATAGTTTTAGCAGATTTCATAAGCCTGTGGAGTATGTTGATTTGGGTGAGACCATTATACTTGAAACTGAGGATGCTGTCGGAGGGCAGGTTAGGAGCGAGGGCACTCCTCTGGAAAAGATTGATTGGAGGAGCGTCAATAAAGCCACGGGTCCAATATACATTAATGGAGTAGAGAGGGGAGATACGCTTATCGTAGACATTCTTGACATAGACGTGGCCTCCGAAGGCGTGATCCTAGTTGTTCCAGGCGCTGGAGCACTTGCTCAACGAGACTTTAAGCCTAAAGCGAAGATAATCAAGATTAAAGATTGTATCGCATTATTCAATGATGTCCCTCTTATAGTTAGGCCAATGATAGGGACGATAGGTGTAGCACCTGAGGGAGATGATGTTCCGACAGGCGTACCCTACAAACATGGAGGGAACCTCGACTGCGTAGAAGTATGTAGGGGTGCTAGACTATATCTACCGGTAGCCGTTGATGGGGCATTGTTCGCGGCGGGAGATCTTCACGCTGTTCAAGCCGACGGAGAACTATGTGTTTCATCAATAGAAGTTGAAGGCAGGATACTTTTAAGATTCAATGCGATAAAAGGGATGAAGCCTGAATGGCCGATCGTTGAACTCGGAGACCACTACTCAATCCTTACAGCTGACGAGGATATGGATAGAGCTGTTGAAATAGCTACGGAGTACGCGGTTCAGGCATTGATGAAATCGAGGAAGTGGAGTTTCGAGGAAGCTTACATGTTTGGTAGTCTAGTGGTAGACATAGCTGTAAACCAAGTAGTCGACCCAAAGAAAGGTGTTAGAGCAACCATACCTAAAAACTTTATCTCAATCCATGATCTACTTAATTCAAGCGTGTAGGTCGATGTAGGTGTATGAGGTCGGTAAGCTTATCCGATGAGGAAATAATCTCCGAAGCAATAAAAATAGTTGAGGTAGCGGAAAAGAAGGAGATAATCCTGAGAACACTTGGGGCATTAGCTATAAGAATACATCCTAGAGGCTTAGAAGATGCATATAAATTTAGTGAAAATTCTACAATACCTCGATATAAATAGACCATGTATTCCATGTTAGTCTCCCAGCCTAATTCTTGCGCTGTAAACATGCGGTATCTAATACATTGTAGGGAACAAGACGGAGGCCACAGTTAATATAGTATCTTTTCGAGTTTAACAGAAGTCAGAAATAGAATAGCCTACGCGACTTCTATAACTGGCTTAGAGTTTTCATGAGTAATATTGGTATACTTATTAACAGGATGGTCTGATTCATATCTAGAAAAGGTTAAGAATGTAGATAAGGTAAAAAGATTATCTATGCGTGGGTTGGACGTGAAGTAGGTATTCTAGAGGGGTAATTGAGGTGTTAATCCTTGTCTACTCTGAGGGTTGCTGTTCTTGATAGAGAGAAATGCGATTCCCGTAAATGCGGGATACCATGTATTAGGTTCTGCCCTCCAGTAAGAAATGATATTGAAGCTATAAAGATGGGTGACGACAGCTACCCAGTCATAGTTGAACCCTTATGCATTGGGTGTGGTATCTGTGCTAACAAGTGCCCATTTAAAGCCATATATATCGTTAATCTCCCACAAGAGTTAACCGAAGACCTAGTACATCAATACGGTGTTAATGCTTTCAGACTATACAGGCTTCCATACCTTGAGAAGAACGTAGTGGTAGGATTGATAGGGAAAAATGGGATCGGGAAGACTACCGCAACCCAGATACTTGCAGGACAACTTAAACCCAACCTAGGCAGACTTGATTCATCTAATGTTGATCTATTAGAAGTTGCAAGATATTTTAGAGGCTCATTGATCCAAGAATACTTAACTCTCCTTTATCAAGGAAAGACACGGGTAAGCTATAAACCTCAATATATAGATAAAATACCTAAAGTTGTTAAAGGAAAGGTCGGGGAACTTCTGAGAAAAGTGGTATCGCCTGACAAGATAGAAAAGATAATTGAGTTATTTGAATTATCCCATCTGCTAGATAGAGACGTATCTGTTCTGAGTGGGGGAGAGCTCCAGCGTCTTGCAATCGCAGCCTGTTTTGGGAGAGATGCAGATACATTCTTAGTCGATGAGCCGAGCGCATACCTGGATATCAAGCAGAGATTTAAGATAGCTTCTCTCATTAGAGACTCATGCAGTGAGAATTCTAGAATACTCGTAGTAGACCACGACCTCGCAGTTTTAGATTATTTAGCCGACAAGATATTCGTACTGTATGGGAAACCATCAGTATACGGTGTCGTTTCAGGCCCATTCAGTGCTAGGGAGGGTATAAACATATTTCTTCAGGGATACATCCCTTCCGAGAATGTTAAGTTTAGGCAAGATAAGATAATCTTCCAAGTTAGACCACCTTCATCAGATTTAGAAGCTGAGGGCTCTGAACCTCTATACTGGCCTAGCATGTCTAAAACCTACGGAGGCTTCAAGCTTGAAGTTAGAGAGGGTAAAGTGTATAGAGGTGAAGTAGTAGGTATAGTGGGAGCAAACGGTATAGGGAAGACAACATTCATAGAATTGCTTGCAGGATTGGAGGAGAGCGATGAAGGTTTCAAGCTTTCATATAAATCTATAAGCTATAAACCTCAGTATCCTATACCTAGAGACGCTATTGTTGAGCAAGTCTTAAGGGAAGCCGCTGGAAAACACTTCGACTCGGATCTTTATAGAGAAGAAATTCTAGAACCTCTGGGGCTGGCAAGGATGATTGACAAAAACTTACTAGAGCTAAGTGGCGGCGAGCTCCAGAAGGTTGTGATCGCTGAAGCATTGTCTAGAGATGCGGAGGTGTATCTTTTCGATGAGCCGAGCGCTTATCTAGACGTTGAAGAAAGATACGCTATATCAAAGATCCTGAAGAGGATTACGAGAGAGAAAAAAGCATACACGTTCCTCGTTGAACACGACTTAATGGTTCTAGATTTCTCATCAAGTAAGTTGATGGTCTTCACAGGTGAGCCTGGAAGATATGGTGTGGCTAATCCTCCAATAGATCTACATACGGGATTTAACGAATTTCTTAAAGAAATGAATATAACGTTTAGAAGAGACCCGGAGACAGGTAGACCTAGAGCGAACAAGCCCGGCTCTCAGCTAGATAAAATACAGAAAGAGGTTGGAGAATACTATTATCTAGCAGCCTAAAACATATTTGCATAGTGCAGGTTAGACATTACTTGATAATCTTGAATAATTCTGTTATATCGCTAAGATAGAAGTCTGGTTCACCGTTTCTAGAATGGACGAGCACAGTAATCATGCCGAGCTCTTTAGCTGGCTTTACTTCAACTTCCCATCTATCTCCTACATACAGTATTCTGTTGAAAGGAGTCCCTAGAAGTTTTGATAAGAGTATGTATCCATCCTTAAGTGGTTTAGGAGGGGCATCATCACTCGTCACAACTACATCAAAGTCGGATGCATGGATGCCTAACGCTTCTGACACTTTTAAGAATAGGCTTCTCCCAGAATTAGTGTGGCATCCAATCTTGATTCCAGCCTTCTTAAGCTCTTGTAGAAGTTTCTTAACTTCAGGTCTAGGTTTAATGTATTTTGAGGGGTCGATTCTCTCAGCGAGAAGATCGTAAAACCTTCTTCTATCAACCCCCATCATCTCAACACTTAAACTGACTGTCTTAGTCTTCTTCTTAACTGCTTTAAGCTTCTCAGCCGCTCTAAGATAGTCTATCCCTAAGAGTTCTCCTAATACTCTGTGAATACTCTCCCTCAGATGGGCCTCATACCTCCTAGACCTGTACATTGTACCATCTACATCGAAGACTACAGCATCTACTTCAACCATGGTCTACATTCTTAACCTCCAAACCATCTCAGACTCTGGCACGTATTTTAATTTTCAATGCATGAGGTTACTGTGGATCGATAGGTATTTGTAAGCTATATTTATGAATAGCTTTAAATGAGATTTTGGGGAGATTAATAATGATGTCTGTAAGCAGTATGGATCCTATAATGAGAGCGATAGTAACCATAAGCGTCTTGGTGTTTTTCGCGAAGGTGTTGGGAGGAGTATTCTCCAGCTTTAAGCTCCCCTCAATTATAGGCGAACTTTTGGCTGGGATAATTCTCGGCCCCTCAATGCTTGGCACAGCAATAGTTATCTTCGGGGAGCCACTAGTAGTCCTTAACGAGTTCGTTGAAGCATTTGCAGAGATAGGAGCTATAATGATTCTATTCTCCGCCGGATTGGAGATGGGTGCTACTAGCTTGAGGAGAGCCGGAATATGGGCTTTCATAGTAGCATCCGGCGGAGCACTTCTACCCTTCATTGGGGGATACTATTTCTACTCATGGCTAGGCTACCCAGAGGGCTCTGCTCTGATGACCGGAGCAATAATGGTTGCAACAAGCCTCGCTATAACAGTTAGAGTAATGGAAGACTTTGGAGCACTAGGCACTGATGAAAGCATATTACTATTGAACGCTGCGGTGGTTGACGATGTTATAGGTGTATCAATACTTGCAGTAGTTTCCTCAGCATTATCAGCGCCTCAGGGAAGACTAGATTTAATGAGCGCATTGAGGACTACCTCAATATTCTTCATCACCTGGTTCCTGATGCTCATAGTAGGAGTCTACGTGATCCCTAGATTTATTGAGCGTGCATTATTGATTAAAGCTGAGGGAGCTGTCGAAGCAGCTGCTATAGGCTCAGCATTCATAATGTCGGCGATAGCTGCCGGCCTAGGGCTTTCACCCATCATAGGCTCGTATGCTGCAGGTTTATCTGTCGCGGAATCGAAAGCGTTAGTAAGAGTTAAGGATTTTATTAAACATCTAAACCAGGTTTTCAGCCCCCTATTCTTTACATTTGTGGGCGCGAGAATGGATGTAACCTTGTTTAGTGAAAACGTCATGCTCGGTCTACTAATTCTTACTGGAATAGCATTCGCTACAAAGTTTCTAGGCTCAGCTCTAACCTCGTTACCGAAACTTAGAAACTGGATTAAGGCTGTAAGAGTAGGGGTTGGAATGGTTCCTAGAGGTGAACTCGGGCTAGTGATAGCAAGTCTAGGACTTAGCAGAGGTTTAATAAGCCAAACTATTTATATTCAGGCTGTCGGAATGGTGATCCTGACATCATTCATAACACCTATAATCCTCTCAAGACTGTATAGAGAAACAACTTAACACAATCTGTACCTAAAACCTAAATTAACCCTCCTTGTTAATATGTATATGAGTCCGAGAATAACCTTTAGAGCGGCACTCTTCTATGTTATGGTTATCTTAGGGATAGCAGTTCTTATAACTGGGTTGATTCTATATGTATGGCCTAGAGGACCGCAATCTGGTAGATTAGAGTTCCTTAGTCTAAGGAAAGATGATTGGAGAGACCTCCACATGCAGATATCCATCTTCTTAACGATTGTACTAATCGTCCATCTACTTGAGAACAGGTATTGTGTAAAAACATACGTTAAGACTACTCTAGGAGGGTAGACAAAAAAGAGGACTCGACCATCGCTACGGCCTTCTAACAAGACAACGTATTTTATCTTCGGAGAACTCTGTAAGCTCCTAAAAAGATAATAATGAGGATATGACAATATGGTGGTCTCCCTTCACGTAGATTTCCAACTAACAAGTACTAGCTATAGCTCAACTAGGTAGGCAGGTTCTCGAATTTACGACTTCTCCCAACAGTGATTATAACGCTCTTGACCTGTTTTTCACGGAGTTGCCTCCTGGTCAGCTATCTTTAATGCCTCATCTAATGCTTCTACACCCTTGTCTATATCTTCCCTCACAGCTATTAGAGGTGGAGCAACTAGTATATTATTTATCCAGCCGATGACAAATACTCCTTGCTCAAATGCCTTTGAAGCTACTTTCTCAACGATGATAGGCTTACCGTACAGTTTGTCTTTAGGATTATTCATCGGTTTTCTAGTTTTTCTATCTTTTGTAAGGTCTACCGCCCAGAATAATCCAAGCCCTCTTACCTCACCTATACTTGGATGCTTTTCTTCAAGTTCCCTCAGCCTCCTACCTAAGTATTCTCCAACCTTCTTAACGTTCTCCTTAATTCCCAGTTTATGGTATTCGTTTATGGTAGCTATACCTGCAGCAAGTGTTACCGGATGTGCTTCATATGTATGTCCATGAGCGAATAGATGTTCTTCAAAATAGTCTGATATTTCTTTAGATACGCCTGTAACCCCTAGAGGTAGATAACCTGAAGTAACACCTTTAGCCGTCGTTATAATGTCTGGCTCAACTCTCCAGTGTTGAACAGCAAACCATTCACCTGTCCTGAGCCACCCAGACATAACCTCGTCAGCTATCAACAGTACATTATACTCTCTAGTTATCTCTCTTAGACGAGGCAGGTACTCGGGTGGAGGTACAAGTACGCCGTTCGTGCCAACCACTGGTTCAACTATTACTGCGGCTACATCATCTTCATGCTGTAGCATATAGTCTATGTATTCGGCGCATGTTATGCCGCAACTTGGATAGTTTAACTTGAATGGGCATCTATAACAATAGCATTCTGGTGCAAACTGTGTTCCTGGAACAGTATGATATCCTTCGACGGGTATTCTACGCCACTCACCAGTTATAGATATCGAAGCTGCAGTGGCTCCATGATAGCTTTTGTAGCGTGAGATTACTTTATGCTTCCTAGTGTACATCCTCGCGATCTTTAATGCAGCCTCTACGGCCTCAGTGCCAGAAGTAGAATAGAAGAATTTAACAATATTATTAGGCATGATCTCGAGAAGCATCCTGCTGAGCTCTGCTCTAACATCGCATGTAAACGCTGGGCTGAGATACTGGAGCCTCTTCATGTATTGATAAATCGCATCGATTATATTCTTGTTTCCGTGACCTATGTTTATGCATATCAGTTGTGAAGAGAAATCCAGATATCTTCTTCCATTCGAATCTGTAAAGTAGCATCCTTCAGCAGAGACGATATTTACAGGCTTCCAGGTTTTCTGAATCCTCCATGTTCCGAATACATGTCTTCTCGATAAGTCGATAATATCCTCAGACATATTCAATACCTATGAATTAATAATAGATAACTTTTTTGCTGGATGATGCTTGAATAAGTGTTCTTGCATCTTCATGAATTTACAGTATAATTGTAGAGCATTAACAAGTTAGGAATAAGTTTAGTTTTTAGAATCTCTACTGCATGCAAGCTAGCTTCTCTTAAATTCGCCTCGTCCCCTCAATGTGCCAACGAATATGGGAATCCCCTTACTCACCGCCTCTCTATATATGGGGTTAACCTCAACCTCTTCCCAAGTGGCCAAGTGTATTTGGAAGGAGTGATATAGTGGTAGGTTAGCCTCCTCCTCTATCTTAGCTATCAATTCTCCTCTCACTCTAAAATCTCCAGGTAGATTATCAGCAACTATCAGCACATCTACATCGCTTCCACCTGTTACACGCTCCTTAACAACACTCCCAAAGACGTAAAGATTACATGAACCTAAAACCTCGTAGGCGGCTTTAGCTATAGCCTCAGACCAAGAACGCCACTGGCGGGTAATCTGACTAATCCTAAGCTTGGCCTTTAGTAGACTCAACAAACTCTATCACCTTCTCAGCAAAATTCAAGAGCTCTTCAGCTTCTTCTCTATCATAGTTTCTCGGCATATAGCGTGAACTTATATAAGCTTCTTCAAGCCTTATAAGCAAACTTCTGTTTTCTCGAACGAACTCATCAAAAATATTTGGATTTCCCATAAGGTCCTTTAGGATGTTCATCAGCTGCCTAACAGCATGAACTCGAGGCACCTCACCAGTTAACTCGAATATTACTGACTTCAGGTATAGTTGAACAGATTGATCAGCCATGAAGGCGGCAACATCATAGTCTCCTTCAAGTAGACTTCTCTTTCCTGATCTAAGCATTCTTAACGCTCTATCTCTGAGTAGAGAAACTTCACTATAGCTCAAAGCTCACGCATTCAACACATACATTATTAAACTATTTAAGTATTCCAAAAAACATTAGCTTCACGCTTAGAACCTAGACATTATCCACCTATTACCTTGTCCTCGTAGAACTCGGCCTTCATCGAATACTAGACCGTATTCCACGTAAAGCTCTAGCTTGCCTGGATATATCTCCTGTTAAGAAGGTAAGTTTATTGCATACCAAGGAGAGATTATGAGATGTAGCTAGTCGAGAGAGTTGGTTAAGATATGCAGCCAGATACCTTAAAGCTCTTCATCAGTAGGCTAGAAGATCTTGGAGCAAAAGCATATGTGTGTCATAGTATGCAAGACTTGTTTCAGACTATATATAATCTAGTTAAGAACGTGGAAAAGGAGATACTCATAGTCGGCTCCGAGACCGATTACAGGAAAGAGCTTATTGAAAGATTAGAAGGAGAAGGTGTGAGCATAAGGATCGTAAGAGCTGATTCTATTACCCCGATAACTGATGTCGAGTTATCTATAGGTTTCCCTGAACTGGGTATAGCAAGTACAGGCACAGTCATCTACACGGCTTCTTCAGGAATAGAAGAAGCATCAATATACTTTCCAGAAACCCATATCTCAATAATATCTGCAGATAGGATTGTATACGATCTCGATGACGTAGAAAGATCATTTAATGACTTTCTTAGAAATGGTGTATCCATCTATCTCGTTACAGGTCCGAGCAGTACTGCAGACATTGAAGGAGAGATAGTCAAAGGCGTTCACGGTCCCAGGAGATTCTACGTATCTGTCTTGGACATCCATTAAAAATAATCCAACATAAATTCTCATTCTAGTAAAGAGATGAACAATATGTATTCCTCTTAATCGAGTGTTACCTGTTTTTTCTATGTGAGGATTAATCCTAAAGATTGTTAATTGCAATTATGGAGGTGGTGGAGGAGGCAATGGACGAGACCAGATTGTGATCTTGAGGATAAAGAAGACTGCAACAATGGCAACAACGGCGATGATGCCAATAATTGCGTATTCTTGAGCTCCCCAACCAGTCTCAGATATAGTCACAGTTTGAGTGGAGATCACCGATGTGGACTCAGCAGCCGTTAATTTCTCCGCTGTGGTTATTTGAGTCGTAGGTAGCTTAGAAGTTGTAGTCTTTGTAGTAGGTATAGTATAGATGCTTGTCTGAGTGGAAGTCTGAATTACAGTGATAGGTCGCAGTGGAGACGTATATTTCCAAATCTCTATACCATTCTCAGAGTCATAGATATACATGTAGAGATGATTGTTGAACTCAACTATTCCTCCACCTATGTGAGTCTTGCTAGTAATCTCTTCTTTAAATATTATCTCCCAGTTTAAACTATCTCTAGACTTCCATACTTCGAGCCCATCTACTGTATTTGTTGTCGAGACGTAAAGACAGCCATCCGATAGTAAAGATATACCAGCTCCATGGTTATTCTTATTACCGAATCCTGTCAAGCCTAATTGCGTCCAATTCTTGCCATCGTTAGATCTCCATATCTGGAAAGCTCCAACTGTTGGTGTACTAAAAGTACTTAGATAAAGTGCCCCGTTGATCTCCGTCAAGACCCCGAACATGTTTTTATATTCTCCAGCCCTAAAACCATTCTCCACTACTTTCTCCCAGTTCTTGCCATCATATGTCCTAAATACATTTAGCCCTTTCAGGTTAAAAGTAACGACATATAATTGGTCTCTGAATATTCGCATATTAGCGATAGCAATGTTGCCTGTATCGTTAAATCCGTTATCAATAATTCTTTCCCAGTTTACACCATCCTTGCTTCTCCAGATCTCCGCACCATTCGGATTATAAGTTCCTAGAAATACGTGTTCATTAAAGGTTGTGGCCTCGAACCCGATGAATTTGTGGTCTTTAAAGACCTGAGGGAAGAAGTATATTAAGAAGTTCGATCTATCCCCCAACCCATCTTTCACATTCCTTCGGAAATGCTCGCCATCTTCAGATGCCCAGATCTCAGCCCCATCTCTTAGAGATCTAAGATTTCCATTCTGTACAGGGACTAGTAACTTATCATTGAATATTATCGGTAACCCCACGCCGACATTATCTTTATCACCTAGTCCGCCTGAAACTAATTTTTTAAAGTTTATTCCATCATGGGAAAACCATATTTCTGCTCCGTCTTCATTATTATTTGTACCAGCATAGAGCTTATCTCTAAAAACGAACAATGTTATTTCGTGATTATTCGGGTTTCCTAATCCGTCAGGGCCTATCTTCTCCCAGTTATCACCATCCTGAGTCCTCCATATTTCTCCACCTTTTTCAGAGTTAATTACACCTATGTATCGGTATCCTTTAAAATCGACGAAATTGGTTATACCCACATTATTTGTATCGTTAAAACCTCCTGAGACAACTTTCACCCACCCCTCCGTTAAACTTGATATATCAGATTGTGAAGGAGTGGGAAAAGCAGCTATAGCATTTTCCAAGACTAATACTCCCAATATCAATACTATCAACGCTGAGAAGAATTTATTGTAGTATTTCATGAACTACTATCTTTTATCTATTATATAAATATTCCCGGAACATTACTGCCTCCTTCTTACGTATTGATAATGGTGGAAATTGAGCAGATCTGTAATTTGATGTCTCGAGAAGTTAATAAATAATCGTAAACTCTAAGAAATTATGTGTTCCAAATCATCAAGAATGCCTTCAAACATCTTAGAATCTTGTCTTGTATTTAATTAATACTGTTTGAGTAAGATTTGCGACATATCAGGATAATTTATATATGTGCAGTTTGATTGCTTTACAGATCCGGGAAATGGGGAAAAATGATAAAAGAGCATTGCCTGAGGATGTTTTAGTGAAGATCTCTATCTTCAAAGATAATTGGCCTATGTTAAGAAATAATCTTAGGATTAGAGAGAGAAAGGAGAAAGTATTACATGAGATAAGCGACGATATACTAAGAGAAGCTAGAAAGATTAAAGAAGAGGCTGTAGAGAAATTGGAAGAGAATATTGAAAAGCTGAGAAGAGCTTTAGAGAGTAGAGGTGCTGAGCTAAAAATCGCTAAAGATGGGTTAGAAGCTTCAAGAATGGTTCTAAAACTATGCAAAGAGCACAATGTTAAGCTTGTAGTAAAATCTAAATCTCTTACAACCGAGGAGATAGAGTTAAACAGGCTTCTAGAATCGGAAGGTGTAGAAGTGATCGAGACAGACTTAGGGGAGAGAATAGTCCAGCTTGCAGGTCAGAGGCCTTCACATATACTTGGCCCCGCCTTCCACATGACTAGGAATGAAGTAGCAGAAGTATTCTCGAGATACTATGGTAGAACAGTTCCCCCAGATCCTCATCAAATAGTCTTAGAGGTAAGAAGAGAATTTAGAGAGAAGTATCAGAAGGCTGGGATGGCTGTTACTGGAGCAAACTTTATCATTGCAGAGAACGGTGCCACGGTTCTAGTGACGAATGAAGGAAACGATAGACTGGCATTAGCCTTCGCTCCAATCCATGTAGTTATAGCAGGTGTAGAGAAGATTGTATCCTCAACTACGGACGTATTGAAGATTTTGAAGATCTTGCCTAGAAACGCTACTGGACAGAGATTAAGCTCATACGTATCATTCCATATCCCGATGATGAATACTTACCCTAGAGACGACGCAGCTGCACCTCGCAAAACAATCTACATACTGATAGATAATGGTAGACTTCAAGCTAGACAAGATAAAGAAATTAAAGAAATACTATACTGCATTAGATGCGCTTCATGCCTTCAGGTCTGCCCACCCTACAATATTGTCGGAGGCCACGTCTTCGGATATATATACAGTGGACCGATGGGGATAGCTTGGACGATGATAGCTCACGGCTTAGACAAGACAGTTTTTGCTCAATTGTGCAATACATGTGGACTATGTAGAGAAGCCTGCCCGCTAGACATAGACCTTCCCTACCTGAACTCCATAGTAAAAGAAAGGTACGGTAAGAAGTACGGCTACCCATCTATAAACAAGTCTTTGAAAAAATATGAATCATTGATTACTTTAGCAAGTAGGGCTCCGAGCTTATCAAGTAAATTGTTAAACTCTAGTTTTGTCAGAAAATCAATAGAGAAGTTTATAGGAATAGATTCTAGGAGACCTCTACCTAGGCTTGCCGAGAAGAATCTAGGAGAGATCTTCACAGAGATAGGTTCAGCCGAGAAAGGCAGCATAGCATTATTCACAGAAGCATTAATATATTATGTATATCCAGATTGGGCTATTAAAGCAGCTAAGATCTTGTCAGCTCTAGGATACAGAGTCATAATACCCTCCCTGAAGAGTAGCGGGATGCCCCTCATCCAATATGGATTCCTAGATGAAGCTAGAGAAATAGCTCAATACAACGTAGAGAATCTATACGATTTGATCGACAAAGGCTATAAAGTTGTATCCTTAGAACCTACAGCGCAAGAATGTTTAACAAACTATTATCCTAAACTTTTACATGGTGAAAAATCTAGAAAAGTAGCTGAGAACAGCTACGGATATTTCGAGTTCTTAAAAATGATAGGTTGGAGAGAAGTTACAAGAGTATTAAAAAATCTAGAAGGGTTATATGTCACGTATCATCTACCATGCCATTCTAAGACTAGAGATGGGAGCATAGTTGTAAAGGAGTTTCTCGAAGCACTAGGCGCGAAGGTCTACTTCAAGAGGATTGGGTGCTGTGGTCTTGCTGGGACGTGGGGGATGAAGAAGGATGGGCATGGATATGATATCAGTGTAGAGATTGGTAGATATCTAGTAGGAGAGTACGAGAAACTAGGTGGAGAATTCATCGTAACAGAATGTAGCGCGTGTCTTTTTCAATTCCAGCATCTCTCAACTCTGCCGAGCAGACACCCTCTCCAGATGATACAGCTAATTTCAAGCGAGTAGAAAGCAGGTTATGTAAAGATTGAAATCAGACCATGATAATAAAAATTCAGATGAGCGATATGACGAAGTATGGCAGAGGAGACAAGGGTGAAACGTACCTCCTATCTGGTGAGAAAGTCTGGAAAGATGATCTTCGACTTGAAGTCATCGGCGGCCTCGACGAGCTCTCATCCTTCATAGGGTTGGCGAGATCGATTATTGAAGAAGAAAATATTTGCATGATCTTAGAAACACTTCAAGAACACTTGTTCATTATAGGTTACCGGATCCAATTACAGCATGAAGACCCGATTATACGCGAGATGGTCAAGAGGTCTCTAGAAAGCTTAGAGGCCTGGGTCATGGAGTACGAAGCTAAACTACCTACTCTTAGAAGATTTATATTTCCAGGGGGCCACGAATCTGCTGCGATACTACATGTTTCAAGGTCAATAGCTAGAAGAATAGAACGTAGATTAACAACTCTATCAAGAAGAGAATCTATTCAGCCAGAAGTCTTGGCTTACGTAAATAGGATCTCAACACTACTATTCCTACTGGCTAGATACATCAACTTGGAGAAAGGGTACAAGGAGAAAGAATGGACTATGAAACCTTAATGAAATGAAATTGATAATCTTGGAATACAGGAGAGTGAAAGACAAAACTCTTTTAGTCTCTATTGACGATCATATAGATAGGTATCATGGAAGAAGAGTATAGGCGGTTGATGGCGAGGATCCTCAAAGCAGTTCCAGGCTTAACTATCGATGAATTAGAGGCACTTGTAAATGAGAAAGTCAAGACTCATCCCTACTTGAATAAAGTTGGTGCGATACTGCTAGTAGCTGAAGAACTAAAAGTCCTAGAATCGAAGGAAGTTCCAGAGGATTTAATGGAAGAATTAGCTTATACGATGATTGGAGACCTAGTTCCAGGACTCAACAGTGTAAACGTTAGAGGAGTAGTGTATGCGGTCATAGGACCCAAAATCGCTGGAGAACATAGGATACTCCGATTAAAGATAGGGGATAAGACAGGGGTAGCTGAAGTATATGCGTGGAACGAGAAGATAGATGAATTAACTAGTCTTTCAGTAAAGATTGGTGATAGTATAGCGGTTATGAATGCATATACGAAAGAGAAGATCGAGACGGGAACAGTCGAAATCCATGTAGGTAAAAACAGTACTATCAAGAAGCTGCCTACTGACCCAGCCCAGCCGGATCCTCACCTCTTCTATAGGACTCTAAGCCAGGTAATAATGGAAGGTGAGGGAGTATACGATATGAGAGGATACCTTATCTCAATAAGTGAAGAGAAGAAAGTAGCTACAAGATATGGGGAAGCATCAGTTATCGAATTAACTCTTTCTGATGGGTCTATCCTAGCAAAGCTTAATGTATGGAGAGATATGATTGAGCAATTCAGGAATCTTTCTCCAGGAGTAGAGGTGTTCATTACCGACGTTAAATTCCAAGATGGTAGATTCTCTCTAACTTCTAGGAGTAGCCTAGCAATGGTGAATAAGGTGGACTTGGATAAGGTTAAAGAAATCATGGATGAGCAGAGCGGAAAGAAGATTCTAAGAATAATCGACGTGAAAACTCAGCCAAGCTACAGCATAATAATAGCCACGGACGGAAGAAAGATAATACAGTTAACATATCGTGGAGGATTAGACTTGAAGCCTGGAGAATACATAGAAGTATACGGATTAACCGATGAAAAGAAGACTCTTGGAAGGATAACTTTAGAAAAGGAGATGATAAAGAAGATTGAGAGTCCAGGCGTGGAGATCCCGATACCTAATAGGATAACCAGCCTGAGGAAAATAATTGAAGAGAAGCCGGACGTATTAGAAGACGTAACCATTGAGGGAACATTGTACACCAAGACAAACATTGTAAAAGTTGAAACGAGATATGGTGCTGCAGAGAAGATACTGTTCTGGCTTAAAGATGAAGACACGGCTATACGAGGTGTAGCATGGCGTTCCAAAGCTCAGGAAATAGCTCAGATTCCCGAAGGAGAAAAGATTAGGCTAAAATGGATAACAGTGAAGTTAAATCTGTTCAATGAGCCTGAAATACATGTAGAATCTTATTCAAAGATTGAGAAGATATAACAATGATTCTTAGGATTAAGCTGTAAATAGTTTTCCGAGAAGATTTAACAATGTAGATCTCCTCTTAAGACCAAATAATAAACCTTATCTGATGTTTATCGGAAAGATTAGTTAAATATAGGCCAGGTATTCTAGAATATGTGAGAGCATATTGTCGGCAAGTTCTGTAAGTGGTAAAGAATTTCTCGAATCAGCAATTAAGCAGTTTGAAGAAGCTGCAGATATTTTGAAGCTCGATGAAGGGTTGAGAGAGTTCCTGAAGATTCCTAAGAGAACTTTAATCGTTTCAATCCCAGTTAAGATGGATGATGGATCGATCAGGACGTTTATGGGTGTAAGAGTACAGCATAGTAGTGCGCGTGGACCATATAAAGGCGGCATAAGATATCATCCCTCAGTTACAGTTGAAGAGGTTACTGCTTTAGCTATGCTTATGACTTGGAAGACCGCTGTAGTAGACCTACCTTATGGTGGGGCGAAAGGCGGGGTTAGATGCAATCCTAAAGAGATGTCAAATAGTGAGTTGGAAAGATTAACCAGAAGATACACCGCTATGATTAGCAGCATTATTGGACCGTTGACGGATATACCTGCGCCCGATGTCTATACTGACGCTCAGACGATGGCCTGGATAATGGATACATACAGTCAGCTGAAGGGAGAGCCGACACCTGCTGTAGTTACAGGTAAACCCGTCAGCCTGGGCGGGTCGGAAGGCAGGGCCGAGGCAACTTCATATGGTGTTGCAGTATGTGTTAGAGAGTCTGCGAAGAAGTTTGACATACCGTTAAAGAATGCTAAGATAGTTATACAAGGATATGGGAATGTAGGATCATATGCTGCTGAGATACTCCATGACTGGGGAGCACGAATAATAGCTGTAAGCGATTCTAAAGGAGGGATACTACTTAAGGATGGCTTAAATCCCTACAAGGTTATGGAGCATAAGAAGAAGACTGGAAGCGTAGTAAACTTTGCTGATGCAAAGAATCTGACGAATGAGGAATTATTAGAGATTGAATGTGACTTCCTGATTCCAGCAGCTCTAGAAGGTCAGATACATAAAGGCAATGCAAACAATATCAAAGCAAAGGTAATCGTTGAAGGTGCAAATGGTCCAACAACGCCGGAGGCTGACAGAATCCTAGAAGAAAAGAAGGTCAAGGTCATACCAGATATCCTTGCTAATGCAGGTGGGGTAACGGTAAGCTACCTAGAATGGGTTCAAAATCTCCAAATGTTCCGATGGACTAAAGAAGAAGTATTAAAGAAGCTTGAAGATAAAATTGTGAAAGCATTCAACGACGTCTTAAACCATGTAGAGAAATACAGAATCCCATTTAGGAAGGCTGCAATGGTGCTAGCAGTAGAGAGAGTAGCCGATGCAATTAATTCTCGTGGAATCTGGCCATAGAGTCTATACTCCGACCATAGAATAGGATGGAGGTCTAAGCTTATTAACGGTTGCGACGCCTGGCTCGGCCTTCAGAACTATCGGAACATAGTTTAAGACTACGGCTGCGGTAGCTAGGTCTCCAGGTGTTCCGCCAACGCTTCTCCAAACAATTCTCGGAACACCTTCAATAATTATCTCTTCGAATTCTTCTTCTACACCTACAGCCGCAGTAAACTCTATCTTCAATATCTCTTTATCATTCTTTATGCCTGCGCCATATCCCCTGACACCTCGAACTCTTCCAGCATCTATCTTGATGCCGCCTACCATCACTTCTCTTTCTGCTATGACCGCTTCTTGACGTTCCTCAATGAAGTCTAGTTTCAACCCTAACGCATCCGCTATCAAACATATAGATTCAGCGTATCCTACATGTGCTGTAATCTCCCCATTCTTAATCTTCTCATCAAATATTTTTTTGTCAAGTCCAAGTCCTATCTTCCTCCTGAAAGATTCTCTCCTTTTTGAAGCATCTATAATTCTTCTAGCTATGACTTTTTCAACTCTTAAACATGGCGTAGTAAGTATGGCTGGGAGAAGGTCTAGCAGAAACCCAGGGTTTACACCAACACCAAGTATTGTCGAGTTATTCTTCTTAGCTTCTAAGTCGAGTATGTTTGCCAGCTCAGAATATCTATAGTATGGGTAGGAGAGTGTTTCGCATGTGGAGATTACGTCTGAGCCTGCTTTCACCGATTCTAGAATTTGTTCGTAGATCCTGTCTAGAAAGCTTCCAGTAGCATGGAGAACAACATCGGGCCTAACTGACCTTAAAATATCTAGACTTGGTTTCTGAACAACTACCCCGATCCTTTCATCTAAACCTACAAGTTCTCCAATATCTCTCCCAATCTTCACTGGGTCTATATCGAATGCTGCGACAAGCTCCATCCATTTTCTCTCTAACCCGTATCTAGCGACGAGGGAACCGATTGGTCCAACCCCATACACAGCAAACCTGACATTCTCCATACTACATCACGCTAAGATTTCCATGCACTCTCATATATACTATAATTTTTTATAGAATTGAGGGGAATACTTCTGAAGGTTAGGTAATTCTACATTATCTGGGATGCTAGTCTGCATCCATACTTAAATACGATTATATAGTTATCCTGGAAATTTAGCATAGCCGTATATCAGTTCCCATTATTATTCATCTTCCGATATAGCTTCTACTTCAAATGCTTGTAAAGAAGACGAAGTAATGAATCAGAAGTCGATCAAGACCCGTATACCTTGACTTATAATCAGACGAAATAAGCTGTTCTATATACTACTCCACGTCTTATCTTTGAACGTTTCATCGACGTTTCATCAAGTTCCTTATAGCATCCACCCTCAATATATGATGCATGAGTTCAGGGATGACCGCAATTGGCTCTGTTAAAGAATATGGGCAAGGCTCTATCGGTATGGATAGTGTTGTCATCGAATTAATTGATGTTAAGAAAGTCTACTTATCAGATGGTATTCCCACAGAAGCTTTAAGAGGTGTCTCACTTAAAATCTTAAGAGGAGAGTTCATAGCCATAGTCGGCCCTTCAGGAAGCGGTAAATCAACTCTCCTGCATCTTATAGGTGGATTAGATAGGCCGACGAGCGGAAGAATCTTAATCGGAGGAGTAGACATCAACAAGCTCTCGGATGATAAGTTAGCTGAACTTAGAAATGAAAAAATAGGTTTCGTTTTTCAATTCTACAACCTGGTACCATACCTGCCAGTCCTTAAGAATGTTGAGCTACCTCTAATCGTAAAAGATGTATCTTCTCAGGAACGGAGAGAAAGAATCTTGAAGCTGCTTGAAGAAGTTGGGTTAAAAGATAAAGCTTATACTAGGCCTACAAGATTAAGCGGTGGAGAACAGCAGAGGGTCGCAATAGCTAGGGCTCTCATAAATAATCCCGAGATACTTCTCGCAGATGAGCCTACTGGAAACCTAGACTCAAAGAACAGTGTAATGATCGCTGAACTATTTAGGAGGCTTAACGAGAAAGGTAGAACAATCGTTATGGTTACACATAACCTTGAAATCGCATCATATGCAAAAAGAATACTCTACATTAGGGATGGTTTAATCGAGAAGGAAGAGGTGAAATCATGAAGTCTAAAACTGTTGCAGTCTATCTCCTATTAGCGTGTATTATTCTGCTGAACACTGTGCTCCCATATGCTTACGCCGAGACAGGGACGATAGAGATAATAGATGCTTATTGGGGTGAGTCAGGAAAAGAAATGGCGGCTATGCCTGGTGATAGAGCAAACCTAGTAATTGATTTCAGAAGCTTAATTGAAGACGAGACTATTTGTGGTCTGAAAGTCATCCTATGGCCAATAGATCCTTTTAGGCCATTCCCATTCAAGGGCGTTAAGCCTGGAAACATAACAACATATACTGATCAGCAGATAGGATTCGGAGATAAAGCACAACTTATCTTTGACGTGATAATTGATAGTAGTGCTAAACCCGGAAAATACGAAGCCTACCTTTACTTCTTCTATTACGATTGTAGTGACCCAGAATATCCTCTGATAATGGCATTGAAAAAGATAGATATCTATGTGTGGCCACTGCCAGAATTTAGAATAATTGATATAAGCTGGCTTAATGGTGAAGGTCTTCAAACTTCTGCGGGGCCTGGTGACTTCAATAAGATTCTTTCGGTAACATTTACTGTCCCAAAATACTACGAGGTCTCTAACATTGCTGCAACCCTACATCTTAATGATCACTTTACTAATCTCACAGGAGGAGACTTAGTCAAGGCTAGTTATGCAGGGCAGTCAAGTGAGAGCCAGTATTTTACATTGAAATTCCCATTAAACATAAAGTCGGACATCCCTCTCGGGACTTACAACTTAAAGCTTGTCTTAAACTATTACGATAGATGGTTAAGTATACAAAACCAAGAAATCTTCATCCCGGTAACGATAGCAGGTAGCAGTGATTTAGATATCTCCACGCAATCTCCAATCTTCACTACTGGTTCTACTTCAAATATAGGTATCAAGATAATGAATACTGGAAGTAGCCCAATATACTCGGTTAAAGTCTCCCTCTCCTCTAATGACCTAATAATATTAGATAACGGAATTAAAATTACTAAAGTTGATCCCGGTAAGGAATTGAGTTTTAGTTTTCTCGTGCGTGCTCCAGGAGCATTATCTGAAGGCTTTTATCCTATTACAATACAAGCTGAATACATTTCCTCAGATGGTGTTACCCAGACACTATCCAAGACGATAAAAGTCGAAGTAAGGTCTCCGCCCACTGTTAGTCTCTCCGGCTACATAAAAAACCCTGAAGTAATCATAGGCAAAAGCCATGATCTATCTATCGTTATAGAGAATCCATATGATTCGCCGATTAGGGACATCATCATAAAGACAAGTTTCGAGAGTCTTCCATTAGCATTAGCAAGCAACGGCATATTCTATTTTGAGCAGATACCTGCAAAAAGCTTTATAGAATTAGAGATTCCAGTAAGAGTTTCTCCATCAGCCTCAACAGGCACCTCATACGGCAAACTTTCAATAACTTATCGCAACCCCTCTGGAGAACTGAAGACAGATGAAGTAATGGTTCCGATAATAATAAAGCCTGACTTAAGATTCGGGTTCAGCGGAGTTGTTCTCTCTTCTACCTCAGTGGCCGCTGGCGAATCGTTGGATATCTCTGGAGATATATACAACAGAGGATTATCAACCGGCAAACTATGTGAAGTAAGGGTAAGAGCATCTCCACCCTTAATCGAGACGATAGACTCTGTATACTACATAGGCGATATATCTAGTCTCTCAAAAGCGTCATTCTCAGTATCGGTAGATGTAGCGGAGAATGCAAGACCTGGGAAATACACTGCAGACCTCACAATTTCATGTAGCGACGTCTTCGGCGAGGTTACAGAATATTCAAAGACAATAGAGATAGAAGTAACTTCGAGAAGTATTCTTCCTACTGCTACACGCTCATTTGCCACAGGAACAGTACAACGCCAGACAACAATCCAAGGTGGGTGGCAACCGTATATGATTTTACAGAACCCTATCCTGATTTCAATAGTGGTAGCGGCTGTCGTCGGGGTATCGGTAATGATCTTGCTGAGGAGGCGTAAAAAACGTGAAGCTCCCTGACATGTTATACCTGGCTTTTGCAGCTCTCAAATCTAGAAAACTCAGAACGAGTTTAACTATACTTGGAATGGTTATTGGCCCAGCCCTCTACGTTGCAGCAATTGCCTCAACTCAAGGATTTGGAGAAGCTTTAACAAGTAGACTACAATCTTTAGGTGCAAACGTGATCATGTTGACGTCCATGCCGAGAAGCGGGGTTGAGTTTACAGACAAGACAATACAGAAAATATCTAAAATCGAAGATGTAGACGCAGTAGCCCCAGTATATACCATACCTGCAGCCACAGTGAAGATCAAAGGTAAAACAATAGAATTAACTCCAGGAAGTGAGGAAACATACAGAATCGTTGCAGTTGACTTAGATCTTCTTGAAAAGATTTTTCAAGGATTAGAAATCCAAGAAGGAGAGATTTCGGGTTCTGGAAGATACATCGCAGTGATAGGTTCAAAGGTTGCAAAACCTGATCAAAGCGACCTACCGGAAGTGAATATCAGCGACTTAATAACTATAGAGGCGACTACGGGTAGAGGTGAAACGCGAATGATTACAGTGAAGGTGATAGGAGTGCTTAAACAGTATGGTCAAGGTCTTTTTTATAATCCTGATACAACTATATTTATTCCTCTGAAAGCTGGAAGTAAGCTGGCAAGCACGTCAACATACAATCAGGTATTAGTGATCGCTAGAGACGCTGAGTATGTAGAGGATGTTCAGAGAGGGATAACAAATGTTCTAGGAGACGGTGTTAGAACGTTCTCACCTCAGCAAATGGTGCAGACGATCCAGCAGACGATAGGTCAATTCTCAATGTTTCTAGGTTCCATGGCCTTCATGTCATTCGTTGTCGCCTTCCTGGCGATAATGACGACGATGTTTACATCAGTTACAGAGAGGATTAGGGAGATAGGTATACTTAAAGCAATTGGTTTCAAGACAAGACATATACTTGGGATATTCCTAACTGAAGCGATATTAATAGGATTTATGGGAGGAGTAATAGGAATAATAGCGGGATCTGTGGGAGGATACTTCTTCTTTGCACCATTCGGTAACTTGAGAATGCCTGGTGCAGGAGGTGGAGGGGGCCAGACGATGTTAACACTCCAGATAGCTCCCAAGATAACTCCTGAAGTATTAATAACAGCATTAGTGATGGCCGTACTAATAGGATTATTAGCAGGGATAATTCCAGCGTGGAGAGCTGCCAAGTATACCCCATTGGAGGCGCTCAGGTATGAGTAACAAGAGTAAACTAGTGAAAGCAGTAAACAAGCTGTTCACCGGGAGAAGTAAGTGGATCACTTTCATCTGCATAGTAGTTGTATTGTCAGCTCTCTCCATAATCCTAGCATACAATTATTTCATAAATCTCAGAGTAAAGGAGATGGATGATCTGAAAATGCTTCTAGACTTAATGGAGAAAGAGATTAGAGAAGCAGAACAGCCTCCAATTGGTAGTCCCCCATACCTCAGCAAAGCCGAGATCGAGAAAGCTAAAGACCTGCTCAAAGAAGCCTACGGATTTATGGAGAGAGGCGACCGTTTCTCGGCTTGGAGGAAGCTTAGAGAACTTATGTTTCTATTCCGTAAATCTATGCCCCCTCCACCTTTAGGCGGTAACGAGACGTACCATGAAGAATTGATGTTGAGGAATATGCTCTTGGGTAAGTTGGAGAGAGCCAAGCACTGGTTAAACATCTTTACAAATCTATATGAGAAGACTAGCGATGAAGAAGTTAGAGGACTCTTATCGAACTCTACTACAAAATTGAGGCAGTTGATCGATGAAGCAAGAGAGCTAATTGATGAAAGCTCTTATATTGAAGCTGGTAGAAAGCTGAATGAAGCATTTAGAGTAATCAATGAAACATTAAGGTCCTTAAAGACTATGAGTAGCCCTGAAACTTGTAAAATCCCTGCATGACAATGCTGAATGAAATGAATATTCTGTGTCTTCGAGCTAAGCAAGCTCCACTTCATTCCTATTATTAACTTTGATAACTCTTACTAATCCCTTTCTTTCAAGTCTTCTAACAATTCTCCAAACCGTCGTCTTAGGCAGACGTGTTAAAGCTCTAATCTCCGCTTCCGTAACCCTCCTCCTCTTTTTAATCAATTCGAAGACCTTCTTCTCATCATCAAGAACCATGCTTGAATTCTTTTTCCTCCTAATGTAGAGCATAGCTGAAACTATCGCAATAGGTCCTCCAATAATGCTTGAAAAAATAATTATGTAAGAACTGTCTTGTGCTTCCTGTATAGTGTTATGAGGCGTAAACTGTATCACGTACTCGATCTTCCAAAATCCTGGGCTTAATAATAGTTTTAGAGAATTTGCTTCCCCCACGATCATTTTAGGGACATCGCTTAGAGATATGATGACACTTCTACTTGGCATCACTACTTCTGCATCCCTATGTAGATATATTTCCAACGTCCATAATGATCCATTCTTTATAGTTAAAGCCGAGGTCTCGTAATGGATTACGACTTGGTTTGGTATTTCCCCATACAATGTTACTAGGTCTCCGTTAAGTTGATAGCTGACTAGTCTCCCTTCTCCACCTACTACTAAGATGTTCTCTACTCTGTTTGTAAGAAGCTTAACCGTAACATTCCCATAATCAACTTCAGGTAAGATTCTATCCTCTATGGCGACTACTCCATCTTCATATATACGCAGGATCAACTCACCCATAGTAACAGCATTAGCTGAAGAGGTAAAGACGAGTATTATGAAGGCTAGGAACAGGAACGAAAGATAGAGTTCTTCGGAATCTTCAGCCATCTAGATGCTCCTACCTATGATGTCTGGAAAACCTTATTTATACATTTCTAAGCAAAGAATAATGCGGTAATGTTATGAAGATCGGCACCTCAATATGTTCATGTTACCCCTAATATTCTGTAAGATTTAATATTAAAGGCTAGGCTCTATAGTCTGTGCATACATTAAGCTATCTTGGTATAATTGGGCTTGGAGTTATGGGTGGAAACCTTACGTTAAATACTGTTTCAAAGGGATTCACCGTGTCTATATATGATAAAGTAGTGGAGAAGACAAAGAAACTTTATGAAAAAGCATCAAACATGTTTGAGATTAAGCCTACATATACTATTGAAGAATTCGTCAACTCTCTTGAGAAACCTAGAAAGATAATCTTACTAGTTCCAGCAGGCCAGCCAGTCGACCAGATACTCGTCTCCCTCTCAAAATACTTGGATGAGGGAGATATTGTTTGTGATTGTGGTAATTCTTTCTATAAAGATACGGAGAGGAGACAGGATGAGTTAAAGAAGAAGAATATTGTATTGATGGGGGTTGGGATAAGCGGCGGAAAAGAAGGAGCATTGAAGGGTCCATCAATCATGGTGGGCGGAGAAGAGTATGGATACTCTGTTATGAGAGAATTTTGGAGGAGTATCTCCGCAAAAGTAGATAGTGAGCCCTGCGCAGGATACGTTGGATCTAGAGGAGCAGGGCACTTCGTAAAAATGGTTCATAACGGTATTGAATACGCTATCATGGAATCTATTGCAGAAACATATGATATTATGAGGAATGTTATGATGTTGGAGATCCCGCATATCAGGAACATGTTTAGAGAATGGCTTAAGCATGATTTGAATTCATATCTTCTTGAGATAACTGTAGATGTGCTACAGAGGGTAGATGAAGTAACAAATTTACCAATTGTAGAACTAATATATGATAAAGCTGAACAGAAAGGAACAGGTAAATGGACTACCCAGACAGCCTTAGATATAGTTGTTCCAACACCATGTATTGATGCAGCCGTTACTTCTAGAGTAATATCTACGTATAAGGACTTACGTACATCGTTGTCGAGGAAACTCTGTGAATCTTCAAATAAGAATAAGAGTAATTTAGGGTCAACGGAGCTCTTCCTCGATCATTTAAAGAACTCGTTTCATCTGGCTATGATTCTATCGTATACTCAGGGTCTACATCTTATCAAGAAGGCTTCAGACGAGTATTCATATAATATCGACATAGTGAAATTGTTGAAGATATGGAGGGGTGGATGCATAATACGTTCTGCACTACTAAACAAGCTTATAGAAGTAGTTGAGAGAAATCCGGGAATAGAGAATATTCTAATGGATGACGAGCTATTCAAGGAGGTTACTGGTCTAGAAGGTTCTCTTAGACTACTTCTTTCTAAGTTAAAATTTACGAATATTCCTACACCTATCTTCGACTCGTCTCTAAATTACCTGATAGCCCTAAAACGTGAGAGACTACCTGCAAACCTTATCCAGGCTCTTAGAGAAAGATTCGGATATCACGGATTTGAGAGAATCGATACGGTTGGTAGATTCCATCTAGATTAGCTGAAAAATCTTTTCGAAAAATATAGGGAAAGCCTAGGATATTTTTCTTTGTTAACGCAGTCTTCTAGTTATCTTGTTCCAGCTTGTTTCAGGAAATTCCTTATAAAGTCCACAAATGCTATCATTTGTGAAAATAGATGTCTGGATAAGAGGTGGTAAGTAAGATGAACAGAGCATACATCGCATTAACCATAGTTATCGTGGCTGCACTAATATTGTCTGCAGGATCACTAATCCTATACCAACTATCTATTAATGATTTTAACATAAAGCTTCTACAACTTTCCGAGAAGATCGACGATCTGAGGTCCAGGCTCTCAAACTATGAATATCGCTTAACAGATATAGAAGAAAATCTATCCATTCTGAGGTCGAATATTTCCTCAACGGCTGTTTTAACATTGGCTCAGCATAATCTCACCGCTCCGGAGATGGTATATGAGAAAGTTAAAGACTCGATTGTCCTGATAAAATCTAGAATCGTTGTAGAAACGATCTTCGGTAAAACTTACGCCTCGTCTGAGGGTTCTGGATTCGTATACTCTCCTGATGGATACATTATCACGAACTACCATGTTGTTGAGAATGCTGAAAGTGTACAGGTATTCTTCCCAGATAGAAGTGTATACGTGGCTAAGATAATTGGAGTAGACCCTTACGCTGATTTAGCAGTATTAAAAATAGAGCCTGGTGAGAAAACTCTGAACCCCTTAGCTTTTAGTGACTCGTCAAAACTTAGAGTTGGGCAGCCTGTGATCGCTATAGGGAACCCATTCGGATTAACAGCTACTTTAACTGCGGGAGTGATAAGCCAGTTGAACAGACTTCTCGAAAGCCCTGGCGGTAGAGGTATACCTGGAGTAATACAGTTCGACGCAGCTGTAAACCCAGGGAACAGTGGTGGACCATTACTAGACTATTCTGGAAAAGTCGTAGGCGTTACAACCGCTATCGCATCAACTACTGGAGAATTTGCGGGAATAGGTTTCGCGATACCCTCCAACATAGTTGTAAGAGTTGTTAAATCATTAATCGAGAAAGGCAACTATGAGCATCCATGGATGGGTATAGGTGGAATAGATGTTAACATGGAGGTAGCTCAATTGATGAATTTGGAGAAAGCATATGGACTACTAATAACAGCTGTTGCAAAGGATAGCCCTGCAGAGAAAGCTGGGTTGAGAGCTGGCAGCAGGGTGATCACGCTCTCAGATGGAACAAGAATAAATATTGGAGGAGACGTAATAATAGGCGTTGACGGTATAGTCGTCTTCGGTCTAGCAGACATACTATCATACATTGAAGAATATAAAAGACCTGGAGATACGATAACACTAAAAATATTGAGAGATAATCGTGAAATAGATATTCCATTAACATTAGGGTCGATATCATAGAATCATGAGCATAGAAAAATGAAAAGCCCCCGAATGGAAGCTAGAGGGCTTACATTGTTAAGTAGCAGGCTGATAGAACAACACAAGATAAACGGAGTCAAGGTAAACTATTAGACCGTGTAAATTGATAAAAGAGAAGAACGAAATCTCTATGAAAAAGTAATAGAAGATAGAATTATATGGATGCAATATTTGTTGAGTAATCTCTGAAGTATATTTTAATGTAATCAATTCCCTAGAACATGGACTGGTATACTTGCTTCGTCACTCTCTCATAGGTCAAGATTCTTTTAAAGATAGTTTATGGTTTTTATCCGCGTTACGAGCAGGTGTTTATAAATAATGTTGTTCAAAGGAAGCCTTATCTACCATTTTATGCAATATCTACAATGAGAGTTCATGGCCGTATATGCGTATATTCTACTGAGATGTAGAATGGGAAAACTAAGAGACATGATACCTGAAATCCAGAAGATTGAAAATGTTAAAGCTGCTTATCCTGTAACTGGTAGATTCGATGCTGTAGTAGAAGTTGAAGTAGAAGATCTGAGGAAGTTGTATGAATTGATTATTGAACGTATCCAGGCTATCGAGGGAGTTGAGAGAACGGAGACGCTTCTCTCAGTGGGGTGAGAGAGGATGCCTGTACAGGCATACGTATTCATAAGAGCCTTAAAAGGTAATGCGAACGCGGTTTTAAGAGGGGTTTCAAGAATTAAAGGTGTAAAGTCCGCTAGAATGGTGACCGGAAGATATGATATTGTAGCGTTCATAGAAGTTGAATCATTTGAGGAGATCGGAAAACTTGTTGCATCAAGAATCCACAGAGTAAGAGGTGTGCAATCTACAGAGACAGCGGTCGTAACCACATAACCTCCCTTATTTTTTCCCATAAATAGATAGAGCCAATGTATCATTGGCATCACCGACATGTAAAACCGAGGTTGATCCCTCAACACTACCGATAACACCCCTAATATCATGAATACGTTAGGAGGGGATAAAGACGCTATGAAAATATCTTATCCATATCTATGTTTCGCGTTCTTACTCGATGGTGTGGATATTTCTCACGGCATAACGTTTTTCTTCACGTAGGTATGAAAGGATAGCGGCAAAAATATTTAATATTGCTGAAGCATATAGAGCATTTCTTATACCCTGTAGCAGCTCGCCGTACCGAGTAACAGACTCCATACCAATTTTTCTATCATTAAAGAATTTATATAATTCGCTAGAAGGCATTGTTGTGGATATTACAGCTATTGAGAACGGTATACTTAAAGCCATGCTAGTATTTATGATAGTGCTTCTAACACCTGCAGCTACACCTCTTCTCTCACTTGGTACTGAACCCATAACTGAGCTAGCGTTAGGACTTCTGAATAATCCTACTCCAAGCCCTCCTAGCATCAGCCCCACTAAGAGAATATTATAGTTAAGATTAACAGAGATATTAGCTAATACTATCAAAGCGATGCTGGTAATTGCTAATCCGGCTGTACTAAGTATTCTAGCTCCAATCTTGTCTGAAAGCCATCCACTAACTGGTCCAACTAGTACCAGCGTTAAATCTATGGGTATCAAACTTAAACCGGCGTGGATAGGAGTAAACCCTAAGATAATCTCAAGATATACTGAGATTAGGAAAGCTAAAGACGCAAAAGATACGCCGTTTAATAGATTCGATATGTTTCCAACCGTGAACGTCTTAATTCTGAATAAGTTAAAATCGAGCATTGGGTAAGACGCTTTCCTCTCGAAAAGTATGAACACTACAAATAGGATTAGACTTGAAGCGATTAAAGATAACGGTATAGTGGTGGTGATGGCCCCTGAGGTTAATCCTAGCATCAGCAAGGTTATAGAAATAGAAAATATGGCTGCCCCTACAAAATCGAATTTTCCAGATCCTTGAGAAGGACTTGTTTCTCTTAATCTAAATTTGGACCAGAGCCCGCCGAATATACCGATAGGTACATTTATCAAGAACAATGCTCTCCAGCCATATAAGCTGATCACCATGCCGCTCAACGTATAGCCGATTATTGTTCCCGCGTTTATTGCTATCTGGTTTACGCCTATACCGAGTCCAAGCCCTCTGCCTGCGAATGCATCTGTAACTATCGCCATAGAGTTAACGAACATCGCTGCTCCACCGACTCCCTGAATCAATCTGAAAACTAGTAACTGGTAGACATTGGATGAAAGTGCACATAGTAGTGAGCTGACAGCGAAGACGAAGTATCCGATAGAGTATAACTTAACTCTACCATGTATGTCTCCCAACCTGCCGAATGGTACAAGCAAGATGGTTAATGCAAGGCGGTAAGTTGTTATAAGCCAGCTTCCAGTAGCCAGGTCTGTTCCCAGCTCATTTATAACTACCGGTAAACCTACAACAAGAAGACTGGCATCAAGGGACGCCATAAATATGCCGACAGTGGTGACCGTGAGAACGCTCCACCGATTCTCCATTCGGCTAGAAAATGTATTTATGCATTTAAAAAATCTAACTCTGGAAATGTCTTCCTACATTGATATCTTGTTTTTTCTAGATCATGTGCTCAGGGATACCGTTGGGGCGAAAACATATCTTCGGCCTCAGTTTCCTCACCTCTAATAGTTTAACAACATGTGGGTAGAGTATGACGTATTCTTCGTCAATGCATTTTGAGAGGAGAGGATGGATATCCGAAAGTTTTTCTTGAAGGAGCTCATAGTCTTTTCTCTCACTAAAGCTAAGCATAACTGCTGGGTAGACTTGCTCGCAAGGTTTCGCTCCTTGCTCGATAAGGTTTTCTAAAGCTTTCAATTGTAGATCGAAGAACTCTGGTCTAGCTAGAGTAATGTTGTAGAAATCTTCTCTCGAACATCCTTTTATGGAAACTCTGACGACCAAATAGTTGTATCGTACTAGTTCTTTAGCAAAATCTATGTCGCTTCCAATGATTATACCGTTCGTCTCAAGTATGAATTCTAGCTTGGAGTTCTCGAACAATCTTAACAGCTCTAGTAGGTGTTCTTTAGAAATTGTTGGTTCTCCCCCACTTAGCCTAACCATTCTAAAACCTGAGGAGTAAGCAATATTCCTCAACTGCTTGAAGGATTGGCTAGGACTACAATAGAAGCCTTTAGCCATTATGTGGCTCGCGGACCTCCAGCTCCAACACATTCCACATCTTAGATTACATCCAACAACATCTCCTGTAGCTATTCCACCATACCACCTATCCTTCCTAAACCTGTAATACTTTCTCTCTTCTACACTATTAATTACTCGGACTACTTTTTCTCTAACTTCTTCCGTCAATTCCAACGGGTCATATCCTCTTCCAACTCTTACTTCATCCATCTTCTCTTCACTCTTCTCCATCTCTCCGTTCTTAATAGATATCTATCCTTAATCTCTGGATACTTCGAGCATCATAAGATGAGACCACAGTAATTCGCAGTAAGCTCGGATACCGGAAGTAGTCTTTAGAGGGTGAAGAACGTGAGCCACTCAATATGTTTAATATGCTGTGAGAATGCTTAGAGTTGAGGTAGTTGATATGTCTAGTGGAGGATTAGCGAGAAATCTATCCATCAAGACGGTAATCATGGCGATAATCGTCATGTGTATCGTCGGCTTCATCCTGGGCATCTTCATCTCGAGTGTGAGAGTTAAGACCACTACCTTAACAGAGTATAGGACCATAACTATCCCCGAGGTGACTGGTAGGGTTGAAACCACTCAAATGGTAATCACAGTCACTATCCGAGAAACATCTACGGTCACAGTCTCCCGGGAAGAAATTGATAAAACTATCTCTCTCGTCTGCTTCTCTAAAACAGATAGGTGCGATACAAAGATCGTTGATATTCTAAGCAGTGCTAAAAGATACGTCTATGTAGCTGTTTACTCTTTTACAAGCGATCTGTTGGCGGGTTCTTTAATAGAGCTTAAAAATAGAGGAATAAGAATAAGAGTGGTAGTGGAAGAACAGCAGGTGGATGTTAAGGGTTCAGAGTATGAGAAGCTGAGGAGGGCAGGAGTAGATATAAAAGTTGATGGAAACCCTGATCTAATGCATCACAAATTCGCCGTCATCGATGATGAAATCGTGATTACCGGTAGCTATAACTGGTCAGCAAGTGCTGAGGATAAAAATGACGAAAACGTCTTAGTGATAAGAGATAAAGGAGTAGCCGAACTCTATAGAAATGAATTTGATAGAATTTGGACCGAAGCGGCATAAAAGCCTACATGGCTATTTGTTTACGAGAAGTTTGAGAATATGGTCGTTCTACTGGGAGTGAAACCGTTGGTTATCTATTTTCTCACGACACTATAAGGGTCTATTCCTTTACTCAGGTATCTCGCTCCGTAGAGATATGCAGCGGTCTGAAACCATCCGGCCATGCATCCGAATAACCTGTAAAGCTTATAGGTAACACATCTTTCAAGTATCCTACAATCTCTATCTAGGAAGCATCTTGAAGTTATGCATAAGGCTTTCTCAGGATTTCTATCATCTGGATTAATTATTCGTAGAGATCTTCCAATATTCAGTAAATGTCTATCGACCTGGCTTAGATATGTTAAGCCTAATGTGAATAGACCCCATCCATGCACTACTTTCGGTCCACAGTACTTAATAGAGAGCATCTTCGTACGAAGACCTAGGAAATCTTCTAACTCATATTTCTCTTTTTTGAATTCTCCTAGGCTGAATAATGAATCAATTCTATCTCTAACTTCAATCAGTTGTCTTAATTGATAACTCTTTCCAACTTCGCTTAAATTAACTGATTTTATCATTTCTTCATCCTGGGCCTCTCTTAAAATTCTCTTCACCCATTTGACAGTATTACTATGATAGTCGGTGTTTCTCGATAGGAAGACCGTGTAGAATGTTGCTATTTTATCCCATGGATTAATGGCTATTCCGAGGCCTGGAAATACATCTAATAGTTTTTCCAAAATGTTTCTTTCGTTTCTGTTAATTCTACGGATCTCTACATGTGGGTTAAACCATGCTCCACTCAGCATCATGGCTTCAAGCCTACTTCCCCCCTCAAATTCTAACAAGTTTCTCTCCTGCCTTATTCTCAGACCTCGGTACCTTCCATAAGACTTCACGTACTCGTCCTTAATCTTATCGAAGAATGGTAGTGTGAAGGAGGCTTCTAGTGATTGCTCTAGATTGAACTCGCTCCACACTTCTATGGCCCGGCTCATAGGCGAATTCTGCATTACGGCTTATTCCATACTTTCGGAAGTGTTGGGCCCTTCTGGTTAAAGTATCTACCCCTATATGGTTTCTCGGCTGGAGAAGATAATTTAACGAATACTATCTGTATGATTCTAGCACCTCTACGTATCTTTATTGGAAATGGTCCACCTATAAGCTCAATGGTTAGTTCACCTTCTGATCCAGCATTAACTATTGTTGGGGGTATGCTAAGACCCAGTCTTGCATAGGTACTCTTTAAGCTCACGAATCCCATGATGTTTGTAGGTAGCTTTAAGTACTCTAGACTAGTGAGCAATAGGCTTTCTCTTGGTTCTATAATAAATTCTTCACCTTCTTCTAGAATATAGTAGTCGTGCATTTCGTCTATCTCATCAGGATCAATTATCTCTTTACGACTTCTTAATCTGATAATCTTACTACCTATCCTAAGGTCTAGACTATTTGAGCCTACTAGATTATTTTCGATAACATCCGATCCCGGCTTCACCAGCCATCCTCTTGTAATATAATCTAATATCTCTCTATCACTTAAGATCATAGGCCCACTTAGACCCTAAAAGCATTAAACAAGGATGAAATTTAAGATTAATCTCTCCTTAGACGCGCCTCTATTAAGTTTATTGTGAAGAAGTTACAAACGTCTCACAATATAGCTCTCGTTCGATAATGTTTATTTATATAGGTCATCAAATACTTACATGGTTAAGTTAATTTAGTAATTTGTTAAGATTATAATCGGCGTTGAGGAATACTCAATTAATCAGGTTATTCGATCCTTGGAGAAGTAGCCTATGTACATGTCCTATAAAGTACTCATTCGACCCATATACTGGATGCAGCCATGGATGTTTGTATTGTTATGCATCATCCTACATTAGAGATTTCCACAATTGCAGACCAAAGAAGAAGCTTATAGAAATGGTCAAGAAGGATTTAGTAAGACTTCCAGAGAATTCTATCATTTCTATGTCTAACAGTTCTGACCCATATCCGCAAATAGAGAAAGAACTCAAGCTTACTAGAATATGCCTTGAGGAATTCTGCAAGTATCCTATAAGATTGCTGGTGGTAACTAAGAGCGATATAGTCCTAAGAGATATAGATTTATTGAGAGAAGTAGGAGCCGCTGTAACTATAAGTATTACAACACTCGATGATTCTCTGGCTAGGAAGATAGAGCCTTCAGCCCCTCCACCGTCAAAGAGAATTCAAGCCTTGGCGAAGATGTCTGAAGAAGGTGTGAATACTGGACTAAGACTAGACCCAATAATCCCCATGTTAAATGATCATGATATTAGAAGATTGTTGGCTGAAGCTAGAGATGCAGGTGTGAAACATGTTGTGTCCAGTACCTATAAACCAAGATTTGATGGGTGGAGAAGAATGATTCACGTCTTCCCTGAGCTGGAGGAATCATTAAGAAAGCTATACTTCGTAGATGGAGAAAGAATTGGGAGGTCATGGTATCTTGCGAAAAATGCCAGGTTTAAGATTATGAGAGAAGTTGCAGAAGAATGTGCTAAGATAGGGTTAAGTTTCGCTACTTGTAGAGAAGGCTTCCCAGAACTACATAGTTCTCCAACATGTGATGGAAGCCACCTCACTAAGATTAGGCAAAGATCATGTAAACAATATCTCCGATTCTAAGCTTCACGATATTTCCACAGTATAGACTTTATACTTCAAGAATTCTTTCCCAGCCCATCTCGTATCAGGCGGGTTTCCTTCATACTCTTCCATCGGATATCTTGCAACATAGTGTTCCTCTTCTCTAATAACGGGATTATAGATTTTCTTGTCTTCATCGACTATCCATCCTCTGAAAGATATCTTTACGACATCCTCGTCTGAGTTGACTTCAATCTTAAGATAGGTCTGCTTGACTTCTCCTCCACGGATGTAGTCTGCGAAAGCTTCAACCATTCTCGAGTTAATCGGTGTAGTTAGCTCGAGTTCTTCAGATATCCCGATAATGTAATTGAATTCTCTAATATCGTATTCAATGATTTTCCCTCCCTCTATTATCAGAAGCAATCCAGCTGACAGATCATACCCTCTCAAGCTTGCCTCACTACTATTATTAATCAGTTTTATCGATAACTCTAGGATTCTTCCATCAAGACATCCATCAATTCTCCCATCTGTCATGATCTTGACGACTCCCTTCTTACAATATAAATCGATTTCGACAACTGGTCTAGGATAGATCTCATCTTCATGTATGAAGAGACTAGTAGGAAAGTTTTGAGAGAGCAAGAGATAGAGAAGAATTGAGGTTATTAATAGAAGCAGTATTATCCTCGTCTTCATTTCTTTTCGACATTATTTATCTTGTTCGTAGATTATTTTATCTTTTAATCTAGTAGGAGATCGCTCAAGCTGAGTACATTTAAGCTTACACACTTATACTGAAGAGCATGCTGTTAATGTGAGCCTTGGATTTTGTAGATTTTGCCATTTCTATATCCATTTCTTTCTTCTAAAGTAGAGTATCATGTATAATCCTATTGTGAGCATGGCGAGTAATGTTGCGGGATACCCCCAAACCCATTCTATCTCAGGCATATACTTAAAATTCATACCGTATATTCCGGCTATGAATGTTAGAGGCATGAAGATGGTCGCGATCATCGTCAACACCTTCATTATCTCATTCAGCTTATTGCTTACTGCGGAGAAATATACGTCAAGCATATCGGACAGTATTACCTGTAATGTCTCCGTATTTTCTATGACTCTAACCATGTGATCGTACAAGTCTCTAAAGTATGGTGTAGTCTGGCTATCAATGAACTGGTGCCCAACTCGTTCAAGTGTACCGATAACTTCTCTAAGAGGCCACATATTCTTATTAAACTGGAGAAGCTGAATCTTGAATCTATGGATTGCTTGAAGTGTTGAAGATGTTGGGTTAGTAGTAAGTTCTCTATCTAATTCTCCTATCTCATCTTCTATATTCTCTAATACTATGAAGTATCCATCGATTACTTCATCAATGAGGAGGTAGAGTAGGTAGTCGTGGCCCATCTTCCTGATTATACCTCTATGAGATTTTATCCAGTCTAAGATCTTCCCTAACTCTTCACTCCTTTTTTCCTCTATGGATATTATGAAACCTTCTCCGAGAATTATACTCATCTGCTCGGACAATAATTCTTTTTCAGATGAGTCGAACCTGAAAATTCTTAAGACGATATACGTATAGTTGTAGAATTCCTCTATCTTGGGTCTCTGAACAGTATTTAGAATATCTTCTAGAGTAAGCGGATGGATGTTAAACTTCTCGGCGAGCTTTGCTATCTTTTCCCTACTTGATAATCCGCAGATTCTTATCCACGTAACCTTCTTTCTATCAGTAGGAACCGTTATCTCCTCTAAATCTTCCAATGCTTCTTCTTTAAAGAAGTTCTCATTATATTGTATCACGTTGATCTGGGTATCTCTCGCGATTGTATTTTCCAAGCTCAAGAATAATGCCCCCACAGACTACTATTCTGAATAATGATTTATGTATTTAAAAAGAGTATTCTGGTCAGTATCTTGCCACGATGTATCCCGATAGTATTATGAGAATTCCTCCTACAATTAATGGTATGGAAAGTGTCTGGTTTAGGAATAGGACTCCGAAGAGTGCTGCACATAATGGTTCAAAGTAAGTCAGGATTACTGCTTTCTGGGCTTCTATAAGTCCCAATCCATGAAAATAAATAGTTACAGCGAAGGCAGTATTGACGAAGCCTATCAGTAATAATAATGGGATGGCTTCTTCCTTAACATTGATTGTTTGAGAAGACGCTGAAACGATAATTGCTAGAAATACCAGCGTAAACATGTAGGTGTACGATGCTAGAGTATAGCTTGAATATTCTCTTCGGATCTTCTTAGAGATTAAGATGAAGACCGCATAAAATAGTCCTGACAATAATCCATAGATTATTCCTGGGATACTAGCACTTCCATAGTTGATTTGCTCATTAAATATTAACGTGACCCCTAACAATGATAATGGTAGAGAAACGATTGTAGTGGTCTTGATTTTTTCTTTTAGGAAGAATGGTGATAGTATTGCTACAAAGATGGGTGCTAGATAATTCAGTAAGACTGATACCGCAATAGGTATAAGCTTCATCGAGGAGAACAAGAACCCCCATCCTAGAGCGTTCATGAAACCATTAAAGATTAATAGCTTCCATTCTCTGACGGCTTTAATGAATTCCCTTTTATTGACCAGGAAGACTGTTGGTATTAATAGAAGAGTAGCAAGCAGCGTTCTATAATAAGCGATGAGGAACGGATCTAGTTCGATGAAGTTGACTATTACGCCGTTCGAGCCCCATATGGCTGCAGCGATACTTACGAACGAGACCCCCACTATCTTGTTGAATCTTTCATTCACGAACCGCAATTCCAAGTTGTTGAATAACAATCATCGGTTTTTAAATTTGTCTCCCTAGCAATTCTCTATATGATCGAGCTCTTCTACGATATGCTTCTATCTCTAGGTCGAGTTCTGTCCGGATACCTATCTTGTTCAACTCTTTGCTTGCTTCTAGAATACTCTCCGAGTTTGAGACGGCCTTAGCGATAGGGCTACGATTATATGTTTTCTCGGTATCAAGGTAGAATGTCAATGTTGAGACGATTGATGCCTCCGCTTTAAAGAGACCATCTCTTATACTTACGCTCCCTCTGAAACCTTTAAAAGATAGCAATGCAATCTTACTTACTTCGCTAACCATGCCGTTGACTAGTGCTTCAAGCATCTCTGCATCTTCTCTAGCCATCCCGTAAGCTCCTAGGTATCCTCCGGTTGAAGCGATCTCTGAAATGTATGTTAGTACTTCTTCTATAGATAATTCTCCATCACATCCAGAAGCGAAGACTCCTAGAAAGTTTCTATTCCTCATATAGTGGAGTGATGCAAGCATTACTGAATCGCAGAGAGGCGACCTAAGATTCTTCTCCGATCCTCTAGCAAGTACGTCTCCTCCACTATCTATCCCTATAACTAGGCTAGCTCCAAGTTTCGAGAGTGCTTCATCAAGCCCCTCCGCCACTCTCTTCACACCTTTCGTAATATCGACCAGGACGACTTTTTCGCCGAGTCTTTCAGATAGATGTGAAGCTTGAAGCTTTATACCATCTTCCGTGATTGTATCAGGACCTCCGATACACACGGTCTCCGATAGTTCTTGAATATTTACAAGTTCCTCTAAGGGTCTTGGACCTGGTTTAGGATCTAGTACAAACCTTTCCCAGGCAACGCATCCTAAGTAAACTTCTATACCCATCTTCTTCAAGAGGTTTCTAGTAGGTATTGTAGCGAATATATCTCCACCTCCCCCAATTCCTAGAACAAGTACTCTACTGCATCCTTCAAGATACTTGAACAATTTACCCCGCTACCTTATACGTAACACCCAATCTATAAATACAATTCTAAAGATATTTTATGTTTTTATCTACGTGATTATTCTTAAAAAAGTAGAGAGTATGGGGAGAGTAGGGCGAAGGCTGATACCCTTCGTCCCATCTCCTAAAGATGTAGTTGAAAAGATGTTAGATATAGCTAGCCCAGCCCCAGATGAGTTACTGGTAGATCTCGGGTCAGGCGATGGTAGAATAGTATTGTCTGCTTCTAGAAAATACAAATGTTGGTCTATAGGCATCGAGAAGAATCCAAGACTGGTTGAACTGACTAGGAGGAAGATCCTCAGCATGGGTTTAGATAGAGTAACTGTGATAAGAGGAGACCTGTACAATTATGACTTCACGAATGCAGATGTAGTTACATTGTACCTCTTACCCGATGTACTTAAGAAGCTTTATCCAAAATTCGTTAAGATGAAGAAGGATACGAGAATAGTTAGCCATGATTATGGGATTCCTGGTCTCACTCCCGCTGAGATATACGAAGTAAATTCTATCGAAACCGGTAAACGACACAAGATATACCTATACATCTTGAGGTAGGGAGGAGAGACATGAATATGCTCGACTACAGATAAGCTTCAATTCTCTCTAAGAACCTGGATAGTGGCCAATTAATGGGAATGTACTTTGACGATGCTCAGTAATGCTCTGATGGTTTCTTCAGCCTCTTCTCTAGAGATCTTCCTACCCTTGCTGATAATCTCGTTCAGCTTTTCTGATAATACTTCTAAAAACTCTCTCCCATACAATTCTATCCTCACTTTTTCTATTATGAGGGGCTCAGGGGATGTGAGAGCTCCCTTTAGAAGTATTTCATCATTCAATCTGATGGCTTCTAGCATACCCACATTTAAGTCCCCTAGCCTAATCTTGTATAGGCTGTCTCCTGTAATGGATTTACCAACTTCTTCTACAATGTATCTACCTTCTATAATTTCTTTCATATGCCTTACTGCCTCGATTATTGCTTCGTCTATTTTCTCTTTAGGTATCTTCTTGTACGCTTCTATTCTCAAATTATCGTAATCCCATCTCAGCTCTCTCCCATGAACTTCATATCCTACATTTATCCTAACTACATCTAATTTGTCCAGCTTCAGTCTCTCGACGAGAATATGGTAGAGAAAAGTATTCAGCTCTCTTGAAGCTCTAGCAACATCTTCTTTACTAAATTCTCCAGCCTTGACTTTATTGGCGAATTGAGCGAATAGAGATTTTCTCAACTTGTAGGCATAAGCTCCAGCTATGGTAAGTCCTGACCTGACCTCTCCTTTCTCTACCTGAGCCTCCATATGCTTCAAGATAATATGTTGACGATAAATATAATAAATTTTCTGAAAAGTCTACTTTATACAGCTATTCTAGCTGATCATGATAAGAAATGATACAGGTAGCTCCATGCAGTATCCGGGTTTTCATCGAAGCGTGTTACGATGAAGTTTGCTAAAAATATTGGAAAAATTATCCAAAGAAATTTGATGAGCTTTATCTCTCAAACCTCTTCCTAAGCTCGGTTAAGACTTCGTCGAGATCTCTGTAATTGTCTTTCCTTAATTGTTTAAGGATGATTGATGCTGGAGCCCGAGTCCTCGAATCTATATCTATAAGCTTCCATCCATGCTTCTTTACCAAGTCTTCCTTACTAATCGGGAATCTCGCATCCCTAAGTACTTCTGCTAGAGAATCTACCCCATAGCTACTCGTAACAGGTGGTAGCTCGTTCTTGCTCAAGAATCTCTCCATTCTTGCTGCATCGATGTACATCTGTATGCCATGGAAGCTAAGGTAAACCTTTTTGGATCTCCGCTTCTCAGCTCTTTCCCTTATTCTCTTTAGGTCTTGGTCTGTAAACTGGTATATGTTGTGTTCTCCTAGACCGAAGAGTCTACTATAGGATATTTCCTCATCATCGTACGGTGGCTCTTCTATAGAGTAATCAGTTATTGGTATTATCTCGAGTTCTTGGAAACCGATTAGTAGAGATGCTTCTCCACTAAACCATCCACACCTAGGCTCTAGAGCTAGCCTCGTATCTCCGAAATCAATTCTTGTCAAGATATTTTTCAGACTCGGGAGAATATACGATAACGTCAAGTTCCTAGGTGTCTCAAGAACCAATACTCTAGATTTGAGGACCTCACATATCTCGACCATTTTCTCCAGCGTCTTCAGTGTTCTATCTGTTGATCTTAATGCTTCTGAATGTGTGATTATCCTGTTTGCTTTAACTGTAAACTCGAAATCTGCGGGGACACGCTTTCTCCACGATTTAACGACCTCGTGGGCTGGTAATGTGTAGAAGGTTGAATTGATCTCTACGAACCGGAATGCGAGGGAATATGCTCTCAATGGATCTTCATCCAGTAAATTGAAGTAGCTCCATCCACCACATCCAACAACTATGCGGCCTGAAGACATCTCCTACTAATATCATGTAGTGAACCTTATTTTAAGAAGTTCACATGTTAGGCCATGGAATAATCAGAGAGTATAACATTGGCATTGCAGATGTAGTTACATCTATATGATTCAGACTAGATGGAGTAGAAACTTACATAATCTAGTTATCAACATTTCTATCATAGGTTGTCGAGGATCTATATTGGGACGAGTGGCTGGAGCTACACGGATTGGGAGAACATATTCTACAAAACGGGAGAACATAAATTGAAAAAGTACTCTACTGTTTTCAGCACGGTTGAGATAGATTCAACTTTCTACACATATCCTTCTCCAAGCCTAGTTAAAGGATTGCTGAACATCACCCCTGAAGACTTCCTGTTTACAGCAAAATTACCCTCGATTATAACTCATGAGAAGAAGCTTGATGTTTCAAAAGGCGTAGAGAAAGACCTAGATAGGTTTTTAGAGTTGATGCAGCCTCTCCTTAAAGCCGGTAGGTTGGCCAGCCTACTTATTCAGCTTCCTCCAAGCTATAGTTATGAAAAACACTACGACGTATTTAAACAGTTCTTAGAGCTTACAGTTGGAGAATACCGGTACGCTGTAGAGTTTAGAGATACTTCGTGGATGAGGGAGGGCGTCCTGAATCTACTCTCAAAATATGAATTAGCATATACCATAGTAGATGAACCACTTCTCCCACCCAATACATATGTAACAACGGATTTTGCGTATATCAGGTGGCATGGGAGAGGTAGAAACCCGTGGTACTACTATCACTATGATATAGCTGAATTGTATGAGTGGAAGACGAGAATCATGGAGATAAAAGGTAAGGTTAAGAAAGTGTATGGATACTTTAATAATCACTTTAAGGGCTACGCTGTTCATAATGCACTTCAAGTCCTAGAGATCTTGGGGATAATCACGCCTACGCAGAGAAAGATTCTAGAAGAAGTAGAAAAGAACCTTATAGAAGCAAAAATACAGCGTACAGACATTACACTCTACACTCCTCCAGAGAATCTTCCAGAGAATATAGAAGGATTGCTGGCTATGCTGACGGACAAGACGAGATTAAAGAGAGCTAAAGAAATATCGAAAAGCTTAATTGAAGTTAGAGAAGCAACCGAACAATATCTATCAGCAAGAGTGAAATACTACAACGTCATAATAGATTTAGAGAAACGTATCATAATCCATGATTGTGCTGATTGGTCTAAGCTCAAGGCTTCGCGGAGCCTCTGTAAACATCTTAACGCACTAATCTTGAACATAGATGAAACACTTGCGAGGAGGATCCTAGAAGACTTAGTCATCAATAGAGGTCTCTGGGTATTCTCTGAAGATATCTGAACGCGGCGCTCGCATTAAAAATGTTAAAAGAATTCTGCGTGAAAAGTATCTGCAAATTAATTTATTAAATAGTTCTAGAAAAATTCTACAGACCTAGATGGCGTTAGCCGATCCATGGATCGTTTTAGTCATATCTATATTGCTTGTAGTTATCTTGGTTTTTAGAAGAGTAAACATAGGTCTCGCATTAGCATTGGGGGCGATCTTATATGGTTTATTGTCTCTCGAAACGAGCATACTTGACGCCACCCTGGAAGCATTCAATCTACAGATGGTTCAAACATTAATCGCATTAACTTTCTCTATGTTCTTAGCAGACCTATACAATTCTGTTAAGGCCTCAAACATGCTTATTGAAAGCTTCGAAGTAATCGGTCCAAGATTTGCAGCTTTTTCTACACCGGCTGTAATAGGCTTGCTTCCTATGCCTGGCGGAGCATACGTGTCAGCTGTAGTAGTTGACCCATTATACAACAATATGGGGCTGAAAGGCGATGTTAAAACCTTCATAAATTATTGGTTTAGACATTTATGGATAACTACTTGGCCTCTATATCAAGGAGTTATCCTGGCTTCCGGACTACTGGGTCTTCCCTCAAGCCATATAATGATGTTAAACATGCCTATAACTTTGGCGGCTTTAGTCTCGGGGATCGTTTTTGGGTATAGGCACGTAAAGAGGAATGGGAAGAAAATTGAGAAGCTTCCTAGGAGTAATTTGAAGAAGATGATACATGCATGGCCTTTCGTGCTGATAGCGGTTTTATCCATAATCTTCAATCTAAATATCGCTATATCCGTCGCCATAACACTGGCTACATCAATAGCTGTCTATAAACCTGGGAAAGATAAACTGATTCATGGTTTAAAATATTCAGTAAATCTAACCTTCATAACAATAGTCGTCTTTTCATTCATATTCAGCAAGTATATTGAGAAGAGCAATGTAGCTTACTTCTTGGCGGAGCTCCTATCAGGCTATGCTGAAATAGCTGTCTTCCTCATACCCTTGTTAATCGTTATTGGGACAGGCGTAGAATTCACATATATTGCTTTGGCGTTCCCACCACTACTGCCATTACTTAATTCTGAGAGACTTCTTCTATCTTTTACAGGAGGATATGTAGGCGCAATGCTCAGCCCTGCGCATGCATGCCTAGTCATGTCAGCAGAATACTACAAAACAGAGCTCCCCAAAACATATAGGTTAATCTTCCCAGCCACGATCTTAACATTGATACTCATACTGATATACGCCTTCTTAGCGTAACCATGATCTTTTCTAGAATTTATGATTGGAGTATCATAGATGAAACAAGGGTTAGGTGGATCCGAAGATTCTTGCTGGGAAAAAGGTTATAAAAAGATTTCCTGATTTTATCTTTATGAGTCTTACACCAGGATTAACATTTAGAGAAAAATACGTGGTTACATCTGAGTATACTGCGAAGCACCTTGGCTCAGGTAGCGTGGAAGTCTTAGCAACTCCAGCTATGATACTCTTCATGGAACATACTTGTAGAGTTAACATAGATAACTTCCTCCTAGAGAATCGGACGACGGTGGGCACTCATGTAGACGTGTATCACGTCAAGCCGGCTCCCATAAATTCTGAAGTCGTGATAGAAGCTAAGTTGTTACAGGTAGATGGTAGAAAGCTTATCTTTTATGTTGCAGCATACTGGGGAGACAAGCTAATAGGTTATGGTATACATGAAAGATACATTGTAGATAAAGAAGAATTTGCACAAAAGATAAAGTAAGGTAGCCACCAGCTTAGACGGGAACAATTCACCACTGAGAAAGTTAAACGTCTACATGTATTTGCTACAATTATAGCAGTACCATCTCTTATACTGTTCAATATATGTTAAGGGTTTTCCACATGTTGGGCAGGCGGGTTTCTCTCCCCTCTTAAAAACGCTGGTTATAACCCCTAACCCCTTCTTCTCCTCTTTGGGTGGCGTAGGACCCATTGAAGGAGTGGATGGGATAGGATACTGTGCCGAGACCTCGGGTGCCATAGTCTTTACCTCAATTTTTTCTTTCAAGATTATTATGTCTCCTACTGCAGAGATCTTGCTCCACGGTATAGTCTCCGTCGTTTGAGCTCTAGTTAACAGTAATAACCCCATTTCTCCACCGCCTAAAGGCAAAGCAATATCTTGCACTGTTCCAACAAGAGTTCCATCCGGATTATATACTTGCATCCCAATAAGTTTCCCTCTTGGAACCATTGACATAAAATCCCCGCTGAGAATTCTGGTACATGTCTTTTATAAGTTTTCCGGATCCTGCTACCTAAAGTATTCTAGACTTCGATATTATGAGGAATTTAGAATAGCAAGATTTGGTTGCCTCAAAGCGTAGTCGTTAAAGATGTCACATCCCAAACAAGCTCAAAATTACGCTTTGACGCTAAGATCTGGAGCTAGGAGAGTAGATTTCTATTCTTCATTTAGAAAAATTTTTCGAGGCTTGTAACCCCTATGATTCTTTCGAAGTCTAAGTCTAACGCATCAAAGACTTGCTCGAATGTTGACGTCAAGTATTCTACGTACTTATCTACGTCTACTTGATCTTTACGGACGAACTGTAGAGGGGTTACGCCATCCTTGTCTTTTGTCTTCACGTACTCTATGATATCCCCCGATGTTACTTGTATTCCCTTCTGAATGAGTTTCCGAGCAGCCTTAACATGTGGAGGGGTAGTCTTGACGTATTTGTCTACACCTCTCGATAGCATGACTTTGAAAGATAGGTCTTGAAGATCGAACTCTCCATTCTTAAGCTTATTATACCATGTTCTAACTATTTCACGTATAGTATTCTTCGCCTCCCTCAAGCTATCTTCGTCTTTTACTTCTTGGAGAACCTTGACCATCTCATCGAATGCTTCTTTTATGAATTTTGGTATATGCTTCTTCTTCCCAGTTAAACCCTTAACATCTACTATACCTTTATCCGTCAACCCTAGATAGTTCTTCTTCCTCATAGAGAACACGATATACCTATACTTCTTGTCTATTTCAAGATCTAGATGTAGACTCTTCCTCGCCCAGTTAAGTATTTCTTCGATTGATTTCTCATCCTGTGATTTTAGGAATAGTGAATCTGTATCTCCATATATCACCTCGATATTTGATGACTTAGCTTTATTGATTGTCTGAAGGAAAATATATCTAGCTATAGCTGTTGTGCTTTCAGCGACTGGTGGACAATAGAGTGGGAACCCCTCAAAACCGAAAACGCCGTAAGCAGCATTCAGGAATACTTTTAACGCTCTCTGGACTACTCCATACCATCTTCTTTGAAGATCAGGTAACGATCTATCACTGCTTAAAGGCTTATATATTCTAACTCGGATATCTCTTAAACACCCTATCAGTTCGCTCTGTATTCCCTTCCTCTTTTTACATATCCAGTGAGTTGTCTCTGGAACAATGTTGTCTCGGCATTCTTCGTGAACGCATCTTACAGTCTCATAGCTTAGATTCCATTCCTTCAAGATAGATGGATAAAGAGAAGCAAAATCTAAAACAATTACGTTGAAGTGTACTCCGGGTATGGGGTCGACTACTATTGCGCCTCTATACTTCTTTCCCTCGATTATGGGTCTAGTTGAGATTACTCCCTTCTCTTCCAATAGTTCATCAGACCTAGGTATTAGGTATCCTCTTCTTCTATGCTCATAGTATAGTAGACTCTTTATCCATCCTGAAACTCCATGCCTGCAAACATCTTCTATAGGCAATCTACTAATCCTAGAGATCACTATTATTAGCTTCAACAATAGCTCGTCGTCGAAAGTAAGTAGTTCGTGGACAAGCAATGCATCGTAGAAGCTGTATCTCGCCAGCTCACTACTAGTCAACTGGCTAATCGGTTTATCTATAGCTATCTTTCCTTTACCTATCAAAGCTTGAGCAATTGCTTCCAGCGTGTGCTCCCTATACTTGTTATCGAATGCATATACCTGGATACTCTTATTATTAAATAATCTATAAAGGTCTATGTGGATACCTTTCCGCAGTGACGCTCCTTCTCTACTTAAAATTATAGGTATCTTATCTTTAGGGATCTTAAGTTGTTCTCCTCTGTGTCTAAGATAAGGTAGATCAAAATCGTCTCCGTTAAACGTGGCCACAACGGGATATTCCTCAATTACTTCGTATATCTTCTTCAGCATCTCGACCTCATCATCGAAGACCTTAACGGTAAATTCGCTGCCTCCATCTACTTCTATGAAATTGGGAGTTTTCAGTAGATAGACTTCTCTTCTACCATCGCTTCCCACCATGGATACTGCGACGACTTTATCTCTGGCCTTATCAGGGGATGGAACACGGGTGGCCACAGGTGATAGGACCTCAATATCAAGTGATAGATGCTTGAGCTTACAATGCTCAGCCTCCATTAATGCTATCCATTCCTCGATGACCTTCCTATCGTCCCTCGATAAATCCGGGAAATACTTCTCGATTACTTTTCTAATCTTCTCTCTATCTTGTTCTAATGGCTCGAGTATCTTTCCATCTAGCCTGTATGGAATACTTGGTATAAGCCTCATATCATATAGGTAGCAAAGGTGATATGGTATGTCTGCCTCCCATGCTTTCATCTTCTCTCTTATGGATGCTGAAGTACCACCAATAGCTAGAGGGTCGCTGGCAATAATCTTGGTAAGTTTCACTTCCCTATCTCTAAACAGGTCATACTTTTTTTCAACTTCTATCTTTACTACTCCTTGAAGCTTGAGTTTCTCTACCTCCTCAAGGCTTTCTAAAACATAACAATATGGTTTATGCCCTGACTCATCGTATATTATCTCAACCTGATTATTCTCTATGTCTAGAAGTTTTAAGTAAGCTTTTCCCTCCTTACCATCATAGGCACATCCAAATAAGAAATAAGTTTTAAACTTCAAATGCTCATCTAAGCTTGTCTGACCCATCCTAAAGTTACTTGGATACCTCTTACTTATTTCCTTTTACACATAGCGGACTCTATTAGGAAAATATTAATATGGATACTTTAAGCTGATAAATGGGCCACGACAAGTGGATACGCAGGCTATTCTACTCTCTATAGAAGCTCTCAAAATGTGTCGAGATACAGGTATTTCTCCCAGCTCTGCATTGTATTTCGCTTTTAAGAGAAAAAGATACACCACTAGAGAATTGAGGATGGCTAGAAAGATCCTGCATATCTACTCTATCTATAGAAGGTCAGCCTCAATATATCTGGATAAGATCCTGCCAGATACAACTCTAGACTGGATGAGCAAAACTTTGCTAGAACTTCTCGCATCCTGCATACTAGGCCGAATGAATCTAGGAGACATTTCCACGCTAGTATCTAGGCTGAGACAATCCATGGGCAAGAATTGGCCAGAGCAATCAGAGAGATTTCTCGGTCTTCTAAGATATATGTATTCAAGACCGAGGAGAGAAGTTAATTATCCTGATTGGTTCGTAAAGTATCTAGAGAAAATAATTGGTAAAGTAGAAGCAGAACATTACATGGACTTCCAAGATAATGTTAAGCCACCTATATATTGCTCGCTAAACACGTTAAGAATGGATAAAGAGAATATTCTGAAAATAGCGGAGGAAAAAAATGTAATCCTTAAAGAAGATAGTAGGCTTCCGGGAATCTACATTGTAGAAACTTCAAGTACTAAAGATCTAAAAACCTTAATGAATCAGGGTTTAATAGTAGTACATGATTTCTCGAGCTACTACGCTGTTAAGGTTCTGGAGCCTCGCCTAGAAGACATCATCTTAGATGTTTGTTCAGCTCCTGGAACTAAGACATGGCTTACAACATTAGAAATGAGGAATAATGGTATAATATTCTCTATAGATTCTTCATGGAAGAGAATTCGAAGCCAGAGAAAGAGAATGACTTTTCTGAATGCAAAGATAGTTAAATTAATTCAAGCCGATGCTACGAAGTCTTTACCGATAAGAATTGAAGCTGATAAAGTATTGGTTGATCCACCATGTAGTTCTACTGGATTAATATGGAGAGAGCCATACTATAGATGGATGATTAGGCCTAGGCATATTAGAATGTTCGCAAACCTTCAATCCAACATACTATGGAGTTCATCTAGAAATGTTAAGAAAGGAGGATACCTGGTATACTCAACATGTAGTATCACAGTAGAAGAAAACGAATACGTTATCGAAGATTTTCTAAAAACTCATCCAGACTTCGAGCTGGTGGAACCATCCATAGACGTAGGCTCAACAGGTCTAAGAGGTCTAGTTGAAGCCCGTAGACTATACCCACATTCGAATATGTGTAACGGATTCTTCATCGCATTATTGAAGAGAAGATATTAAGAAGAAGGCTAACACCATACTTTACCCTCTTCTCCTGGAAATCCTAATCACAAAAGACGTTTATGCACTAACCTTGAATCCGTGGCCGCTATTGTATTTATAGTTGTTGTGAAGTAGTTTTCTAGGAGATAATGACGTCTCGGAGATAGGCGAGTCGAAAATCGGTGGAGGGTATGTCCCAAGAGTATGAAGAATTCAGAAAAATGCTTTCTTTCCCAGTCGAGTTGAGACATGAAGGTAGAGCGACATTTCTATCACCGATCCTGCCTTCTACCAGAGAGTTTGCTCCCACTTCTCTACCTGCCTTCTTTAATCCAGCCTCAAAGCTGAGTAGAGATATAGCAGTACTTTTCTTGAAAGCTTATTTCGAAGATAGAAAGATATCTATCTGCGAGCCTCTAGCAGGCATCGGCGTTAGGAGCATCAGATTAATCTTAGAGACCGGCCTAATAGATCATGCATTAGTAAACGACATCTCTAAAAACGCTTACGAACTAATCAAGGTAAACGCTAAGATAAATAATGTAGAAGATAAGCTTGAAGTCTCTGTTCTAGATGCAAATGAGCTTCTCGCATCTAGAGGTAGAGGGAAGCCGAGATTCGATTATGTTGATGTAGACCCCGCAGGCTCTCCTGCGAAATTCATGGAGAACAGCTTCAGAGGATGTGGAAAAAATTCTATTCTAGGAGCTACAGCAACCGATCTCTCAGCATTAACGGGGTCTAAGCCTCTTTCTTGTCTGAGAAAATATGACTCATACGTTATGAAGACCCCATTCTTTAAAGAAGTTGCAGTAAGGGTCCTAGCTGGATTCATGGTTAGGACAGCCGCTAGAATAGGTTTAGCTGCTGAACCAGTTTTCGCATTCCTCAAAGACTACTATACTAGAGTTTTCGTAAGAGTCTCTCCAGGGATAGAAGATGCTAAAAAATTGTTGAGACAAGTTGGCTGGATTGCTTACTGCCCAAGATGCTTCACAATCTACACCTATAAGATAGGGGAAGAATCTATATCGTGTTGTCCAACATGCATGAAGCCTATTTCTTCCTCTGGACCTCTATGGCTTGGAAGACTATGTAGAGAAGAGATAGTCTATAAGATGCATAGACATGCATATGCCAATCTTGAACTTTATAGAGAAGCAGCTAAACTACTTGAAGAAATACTTCAGGAAGATACGTCGATAGTGGGATACTATCCTGTGAACTCTATAGCATCTATTCTTAAGATCTCGCCTGTTAAGCCTAAAGCTATAATTGAAGAACTCAGAAATAGAGGTTATAAATCATCTACAACACATTTTGATTCTACGGCTTTTAAGACAGAAGCTTCTTCCGAAGTAATTAAAGAGATGTTTCTATATATGTTGTCTAAAAAGTAATTTTCATGTAAAACAAGTATATACTATATATATTATTCCAGAGTGTAATAACTGCTTTCTTAAGTATAACTATAACAAAGTATTTATAGGGAGAATGTCGACGGAAACTGAGATATGTAATGTATTAGACGGGATTTGGGCAGAGATAACAGAGATGCTTAAAGAATTGATTAACAGGAAAGTTGATATTCCACAAGCTACTAGAATTGCATTAGATGGAGCTAAGGTCTTAATAAATTTATGCAAATTTCATCCAAGGTTAGCTCATGATGTTACTCCTTCAATGCTAGATTCTGTTCAGGGATTTTGTGTAGGATGTTGTGGAGCAGATGTTGTTTCAAGGATAGTCTGTGAACTGAAGACTGCTCAAGACTTGATAACAATTAAAGCTGTGAGTGTAGTTGATGAATCAGTTATCATAAGCTGGCAGAAAAAACTCGAAGAATTATGGAGTAAAGTTTCTAAAAACTTTCAGAAAAAAGATGTTGTCACGTCCATAACTTAAAACACCGGGCACTCCACCTAGCCCTTTGACTCTATTTCACAGTTACTCGGCTAATAGGTGCTCTATAATTCTCAAATCTTAAATTGTCTAGAAGATATATGCTAAACAGAGTATAATGGTTCGGAACTGGGTTGAAGAAGCTTCTAGGGATAGTTTCAAGAGAAGAGCTAGAATTGAAGGCTTCAGGTCTAGAGCAGCCTACAAGCTTCTTGAAGCAAACAGGAAATTTAAGTTGATTAAACATGGAGATATAGTTGTAGAGCTTGGTGCATGGCCTGGAGGGATGACTCAAGCAGCTTCTAGACTAGTCGGAGAAACAGGTTTGGTAATCGCTGTAGATATTAGAAAGTTCAAAGAATTTAATGAACCCAACATAATAACTATACAATCAGATATTCTTGAAGAAGATACTCTACAGAAAATACTTGATACGTTGAATGGGAAGCTGGTGGATGTAGTTATCTCTGATGCCTCCCCCCATCTTACGGGAATCAGAGATATAGATACTTCTAAGCAGATAGAGCTAACAGAAAAAAGTTATGAAATCTCTCTCGAACTACTAAAGAAGAGGGGGTCAATAATGTTGAAAGCATTTGAGTGCGATGAACTCAGGATACTCGAAGAACGTGTAAAGTCTTCTTTCAGCTATTTTAAGAGATTTATTCCTTCTGCTACTAGAAAGACGAGTTCAGAACTATACCTAATAGGCATGTCTAGATTATAGGATTAAAAATAATAGTGTTAAGTCTTCTCTAGACTCTTAGAGGATGTAGACGAGGTTACCCACTCCTCGATCCATAGACATGTATTTGGTGAGACCGTACCTTGTTTACCGCATACATTATTGTATATACAAGAAGGGCATGGAGCACCTTTTATAGGTTCAAGAGTTACCTGCTTAATTAATGGGACAAGCCTTCTAGTCCATCTATCTTTAGCGAATTCCTTAACTCTTTTAACTACTCCTTTTTTCTCTAGTTTTATAGCTATTCTAGATCCTTCCCTACTGGTTACCCCAAGCTTATGCCATAACTCTGATTGAAGTAGACCTCTATTCTCATACTTGAGTAGAAGCTTTATAGCTTTCTCTTCAAGTTTACTCATTTTAGGAGGCAAAACATACACCAAGAGTAAATACTGCTCCTCCACTATATATCTTATTCGTTTTTTATTGAAGATTTGTTAAAAACTATCTTGAAGCTTATTGATTATGCTCTCTAATTCTCTACATCTACTCCTGAGGGTTACTAAGCTTATTGTAGCTATCTTGGCTAGTTTACGTTGGTTTACCTTGTGTCGTAGCTTCTTCGCAGCGAGATAGACGGCTGCAGCAGCTAACCCGTCAGGTTTTCTTCCATCTACAATCTTCATATCTCTAGCCATTTCTACTATCTTGTTTGCAAGATTTTCAACCTCTCCTTTAAGGTTTGATTGGTTAACTATCTTGGAGATCATGATGTCGATCGTTCTTGGGTCTTTCTTAATTCCTGTATCTTGGATTATCTTCTTATAAGAATCCCAGAATGTTTTTCTGCTTATTCCAGAGTTTATAATGAATTCTCTCATGTTTCTAGGCATAGAGAACATCTTTGAAGAAACATAGAGGGATGCCGCAGCTAATCCTTTACAGTTTCTACCTAGTCTTAATCCTTTCTTCCAGAGACGTCTAACGATAAGAGCTGCATTTTCTTCAACGCTTTCAGGTAAATGCATCTTTGATGAGAGGCTATGTATGGCTGACAATGTTTTCATTAACGATTTATCTCCACTTTCTACTATGTTCTTCTTGAGTATTCTTGATATGCTGTAGGAATGTAGATCGTATTCTAGGGTTGTAGTAGATAACCCCATGTCATGGATCAGGAACGTTAATGGGTCTCCGACTCTTTCTCTATCGTCTTTCGTGAAGCTGTAATGTTTCCATTCAGGTCTCCGGTCTGGTATTCTATGCGAGATTACCAACCCACAGTTCGAACATACTATCTCCCCGCCTTCTTCATCCTGTACGAGACTACTCGACCCGCACTGTGGGCAATACTCCATACCTCTCACCTCTCCGTCTTTTCAATGATGTAGAATACTTCTCCAACGTATCTATTACCAGGATTAATTTGCTCGACTTCGGCGAAAGGCTGGATGACCGGTCCGAAGATGTTTACTATTTCTCCAACTTCTCTGAGAGATGAATCGTAAACTTTTACTCTAATCCTCGGGTTTCTCTCACACTTAATTACTAGACGGTTTCTTACAATCTTCCACAATGTTCCAAGTCTCACTGGATTTATTCTCTTCGACACGTCTACTCTTTCTCTCTCGAATGTTTAAAGTTTACCTTTTCTTACTCGGTTAGTATTTTGAGGCGATGAGCCAGGGTCTTAATTAGAGAATTTTTATTGATTGGTTTGTTAGGTTTAATTATCAACCTACCTGTTCTAATCCACCAAGTAGATGGATGAGCTCCCTCTTCTATTTCAACACTCCATCCTAAGCTTTTCGCAGCTTCGATTATTTTTTCAATTGACGGATTCTTTACAGCTAGATCAAGGGGGACACGTCTACATCTAGACCTAGGGGCGTTCTTATCGAAATATATTGGCCAGACAATGTAGCCATCCCGCTTAATCATTCACCGTCTTCTCCAACCTAAGAATTATCTTGTATACTTCTAATCTTGGGAACTATTTTAAGATTGTACTCTTCAACATTTTTGTCGCCTTTATGTAAAATGGGGTAGAACTAGATTAATCACGTTGAATCTTCACGTATGAGTTATCGTCAGGTTCTCGCAAAGATAATTGATGGAGGCGGGAAGTGAGGTTAAGACAAAAAAACTCATATCCAGCTCTGTCTGTTTGATTTACATATCTGAGGGATAGAGAAATACGGAGTATTACAGGGTATCTTTTTTCAGGAATTATGTTTTAGTTACCACAGCGTTTATCACTCCGTTTTGCCCGGGTCTAGATGTTACTCTAGCTTTACCGATCTCCGTCTCTATTATAGCTCCTTTTGTTATAACCCCTCTCCTCTCATAGTCTCTACTAGCTTTATTAGCGATAACCCTCAAGATCTTTACTTTCTTGCAGACCCCGGTCTCAGGGTCGATAACGTTTGCATAATGGTCTGATGCAAGTGAATATTTTACTCCTCCACCTCTTATCCTCTTTTCTCTAATTTTTCTATCACCGATTATTGTTAGAGCAGGGTCTCTACCTCTCTCGTATCTTCTCTTCTTTCTATATGGGCGCTTCTTTCCGCCTGTCGGCTTCCTCTTATGAAGATCCCAATGCCACTGTACCATCTATATCATGTAATCTCATGAGAAAGCTATATTTAATGATAAAGTCGTTATACAATATTTTTAACGAAGATGCTCGATGAAGACTTGCATCATAGTCTCTTAATAGAATGGTTCTCTTATGCACTGCTTGATAAAGGTTCTTCAGATTTCTCGAAATTGTATGCTTTCATTGTATCCTCAGAAGACCTGTTTCCGGTTTTCTCTTTATTTCCTTCTAAATTTAACATTAATGCCTTCTTTATGGCTGAAGGAGTATTTGGTACTCCTAGGTAATCTGCTAGTAGCTGTGTAGTCTTCAAGATCTTGGTTTTACCCTTTTCTTCAGCTTCTACTAGACCTCTCTCTACTAAGATCTTCACATGTCTGTATGCTGAATTTCCTCTAACGGCTGCGACTTTACTCTGCTCTATTGGCTGATGGTAAGCTATGAACGATAGTGTCCTCATGATCCCTCTGCTAAACAACGGTTTTTTCACATATCTCTTAACCAAGTCATGGTATTCTCTTCTAAGCCTAAGATAGAATCTTTCACCTGGAAGCTCAACCAACTCAATAGCGCTCCTACCGTCATTGTATTTCTTCATTAATTCTTTTACGGCTGATAATATTTTCTCTTTCTTTCTTAAGCCGCATATACTTAACATTTCTCTTACCTCCACAGGCTTCGATGCAGCGAAGAGCAATGCCTCAATCCTTGTAACGATGTCTTTAGAGTCTTCCATCGGCAACCCACTTCACCACGATCTTGCCTGTTTCCTCATCTTGGATTATCTCGACTACGCCTCTAGCAGCTGCGAAGAGCAGTAATATAAATCGTCGTACCGCCTCTAACTTATCAACACCTTCCACCAGGACCCTGAATTCGATCATCTCATATTCTGTGAATATTTCCCTAAGGGTTTTTATGAATTCCTCGATCCTCTCTTCCAGCTTTACTAGATAATCTTCAAAGCTCAGATCTGTAAATGCTTGTAATCGTTCCGGGATGTTTTTTGTTTTAAAATCTTGGTAGAGTACGGCTTCAAGGGAAGAGGCCAGCTCCTGTATAGTCAGTATCATGAATTCCGGGGGGATAGGGAGATCTATAGGTCGGGGGATGACTAGTTGAGGTTTTTCTTTGGGTTCACTAGGCGTATCTGATTTAAGTAATTTCTCAGTCTTCATTCTATGGATTGTTGCTGCAGAATACAATGCTATTCCGCATGGGTTCAAGTCTATAATCTCGAGTTTTCCCAGCTCCTCCAACAATGCTCTAATAATCTTTACAAGATTTATCTCCCATGGCTTCACCCTATCCAGCCTAGTTACGTCGAATAATATCTTCCACCTAGGATCACTCCAGATAGTAATCACCTTCTCACTCATAGCCTACAACCTCATTAACATTCATCTTGACAATTCTAGATTCTCCGCCCCTATTATACACTCCGATCAGCTGCTCTGCTTTCTCTGCAATTACATCTTTCAAGCTAATAACTATTATCTGAGTCTTCCTAGACATTTCCTCGAATAGCTCAGCCAACCTAGTACTATAATTGATATCCATATGTGCATCTACTTCATCGAAGACGTAGAATTCCGCAGGCGTTAATCCTTGGAGAGCTAAGAGTAAAGCTACGGCAGCGACGGATTTCTCTCCTCCACTAGCACTTCTAGCAGACCTCGCTGATTTTCCAGGAAATCGTAGGATCATCTCTACTCCTTTACTAAAGGGGTTATCGAAGTCTTCTAATTTAAGCCAAGCTTGACCCCCGGTCAAGATAGAGAAAAATCTTTCGAAGCTTTCTGAGACCTTGTTGAAGGTATTCATGAATACTTTCCTTTTCTCACTCTCTATCCAGTTGATGAATCTGAATATCTCGTCCCTCTCTTCTTCGAGTTCTCTAATCCTCTGCGACCTCAGCTTGTAGTTTCCAATGAGCTCTTCGTATTGTTGTGGTGCAAGTTGATTAATCTTATCTAGTTCCCTTAATTCTTCGATTAATTCATTTTCGAGTTCACCGGCCATCTCTACGGGGATTTCAGGAGAATCCAATACTGGTAGAGAATCTAGTTCTTCTCGAATCTTCTTTAATTCTGTTTCTTGTTGGCTTCTCCTTACGGCTATGCTCAGCCTCTTATTAGTTAGTTCTTGAAGCCTTGAATCGAGAAGTCTGAGCTCGCTCCTCATATTTGAGATACGTGATGAATGTTTTTCTATTTCATTCTTTCTCTGCTGTATGCCCATTATCAAGTTATTTAGTTCTTGGTTATGTTTTTCATGCTCAGCCTGAACTGTGTTGTGTTGCGTCAGAATATGCTCAAGCATCTTCTCCAACTCTTCTTTCTCTTTCTTCTTCTCCTCAATCTTCAACTTCGTTTTTTCGATCTGAGCCTCAAGTCTCTGAAACTCTCTATTGTATTCTTGAATTAAGCGGGAGGATTCACGAAGTTCTAATTCGAGCTCTTTACGTTTAGCCGAGAGATTAAGGAATTCTTCTTCATTCTTTTTAATATCCTCTTTTAGAAGCTGGATCTCGGATCCATCTATCTGCTTTAATCTCTCTAGATTCTTAACATGTTCCTCTAGCATCAGCTTATCATTCAACAATTCTTTCTTTAGCTTAATCCTCTCTACGTGAAGGTGTGCGAACTTTATGAAGTTCTCGAATATTTCTTCTCGAAGCTTCTTTAGTGCTCTTTCTTCAAGCTCTTTTTCTAGATTAATTTTGCCTTTCTCATCATATGTTCGATTCTTCTCTAATTCTGTGGTATAGAGAAGGTTTTGTATCTCCTCGATCCTTGCTCTAACCTGATTTAAGATCTTTATTGACTCATTGTATTCATGTTCTAACTGTATGATGTTCTGATCGAATACCGTGCTAGAAACTTCTATTCTCCCATCTGGATAAGATACAATCCCTCTACTGTCAACTATTACGGTATTGGGATTGCGGGGGAGCTCGACTACATTCTTGAATGATATATTCTTTAGAAGATGGCTTAGTACCTCTTCAGCCCATTTCGCTTTAGGTTTAATTCCTTTAAATTTCAAGTTATTTCCTTTTTTAACCATTTCGAGAGGGAGGATCTTTATCTTTAATCCTGATTTATGGAAGATTTCAGCTAACTGTATCCCCGTCATCCAATTACCGACAACGAGAGAATGTATCCATCCAGAAGTTCCAGCCTCAAGTCTAATCAACATCCTGTAATCTTCTACATCTACCCAATCTCTCAATATTCCGTAGACCTCTTTAACCTCTCCTAACGCATCCTTGACCTTTTCTTCTAAACTCCTCTTTCCTATCAGCCCCATGGAGCCTATCGTCTGGATTATTCTTGATAGATTCTTCTCAATCTCCTGGGCCTTCAATAATTTATTCCTCAGTCTAACATATTCTCGATTTAGATGTTCTAATGTTTCTTCAAGTTTTTGTAACTCATCTACACGTTTTCTATAGCTATGCTGCATTTTCGTGATCTCCTGAATACCTTCTGTAATAATGTTCAAAATCTTTGTAGATTCTTCTTCTATTGAAGTGATCTTCTTCTCGACTTCAGCTATCCTGACTTTAGTCAACTCGATGTCTTTCTCTAATCTATTCTTTCTCGAAATTGCTTCTTCGAGATCTCTCTCAAGATTATTCAGTTGGATTTTTAGAAGGTCCAGTTTCTTTTTACGTTCTTCAAGTATTCCCACTATGTTAGAGAAGTCTTCTTTTATGGAATCATGCTTTGTTTTCTCTTTGGCTATTGTTTGTATGATGTTCTCTTTAAGGTTTGAGCTTTCTTCTAGCGAGTTCTTTAGGTTGGTTAACTCAATATCGATATTTCTCAGCCTTTCGATTGTAGTTGATTTTTCCGATGTTAAAGATATTTCTCTTAGTCTAAGTTCTTCACGAATCTTCTCTGCCCCCCTCATCTTTTCTTCAAGCTCAGAGATTTCTCTAGTGTACCTTGTCCATTCTTCTTCTGCTGCGCTAAGCTCTCTTGCATACTGTTCTCGACTATCTTGTATTTTCGTTATTTCTTCTTCAAGTTTCATCAACTCAGCATCTAGCTCTATCAATTCTTTCTTCAATGTTGACTCAGTACTCCTCAATTTAGCTAATCTTATGGCGGAAAGTATATCTTCTATCTGTCTCCTCCTGTAAGCTTCGTTCCTCTCTCTCTGAAGTTGGTTTACTCTTGATTTAACTTCTGTTGTCCCCGCTTTAGCTATTGCAATGTTCTTCTCAGCTATTTGCAGATGTTCTTCTGCTTCCTGCTTCTTCTTATCATATTCTCCTATTCCTGAAATGTCTTCAAGCATCTTCCTTAACTCTATGTTACTCATTTCAGCGATCGATGTCACTGAGCCTTGGGGCACGATGTTGAAGCTGGTAGGCTTTATATTCGCCATGGAGAGTATAGTTAGTATCTCAGCTCTGGATGCCTGTCTACCGTTGAGAAGATATTCGCTTTCCCCATTCCTGTCGAGTCTTCTCGTTATAGTTACTTCAGGGGAATCTACTGGAAGTATCCTTTCAGAATTATCTAACGTTAGAGAAACTTTAGCTATGCTGGTTGAAGCATCATCATATACTAGTTCAGACATCTTTCCTACTCTTAAATTATGTGCGCTAAGTTCTCCTAGAGCAAATCTTATAGCATCAAGTATATTTGATTTTCCTCCTCCATTAGGTCCAGTTATTACGACTAAGCCTTTCTCAAAATCTATAGAATTCTTCTTAGAGCCGAACGATTTAAACCCTTGGATTGTTAATTTCTTAATATAAACCATTCTCTGCTGGTATGGAGGAAACTAAAGACTTATTAATATATATTAGATGAACCCCTACTTAATAATACGATGGGAAACAAAGAGTCTTACCGATAGACATCAGACCATGTATCAGATAGTAGGCTGAATAGTTTACCCACATGATTCTTGTACCTGCTGAGGTCTGAAAGATAATGTATCCAATAAATATATTTAGTGATTTAGCTAATTTTTTCCTAGAGTTGAGTCTTCATGGAGAGGCTGGAGAAGCTTCAAGCCTTGATGGAGGAATTAGGTTTTACTTCTTTTGTATTAACTTCGCCTGCCAACATATTCTATTTTACAGGGTTCATGTGTTCAGGATACCTTGTTACCTCTCTTAACGAAGTCTCAAGACTCTATGTTTATCCTATCGATTATGAAGCTGCTCAAACATACTGTACACAGGGGGTTGAAGTTACTAGAATGAAGATTACGTCTAGCGTAGCCGACATAGTCCTCGGTCTACCAACCTCACTAAAGAAGAAGATGGGATTCGATAGGCTAGAAATTGAGCATTATCTCAAGCTTAGAGAAAATGTTGAATCATTGGAAGCTTCTCCCGACATCATCTGGAGACTTCGAAGCATAAAGGATCAGGAAGAGATAGCGAGGATCACGAAAGCTGCAGGGATAACTTCTAGGTGCATGGAGCTGGCTTCCGAGATCATCAGTGATGGTGTTAGAGAGTCAGAAATTAAGGCAGAGATACTCGAAGAAATGATAAATTCGGGAGCTGATAAACCAGCCTTCGACATCATCGTCGCCTCAGGTGAGAAGTCATCGTTCCCGCATGGTGGGTTAGGGGATAGAACGATCAGGGACGGAGACATAGTTGTAGTAGATATCGGCTCATCATATCAAGGATACTGTGCAGATATGACGAGAACATTCTATGTCGGCTCCAACCCGCCCTCCGAAATATTAAGCATATACAATCTAGTTCTTGATACAAAGAATATGGTTGAAGAAAACACGAAGTCGTGGATTCTCGCCTCTTCGCTTGATGAGGTTGCTAGAACAATGATAACCAGTAAAGGGTACGGCGATTATTTCGTTCATGGTCTTGGCCACGGTATAGGGATAGACATCCATGAGCCACCGAGAATCAACCCTGTAAGCCAAGAAATACTCCAAGAAAATAATGTGATAACCATCGAGCCCGGGATATATGTTCCTAAAAGATTTGGCATACGTATAGAGGATACGATCATAGTGGGTAGAGATAGCGTAGTGAAGCTTACTTCACATCCGTACGAGTTAGCTATCGCTTAAGCTCCAAGCCTCCTCTGCCTCTTCTGGTATATTCTTATCGCTCGCATAAGGTCTATCTTCCTGAACTCGGGCCAGTAAACATCTAGAAAGACTAGCTCGCTATAAGCACATTGCCATAGTAGAAAGTTGCTTATCCTCTCTTCCCCCGAGGTCCTAATTATCAAGTCTGGATCATTTTTGGGGAGATCAGCTGTGTAGAGATGTTTCTCGATGATTTTTTCATCTATATCTTCTATGTTTAATTCTCCTCTTAGAACTTTACTTACGATGCTTCTAGTAGCATCTACTATCTCTGCTCTCCCGCCGTACGCTATCGCTATATTTACGAAGAAGTTAGAATAATTCTGTGTTGCTTCTTCGATCTTCTCTAATACTTCTCTTACATCTTGTGGAATTAGGTCTTTTCTTCCGATAACCTTAATTCTAACATGGTGTTTATGTATTCTTTCATCTCTAAGATACTGTAAACCTTTTTCTTTCAATAATTGGAAAAGCTCTTTCACCTCTCTCCTAGGACGTTTAAAGTTTTCAGTAGAAAAAACATACAGCGTTATTATCTTGATGCCTAGCTCTAGACACCAGTCTAATAACTCATCGACTTTCTCTGCTCCGAATCTATGCCCTATCCATGCATTGTATCCTTTCTCTAAAGCCCATCTCCTATTTCCGTCGAGGATTATTGCAACGTGAGATGGTATCTCACCATTCTTTATACTCTCATGTAACCATTTCTCATATAATTTGTAAACCCCGAATATTCTTAAAGCTGCTCTAAGTAGGCTCATTACATCAAGTATAATGTGTGCTCCTTTAATTTATCTCTAAACTATTCTATTTTCCTAGAGATTGTGTATTACCGGATTCTATTCTTCAGAACTTTCTTTCTTCCTCGGCTTAAAGTAGTCAGAATATATGTTTCTCAATATCCTAGTAACTATTAACGTCACCACCATCGTGACTACTCCTAGGACTGCAACCAGTATCAACAAATTAATCTGTAATTCTTCTAGTGGACCAAGAATCGTTGAAATAATCAATACCCCCGTCCTCTTCAAGAGAGCCCACATCCAGATCGCTAAAATAATCGACCTAATTGTACTCCAGAATCTCTGCTCTCTTATGAACAGGTAGTATATCGTATTGGAGAATATCGATATCAGTATTCCCACTGAGATTATATCTATGCTACTTATTATGAAGGCTCCTGTTAGTAATGGGATCTTGTCAATCCACCACCACGTATAGAGTGAGGGGTCTGGAGGATTAGGATAGACAGTAGTAAGAGTGTTTATCGCTGAAACGTATCCGATGTATAGTCCAGCCAATAGTAAGATTAATGAAACGAATGCAGCGAATGCTCTAAGCTGTCTGTAGGGTGGCATCCTGAATAAGTTGATAAACCATTTATAGACTCCTATTGTCTTCTGATCTAGGTTGAATCCTCTAAAGATTAAGATCAAGCCTATGGCCGTCAATATCAACGGTAATGAAATAATGTTTAGAAGGTAGAGAACGCCTGAGATGGTCAGTATCAGCCCCGGCACTCCAAGAAATATCTTAGCGTACCTAGGCTCTGTAAAAGCTAGCCTAAGGTATCTTCCTAGGAGAAGCCATGTTCTTTCCACAGACTCACTTTGCCTAACAACTAATCTCTTAACGGATATTATGGGGACGCGGGAGGATATTATCGGTATGACGTATTCATCCGTTACACCATCACTTACAAACACTATTCCGTCTGCTTTGAATATTTTTAAAACCTCCTCAAGTTCATGGAGTATCTTTTCATCTGCCTCAAGGCCTTCACTTTCCGCTCCTGCAAGAGTGGCAACCTGCACATTCTCCTCGCCGATTTTCTCGGCTAGTTCTTTGTAGACTCTGAGAGCACCGAACATTGCGTTCACATCTGCTTCTTCTGGATCGCTTAGTGCTAGCATTTGAGCTGCTTGGAGATTCTGGTCATATCCTAGAAGAGGGGTTGATATGCCTGTCTTTCTCTTGAGATCATCATCACGGTCAACTACCAATACGAGGAGTCTCTTACGTTCTAATGTCATCTGGCTTGTCTATAGGTTATACTGCATGGTTTCAGATAAGTATATCGTATCAAACCTACTACACTAGGCTTTCCATTCATCATCTTCTACCAAGATCTTCAATTCTTCGAATGTTAGCTTTTTTCCAGAGTTCAGCTTGGCCTTAGCCTGGTTTTTAAGTTTCTCCTTTAGCTCTAGTACCTTCTTAGAATTTTCTTCTTCCCGATATTTCCGTATAATGTTCTGCAATTCTACTATCTGTGAAGATAACAGTATCTTCTCAGCCTCAAGCATCTGCAGTTTATTCTTTGCTTCTAGATACTTGCTATGCCACTGATCAGCTTTCTCTTTCAGCATCTTGATCTTCTCTCTTAACGAGGTTCTCGGTTCTAGTAGTTTAGGTGATGCCTCTTCTCGACTCTTCTCAATCTCCTCTCTGATCTTCTGTATTTCTTCTTTGAGATTCTTTATTTCGATTCTTAGTTCTTCAATCCTGTAAGCGTATTCCTTCTTCCTCTTTGCAAACTGGAGCTCATTTTGGAGTTTCTCGACTTCACCGGATATTCTCTTCTCATCATCTTTCGGCAACGGCTTCGTTTGAAGAAGCCAATCAAGCCTTTCAAGCCTTTCCTGGATCTCTTCCACATTGTCTTTCACACTTCTTAGCGTTCTCAACTCCTTCTTAACCTCTAGGTACAACATTCTTTTTTCTTCGAGTATTTTCTTCTTTTCCTGAAGCTGCTCTCTAAGTTTACCTATTCTCTCCCTGTATTCACTTAGTTCTTGATTTAGCTTTTTTAATTCTTGTGATGCATTCTTGATCTCTACATGTATGCTATCTCTTTTAGAGATGTATTGATTGATTTCCGATTGTTTTTCATTTATTTCTATGTTTAAGCTTCTTAACCTTTCTCTTAGTTCATGTAGTTTATTCTCTAATTCTATTATGCTCATGTTTTCACCTTAATTCTATTTCTCCTTCACCAACTACTCTTGTTAGAATTGCGTGGAGTTCTGCAAATCCCTCCATCGTTATGGATGAAACAGGAACTATAGGCATGTTGGAGACTATATCGTAGACTGATTGAGCAATCTCTCTCGATAAATGCATTAACACGTTCTTCGACCTATTCTCTATATCTACTATAAGTGATTCTAGTGATTCACTCCACCTTTCAATTCTATCAATGTACTTTTTAGGGACAGCGTCTATTTTGTTGAGTATCTGTATCATCGGTAGCTGGAATGTTAAATATATCGATGAGGCTAGGAACATGCTTGCCACGAAGTTTCTCGTTACTGCGCAGAACATGGGATCCAGTAGGAACAACATAACCTTTCTACCTTCTCCAATGTACTTTGTAAATATTCTTCCCTCCTTCCTGTATGCAAACAATTCGAGTTGCCCGGGAGTGTCAACTATAAGGAAGTCAACCTCATGTGAGTTTACTTCGTCAGCTACTTCCTCTATATGTCTTGCTACTTCTCTCAACGTTGCTATCAGGGCCGCGTTCGGGCCTAGTCTCCTCGTCGTCATCACTCTCTCATAGTCCACCATTTCTCTAACGTCTACGTCAGGCTCATAAGGTAATGTTAAAACTGCAGGGTCAAGATTCACAAGTAGAGTTGATTGTTCTTGACTTCTTAACCAATCGCTGAAAGCTCCTGCAAGTGTTGACTTACCTGAGCCTGCAGTACCGGTTATGAAGATAGTATACATCGCTGGTACAACACCTTTTCTGCCCAGTTCCTTTTGAGTATAATTGATACGATGCTATTTAATTCTTACACTGTTTTTAAATCGTGCTAAAAATAATAGAGGATATAGGACTTAATCAAGGAACTGGCTAATCAGTTCTCGGAGGAGTTACTGCTATCATATTATGCGATAGGCCTTAAAGTAAGATAGCCGAGCATTAAACAATATCGGCCCAGTCATAGTTGCTGTTGTGGGATTTAAGTCTCAGCGGCCACGCCTACTATTCTCTATTTTATTTGAATATTCCGGAGAAGCCTGAAAGCATTTTTTCATCTTCTTCTTTTATGGCTTTTAGAACTTTTTCTTTTTCTTCTCCCAAGATTTCTTGAGCTATTTCTCCAGCGAGTTTCCTTGCTCTATCACATTGCTCTTCTGACCCGATTATCCTAGCGTAGAAGCCTCCTTCTCTTAATGGTTCAGAGACTCGGAAGATTATATTACTTCTAGATACTACGTCATCTTTAAGTAATCTTTCTTCTAATTCTTTATATCTGCTTTTTTCAACAAATAGTATCATTTCCATGGTTCTCACTTCTTCCTAGATAACCACCATTCTAAATATTCTTCTCTAGTTCTCCGCTTCTCATCCCTTTTTAGCTTTTCTTCAAACATTTTCTCTGACTCTATTACTAGGTCTTGGAATGTATAAGTTAGCCCACAGCTTCTACATACATATTCTTTCGAATTCCTATCGTAGAATAACTTTGAGCCGCATTCTCTGCAGAAAGGCAACTTCTTCACCTTTCCGACTAGAGTCTCCTACCCTTACTATATAATGGTTACTCTGTTACCGGTGTAAGTCTTTTCAAAACTAGGTATACGAAGATGCTCAAGATAAGTACTATGGAGAAGATAAAGAATGCTAAAATCGCTATTATAGATGATGGCTCCTCTGAGTAGAAGAGGAATGGTATTGGGCCTATCAATACTAGACCACCAATTTTAGCTTCATGGCTTAACCCTAGGAAGACCAGAGTTAAACCGATTATTACTAGAAAGCCTCCGACAAGGAATATTATGCTTCTCGGAATAACTATTCTAGATTCTTCAGACATATCTAACCATCCCTAGGAAAACAAACAAGGAGAAAATCAGTATCGTTAAGGCTAGGAATAAGAGGAGTAGAGGTCTAGAGCCTTTACCTTTAAAGAATATTGGGAATGGTCCGATAAGTATGAATCCCCCGCTTTCTACATTAGCTTTTCTAGGATTTATCGTCGAGAAGATTAAGGCTAACCCTATTAAAATTATTATCAACCCTAATATAGTATAAAGGATCTCAGCCATCCAAGATCTTTTCCCACTTCCTGATATTTAGACTTAGGCAATATTGCAATACTGAAAAGTTGTCGATTCTATCTAGAGATGGATAACTTGTTATGCTCGATGAATTGGTTGAGAGACGGTTACAAGCCTTTAAGTAGATTCTAGGTCTTCTTATAGAGCTAGGAAATTTTATTAAGTAAGAATAATTGATATGATTAGGGTGGAAGAGAGTTGGCAGCACTCGGTATTGCAGGAGCATATGATAGAGCGATAACCGTTTTTTCACCTCAGGGTAGACTCTACCAGGTGGAATATGCTCTCGAGACTGTTAGGTCTGGCTCTACAGCTATAGCTATACTATGTAATGAAGGAGTTGTCTTAACGGTTGAGGAGAGGATGCATACTAGACTTCAAAACCCTAACTTCTCTTGGAAGCTTTTCCAGGTGGATGAGCATATAGGCGCTGCGGCTGCTGGGCTAAACTCTGATGCACGTGTACTCATAGACAATGCTAGGGTTTACGCTCAAGTTATAAGACTCTCATATGATGAGGAGCCTACTGTCGAGGCGATAGCTAAACGTATAGGAGATGTAATGCAGTTGTATACACAACATGCAGGCGTTAGACCATTCGGCACAGCATTACTATTTGGTGGAGTAGATAAAACAGGTTCGAGAATATTCTACACAGAGCCGAGCGGTCTAGTCCTAGAATATGATGCGTGGGCCATAGGTAGAGGTGCAGATAAAGTAAAAGAGTTTCTAGAAAACAATTATCAAAAGGGCATCACTCTTGAAGAAGCTGTAGACCTAGCTTTGAAAGCATTAGTTAATTCTATCGATAAAGTTGAAGAAGGATGGACAGCCCGTCTGGTAACTATACCTGCTAAGACTAGAAAGTATACTGTGATGCCTTCTGAAGTATTGCAAGCGAGGCTTCAACCATTAATAAAAGATAAGAAGAGCTGAAAGAGAATATTAATAAATCTCTTAGTTAGACTATCTCCAGAAGGGTTAATTAAATGACAGTGGATTAGCTGGGAGGATAAATAGGGTTGTCTAAGAACTATACTGTTGCAAGAATTGAAAAGAAAGGTATACTCTTCGAGATACTTGTGGATCCCGACCGCGCTCTAAAGTATAGGCTTGGAGAGAATATTCCTGTATCAAAGATCGTCGTCTACGAAGAAGTTTACAAAGATTCCCGTAAAGGAAGTAGGGCGAGCGAGGAAGAATTGAGAAAGGCGTTTGGCACAACAGAGTTCTTGAAGATAGCGGAGACGATATTGAAGGAGGGAACAATACAGGTTACCGCGGAACAAAGAAGAAAACTTATAGAAGAAAAAAAGAAATCTATTGTAGATTTTATCTCTAGGAATGCTATTGATCCTAGAACTAACCTTCCTCATCCTCCTCAGAGAATAGAGCTAGCTATGGATGAAGCAGGTGTAACTATAGATCCCTTCCAAGATGCTAAAGAGCAAGCATTAAAGATTATAGAGAAGCTTAGGTCTATACTTCCTTTAAAGATAGGTTTAATCAAACTCCAGATAAGACTTCCAGGAGAAGTAGTTGGGAAATCTTACGGACTAATTAAGAATATGGGTAAGTTAGTCAAGGAAGAATGGAGGAAGGATGGTAGCTGGGTTGGTGTAGTCGAGGTTCCAACAGGCCTACACTTAGACTTAATAGATAGGTTAACGAGGATAGCGAGCGGAAGGATAGAGGTGAATCCTTTAGAGGGGTAGAAGTATGCCTTTATATTTCTCGGAGAGAGAGGTCGTTTTACCGGGTCAGCTATTATCAGATGATGATAAGAGAAGTGGTGAAGGAACATACGTGCTAGGGAATAAGGTTTACGCAGCAACAGTAGGATTCGCGACTATTAAGAATGATAAAGTATGTGTTATACCGTTCAAGAGCACATATAATCCTCAGCCTGGTGATCGTGTCATAGGTGTAGTGATAGATGTCAAGCCAAATGGCTTCGACGTGAGTCTAGGGAGACACCTAACGGCGACGATAAGAATACCTGATAAAAAAGAGGTTCAAGCTCTCAACTTGAAAGTTGGAGAGGTAGTGTATGGAACAGTTAAAGAGAGTGGACTTAGAGGTGTATTCTTGGAGACGGGTGAGAAGATTAAGAAGGTTACCTCAGGCTTACTGGTAAGTATGCATCCATCTAAGATTCCTAGGTTGATTGGTAGAAGGGGGTCGATGATTAACATGATTAAGAAGGAGACGGGCTGCGACTTGTTGGTGGGGAGAAATGGGTTCATAGTTATTAAGGGACCATCTCCTAGCAACGAGTTTGCAGCTTTGTCTGCGATAAGGTTGATTGAAAGAGAAGCACATTCACAAGGATTAACAGAAAGAGTTGAAAACTTGGTTAGAAGTATTCTTGGAGGTGAATCACATGGTGAAGGATGAAAAATTGAAATTGATAAATGAGGAAGGGACTAGAATTGATGGGAGAAGACCAGATGAGCTAAGACCTCTGAAGATAGAGATAGGCGTGCTGGATAAAAGTGATGGGTCAGCATACGTAGAACTGGGAAAGACAAAAGTCTTTGCAGCGGTCTTCGGTCCAAGAGAAGTACATCCTAAACACCTAGCTTTACCTGATCGTGCAATATTAAACTGTAGGTATCACATGGCGTCTTTCAGCGTAGATGAGAGGAAGCCTCTAGGGATGACTAGAAGAGAAATAGAATTGTCAAAAGTAATAAGGGAAGCGCTAGAGAGCGTAGTCTTCCTTGAAGAATTCCCCCGTACAAGTATAGATGTCTACATAGAGGTTATACAAGCTGACGGTGGGACGAGAACAGCTGGGCTGACAGCCGCATCTCTTGCCCTCGCTGAAGCAGGAATACCTATGGCCGACCTAGTAGCAGCCGTGGCTGTTGGAAAAATTGAAGGACACTTAGTCCTCGATCTATGCGACCTAGAAGATAAGTATGGTGAAGCAGATATGCCTGTGGCCATGGCCCCACGGCTTAACTCCATAGTCTTACTACAACTGAATGGGAGGCTTGCGAAGGAAGATTTTAGAAGAGCTCTTGAGTTTGCTAAGAAAGGAATAACGGAGATATACCAGAAACAAAGAGAGGCTCTAAGAAAAAAGTATAGTGGAGTATCGTTGATGGAGGTTTAAGAAGGCATGTCTATATCTCAGATGAAGAAGAGTCTAACAGCGAAGATAGTTCAAGAAAAGATATACAACCTGCTAAAGCAGGGCAAGAGGCTTGACGGTAGGTCTCCGACAGATATGAGGCCGATAAATATCGTTACGGGACTCGTCGAGAAGGCAGACGGCTCTGCGCTTGCCTCAATGGGCGGAACAAAGATACTGGTTGGAATAAAGGCAGAGATAGGCTCACCATATTCTGATAGACCGAGAGAAGGCTCATTCACAGTAAATGCAGAACTATTACCATTGGCCTCGATAAGCTTCGAGCCTGGACCACCCGATGAACGCGGAGTCGAGCTTGCCAGAGTAGTCGACCGTAGCATTAGGGAGAGCAAGTGCATCGACTTGGAAAAACTATGTTTGGTCGAAGGGGAGAAAGCATACATACTTTTTGTCGATGTGTACGTACTCGACTATGATGGTAACTATTATGATCCTTCAACGATCGCTGTCCTTGCCGCTCTAGCAACTGCGAGAATCCCTAAGTATGAGGTTTTAGACGGTAAGGTGGAGAAGACTGGAGAATACTTTAATCTCCAACTTCAGTCTCTACCCTTCACTACCACCTTCGGGATAATTAAAGAAAAATTCTTGGTTGATCCACAGTTAGAAGAAGAATCTGCTCTAGATGTTTCAATAATTATAGGCATGGATGAAAAAGACAACGTAATCTCTATACAGAAGAATTCTCCGGGGTTAATACCTGAGAACATGCTAGAACAGATGATAGACGTGGCCTCTGAGAAATGCAAGTATACTAGGCAGAAATTCTGTGAAGCATTAAACGTCAAAATATAGGTAGCTAACATCAATGTAACCGTTTCACTATCTATATCGATGAATCATTAATAATGCTCTCGATCAACTTGTAATGACGCTTACTCATGAACCATGCCGGAAAAGGCATTTAGCCTCCAGTAACCAAGATTACATATATATTACACTTTTAAAATTATTTTAGAGAACTGTTATGAGGGTCGGCCGTCTACAAGATAATCCTGCTAAGAGATTTAAAGCTAGATATGGGGCAACTATTAGAAAGAAGGTTGCTGAGATAGAACGTGAGCAGAAAGCATTACATATATGTCCCGGTTGCGGGGAAGGGAAGGTCAAAAGAGTCTCAATCGGAGTCTGGCAATGTACTAGATGCGGATATAAATTCGCGGGCGGAGCTTGGTCTCCCTTCATGGAGAAATAAATGAAGCATATACTAGCATCAACATTTCATAGGTGAATATGCTATTGTCAAACATCCTGTTCTCATTAAGTTAAAACTTTTATTATCAACGAAGAATGTTAAACTACTAGATGGATAAGTCTTCATGCAAGAAGGATCAACATGCCGATCCTAGAATATCATCTAGCCATAATACGAGGCTAGGTAACGCAATCGTCGAAGTAGTGATATTTATTCCTCCTGAAGAAAGAGATATAATATATAAGTCCGTCTCGATTGAGGCGGGAGAGCTACCTTCGAAGAGAACGCGAGTCGATATAATTGCCGTCAATGAAGGATTAAAGATAGTGATCCAGGCGGAGGATGTTGTGTCTCTGAGAGCTGCTCTAAACTCTTTCTTAAGATTCATTGATTCATCGTTGAAGTCTATTAGAGCTATCTTCGAATTGGAGAGATCTTCATCTATTGACTAAGTCCTTCTCCAACTCATATGTTATCAGCTTGTAGGTGTACCCGTCGATTAATGCTTTCAAGCTTGCTTCAAGAATATTTCTAGAGTACGCAGTACAAGCCCAGCTTTTTTCCCCGTCGGTGAACTCTATGAAGACTCTTACTGCGGCGCCCGTACCTCTTGCGGCATCCACCACAGAGACCTTATAGTTTACTAGTTTAACTCTTTCTAGTTGTGGAAGTCTTCTCAGCAGAGCATCTCTAAGAGCTAGGTCTAATGCGTGTACTGGTCCTACGCCGTTTCCTATACCATGAACTATTTCTCCATTTAACTGTAGTGTAACTATTGCCTCTACCCTGTCTGTTGGCCCTCTTTCTACAAGGGTCCTCCAAGAAATAATCTTCAATCTATCTATGTTGTATCCTAGAAACTTCAAGATGACTAAGCGTATACTTCCAGTAGCATTATCGAACTTGCATCCTTCTGCTTCCATGTTCTTGATCTCTTGCAATGCCTTAGTTAGAGCGGGTTCATCTTTAGAGAGCTTAAGACCCATCTCGAATGCTTCTTGTAGGATAGCTGCCCTCCCAGCTTGGTCTGAAACGACGAACCTCGTCAAGTTTCCTAGCAAGCCAGGGTCAATATGCTCATACGCTCTTTTCTCTTTTAGTACAGCATCTATGTGTACTCCACCTTTATGGCTGAAAGCATATTCCCCAACGTATGGATGATATGGTGAAAGAGGCATACCTGAGGCTTCAGCAACGTATGTTGCAATAGATTTGAGCTTCCGTAATTTTTCTTCCCGTGGAAGGTTCGTCCGCAGAGCATTAAAATTCATTTTGAAGATTAGGGCCGGGAGAATCTGTATCAGGTCAGCATTCCCGCACCTCTCACCTAAACCATTTATAGTTCCTTGAACGTGACGAGCCCCAGCCTCTACTGCTGCTAGGGTATTTGCAACAGCTAGTCCTGAATCGTTATGCGTATGTATCCCGATCCTAGGTTTTATCTCTCTTCTTACATTCTGGACAACCTTCATTATCGTCGTGAAGGTATTTCCCCCATTCGTATCTGCTAGAACAATGGTTTCAGCTTTAGCTTCTTCAGCAGCTTTCAAAACCTTCAATGCGTATTCAGGGTTGTCGAGATAACCGTCGAAGAAGTGTTCCGCATCGAAGATGACTTTCAATCCATGTTCTCTTAGATAATTTACGCTGTTGTAGACGATTTCTAGGTTTTCTTCAAAACTGCATTTCAAGACTTTCTCAACATGTAAAGACCAAGACTTCCCAAATAAGACAGCTACTGAGACATCTGCTTCTAGAATGGAGTTCAAAGACTGGTCTAGACGGATAGGAACGCCGACTTTAGCGGTGCTTCCGAATGCAGCTATCTTGGAATTCCTTAGTGTTAGATCTTTAACTCTTCTAAAGAATTCACTATCTTTTGGGTTAGAGGCTGGCCATCCCCCCTCGATATAATCAACGCCTAACTCATCTAATTTTTCAACTATCTTGAGTTTTTCTTCTAGTGTGAAAGATACACCAGTAGTCTGTGCACCGTCTCTGAGAGTTGTATCGAGAATTTCGATGTAATCGATTCAGTTCCCCCCTTGAAATACTTATTGAATTCAGTCCCCTCCTCTTATATAACTTTTTCCCATTATTCCGTCAAACAGAGACTACTCTTAAAACTAATGAGAATTTCTAGTCTGAATCTTTGAGTGAGTTTGGGAGACGTTCTCCATCAAGTTAGAGTAGGATGGAGATGGGAAAAACAATAATTATAAATTCTCTTTGATTTTCATTATTGTGGGAGGGGATAGTGTTGGCGGTTAGAGAAGGGGAGCTGCCTCCGAGCTTGCAACAGCAGATCCTAAGATTGCAGCAGCTTCAACAAACCTTGAACGTAATATTAGTTGAGAGACAGAGACTTGAAACAGAATTATTCGAGGTCAAGAATGCACTACAAGAATTAGAGAAAGTTTCAGATACGGCAACTGTATACAAAGCTGTTGGGCCAGTGTTGGTACAGTCTTCGCGTGATAAACTTGTGCAGGAACTCAGTGAAAAGAAAGAACTCGCGGAAACGAGATTAAAGATCTTGGAGAAACAAGAACAGAGGACTAGAAGCCAGCTCGATACATTACAGAAAGAAATACAGTCAGCTCTCGCGGAGAAGAAGACCTCGTAGAAAATGAGAGATGAAATACTTATCTCTCTTCTCGACAGAGAGTTAAATCAACTTAGCAGGCATAAAGTATTTATTCTAACCCATTCAGGCGGCGATCCGGACTCAATCTGCTCAGCGTACTTTCTAAGAAAATTATTGAAAGAAATCTATAATGTAGGTAATGTATGGATAGATGTTCCAGGCTCCCCTACAGCTCATGTTAAAGCTCTAATAGAATACTTCGGGATCGGGCTAACCCAGAATGTCGAGGATGTAGATGCATATATTGTGGTTGATGCAGGGTCGCCTGAACAGTTGGATGAATACTTTGAGGTCATTTCTAGAGGAGATAAATATGTTATAGTGATAGACCATCACTCGGATACGGTTAATCGTTATTCACCTAACGTGAAAGTATACTCTAGTGAACGTTATCAATCTGTGACAGAGGTCATTTATGACCTAGCCGAATACCTTGGTTATCGACTAGAATTAAGAGATGCGGAAGCTATACTAATAGGGTTATACTACGATACCGTAAGATTCTCAATAGCAGACCTAGATACCTCTAGCAAGATATGTAGATTGATCAGTAAAGGGGTAATCTTGAATAGCATCTTAGCTAAACTAGAGCAGACAGTAGATACTTCAGAGAGGATAGCGAGATTGAAGGGAGCTTCAAGGATGAAGATATACAGGTTTAGAGACTGGCTGGTAGTAATTACGAATGTAGGGAAATTCCAAAGCTCAGTAGCTAGGTCTCTAATCAATCTAGGCGCACATCTCGCAATAGCGATAGGTGAAGTAGATAAATCGAGAGTGGCTGCCTCTATGCGAGCATCTCAAGACTTTATAGAACAGACCAAGATAAACTTAGGCATAGACCTAGCTGGGAGAATAGGGGTAAAGTTTGGAGGGTATGGAGGAGGCCACGCTTCAGCGGCTCACCTTGAATGTAATGCATCTATAGAAGAATTAGCTGAATACCTCGTAGATGAATTGAAAAATAGGTTAGGTATAAATCCGGAGGTGCTGGAAGCTTGACGATCATAAAGAGTAGCAATCTATGGTTTAAGTATAGTGGAAGTAGTGAATGGGCGATAAGAGAAGTCAACATAGAGATAAATGAAGGCGAATTCGTCGTACTTGCAGGTAGAAGTGGATGTGGTAAATCAACCCTCATGAGATGCTTCAATGGTTTGATCCCCCACTTCTATGAAGGCGAAATGATTGGTAAGGTAGAAGTATGCGGTCTCGATACTCGTGAAAACCCGACGTATATCCTATCCCAGTATGCTGGTATGGTGTTCCAGAATCCAGACAATCAATTATTTGCCTTAACAGTAGAAGCCGATATAGCGTTCGCTTTAGAGAATCTATCGATCCCGAAGGAAGAGATCAGGGAGAGGGTAGACTGGGCCTTAAGAGTTATGGGTATAGAAGAATTAAGAGATAAGTCTTCGCTAGAATTGTCAGGAGGTCAGAAACAAAAAGTAGCGATCGCATCTATCCTAGCTATGCGTCCACAGATACTCCTGCTAGATGAACCTACAAGCTCTCTCGACCCATTCTCAGCCAAACAATTGATAGATACAATAATAAGTTTAAACCAGAAATACAAGATAACTATATTGATAGCAGAACACCGCCTCGATCTGCTCCTACCATATGCTTCCCGTATGATCGTAATAGATGATGGAAGAATAGTTCTAGACGGTAAACCTAGAGAAGTACTGGATAAGCATGATGTAATGCCATATGGAGTGTCTGTCCCGAGGATAGTTAAAGTTGCAACACAGTTAAAGAAGTCTCTAGGATATTCATTTAATCATGTGGTCCCTCTTTCAGTTGAAGAATTTGTAGAGATTCTACGCAGGTGGAGAAATTAATGATAGTCTTCGAGAATGTAGAATACGTGTATCCCAACGGGTTCAAGGCGCTTCGCGGAGTCAACCTAGAGATAGAGTCAGGAGAAATTGTTGCATTAATGGGTGAGAATGGTGCGGGGAAGACAACGTTACTGAAGCATTTGAATGGCTTACTTAAACCTTTTTCTGGAAGAGTATTAGTAGACGGAGTAGATACTAGACGTACAACTGTGGCCTCTCTCTCAAGAAAAGTTGGAATAGTTTTCCAAAATGCTGAAGAAATGTTCTTCTCCCCAACAATCTATGAAGAGATAGCTTTTGCATTAAATAACTTCAGATACCCGGAGGATGTTATACAGAAGAGAGTTGGATGGGCTTTAAAGTTCATGGAGCTTGAAGAATATAGAGATAAGTCTCCTTTCCTCCTTAGTGGAGGAGAGAAGAAGAGACTGGCCCTAGCGATAATCCTTGCGTGGTCTCCTGAAGTTGTTGCTCTAGATGAGCCTACAGTTGGGCAGGATATACTCCAGAAAGAGAAGATGATACAGATTATAAGACAAGCTAATCAGCAGGGAAAGACAATAATCATATCTTCCCATGATGTCGAGTTCATCGCGGATATTAAACCTAGAATAATTCTAATGAGTAAAGGTAGAATTGTCAAGGATGGGCCGGCGGAGGAAGTCTTAACCGATATCCCGTTACTTCAAGAATGCAGTCTGCTTCCACCCCAGATAGTCTCATTAACATCTAGGCTAGATTTCCTAGGTATTAGGCCTAAGCTAGCAGGACCTGAAGAGATAGCTGTCGAGATTGCCAGGAGGTTGAAGTGAGTTGTCAACCATTCTTAGGGGTCTCCAATTCTATCCCGGGAAGACTGTAATCCATAAGCTTGACCCGAGAGTTAAGCTAGTGATATCACTTCTACTCATGATGACGGCGGCCATTTATCTAGAAGTAACGATAATAACGATAGTAGTAGCGGTTGAGGCTCTATTATCCATCATAGCTAAGGTTTTCAGTAGATGGGCTAGAACAGTTTATGGAGCAGCCCCCCTGATAATCCTCGTATTCTTACTGAACGTCTTATTCAAGCTCTCCATGCCTGGGCAATCTCTCGGTTTTCAGAGTATCTACGAAGCTCTCCAACTAGCATACAGGCTCGTAGCCTTTCTAGCATCCTTCTCGATCTTCTTCTTAACCACAACCCCCGAAGAACTAGGGATGGCGCTAACAAAGATGAAGGTACCGTATATGTATACTTTCGCATTTATCTCAGCCATAAGGTTCACTCCGATTCTTGCAGAAGAACTCCAATCAATAATAGATGCGCAGAAGAGTAGGGGGCTGGAGCTGGAGAAGGGGAACATGATAACCAGGCTGAGAAGATATATCCCAATACTCATCCCATTAATGGTAAACGTTTTGAGGAGATCGTATGAACTTGCAGAAGCAATAGAAGTGAAATGCTTCGGAGCCAAGAAAAATCGAACATACCTCAGAGAATTGAAGATGACGAAGAGAGACCTGACGGTATTGTCGATCTCGATTACATTGTTCACTCTAGCAATTTACGTTAAATTATTTGTTAAGTTAAATATTCCGTAACCCTCAATGCATTTCTCCAACTAAGTATTCTTGTAGGGAGATGAGCTAACATATTTAGGCATTCTGAAGATATGAGTATATATTAGATTATGTAGTAGATAGCTTTTAGGTTAGAGTCTTGAAAGAAGTGAGGGTGATTAAGCCGGGGGTAGTGATAGTCGATCGAAGAGAAGAGCGGTCTGACGTCCCCTCACTATTGATAAAACGTGGGTTAAGCGTCAGGTTCGACATGTTAGAAGTCGGAGACTATGCCCTGCTTGGGGGCATATTAATAGAGAGAAAAACAATTAACGATTTCATCTCATCTATTCTTGACGGTAGATTATTCGAACAAGCATTAAATCTTTCTAAAGCATCTAGTAACCCAACCTTCATAATAGAGGGGAGAATTAAGAATGGCTTAGCATACTTTGAGAATGCTAATGCGTTCTGGGGAGCATTAGCGAGCTTATTGTACGATTTCAACGTAAAAACCTTCTTCACAGAGTCCGCTGAAGATACAGCCTCATTGATTACCGTGATTTCTAAAAGGAAGAAGGGGACAGAAGAAGACGTCTGGGTTAAGCCTAAAAGGAAGAAGGCCACGATAAACGAACTACAGATACAGGTCTTAACATCTCTCCCTGGAGTAGGTCCTGCAACCGCTAAACGGTTGCTAAGAGCTTTGGGAAGTTTGAGAGGCGTATTCAACGCTGAACCTAATATCTTATCGATAGCTGGGAAGATCTCTTTACAGAAGAGTATGAAGATATATGATTTGATAAACGCGAAATACGGGGAGGATGTAGGTTCTCAGCAATCTAAGATTGATGGCTTCTAGGCTTCTCCAGTAGACGTTTACATAAGATATGTAAGGATAGATTTACTTGGTCTCGAATAATCTTCTGACCTGTCTCCCAACTATTTCGAGAGGATGCTCTGAGATCTCCTCCATCTTCTTCTTTAAGGTCTCTCTAGCCTTCGGGTTTCCAGTCCACATCTTCTCGAAACTCCCACTTCTAATATCTTCAAGAGCCTTCAACATATTCTTCTTAACATGCTCGTCGACTATACGTGGCCCGATCAGTAACCCACCATACTTAGCAGTATCAGATACAGATCTAAGCATCTCTGTCAATCCGCCTCTATAGATCAAGTCTACTATAAGCTTTAACTCATTACAAACTTCGAAATAAGCAACTTCAGGTTGATATCCATTCTCTACAAGTATCTCGAACCCCTTCTTTATCAACTCCATGACACCGCCTACGAGTACAGCTTGTTCTCCAAGCAAGTCTGTCTCTGTCTCTTCTCTGAAAGTTGTCTCTATTACTCCTTTTCTAGCAGCGCCTATCGACTTCGCCATCGCTAAAGCTTTCATTAGAGCTTTTCCAGAGAAGTCTCTTCCAACAGCGACTAGCGCTGGGACGCCATCACCCTTAAGATACATTTCACGTACGATAGGGCCTGGCCCCTTAGGTGCAACCATTATAACGTCTACTCCCTGTGGGGGGTCGATGAGCTTATAGTGGAAATTGTATCCATGAGAGAATCCGAGGGTTTTCCCAGGCTTCAGGTATGGCTCGACGTATTCTTTGTAGACTTTCGGCTGCTCTGTGTCAGGTATGAGGAGATGAACTATATCTGCCTCCCTCGCCGCTTCATCTATACTCTTAACTCTTACATTATCTTGTAATGCTTTTCTCCATGATTCTCCCTCTTTTCTAACTCCGACGACTACGTCTAATCCTGAATCTCTCATGTTAAGGGCTTGAGCTCTACCCTGGCTACCGTAACCGATCACCGCGATAACTTGATTCTCCAAGATGCTCGTGTCGATTTCATTATCTCTCCAAACTCTAACCATGCCTATCCTAATTCACCTACCTATTATAAAAATTTTCTAGGTTTATCTCCTTCCACCAAACTTTCAAAACCTCAGCATAGCCTTCATAGAGCTTAACAAGCCTCTCAGCATTCTTCTCGTTAGATTTTACTTCAACATAGAATAATGCTTTCCCATCTTCTCCACTCGGACCATAGTATAGTCTAATGAGCTGGTATAGTGTAGGTGAACGTCTAACCGTTCCAGCAATCTTCTCTACGATGTTCGGCTGGTCTAACACTAAACCACATATAAGAAAATTCCTATCGAGATTTCCGTTGCTCATTTCTTAGCGTAGCCTCCTGGAATTATTATGTCTTTAAAGCTTCTACCAGGTGGAACGAAGGGTAGGACGTCAGCTTCTGGATCAACTGGTACGTCGACTACTGTTGGAGTATTGTTTCTAATGGCGTTAGAGACAGCTCTCCCAAGTTCTTCTGGAGATTCAGCTCTTACACCTTCTACACCATATGCTTCTGCGAGCTTAACGAAGTCTGGTGTATCTGCAAACTGAACAGCCATGTATCTTTTATTATAGAATATTCTCTGCCACTGGGCGACCATTCCGAGCATTCTGTTATCGAGTACAATTACGATGACGGGGATGTTTTCTGTAGCTACCACGGCTAGGTTATTCTCATTCATGAGGAAGCTTCCGTCTCCAGCTATATCTATGACGGGGCATTCAGGTCTAGCTACTTTCGCACCTATGGCAGCCGGTAAACCGAACCCCATCGTTCCAAGACCTCCAGAGCTAATGAATGTATCCGGCTCAAGTATTGTCCAGAACAATGATGACCACATCTGGTTTTGGCCTACCTCTGTTGTAACGATAGTGTTTGGTGGAGTGGCCTGCCTCAGGATTTTGAATAATTTAGCTACCTCTGACCTACCGATGACTCCATCATCTCCGATTATTTCACTCCACTTACTTCTTATGTTCTCTATCTTCTCAACCCATCTATTCTTTTTTTCTTTTTCCAGAATTTTCGGCAAAGCATCTAGGATTGCCTCAATAGCTTGATCGGCTGAGGCCACTAACCCTATGTGTACCTCCTTGTTCTTTCCTATCTCCGCTGCGTCAACATCTATATGTATTATTTTGGCTTGTTGACCGAACTCATCAACTTTACATGTTGTTCTATCTGAAAGTCTGGCTCCAACGATTAGTATCAAGTCAGAGTTCATCAATGCTTCATGGGCTACCGGGTTTCCATGCATACCAACGCATCTCAGAGATAGTGGGTGTATTTCAGGGATGACCCCTTTACCCATGAAAGTAGTTGCAACGGGTATGAGTAGAGTCTCCGCCAGCTGTAGCAAGAGTTTTTCAGCTCTAGCCCATTTAACACCTCCGCCAGCTAATATTACAGGCCTCTCGGATTGGAGTAACTCTTTCACAATCTGCTTAACAACAAGGGGATCGGGTGGAGGGGGATTAACGATCTTTGCCAGAACAGAATTTTTCTCTAGATCGATTTTCCCAGAGCCGACTTGGATATCTCTGGGAAGGTCTACTACTACCGGCCCGGGTCTACCAGATATAGCTACCCGGAAAGCTGTCTCCACAACGCTTGGTATCTCCCTTACAGACCTTACTTGATAACTCCACTTAGTAATTGGTGTTGTTAATCCAACCATATCTGTTTCTTGGAATGCTCCTCTACCCATGGCCGACATGGTTACCTGACCTGTGAAAGCCACTACAGGAGATGAATCCATGTACGCGTTTGCAATTCCTGTAATCAGGTTTGTAGAACCCGGACCTGAAGTAGCCATGCAGACTCCAGGCTTCTTGATTGCTCTAGCATACCCGTCGGCCATGTGAGCTGCATGTTGTTCATGTCTAGCTAGGATGTGCCTGATACCTGAATCTCTCAATTCATCGTATACAGGCATTATAGCTCCTCCGGGGATACCGAAGATCACTTCGATCTTTAGTTTCCTCAATTTTTCAATTAAAGCTCTAGCACCAGAGATCTCAATCATTTTTCCGTCCCTCCTTCTCCATTATCTGGTTCAAAGCATTAACTAACGCTTGTGTAAAGGCTATCAAAGGAGAAAGATGGACACCTTTTCCAACTATCTCTTCACCATCTCTAGATAATGATATTTCGGATTCAGAGAAAAGCCGCGGGCTAGGAGATAACCAAATTCTGTAATCATTAATGTTAAACCCGTAAGTCTTCTTCAAGCATTCTCGATAGATATTCAGTAAAGCTTCAACCTCACTCCTTCCATAACCTGCTAGAACATAGCTTTCTCCTAGAATGTTTAGATGCAGTAAAGCTACAGAAGTGTTCTCAGAAGAATGTATCGAGATACTCCTGATAGTTATTCTTCTATTAAAATCATCTGTATTAGCGGTCTTCGTCAAGATCTCTAGGAAATGTACATCGCTGATCTTTTGACCCAAGTCTCCTCTATGTTTTATCTCTCTTAGAACCTCTTCTGCTTGGACATCGGTCAGTTCCACTCCGAATCTTCTAGCCAATTCTACTACTGAATGCTTTCCTGAATGCTTGCCGAGGATGATCTTCCTCCTCCTACCCACTTTCTCAGGCTCTATTGGCTCGTATGTTTGAGGTGAAGATATAACTCCGTGAACATGTATTCCACTTTCATGGCTGAAGGCGTTCTCACCGACTATTGCTTTATTCTTCGGAACAATGATTCCGGTAAGCTTCTCGACGAGTCTTGATACTTCGTATATCTTTTCTAATTTAATATTCGTCCTGATGCCATAAAGAGTATGTAGTGCAACAGCGACCTCTTCTAGAGAAGTATTGCCGGCCCTCTCACCTATGCCGTTAACGGTTGCATGTATTATTTCTGCCCCTGACTCTACTGCTGTAAGAGAGTTTGCAACAGCTAACCCCATGTCGTCGTGGCAATGTATAGCAATAGGGATTCCTATATTCTTCTTAACAGTTGAAACTATTATCTTGATAGCTGATGGAACAGCGAATCCAACTGTATCCGGGATATCTATGCTGTTCGCACCTGCTTCCTCGACCGCTTTAAAGATTCTTATAAGGTAATCTAGGTCTGTTCTAGTAGCGTCTTCAGCTGAGAAATGAACTACTACGTCGTGGTCTCTAGCGTATTCTATGATCTTGACCGCTTTCTCGATAACTTCCTCTCTACTCATCCTCAGCTTATATTTTAAATGAATATCGGAGGTAGCGATGAAGATATGTATCCAATCTACATCGCATTCGATTGCTTTGTCTACATCTAGCTTGTTCGCCCTAGCTAATACACACGTCTTCGAATTAAGGTTCTCTCTAGTTATCTTTTTTATAGCTTCTTCCTCACCTTTAGAGACCGTTGGAAATCCTAGCTCGATTACGTCTACCCCTAGGTCGTCGAGGGCTTTCGCGATCTCTATCTTAGCGTCTGTCGTTAATGCTACTCCAGGTGTCTGTTCACCATCTCTAAGAGTTGTATCGAAGATCGCCACCCTCTCTGGAAGAATATATTCTCTGGAGATAACACTTCTCCAAGCCATAGAGATCACCTAGAGAAGAATGATATGCGAAACAAGATGAGAAAAGATATTTAATCCTGACGACTCGGCCGACAAACTTTCCAGCTGAGTTAGTAGTCCTGAATTTGGAGCAATATTCTCACCACGCTTTTGTTGATAGATTTCTGTCCTTGATACTATTTAAATTTTTTGAGAACTAGATTAGCTTCATAAACTTAGCATAAAAATATTCTATCCACAGATAAAAATAGATATAACCTACATGGTCCGATTCTTTCATGCGAGTCTGAATTGGTGAGGATCAGCGTTATACCTGGCGACGGTGTTGGACCCAAGATAGTTAACACAACAATTAGAATACTTGAAGAACTCTCGGACATATACAATCTTGGACTAGAGTTCGTTGAAGCACCTGCAGGAGATAACGCTTTAAGAGATTTTGGAGACGCATTACCTAAATCTTCGCTTGAGAAGATCGTCACATCGGATGCATGTCTTAAAGGCCCGGTTGGTGAAACAGCCAAAGAAGTAATAGTATATCTTAGGCAACATCTAGATCTTTATGCGAACATTCGCCCATTCAAGACTTTTAGAGGCGTCAAAACTTACTGGAAGAACGTAGACTTAGTGATTGTTAGAGAAAATACTGAAGACCTGTACCGGGGAGTAGAAGATATCGGACCAGACTATGCAGTATCGCTACTAGTCATAACGAGGAAGAAGACAGAGAGGATAGCTAAAGTGGCCTTCGACATGGCCCTAAGGAGGAGAAGAAAGGTTGCCATAATCCATAAGGGAAATGTTCTAAAGAGCTATCTATACTTTAAGAACATCGCATACGAAGTTGGAAGAAGATACAACGGCATACACATCGAAGATATGTATGTGGACAATGCTGCCTACCAGCTGATCGTGAATCCTGAAAGGTTTGACGTACTATTAACTCCGAATATGTTCGGAGATATTTTAAGCGATGAAGCAGCTGGGTTAGTTGGGTCGATAGGTTTATCATGTTCAGCGAACATTAGCGAAGAGTATGGATTATTCGAGCCTGTACATGGCTCTGCACCAGATATAGAACCCGACTATGCTGATCCACTCGGACAGATTCTTACAGGAGCTATGATGCTCGAATGGCTATCATACAAGAAGGGTAGGAAAGAGTTTATGGATGCCTCGACACATTTGAGAGAAGTAGTTGAGAAGATTCTAGAAGATGGAGATACTCTAACGCCTGACTTGGGAGGAAGAGCTAAGATATACGATGTAGAAAAGAAGATTCTACAATACATAAGAAGAAAACTTATTTAGTTAGAGGGAATTGAGATCCTGTGATGATTCTACAGATGAACGTAAGTCTTCAATCAATAGATTTCTTTCTAGCTATTTTATTCATAATACTGGGTCTTATAATGACCTTCTATGGGAGGAAGCTTGTAAAAGTAGTTTCATTCATAGTTGGAGGTATCATCGGAGCGATCCTAATCTATCAATACGTGGTCCCGTGGTTAGAGATAGGTGAACCATTCAGCTACATAATGTCCCTTCTAGGCTTCATAATTGCTGGAGTATTAGCAATAGCTTTAATCCAGCTACTTGGAGCAATGATAGTAGGATATCTAGCGTATAGGTTTGTTTATCCATATTTCCATGACTGGGTCATTTCGTTGGTAATTGCCGTGGTAGTCTTCGCGGTGGTCTTGATACTCTTCAATAAGCTTTTATCTATTGGAACAGCAATACTCGGGGCGCTCCTCGTCACATACTCTATAAACCTCATTATACCGTTAACGCCGATCATCTCTCTCATCATAGTGATAGTACTCGCAATAGTAGGCGCATATTATCAGCTTAGGTAAACTGAACATAATTTAATCAAATATGTCTAGTGTTGGTGTCTCTGAGAGCCAAACTTGTAAGCTAGGTCTGCGGCCTCCTCAGGATCCCTCGTAAAGTAGGGTCTAGTTATCCTCCTATGGTCTAAGTACCCATCAATACATGTTTTTTCGAGATTGTCGGAGGGGTATCCTGTCCCAGTCATAATTATGAGTGGTATAGCGTAAAGATATGCAAGATAAGCTTCTATTATTGTTCCTGCTCCGCCCCCTAGGACTACAAATGAGTAACTACTGCGGACGAGCATTATACTTCTAGTCTGGAAAGTTACTCCTGTAAGTATTCTCATAGTATTATGTGGATTATATCTTGGATCTCCAGGTTTTCTTTCTTCATCCTCAATGGGAATAATGCCTATTGTTTCTCCACCATGTTTAACAAATTCTTCGCATGCTATTCTCATTAGACCGCCGTCTCCACCACTTAGCAGTCTAACTTCATCCTTATACATAGATAACCTCTGGGCAAATCTCCTCGTTTTCTTGACAGCTTCTTCTACGAGGTCTCTATCGCTTGAACCCGCAATTCCGACTAGGATATAATTCCTACTCATCTTCCAATCACAACCGCATAATTAACCTTAAGCTAGACCACTATAATAACTAATTTAACAGGCCCCGTCATGTTAAAGAATATAGTTGGAAATAGACTGGTATGTCAAAGAGACAATTTATCTCCTAACTAGTACTGAAAAATCTTATTGCATAGTTTAAATAATGTATAGATTAAGAACTCTGAGGAGGGTTAAGGGAAGATTGAAGATCAGGATACATAGATTACTAGTTGTCATCTTGTTATCTTCAATAATCTTCGTAGCGGTTCTTATGTTATTCACTATGATTACTTTCGGGGTAAGCACAATTCCAAAATTCCAAGAAGAAACAGTAGGTGTCGGTAGATTGATTATATGCGGTCGTAAATCAGACTCTACTCCAGGATTAATAATAATACACGGTGGTAGAGCATCCAGTGAGGTGGCCGTTGAATATTGTAGAAGCTTCTATGATAAACTGGGAGGCTTGGGATTTACAATTATCTCCATCGATTACCCTGATAATCTTACATTGATAGATGAGGTAAACTACGTTGTCCAAGCTTTCGAGTATATTGAGGCTAGACATCTCGTGGATTACGAGAGAACATGTCTAATCGGGGCGAGTAGAGGAGGATATCTTGCGTTGATGGCAGGAGCGATGACAAGTGTAAAATGTGTTGTGGCCGCGTATGCACCAACAGACCTAGATGCTTTGTTCAATCATGCTAGGAAAGAACCTGGTTTATGGGCTGAGTGGGGCCGCTATTACACTAGCTTGATGAGATACATTGAGGGAAACGGACTCAACAAGACGTTAGTAATCAGGGAATTATCTCCCTTGAATAATGCTGGGAAGATTAAAGGAAATGTGTTGTTGATGCATGGATTAAGAGATGAAACGATCCCTCCGGAACACAGTGTTTTACTTGGGGAGGCATTTCAAAAACTGGGTAAGAAAAACTATGTAGTTAAGCTCTATGAAGGAGAAACGCATGGCTTCTCACTCTTAAAAGGCAAACCATACGAAGATCTCAAGGAGTTTCTTCAAAGATTTCTAGAATTAGAAAACTATCAATAATAGTCTGGAAGAGGGTTCTCATGCATCTATGTTCACAGTATAGTTATCTTTAGAGAAAATCTGTTAAAGAGACTTCCCCAATCTTCTTCAATTCTTCAGGCTTAACCCCTAATGGTTCAAGAATGCGAATACATGCTTGTATAACCTGCTTATCTAAGTAATACTCCCAGTCGACTTCTTCTTTACTAACCTTAAAGTATACTTTAACTCTCCTATATAGTGGTCCTCCCCCTCGGACGGCGATGTACCCTACTTTATCTCCAGGCTGTATCCTCCACCCCTCTTGTATTAATTGGCGTGCTACAACTATATGTGGCTGAGTAGCTTCATACTCATCTAGCGGTCTCGTTATCTGCTTCCATATTATCAACTGCCTTAATTCCACATCTCCATTCATTAGCTTCTTTACATATTTTCTAGAAGCTTTTAATGCTTCTTGTACATCGGCCGTCTCCAGTAATGTTTTAACGGTTTCTTTCTGTGCCTCTCTAGCTATTAAACTCCAATCTCCTCTAACAGCCTCCAACCCAACAATATCTATTCTTGAGTCTTCAGTTATTCCTGCATATTTTTTCTTAGCCTCTGTGAAGATTACACGTTTATAGATCTTGTCAACTTTAGCTTCAAGGCCAAGTTCATCTTCTATCCATTTAAGGAAAGCTTCAAGCTTTCCAGCGTGGTCTTGTAGGAAGAGCGAATCTGTATCAGAGTATATGACCCTCATACCAAGTTCTTCGGCTTTCTTGATTGATTCCAGTATTACCTGCCTACCCCAGCTCGTGGTAGCTTCTGCTACCTCCCGAGTATACCATCTAGCTCCAACCCATCCAGTATAGCCATATACGGCGTTAGTGATTACTTTAATAGCTTTTTGACGTGCATTCAATACTTTTGCCTCAACAGATTCGAGGTCGAGATTCTTCAGCCTCTCTTGTATCTGCCTCCTCTCAGATACCAATGTTTTCAATGCATGTGGGAGGAACCCTTCAGGCTCCCTGCGGAATCTATAATTGTTCGGGGAAACATACTCTCCATCCTCGCTTAGAGTATCGAAGGAGATATTGTACTTGATCATCAAGCTTGGATACATCGACCTGAAATCTACTACAACAACATTCTTATGTAGTCCAGGGTGAGGGCTCTTGACAAGGCCGCCTACATATGATACGTGAGAGATTTCAGGTTTCTTAGGGATCAACTCACTGTTTCTTACAGCGAGGTACATCAGATAATTCTCTACCCTGAAGCCCGTGGAGGCTGTAAGAACATAGTCGGCGGGCATCCCTGTTAACTCGCTCAGGCTGAATACGAAATCTACCAACGCTTCATAACATCTCAATAACGCTTCTACTATCTGTAGAGAGTATCTCTTGACCTTTTCTGGATTCTTCTCCCATGTATCAGCTATTTCCCAATCTTCAACTACGTCAAAAGTGTATTGTAAACCCAGGTAGTTTACAAATTCTTCTAATGTCTCAACGGTTAGTTCAGGGATATCTCTAGCCATGTCCTCAAAGTCTATGTTTAGCCTACCTCTAATGGATACGTGTCCATGAATGCTCGTATGAGGCATTGAGCTGAGTCTCCCAACTGTAAGCTTTAACCCATGTATACGTGCTCTCTCCATTAGATAGTTCCAGTGAATCCTATTCGAGGAGAAACCTACTATAACGTCTGGATCCTCTTTTTCGATAATCTTCAGGAATTCTTGTATTATCTTTCTTTCATCCCCCGTCAACTGGACTCTCGACCCCTTCGATGTTGCGATAGAGATTAATATAATCGGGTCTCTCTCAGGTCGTGGAGAACCACTCTTAGAATAGTATACTGCATTAAAAGATAAGACTCGGAGAGGAGAGGGGATAATGTCTGGTACGTATTCAACTTTCTCAGCCTCAATGACCTTAAATTCTTTATCCTCGGTTAATTTCCCCTCAACTCTTATTCCACCAGATGGTTTCAAGCCTTTCTCTATCAGGTACTTCACAGACGTTCTAATGTCTTCTTCAAAAACCTCAACATTTCTCAGATTTCTAGTAATCCTCCTTGCGGCGGATTCGACATCCTCTACATCTACAAAGACTCTGACAGCTTTAACGTTTCTACCTCTAATTTTTCTATCAACTTCTTCAACCCTGAGTTGCTGACTCCTTAATGTTTCGAGAACTTCTCCAGTCTTATCTGATACTATGTAGAAACTAGGAGAATACGCTTGTTTAACGACGTAGGTTTCCCCATTCCTATCTTTACACCAAAGCCAGATACTGGGCTTACCGTTCTCTACTTCAACGGCAACATCTAAAAGTAGAAATTCCCCGGTAATCTTCATTTCTTCCAAGATGATGTTCTACAGAGAAGTAAATAAATCTGGATCTAATAAAGCTTGAGAATATATTTTTGAAAAGTACGGCTGAAATGTCGGGGGATTCTTATTGAGGTCTCCAGTACAATCCTCATACTTATTCTAGGAACATGGACTTTCACGGTTCGAGTTATACTATCGAGTCTCTACTTTTCACTCTCACTAAGGGTATCGTAATATCGTTGGGTTCCGTGGAGAATTCATCTCCATACTTTATCTTGCCAGTCACTCTATTTATATAAACGAATTTATTCTGAGGTATCTTGTCCAATCTGGAAAAATAGATTACGGGTAGTGTCGAAGCGAGAGGCTGCAGAAAGACGAATGCAATCTTCTTCTCTACGTCTATGTTGATTAGAGATACTGGCATGACTGAGCTCAATAGAACTAGTTGTTCAAAATCTTCTACCTCAATCTTTATCTGTATATTCTGGCTATTCATCACTAGAATACGTAAAGATGCTGTATTTCTCCTTTTTCACTATACATATAAACAGAATGGATGAACCCCAAGAATGCTCTTTGAGGCTTCTTCTAGATCCTTATGACTGTCTATACTGGTCCAGTACACTTGTGGGAAAGTTACAGCGTTAAGCTTACATTCTCCAGCTAGCTTCGGGAAGGCAGTCCTTTCAATATCCCCCTTCCTTGGGAGGTACCTGAATACTTCATTTCTAAAAATGTATACCCCAGCATTTATCCAGTAATCTTTTATCCTAGGCTTCTCTATAAATGATTTAATCTTTAGCGTATCCTTATCATAATCAACTATACCGAATGGTGAAGGTAGAGGGACGAGGCCTATAGTTCCAACATCTCCTACTGCGCATCTAGAAAACTCTATTAAATCAATGTTGGTTAAAATGTCTCCATTAATTACCATGAATTTCTCTACGTCTTCAAGTTCTTTCTTAGCATTCATTAATGCTCCACCAGTTCCTAGAGGCTCGGATTCTACAACGTACGTAATCTCCACCCCATACTCGCTCCCGTCTTGAATCTTATTCTTTACCTCTTCCCAGAGATATCCAACACATAAGATGATATCGCGGAATCCATAATGTCTCAGCCAGACTATCTGCCATTCTAGGATTGATCTGCCGGCTACCGGGAGAAGAGCTTTCGGTATTTTATCTGTTAATGGTTTCAACCTTTTACCTAAACCGCCAGCTAGAATAACGCTCTTCAGCACTATCACCCGATGTTCAAGATGAGAAACCTCTATTTTTCTTTTCTAAAGTCATAAACAGTACTCAATATCTAGTTAAAGTTTAAAACTAATTATCTTAGAGATAGATGGAGGAAGATGGTAACCGATAAAAAATTGAGGATCTATAATTCTTTAACGAGAGAGGTTGAGGAATTCACTCCTAATAGTGGGAGTAAAGTGTTCATGTATGTTTGTGGACCGACGGTATATGATTATATGCATCTCGGCCATATGAAGACTTACATCTTTTATGATGTCTTAGCCAGATATCTAACCTATAAGGGATACACGGTCTTTTTCTTGATGAATATTACAGACGTAGATGATAAGATAATAAACCGGTCGGTCGATAGACGGATCCTCAATCTTCTCAAAGATTCTGATAGAAGAATAAGTGAGATAATGAATAATCTCGAGATTGGATTAGAGTACATGAAAGATAGAATAATCGAGTTGGTGAAATCAGGTTATGTTGAAGTGGCCGGCATAACAGATCTTAGGAAACAATTAATAGAATTAGAGAAGAAGATGTCTCTGACAGAGGATGAGGATGAAAAGAGGACCTTGGAAGAAGAATATGCTTCTCTTACAGATAGATTAACGTCCGACAGCGAGATACGTATATCAGAGAATGGTAAGAAAATAATTGAAGAATTATTGGCTCGAGGAAGTAGGCTCGACCCTCTAGGTTTAGCAAGAGAATTTGAAGAATACTTCAGGGAAGACCTGCTCGCCCTCAAGATAATTACTGTTACATTATTTGCTAGAGCGAGCGACTTTATCCCTGAGATAATAGAAGTTGCACGTAGATTAGAAGAGAAAGGGTACGCATACGATACTGTGAATGCATTGTATTTTGATTCATCGAAGTTCGAAGATTATGGTAAGCTTTCAAGAGTTAATCCAGCTAGAGAGTATAGAGTATATAGGATTGAGCCTGACCCAAATAAGAAGAATGATGCAGACTGGGCTCTATGGAGAAAGATAAGGAAAGGCTACCCGAAAGAACCATGCTGGTCTTCTCCATGGGGTTTAGGAAGACCTGGCTGGCATATCGAAGATACAACGATTATCTTGAGGCTGCTCGGCTCCCAAATAGATATACATGGAGGAGCTAAAGAATTGATGTTCCCTCATCATGAAGCAGAGATAGCTCAGGCTGAAGCATATACAAATATCAAACCATGGGTCAGATCATGGATACATACAGATGTATTAACAGTTAATGGTAAGAAGATGTCTAAATCTCTTGGAAACTACATAACTGTTAGAGATGCTCTGAAGGTATTCGACCCAGAAGTCTTGAGATACTGGGTACTATTAACGAGATATAGGCATAGAATGGATCTTGTACTTCCATTCGACCCTGATCCGTTGAATCCCATTAAGCCTGAACACTTAATCGAAACACCTATAAAACAAGCTGAGCAGGGACTTGAGAGATTATACAATGTTATACGTTATGCTCGTATGATGCCTAAAACCGAAAAAAATCTTCCTGGAACAGAAGAGATTAGAGCGAAACTACAACTTGCAAAGAAGGAGTTCTTAGATGCTATGGATGACGACTTCGATACACCTAAAGCCATAGCTGCACTACACGATTTCGCTACATCATTATTCAAGTACTGTCAAGAGAATAAGGAAATAAACAAGAACCTAGCAGATGAGATTGTAAGTGTATTTAGAGAGCTTGGAAGCATACTTGGGATTCTCCAAAAAGACATCATGAAACTAGATGATCAAAGAATCGTCGAGCTGATAAAGTTGATAGTAGACGTTAGAAACAAGCTTCGGCAAAAGAAGGAGTACGCTTTAGCAGATGAAATTCGAGAAAAGCTAAAGAATATAGGAATATCCCTAGAAGACACTCCATCTGGAACAAGATGGTATATTTCTTGAACCCGGTATATGCAGTCTAATTCTTAATATATCGCCTCGATAAGCTCTCTTTGAGAATCTTTTCGTGTATTTTTAATAGTCTTATGAATGTTACGTCTCAGATATATGATGTATCCATTTGTGTGAATAATAGAAATATTTAAATATAGGAGTAAAGCATATTCCTCCAAGGGAGGTAAGACTAATATACAAGTTTTGTATATCGGTTGGTTGGGATATAAAAAATTTACTTTATGGAGGTGAATAGAAAAAATGATGAAAGGTTGGAAAGAAGGAATGATATGCCCTGAATGTGGAAACGATGTTTTAGTAACCGACCCTAGGACAGGGGAAGTAACTTGCCCTAGCTGTGGATACGTAGTCTTAGAGAGAGATATAGACCGTGGCCCAGAATGGAGAAGTATAGATGATGAAGAAGAAAATAGGAGTAGAGTTGGAGCACCATTATCGATTATGTATCGTGATCATGGTCTATCTACAGTAATAGACAAGATCGATGAAGATGCTACTGGGAGAAAACTTCCAAAAGAAACTAGAGAGAAGCTACTTAGATTAAAAAAGCTTGATGCTACAAGCCAGGTAGATGCTTCAGAAGCTAGAAACCTACAACAAGCAGTAAATATACTACAGATATACGTTGATAAACTCCACCTCAGTCAGGCTATAGCTGAGAAAGCCATGCTAATATATAGAAAAGCATTGAAAGAAGGTTTAGTCAGAGGTAGAAGTATAAGGTCCATAATGGCTGCAGCAGTCTACGCTGCATGTAGAGCGATGGGCGCACCTCGAGACCTTAGAGAACTTGAAAAAGCTTATCCTGTAGTTAAGAGGAAGACTATAGCTCAAGGATACAGATTGCTGTTAAAATATCTAAAGTTTAAGGTTCCTGTTGCGGATCCAGCAATATACTTGAATAAGATTGCTTCGAAGGTTGGACTAGATCAGAGAACTGTGCAAGAAGCATTAAGGATACTTCAAGAAGCTGCAAAGAAAGGCGCAACAGTAGGTAAAGACCCCGTAGGTATAGCTGCCGCAGCCTTGTATATGGCCTGCCAAGAAACAACTCAGAATATAACTCAGAAAGATATTGCTAGAGCTGCTGGTGTAACGGAGGTCACGGTTCGAAATCGCTTTAAAGGATTAAAAGAAGTACTAGAAGGAGGCATTGCTATCTAGGAAAAATGACGAGATGACCTTCTAGGATTCTCAAAACATCATTACCCTTCTAGGGTTTGGTTCCTTAGATCCAAGCTTCATCTAGATATTTCTCATAGAGTCCTATACCACAGTACTAAGTAAGAGGTTAGCTACCCTGAGGTTTTCCAAGGATCTTTGGCTAATTAGACTACTTCTATGTTTTCCTCACTATGACCTATTGATAACAGTACTTCTTTGACTTTGTCTCTATGGTCTCCTTGTAGGAGGATTACTCCATTCTTTACTGTTCCACCCGAAGCACATATAGATTTAAGTTTTTTAGCTAATTGTTCGAGCTCATTCCTATCTCCATCTAATCCTTCAATAATGGTTACAGGGCGACCCCATTTTCTTGTCTCCAATTTTACTTTTATTCTCTGCTGTTCTCGGCTTATCGTTCTACATACGCATATCGATTTAGGCAACCCACAAACTGGGCAGATCTCTGGCATTACCTACCTCCTTACTTGCATTTACTTACTAGTATGCCGGTTATATAAATATTCCATTCCAAAAATCTATCATTTCATTCTCTTTTCTTCGTATTCCTTTCTACTTATATATGGTCTAGCCGGTGCGCCTATAACAACTGTTGATGGTGGCACATCGTGGGTAACTATCGAGCCTGCTCCTACTACTGAGTCTTCACCAATAATTACTCCCGCCAGGATGGTTGAATTAGCTCCTATGATGGATCTTCCACCAATCTTTACTCCCTGGATTGTGCCTACTGGATACTTATCATTTGTTACGACAACGTTTGGGCCGATGAATACTTTATCTCCTACCTCGGTTAGATGTGGAAGATAGACTAATGACTGTATTATTACATCTTCTCCGATATGTACTTCTCCATCTAATTGTGTATAGCTGCCTATCCTGGATCTTGAGCCTATGGTGGAGTTAGAACGTACCAACACCCCATGGCCAAGTTCTACATCATCACCTATCCTTACTCTATCATAGATTATGGAGAAACTTCTCACGATGCATCGATCACCTATTGTGGCCCCTTCACTTACATTATCTAGACTAGAATGATCGAGTTTAACAACTTTCATTAATCTTTCTCTAGATGGATAACCGACTTGGACCCATCGATCTACAAACGTGTCTTTGCCGACCCTAGACGGTCCATATATTGCTACATCTTCTTCAATTCTTCCATGGATCATCGCCTTACTAGATATGTATCCAGCCCTAGACATCCTCAATCTACTTCGTATATCAATACATTACATATATTTACATCTATCTCAGTATATTACTACGTTCGGTTATTGAAAGGCATCAATCCAAAACTTTCCTCACAAGCGTTCATCGATTTATTTAGAAAATGTTATCTTTATTTGTTGGATAGGCGACTTGGATAATGTAATGATGGATAGGCTGATCAAGAATCTTGACGAACTGGTTAATGCTAGAAGTGGGGTTCTATCGAGCATTAGAAGAGATATGCTGGAAGCAGTGGAAAAAGCTGTAAAAGAAGTTTTGCCCCAGAATGCTTTAAGAAGATACGTGAAGAGAACTCGGAGTCTGTTGATTGTAGATAAGACGAGATATAATTTGAACGACTTCAAGAGATTCGTAGTCCTAGGTGCTGGGAAAGCATCTATAGGTATGGCTGAATACATAGAGAAGATACTTTCTGACAAGATAGATTCAGGAATAATAGTTGCGCCTAGAGAAGTAGCGTCCAAGGCCAGACTGGAGAAGATCGATGTTCTTCCTTCTACTCACCCTATCCCAAGCATGCTTGGGGTGAGAGCATCGGAGAAGTTGTTAGAATATGCTAGCTCAATAGACTCTGAAACCCTTGTAATCTTTCTACTCTCAGGTGGGGCGTCTGCTCTAATACCTCTTCCAGCCTCTCCAGTCACGCTTGAAGATAAAGCACAAACAACGAAGCTTCTATTAAATTGTGGAGCAACAATAGATGAGATAAACATCGTTAGAAGACATCTTTCAGAGATTAAAGGTGGCAGATTGGTTAAGAAGCTTGGCAACGCCAAGATAGTCTCATTAATAATATCGGATGTTGTTGGAAATAAACTTGAAGCGATAGGTTCAGGTCCAACAGCTCCTGACCCAACCACGTTCAGAGATGCTTACGAAGTTTTGAAGAGATACAATCTATGGGATAAGATACCAGAAAGTGTTAGAAAGAGGATAGAAGATGGATTGAATGGAATAGTGGATGAGAATCCTAAGCCCGGAGACCCTATATTCGAAATGGTTCAGAACATAATCATTGCAGACATATCCGATGTATGTGAAGCGGCTCGTAGACATCTAATTCAAAGAAACTATCCTGTAAGAGTATTGACGCGATACATGGAGGGAGAAGCTTCTGAGATAGGTAGATTTCTAGCCTCCGTACTGAAGGAGCATGCAAGTAGAAGGAAGAAGACTGCGATAATATGTGGTGGAGAGACGACGGTAAGGGTGAGAGGCCACGGCATAGGAGGGAGGAATCAGGAGCTAGCATTATCGGCTTCTATGAACATCAGCGGTTTAGCTTATTCTTGTTTAATTAGTGTTGGGACTGATGGGGTTGATGGTCCAACGAACGCGGCAGGAGCGATAGTAGACGATGAAACATACAGAGAAGCCGTAGAGAAGGAGCTTAACCCCATAGCATATCTTGAGGATAATAACTCGTATGAATTCTTTAAACATGTAGGAGGACACGTGATTACTGGTCCAACGGGCACCAACGTAGGAGACATCGTAATAGGAGTTTATTATAGTGAGTAAGTGAACTGCTTTCCGACTTCTTGAAATGATAATTATCGGGAAATACCGCTAGAATATGTGAGAAGTCCTATGAGATTCGCTATTTCAATGATTATGGAAACATTTAAAGAGTTGTTCTTCGGAAAATATGTTGGAAAAAGTTGAGATTAAACACGCTAGTCGCAGGCGTGCTGGCATATTTTATTTCGCTCCTACTACCTATCTTAATGTATGATTACCTAGCTCTACTGCTTCTTCCAGGCTTGATGCTGGATATCTTCGTATTATTAACTGTAGGCGCCGTAGTCGGAATAGCTTCAGCATTAATAACTCGGAGCAAGAGTAGAGCCATCTTAGCATCCATCACAGGAGGGGTCTTAGGGTTACTAACACCTTACATAACTTTCAACGTCTTTCGAATTACTGTACTTCAAAGAGCATTACCATACTACTTGATCCTACTACCACCTGTTACGGCTGCGTTGTTCTCTTTAGCTTATTTAACAATAGTTAAACCTGTACCACAAACCGTTAAAGAAGAAGTAGGAAAAGAGATAATAGAGGAAAGAAAAGAAAAACTGGAATTAGAGGAGAAAGAAGCTGTTAAAGAACATGAAGTAGAAGAAAAACCTGTAGAAGTTGCTGCAGAAGAGGTTGTAAAGGTGGTTGGATCGGGCAAGGTCTCTGAAGTTGAGCATGAGCCTGAGCTGGATATATTGAAAGAATTAGTCAAAGAGATAGAAGAAGAGAAGGAAGCAGGAGAAGTCTCGACCGTGGAGGAAGCTGCCCCATTAGAAGAACGATTGAAGAAATGTAAGAGTTGTGGTGGTTTTATACCTTTCGACTCGATATATTGCCCGCTGTGTGGAGAACATCAAGGAGAATAATGAATGTAATATTGTTTCATGATAACTAAACATATGTTATTTTCAAAAATTATCCTAGTAGGATTCTTTCCTTGATGCCGAATATCTCCCCTAAAAACTCTCCAAACAAGTAAGTTGCTAGACCAGTTCCTAAAATCAGGAATACGCTCTCGATGAGTTCTCTCGAAAATTTCTTTTCGTTTACAATTGATGTATAGAACGTGAAGACGAACGTCAAAGCTATAGCTATAGAGACAGAAGTTATGAATGCATGTAGAATGTTCTTCAGCAAGAAGTACGGTGTAGAAAGAGCTCCAACAGACCCTATGTACGTTAGACCTGTAATAAGTGCAGAGAGTATCGGAGAGCTTTTCATGGATTCTTGAGCCTTGGCTTGAAGATAGGATGCGGCGGCCATAGAGATAGAGGCGGCGAATCCGACTAATAGTCCAGCGATCCCGGCCACAGTAGTTGAGCTCGTAGCACCTAGGAAACCTGCGTAAACACCCGTGATCTCGATTATTGAATCCGCTAAACCTAGAACGATGAAGCCAGTATACCTTAGTATTTTCTCATCGATCTGATTCATGAAATATCTTTCATGCTCTATCTCATCTTGTATCAGCATCTCTAATTCTCTCCTATGTTCGTCTTCCACGAATTTCTCCATAACTTTTCTGTATTCTGTTATTGTCTTCGATTCGTGGCCCTCTAGTAACTTAAGAGTAAAAGTTAAGCCGAAAATAATCCTAACCAATAATATTGTGTATATGTGGATCCTGCTGATTTTTGTAATGCATTCGCCTGAAAGTTTTCTCCAAAATAGATAATGTTCATATTCTTGAGATGCTATCCTCTTCAGGATCTCTTTCCTATTAGGGTCTCTCTCGGATCTTAAGAGAGCTAGGTAAACCATGTAGTCACGGAACTCGCTATAGCAAAATCTCTGGAACTCCATACTTGATTTCACTAAAGATGCTTGCGGGCTCTCCTATATTATCTTGCTTCACTTATCCGATTATGAATTAGAGCTTACATCTTTGTTACAACTATTATCGGTTAGAGTTTATAGATGAAATGTTTTAATCGATAAACCTGGGCATCTATTATGCTGAGAGATGGTGGAGGTTAGGTTGATAGCTTTTGATAGCTTGGGTACTAGGAGTATGTCTACGTATATTGCCACCAAGTCTACTAGTATCTTAATCGATCCAGGGTCAGCGCTTGGACCGAGGAGATATGGTCTCCCACCTCATCCGATAGAATATGAGAAACTTAAGGAACACAAAGAAAGGATTTCCGATATGGCGAGAGAATCAGATATAATAGTTGTTACACATTATCATTATGACCATATACCTAGACCAGGAGAGGACATAAGTTGGCTTTCCAGGAAGAAGATCTTGATTAAGGATCCACATCACAACATCAATTATAGTCAGAGGATGAGGGCTGGGATCTTCTTAGAAAATTTGAAAAAGGTTGACGCAGATGTTGAAGTAGTAGATGGTAGAGAGTTGGTGTTCGGCGGATGCAGGCTAGCTTTTTCAGAGCCTTTACAGCATGGAAATGATTCAAGGTTAGGTTACGTTCTTCAGGTGATGGTGCATGAAGCTGGGGAGACAGTGATCCATACATCTGACGTTGAGGGGATAGTTGTAGAAGAACAAGCTAGATTCATTATTTCAAACATGCCTCAGATAGTAGTATGTGATGGGCCGATGACATACATGCTTGGAGACAAGTACTCGAAAGAAGACCTCAAAAAATCGATGAGAAATCTTAAGAAGATAATAAAGAAGACGGGTGTTGAAACATTGATATTAGATCATCATCTAGCGAGAGATAGAGATTGGAGAATCAAGTTGAAAGATTTTTTAGAAGAGGTAAGAGACATGGTGGAGATTAAGACAGCGGCCTCCTACATGGGCTTGCCTGAGCAATCCCTAGAATCTATGAGAGATACACTGTGGAAGCTGTATAAAGTAGGAGAGGAAGATTGAGGAAACCCGATTTTCCCATCGGATTTAAATAGGTTATCCATGCGGGTTCAGAGGTTAAACACATTTTACCTCATTAAAGATTAGGAGCATCTAATATGAGTGTTAATAGAGTATTTTTAAGCTACCTTTAAGTTTAGCATTGACGAGGAATATAGATGGATGAGTATACTGCCGATTGATGATGAAGAAGTCTTAGAAATGCTAGCTAAACCTGTAGTCAAAGCATTTAAGGAAAGATTCCAGCATCTCACCGCCCCGCAACTATACGCTATTCCTAGAATTATCGAGGGAAAGAATATTTTATTGATGGCTGCGACTGGCTCGGGGAAAACAGAAGCTGCTCTCCTCCCAATCTTGAGTAAAATGCTTGTCGAAGGCGGAGGCCATGGTATAAGACTTCTATACATAACTCCTCTTAGAGCATTAAATAGGGATCTGCTTGACAGAGTTGACTGGTGGGCTCAGAAACTAGATCTTAGAGTAGCTGTTAGGCACGGGGATACGGCATCCCGTGAGAGGAGAATACAGACTATCTCTCCACCTGACATACTGATAACAACTCCTGAAACACTTCAAGTTATTCTCACCGCTAAAGTTTTCAGGAACTATTTAAGGGGCGTAAAGTGGGTAGTCGTTGACGAGGTTCACGAGCTTGCAACAGATAAGAGAGGTGCACAGCTATCGGTAGCCTTGGAGAGGCTTAGATTGATAACGGGGACAGATTTCCAGAGGATCGGGCTCTCCGCAACTATCGGGAGCCCGGGGAAAGTAGCACAGTATCTTGTAGGAGTGGGTAGAGAATGTGAGATAATCGATGCTTCAGTAAACAGGAGCATGTATATCGATGTGGTCTACCCGACCCCAATCAGTGAAGACTACAGCTTAGCTGAAAAGCTCGGAGTTCTCCCAGAGGTTGCTTCAAGACTTAAAACAATTAAGAAACTAATAGAAGAGCACGAATCAACATTAATTTTTACGAATACTAGGCCGTTGGCTGAGATACTTACTAACAGGTTTAGATTATGGGATCAGCATGTACCCCTGGGAATACATCATGGATCCTTGTCGAAGTCAACTAGGATTACTGCTGAACATGGTTTAAAGAGTGGAGAGCTAGTTGGCATAATATGTACATCATCTTTAGAGCTTGGGATAGATGTTGGAAGAATAGAGTTATGTATTCAGTATAATTCTCCTAGGGAGGTTACTAGGCTTGTTCAGAGAGTTGGCAGAAGCGGCCACTCTCTTGGGAAAACCGCTAAGGGAATAGTAATTGTTATGGATTCAGATGATGCATTGGAGTCGATAGTCATTACTAGGAGAGCTAGAATCGGAGAATTAGAAGAAGCTGCGATACCAACGGAATCTCTAGATGTATTAATGCATCAGGTCGCAGGCCTCGCCATAGAATATAACAAGATCGGCATAGATAATATAGCCTCGATACTTAGGAGGTCGTACAACTTCAAAGACTTAGAGATGGATGAGTTGATGAATGTTTTACAGCACATGTCTTCCCTGGGGATCGTCGAGGTCAGGGACACCATGGTTTTAAAGCCTAGGAGAAGCATGGAGCTGTACGACTACTACTTCTCCAACCTGTCGATGATTCCAGAAGAACACCAGTATCTGGTTATCGATGAGAAGAATGGAGAATCTGTTGGGATATTGGATGAAGAGTTTGTGGCTGAATACGGTGAGCCCGGGACGAGATTCATATTAACGGGTAGAGCTTGGGAGATACTGCATACTGAAGGAGATAGAATATATGTCTCAGCTCTAGATGATTATGAAGGCGCTGTACCGAGCTGGGTTGGAGACGAAATACCTGTACCCTTCGAAGTAGCACAGGAGGTAGGGGCTCTTAGGAGAGAGTATGCAGTGAGAAGAACTATGGGAGAAGATCCTGAGAAGATCGTTGAGGACATAGCTGAAAGATATGGTGTAGGCTTTGATGTTATTTTCAAGGCTTTCAAGGAAGTCGAAGAACACTTGGAGGAAGATATACCCGTCCCATCTGATAGGCTAGTCTTACTTGAGATATGTGAACCATACGTTATCCTACATATACATGGGGGGCTTAAAGCAAATAGAACGATACAGAAGGTTCTAGCCTACTACTTGTCTGAGAAGATTGGAGCACCTATACATGGTCAGCAAAACCCATACAGAATAATGCTCAGATCCAAGCATCTCGTAGGAGAGATGGTTCTTGAAGCTATTCGAGAACTGCTTGAAGGAGAATTCGAAGAAAATGTTAGGAGAGCTGTAGAATCTTCTACTTTGTTTAAGCGTAGGCTTATCCATGTGGCCAGGAAGATGGGGGTAATAAAGAGTGAAGCAAGCATAACTGACTTAAACCTGAGTCAGTTTGCTGAAACATTGAAGAATACAGTAGTTTATAGGGAAGCATTGAATTACACTCTATTTCACGACTTCGATATTGATGCCGCTAAGAAGCTTCTAGAAGATGTTATTAAAGGAGGCGTTGAAGTAAAGATATGGAGGGGCCTTTTATCTAAGCCTTCTCCGCTTGCTAGGCTAACTCTTTCAAGATTTGAGCATGAAGGTGAGATAACGACAGGTGAAGGCATGAAGAAACTGGTATTGACTTCAGTTAAGACTAGACTTCTCTATGAATCTTGGATGCAAGTATGTACGGAATGCTTTGAATATTACAAGAAAGTCTATGTCAAGGATGTGGATGAGAAGCCTGCCTGCCCAGTCTGCGGCTCAGATAGGATTGGAGTAGCTAGATGTGAGCTTGAAGATATTCTGGGATTGATCGCGAGGAAAGGGAGGCCGATAAACAAGAAAGAGAGAAGGATACTTGCGGAACTTAAGAGAAACTCCGTACTCGTCCAGAAGTATGGAAGAACAGCTGTGATCGTCTTATCTGCGAGAGGGCTAACACTTAAAGAAGTTGTAAACATATTGAAGGAGGAAAACAGGGAGAGTCTAAGATTAGTAGAATTAATCATAGAAGCAGAAAAGAAAGCATTACAGAAGAGATTTCAATAATTAGAACGACGTAGTCAGCTAATGTACAGAAACAAGCATTCCTAGTTAATACGTCTTCAGAAAATACATGTAACAAAAGTTTAAATCAAGCATAATTTTCCTGTAAAACAGTAAGTGGCAGCCATATGAGCCAGACTAGAAAAGTTGTAGAAGCATTAATGAAGTATGGTCCAAGATACTCAGCTATATCTCGAGAAACAGAAGTACCAATAACAACAGTCAGATACATCCTGAGGGAAAAATTACCAAAGTTGGGATTTACTATACGTCCAGCAATCAACCATGGAAAACTAGGACTTCGATGGTACTTGGTCATGCTGGAATTTTCAGTAAGGCCAGACTATCTCACTACAATGCTAGACCTATTTGGTGAATCAATGTATCTGAGCTATTATGCCTATCTTTTAAATGAGAGAAAGTTTTTAACACTATTCGCAACATCACCAAAATTCGAAGAATCTTTCAGCAATTTCCTAGATGAGCTGGTTAAGTTAAATATAGTGAAGAGATATGTCCTTAAGAGGCTCCAGTATAGGAGAGTAGTTCCTTTTAGAGCAGATTGTTTCAACTTCAATGATGGAGTATGGATCCAGAATTGGGATGAGATATCAAGAAGCGAAGATGTTCCAGAAATACTTGAAGAACCCACTCAAATACATGGATTGAGTTCTTTAGATATTAGAATTCTTGCAGAAATATATAAAAACCCCTTTACTAGTTACTCAGAGATAGCCAGGAGATTGAGTGTATCTAGACAGACGATAAAGAAACATTATCAGAACATTGTATCAAAAATCTATCTATACATGCTTTTTTGGATGCCGACGAGATTTCCAGAGTTGGTAAGCACGCCAATGTTTGTTCAGACTCACTTCAATAGCTATACTAGAAAAACGATGTTAGATATTCCCTTTACGCATTTGGAGATGAAGAGTGATGATTCAGAATATTACTCCATCTTGTTTGTTCCTTCAGTAGGATTCTACAAGGTGTTGAGATACATCGATGAGAGAGGGATATCAGGAAAGATAGACTTCTTAAGTATGGAGTATGCAGCAAACTTTGTCCCCCATTATAACCTATATGATAATAGGAGAGGATGGATAAACGTATTCGAATATGGTTTACAAAAAATATTGAAGGAAGTTAAATTGACGGGCTAAACGCTTTAGCCTGGCACTTTTCCGAGTTTTTCTCCGACGCCGATACCCAGTGTTACGAGCATTGCTGCTATCGCTGCTTGGATCAATAGTAGAATTAGTAGCTCTTTAGATAGCCCTACTTTTAACGCAAATTCCTCTAGTTGCATAGACATACAATATCATGGTGGTATATAACATTTTTGCCGATTTTTCGCATTTTTCTTATAAATTTGTTAAGCAGATAAAAAAGCTTATTGTTAGATGGAGATTTACTCTTCTCATCAATTAAATTAACTATTTTTCAAACAAAGGTTGTCCAGATGTAAAAGTGATATTTTTATCGATATACGTTTAAGTTCTGGTTTTTGTTTTTCGGGTTAGAACTGGTAACTTCTATGACTGTGGTGGTTTCTGTCCAGCATTCGAGGAGTGGGTCAGGCGCTACTACTGTGGCCTCGACGCTAGCATACATTTTATCAATGCATGGTAGAACATTATACATTGAAGCAGACTTCTTAAACCCTGTAATCGAGAAGCTTACAAGATCTACGGATATTTTCTCTGGATATTCTAATGAATGGATTATAGGAGAAAAGTCTCTAAATGAATTAGCTAGAGATGTTGGCAGAGTCTTTAATTTAGAATCTGGTAGATTGTATTTTCTATCTGCGAATCCATCGGATGATTCGAGAAGGAGGATGGAGGTGCTTGATTCTGAGAATGATGAGAGGATCTTGAAGGCTCTCGAAGATGAGAGATGGGTTGTTGGTGGCTCGCCTCTAGACTACGTGGTTATAGATACTCCGCCGTGGATGGATTACGTCTTAGCCTGTGTAAGCTATGTCTCAAATTATGTAGTCTATGTAATCAAGCCGAAGGTATATGAGTTATCTGTACTTGAGGATAGGATAGAAAACATTTATTCAAACTTCGTATGCTTGGTTAATCCCGTAATTAACATGTATAGATCAGATGATGAAGATATGAGAAGATTTGAAGAAAAACTTAAAGAACGTACTCATCTCCTGCCTAGGAAGATTCCGTACATTCATGAATTTGCTTCAGGTCTAGATATGCCGCTGATCTTTACTAGAAAGAATAAAATGTACAATTACTTGATAGAGTATGTTCAAGAGATCGTTGAAAAGCCTAAGCTTTATGGGACTGGTTTGAAGAAAGAATCCGCTACAATGTTCTAGTTCTTCCAGCGAGCTCGATATATCTCCTACAGAGTTCTTCATCTTCCATACATATCTTCTCGAGGTCGAAGATTCTCTTAACCTCTATGTCGTTTAATTCAAGCCCATGTAATGCTCTCCCGAGTTTGTGAAGTCCTGGGAAGACGAGCCTGAGGGGGAGATGTCTATCAAACTTGTATATCCTGCTAAACTCTATCTTTGTATACCATCTATTGTTGATGCAGAATTCTCTTTCCTCTGGGTCGGCTATATCCGCGAGTTCTTTAACTTTGTCTATTATGGCGTATCCTATAAATGAGTCGAATTCTCTCTTCATGAGAAAGAATACGAGGTCCCCTTGCGAGAACCTCCTCTTCAGATTTGTATAATAGCATTTCTTCTCAAAAACTATTTTTTCATTATTCTCGCCAGCAACCCTCAAGATGTATGATTTGGCCACCTGTCTTCAACCTTAATCTTATGACTATGATATATGCGTAAAAGCCAGTATAAAACTATCATCCAAGCATCTTTACTCATTATGGGGCGGTTGTCAGCTGGTCTGTAAAGTGAGGAGAATAGTCATGGCCTCTTATTGTTCAGGTTGTGATGTTTTATTAGGGTAGACTGGTATCGTCTATCTCTGTGATCTTGTTGTCACCAAGATTCTCTGTATAACTTTGCCTAGTGTTTCTAGAAACCTTTATCTCTCAGCGGTTTTATCTTAATGGCTGTGATTAGGTGTGGGTTATAGTAGTGTTCCACCTGAAGCTGAGACTATCCTTTCTTTATTGAAGATCTCGAGTATCTTGGCACTTGTGTTTGGAATCCTCTGGATCATTGGTGGAGCGTTATCCTTGATCTTCTTGGTCGGTATAGTGTTTATAGTCTTCGGCGTGGTCGACCTACTCATATATTACAATATCAAATCAATCATTGACTTGATAGATCAGAAGAGATACCGTGAAGCAAAAGATAGAACACTTACATGGTTGATAATTGGGTTCATATTTGGAGGAGTGATCGTAGGAGTACTCTTGCTGATAGCGTACTTGAAGTATGATGAATTAATAAGGAGAGCTGGTCCAGGCTTACCTCCACCTCCTCCACCATAATCTCCAACCACCTCATCGAGACCTCGGTTACCAATACATGAATTCATGGAGATCGTTGTAGAAGATATTTCATGGATCTCCTAGTTTTTCACATTTTTTACTATAAGTCTGTTTGTCAGCACTCTTTTAGCTAGGTTGAGCTTAAGGAAAACCTTAAGACTAGGTATATCTTGTTCCTAGCTGACTATGAAGGCTTTTCTCGCAAGAGTTTATGGAAGAGTTCAGAGAGTTGGTTTTAGAAGATTTGTTCTAGACTCTGCTCAAGAGCTAGGTTTGTCAGGCTACGTCAAGAATGAGAAAGATGGTTCTGTGACGGTCTTCGCTCAAGGGGATGATACTATCGTAGAAAGGTTTATCGAGATGTTGAAATCCCCACCTCCTCCTGCATACGTTAAGGCTATTGACGTCGAAGAAGTTAAACCTAGACCGGCTGTAAAATATTTCTTAATTAAGCCTTCACGTCTACATGAAGAACTTCAGGAAGGCTTTGGGGCTATGCAGTCGATCTTCATGGATTACTGGAGAGAATTTAGAGACTATAGAAGTGAGTTTAGAGACTTCGTGGGAGAATTTAGAGATTATAGAGATGAGTTTAGAGGCTTCGTAGGGGAATTCAGAGACTACAGGAGTGAGTTCCGAAGCTTCGTAGGTGAGTTCAGAGATTATCGTGAAGAGTTTAGAGGGTTTGCAGAAAGAACAGACAAGATTCTTAATACTATACTAGAAAAGTATGGAGAGATATCAAGTAAACTAGCAACTATACTGGAGACGTTAACTAGAGAATCGAGAGAAACAAGAGAAATGCTTAATGAGACGATAAAACTGTTAAAAGAAGCGATAGAGAAACTCTCATCAACATGATTCTTCTCTTTCAATCATCTATTCTATATTTCATAGTGCATTATCTGAAGAAACTGTTTTTTGAGGCTCATGATTCCCGAAGCTACAAATGTCTATCGAAGACTACGTAGCCCGGAACCTTAAGCCTGCTTATTATTAGGTGCGATACGTTATATAGAAGTGTTACAATCATAGTAACGAATGGCTAAGTGGCTCTCTCAAAGGCTCGGAGCACTCTATGCAGAGCTATACCGAAAATTTGGCCCAGAAACATTTACCTCAAGCGATGTAGCCGAACTGTTGAGGGATGATGGAGCCGCGCGAATGGCGTTGGTGAGGATGAGGGAAGCCGGCGCGGTCTACGTCCATGAAAAGAAACCGAGGAGTTGGCTCTATAGGCTCGCGGACCCTGAGACTTACCTGCTAAGCGTAGCTGGAATAATAAGAAACCTCGAGAAGATACCACAACAAAGATACAGCAGGCTAATAGGGATCTTCGGCAACGAGGCAATAAAGAGGAACATCGGCATAAAAAGCATTGTGCTCTTCGGCTCTGTTGCGAGGGGAAATGCTGGGCAAGACAGCGACGTAGACCTCCTCATAATTTCAGATGCATTTAGATCACTTGGAGAGGCATTAGATAAGCTAGTAGACCTAGAATACTCATCAAGAGTAGCTCAAGAAATGGAGTGGCTGGAAAATAACGGAGTATCAACCCACTTATCATTCCACCCCTTAAGCAGCCGTATGCTTCAGGCCCATCCACCAATAGTTCTCGATATAGTTGATGAGGGCATAACCATAGTTGACGATGGGACCTACAAGATGGAAGCAATGAAAATAATGAGAAGAATGAGGGAACTCGGGGCCAAAAGAATATGGCTGGCAGAAAATGAATGGGTCTGGATACTAAAGCCGGACGCAAAGATCGGAGAAGTGATAGAGATATGAAGAACATTGAAGCCGCAAAATCTCTTTTAAACCAATCACTCAGGAGGATCGAGACGGCGGAAAGAGAACTGAGGGAGGGAAGCCTGGCCTACTCTATTCGTAGCTCGCAGGAAGCCGTTGAGCTCGGACTCAAGGCAGCCCTGAGGCTTCTCGGAATAGAATATCCAAAGAAACACGATGTAGGACCGGTCTTGATAAAATTTAGGGATAAGTTTCCTCAATGGTTTCCTGTCAATAAGCTGGCAGAAACTTCTAGAAAACTAGCAGAAAAACGAGAGCCAGCGATGTATGGTGATGAGCTCTCAATGACTCCAGCAGACCTTCTTTTCAATAAGTCCGATGCGGTGGAGTCACTTGAATTAGCGAGGGAAACACTCGAGGCTGTAAAGAGGCTATTCAGAGAATATACAGAGTATTAAACTATTCTCGAGCTGACGCTCAGCATACTCATAAACTCATTTCCATCTCTATGAGCCTATTAAACTTCCACTACATATTCCATTGGAAGCTTCTTCGTAAATCTTTTGGAGGATCCAGCACAATCATTTTTAGAGTCTCTCGCCCAGCTAACCTCCACTCGTGGCCTCTTACACTCCCTCCAAAATCTCAGGAGTATAATGAGCCGAAAACGTGGCGGGTCATGGAGATGTTGGAGAAAGAGATAGGTAAAAGTTGACGAGTGCCTTAGCTTAAAAACGTAAGATTTAATTCTATATTCCTTCATTGTGTAGAAGGTGGATACCTTGTGTCTATAAGGGATGAAGTTGTAAATTGGCTTGAGAGTGCTGAAGCTGATCTAAAACATGCTAGGAAGAGCTTAGAGATTAATGATCATAACTGGGCTTGTTTCGCGGCTCAGCAAGCTGCATGAAGAACTTTCTTCATAGAGGGGAAGCTAAACAACTCTTTCTACAAAGGCATATCGAGATACTGGATAGAAATAAGACCGGATAGAACGTGACTAATGTATCGGCGACGATGCGTTCACGACGTGCACTGCCCCTTGTCAGCAGTAAACAATAGAGGTGTATATGCCTTCTCAATGAGTCTATAGTTATGGAATTTGAAGAGCCTAGATATACATTCTTAAGATAGATGGAGAGAAGATGGAAAACAAATTATTTAGGATACCTTTAGATGGAGAAGAGGCTTTCATCCGTGATGTAGGAGCTACCCGAGGCTTCTGTTGATATATGGCTCTTTTAAGTTATAATGCATTAAGTAGTGAAGAGGATAATAGCTCTCAGCTGGTTCGTATATGAGGTGGCGTGTTAAGATATTGTTGGTTGTCGTTGGCCAGTAGTATATCTCGTTTATCTTATGTTCTGGATTTTCCTCATGTTTATGACTTGGATAGCTTGTATCTCGATATCTGTTTATCTCTTATGTTCTTCTTCGGTAAGTTCTGTTGGAGTTTATTTTGATGTTTATTTATGCATTTTTGTTCTATGCATTCTAATTGCTAGAATGCCTATTTCTGATCATTTTCTACGGGAGTATTCATCCAGTGTTTTCTCTGTATTAATCTAGATCTATGTTTCTACTTTTTAGAATGGGTCTAGAATGAGATGGATTAAATAGCGGTCGAAACCTGATAGAGGACGATGAATAGAAAAATTGTTAGTTTAGTTTTTATTTCTCTGCTGATTCTATCGACGGCGATCATAGCAGCGACATTGGTCACCACGCCAGTAGCGGCAGCCAAGACTGCATGGCTTAAAATCGTTACACCTGCATGGAAAGGAACTAACACTTGCATATTGCCTGACGGTAGCTCTGTTACCGTTGGCTCCCCTGTCTGCCCTGACCCTGCATACAAGGGCTTTGCTGATAGGTTCAACGTTACTGATATGGAGGCTTTCGTCGAGGTCTATGGAATCAAGCCCGAGTGGGGTTACACTCCACTCCAGGGAACATTTGAGCCGAACGCTACAGGATTTGTACAGATCTCTTGGTCTGTAGATGATACCTGGGGCCTACTGGTGTTGGTTAAAGCGAAAAGCTACTATGGGGAGAAGATAGGTGCAGGATCACCATTCAAAGGAATAATAATCTATGGATTATTGATACCGCCGAGGGGCGCGGATCCGACCAAGATACGGGACATGATAGGTTTCCCCGTAACAGTCCCAGGGAACCATTCAGTAAACATAGATGGATTACTGGCTGCTCACGGAGGAGACTTTGACTTCTCGGAATCCGGTACTTTCGACCTGCTAGATGGTACTAGCGTGAATTTGGCGAGCTTTGCCAAGGCATTCAATAAGCCTGAGAATGCCTGGGTTGCTCGCGCGGCCAAGATATTCAAGCTATTCCACGTTCACAGCTGGTATGATGTTAAGGATAATCTGAGCTTCGCCCAGATAAAGATCTACGACCTAGACCACACCGACCCGACATCAGAAGCATCACTAATACAGGCCGCAGTAACAGGAGAGGACGGCCAATCGAGATACACCAGAGAAATCTACCCGCCAGAGGAAGGATTAAAGGACGGTAAATTCGAGAACAACAAGCTAGTACCAATACCACTCCAGATATTCAACATAAACAACAAGACGGTATTCCACGGAGGAATAGTAGAGAACCCATCACCACCTGGTGATTATA
>JALNKM010000005.1 GCA_023268155.1 Candidatus Geocrenenecus huangii
TAGGTGTTGGATTGGTAGATGAATTAAAGGAGAAGATTGATCTAATTAGAGAGAAAAAGCCTGAGCTTCTTAAACCGAAGATAATCAAGGTAATATATACTGATTATGCTACACCAGATGCATTAGAATATGCTAGGAGAGAAAAAGTATGGGTATTAAAGTGGAGTGGAGACCTTACTCCTATGGTAATCGAAGAAATAGGATCATCTACGTTATAATACTACTACAGGGACTACCGTATTAAGTATCCTGAGAGATGTCAAGATAGTATAAAAGTAGTTTACTATAACTTTTGATAATCACAAGAACTTTGTGAGTTTAAGTATGTCTGTAGTAGCAATGTGTGGAGACCTGATCTTTACCAAAGATCATTGTATTCACAGAAGGTTTATATTCGAAGAATTCGACTCAACTCAACGGGTTTAAGATTTTTCATAGATGGTTTCTGAGGAGCCTTGAGGGTGAAAAATTTGTCTTCTCATGGACACGGTCATGTTCATAATGTTGAAGAGCTCAAACGTAGATTCTGGTTTTCACTTTTATTAACAATCCCGGTTCTGCTGTTTTCCGAAACGATCCAGACATGGTTTGGGTTTGAGTGGCTTACGATCCCCTTCCAGAAAGACGTGCTTACACTACTATCTCTTATGATCTATTTTTACGGTGGCTGGCCCTTCCTCAAAGGTTTAGTAAATGAGGTTAAGGTTAGACAGCCCGGCATGATGACCTTGATTGGTGTGGCTATCTCGGTCGCCATGTTCTACTCGCTTGGAACAGTCTACATCTTCGGTGGTAGAGACTTCTACTGGGAGCTTGCGACACTAATCGATGTTATGCTTTTGGGTCACTGGGTTGAGGCAAAAAGCCTAATTGGTGCATCAATGGCGTTAGAGGAGCTTATCAGAATAATGCCGACTACAGCCCACCTAGTTAAGAATGGTGAAATCATAGATGTGCCTGTTGCCCAGCTAAAGAAGGGGGATGTTGTGCTGGTTCGACCTGGCGAGAAGATCCCGTCAGACGGCGTCGTTGTCGAAGGTGAGTCGTCGGTTAATGAAGCTTTATTGACTGGTGAGTCTAAACCGGTAAGTAAAGCTGTCGGCGACAGGGTTGTGGGAGGCGCTGTTAACGGTGAAGGCATGCTAAAAGTTTTGGTCGAACGAGTGGGTGAAGAAACCTATCTATCACAAGTTGTAAGGCTCGTTAAACAAGCTCAGGAAAGCCGTTATAAGACTCAGGATTTAGCCAATAGGGCTGCAGCCCTACTCTTTTACGTAGCGCTTACAGTTGGGATAATAGCCTTCGTAGTATGGAGCTTTCTAGCAAGCTCGGATACTGCCCTAGAGAGATCTGTGACCGTACTTGTTATTGCTTGCCCTCACGCTCTCGGCTTGGCTATACCCCTTGTCGTAGCGATCTCCACATCAATTACCGCTAAAAGCGGCATCCTCATAAGGGATAAACGAGCCTTCGAAAAGATTAAAGATGTCGACATAGTGGTTTTCGATAAGACTGGGACTTTAACGATAGGGGAGTTCGGCGTAGCTGATATTGTTGCCTATATTCCGGAAGAAAAGCTTTTAAGTTTAGCGGCCGCCGTCGAGCTTAACTCGGAGCATGTTATTGCTAAAGCCCTCGTGGAATATGTGAGAAACCTGGGAATTGTGATCCCTCAAGTAAAAGAGTTTAGATCTTTGCCTGGGCGAGGCGCTTATGGTAAAGTTGGGGAGAACGAGGTCTATGTCGGAAGCGTAACTCTTCTAAGCGATCTAGGATTAACTGTTAACGATCTAAGAGTAGAGGAGATGCAAAGACAGGGTAAAACTGTTGTCTTCGTCGTTGTAGATGGTAAGGTTGCAGGCGCCATATCCCTGGCTGACATGATTAGGGCCGAATCTTATGAGGCTGTTAGAGAACTCAAGAAGAGGGGGGTAAAGGTTTACATGCTTACCGGGGACTCCGAAGAAGTTGCCGGCTGGGTTGCGAAGGAACTAGGCGTAGACAGCTATTTCGCTAGAGTCTTACCAGACGAGAAAGCGGAGAAAATAAATTTGTTAAAGAATGAAGGCTATAGTGTGGCAATGGTTGGAGACGGCGTAAACGATGCTCCAGCTCTCGTTACGGCGGATGTTGGCATAGCCATAGGGGCTGGAACAGACGTAGCCATCGAGAGCGCCGACATAATCCTTGTCCGAAACGACCCGAGAGACGTGGTTAAGGCCATGGATATTTCTCGAAAAACCTATGCTAAGATGGTTCAAAACTTGTGGTGGGCAGCTGGCTACAACACGGTGACGATACCGCTGGCAGCTGGCGTGCTGGCAGGCTATGGTATAAGTCTACCTCCAGCCGTCGGAGCGATAATAATGTCTTTAAGTACGGTAATCGTTGCTTTGAACAGTCAAACATTAAGGAAGTATGAGCCGGAATGGGTGAAGATAGAGATGGAGAAAAAACGTTTAGTCACAGATCCTGTTTGCGGCATGAAGATAGATCCTGATACAGCCTATAGCAAGGTCGAGTATGGGGGCCGCGTCATATACTTCTGTTCAAGAACATGCGAGGAGGAATTCAAGAAGAAACCGAAGAAATATGTGAAATAGCTCTCCGACTATCCACATATCTTCTTCTAAATTTTCTCAACAGAGCTGAAGGAAGATTCGGCCCTCTATACAGTAGATAGAGAAGTTGCATTAAAGATTTCATCAACGAGTGTAAGATGCTGCCTGATATAGCATAATCATGTAAGTATAGGAGTGTCTTTGACTCGTTTAGGTTTAGGATAATAAGATTCTCAGAGTATTTTTCACATTTAGATGATGACGTGTTCAAGTAGATTGGAGTTAGCCTAGGGCTCTCAATCCACGAGTATGTCACAGTATTGTTGGATCTTTTAAATTCAGAGAGGTCTTCTGGGGATTGGATTAATTTATTGTTATTATATTGTATCCGCTTGCTTTTCTTAACCTATTCATTATTGTTAAGCCTAGCCCTTTTTCTTCAAATCCTTCTGACACCGCTATGTCTATATCTAACTCGTCTATTTCTCTCAAGAGCTTGTATAGGTTTCTAGCCACTTCGAATAAGTTTTTCCTCGAACCTAGATTTAGAGTCTTCACTCCACGATAATACTGTGTTGTTTCCACAGTTGAGAGTAGGACGACTTTGACCCCCTTATCTATTAATCCCTTAACATGCTTGAATACTTCTAGACTATATCTTTCTAGGTTGCCGTAGTCTCGAGTTTCAACTACATGTAAAGGTTTGGAAGGTGCGTAATGCCGATACTTCATGCCTGGAGCAATAGCTTCGGAGGCCTCAATTAATCCTCTAGCAGATTCAGGTATAATGATTTCCTTATTGAGCATTCTCTGCACCTCCTCTACTGGTAGTGCACCTGGTCTAAGAAGAACTGGCAAATTTCTCGTCATGTCGATTATCGTGGATTCCACACCGAAGAGCGTCTCTCCCGAATCTATGATTACATCTACTTTCCCCATCATGTCTCTTTTAACATGTTCTCCGCTTGTAGGTGATGGTCTACCAGCAGGGTTAGCGCTTGGAGCAGCTATAGGCGTCTCACTAAGCTCTATCAATTTAAGGGCCACAGGATGAGCAGGCATCCTAACCGCGATAGTCTCCAAGCCTGCGGATACTTCGTCAGGTACTTTCTCTGATTTCCGGATTATTACTGTTAACGGCCCTGGCCAGAATTTTTCTGCAAGTCGGCATACGTCTTCACTTAAATCGCTTGAGAGTATCTCTAGTTGATCTAGATTTGAGATATGGACGATTAGAGGGTTGTCTAGAGGTCTATTCTTCACGTAGAAGATCTTCCTAACAGCTAGACTATTTAATGCATCTGCTCCAAGACCATAAACAGTTTCTGTCGGGAAGATTACTAGTCCCCCTTCCTTGATTACTCTTGCTGCTTCTAGGATGTATTCTGTCTTGGGGCTTGAAGGATCTATCTCTATTACCTTCGTAGGCTTGACGGCTAGTTCACGCATTCCTACACCTACAGTATGTTGATGTAGGGTTTAAGCATGATGTCGGTCTTCATCAATAAATTATCTAGAATTAGATTTTCGTTAATCCCCTCTTTTGAGGATATGCTTCTGGAACCTCTCTGGACTGAATTTCATGGTTAAGTATAGTATGGCGTCTTCGACGTTAAACTCTTTGCATGCGTATACGTCTACTGTTGCAAGCCCATCTTCTACGAATGTGTGTATACTTATGTGGCTTTCACCTATTATTACGAATCCCGATACTCCTGGAGATGGGTTATCATATTCTTCTACGAACGGTTCAGAAAGTCTCGTTAATTTTAAGTAATCTGGAAGTTCTAGTAGAACATGGTAAATATAGTTCTTATCTCTTAAAACGTCTTCTCCACATCCATACATATCAACGATTAGATGTAATCCTCGCATTCCAGCATCTATCCTATTCGATGTAGGTCGCATGACTAAATATATCTTCCATCTATCCAACTACCTTCTATTTTAGTATAATCACTAATATATATGAAAAAACTACTCCAAGTAAGAAGGAGGCCACCCAAGATAATATCAGCTTCTTGAATAATCCCACATTGATTATATGTGTCGAGGATGAAAGTGCGGCTCCCACCAAGCCCCCGATCATTATCTGGGTTAATGCAGCGGGGATGCCGACCTGCGTTAGTATCCATAGGAGTAGAGAGGATGATAAGAGACTTGAAGAAAGCTTTAGCGGGCTCAAAATCGCTAGTCTATCCCCAATCACGTACGATATCTTTTCTGAGAATATGGAAGCACCTATGAGGATCCCTATGTATACTATGGGGTATAATGATATAGAATATCCACTCAGCATCGACAGTATGAATCCTAGATTATTCGCTGATATAGTGTATGCACCGTAAAAGCTTGTAGAATATATGATGAGCCTTGTATAGAAGTATAATTCACCCATCCTAATGCATCTAGATAGTTTCATTAATAATAGATAAATTAACTTAGATAGATACATTGTTGCTAGAGGTGCAAGTATCCATGATAGAACCGTTATAGTTAGGAAGATTTGGTTTACCTGAATGTTTAAAGCTAGTGATGAACCAATCAATGAGGCCACAGCAATATTCGATATGCTTACGGGGATCGCCAGGACACTACATATAAGAAGAACTACCAAGATAGCTATCAACGGAATCTCAAATGAGTTGAAAATTATTAGCTTGGATGGGTTCATCTTCCATCCTTCAAGCATTAACCCGAGGAACATAGAGAGAACAGTGAAGATTACAGAATATCTGAACTTCGCTGCGCCTGACGACGTCATCCCACTTACGAATAGTGAGCTATTATTCCAGCTGAAGAGAATACTTGACACGAGGCATAAAATGTAAAGCAGGAGAAAATCCATTAATCGTCTCCACTCATGGTCTATACTGTTTGAAAATTCACCCGTATCTTTGAGCGATTATCTGGAACAGGATATCAGAAGCATCTTCGGCTGAATCGCAAATATTGTCCATAATATCTATCATCTCTTTAACCTGCATTATATCTAGTACTCTGAATCTATCGGCCTCTCTAAAGATCGCCTTAATTATTGTAGTCTTCAGTTCATCTGCTTCCTCTTCTATATCTTCAATTTCTTGAAGTAGTGGTTTAGCTTTCTCTACATCATGTTTAAACTTCCTGAAAGATTCAAGCAGTTTCCTAGATGCATCAATGCATGAGTTGATATATTTATCCATCTCCGGGATGGAGAACATGAAGTAGAGTAGGTCATAGCTAGGAGCAGTCATCATTAACTGCTTAACTGAGTCCTTCGTATAGTCAGCAATATTATCGATCTCTTCTATGAGGTTAAGTAAGTCCTCTCTAAGATGAGCGAAGAAGGTTCCCCTGCAAAGCTCCTCTGATATCATTCTCCTCATGTTATCCGCTTCAGTCTCTAAGGCATCTATCTTCTCGTAGATTTTATCAATCTCTCCTACCCTTCCATTCTTTATCGCATTAGAGACGTCTTCAAGATACTTCACAGTATCAGCTATTTTCACAAGATACTCTTCTATAGAATCTATGGCCTTCTTCTCTCTTCCATAGAATAACTCGATAAACCTGAATGGCATAGGATGGGATCCTATCTACCAAGTGATTAATCTAACTTTTACATATTTCTGTACTTGACAGATTTTCTTTCTGAGGTTATAGAAAAATATTGTAGAGCCCCGCCCTTCTACTCGGTTAAGATTGATTTTATTAATGCTGCTCTAATGTAGACACCGTTCTCAGCCTGCGTGAAGTATTTTGCTTGAGGTAGAGAATCGACCTCAGGCGATAATTCGTCAACTCTGGGTAGAGGATGCATTATGATAGGTAACTTCTTAAACTTCTTCAGTAAATTTATCGTCAAATTATAGCTTCCCTTCAGCCTCTCATATTCTGAAGGGTCTGAGAACCGTTCTTTCTGAAGTCTGGTTACATAGAGTACATCTAGTTCTTCAATGACTTCTTCAACTCTCTCAACCATCCTCCACTCCACCCTCCTGTCTATCTTCTCTAACACTTCACGGCGAATCTGCAATTCCTTCGGTGCAATGTAGTATATCTTTACGTCATCATACTTGGAAATCGCATAGCTTAGACTGCTGGGGGTTCTACCATATTTAAGGTCTCCCATTATACCTAATGTCACGCCATCTATCTTCTTGATCTCTCTCCAAATCGTATACAAGTCGAGTAGAGCTTGAGTTGGATGCTCGTTCCAGCCATCACCTGCGTTAATTACGGGGGCGGAAGCTATCTCAGCGGCTTTCCTCGATGAGCCCGGCTCTCTATGTCTTAAGACTATTATGTTAGGCTTGTACCCATCAACCATTCTAATAGTATCTTCGAAGCTTTCACCCTTCGCTATACTTGCAGCCTGTTCTAAACCAAAATCTACGACTATCCCTCCAAGCCTCGTCATAGCGAATTGGAAGCTCAGCCTAGTCCTCGTACTCGGCTCAAGGAATACTGTTACCATTATCTTATTTCTACAGTAGTCTAGGATGCCCTTCACTTCTAATTCCTGTCTAATTTTCTCTGCTTCATGAAATAGGTAATCCATAGTTTTCCTATCAAAATCCAATGCTGAGATAACGTCCCTATTATACAGGCTATTCAAGTTTGATACACCTCTCATTGAAGAAATATCTTTAATGTCTATTCTTTAATATTTCCTCCAAGCTACTATCGTCTTCTTAAGCTGAACGAGGATTTATAGAACTCTATCGTCAATCTTCTAGCTCAGCCAGATATTTCTTTACCAGTTCATTTGTCAATTTTTCATATTTCTCGATCGAGCCTACATCATACCAGAAAGCATCTGTAACATATGGTTTAACCAGTCTTCGACTCCTAAGCAAGTATGGTATAAAGTCTGACATTATGTCTAAGCTATTCTTCTCTGCGGCCAACTTATCAAGTTCGGGCAGGACCCCGGCATTTAACGCTAGTATCCCTATGCTAACGTATATATCGATGGATGGCTTCTCCGTGAAGGAAATTATCCTATCATCTGAGACTTCCGCCACACCGACCGGAAGCACATATCTTCTAGATAATGCGACGGTAGCTTCCGCGCGAGCTTCTTCATGCTTCTTGATCACATCGGCAAGATCGATATTCGAGAGTATATCACCATAATGAATTAGGATTATATCCTTATCTTCTAGACGCTCTTGTCTATACAGGTTTAAGAGGGCGCCGCCCGTCCCCTTAAGCTCAGGGTTGTCATGTATGTATTTGATTCTTATACCGTATAGTTGTCCTTCCCGAAAGTAGTTTATGATCTGCTCAGCCTTGTATCCGACCAATGTGAAGACATCATTTAGCCCAGCCCTCTTCATGTTGAGTATAATGTATTCGAGCAGTGGTCTCTGCCTAGGTCCGATCGGGATCATGCATTTCTGAAAATAATATGTTAATGGTCTAAGCCTACTCCCCTCCCCTCCGGCCAATACTACTCCTACAGTATTTTTTGAAGTCATCTTGATTCATTCTACAATCACCATCTTTCAAATAAATATGTGTCGTCCCTATAGAAGCTCTTCAACTCATAGGATGTACATCAATAAGAGATCATTTATAAGATATATAGTAGAGGTAAGTTAACAATGTTTAGCAGTAAGGTCTTGGCTGTTGGAAGGATGGTGTATGAGAATTGTCTGGAAGTCTTCTTGTAAAGAATGGCGTGATCGTAACATCCACGGGTATACAGAGGCTTGACATATTGATAATCGATGGAGTAATCGAAGCTCTAGGTAGAGACCTCAGAAGAGAAGATGCAGAAGTTCTAGACGCCGGCGGGCTACTAGTCTTCCCTGGAGCAGTTGATGAACATGTACATATGAGAGATCCAGGCTTAACCTATAAGGAGGATTTCGAGACTGGGACTATCGCCGCGGCGTTTGGTGGAGTAACAACTATACTGGAGATGCCTAATACTCTTCCACCCGTAGACTCGGCCAAGATCCTAAGAGAGAAGAGGACTCTCCTAGAGAATAAAGCATATGTGGACTTTGGATTGTATGGGGTACTCCACGACTCGAATATAGATGATTTACCAGAGATGTGGATGGAGGGTGCCGTGGGGTTCAAGATATTTCTAGGCCCGACAACCGGGAACATTCCTGCACCATCTGATAAGACCTTGATCAAAGCATTTGAAGAAAGCGCAGCTCACGGTTTCACTCTAGCTCTCCATGCAGAAAACTATAAACTTGTTGAACACTATACAGAGAATGTCAAGAAGACTGGACGTAACGACGCAGATGTCTACCCGGATTCAAGACCAAACATATGTGAAGAAGAAGCTGTATCGAGAATTATTCTATTCGCCAAGAAGACGGGGGGAAGAGCATTGATAGTTCATACAAGCACGAATGAAGCAGTATCGTTAATTAGAGAAGCGAAGATGAGAAACATTAAAGTGTTCTGTGAAACGTGTCCACAGTATTTGCTGATGACCCGTGAAGCGTACAGGAGGCTTGGGACTCTTGTAAAGATAAATCCTCCGTTGAGAGATGAGAAGGATAGAGAAGCATTATGGGATGGGCTAAGAGGAGGAATAGTGGATACCGTCGGGTCAGACCATGCCCCTCACAGCTACGAAGAAAAAACCGTAAATAATGTCTGGGAGGCTGCAGCAGGATTCATAGGAGTAGAAACACTGTTTCCATTAATTCTTGATTCGGCTTTAAGAGGGCTGATACCACTAGAGAAGATACCACTAGTACTCTCTGAGAACCCGGCCAGGATATTCGGCATATATCCTCGGAAAGGATCGATAACAACTGGAGCAGACGGAGACCTAGTCATAGTAGATCCAACGCGGGAAAATACGATAAAGGCGGATAAGCTACATAGTAAGCATAGGTTGACACCCTATGATGGAGTGAAGGTCAAAGGTAGGATTAAGTATACAATACTACGTGGAGTAAAGATAATCGATGACGGGGAACTCGTAAATGAGAAGATGGGTAGATTCATTAAGCCCATAACGAGAGATGACGTCACACTAACCTAATAAATCGCAACGACTGCTATTAACGTCTTCACCTATAGATAACTTGTAGAAATTGTTGACTTTCATATGTTGACTCCCTACCAAATCGAATCTTGGTAAAAATCACTAGATGAGAGGTGTATCTCCGACTTAACGAGTTTCTTCCTTGGTGGCCATTACTCATTCCATCAACTGCTGTGAGCCTCTACTGATCCATCGCTAGATTCTCAGACCTAATGTTTCCTTATATTTCAGTCTACTTCTATCCCATGTTTTCTTAAAGCTTCCTTAATCTTAGCTATCTCTTCTTTTAACATCTTGATCTCTTTAATTATCATCTCGATGTCGGATGGGAAGATGCTTGAAGGTATCATAATAATAGGTATTTCTGTCTAGACTATTAACTTTACTTACGCGGTTCCGAGATAAATCTCTTCGCCCTATTTCTCTGTGAAGCCTTCTTGGAAAGTTAGTCTACATTGATTGATGAATTAACGTAATGTAATATCTACCTCTATAACATGCTAATATTCATTACATCGCTCTTTGATAATAGTATCTGGAGATGAAGGAAGAAACAGATTATCTGAAGTATCTTTTTGACCCAGCCTCAATCGCCGTCATAGGTGTTTCACAGAACCCCTCAAAGATAGGAAGCATAATATATCATAGACTCATTAATAATAAAAACTTGGGAATCCTTAAAGCAGAGGTTTACCCCGTCAATCCAAAAATAAGCTCCCTAAACGGTGTAAAAGTCTACCCCACTATATCTAAAATCCAAGATGATGTCGATCTAGCAGTTATTGCTGTCCCAGCGGAGAGTGTGCCTGAAGTTGTGAGAGAAGCAGGTGGAAAAAACGTTAAGGTAGCCATAATAATTAGTGGAGGATTCGCAGAAAGCGGTAGAAAAGACCTAGACGAAAAATTGAGAAAAGCTATACAGGAGACGAGCATACGGGTTGTTGGACCAAATACTATAGGAATACTTGATCCCTATAGTGGAGTGGATACATTCTTCCTACCTAGGTTTAAGCCATTATCAAATAGGGGGATGGCTGAGAGTCTTCCAGAGGTTCAACCCGGAAATGTCGCAGTGATCTCTCAAAGCGGTGCCTTAAGCGAGATAATAATGGATTGCCTAAAAGTGAGCGGGATAGGTATTCGGTCAATAGTATGCGTTGGAAATCAAGTAGACCTTACTGTTGAAGATTTCCTTAGATATTTTTCACGAGATCCATTAACGAAAGTTATAGCATTGTATCTTGAAGGGGTTAGCGATGGTCGGAGATTCCTTAATGCTTTGATTGAAGCTTCGACTGAGAAACCTGTAGTAGTACTTAAAGCAGGAAAGACAGAAGTAGCGGGTAGGGCAGCATATACCCATACTGCTAGCATGGTTGGAAGCATTGAAGTATATAGAGGGGCGTTCAAGCAAGCGAGAGTAATAGAAGTTGAAGACATGGAGGAGATGATTGATATTGTTAAAGCTTTCAGTATTATGAAACCCGCTAAAGGCAATAGATTATTTATCCTAACTAATGCGGGAGGTTTAGCGGTCATCTCATCCGATCTAGCTTTGCGGTACGGTTTAACGATTCCAAACATACCAGAAGAAGTTTACAGGAATCTCGATGAGCTAAGAATGAAGAAGATAATCGACCCGATCGTTGTCCTACAAAATCCACTAGACTTAACAGCGCAGGGAACCTCTGAAACCTTTGAAAAAGTATTTAGAGTAGTTGCAGCCAGCGGGTTTTTCGATCTCTATCTATTGATGCCAAGTCATCAGCCCCCCACGGTTGATGATACCGTTATAGATAAATTATTCAAAGTATGCAAAGAACATGATTGTGTTGCAGTAGTATGTGAGCATGGAGAATCAGAATGGTCCAAGTACATAAGAGAAAGATTCGATCAACTAGGCATACCTGCATATCCGGATGTGAGGAGAGCTTTACGTGCCCTCTCAGCCTTAGCAACACATAGAAGACCAGCGAATAGATTATTTGAGAAAACCCTAAATGTGAACAAGATCGCATGGTTAGATGACCTAGAGGATGGGCCACTAGATTTAGAGAATGCTGTAAAACTCTTAAACCATTATGATTTATCAACTCCAAAAACTTTGAAAATCTCGAGTGAGGATGAATTAGAATACGTGAGTAGAGAATTGTCTTTTCCATTGGTTATGAAGATCTACTCTAGGAAGATTACTCATAAAACGGATATAGGTGGAGTAGTAGTTGGTTTAAAAACATACGATGAGCTAAGAGAATCATATAATAGATTGAGGAAAAAGATATCCGAGATGGGCATAGAGTGGGAGGGAGTAATTATTCAAGAAATGGTTAAGGGAGTAGAGCTACTCCTTGGGTCAAGCCATGACCCGGTCTTCGGGCCTACAATCACTTTCGGTATAGGAGGAGTACTCACAGAAGTTTTAAGAGACTTCTCGGTAAGAATCGCCCCCGTAACCCTCGATGACGCATTGGAAATGATCAATGAATTAAGAACTAAAAAGGTTCTTGAAGGTTTCAGAGATCTACCCCCGGTCAATCTAACCGAGCTCGCCTGGACAATCTCAAAGTTCTCGAGGATAACCTGGGAGAATCCTTCGATAAAGCAGTTAGAGATAAATCCATTAATAGCTTCAGGGAATAGGTTTGAAGCTGTGGATGTTAGAGGATTAATTACTAGAATCTAAAGTCACGGTATACTATATTGTATTAGATACTTTCCACGATTGATCTTATTAGACCCTAAAGATGATAAAATATGTTCTAGGCGGTTGGCTCAACTATGCTTTGTTGTTTATACCATTCATCTTCTGTGAAGGCATTAGCTAAAGCTTCTCCAAAGGCTATGAATGTTGCATACCATAGATTATAGGGATCTTCGCCTCTGATTAAGTCTACGTGAAGTGTTCCACCGATTGCTTGAGCAAACTCTACGAAGAATGATTTTAATGCTTCTTCAGATATTTCTCCCACCCTACCGAAGAATTTTACATTCGGCCCCCTTGTTATCCAGCATCCCGCTTTACCAGTTAAAAGAATTCTAACCTCCGCGAAGGCCTCACCATACAACCCCTGACTATATCCTAGTTTTCTTATACCTGTTGTTTTGCTTTTTTCTTGTGTTAGGATTCTCAGAGCTTCACCCAAGACTTTCCCTATATTTCCGATGATCCATGTACTCGATTTTACTGTATTAGTCTCAAGACGTAGATCAATGTTTAACTTAGAGTATTGAGCTAGTAGCCTTAGCATTTCGTCGAAGGATCTTACACTAGTGTTTATGTTCCAGCTTTCCTTCGAACCCATCGTTATCCTGCAGTTTACAGTGGCGTCTTCTACACCCTTAACTATCTTTACAGCCTGAGGACTTGCTTCTAATACTTTGAAAAATGATCTTCGTCTAGGTCTTTCTACCTTTTCAATTTCTGTAGAAGTATTCGTACTATGTGAGGAAAAACTGTGCATCCTAGTGTTGTAGTTTCATGACTAAATATTAAACGTTTATTAACTAAGCGAATGTTAAACATCTGAAGACTTCTTCTATAAATACTTGTATTAACGATTTTTCAAGCAACTGTCCCAGCATCGAAAAAAATGACACGCATTAGCTTCTACTTAAGCGTATCGCTTAACTTGATAAAACCTGTGTGGCAGGGTATCATGAAGAAGGTTGTCTAAAGGGAAAAATTTCAGGATGCCCACAAATGTTCTGACCTTGTTTATGCTCCCTCCACTTCTATCAATCCCTTTTCTTCAAGTGATGTTAGTATGTCCTTTATTTCTTTTACATCGATCTTTAATTCTTCTGAACATTTCTTTAAATCTATCTCACCCCCATTCTTCGAGATATACGCATAGATCTTGATCTCTTTTTCGTCTAGAGCAGGTATGTCTGGGAACTTGTTCTTAACGATCTCTACTGCATTCCTCTGCGCTTCACGCAAGATCTTCTCAGCCTCACTACTCAGTTCCTCATACTTCACAGGCTCCAATCTATTGTATACGGTTGTAGTCGCGAATTCTTCTATACATACAGAGAGCTCGTGAAGGCTTTGAACCACTTCTGGAGCTATCGGTTTTAGCTCATCTTCCACTTCCGTTAGCAGAGATGTTAGAGGAACTATCAACCCTATTACCTCTGTTATTTCTATTATGGTTTCTAGTCTTATTTTCACTTGTAGTAGAAGAAGTTGACTTTTCTTAACCATCTCCGCAAGCTTCTTTATCTCGACAATCTCTTCTGCATAGATCTTCGCTCTATCTTCATCCATATTGACTAGACATTCTACGACTTTTTCAAAGTATTCTTTACTCTTAGCCTCCATCTCCGAGTATCTTAATCTCAGTCTTTCTATCTGAGCATTAAGTATACTTAGAGAGTTCTCAAGCTTGTTACGGAAAATAATCCTAGTTTCTTCATCAAAAAGGTCTTCATTCATTCTGCTCATCTAACACGATGTCCAACCCCATGATTTTATCTCTTACTCATAAGTTATCCTAGATAGATTCCGAGAAGAATACTTAGGAAATACCAAATACATATCTATATCTTGGCCACATTGATTCTAAAAATCAGAATTCGATATCTTGGGATTCTAGAAAAACAATATCTAAAATAGACTGTGGAAAGTAAGTATGTGGGTAGAAGATGTGCGGTATAACTGGATGCATAATAGGACAAGGCAACGTGGCCAAGATATTGTTCAACTCTCTTAAAAGACTTGAGTATAGAGGGTATGACTCAGCAGGGGTTTCAACCATATATCAAGGCAAACTCATAGTGAAGAAGGATGCAGGCAAGATCGATGAAATACATTCTAGGTTAGATCTCCTGGATCTACCTGGAAACATAGGTATAGCACATACTAGGTGGGCTACTCATGGTGCACCCTCACAAGTAAATGCTCATCCCCATACGGATTGCACGGGAAGTATAGCCGTAGTACATAATGGAGTATTAGAAAACTTCATGGAACTAAAACAAGAGCTTGAAGCTAGAAAACATGTATTCAGGTCTAAGACAGATACCGAGGTAATACCTCATCTCATTGAAGAATATGTAAAGATGGGGAGGGGCCTTGCTGAAGCAGTATTAGAGGCTTGTAGGAAACTTAGAGGAAGCTATGCTATAGCAGTGATATTTACGGGTGAACCCGATAAAATCGTACTCGCTAGAAATGAATCTCCGCTAGTTATAGGATTAGCAAAAGGCATGAATCTAACTGCAAGCGATGCTGCAGCATTAATTGAACATACGAATAAAGTCGTATTCCTAGAGAATGGAGATATGGCTATAGTTACATCTAACGGTTTCAAGATAATCAGGATAGATACTGGTGTACCAGTAGAGAGAAAGATCACGGAGCTCAGCTGGACCCTTGAGATGGCTACCAAAGGAGGATATCCACACTACATGCTAAAAGAAATATTCGACCAACCCAACGTCCTACGAGAAGCATTAAGAATACAAGAAAGATATCTTGATCTATTAACAGAATTCCTGGATAGAGGAAGAGAAGTATTCTTAATTGCTTCAGGCACGTCTTACAACGCATGTCTAGTCGGGTCATACATGTTCTCGAAGCTGGCAAGATTATCGACGTACCCTGTTATTGCATCAGAGTTTATTGAAAACTACGGTTCATCTATTGGAGTGGATACGGTGATACTTGCGGTAAGCCAGTCAGGTGAGACGGCTGACGTCTTAACATCCATAGACTATGCAAGGTATAGAGCAGCAACGATTATCGGTATAACGAACGTACTTGGATCCACATTGACTAGAATCGCTAGAGCCTACGTTCTACAGAATGCGGGACCGGAAATAGGCGTCGCTGCTACTAAAACGTTTACGTCACAATTGATGGTTTTAGCGCTTCTAGCTTTAAGACTTGCTAGGAAGAGGGGAAAGGTATCACAGTATGAGGTAGATGAGTTCCAAGACGAATTGAGACGTATACCGGAACTAGTCGAGAAAACGCTGAAAATATCTAATGACCCCGTCAAGAACCTTGCAAGAGAAGTTGCGAGGTTCTCTAGCATGTTTTTCCTCGGTAGAGGTATAAGCAATGCTACGGCTCTAGAAGCCAGATTAAAGATAATGGAGCTCAGTTATATTCCATGTATTGCTTACCCTGCAGGTGAGAGTAAGCATGGACCTATAAGCGTCGTAGAAGATGGATATCCAGTGTTCTTCATAGCTCCAAACGACGATGCCCGTAAACACTTGATAGGAAACATTATGGAGATGAAAGCCCGTGGAGCGAAAATATTCTGTGTTGGAGCTGAGGGAGATGAAGAAATTAAACAACTCTCAGATTGGTACCTTGGGCTACCGAGCACCCATCCACTTCTTTCCCCGATAGTCTACGTTGTACCATTCCAGTTACTAGCATACTATGCAGCTATAGAGAGAGGATATGATCCTGATAAACCTAGGAATCTTGCAAAAAGCGTTACCGTTCTCTAATATACGTGTACATATACGTTTAAGCAGGTTTCTTTCAAGAATCTAACTTTACAAGTTTCTTTGCTGAGATTCGGTGAAGAATAATTTCGTCTCGCCCATGGTTTTTACAGGTAGCTCTCTAACTTTCACAACTATCGGCAGATCGTTAACAACTCTACCTATTACGAGGCATCTTCTAGGAGGCAAGGTCTTAACGATTCTCTTTACAGTTTCTACATCAACTCTGGAAGCTTTAGCTAGATAGTCTAGGTCTGAATCGTTGGTGAAATTGAATAGAAATATATTGTCGGCCTGTCTATAAACTGAGTCTGGAATCATATCTGGCTGATTAGTAACAAATATGGGAAAGATTCCGATATGCCTCATCCTTGTTACTAAGTCATCCCAGTAAGTATCTCGCAGGTATAAGTGGGCTTCTTCAGCTAGAAGGAATACAGGTGGATACTTATTGTTCTTTAATATCGTGGAAAGCTTACTTAAGAAGTATTCGACTACAAGTCTTCTACCATGTGGTAGACTCTTTGAGAGATCAACTATCAAAGCTCCACCGTAGTCTAATTCTTCAAGTAGGTCTTCTATACTCTGTGGATTTTCATCATCGAAAAAATCTAAGTCTTCAATCGATAGTAATCTGCTTAGTAGAGCCTCTCTGACAGACTCATTCATCTGGGTTTTGGTTAATGCTTCAATCAATCCTCTAAGAGTTACCTTTCCATATACTCTCTCCGCAAGATACCATACTCTGCTGAATTCTCTAAGACTGGCGGATGGCGTATCGTAGACGTATCGGAGGATATCCATCATCGTTTTCAAACCTGCATCTAATATTGAAGTCTTAAAATTCTGACTTGGAATTATCACTTTAAGTCTATTAGATAGGTCGCTTTCTATACCATCAACCCTCTTCGATAACCCTCCATATTCGCCATTCATATCGAACACTATGATTCGAGCTCCATACTCCACCAGCCCTAATACTAGTAGTTTTGCGAGATGCGATTTACCCATTTCTTTCTTCCCTGTGATTATTGTTAGTCTACCATCTAGAGATTCAGCATTAATAGTAAACCACTCACTCATACACTCGCCTAGTAGTAGGGTTCGTCTACCGCTTGTTCTAGAGAGCTCGTTGACTAGAGATGAAGATGCCTTGATTATTCTTGAATTGAATCTAGATGGAAGCCACAGCACATCATTTCTGAGCTCTCCATTAACCAAGACTCCTCTAAACTTCGCTATTACAAGTCTTGCCTCTCTCAATTTAGCTATCAGTGAACCAACTGAGTATGGGTCAACTGAGGATAATGATCTCGCATCTTCTATCGAGAGTTCTCTAAGAGTGTCTTCAAGTATCCCTGGGATATCTGCATACTCTATATCGAGCACTTGGATTAAGAGCTTATTTCCACCGTCTTCTATTAGTAGGTAGTCTCCACGTTCAAGAAGTTCTTCATCGGGAGAAGAGAGGATCTTGACTGTATCATTATTCTTGGAGAGAATCTTCATCTGTTCTCACCGTCGATCGGCTGGAAGAGGATATCTCTGACATACTCTGGGTAGAGTAGTTCTACATCCATTTTTCTTAACATCGTCTGGAGAGATATCATGTCGAGTTTTGTAAATGTTGAATAATCATGAGCAAGTATAAGCGTCTCCGGGTACCCATATATCAATGGGTCGCTCTTCAACAAGACCCCGAACAAAGTAGGTATATCATGTTCATTCGGTATATCTACTCTATAGCCTGGGCTCCCTATGCCTAACCGAGCCAAGCAAACTCTTCCGAGAATCTTAACTTGATGATCATAATATCTTCTTAAAGCATTTGTTAAATCTATGATGTAAGGAGATTCACGTTCAACATAGATTGTTTGAAGATATGCTCCCGAGATTTGGAGGAAGCTAGTTTTAGAAAAAGCAATAACCATATTCCTATTCTCAATGCTTACTTTCAATATCTTCTCCATCAAACTCTTATAATGAGTAAAATTGTTGGCCGCTAGACACCCGTCGAATAGTACTATCGAGTCTCTAGCTTTCTTAACTACGTACTCCTGCATCTTCTTTTCTAGAAGCTCTGTTAAACCTTTCTGAGCATTAATGTAGAACTCGTATTTACTAGAGTACTGGAGAATTCCAGAATATTCTTTGATAATTTTCCTTATGTTGGTCTTGTTGATGTGAAATATGAAGGGACCTAAAATCTTAATAGATAATGAGTTATCTACGTCTCGAGTTACTATAGCTCCTTTAACAGATATGACTACACCTTTCGATGATTCAGCCAGCCTGATAGATGAAGCATCTAATGCGATCGTCTTCTTTCTTTCTTGAATTTGTCTAGGTTCGTATACTTCTACAAAATATTCATCTAGAGTAGAATTGAGGCTAATATAGACTTCATCTAGATAATCTCTGGCCAAATCTTCTCTTGAACCAGTATACATTCTCAGACCCCTCAGAGAAGAGAGTGTTTCTAAGCTACTTTCAGAGAAAGCTTTAAGAAACTCTACATCATCTTCTGTCTGGTGAAGAAGATGCTCCATGCCTCACTTACCACTATAGTTTATTGTTTAAGTGTGCTTATAAATGTTGCTCAACTTGAGCATGATGTATAATGTCGGAACAAGAAAAAATTAAAGTAGAAGTAACTATAGGTCCTGCTACGGTTAGAATAGAGGCACCTCCAGAGAAAGTTGAAGAAGCATTAAAACAGGTTATTTCAGCTCTAAAAGCTTCAATACCCCAGTTAAGAATAGAGGAAAAACCTGTACCCAAAGAATCTAAGGGAAAGAGCCTGCCAACTTGTTCAATATTGCTCAAGAACCTTATAGATGAAGGCTGGTTCGACAAACCTAGAAGTCTAGGAGAAACAGTACAAGAATTGGCCAGAAGAGGATATAACTATGATTCTACCGCTGTCTCTCATTCACTGCTTGATTTGGTTAGAGAAAGAATCTTGACTAGAGAGGGCTCTCCGAGGAGATATGTTTATTATAAAACTCAAGCTACGCCGGGATCATCCGTTGAAGTAAAATCTTCACCTGAATAAGAATGCTTGAGAATTTAATCTAAGTCTGAACATCCAGTTTTAAGAAAATAGGTTTAGTATAAGCTCAAATTATGGATTTTACCTATTTGATTAGATGATTCGAACATGAGCATGAGAGAATTACTTGACGAACCTATCTCAAAATACATTATAAGAGATTTCTACACAATAGGAGCAGATAAGAATATTGTAGAAGCTGCAAAATTGATGAAGGAAAAAGAGATAGATTCCATCATTGTAATGGAGGATAAGAAGCCTGTCGGAATGCTGACGATTAAAGACATAATCTATAAAGTAGTTTCTGAAGGTAAAGATCCTAAGAAAACGAAGATTGAAGAAATAGCCTCAAAGCCTTTAATAACAGTAGACCCAAAAACTAAGGTGGGAGAAGCTATAAAGTTGATGTTAGAGAATGATATTAGAAGACTTCCAGTCATCGATTCAGGCATACTTGTAGGTGTTGTAATTCTCAGAACTGTATGTGGATATCTGGTAGAGAAAAGAATACCCTTAGTAGAATTAGAGAATCCCGAAGGTGTGAGCTGCCCATACTGTGGTTCAATATTCAAGACACGTGAAGAGTTATCTAAACACATCGATAGAGTACATATAGGTGTTGGAATACTAGAGGGGACTATGAAGAGAAGAGAATAAAACTTAGAATCAATGATCCCTTATACTAAATGCGTCGAGCTCTTGAATGGTTAAACGGAAAGATAATATCTACTCTATGAATATTCATATCGGGGATATTCATGAGTTGCAAGATAGGCTTTGTAGGGCATCTTACCATTGATGAAATAATCTACAAAGATGGGATAGTGAGAACTTCTCCTGGAGGTACGGTATTCTATTCCTCCCTAACATCATCACGACTAAATTCAAAGAGCCAAGTATACTCGGTAATCGGTGAAGACTACCCAGAAGATTATCTAAGAATTCTCTTAGAAGCTGGAGTGGACTATTCAAGAATTGTTATACATAAAGAGCATAAGACAACAATGTATAGGATAGTGTATAGAGATGGAGATAGAGAATTGTTTCTACTCGAGAGGGCTCCACGGATAAATATTGAAGAGATCGGAGATGTAGACATTGTTTATCTCGGGCCAGTAGCAGGGGAGATAACAGTAGAAGACGTCAGGAAAGTTGTTGGGAAGTTTAAGACCATGCTAGATCCTCAGGGGATTCTTAGAAAACCACTCCAAGACAGGAGAATAATATTAGAAAAGAATTTCAAAATAGGCCTGCTTAGAGGAGTTGGGATAATCAGACTTACTCGTGAGGAAGCATTTATTCTTACCGATGAAGTAAAGCCTCTGGACGCGGTCAGGAAGATTCAGGATGCAGGTGTAGAGAACGTTATCTTAAGCATGGGTTACGAAGGGGTTATAACAGCAAATAAGAAGAAAAGGTATTTTATACCAAGCTACTCGAAAGCCAAGGTTGTAGACCCGACAGGAGCAGGAGACGTGTTAGGTGGAGCTTTTCTCACAGAATATCTATCTAGTGGAGACTTCCTATGGGCTTCATGTATCGGAGTGTCGGCAGCATCTATATCAATAGAGGATTATGGGGCTGAAGCGATATTGTCTAAGAATTTCAAGAAGAGGGTTATCGAGAGAAGTTACGAAATAATAGATAAAATCCGTGAAATTTATCAATAAGGACTCTAATAATAAGTAGTTTAGAATGGAGTCTAGGAGGACAAGATATAAGACAGGTGTATACGGCAAAGAGGATATTGACTTAGTCTCTCTTTTACAAGACTTTATCGATAAAAAGTTTAACGGCGAAGTTGGAGCATTAGCAATCTTTATAGGTAAAGTTAAAGGTTTCAGCGTTGAAGGCATAGATGTTTCACATTTAGAGATAGAAACATACAAAGAGCACGCAGACAAGACTCTAGAGAAGATCTGTGAAGAAGTAAGAGAGAGACACGGGTTAGCTTATGCAGGTATATGGCATTTAATCGGGAGATTCAATATAGGTGAACCCATAGTCATAGTCGTCGCTGCTGGAAAAAGTAGAAAGGAAGTGTTTGAAGCTCTACCTGAACTCGTTGAGAGATACAAGAAGGAGCCTGCGCTCTTCAAGAAAGAAGTTTACATTGATGGAAGCTACAGGTGGTTAGAAGAATGATCCTCCAGATATAGGCGGTATAACGACTATTTCATCTCCATCTTTAAGGATGATTTTTCCATACTCACTTCTACGTATAACATCTCCATTTACCGCTACGTTTATCCCATCTCTAAGATTACCTTGAGAATCTAGAAGATATTTACTCAGCCCAGCATATCTCTTAAGTAGTTCTCTGAGATACTCGTGTATAGTTGATTCAACTGGAAGTTCAAACTCTTCTTCCACCTTCCTCGTCTCCTCCCTTAAGAATGCAAGATATCTAGTCTTAATCTTCACCATACCCTCATCTACATGTATTTTGGAGATATTAACTTTAATTCTAAGAAAAGAACCTCTACATCCTAACTATTCTTGAGGTAAATTAATAGTGATACTTCTAGTAAGATTCACAAAGTGAGTTCCCCCTTACTAGAAGCTCTAAAAAATGTGAACTTTAACACCTTTAGATACCACGTGTCTTCACGCATTTTTAATCTACTGAGAGTAGGCATCCAAAGTTAGCTATATAAATGATTTAAGTAGAAGGTTTAATGCTTCTCCTAGGATGAGTAAAGATCCAAAGTTGAATGATAATTGAGCTGTTATAGGATCGGCGGCTTCAGGGATTCTTTCATAGAACATTCTCACTATTTTCGCTGCTTTCGGAATTGTTAAGTATGCGATCAGCGCGTAAGCGGAAAATACTTTTAGAACTACAAGTAAGCCGAGGAAAACATATATAGAGATTAGAGTATATTTGTAGAATGCCAGAGATCTTCTATGTCCAAGAACTATAGCGAGAGTCTTTATCCCAGCAGCCCGATCATATTCTATGTCTCTCATGTTATTTGCGAATAAGACTAGTGCAACGAATAGGCCTATCGGGATAGATGCATAAACTGGTAACCATTCGAGGATACCTGTTAAAACGTAATATGTTCCAGTAGTCATCAATGGCCCCCAAGCCAAGAATACGGATATCTCACCTAATGCTAAGTGCTTAAGCTTGAAGGGGTCGGCGGTATAAGCATAGGTTAGGAATGCTCCTGCAAGTGCGAAGAATAAAACTACCCATCCTCGAATAATGACGAAGTATGCGGCTATCGAGATAGCTACTGCATAGAAGAAGAGTATCTCTAACATGAAAGCTGTTACTTTAATCTCGCCTATTAATATGTAGTGCCTCCTGTACCTCGCTGTTGGAGATGATGGTTTATCAACTTCATGTTTAACATCATACAAGTCGTTAACCATGTTTGCCGCAGCATGAAGCGAGATAAGCCCTGCCAAAACTAGAAGGAATAATATAAGATCGTATAAACCTGTGAGCCCTGTGCGGACTGCTAGAGTTAACCCAACAGTCGTAGCTACGATCGTCATTAAGAATGACCAAGGACGTGTAGCGAGGAAGAGAACTCTTAGGCTGGGCAATCCCCCATCAACCTCTATAGTGATTCTGAGGTAACCTTGAGAGAGGGTCCATATATAGTCTACAGAGCTTTTGAAGAACTAACTTAAGGAACTTGTTTCATTCTATGAGCTATTATCGGTTTTAATGTTATCTCTATTTCTTTATACTTATCCTTGACTTCGAGCTTCAACTTTTCCCCTTCATTAGCGTACTCTGAGCTAACATATCCGAGCCCTATCCCAATACCTAAAGTGAAAGAGAATCCTCCGCTAGTTGTTTCCCCGACTATTCTATTATCTCTACTCAGTATGCGGTAACCTCTTCTCGGAATACCTCTCTCAATAATCTTAAAACCTACTAAGAGTCTCCTAGGCTTCTCACTAGCAATAGCCTTCTCTACTGCTTCTTTACCTACGAAGAATTCCTTGGAGAGATCTACAGCAAAGATTAATCTAGCATCCACCGGATTTACCTTCTCATCTATATCCTGCCCATATAGTGGATATCCTGCTTCAAGTCTAAGACTATCTCTAGCAGCTAATCCGCATGGAGTAGACCCTGACTTAACTATACGGCTCCAGATCTTCTTTAGCTTCTCTATCTCCCAGCTCCATAGCATGAGTTCGTATCCATTCTCCCCAGTGTAACCGCTTCTAGTAATCAAGGTGTAGACGTCTTCTATCTTGTACTCGACTCCGCTAAACCATTTTAATCCGCTTAAGTCTAGTCCGAGAGATTTTGATAAGATCTCTAGAGATTTTGGGCCTTGGACAGCATATAAACTAGTCTCGGACGTTAGATCCATTATCTCAACATCTAGGTTCTGAGCTCTCTGGTTTAGCACGGCTAATACTTTATCGTGCGTGATTGCGTTGCATACTAATATGAACAGCTCTCCATCTGTAGGATGTCTGAATACTGTTAAATCATCTATTATTCCACCGCTTTCATTACACATTAAGCAATACTTCATCTTCCCAGGTTTAAGCTTCTCAACGTCTATCGTTAATACATCCTGTAGTAGTTTCTCCGAGTCTCTTCCCTTAACAGCTATCCTCGTCATGTGGGTGACGTCGAATATCCCTACGCTAGACCTGACCGCCAAGTGTTCTTCTCTATTACTCGTAAACCAGAGTGGAGTAGACCATCCAGCGAATTCTCCGATCTCTGCTCCAGCCTCAGAATAATATGACAGTAAAGGTACTTTCCTCATGGCCACCTCCTCGCAACGTGTACTCTCCATGAAGGAGTAATGGTCTTAGGATGGGAGGCCCTCACCTCATCTATTCTTGCTACCGATGTGTTGTGAGGAGCGGTCTTAACCTTCTCAGGGTCTCTGTATGCTTCATCGATTATGTTTGAGAGGGCATCGTAGAACATGTCTATCATCTTCTTAGACTCAGACTCAGTCGGCTCCACCATGAATGCCTCATCAACTATCAATGGGAAGTAGACTGTGGGTGCATGAAAACCATAATCTAGAAGCCTCTTAGCTACATCCCTAGCAGATACGCCTGTCTCCTTATAGAGTTTAGATAAGCTAACTACGAACTCATGTTTCCGAGGTGATTCTGGAGCATACGGCAGCGTAACTCCCTTCAACCTCTTAACTTTATTGAGTAGGTAGTTTGAGGCTAGGACACTTGCTTCAGAGGTTTTCTTTAGTCCCTCACTGCCCATTCTCAACAAGTATGCGTATGCTTTGACTAAGACGTTGAAGTTTCCATAGAACATCTTTATCTTTCCAACGGCTTTAGGTCTCTCATAATCTAGATAGAATACTCCTCTAGATTCATCATAGTTAACTAGTGGTGAGGGAAGATAATCAACGAGTTTTTCAATCACCCCTACTGGTCCTGATCCAGGTCCTCCCCCTCCATGAGGTGTAGAGAAGGTTTTATGTAGATTTAGGTGGACTATGTCGAACCCCATGTCTCCCGGCCTGACTTTGCCTAGTAGAGCATTCAGGTTTGCCCCATCATAATATAGCAGACCATCAACCCCATGGATTATGTCAACGATCCTTTCTATATTCTTCTCAAAGACTCCTAGAGTATTCGGGTTGGTCAACATTATTCCTGCAACATTTTCATCAACGATCTTCTCTAGTTCATTTATGTCTACACATCCATCTTTATCACTTTTTACAACTTTAACTTCATATCCAGCCATAGCCGCACTAGCAGGATTCGTCCCATGAGCTGAGTCAGGAACTATCATAATATTTTTATAATGTAATCCCCTATCCATGTGGTATGCTCTAATTATTAGACATCCGAGGAATTCTCCATGAGCGCCTGCGGCTGGCTGGAGGCTGAACCTACTCATGCCTGTAATCTCTACAAGTATTTGCTCGAGTCTCCAAATTATCTCTAAGCATCCCTGAACTGTATCCAGTGGCTGCAGCGGGTGAATATTAAGTAATTTTTCATCATATGCTAGATCCTCGTTCATTACCGGATTATACTTCATTGTACAACTACCCAGCGGATACATACCTGTGCTTATAGAATAATTCATCTGGCTTAACCTAGTAAAATGTCTAACTACCTCAAGCTCGGATAGCTCAGGCAAGTGTAGATCCTTTCTCCTCAAATCTTCCGGAACTTCTCTTAAAGCTTCTTCTAGTTCTTTCTTTAATGCTTCATCTAGTTCGGGGAAGTCTACTCCTACTGCCCCTGGTCTACTCAACTCGAAGATTGTTGGTTCAAGCCATCTAGTCTGCCTATAAATCATTCTTCCACCACTTCTCTCAGAGATTCAGCATATATGTCCAAGTCATCCTTAGAGTGGATCTCTGTAACACATGTCAAGATGGCTTCAGGTAGATGATTATAGAATCTGCCGACGTCTATTCCAGCCAAGATATTCTTCTCATAGAGTCTCTTCAAGACGTACTCGGCTTTCTTGTTTTTTACTTTGTATGTAAACTCCTTGAAGTGTACAGCTTTAAAGAGCGGAGCTTGCACCCCGTCAATTCTGGACAACATTTTTATCAAGTATCTAGTTCTAGCAAGTATCTGCTTTCCCAACTCTATGAAACCATTCTTTCCCAGTAGACTTAGATATGCCGCTATGGCTACAGCGCACAATGCCTGGTTAGTACATATGTTGCTTGTAGCTTTTTCTCTCTTAATGTGTTGTTCTCTAGCTTGGAGAATCATCGTGTAAGCTCTCTCGCCTCTTATGGTCTCGGTTAGACCTATTAAGCGGCCTGGAAGTTGATGGATAAGCTGGCTATCCATCCTACAACCCATTATTCCGAGAAGTGGTCCGCCAAAGCTCATAGGTAAACCTAGTGGCTGACCTTCACCTACAACTATGTCTGCTCCAAGTCTACCTGGAGACTCGAATATTCCGAGAAGAGTTGGGTCGACACCTACGATGAATAATGCATCATGATCGTGGGCTACTTCACCTACATCTCTGATATTAGATGGTATGAAGCCGAGATATGATGGATACTCTATGTATACTGCTGCAACGTCTCTATCTATTTTACTCTTCAAGTCTTCTAGATCTACTGAGCCGTAGGTACTGTCTACAGAATATTCTTGTAGTATTATGTTGGATGGCTTACAGTAGGTTCTAGCAACCTCAAGCCGTTCACGTGATACGTATTGTGGGTATAGTATCTTGTTTCTTCTCTTTACTCTCTTAGCCATCCTAAACGATTCTCCTAGAGCCGTCGCCCAATCATACATAGATGCATTCACGACTTCAACATCTAGGAGCTCAGCCATCAAGCTTTGATACTCGAATAGAGCTTGAAGTATTCCTTGAGAAATTTCAGGCTGATACGGTGTATAGGAAGTTAGAAACTCGCTTCTCCTTAATATTTCTTTTACGACTGATGGTATGAAGTGTGGCCACACTCCCCCTCCTAGAAAGACCTTAACTTCACCCAGAGCAAGGTTCTTTGAAATTATGTTCCTGATGGATTCCCTGACTTCAGCCTCTGTTAATTGCCTAGAAAATTTTAGTTCCCCCCTGAGGAAAAATTTGGGAGGTATATCTCTAAACAATTCATCTACATCTTTTAGCCCTAATTCTGAAAGCATGCTCGATACTTCTTCATCAGTTAAGCCTATGAATGGATGCTTCAAAGCCATATATTCTCAAATGTATCCTAGATCTCCATTTAATAAATAGATTTCATCTTCTAAGGATCACGTTGTCAGCTCTTTACCGCTCTTATCATTGCGAGAACGTTGATGGCAAGTTTTGTATCGGATTAATGAAGTCTTTAAGAAGTTTAGACTGAAAACCATCTAGAAAATATTCATTGGCCTGTAGGCTTAATCTTTCAGGGTTGAAGTACGATGAGCTTTCATTTTTAGGAGGAAGGTTTATTTCATGATGATTCATATTTACTTTAAGTATGTTGGGTTTCCCATTAATTGTTTTAAACTTTAAGGTCTATCTTGAGGCAATTGGAGAGAACGGTATCAGACTAGCTAGGTATGCGGAAGAAGTCTCGAAAGAGCATGGAGTAAGCATAGCTGTGGCCCCGCCGGTAACTATGCTCAGTAAAGTTATCCACGCGGTAGGTATCCCCGTCTTTTCGCAGCATGTCGACCCCTCTCCTCCAGGAAGCTGGACGGGAAGCGTCATAGTAGAGATGATTAAAGAATGCGGTGTAGCTGGCTCATTAGTAAACCATTCAGAGAAGAGAATGCTTCTCGCAGATATCTCCACAATAATTAAAAGACTTAGGGAGAGCAATTTAATCACGCTCCTCTGCACAGATACTATTGAAACAACTAAAGCCGGAGCAGCTTTATCTCCAGACATAATTGCCATAGAGCCTCCAGAATTGATCGGCACCGGGATATCTGTCTCTAAAGCTAAGCCAGAAATAGTAGCAGGCGCTGTGGACGTAGTTAGAAAGATAAATCCCTCAGTACATATTCTATGTGGGGCAGGCATATCAACCGGTGAAGATGTAGCGAAAGCAATCGAACTTGGAACGGAGGGAGTCTTGCTGGCAAGCGCCTACGTAAAAGCGAAAGATCCTAGAAGACTTCTATCTGACATGGCTCAAGCCGCTTTGAAAGCTTGGGAAGCAAGATAGTATCGACTACGAGACTTCGATTTCTCCATCTTTAGAAGATTAGTATTAGTGATGGAGAATAAATTATGGAAGGTTTCGGCCTTCAACTTTCTGAGAAGACTTATATTTTAAATAACGTTCTTCTCCGTTACCGATAATGAGACGTCTATAAAGACTCTGGGAGGTCAATCTTCTAGTTGAACTTTTACTCCTACTCCATCTAAGTTAAATGCGTGGACATCCTCGACACTCTGATAGGGCGGGGTCAAGATTAACATTATGATTCCAATGAAATGGTGTAGATCTTCTAGCGATGGTCGAGGATGCCCTGAAGGGTGAGAATGAGCTAAACCGATTATGGAGAGATCCAGTGGGAGGAGGTCAAAACGGAAATACGCTGAAGATGTATCGTGCTGAGATAATGGAGCAAAAAGTACTTCATCGATTACAACGGCTTCCTTCTTTTTCCTACCTCTAAGTAGCATCAGCATCTCTCGTGGATGAGCATTCCTCGCAACTTCGAGTAGAGTGTCTAGTACAACCCTTGTTAAGACAACTTTTCTCAACATCGTCGACTCATCTTCACTTATCCAATATTGAGGTACTCCTACTACTATTAAGACTGTTCTAGATGACTCAGCAACGCTGTTATGAGAACAGTGTTACAGATCTATATCCGATATTCTCGAAGATGATTCTCAGAAATCTAGGATGGAAAGATTAATAGCTTGCCTATATCATAAAATAGCGATTGAGGAAGATGACAAGTGAAGGCCAGCAAGTAACGAGTTTGCATAAGTTCTCTAATTTTACAGAATGGTTCGATCAACTCTTGCTGGAAGCAAGGATAGCGGATAACAGATTCCCCGTAAAGGGCTTCCTAGTATACTTGGAGAACGGAGCATATATTATGGAGAGAATTAGAAGAATCTTGGAGGAGAAGCTTGAAAGGACGGGACATAAACTAATGCTCTTTCCACTTGTAACCACTGAGGAGTTCTTCTCTAGAGAAGCAGAACATATCAAGGGTTTTTCAACCGAGGTCTTCGTTATAGAGCAGAAGGATGAGAAGGGCTCAGAACGTAGGTTAGTTATTAGACCAACATCTGAGACTATAATGTATCCAATGTTTAAGCTCTGGATAAGAAGCCACGCCGACCTACCTCTTAAAGTCCATCAAAGCGTCAATGTCTACAGGTACGAGACGAAAGCTACTAGACCATTATACAGAGTTAGAGAGATCCCGTGGAACGAAGGGCATACGGCACATGAATCTCCAAGCGATGCAGAGAGACAAGTTAGAGAAGCAATAGAGATCTACAGTCAAGTTCTTAGAGAACTTGGGATAAGCTTCATCTTATTAAAGAGACCTGACTTCGACAAGTTTGCGGGAGCAGTCTATTCAATAGCTTTTGATAGCTGGAATCCAGATGGTAAAGTTAACCAAGTAGCAACAGTTCATAATCTAGGAAGAAACTTCTCGAAAGCATACGATATATCTTTCGAGAAGAAGGATGGTTCAAGAGGATATGTATACCAATTGTGCTATGGATTCGGATACAGCAGGGTTCTAGCGGCTATAATTGCACAGCATGGCGACGATAGAGGTTTAGTACTCCCACCTGTTGTGGCACCAACCCAAATAGTGATAATCCCAATATTATTTAAAGGTCAAGAGAAAGAAGTACTAGATTATGCAGAGAACATATTTGCTGAACTGAGAGAGAAATGGAGAACGGTCTTAGATGATAGAGAAGATATAACCCCAGGAGAGAAATTTTACTACTGGGAGATGATGGGGGCTCCAGTAAGAATAGAAGTCGGTCCGAGAGAGATTCTTGAAGAAAAAGTAACCTTGACTCGTAGGGATACGCTTGAGAGAATACAATGTAGTAGGTTAAACCTTTCTAGGGAGGTGGAGCGATTGATGGAGAGCATAATACAGAATCTTAGAGAGAAAAGTGAAAGAATGCTTCGTAAATTGATTATTGATGCTGGAACAATGGAAGAAGCATCTAAAGCCATAGATAATAAGTGTATAGCTAGAGTAGCATGGTGCGGTTCAATAGAATGTGCGCAGAAGATTAAGGAAACAGTGGGTGGAGAGATTAGAGGGGAAAGATATGATATAGCTGAGCACCCTAACGGCCCATGCATCGCATGTGGAAACTCTGCCAAGACTGTAGTGTACCTTGCTAGAGCATATTGAACAATCTTAAAATACTCACGTGGACTAACGTAGCTATCATGAAAGCTGTAAAGATTAAGATAGCGGGGAGAGTTCTAAGAACAGGATATAGATGGCATATCGTCGAGTTGATGAGGGAAAAAGGATTAGCAGGCTATGTTGAGATTACATCTGAAGGAAACCTGCATTTATTTCTTCAAGGCGAAGAAAACCTATTAAAAGAAGTTATGGAGCAGATAAGAAACCCTCCACCACCAACGACGGTGAAGGAGTTTGATATCGAGGACGCGAAGCCAGACCCTAAGGTTAAAACGTTCACGGTGAAATATGGAACTATCGGAGATGAACTGCATGAAGGATTTGGCCCAATGCAGCTTACACTGGAGAACTCTCTAAAAACCATCACTGAGAGAATAGAAGACCTGAAGAAATATATCGGAGAACTTAACGAGATGATAAATAAATTGCATGAATCACAGAAACAGCTTCTGGAGATTTATAGAAGAATTCTAGAAGAATCTACGGGTTGAACATTGAAAATTATGAGAAGAAGACCATAATAGTATTCTTTAAGACCAGGGAGTAACTAGTCTGCTATGGGTGGGAATGCTGAGGATCGGTGTTTTCAGCGATACTCACGTGGGTAGGAATATTCCTAGAATTGTTGGAGATGCGAGACGGCACGCTTTTAGAGAAGCCTTCAAACAAGCCATCGACATATTCATCGACAATCAAGTAGATTACGTAATACATGGGGGAGATCTATTCGAAAAGAGAAGTATGACTCCAGAGGACGTTGTCTTCGTTAAGGATGAATTCTATAGGCTGACCAGAGTCTCTAGAGAGAAACATGGCAAGAACGTTAAGATACTTATTGTTAGAGGCAATCATGATGGGACACCAAGTAGTTGCGTCCTCGAATACATAACCCATCCTTTAGCAGACTATCTACAAATAGTGGGGGAAAGCATAAAAGAAGAACTCCGATACTATGAAGATGATAGTATTCTAGCTGTGGGGCTGGGCTACCACCCATTCATAAAGAAGAAGATCGAAGACCAATTGAACAACTTAGCGGGGATCGTGGAATCCCATGGAGATGGCAAGTTTAAGATACTTTTACTACACAATTACGTAGAGGAGATCCATGATATACCTCCACATACTCCCGACCACTCAGTAGCAGGCCTAGATGACTTGCAGAAGATCAATGTAGATATGGTTGTCCTAGGACATTACCATGAAAGGAGTGAGTTAAGAAAGGTCGGCAATCTTCTCTTCCTCATACCTGGAGCGACGGAGGCGGTAGACTTAGCCGAGAAAGGTCCATTCGGGGTATCTATATTAGATATAGGTTGTGAAAAAGAAGTAGAAGAGAAGTTTATCGAGTTAACTCCATCTCAATACATCTCTTTCAAGAAAGTAACCTCAGAGGAGCCAAAGCCCTTCCAATGGTTTAGACAAAGAGTCTTAGAAGAAGTCTCCATCTTTATAGATGAATTAAGAGTGAAGAATATTCCAGGAATCCTGAAGATAAGAGTTTCAGGTGTAGTCATAGACGCTGACCCTTTCATGAGAATACTTGCGGAGGAAGAAATTGGAAGAATTAAGGAAAAGAACCCCTCTATCCTATATCTAGAAGTAGATGAAAACATGACACCTATAATTAGAGGAAGACCGATGGAGGGAGCATCGATGTCGAGAGAGGATATTTTCAAAGACCTTCTCGAAGAACTAGGTCAGGAGCCTGGTCTAGTAGAATTGATCGAAGAAGCATCTATAGCTTTAGAGGAAAAAGCAAGTGAGAAGACAGGTCTCTTAAAAGATTCAGATCGGGCGGTGTTCATCGATAAATGGCTCAAGATACTAATGAGTAAAACAGAGAAAAGATGAGAGAATAATCTTCTATGGATTTGTTTTCTAAGCGGAGCCTATACATAACGCTTGAATTAACCTACTGACTATTTATTACAAGCGAGATCTCTATAACTTACGGAAGAGGAGATGATTGAAGAAGTAAGGTTAAAGAATTTTGAAGGATATGAAAAAGCAGAAGCAAGATTCACCGAGGGCTTAAACATTATTACGGGCAGAAACTCCGTCGGCAAAACTTCACTACTAGACAGCATAGTCTTCGGATTGTTTGGAGCTGTCCCCGGAATCGAGAACAGACTCCTCTTATCATGTAGGCCGACAGTTAAGGATGCGGAAGTTTATATTAAGTTTAGAAGCCCTAAAGATGGTTCAAGCATCGAAGTATATAGGAGGTTCGAGGTTAAGCATGGTCGAGCTTATACCTCTGCGGTTAAGTTCATAGTAAACGGTAAAGAAAACCAAGTAGAGAATTTAGAAGATCTGAGGAGAAAGATCAGCCTACTCCTAGGGGTAGGATACAGGTCATTTAATTGGATAATATATACTAGACAGGGGAAGATGACAGAGATTCTGGAGCCTAGGAAAGAAGAGATCGATACTATTCTAGGTATAAGCTTGCTTCAAGAACTCTCCGAACAGGTGGACCAGGCAAGAAGGAAGCTATCGAGAATAGATGGCATGGATGTTGAGACAGAGTACAGGAATCTAATTATGCATATTATCCCATCCTATGAAGAACGTTTGAAAGAGATAGAGGAAGATATACGGGAGGTCTCAATAGAAATAGAAGAATTAAAAAGAGAAATAGCGTCGATGGAATCCTCGAACATCCCCATACTATTTCAGAAAATAAGAGAAATAGAAAAACAGAAGAGTAGGTTGCAGGAGGTCAAGAATACGAGACGGGACTTCTTATCTAGGTACGCTCTCGAGAACATTGATTCAGTAGCCAAGGAGGAGGCGAGATTGAAGGATGAGTTAGAAAGACTAGTAAGAGAGATAAAGGAGTTGGAGGAGAGGCTGAATGGGAGGATTATCGAGAATGCTTCTATATCTGGTAAGCTGGAAAATCTAAGACAACACCTAGAACAACATCAACAATTACTAAGAACTGGTAAAGGGGTATGCCCAACATGTGGACAAGAAATAAACCAGCTGATATTATTCGAGATGATAAACGATGAAGAAGACCAGCTAGCTCAACTCGAAGAGTTACTCCGTAGCTCAGAGGATGAAACCTCGGCTTTGAAGAAGAAAATTGAAGAGCAGAAGAAAAAGGAGAGAGAGGTTAGAGAAAGACGTGAGAAGCTACGTGCGATAATTGGTACATTTAGAGATTTAGAAGATAGAGAGAGCAGTATCTTGAAGGTACTTGGTTTGCTTGAAGCTGAAGTCGGGGTAATGCTGAGATCGTTAGGGATAGATGTCGATGTTAAGGATCCTGCTCTGATAGAGAAGATTAGTTATCTATTCCCATCTCCGGAGAAGATCCAATCAGGAAGAAAGAAACTAGAAGAACTAAATATGAGGTTGTCTAGCAAGGTTAAGACTAGAGAAGATCTGCTGAAGAGACTTGAGTCTGAGAAGTCGAGATTGAAAGAACTAGAGTTGAGAGCGAGGGCGTCGAGTCTAGCTAGTAGCCTAAGAGAGAAGATCCAAGAGGTGTTGGAGAAGAAGAGAGAAACTATCTTAGCTGTTCTAGCATCTAGGGCTCTCGATATATTGAACACTATGACAGACCAGAGAATCTACCGTTCGATAATCATAGACTCTCAGACATATTCTGTTAGTGTTTATCCCTGGGGTCTGGCTAACCCCATTCCTGCAAGTAGGATTGGCGGAGGACACCAGACGCTGATCTCTCTAGCTCTTAGATTATCGATGTTACATTTTATCAATTTCAAACATCTAATAATCCTAGATGAACCCACATATGGTGTCGACCAGGAAAATCTACAACTTCTCTTGAGTAGCTTATCGGGCTTGAGACAATACATGAGGCAGGCGATAATTGTTACTCATCATGGGTATGGTATAGAAGAAGCAGACAACCTAATAACCGTATACAAGGACTCTTACGGAGTATCTAGAATTAAACAAGAACTCTAGAGCCTACCTAGAGATCTCCTCTAGAGTTCTATTCCTAGTTTCTTCACCTAATACTAGTGTAGACACTGAAGCAATTATGTGAGCAGAGGCAAAAACGGTAAATGCTGGAAGGAGAAGACCTCCGCTAACCTCGAACAAGTAGCCGGTGATGGAAGGCGCAAATATTCCTGCGAGTCGGCCTATGCTTGCCGCTACTCCTGTACCAGTACCTCTAAGCTTAGTTGGATAGAGCTCCGGAGTATAAGTGTATAGTCCAGCCCATGCTCCAAGATTGAAGAAGGATATAACTCCGCTGTATGCTAATATGAGCTCCAGTTGAGTCGTGAGGGCTAAAAGTATACATCCAACTCCGGCGATCATCAGGTAAGATATTAGAACTCCTTTTCTCCCTATCTTATCTAATAAGAAAGCTGCACTGTAGTATCCAGGTACTTGGACGAGTGTTATTACTAGTACCCATTCTAGGCTTCTAACAATTTCATACTTGAATAGAGACGCATATATTGATGGTAGCCAGATGAATATTCCATGGTAAGTATAGACGAGCACAGCCCACAATATCCATAACACGATTGTGCGTTTCAGGAATTTCTCAGAGAATAGAGTCTTCAAGGAAACTCTATCTTCTCTCTCCGATTCTATACTAATTTTTTCTACGTTGCTTACTAGGTTATACTTTGTTAGGACCCTTCTGATATCATCTATCTTCTTTTTCTTTTCTAGAAATCTTAACGACTCGGGTGCATAGTATATGAGTATAGGGATAAGGATGATAGGGATATATGAGATTGAGAAGACGCTTCTCCAACCTATCTGTGGAGTGATTAGCCTTGCCAGGATTATGGAGAGTATTACTCCGTAAACCCATGATGTTTCAACTATACCTACGAATCTGCCACGGTATCTTGCGGGAGGATACTCAGACATATATACTGCAGGGATAGGAAGTGTTCCACCTAGCCCAAATCCCGCAATTATCCTGAAGATGGCCATGCTAGTATAATCCCATGCAACTCCACATAACCCCGTGAAAAAAGAGCTTACCAGTATCATCAGGACCATTGTATATTTTCTTCCAAATCTATCAGACATTAAGCCGCTGAGGATAGCTCCGAAGAACATTCCGAGATAGCCGAAGCTAAGCAGTATGCCGGCTTCTGTTTCAGAAAGTCTCCATTCAGACCTAATGCTTGGAAGAAGTGCTCCTATCAGCATTACGTTCATAGCAGTTAACCCATAGACAAGCGATGAAATGGTTAACAATACATAATGAAATCTAGTAAGCTTCAACCCTTCAAGTATCTTGACTACACTCATCTTTATACTACCGTAGCCTAATACCTACTATCCTGTTTAAAAGGATTGTTTGCTGAAAAATATAGTGTTTAACTACTTTAGACGAATTGGTCGAGGAATCTCAATCTCTTCGCTGGATGCGGGTGGGTACTAAATATTTCTACGAAGATGCTTGGCTTCTGATTCTTGACTTCTTCGATAAGTCTATCAACGTCTTCTCTATATGCTTTAACCTCAACCTCTGGATCAGATATGAAGAACGCCTTGAACTGTTCGTATTTTTCTCTAGTTCCTCTACTGATTCTTCCCGACGCCACCATTATCTTTACGAGTGCCCTCTGAAGATTTCTAGCTCCATTGTTCGCTACCTTACTTGAATGTGCGTCTGCATAATATTCTCTTAGCCTGCTCATGTAGAAGACGAACAAGTTGAAGATGAAGCTGAGAACGATTAAGCCCATACCTAGAATTAAAGCTATTGCTCCGCCGTTTCCTCTCTCCCTACTTCCTGAACCCATCCATCCGGAGACATAGAGAGTATACCCTAGATAATATATTATGGCTGGGATGATGCTTACCATCATCATCACGACTACATCCCTATGTTTTAGATGACCTATCTCATGACCTACAACTGCCTCGACTTCATCTCTGTCTAGATTCCTCAGAAGACCTCTAGTTACCGCAACCATGTTCCCAGTTAATGGGCTGCCGTAAGCAAAAGCATTAGGTATATCTATCTCTGCGACCATTAGTTTGGGAGTTTTACTCATTCCACTTTCTTTAGACAGTCTATGAACTAGCTCGTGAAGCCATGGATACTCTTCTTCCTTTACTTCTCTAACTCTGTAAACAGCATTGATAATGTAGGGCCCTATAAGCCATTGGAAGACGTGGAAGAATACAACGAATCCAAGTATTCCATAAAGCCCGAAGTAGGGTATCCCTAGAATTGATAAGACTGCTACTAGGACAAGCGTTGCCAAAGCTGTTACAAGCGCCCATACACCTATCATAGATAACCTAAGCTTGAGCAGAGATACTCTAGGAGCAGTAGATCCGCTGTTCGGCATAGATTAGTCACCTCTACCATGTACATTTTCGAGCGGTTAAATAAAAACCTATCAAGCTTTCTCCCCTCCAATATGGGTTGGAAAAAGATTTTCATGCCTAGATTAACTATAATTTGAAGTAAATTGGTTAAGACTACAGTCTCGGTAATAAAAGCGGATGTAGGTTCAGTGGCCGGACATACTTGCCCAACCCGTGAGATGATTGAATACGCGAGGAAAAAACTTTCTGAAGCTAGAGATTCTAAGCTTATCAAAAGCTACCATGTCTACTCTGTCGGAGATGATATAGGTCTCGTAATGACTCATGAGAGAGGAGAAGACGACCCTGAAGTCCATAAACTTGCATGGGACATCTTCAGGGAGATTACAGAGAAGGTTAGTAAACCTCTCAAACTCTACGCTGCGGGGCAAGACCTACTCAAGAACGCTTTTAGTGGAAATATAAAAGGCATGGGTCCAGGTGTTGCAGAACTAGAATTTGAAGAAAGAAGTTCAGACCCCATAATAGTATTCGCTGCAGATAAAACTAGCCCAGCAGCCTGGAATCTAATTCTATATAGAATATTCGCAGATCCCTCCAATACAGCTGGACTCGTCATTGACCCCATCCTACACGATGGATTCATATTCGAAGTAATGGATTTGATAGAGGGAAAAGTAGTCAGATTGAAAACCCCTGAAGAAACGTATGATCTGCTAAGCTTGATAGGAACAATAAACAGATACGTTATCTCTAGAGTATATAGAGCGAAAGATAACGAGCCTGCAGCGTCAGCCTCTACGACACGATTATCATATATTGCGGGAAAATATGTTGGTAAGGATGATCCAGTATTAATTGTTAGAGCACAGGCAGGGTTCCCAGCCGTTGGAGAAATTCTCTCTGCATTTGCTATTCCGCATCTTGTCCCTGGATGGATGAGGGGGAGCCATTACGGACCCTTAATGCCCGTTAGCTTCAGGAAGAAACAGAACGTCATAAGTTACTTCGATGGGCCGCCGAGAGTAGTCGCTATGGGTTGGCAGATATCTAATGGAATACTTGTTGGAGTAGAAGGGGAAGAACCTGTCGATCTATTTGAAGATCCCGTGTGGGAGTATAGTAGGGAGCTCGCCACTAAGGTAGCGATCTACATGAGGACCATGGGCGAGATTATGCCTGCTAGAATCGAGATAGAGGAGATGGAGTACACCACATTACCCAAAGTAATGGAGAAGCTGAAGGGGAGGTTCATCCAAGTAGGAAAGTAGAGAAAAAGAAATAGGAAGAATGTTTTAGAAGATTTTTAGAAGTCTTCTTTTATTATTGTTTTTCTTCCATTTGCTTGGCATCTTTGGACAGCTTTCTTTACGATCTCTTTAACTACGGAGTCCAGTCCGTCGAGAGCGTCAGAAGATAATCTTATTCCTTCTGGTAACAATTCTCTAACCTTTGATTCAACTATTATTCTTTCTCTCGCCATCCTCAATCACTTAATAATATTCTCGAAATACGACTAATTTAGTTTTTCAGGTGAATAATAGACTTCTAATTTTTAGGGTAATACATATATATGCTTAGAGGCTATCTATATTACTTGCTTACCTCCAGCTATTTGGTGGGGTTGGTAATTGAGTAATATAGGCTCTTTCCCATCACACATCTTTAGAGCATACGATATTAGAGGAGTGTATGGGAAAGACATAACAGACGAGATAGCTAAAGTCATAGCGTTATCATATGCAACAATGCTTGGAAACTCTGGAGAGATCCTGCTCAGCCGTGATGTTCGATTAAGTGGAGAGAATCTTATGAAAAGTGTCTCAATAGGGTTGATGGAAGGTGGATGTGACGTAGTGAAGGTCGGGATAGTCCCAACGCCTGTAAGTTACTTTGGAGTAATTTGGTGGAGGCTTCACGGTGGGGTACAGATTACCGCAAGCCACAATCCCCCAGAGTGGAATGGAATGAAGCTAGTTACCTCTAATGGTGATACTATATCTGAAGGGGCAGGGATGGAAGAATTAAGAAAGATTGTTTTAGAACGCAAGTGGACTACTTCGGATAAGCAGGGAACCGAAGTAAGTAGAAATCTGATCCCAGAATACCTTGAATTCATACTCTCAAAGATAAAGGTAGAGAAGAAGATGAGGATAGCTGTAGACTACTCGAATGGGGCCACAACCATGGTTTTCCCAAATATTGCACGGCTACTGGACGTAGAAGTCATCGGGTTAAACGATGAACCTAACGGTTTGTTTCCTGGTCACCTTCCTGAACCAACGGAGGAAACATTGAAAGATTTACAAGAACTTGTAAGAAAGAATGACGTCGACTTTGGCGTTGGGTTTGACGGTGATGGCGATAGAGCTGTATTCATAGATGATAGGGGGAGAATACTGCCTGGAGACATAGTCTTATCAGTCTATGTTAAACACTTAGAGAAGAGGGGGAAGGTGGTCTACGACTTAAATAGCAGCTCAGCTCTCCGGCAAATCATAATTGAAAGTGGATGCGAGCCAGTAGAATCTAGAGTTGGAAGAGCATACATATTGAGAGAAGTTAGGCGGCTTGGAGCAGTAATAGGTGGAGAGAAAAGTAACCATCTATATTTCTCAGAGCTATGGGGGTTTGACGACGCGGTCTACGCTACCCTAAAAATGCTGGAAATACTATCCAAGACCGGGAAGAAGCTTTCAGAAATAGTTGAGAATATACCAGTCTATCCATCCACACCTATAATGGTGTTCGACTGCCCCGACGAGATAAAGAAGATAGTAGTTGACAGGATCGCTGAAAGACTTTCGAGTGAAGGATTGGAGATAAGCAGACTAGATGGTGTAAAAGCATACTTTAAAGATGGATGGATACTAATTAGACCTTCTAACACTATGCCTCAGATAAAGATGTCTGCAGAAGCGGTAACCGAAAAGAGATTAAAAGAAATAGTTGAATATGGGAAAAGACTGATCGTTGAGACTGTTAAATCTCTAGAGTGAGCATTCAGATATTTAGGGAAGAGCATACAATTACAGCCTTTTCCGCAAACTACTCGTATTATCGTGATTCGCTCAACAGTTAAATAAAGTTGTCTCGATAAATATTATTGAGTCAGAAAATGTTAGCTTTAAGATTATATGGTAAAGAAGACCTAAGATTGGAAGATGTCCCTGAACCCACGTTAAAGGATTCAAATGCAATTCTCAAAGTTAAAGCTACAAGTATATGTGCAACGGATGCTAAAGCATATTTGACGGGGGCGAGGACTAAGGTCCCCATCATATTGGGACACGAATTCGCTGGAGACATTGTAGAAGCAAGCGGCCCCCTAAAGGATTTTGCAGGTAAACGTGTTGTGGTGAATCCAAACATATTCGACGGCACATGTGAGTACTGTCTCTCGGGAGAACACGTACTATGCCCCAATAGATATGCGATAGGTGTAGATGTTGATGGATCATTTGCTGAATATGTTGAGATACCTGGTCAAGCTTTCCGAGTAGGAGGGATACTAGAGATACCGAAACGTCTAAGCTACGAAGAAGCATCATTGACTGAACCTCTAGCAGCTTGTTTAAGAGGACAGCTGAAACTCAACATACGTCCAGGAGACAATATAATAGTAATAGGCGCTGGACCAATAGGGTTAATGCACTACATGCTGGCTAAAGCACTCGGCGCCTCGATGATTATCCTCAGCGAAGTAGATGAAAAAAGAATAGAAATAGCTAGAAGACTTGGTGTAGAATACGTAGTAAATCCGCTAAAAGAAGACATTGAGAAATCTATACTTGACTTAACAGATGGCAGGGGTGCAGATGTAGTAGTAGTCGCCGTGGGGTCTCCGCATGCGCAGAAAGATGCTTTAAGAATAATCCGTAAAGGTGGAAGGATAAACTTCTTCGCAGGTCTCCCACCTGGCTCTGGCGAGGTACCAATAGACACTAACATTATTCATTATAAGCAGATAACGATTCTGGGAACATCTATGCAAACGCCTTTAGAGTTTAAGAAGACACTAGATCTTATGGTTTCAGGTCTCGTGGATGTTAAGCCGTTGATAACTCATAGATATAGTTTGAAGAATGGGTTAGAAGCGTTCTCGAGAACTCTTAAAGCAGAAGGATTAAAAATAGTGTTAGCTCCCTAGATGGAGGGATAATCAGAGAAATATACGTAAAGCCTCATGACATCTTACGTTATAGTGAATCATCACTAAGCGAAAAAAGGGATTAAGCGTAAATAGTTATTAGCTGAATGTTCTATTTTTGTCTAGGGCGATGATGAATCCTGGCTGCCAGATCTAATGATGAAGGTCAAAAGCTCTGAAGCCTCCGTTAAAAATCTACAACTCATCTTCTCTTTAGTGAGTTTGAAATAACGTATTGAATCTCATATGCGTAATGAGTTTAATCTCTGATAAACGATGAGTAATCGGCAATCTGATCTTTAGACCAATCTTGATACTTCCTCATAATCTTCCTCACTCATTATCCACCCAATTGAACCTAATATTTCTTCGAGGTGCTTTGGGTTCATGGTTCTAGGTATCGCCACCACGTTATCGTGTCTAAGAACCCAATTGATAGCTACTTGTACCGCAGTCTTACCATATTTTTTACCAATCTTTTCTAGCCTGCTCTTGTAGGGTTCCTGAGCTATTTGACCCTTCGATAAAGGTCTGTAAGCGATGACGGTAATGTTATTCTTCCTACAGAAAGGCAGTACATACTCTTCTATTCCTTTATCGATGATATTATATAAGACTTGGTTTGACACTATCTCTGTATGCGAGAGGTAGGACATTGCTTCTTCAAGATCTCTTACATTAAAATTACTTACACCTATGTATCTTGTCTTCCCATCTAAAAAGAGCCTCTCCATAGCCCTCATAGTATCTCTTAAAGGTATACCTGGGTTCGGCCAATGAACTTGGTAGAGGTCGACGTAATCTAGATTCAGTCTCTTCAAGCTACCCTCCATAGCTTTTAAGACATCCTGATATCTAAGATTAGATATCCACACCTTGGTAGCTATGAATAGCTTTTCCCTATCAAATTCTCTGATGGCATCTCCAACTATCTCCTCGGTGTGGCCTCCACCGTAGACCTCTGCGGTATCTATAAATGTTATACCCATGTTGATCGCGAGCCTAATCATTTCTATTGCTTGCCTGTCTACTGAATAGTCTGGAGTAAATCTTCCACCTATCTCCCACGTTCCGAAACCGATCACAGGCAAGTACACTTCTGTCTTACCTAATCTTCTATACTCCATCACAGTATCAAGAACTAGTAGGATTCCAGCTAATATATTAATTATCTTATCTTCTTGATAATCTGTATTCTTCTAGTAGTTTCCGAACCTCTGTACTTGTTATATCTCTCCACTCAACGTAAGCGTCGGCCACAGCGAAGATCCTACTTGACCTCACGTTTAGGCAGATTACCCGGTCTACTTTATCATAGATTTTTCTCAACGCTTCGGTCGACCCCGTTGGAACAGCTACTATCAATTGTCTACATCTTCTCTTCTTCACTACATCCACTGCGACAGCCATCGTATATCCAGATGCTAATCCATCGTCCGTGATTATTACGTTAATATCTTTAACATTTAGGTTGTATCCTTCTAGGCCCCACTCAACCATTCTTAGCTTTATCTCGTTAAGCTCGTTAGAAATGCACTTAGAGACAACACTCGGTGAGAGCTCCATCAACTCTACTAGTTCATTGTTTAGGAGGTACGTGCCATCCCAGCTTACTGCCCCAAGGCCTACTTCCTGATTCCATGGAAGATGAATCTTCCTAACCATTACTAGATTAAAATCTAAGTTGAGCTTTCTAGCTAGGGTTAATCCTACAGGAACACCACCGGACGGTATAGCTAGGACAACAGTGTCTCCTGCATCTTTGTATTCTGATAGCTTCTCGGCAAGCCTTTCAGCTGCTTCTACTCTATCCTTGAAGACCCTTATCTTCTCTCTGAGAGAATATTCATCCACTATCTTCATTTCTCTTCTACTGGCTCAACTCTTAGTATATCGTCGGTCTTTCCGATTATTCTTACTCTCCCACCTGGCTTTACTTCTTTTTCAGAGATCGCCTTCCAAAGTTCTCCACCAATTCTAACGTATCCCTCGATCCCCGGTGTAAGCAAGTCTACGGCTCTACCATATTCATCTGGTATTTCCCTCAAGTATGGTTTACTCCGTACCGCTTGTACAGCTTTATAGATCAGGAAACCGAAGAAGACGGAGATAAGGAGCATAACTATCGCTACGGTTGGTATAAGTTCGTTAAACCATAGTTGTGAAACGAATTGTTCTCTAGGTGGAAAACCAGCCATTAAAACTATGCCTATGCTTAGAGAGATTATTCCTCCAACAGCAGCTGCTCCGAAAGTGTGTGAGAAGACTTCATACACTAGTAGTGCTCCACCTATACCCACTAATAGTAAGCCTATCAAGTTTACATCAAATCCTTGACCTATTAAACCTAATAGTATGAGTACCCCTCCTGCTACTTCGGCTCCCCAACCTGGTGATGCGAAGCCGAGTATCAGAGTCATTATGCCTGCTGCGAGAAGGATAGATGAGATGAGCGGATTCGAGAAAGCTTCCATAAAATACACTCTTAATGGTTTATCGACCTCCACGAGTAGGCTATCCTTCGTACTAAATTTGAATACTCTATCTCTGATAACTATCTCCCAACCATCTATTTTCTCCAAGAATTCTTTGGGATTTCTAGCTATGACCTCAATCACGTTATTCTTCAATGCTTCTTCAGGTCCTAATACCAGGTTCTGAGTTACGAACAGTCTTGCAACCGATTCATTTCTATTATTCATTCTCGCTAAAGAGGAGATCTTCTCAGACAAGAAATTGATAAGCTTACTATCGTTGCTTGGTACGCCTCCGACAACAGGTTGACATGCACCGATGTGAGTGTAGGGGGCCATACCCGCTATTCTACATGCCATCAATATGTATGTTCCAGCAGACATTGCCTCCGCACCTTCAGGATACACCATGCAGATGACGAGTTTCTCAGATGCCTGGATCAACTTGATGACCTCTAACGTAGATTCCGCTTCTCCGCCCAACGTATCGAGAGTTATTAAGAAGATGTCGTAACCTCGAGCGCCATCTTCTAAGGTCATCTTAACATATTCTACAGTTGCTGGAGAAACATATCCCTCAATCTTTAGCCAGGCTACCTTAACCTGCTCGCTCTCTACACTTAGAGAGTTTGACACTAAAAGTAGGGAAGATAATGTAAGCAGGATTAAGCAGTAGGTCTTGTTCATCCTTTCTTTTCACTTTTCACTACTCCTAAGAGTGTGCCAAGCTGTGGAGAAGAACTCTCAGTAACGACGATCATGTTCTTCTCTCTAGCTATCTCACTCCAAGTCTGAAGTTCTCTTAACCTTAAGGCTATAGGGCTCTTAGCATAGTATTCAGCAGCCTCAGCCATCTTCTTAGCTGCTTCAAGCTCGCCTTCAGCCATTATCACTCTGCTTCTCCTTTCTCTTTCAGCTTCAGCTTGTTTAGCCATAGCCCTTTGCATGGCCTCAGGTATAATTACGTCTCTTATCGCCACAGCGGTAACCTTCACTCCCCAAGCTTCAGTTAATTCATCGAGAATAGATTGTACTTTTTTGCTTAGTTCTTCTCTCTTGCTCAACAGTTCATCCAATTCAACTTGACCTATCACGTCTCTAAGAGTTGTTTGGGCTAGTAGACTGGAAGCCATAACGTAATCTTTTACCTTAATCGCTGCAGCGATAGGGTCACTCACTCTAAAATACACGACTGCGTCAACATCGACGGTGACATTATCTTTTGTTATAATCCTTTGCTTGGGTACATCCATTGTAAGTAGTCTTAAGTCGATCACCCTCCTCCTATCTATTATTGGAAGTATCACCACTATTCCAGGCCCCTTCGCACCTTTCAGTCTCCCAACCCTAAAAATGACTACTCTCTCATATTCTGTCACGATCTTTATAGATGATGATAAGATGATTATTAGGAATATCAATATGAAGAATAAGAGAAAGAGCGTTCCAGGCTGGATCTGGCTGATCATGATCGTCTCTCAATATAACTTTCTTATCTTGTAGAATAAATAGTTTAAAAAGAGGTTCCCCCTTCAATAAGTGGTATGAGTAATGAAGATTCAGAGGTAGAGTTTACTGTTAGGAGGTTTATGTCCACCAATCCCTTAACCGTAGATGAAGATGAAAACATCGTTCACGTATCTGATAAGATGATGGTGAGAGGGGTTGGAGCATGTTTTGTTGAAAGAGATGGTAAGGTGGTTGGAATAATTACGGAGAGAGATATCGTTAGAAGAGTTGTAGCCAGCGGTCTTGACCCTCTAAAAACTAGAGCAACGGAAATAATGTCTAGACCTATTATAGCCGTAGAACCTGATACTAGCGTTGAAGATGCATTGAAGACTATGGCTGAGAAAAAGATAAGGAGGCTGGCAGTTATAGAGAATAACGTACTGGTAGGGATAGTAACGATATCTGACCTTGCTAGAGCTCTCCTGGAGAAGGTCGAGATAGTAAACGAGTTCGTACGTGCTGCTACTCGTCAACTACCTATGTATGGATAGATATACATTTGCAGTATAGGTCAAGTTCTGTCTCGATTATCAAGGAGCCTTCCACACTTTGAACATAACGCTATAATCAATTATCTCTAGTCTACAGATTATTTCGACGAAATTAGTATATGCTTAGAGGGGGCTTGCATGGTTTTTATTCCTGGTGGAGCAAGTGATCGGTTATTAATCTCTTTATCTATTGATATCTTGAAGATGAGTGGAGAGTACTTTAGGCTGATTAGGGACACTGCTAGGGAGTTGAAAGAATATGATGGGGTGGTTGGACTCGTTTTCCACAATGATGCTGATGGATTATGTGCAGCGAGCATATCAGCCTCGACCCTGAACAAGACAGGGAAAAAATATAAGCTGGTATGTATAGAGAAGATTCATCCAGCTATCCTGAGGCTCGTATACTCCACAGATTGTAGGTTGTATGTTTTCCTAGATATTGGTTCTGGGAAAGCAGACCTTATCGCGAGAATGAGTGAAGAAAGAAAAACAAGAAACATCATACTTGACCACCATGACCCGATGAGGATAGATAGCCCAAATGTTGTAAACCTGAACCCCGAGTTATATGGTTTCAGTGGTGAGAGGGACGTCAGCGGTTCAACCGCAACATACCTATTGATGCGTGAAGTTGCAGATATAAAAGATTCTGCATGGATGGCGGTTGTAGGTTCAGCGGAGATACCCGGTCCATTGAAGGGTCTAAACCAGATACCTCTACAAGATTCGCTCGAGGTCGGTGATGTAGAGATTAAGAAAGGACGTGAAGAATTTTACAATATTAAAATCTTTAACAAGCCTTGGAACAAGCTTTCCTCCATTCTAACGGCTATCGGTAGTATAGGTTATTATCGTGGAGGACCCTACAAGGTGGTTAGAGGGCTTCTGTCTACTAGGATAGATTTTGAGGAAGCAGAAAAACTAGAAGGGGAGAGGAGAACAAAATTTAACCAGTTGTTTAGCATTTTTTCTAGATCTAAGCTTAGAGTTGAAGGCGTAACTCAGTGGTTCCACATCCACGATCTGTTAAAAGGATTCGGAACTAAAACTATTGGAACATTCTGTTCAATGCTGAGCTACCGGAACATCGTGGCACAAGACAAATACCTCATAGGTTTCATGGATTTCGAGCCTACTATACCTGACCTCGGAATAGTCGAGGGAAGCTGGGTTAAAGTATCGGTTAGAACACCTAAGCTATTAAGTGAGAAGATTGAATCTGGAGAGATGCCTCCAGCGTCAGAGTTAACGATGAAGTCCGCAGAAGCGGTAGAAGGGTCAGGGGATGGACATAGTTTTGCCGCATCAGCGTTGATACCCTCCGGCAAGGAGAAGCAATTCATAAGCTTCTTCAATAAATTAGCGGTTGCCAAGCAGGCTTACTTAACTTAGTCGGAGATCCTCTATTTCTCCATGTCTAGCGCCAATGTAGTTGTTCCAATTCTATAGAATCGATAGATTTTGAATAAACGTTGTAGATCGATGTTATATCTGACACAATCAGTTGCATGTCAGGGAAATGCTCTGACAGACTTCTTACAACAAAATCCAAGTGCTTTTCACGCACCAATGCGTGGACAGCCTCTCCCAGCATATTTTGAGCGTACCCTATAACTGGAAGATTTCTAATTACATCGAATATTTCCTGAACTTTTCTTGTTACGAAGCCTGACTCATAAGAAAATTCTCTAGCGTATCTTAGGAAGTTCTCAGCAGTTGGATGTTTTAGTATTGTGGATAGATATTTGTCTCCCAGTTTTTCAACCTCTTCTAATCTTGACAATTCTGATAGGGAGTCAGGCGTTTCTATCGGTCCTGATACTATTGCGACGAGTTTAACTTCTGAAGACAGCGGGATACTATCTACTATACTTCTAGGCGGCGCTCCTTCTCTGAGAACAAGCACCAATCCTCCGGTCATTAACCCCACTTCACTATTCAACCCAGTCCTGCATCTCAACTCGATTTCATGTGTTGTTCTTATTACTTCAGTTAAAGTAGCTCCTTTACCCAGCATAGTGGATATTGCAAGTATCACTCCCGCAGCTGAAGATGCGCTTGTGCCGAAACCTGACCCAATAGGTACATCGATTCTATGTCTAATCTCTATTTTACCTGTTATATTATATCTTCTCCTCATTTCTTTAGCTGCCTCGATAGATGGTGGGAAATCCTTGATCTTCTCGTTTACTACTACTTCTATTCTATCCGATCCATCAGGATGGATCCTTACCCATGTTTCTGAACCCTTAACGAGGGAAAATCCCCCACCTCTAGCACCTATTGTATCTAATCGTATCTTATCGTTCATTGCTCCAAGCTTTAGTTTTGGGGAAAATATGCTAGATAATGCAGATGGGAAATACGCATATCCACATAATTCTATATTCAACGTGTGTTCTTCACCTCGACAGGATTTCTGCTTCTACTTTTTCAGGCATGGCTTTGACTACAGCATACACTATAGGCGGTAGCAGGAATACTAGGAAGGGTATCTCTGTTAGATAAGTCCATAGAAACCATACTAGTGAAGCTATTATCGGCGCATTCGAGACACCTATGGGAAGTAGGGCAAACTGGCTATAACCCCATAACCCTACTCCGATTATAGCGCTTCCGGCCATCAAGCCTATAGATGATGAGTAGATTATCTTAGAATAGCTTGGTTTGAATTGTGCTATTGCTATGCTTATCCCTAAGACGATTAATGTGACGATTAAGAAAGTGTATGAAGTTATTTCATCTAAGGCACCTGACAGAAAGAGAAGTATCGCAGCCAACAAAGGTATAACTTGTACACCTACGGAGAATATCTTCTTTAAGTTACTTAGTTTACCGCGAGCAAGTACGCCTATCAGGTAGAATCCTATAAAGTTTGATGTAACTCCAACCGTAATACTTAGAATAGGGTTTCCATGAACTACCATATCACTGATGAATATTCCTATAGCAGCTCCAACCGCTCCTATCCACGGTGAGAAAAGAATCGAGAATGTAGCTGGAATAACTACGGATGGCCAAAATCTAACGGTTCCGAAAACAGGAGCGAATAGACCAAGATACGTCGCTATACCAACCGCTGCGTACAAGGCTCCATTACAAGATATGAGAGCAACTTCCACGCTTCTCTTCTTCCACCTACTATTCATCTTCTTTTTCTAACAGAATATCCCAGAAGCAAATTATATCAATATTCCATACTGAAAATCAGTACGCGTCAGTATCAAACGATACTTCTCAATGACGTGCTCTCTACTACATTCTCCTATCGGTCATGTTAAAGGGAGGTAAAAAGTAGTAATTACTATCTTCTATCAACAAGCGATTCAATTAAGAATAATCCATAGGTGTTTATCAATCTATTTTACACTCTAAATCCATATTAATATGTATTGACTAGAATATTTTGATGAGGGTTAAAGAAGTTAGGACTTTAATGAAGAGTGGAGGCTCAGTCGTTATAAGTTTACCGAAAGAGTGGATAGAAGGTATGAAGCTTAAACCAGGAGATAATGTGGAACTCTTGGTTACGAAAGATGCTATAATCGTAAAGACTTTAACTGTAGAGAAACTTGATAAGACAACCCGTCTAACTTACCATGATGAAATACGTCATGTAATAGATCATATTATCGCGGCATACCTATTAGGATACAACAACATCGTAGTTGATATTCCCAAGACTGTTAAAGACTTATTCGATATCGAATTCTCGAAGATCAAGAATAAGTTGATGGGGTTGGAGATAGTAGAATACAGCAACAACAGGGTAGTCTTGAAGACGTTAATCGATCCATTAGAATTGCAGCCAATAGACATACTCAAGAGAATGTGGCAGATAACAAGGGAATCGATCGAAGAATCAATAACATCTATCCTGGAGGAAGACATAGAACTAGCTAATAGAGTTATCTTAAAAGATGATGAGATAGACAGACTATATTTCTACATGGTTAGGATGCTTAGAAGCTGCGCAGAAGACCCGGCCTTGCAGACGAGATTAAACTTATCGAATATCAACCTACTCGACTTCCGTGTGGCAGCCTACCTCTTAGAGAACATCAACGATAGAGCTTTAGATATAGCTTCAGCTACTCAACAAGGGATACTTAAAGCATTCGATAAACTGTTTTTAGAAAAACTAGTTGTTTCCAAGGAACTCTTAAAAGATAATCACGATGATGTCTACCGAGTTTTCTTCAATAATGAAACAGAACTATTATATGCTCTACTGGAGAGAATAAACAAGATCAAGTTAGAGTTAACACTTAGTCGTTTGACTTCTAGGGAGTTAGGCGTATACGAACAAGTCTTAATGATCGCTAAAATGCAGTATGACCTAGCCGAACTTTCATGGATTCCATTAACGAGATAGAATCACTATATGATTACGAGTAGGGTACCTGTTCATGCATGTTTTCGTATATGATTGTAGGTTGAATTAGAAGATCTCCGATAAGTCTAGTATCTTTATTTTTCCTTCTAGCCCCAAAACCCTTACAGCGTCTTCAAGCATAGCTAGACAGTATGGGCATTCCACGATTATGGCTTCAACATCTATCTTCAAAGCTTCCTCCAATCTTTGTAGACTTTCCCTCTTCACTCTTTTAACCTCACCCCAATAATTTCCACCACCTGCCCCACAGCAGAAAGTATCTTTGCGGCTTCTCTCCATTTCCCTAAATCTTAGATTTTTTAATAATTCTCTAGGCTCCTCCACAATATCGTTGAAACGGGCGATATAACATGAATCATGAAACGTTATTATTATTCCATTGTCTATTCTTGGTTTTATCTTGCCCTCCGCTAAGAGGTCTCTAAGCATTGTCGAATGATGTATCACTTCTACTTCTAGCCCGAACTCTCTATATTCATTCTTAAACATTTGGTAACAGTGGGGGCAGTGGACTATTATCTTCTTAGCCTTAACCTTTTTTAGAGTCTCGATATTCTTGTAGGCTAGTTCTTGGAACAATCCTTCTTCCCCTATCCTTCTAGCAGGCTCACCTGTGCATCTCTCCAACAAGCCTAGTATGGAGAAGTCTACACCTGCATTACTTAAGATCTCAACCATTTTCTTTGCAATATTCCTAATTCTCGGATCATATGTTGCTAGACATCCTATCCAGTAAATGTACTCGGGGTTTAAGTGCTCTTCGATAGTCTTGGCTCCAAGGCTTCTCAGTTCTCTCACTAGTGCTTCTTTCTCAGACCTCGGTAAACCATAAGGATTTTCAACTCTAGATAAGTTATTCAAGGTTTCGATAACTTTCTTTTCCATTCTGCCTTCTAGTATGAATGCTCTTCTCGCTTCCATGATATACTCGAGCGGACTTATCATTACTGGACATTTTTCAACGCATCCTCCACATGTCGTACACGCATAGACTTCGCCGTAATCTATATCTTTAGATTCTATCAGGTCTCTACTCGTACCTTGCTTATACTTCCACATAATCTCTGCAAGCTTCTGGACAAGCCTTCTTGGGGATAACGGGGTTCCAGAAGAATATGCTGGACATATCGCTTCGCATCTTCCACAATCTGTACATACATCAAGCCCCATCTTCTGAAGCCAATCGAGGTCATCTATCTTCCTAAACCCGACTTTTAGTTCTTCAATAGTCATGATGTCTACCTCGCCTAGCTTAAAAGGTGTCTTCGATAGATGTGGAAGACGTGGTGCATAGTATGTTAATCCAGAGTATATTGGAGATTGAAATATGTGGCGGAGGTTAGAATATGGTAGTGCCGCAACTAATCCGAAAGCAGTAATAGCATGAGACCACCATAAAACTGTATAGAGATTCTTGAGAGTTTCCATTGGCAGCTTTGAGGAGGATATCATGATCGAGATCATGTTGCCTATGAATGAGTAACCAGCCCACGTTGTCTGGGTTACTATTATCCGGATAGCTTCAAGTAGGAATCCCGAGATACCTATAAACAGTAAGCCCCACAGATAGATGTAGTACTTTACTTTAGGTCTAAGTCTCTTGACTCCAATATGTCTTCTAGTAAGCTGTATTATTATACCAAGGATTAGGAAGAGCCCTGCTACTTCGAGGGTGGATTCGAAGATAAGGTAGAAGCTTCCTTTAAGTAGTTTCTGATTAAAGAATTCTAGGAAGTCGCTATCTATGAATACTAGAAGAGTCCCGATGAATAGGAAGAGTATCCCATAGCTTACCGCTAAATGCATTACCCCCGGAATCTTTTCTTGAATTATCTTCTTCTGTAGAATAACGTACCTCAATGATTGTTTAAACCAGTTTCTGAAATTCTTGAATAGGCTACGTAGAGCTTCAAACCCGTAAGCCCGCAATCTAAGATATAGACCATATAAGAAAACTATAGCAAACGGTATCAGGACGAAGTACATTATTAAGCTTGTTCCTGGAGGGAGCAATGCATAGTTCTCCCTGTATGGGATTAGACCTCGCGTATCATCTATAATTGAGATCTTTAGAAAACACTTACAAGATAGCCGGTAAATTAAAAAGAACATAAAATGATAGTCCATCACTCCAAAATGGGGACATTCTCTAAATATATTCCTTCATTCTTCATAAAGATGACCTTTTTGTTAGGCTTTAGAAAAACATCGAGATGTATATATGGGTAACTAGCTTAAGCATATATATTGTAAAGATTTTTATCCCCTCTTAACGAATATAAACCAATTGGTGAAATTTGTCTTGAAGAGTGGATCAAGGATTCCTGAAAAGCCTTGGTTTAAGAATTGGCCTGAGGGGGTACCGAAAAGTTTAGATTATCCAAAAGTGCCTCTTCATGTCCTCTTAGAGAAAAGCGCTCAAGATTTTCCAGATAGACCTGCGATAATTTTTCTAGGTAAAAAGATAACGTATAGAGAGTTGAATAGTTTAGTTAGTAGATTTGCAACTGCGTTGTATAACCTGGGTATAAGGAAGGGCGATGTAGTAGGTTTATATCTACCTAATGTGCCTCAATTCGTAATTGCATATTATGGAGCACTAAAGATTGGCGCGGTAGTTACAGGTATAAGCCCCTTGTTTGTAGAAAGAGAATTAGAATTCCAGCTCTCAGATTCTGATGCTAAAGCCGTTGTACTGCTCGATGCGTTATTCACGAGATTTCAGAGAATCTGGGATAAGACGCAGGTAAAGTTTGCGATAGTAGCTAGGCTCGAAGAGTATATGCCGAGTTTGAAAGCTTTCCTCGGTAAGCTCTTAAAGAAGATACCTACAGCTAAAATCCCCGTTCAACCCAATATATATTTCTTTAAAGAATTAACCGAGAAGACTCCTGAGAATCCACCGAGCGTCGAGATCAATCCTGAAGAAGACTTAGCTGTACTACAGTATACTGGTGGAACGACTGGTCTACCGAAGGGAGCTATGTTGACCCATATGAATCTTGTATCTAACGCTATTGGTTGTTCTGCATGGCTGAAGGCGAAGAGAGGTGAGGATACAGGCTTATCGGTTCTCCCCTTCTTCCACATCTACGGTATGACTGTGGCTATGAACTTTACAATATATGCAGGAGCAACAATGGTTCTCCTTCCAAGATTCGATGTAGTCGAAGTACTAAAGTCGATACAAGAATACAACATAACACTATTCCCAGGAGTCCCAACTATGTATGCTTTAATAGTCGATCATCCAGAAGCGAAAAAATATAATCTCAGATCTGTGAAGTTCTGTATCTCTGGCGCCGCCCCCCTCCCCCCAGAGGTCCAGAAGAAGTTTATGGAGATGACTGGAGCGGTACTAGTTGAAGGATACGGATTAACAGAAGCCTCCCCTGTAACCCATTGCAATCCTCTAGACCCAACCATGAAAACTGTAAAAATAGGTAGTATAGGCATCCCATGGCCTGATACTGATGCTAGGATAGTTGATGTAGAGACAGGCACAAAAGAAATGCCTGTAGGAGAAGTTGGAGAACTAGTAGTTAAAGGACCACAAGTAATGAAAGGATACTGGAAGAGACCTGAAGAAACCAAGGAGGTTTTAAGGAATGGATGGTTGTACACTGGAGATATAGGGAGGATGGATGAAGATGGATACTTCTACATCACGGATAGGAAGAAGGATTTAATAAAGTATAAAGGCTATAGTGTGTATCCGAGAGAGCTTGAAGATATACTGTATGAGCATCCAGCTGTAAAGCTTGCGGCCGTAGTAGGTAAACCTGACCCTGTCTCAGGCGAGATACCGAAAGCCTTCATAGTATTAAGGGATGGAGCTACGGCCACTGAAGAAGAAATAATGAAGTTCGTGAATGAACGTGTTGCACCATATAAGCATCTAAGAGAAGTAGAATTTAGAAAAGATCTGCCCATGAGTATGGTTGGAAAGGTCTTGAGGAGAGTCTTAAGAGAAGAAGAAATGCGGAAGGCTTAAACTACATCATAACCCTAGAAGCTTCAAAGCGTTCAAATACATCACCTTTTCTAAATCATTCTCTGAGAGTGGGGTACCGACCTGGATAAAATCTACCACAGTAGATATATTTGAGCCCCAGACTACTGGGTAATCCGACCCGAATAATATTCTATCCCAACCCACCTCTCTAGATATTTTCTCAACATACTTTCTATCTACTAATAGATATGGAACAGCTGAGATATCGAACCAGACATTATTGTATTTTTTTCCTAACTGGAGAGCTTCTTCAAGCCAGATTCCTGGATATTTTCGACTATACGAACCTATATGGGCCAGCACGATCGGGACATTCTTAAATTTTCTAACATAATGTTCGAGGACCGCTGGATTAGCGTTTTGAGAGAAAGCAGGCTCTTCCCATATTGATGGGTCGCATCCTGTATGGAAGATAATTATCTTTTCTTCATCTTCACAGAATTCGAAGATCTTCTGAAGCTTATCTTTTTCTTTTAATGGATTAAAGAATTGGAGTGTCGGAATAAGCTTAACACCCGCTAAATCAAGGTTCTTAACTTCTTTCAACTTATCTTTTACATATGAGATGCTTTTAGAGGGGTTTACGGATCCTACTCCGATAAACTTGCTCGGATTATTCTTGGCTAGCTTTGCAACATATTCATTGCTCGTATAAGATGTTCGAAGAATTTCTTTAACGTTTTCTAGGCAACCTAGACAATTCAAGTTGCTAGCCCATATACATTCTTGGAGGATCCTACTCGAGATATGCTTATCTTCAAGATAACTCGAATCAACATCCAGAGCTAATAGAACGGCTACATCTATTTTCGACCTGTCGATTTCTCTCGATAACTCTTTTTCATTTATTAATCTTGGAATAGGATGGACATGGAAGTCTACCGTTCCCAGAGTTGTAGCCACCTCATTCTTCACTATTTCTTTTGAGTAGAGAGTTAATAATATTTACCGATATGTACTTCCATTCATCTGAACATATTGAAAACTTATATCATGTACTCGAACAATACTTTATGTAAAACATCTGTAGGGAGGGATCCTTCTATGGAGATCGTTGTATGTGTTAAACATGTTCCTGAAACAACCGAAGTCGAGTTAAAAATTGATAAAAGTGGAAAAAATATTGAAAAGAGTGGTCTAGTATTCGATATAAATGAATGGGATGATTATGCTGTTGAAGAAGCTATAAGAATTAAAGAGAGAAATGGAGGAAATGTAACAGTGGTAACTGTTGGAGATGAAGGAGTAGATAGTACACTTAGAAAATGTTTAGCTAAAGGAGCAGACAAAGCTATAAGAATAACGGATAAAAGAATAAACTACTCAGACCCGTTCATAGTAGCCAAGATCCTCTCAAGAGCCATAAAACAGATATCTTTCGACCTCGTTTTAACGGGAGCTCAATCAAGTGATGATGGATACTCGTTTATCGGTCCAGCCCTAGCAGAGCTCCTAGATATACCACATGTAACCCTTGCTAAAAAGATTGGGTTTAAAGACAAACACGCTCTCGTTAATAGAGAACTAGAAGGAGGACTGGAAGAAGTAGTCGAGGTCGAGCTTCCTGCTCTTATAACAATTCAGACAGGTATCAACGAGCCAAGATACGTATCAATCATGGGGATCAAGAAGGCTATGAAGAAAGAAATCAAAGTATACTCTATAGATGATCTAGGTTTAAGCGATTTGGATGTGGGAATTGAAAATTCTTGGATACATATATCTGAATTGAGCATCCCACCGGTAGAAAGGAAAGCAGAATTCATTACGGGTTCTCCCGAAGAAATCGTTTCCAAGATCATCGAGATCATCAAGTCAAGGGGGCTGATCTAGCCATGGATATCTTCGTATTAGCAGAACATAGAAGAGGAGAGATAAGAGAGATAACCTTCGAGATGCTAACTAAGGGGAGGGAGATAGTTGAGAAAAACGGTTCGAGATTATCTACAATCATTCTAGGGAAGAATATAAGAAAGTCAGCGGAGATCTTAGCCAGATACGCTGATAGAGTTTTAGTCATAGATGACGATAGATTCGAGTTCTTCAACTCTGACCTCTATCAACAGGCATTATCTAAAATTATTAGAGAGATGAAGCCTATCTTAACATTGATCGGTCATACATCCTATGGGGTCGATCTTGCTCCGAGTCTTGCTGTATCCTTGAACACACCTCTTGTAACAGATTGCTTAGATGTGGATCTCTTGGATGGTAGGCTTACCGCAGTCCGCCAAATGTATGGCGGAAAGATAAACGCTAGAGTTCATCTGAAAAAATCCGAAGGCTATATTGCGACTATTAGGCAAGGAGTAATCACAGCTCGTGAAGAAAACCTTAAAGGAGAAGTAGTTGAGCTACCTCCACCAAGCATAGCTGAGACTGTCAAGAAAAGATTCATAGATTATGTTCTTCCGAAAATCGGTGAGGTAGACATATCGTCTGCAGACATACTCGTAGCAATTGGTAGGGGGATTAAAGACCAATCAAACATCTCTATCGCTGAAGAACTGGCCAAAACTCTAGGAGGGGTACTAGCGTGCTCTCGACCCATTGTGGATAAGGGATGGCTTCCACCAGAGAGGCAAGTCGGCTCATCTGGAAAGACTGTTAAACCTAAGCTATATCTCGCGATGGGGATTAGCGGGGCCTTCCAACATATAATAGGTATGAAAAATTCACAGTTGATAATAGCTATAAATAAGGACCCGAATGCACCAATCTTCAACGTAGCACACTATGGGGTAGTTGAAGACCTATTCAAGATAGTACCCCTACTTATAGGAAAAATAAAGGAGGTGAAAAAGAAGGGATCCTGACTAGAGACAAACATACGCTTCAACGAAATGTATGATACCGCGTGATTCTTAAAATCCGTGCTTAGTTGTGATTTTCGGCTCTCTTGTGGAGATGCAAAGACTCGCTCATCTACACGTGAAGTCTCAGAAAAACATGCAGAGGTTTAAATAAAATGAGGGGGTAATTCGCTAATACTTGTAGAATCCTCTTCCAGCTGATCTACCAATCCATCCATTCTTCACGTAATCAACAAGGAGCGGGCACGGATTGTACATCTCCATTTTATACTTGTCGTACAATTCTCTTAGTTTTTTGAGAATGTTGTTTAATCCTTTCCTATCAGCGTATTCACATGGCCCCTGAGGCCATCCTGTTCCAAGCTTCATGCCAGTATCTATGCTTTCAGGATCTGCTACATCATCGTGTATAATCCATGCAGCTTCATTCACAGCTACAGCCCAAGACCTCTCATAATCGTATTCATCTGATAGTTCAAAGGGTATTCTAGGCCTCCCCTTAGTCCAGTCGTAGAAGCCTATTCCCGCCTTCTGCCCAAGCTTCTTTTCCTTAACAAGCGGTTCTATAACTTCTGGGCAAGGCTTGAATCTCTCCCCATAAGCCTCATAAAGTACTTTGCCTACTTCATATGCGATATCTAGCCCAACATAGTCACATAATTCGAACCATCCCATCGGGAAACCTCCACCATACTTTACAGATGAATCTACGCCCTCTATCGTTGCCTCTCTTCTGTAATAAGTCCAGAAAGCCTCATTGAATACTAAGCCGAGGATCCTGTTAACTATGAATCCTCTAACGTCTTTCCTGCATAATATAGGTGTTTTACCGAGGTTCTTACTTAATTCTACTACACTGTCCACGGTCTCGTCGCTCGTTTCATCTCCCTTGATTACCTCTATTAACTGCATTAATTGAGGTGGATTGAACCAATGCATCCCGACCACCTTATCAGGCCTCCTAGTCGCTCTACCCATCTCGCTAATACTCAACGTAGAAGTATTCGATGCTAGTATAGCGTGAGGGGGAGCAAGCTGGTCAACCCTGCTGAAGATCTTCTTCTTGAGCTCTATGTTCTCTGAGACGGCTTCTATCATAAAGTCCACATCTTTTACCGCTTCTTCATAAGATGTTGTAGCCTTTATTCTTGAAAGAGCTGCTTCAACATCTTCCTTCCTAATCCTCTTTTTCTCAGCGAACTTACTTAAACTCCACTCTATGTTTTGTAGAGCTTTCCTCAGTATCTCTTCACTTACATCTACGATATTCACGTTGTAGCCTTTCATAGCGAATACCTGTGAAATCCCATGCCCCATTACCCCTGCTCCTATAACTGCAACTTTCTCGATCTCTTTAGCCAAAAGCTACACCTCGACTATTTTTGTACTCTATCACGTATATACTTTTCAGCCTCACATTACTTTTTCTTTTCAGCAGGCTTAAACTCGTATGCAACTCTCCCGTCTTCAAAGACTTTTGGAACAAGCTTCACCCTCATTCCTATCTTGATATCTTTCTTCTTAACGTCTGTTAACCATGCAAGTGCTTTTACACCTTCTTTCAATTGAGCGATTGCAACGGTGTAGGGTTGCTGGTCTTGGAAGCTTGTAGGTCTAACGATTATGTGAGTAAAGGTTAGGAGTTCTCCTTCACCGCTTAGCTCAACCCATTCTACTTCAGAAGAATAGCATTCTCCGCAATCTGCTACAGGCGGAAAATATAGTCTCCCACACTTCTTGCATTTTGTGGCATAGATTTTTCCCTCTCTCAACTCATCCCAGAATTTCTTAGTCTTACTTATCGGTATGTTGTATGTTATTTCGAGTTTTCTTGAACGTATTGCTGGGATCTCGCTCACACTGCTCACCTTCTAAGAATGGTTACATAACAATAGTGGCCTGTCCCGCCAACGTTATGAGCTAGGGCCACATAATTTCTCATAGGAGCCTGGCGGGACCTAGGCTTAACCTCTTCTCTTAACTGTTTAGTTAATTCTACAATCATCGATACACCTGTAGCTCCTATGGGGTGCCCTTTAGCTTTCAATCCCCCATCAATATTTACGGGGATCTTTCCACCTATTTCTGTTTGTCCCTCCCTCACTATCTTGAAGCCTTCTCCTCTATTACAGAAGCCTAGATCCTCGTAAGCCATTATCTCGGCTATCGTAAAGCAATCATGAACCTCGGCAACCTCGATATCTTTAGCTTCTACCCCAGACCTACTATAAGCCATTCTAGATGCTCTGACAGCTGCATCCAATCCTATGAAACCGCCTCTATAAGATAATGTTCCCGTTCCAGAAGAGTATCCTATCCCCGCTATCCATACAGGTGCATCTATTCTTAGCTCTCTTACTTTCTCCTCTGATGCTAATACTATGGCTGCGCTTCCATCTGTTATCGGGCAGCAATCATATAGTTTAAGAGGCCACGCAACAACATACGAGGACAATACATCTTCAACTGTAATCTCTCTCTGTAATTGAGCTAGGGGGTTTAATGCTCCATACTTATGATTCTTCACAGCGACCAATGCGAGGTCTTCTTCAGTTGCTCCAAATCTGTTCATATATGCTGTAGCGTAAAGAGCGTAGTAGCCTGGAAAAGTTAAGCCGAAATTTTCAAATTCCCACAAATATGAACCTGCTCTACCCATCAATTCTACAGCAGTGAAAGTATCAACTTCCCTCATCTTCTCGACACCGATAACCAACGCGAGATCTACGTATCCACTCGCAATAGCCGTGTACCCGGAATATACCGCTGCGCTTCCAGTTGCACATGCTGCTTCTACTCTAGTTAGTCCTGCGCCTGTTAATCCACAGTATTCAGCGATTGCCACTGCTGGTAGAGGTTCTTCGTACCAGACCCCGACCGATCCTACGGAAACAAACGGAATATCTTTCCGTGTTATTCCAGCTTCCTCCAGAGCTGGTTTAACAGATTCGAATGCAAGCTCTTTAACATTTACTTCTTGCCTATCCCCAAACTTGCTGTGTCCTACTCCTATTACAGCTACCTTCCCCATCAATCATTCATCTCGGATGAGAATCCATGTTCTTCAATTCAGTCTCCTTTAAACTCAGGTTTTGATCTTGACATAAATGCTTCTATCCCTCTCTTAACGTCGTTTGTAGAGAAGAGTAGAGCCATGAGAGCTGACTCGAGTCTAAGACCGACTTCTAATGGGACTTGACTACCGAAGTTTAAAGCATACTTAGCATACTTCAAAGCTATCGGTGGCCCCTCAGATAGCCTTTGAGCCAAAATCATTGCTTCATCCCTAAGCTTCTCGAAAGGTACAACTTTGTCGACCAAACCTATCTGGAGTGCTTCTTCAGCTTTCAATCTTTCCCCAAGCATTACCAGCCTCTTAGCATTTCTTAAACCAATTATTCTTACCAGCTTCTGCGTGCCTCCCCAACCAGGAATTATCCCAAGATTTATCTCCGGGCTCCCTAATTCAGCATGCTCTGAAGCTATCCTGAAATCACATGCTAAGGCTAACTCCAGCCCTCCACCTAATGCATAACCATTAATAGCCGCTACAACAGGCTTGGAGAGCTCTTCAATCATTGAGAAAACTTTTTGACCTTTCCTTGAAAGTTCCTCAGCCGTGACCGGCGTAGCTTTAGGGAAGGCAGTTACATCTGCGCCGGCGCTGAAGGCTCTATCACCTTCACCTGTTATTATAACCGCTCTTACACCCGGGTCATTCTCGATCGTCGTTAAAGCATCTAGGAGCTCCTCCATCATAACATCATTTAGAGCATTCAGTCTATGAGGTCTATTCAATATGATCCAGGCGATTCGATCCTCTCTTTCAACTCTTATCGTTTCATAAGCTTTCGACATGCACGCCACCTCACATAATAGATCATATATTAAGATATTTTAGAATTTAGTCAATAGATGCTTCAGTGTAGTTAACCTCTGTATCTCTGATGTCCCTTCATATATTTCTGTAATCTTAGCATCTCTGAAGTATTTCTCTACCCTGTAATCCCCCATATATCCGTATCCTCCCAATACTTGTATTGATAAGTCAGCCGTTTCGACAGCCACCCTGCCTGCGTAAAGCTTAGCCATAGAGGTAATCATTGGATCCATCTGTCCTTGGTCTATTAGCCATGCAGCCTTGTAGGTTAAGAGTCGGGCCGCCTCTATCTTAGTAGCTGCTTCAGCTAATCTACACCCAATATCTTCAAATTGTATTATTGGTTGACCGAATGCTTCTCTGGTTTTAGCATATTTGAAGGCTATCTCGAATGCTCCTTGAGCTGTCCCCACGGCTTGCGCAGCAACTATCACTCTACTACGGTCGAAGAACTCCATTGAATGATAGAATCCTCTATTCAATTCTCCAACCATATTCCAGTCTGATACTTTAACGTCCCTCAAAGATACTTCTCCCGTAGCTGTACATCTAATCCCCAGTTTTCGTTTTTGTTTTGTTACTTCAAGTCCGGGAGTCCCTTTATCGACAACGAACAATGTTTGTCCACGGTATGTTGGCCTAACTTTTGTATCCGTCTGACATAATACTATAATGAAGTTCGCGATAGGAGCATTGGTTATGAATGTCTTGGTTCCATTAATCCACCATTCTCCACCATATTTTACCGCTATTGTATCTAGCTTTGTTAAGTCGCTCCCCCGAGCAGGCTCTGTGAAAGCAGCCGCCGATATGTATTCCCCTCTTACAACCTTTGGGATATAGTTTTCTTTTTGTTCTTCTGTTCCATGCCGTAATATTAACTCGCTTCCGAAAGTACCTATCATCGCTGCTAGACCGAGTGAAGAATCAGCTCTACACATTTCTTCTATTACTAAGCATGCCTCCAGATACCCATATCCTTGACCACCATATTCTTCTGGAAAAGATAATCCTACAAACCCGAGGCTCGCAGCCTTCTTGTAAAGCTCCATTGGGAACTCTTCCTTCTCATCAAGTTCGGCGGCCAGCTCGGGTTTAAATTCCTTCTCACAAAATTCTCTTACAGCTTTCTTTATCTCTAACTGCTCTTCAGTTAACTTAAAATCCATAATCTTTCACCATATATACTGCTTTCTGTAAATGATATAAACATTTAAAGTAAATAATCGATCTTTTCAAGACTACACTTGTTGGAAAAATTGTAAAAGCCTAAATAAGAATTCTCAAGAAATATGGGAGAGAAAAATTGGCGGGTAGAAGTATCTTCGATAAGATTTGGGAAATCCATACAGTCTATGAGAAAGAAGATGGTGAAACATTACTCTACGTTGACAGGCATTTAACTCACGAAGTTACTTCTCCCATGGCTTTTGAAGGACTTAGAGAGAAGAATAGAAGAGTTCGTAGACCGGACCTTACATTTGCCGTAACCGACCATAACGTCCCTACAACAGATAGACTAAAACCGATAAGAGATGAATTATCCGCAAAACAGATAGCTGCACTAGAAAGGAATACGAGAGATTTTGGAATAACATTATTCGACTTGTATAGCCCCTACCAGGGAATAGTACATGTTATTGGACCGGAGCTCGGCTTAACAATTCCTGGAATAACTCTAGTATGCGGAGATAGTCATACATCTACGCATGGCGCATTGGGTGCATTGGCATTCGGGATAGGTACGAGCGAGGGAGAACATGTATTAGCAACACAAACGTTATGGCTTAAGAAACCTAGAAAGATGCTTATAACACTCGATGGAAAACTATCTGAAGGTGTTACAGCCAAGGATGTAATCCTATGGATAATAAGGAACATCGGTACAGGCGGAGGGATTGGATACATAGTGGAGTATGATGGAGAAGCTATTAGAAGGATGAATGTTGAGGAACGTATGACATTATGCAACATGGCGATAGAGGGGGGAGCGAGGACAGCGATAATCTCTCCAGACGAGCAGGTATTCAATTATGTTAAAGGCAGACCATATGCTCCGGCCGATGATGAATGGGGTGAAGCACTAGAATACTGGAAAAAAATCGTAAGCGACCCAGATGCAGAGTATCATAAAATTATAAGGTTTAGTGTAAATAAACTAGAACCCCAGGTAACGTGGGGTACAAACCCTGCTATGACCTTGGGAGTCAGTGAAGAAATACCAGACCCAAAGGATTTCGACGACCCAGATGAAAGACATGCAATAGAAAGAGCTTTAGATTATATGGGGTTGAGACCAGGCACAAAGATTACAGACATAGGAGTCGACGTAGTTTTTATTGGTTCATGTACTAATGGTAGGTTGACAGACTTATTAGATGCTGCGAGGGTCGCCTTAGGTAGAAAAGTTATGCATAACGTGAGAGCATTCGTCGTCCCAGGGTCTCAGCTAACCAAGAGAACGGCTGAAAGACTCGGTCTCCATAGAATATTCATCGATGCCGGATTCGAGTGGAGAAACCCTGGATGCAGCATGTGTATAGCTATGAATGAGGATAGACTAAAACCCGGAGAGAGGTCTGCAAGCACTTCTAATAGAAATTTTGAGAATAGGCAGGGACCAGGCGGTAGAACTCATCTAGTAAGCCCCCTGATGGCTGCTGCCGCGGCAGTCTACGGCAGATTTGTAGATGTCAGAGAACTAGACTTGCCTAGTAGAGAGGAGGTGCTAGAGCATGCTGGAGGCTATTAGAGTTATAGAAGGTAAGGCTGCACCTCTAAAATTAGATAATGTTGACACAGACCAGATTATCCCAGCGGAGTTTCTAAAGATACTTAGTAAGAAGGGCTTGGGGAGATACTGTTTCTATCGCTGGAGATATAATGAAGATGGAAGTCTTAAGAGAGACTTCATCCTTAACGATCCTAGATACTCGGATGCTTCTATACTTATAGCTGGGAGAAACTTCGGCATTGGTTCTTCTAGAGAAAACGCTGTCTGGGCTCTTCAAGACCTTGGGATAAGATGTGTTATAGCCCCATCATTTGGAGACATATTCTACGTTAATTCTATCAAGAATATGCTTCTATGTATAAAGTTGCCTGAAGAAGAAGTAAAGATGCTTCAGGAATTGGCGGAAAGAGAAACTTTGGTATTAAAGATAGACTTGGAGAAGAATACTATCGAATTCAAAGATAATATAATCAGGTTTGAGATGAATAACGTAGTTAGGGAGAGATTTCTGCAAGGCCTAGACGAGATAGAATTGACCTTAAAGAATCATATAGAGAGGATAAAAAAATATGAAGAGAATATGCCCGGATTCATGATCCCTAAGCCGAGGAGATTTGTCCCTTACTGAAGTTTTAGCTGTGATATAGCGTTCTTGACCGTCTCTGCACTTTTTATGAAAGCGTTCTTCTCTTCATTATTCAGTGGAAGCTCGATGATACTTTCTACACCATTCTTTCCTAGCACTGCTGGAACAACAAGACATACATCTGATACGCCGTACTCCCCATTTAGATATACAGAGGTAGGTATAACTCTTTTCTGGTCTTTCACTATTGACTCAACCATTATAGCGACCCCTGCGCCTGGAGCATGAGATGCAGACCAGCCCTTCAACTTGATTACCTGGGCTCCCATCTTCTTCGTTTCTTCAACTATTTGGTCTATCTTCTCTTTCGGTAAGAGCTCTACGAGGGGTTTACCGCATACATATGTATGTCTGGGAAGTAGGACCATTGTTTCTCCATGTTCTCCTATTATAGGCACATCCATCGATTTGTATGAAACGCCCAGTTCCCTCTTTATCAATGTCTTGAATCTTCCAGTATCTAGTGGACCGCTGAAACCTATTACCCTATTTCTCTCGAAACCTGTAACCTTGTATGCAACGTAAGTCATAACGTCTAACGGGTTAGTTACAATTATTACCTTGGATTTCGGAGCATATTCTTTAACTTTTTCAGAAACCTGTTTTATTACTTCGTAATTCTTGAATAATAAGTCCATTCTGGTCATATCTGCTTTCCGAATAAATCCAGCTGGAATAACAACTATATCAGAGCCGGTCATATCCTTGTAATCATTTGATCCACGGATATCTACATCTATCCCAAGTATCCCACACATATGAGATAGGTCTAAAGCTTCTCCTTGAGGTAGACCTTCGACAATATCTATCAAGGTTATATCATCCAATTCTTTCAACGCGATATGAATTGCTACAGAGATACCTACACGTCCGGACCCAACCACAGTTATCATGTAAATACTATAATTACAGTATATCAAAAACCTAACGTTGATCTTCTAGGTACTTCATCATGCCTAGACACGATATTTTTATAGTCACATATAGGTATATAGGCATGTTGGATAATTGGAATTTGTAATCTCCAACATACTTGTTTATTAAATTTCTTACTGCATCATCCATGTTTGCTTGTTCCTTCATTGTTTCTTCAACATCTTTCTTCCATTTTTCCAGTAAAGTGAATTCTTCCTTAAAGTATTCTGGAGACCATGCCTTCACTCCGAAATGTGGTCTAAGAATAATCCTGGATTTCAGCTTTGACAGCTTATTTAGAGTCTCTACTGCCTCAATGTAGTTGTAGCTTGGAGGAGGGGTCGTGGGGACTCTTAAAGGAAAAGAAGGAGTTTCAATGGATACTGCATCCCCAGTAATTAATGCCTCATCTTCTTCTACGTAAACTACGATTTGGTGAGGCGCATGGCCTGGAGCATATAGGAATCTTAAAGAAACACCTCCAAGATCTATTCTTTCATAATCTTGAACACTTCTAATATTCTCGATTGGGACCGGCTCAGCTAATCCGAAAAATGATGCAAAGTCTCCGTAGATCTCTCTTACACTAGCATTAAGCTTGCTCGGGTCTAGAAAATGTTTTACAGCTCTAGGATGACATAATACGATGCTTTTCTTTGAGTTTTCGATAAAGTATGAAGTAGCTCCAGCATGATCTAAGTGGAGGTGGGTTGGGATGATGTAGTCTATATCTATAGGTTTTAAACCTACTCCGCTAAGCTCTTCTAGAACCTTCGGTAAAGATGAAGCATAACCAATATCTACTATTGCAGATGATTTATCTCCAACGATAAGGTAAGCAGCTACAAATTCCTGAAATCCTAATGCATGCGTATCAAGAAGATAAACATGCTCTGAAACCTTCTTCAAAGAATCTCACCCAACATTCTACCGATCTCCATCCTTATCCATGAAATTAACTTAACCTTAAACTTACAGATAAGAATTATGAGAAATACGCAGATTACACTTTATTAAGAAGTAAGATGATCCTACTGTGAGAGATGATGGCGGAAGTAGTTTTTAGAGAAGCAAACGAGAAAGATTTAGACCAGGTAGCTATGCTGGTGGCTAGACTTAAGAGATTGAATGAGGAATTTGACCCACTACTTAATGTATCTGAAAATCTTGAGCAATCATGCAGGGAATATATGAAGGAGGCAATACGGTCTGAAAATTCACTCGTTATAGTAGCTGAGCACAAGGGAAGGATCGTGGCCGTACTGAAGGCAGGATACATTAATCGGGTCTTCTACGACCCACCTCTTGAAGGACAGATACAGGAATTCTACATTCTTCCACAATATAGGCGGATGGGTATAGGTAAAAAGATGCTTGAGTACGCGATCGAGAAGCTTAGAAATAAAGTAAGCTTCATAACTGTAAGCTTTCCATCTCTGAATACTATCGCTGTCTCATTCTATGAGAAATTCGGGTTCAGACCGATCTTCAGCGTCTACGCGAAGGAAACTATTGAGCAGCCTGGCTAGTGTCCTTTCAGTAGCCCCGCCACTCCCCCAAAAGCCTTCTTCAATATCTCTCCTTCTTCATGGCTTGAAGATACCAGTTCTACTCTTGCTTGAGCTCTCTCCCCTTCTTCTATCCAGAAATCAACCATCGATTTCTGGTCAGCTAGCTGTAAAGACTGAGCACCACATCTTGAGCATTGTTTAGAAAGTATCTCGGGAACTTTCGAGGTCAGCTCGGATTCATCCAGCATGTATGAATATTTTTCTCCGCAATTTCCACATTTTACCTCGATGTAGACTCTCTCGAGGTCCTCTGAGACCAGCAGTATCTCTACGGTCCTGGACTTCAATGCTTGTAGAACTTCCTTCTCCCCATAGACTACCGCGGGATTCTCCGAGGCTATCTCGCTCATGAATCTCCTAACCATTTCTTGTTCTTCAATCATTCTAACTTCCTTCAAGAAATCTCTAGCTTTCTGGATTGCTTCTCTTACACCTTCTTCACCAGAATACGATGTATCGACGGCATGTATTTTGTCTTTAAACGTGTAGTGTAGATAGTCTCCTTCCGCAAATATTTCTTTTGTTGGTCCCGGCCCTCCAAGTATTATTCCCTTCAACTCCGGATACTGGAGAAGTATCTGATTCGCATGGTCTCCAACCCTCTTATAATACTCGTTTAAACTCATTTCTCTCAATCTCTCAAATCTTCGGGATGACTGTCCACCAGCTCTATGCTTGCCTGGAACACCTGAAGTAAATTTCTTCATCTCAACAATTCTTCTACCTTTTATTACTGCTACGGCGGCTTCTTCATTATCAATTACTATTACTCCATAGACGTCTTTTTCTTTCAACAGATCTTTAAGAGGATCAAGATAGAATTTACTATCACATCTATACAAGAAGATGTCTATTGGTTCCGGAGGGATGATGTGGTATACTTCTATTTTCTCTTTTCCGGGACCATTTTGAGGTACTGCTCCACTAAATACTATCAATCCCGTTGGTCCAGCTCTATTGAACAGCTTCAATCTCTGGATAGCGCTCTCAATAGCGTCTTGAACATTCTTCCTAGTCGTCTTAGACTTTATGTTCGCTGCGGTTGAATATTCTTGTCTAAGATACCCTATGACGTCGGAGATAGGTTTACCGGGTGGAATATATATTGATATAAGCTCAGTGCCTCTACCTTCTTTAGATTCAAGTTCTCTAATCAGCTTCTTAAATTTGTATAGGGTTACAGAATCTTTTCTATCGAATTTAACCTCCAAGTATAGAGACACCTCCAAGTAGAGCTAGTAGTCAAAAGCCTACAAGCATTCTAGCAGAATTGAAGAAGCTATACATTCTCTGAGAAATTATAGTAAATACTAGTTAAAATGTATTTCATCTGAGAGAATACATGGCTCCACAATCCCGAATTCTCAGAAAGGGTGATTGGAGTATTCAATGCTTGGGATCGATGGCTTTGGGTTTTCTGGATAGTTGAAGTTTATTAATACGTTAATTAGGTTGTTTGTTTGGATATGCCGACGAAGGTAAGGATTAAGCTGACGAGCATAGATCTGGAAAAGATCGAGAGAGTATGTGCGGAAATAAAGGATATAGCGATCAAAACTGGGACTAAGATTTCTGGACCGATACCTCTTCCAAGAAAGAGGCTCCTCATCCCTGTTAGGAAATCCCCCTGCGGCGAGGGGACTAAGACATGGAGGAAGCATGAGCTGAGAATATACAGGAGGCTCATAGACCTACATATTACGGACCAGAGAGTAATGAGAGCTATAATGAGGATCCAGATACCTGAAGATGTCTCTGTAGAGATGATCGTTCGATAAGTCTGTATGCAGGACGGATCTAGTAGAATTAGTAAAAGCTTGAATCTAGGCACCCATAACCTGTATTATGTAGGTTCTCTTTCTTGGCCCATCAAACTCTGCCAAGAAGATGTTCTGCCAAGTTCCCAGTAGTAGTTTCCCACCAGATACAGGTATAGAGATACTTGTGCTTAAAAGTATTGAGCGGAGATGAGCATATGCGTTATCATCTACATTATCGTGAAAGTAGTTTCCCTTAATGGGTACAAGCTTTTCTAACATCTTCTCCAAATCATCCATCAATCTTTTTTCATCTTCATTAATGAATAGACATGTAGTTGTATGAGGTGTAAATATTGTCACTAGGCCCTCAACTACCTCTACTTCCCGTAATACGTCTTCAACAGAATTCGTAATGTCTATGAAATCTATTTTCTTCCTACTTTCAATAGTAAAATTCTTAGTAATAACCTTCATAAAAATAGATACCGCCAGTTTATTCATTAATTTTTTTCTAGGCAAACTGACGTATAATGTCCCGTTATTACGACAATTTGTCGGCAAATATGACGAGACTATGGAAAAAAGTTAATTAGATAAAAAGATCATATAAACAGCAAATGGAGATGGAGTCAATAGTTGATAAAATTTCTTTTGGAGGAATTGTAGCGATACGGGATACTCTACTGAAGATGCGTAATGAAGGTAAGAAAGTCTATAGACTTGAATCTGGAGACCCCTCGTTCGATATCCCTCCCCACGTTAGAGACGCGATGATAGATGCATTAATGAAGGGATATACTCATTATACAGAATCAACTGGTATAAGCCCTCTAAGAGAAGCGATGTATAGGAAAGTCGTGGAAGAAAATAAAATACCTATCAAAGACCATAACCACATCCTCGTAACCAATGGGGCCATGCATGGACTATACGTAACATTTAGAGCCTTGCTATTACCAGGAGAAGAAGTGATAATACCGGATCCAATGTGGACAGAGATAGCAGATAATGTGAGACTCGCAGGAGGTGCTCCAGTAAGATGCATACTAAAGCCTGAAAACGATTTTGTATATGACCCATCTGACGTAGAATCATTAATAACATCTAGGACAAAAGCCATCTTCATAAATACACCGCATAATCCTACTGGAGCCGTATTTCCGAAGAAGATTCTTGAAGAACTTGTAGAGATAGCCGTGAGAAGAAATCTATACATTGTTAGTGATGAGGCATATGAGCACATAATCTACGATGGGCTAAAACATGTCAGTATAGGTTCTCTAGAAGGGGCTGAAGATAGAACTATAACCATATTCTCTACATCCAAGAGCTTTGCAATGAGTGGGCTTAGAATAGGATACATAGTTACAAACATAGATAAGATAATTGAGAGGGGAAAGAAGCTCCTTAGATGCACGATAAATGGTGTAAACTCGGTTGCGCAGTATGGAGCTTTAGCAGCATTTAATGGACCTAAAGAATACATAGAAGAAATGAGAAGAGAATACCAGCGTAGAAGAGATATGATATATGAGACTACAAGCAAGATGAGATCTATCAAACCGTTTAAACCTAGAGGAGCATTCTACATATGGTGTAAGATAAGTGAAGACTGGAGAGACAACGAAGGGAAGAGAAGCGATTGGGCTATGACAAATTACTTGTTGAAGTTCGGGCTTGGGAGCACGCCAGGGTCAGAGTTTGGACCAGCAAGCTCGGAATATATAAGATTCTCATTCTCATGTGCTACAAGCCATCTCGCAGAAAGTCTAGAAGTATTAAAGCAAGTCCTACCCTAACTTCTACTAACAATATTATCGTCCCCTAGAAAAGTGTAGAGGCCACTATCCAGTAACATCTAACATATTTGTTTACGCCACAGCAGTAATTAAAGAAGATGCTTAAGAGAGAAGTCTCTTCTGGTCTTTTTAGAAGATATTTGAGAATCTTGACAATCTATACTCCTCGATGCTATCCAGGCCTCTTCTTTGAGATACGATATCTGCGAGGAGATATCCTAGAGCAACACCCCTCATCAGCCCGTAGCCTCTTAACCCATCAATAAAGAAGACATTGTCGTATCCAGGCAAGTTATCTATTATGGGGTCTAGGTCTGGTGTAATACTTATAGGACCAGACCATTCTTCAACCAATTCTGCTCTACTCGACAATCTTAATCTCAGAAGTTTCTCTGCATCGACTCGAAATCTATCGGGAGGTTTCTGGAAGAATAGTAGTGGGTCGTCCACTATCTCTGCATGATATCCTCCCCCAACTATCGTTCCATCTACTCCAGGTCTCCAGTAACTTTCATAGACTTCATCTGCAAGAGATATTATTCTACTGCTTACTCTGAATCTATATGCTGGGATACGTAATACTGCGACCGGAATGGATACCCCATACTTTGAGAGGAAGACTCTTGTCCAAGCACCTAGACATAGTACGACTACCTCTGCTTGAATTTCTCCAGATTGGCTGAGTACTAGTCTATGTCTTTCCCCATAAACTATCTCTTTAACCCACTTCTTCTCGATGCGGACACCTTTCTCTACAGCTTTCCGTATTAGGAATCTTATGAATTTGTCTGCTTCGACGGATACATCATCAATCGTTAATGTCACCACCTCATCTTTATTAAGAACCAACCATGGCCAAATCTGTAGAGCGTCTCCTACGTTAAATTGTTTAAATTCAACACCTGCTTTCTTTAATAATTCTGCACTTTCCTCAGCTTCTATGGGATCTTCAACTGATATGAATCCTCTTCCAGTTACACCTACTTCATCTAAACTGGAATCTCTGATTAGCTCATTTATTATCTTTATGCTTTCTTTAACAAGTATGATGTCTCTAAGATCTTCAAGCTGAAGCGTTATAATGCCTGCACATGCTGTCGACGCGCTCTTCTCATCTCCTAGCATTACTACATTATAACCGTACTCACTTAACCTGATGGCCGATGATAATCCAGTAATCCCCATACCTACAACAGCGAATTCATGCAAGCCGCTTCTCCAAGTAAAAGTCTACGAAAAAGGATAATTTAACAGATAAGCCTTTCTTAACCGGTTGAACTTTAGCGAGGATACTAGGTTTTAATATAATTTTAGACCTAACTTTTCTAGGATGCTCGTAGACTCCCACTGCCACGTATATGCCTATAGATTAGACGAATTAGAAAAATTCAAAGACATATTGATAATAGGGGTCGCAGAAGATTACGAAAGCAGTATAAAGAATCTAGAAATATCTAGGAACTATCTGAATATTTATCCGTTTGTAGGGGTTCATCCATGGAATCTTAAAAACATCGAAGGTCAAGAAGTAGAGAAGACGCTTGACTTAGCTTGTAGATCTAAAGGAATAGGAGAAGTCGGATTAGATAAACGATATGGTAAGAAGTCTCTAGAAGAGCAGATATCTGTTTTCAAGATATTTTGTGAGGCGGCTTCTGAAAAGAATCTTCCAATGAACGTCCATGCTCTAGATACTTGGAGAGAATGCCTAAATATTGTGACAAGCTACAACGTTAAAAATGTACTCTTCCATTGGTATACTGGTCCACTGAATCTGCTGGAAGATATAGCTTCCCAAGGATACTACATATCGATTAATCCAGCGATCATCATTCAGGCAAAGCATAGAGCAATTCTTGAGAAGGCTGAAGTAGACATCCTACTCACTGAGAGTGACGGCCCCTACATGTATCGTGGGATGGACCTCAACCCTTTGAAGATAAGAGATCTGCTAAGAACCATGGCGGCCATGAAAGAGATATCTTTAGAGGATCTTGAAAAGGTCATAGAGGAGAATTTCAAGCGATTCATTAGGTAGGTTCAATGTAGCTCTCTACGTTCTCTTAATATCTTGTACAGGATCTTGACTTCTCTATCAATCTTGAACCCTCCGTGAGGTAGAAGATTCCCGCTAAAAGTTTTAGGTATGTGGAGGAGTTCATGGATGATGATCTTGTCTTTTTCATCTTCTGGCAAAGGGTCGAAATTCTCCGATATGAACTCTATAACGTAGTGGGGCTTCATCCTTAAACCAATTATGAATGCTCTAGAGACTCCATGTATCCTAGCGTAGGTGTCTGATCTTGAACCATAACTTCTAACACATCTTATTCTCTCGACATCAATATAATTGAGACCTATGACGTTCACTATCATTCTAACTCTTTCTTCCAAGTCTGGAGCGGGAGTATATCTTACCTTCATAACCTTTATCTAAACTATGTTGTCCATGGCAATAAAAAGATTCTCCTGAACCACTACTCTAGATTAATTTTATACATAACTTCACCTAGTTCTTCTCTGCACTTCTTATCTGATTCTTCTTCGTATTCTTCTATCATCTCAATCAGTTCTAGCGTTCTTTTAACTATTCTCCACTCCTTACTCGACATGATCGATACTAGACTAAGACCCCTCTTACTCTCTATGAACAAGCACATAACTTTCACTGGTAGCTCTACACTAAACCTCTTCAAAACTTCATCATCCGATACAGGCAGGCTAAAGAAGTTGTTGTCTCTCCACCCTGAAACTATTGTAACAGGACCTCTGGATACTTCCTCAATAATGCTCTCAACGAATTCACATGGTTTCGGATTCTCAAGGAATTCTACATCTTCCGCGATAAGTTTCTCTTCCCCCATCTGTTTACTCTCTACTATCTTTATCTTCGCAAATACTCCGAGCTTAAACTTTCTTGGAATATTTCTCATAAAGATTATCCAAGAACCAGCCCCCGGAGATACAACTCTAACTCTATAGGTGACTATATGCTTCCTAACGACTGGCTCAAGAGATGCAATGTACCCATATATCTCCGAGGATCTATTATCATCCAATGATGTTGGCCTCCGTCAGCCGAATAAGAATATGAAACGTTAGATAAAAATAATATATTACGTCTCCTATAAATACTGGAGGTCTACATGATTCGGGTAGAAGAGCCCAAGATTTCGAACTGGATTGATGCAAGAAAGTTGGCAGAGAAAGAGGTTGAGAAGAGACTTAACGGAAAGATAAAGGATTCATGGGTTGATAGTATCTGGCTAGCCCCCTACAGTGAGGGAAGTAAATGGATCGTCAAGCTAAAGGTAGTAGTGTCTAAAGGATTGTCTGGGAAGAAGGGTTACAGCGTCTATGTAAAGCTCGACCCGCTGACGGGCGAGGTTGAAGATTTTCAATCATCTGAACAAGTAGGATAGAGGCGGGTTTTAGGCTGGCTCAGAGAGGGCCAATTATCTTCACAGTTCTGAACTCGGCAAATTCCTCATCGCCAGCCAGCCACAATATACTCACCCAATTATTTTAATTTTGTTGAATAGAAGAACTATCTCTTCCATTCTCTCCCCTTTTCATAGAATACCATAGAGAGATAATTTCTTAGAAGATGGATTCCACGGCTAGGTTTTAAGGAGTTTTTAGCTTCTATTTCCTGGATCTTTTCTTCGATGATTTTTAATTCTTCATTGCTAAGACTGAAGTCCATGGAGCCAGCTATATCTACTACATGTCTAGCATTCTTCACTCCAGGTATCGGGATAGTGTTCTCCCATCTAAGTATCCAGTTTAGAGCTAGTTGTGTGATCGTCCTACCATTCTTAACCGATATCTCGTTCAAAACATCTAGTAAAGGTTTAACCTTCTCCAACCTCCTTGACGTGAAGTATGGATTAAACTTCCTAACAATGTCTCGAGGCTTGTTTACTTTACTGTATTTTCCCGTAAGTAAACCTTGTGCAAGGGGGCTGTAAGCTATTATCATTACTTTTTCTCTTAAACAATACTCTATCATCTTCTTTTCAATATTCCTCTTTAACATGTTGTATTCTACCTGATTAGACGTAATATCCGTCTTGGATAGCGAGTTTCTAGCCTTAATGAGTTGGCTTAGATTAAAGTTGCTTACTCCGATAGCTAGGATCTTACCCTCACTCCACAGTTTCTCCAGTATCTTCATTGTTTTCGGTATGGAAGCTACAGGATTGGGCCAATGAACTTGGTAAAGATCCACGTAAGATGTGCCAAGACGCTTCAAGCTATTCTCCAATGACTTCCGGATACCATCTTCCGTAATCCTAGTTGGAGAAAACTTTGTAGCTACGACCACTTCATCTCTCTTAACATTTTTTAAACATCTCCCAAGAATTCTCTCAGATTCACCATCACCGTATATTTCCGCTGTATCGAAAAAATTCAATCCGAGTTCTATGGCTTTATTAAACGCTTCAAGTAAGTCATGCTCAGCATACGTCTTCATGTATCCCCAAATCTTCGACCCCCACTGCCAAGTACCTATACCCACAGCTGAAACCTTTACGCCAGTCTTTCCAAGCTCCCTATACTCAACCATCAACATCCAGGAAAGTATGTAAATTTTTAAGTTTTCATTGATTACTTGAACAGAGTGAAAAATCTGGTAATCTCTATAAATATTTTCTATTTTTAAGAAGTCCCATGCCCTTGCAAAATAGTAGGCTAAGGTTAATTATTTCTAGCAGAGCTTAATGTTATGGATTGAATGAACTATTCTACGATGTTCCAGCTGAAGGCTACCGTGAATTGTACGGGGAAGAACAGATAGTAAAGTATAGGCTAGTCTTCAACAATATTGGATTAAGAGCCTCCAGGGTCCTAGATATTGGGTGTGGTATAGGACTACTAGCAGAATATCTAGGAAACTCTGGTTTCGATGGTTTATACGTTGGTGTTGATATTGACTCTTATAGAGTGAAGTACGCTAGAAAGAATTACAGAGTACACTCAATAGAATATGTTGTTGCGGATGCTCAAAATCTTCCCTTCAGAGACAAATGTTTCCACGTATCTGTAAGCTTCACGGTCATCCACCTACTACATATGGAGAGAGCGGTGAAAGAAGCAGCGAGGACTTCGCGGCATCTCATGGTATTTACTTTATTGAAGAAGAGGGAGGATTTGAAAGAGCGCTTGCTAAGAGAAATTCAGAAAACCGGAAGAGTAGTAGAGATACGCAACCTACAATCTAGAGACCACCTTTTCCTAGTAAGCCTCGACCAAAAGAGAAACTTATATTATCCAAGTACTAGGATTGATTTGCGGACATGATTTCAGGGAGTATTATTACGAGGATATTGTCACCTATAGTCTCAGGTTTAAAACATATCTTCTTTAGACCGATAACTATAAAGTATCCTTATGAGAGGACATACAATATTCCTGAATCAAACTATAGGTTCGACCCGAAGGAGGGGGTCGCCTACCCAGGCTATAAGGGTAGGCACATTCTCTATCTAGACAAGTGTACAGGGTGTGGATCATGCGACCGAGCATGTGAAAACATATCTGAAGCAATATCCATGGTCTTCGGATACGATGTTTCCATAAAGCTTGATGCAAACACTTTCCGACGATTAAGAGAGGGGGCAGAAATATCTAAAGCCATCGAAGTAATCGTAGACCGATTTTCAGGGGAGTTGAAATCGTGTGAGCATACGGGAGAAAACTATGTAATAAGATTGAATAGAGATCCCGTATTCAATTATAGATGTGAAGTAGTTTATGAAAATCTTCTTGAAGACGTATTACGTGAATTAACCGTAAAAGGCTGGGCTGTCGAACTAATAGAATACAAGCCCGTAGAAAGCATGAGGTTCAAGATAGGTAAAGATGCTGACGTCTTCGAGGTATTGATAGAGAAAAGAGATTTCGAATTCAAACAGAATAAGAGGAGCATATTCCCAGCTATAGATTATGGCAGGTGCGTTTTCTGCGGATTCTGTGTAGATGCTTGCCCATTCTATGCTCTAGAGATGGGGCCATCTTTTGAATTGTCCTCTCTTGAGAGGGAGGAGCTCCTGTATACACCTCTCATGCTCAGTAGTAAGTTCTTTGAAACGCATCCTCCTGAGACGACATGGTCTGAGAAAACACTAATCCTGTTCAGGAGGTATAGGTGATGAGTAAAGCGATCGAGGAGAGAAAGACTCTAAGAGAAGTTTTCACACTTACTCGAATGGTCATCTTTAATCTAAAAGCATTTCTCGATACTGAAGACCACAAATACTTCAAGAGAGCATACAAACTAGTTGAGTATGCGGCATCCAGGCCTCAATACTCTGAGAATATTTATGGTTTCAGAGATCTGTACAACAACATGAAGTCTATGCATGACTTGATCGAGTCGAAGAACTGGAATCTAACAGGAGACGAATACTCTAAGCTTTCTGAGCAGGTGGTCTATACCATGGTTAGAGCAAACATTATAGCTACTGGAGTAAACTTCCGTCTTAAAAGAGCAAAAGCATAAGAGTGTAGTAGGTCTACCATTTTAGAGTTCATTCTTCCAGCATTATAATATGGGCAAAACTTTTTAGATATACAGAAGGCATGAATTAGAGTGATGTATTATGAAGAAGATCGGGATAGTTACGAGTGGTGGAGACGCTCCTGGGATGAACGCTGCTATAAGAGCTTTAGTCAGATTATCAGCATGGAATAATATAGAAACCATAGGCTTCCTGAGAGGATGGGAAGGAATCATAAAAAACAATTTTATCAATCTTGATGCTAGAGCTGTCAGCGGGATACTCCACCTAGGTGGAACAATACTTAAGACTACGAGATGCTTAGAGTTTAAGACCAAAGAAGGCCTAGAGAAGGCTGCTGAAAACCTGAGATCAAACAATCTCGACGGCCTAGTAGTTATCGGTGGCGATGGATCTATTAGAGGGGCTTACGAATTAAGCAGGCTAACAGATGTAAAAATCGTGGCTTTACCCGCATCGATAGATAACGACGTATATCCTTCAGATGAAACAATAGGATTTGATACCGCTGTAAATTCTGCGTTGACAGAGATAAACAAGATTAGGGATACCGCGATATCGCATGAGAGAACCTTTATAGTTGAGGTCATGGGTAGAAAGAGAGGCTTCCTAGCCGTGGAAGTAGGTTTAACGGCTGGAGCGGAAGTGATACTCGTACCAGAGGTTGAATACGATGAAGACGCAGTAGTAGAAGCTATAAGGAAGAATGCCAGAAAGGGAAAGAACTCCAGCATAATCGTTATAGCTGAGGGGGTTGGGAAGACCACAAGCCTAGCAGAAGCTATCGAGAAAAATGTCGGAGTAGAAGTTAGAGTAAGCGTTCTAGGATATGTACAGAGAGGTGGAAGCCCCACGGCACGTAGCAGATATCTCGCATCTATATTCGCCGCCAAAGCAATCGAATTACTACTTGATGGAAAGGGTGGAGCAACAATTGGAATACAGAAAGGCCAAGTAACTTCAACAAGCTTGGATGAATCATGCAGAAACGAGAAGCCTTTAAACCTAGAGCTCTTAAGATTAGCTGAGAAACTCGCAGTATAGGGAGAAAGAGTCTTAGACTTTCTCTTCATCCTGTGCAGCTGAATCCCTGTTTCTTCTAATCAACTCTAATCTCTCAAGAAAAATATTCTTTATCTCCTCCAATTCCTGTTCACTATAGGTTATCCTATTATATTCAAGTAACCCTTTGATACACTCAATCCATTTTCCGGATAATTCTTCTATCCTACCACTAGACAGGTCGCTATCCAAGACTTCCTCAATTATCTTTCTGATATTATCTTTAAACTCGTCGGGTAGCTTAACCATCAAGACATGTAAGATTAATTTTCTAGGTTAAAGAGATTTCTCTAAAATCGAGGAGAGGCCCGATTACTACAAAATATATTCACAGAGATTGAGAGAAGGGAGTATCTGTTCCAAGATTGTTTAAATCCGATAAGTTTAATGTATGCGTTTTAACCTTTATATTAAAGTCTTCAAGATATTGCTAGGTAGTAATTGAAGAGTAGTTCCAGCCAGTGGTGATATGAATGCAGCCTCTTCTCGCATTCACCATATACTTTATACTCGCAGTAGCTACTGTTGCTTTGATGGCGGTACTTCCCTTAATACTTGCACCTTGGAAACCATCAATCAAGAAGAAAGTTAGCTTCGAATGCGGCCAGACACCTCTACCGTGGAGGGAGGAAGCATTTCCATTCGAGTACTTCCCATACCTCATAATATATGTTGCATACGCTGTGATTGGAGTAGTGGCCTTCATTTCATCGATGATGCTTGAAGAGACACCTTACCTAGCTGACAGGATCATCATAGCCTTCGGGTCACTTACAATTGGAGCATTCTTCATAGGAATGCAATTGAGAGAGCTCAAACAGAAAGTTACTCCCCAACAGGAAGAAGAGCAGAAATACTAAATTTTCGTAAACATCTTATTTAGCGATCTTGTCAAGATGTTCTGGAAGTGTTGAAACATTTATACCACCAATAAGTATAAAGTGAACGAAGAGAGGGGGCTTTAATCTTGTTTTCTCAAATTATCGAGTTACTGACCAGTGAGGAATTCATTAAAGCTGCAATATTTCCAGGAATAACGTTTGTCATGCTGTATGCTTTATTCACAGTATGGTATGAGAGAAAGCTACTCGCGAGAGTTGCTTTAAGAATTGGTCCACTCCATGTAGGAAAGATTGCTGGAATATTTCAGCTAATCGCTGATGCGGTTAAACTCTTGACTAAGGAAGTAATAGTCCCTTCGAAATCTTATAGGGTATTATTTGTGGCTTCACCTCTAATTGGTGGCTTCCTACCTCTACTAATCTTCGCATTTATGCCTTTTGGAAGCGGCTGGGTGATATACCCGTCAGAAGTAAGCTTACTACTAGTATTCGCTGTTATAGCTGTTTCACCTATACCTTTCCTAGTAGCTGCATGGGCTTCTAGAAGCAAGTATCCATTTATCGGAATGTTGAGGTTCGGTTTCCAATTGTTTGCATATGAAGTCCCATTGTTCTTAGCGATGATACCTGTGGTTATGGTTGCAGGCAGCTTAGATCTCCGAGAAATAGTTTTAGCTCAAGAGAAATTTCCGTTCATACTTATACTTCCTTTGTCCTTCATCGTCTTCTTGATAAGCTCTATAGCGGAGGTAGAGAGGATTCCTTTCGATCTCCCAACAGCTGAACAGGAACTTGTAGCAGGCTGGACAACGGAGTACTCAGGGGTTTTGCTAGAGTTTATACAGCTTGGAACATATCTGAAAGCCGATGCATTGGCAGTTCTCACATCTATACTGTTCCTTGGGGGATGGCATGGCCCAAACATGCCCTTTATCCCAGTAGAGATACAGGAACCATTCTGGCTGATCCTGAAATCTCTAATAGTATTGTCCTTCATCTTGTTTCTTAGAGGTGTTTATCCAAGAGTAACCATTGATAGACTTCTAGACATAGGCTGGAGAATACTTATACCTTTAGCATTACTAAACATATTCATTGCGACGATACTGGTAGCGTATCTCCTATAATCTATGGGACGAGTCTAAACTTATCTCTCGGGAATAGTATAACTTCTCTAATGTTATTCTTGTTTGTCAACACCATTAGAAGTCTCTCAAATCCTAGCCCCCATCCTGCATGTATTGGCATACCGTAGTCGTAGACCTTCAAGTGGTGTTCAAAATATTTAACATTCAGCCCTTGCTCAAGTAACCTCTTCTCTAGTAGTTTACGGTCAGAGATCCTAGTACCGCCGGATGCTAGCTCAAGCCAGCTATACATTAAATCGAAGGATTCTGAAATCTCTGGATTATCTTCGCATGGCTGGATGTAGAAAGGTTTAGACTTAGTTGGGAAATGAGTTATAAAATAGTATCCTCTATGTTTTTCTCCAAGTATTCTTAGATGCTCTGTCCCGAAGTCTTCTCCCCACGCTAACTCCATTCCATAGTTCTCCAATTCTTTCAACATATCATCGTAAGCATATCTTGGGAATGGGAGTTCCGGGATATTTAAGTCTACATTTAGGATTTCGAGTTCTTTCTTTCTCTCTTCTACTACTCTTTTATGTATGTGGACGATCAGTTTTTCCAGGATCTCCATTACGCCGTACAAATCTAGGAAAGCAGCCTCGATATCTATTGAGGTGAATTCACTAACATGACGTCTAGTATGAGATTCCTCCGCTCTAAAGAATGGGCCGATCTCGAATACCCTCTCAAATACTGTTACCAGTTCTTCTTTATAGAGCTGAGGGCTTTGAGCCAGATATGCTTTAGAATCAAAGTATTTTACTTCAAAGAGTGCCGCTCCACCCTCAGTCGCCGTAGCAATGATTCTCGGAGTTCTAACTTCTATAAAGTTATTCATTCTGAAGAATTCTCTTGCAGCAGCTAAAACCGTATCAGCTATCTTGAATATTGCATTATTCTCAGGATTCCTTAGGTCTAGTACTCTGTAGTCTAGCCTAGTATCTAGGCCTGCTGGAACCTTCCCAGTAACATCGTAGGGTAATGGACGAGAAGCTCTAGAAAGTATCTCGATCTTCTCTCCTACTACTTCTACTCCAAGTCTTGCTTTAGGTTGATTCTTTACGGTCCCCTCAACATGCACGACGTCCTCCGCTCCTAGATCTTCCAGCCTCTGTAAAGTCTCAGTCGGCAGGTTTTCTTTCTTAATCGTTACTTGACATATTCCAGACACGTCTCTCAGAAGTATAAATTTTATTCCTCCTAGGTCTCTTACTTCATGCACCCATCCAAGAAGCGAAACACGTGAATTATCTATCTCTGGTCTCACTTCTATTGCGTAATGGCTTCTACGAGGTGGGCTTCTTCTCACTAATCTTCACCTTCCTCTCCTGCCAACCAGTCTTCTCGAAATCGATTCTTAAAGTTATATGCTTAACCTTCTTGACGACTTCTATAACAGATGACGCCGCCTGCAGACTTCTCTCCCTATCGAGGATTACTCTCATTTCTTCACTTCCATCCGGCAGCCATATCTTATTTATTGTAATTATTCTGGCAGGTGCAACGAGTTTCTCGATGAATCTAGAAACATTCTTATCGTCTTCTATTATCTTAATCTTTTTGCCAAGTTTCTCTCTCAATTTCTTCTTTAGTAAATAGAGAGTTTCTTGGTCAATGTATTTTAGACTATCTTCTTTCAAGATGATGTATATTGTATCTGCGAATTCAACCGTCTTCACGTATCCTGTCTTAGCAAGCTTCGGTAATTCTTTCTCCAGCTCGATGAAGGTCTTCATAACTTTGATGTCGAGGTCGTCGTAGAGTCCTCTCAGTATCTTTTCCTCGCATCGGGGACATAACATCCCCGATTTCAAGTCGAATGAACATATTGGTAAGTCCACCTAACCACCTCTAGCATCATGCCCACGCTCTGCTCTTGTGGCCTTCAGCGGATAAGCTGAATCTTCAGAGTCTTCTATGTGAATACGTTGTTTATCTCTTCAAGGTTATCTCTATTGTGCTTACACTTATGGGTTGATTATTTGGGCCAGTTAATTCTTCTGTCCCCAGTTTTATGTCTGCTACCTTTAAGTCTTTGTAGAATCTTCTCTGTAGCACTTGGACGACGTCTACGGCTCTGCTGATCGCTCTACCTCTTGCTTTTAGAACTATCTGATCTACTCCGCTTTGTAGTGTTGTTAGGCATGCGAACACATAATTCATTAAAGGCTTTTTCCCCACCAATACCGTTGGAATTTCTTTATGAGCCATGTTACATTACCTCTATTTACACAGTTGTGGGCTGAAAACCATTATTTCTCCTAGCATAAAAACCTATTCTATCTAAGGAAGACCTTACCTATGGAAGAATATATATTCAACCCAGTTATTCATTTAAAAGATAAGAAGATGCCTCTAAGAGATGCTACTTTAATACAACTAGCCCAGAAACGTAGATTATATTACAAGATCTGTAGAGAGTGTGGATCAAGGAATGCTCCAACAGCTGAAAAATGCAGAAAATGTAGAAGCTACAATCTTAGATGGAAGAAACGTGAAATAAAGAGATAACAATAAACAGAAAGATTGATATAAAAATTGAGATAGATCTTTAGATGCGGGCCGGTAGTCTAGAGGCTATGACGCCGCCCTCACAGTAATTTATCGAGGAGACGGCGGAGGACGTGGGTTCGAATCCCACCCGGCCCATTAGTACTCTGGCAATGTTTTACTCAAGACTCTCTTAGATTGTAATTCTTGACACTACATCCTCTTCGTGAAAGTAGGTGATGTCTAGCATCTGTTCTGAAAATCTTTAAACTATGAGCAGGTGTAGTTATGGGATAGAACTTAATCGCTACTTCCGAGAACAATAATGGGGGTATTTCCCCTAATGTTCACATCATCTAGCTTGATTGATTATTATGTAGTTTCTCTTCATATATTAGTTTCCAGTAACGACAAGATGGATTCTAGCTTCTTCCATTCACATATAGTGTAAGTTAAGGGTATGCTTAGCTTGGAAGCTGTCTCCGATAACTTCTCAATAGCTTTCGAAGGTTTTACTCCAAGCTTCAGGTATAGTATATGGGTGGTTAATGTAAGGTGAATATAGTCTGCGGTAAACTTATTCACTATCTCTCTATCTAATATGCTGTTAAGCTCTAAAGGCGTTAACCCCCTCACAAAGACCACATCCAAACCTAGGATTGTTAATCTCTCAAGCAATTTCCTATAAAGTACTGACGGCTTGTTAATTGTCAAATTTATCGGGTACCCTACCTGAACCCCTGTACTCTTCAATACATCGAGACAATCCAAGCTATCTTTTCCACATCCTAGATACCCTACCCAATCATCTAGTCGAGATCTCGAGAACTTCGACGACCCATCGATCAATGGATAAGAATACGTCACATTATTACCTTGTATCTTCTCCACCCAGCATGTTCTAAGTATAGGTCTCTCAGCTACTTCAAGAGGATAATACACTTGCAGATTCAGCATAGATGAGAAAAGGGAAACCTTACTAGCTTCAACGTATAACCATCTATTGTTTATTCTTCCAATCGACACCTCTACTCCGGCATCTTTCAACAATTGATTAAACCATTCTTGTAGCGAGCGTATATCGGATACTTCATCTACTCTTTCCGATAAAATGATTCTATCCATACTCTATCATTCTCTTCTGTATGGCTGTAGTAAAGCTTTAGGAGGCCTTACACGTTTACCTAGTATTGCTGAGGCTGCTATCGTAACTATGTAAGGTATTGATTGGAAGAACTGGTAAGGTATCTGAATAACGGTTGCTACCAACCATGCTTGTACGGCATTAAGCATGCCGAAGAATATGCAGGCTAACCAAACCCATAACGGATTCCAGTTCCCCAATATTACTAATGCAAGAGCTATCCAGCTCCACTCTCCTCCGACATTCAAGTTGAAGGTTCTCAGATCAACCAATGAATAGTATGCTCCTCCTATAGACATGAGAGACGTCCCCAGGATTACGGCGAGATATCTAGTTAAGTGAACTTTAACTCTAGCTGAATCCACCGTCTTCGGATTCTCTCCTACCGCCCTCAAGATCAACCCCCACCTAGTCTTGAAGAATATGAAGATAGCAAGTGGGGGTAGAAGGTATATTCCAACATAGGTGTAGAGATTATGTTTAAACAGACTTCCTATAATCGGTAATGATTCAAAGAAAGGTATTCGTATAGGGAATGTAGGAGGAATAGTTGGCTCGACAAGCGGGGATCCTATCAAGAGTCTATGGAAGAAGTAGGCAACATTCATAGAATAGAATGTTATAGCTATCCCCGCGATATGTTGCTGGATTCCGAGCGTTACTACTAGGAATGCGAACAGTAAGCCGAATAATATACCTGATAAAGCCGCAGTTACTACTCCGATAACGATGTTTCCACTAAAGTATGCTCCCATAAATCCCCATGCTGCTCCAGAGATCATTACTCCAAGTATTCCAAGATTTATTACGCCGGACTTCTCCGTAAAGGTCTCACCTATCCCAGCGAATACTATCGGGGTTGAGATCACTAGGGTTAGAACGAGTATACTTGAAGCCACTGTCTCTATAAAGCTCATCTTAAACTCTGGGTAAACTTGTCCCAGAATCGAAAAGAATAAGAGAACCGCGATGGCAACTATCAAGATCTTCAGATTATTTTTACTAATTATTATCTGACGGCTTGTCGGATTAACTCTTCCCGAGAACTTCAAAGTAATTGGTGGAGACTTACTCTTAACAGCTTCAGTCCTCACGATGGTTAATCTGTAGTTATTGAAGATGCTGAAGATTAGGAAGAAGATGAGTGTTTGAGCTTGGATTATATCTGACAAGAAGCTCGGGACTCCGGTATTCCAGCTCATTGCATTAGCTCCATTAATTAAGATGCTGAAGAAGAATGCTGCCACAACAATCCCTACCGGGTCTAGGTTTCCAAGCATAGCTATCGCTAAAGCTACAAGACCATAGTTTGGACCAATAAACGGCGTCATGTAGTATAGAATACCCATGAGTTCTATAGATCCAGCTAGTCCGGCGATTCCACCACTCAGGAAAGCTACCCAGAAATACGTTCTGGAGATATTTATTCCTTCGAGGAGAGCTACTCTGGGAACAGTAACAGCAATTATATTGTTTCTGAAACTTGCTCTATTAAAGATTACCCAAAGTATGGCCGCAATAATGAATGGAACGACTACCCCTGCGTGAAGCCTCGTCTCAGGCATCAATATTGGAAGCTTAGCGTTAACGCTTATCTCTTGAGATTGTGGATAGGTAGTATAGGGAGAACGAAGAGGCCCGGTTAGTAAACCAGCATTAATCAGTAGGATCGCTGACCAGATCAATATCGTTGTAAGGACTTCATCCTGATTCCTCTTAACCTTCAAATACCAAGATATTAAAGCAACTCCAGCACCACCAAGCCAAGCTAACAACATTAGTAAAGGAATTAGTAGATGAGGGGTTAAATCTCCAAGCCTAACTCCAAGCCAGGCCGTTATCAATCCACCTACAATAAATTGTCCATGAGCCCCTATATTCCAGAACTTCGCCTTAAATGCAATAGATATAGCTAGAGCTAGTAAAAGCAAGGGTGTTGAAGTGACTAGTATCTCAGCCGGGTATGTAAGTGGCCATGTAATCAGGTAATAGTACACTTGGACTATGTCACGTCCAGCTATTAGGACGTATACCGATGAAGTAGCGACCGCGATCAAGGTTGAGAGTATCGGTAGAAGTATCCGGTACTTTGCTGGCAGCGGCTCTCTCTTCAATAACTTTATCTTAAACAATCTAGGCGACCCCGCTAACCATTAACCCTATCTTCTCAACACTTGCCTCTTCTGCTTTAAAGGTTCCAATGATCCTTCCATTACTCAAGACTGAGATTCTATCGCAGAACGTTATGAGCTCTTTTACGTTAGGCGAGAATATGAGGGTCGTGAGACCTTTAGCTTTTCTTTCTCCAACTTTATCGAAGAATAGCTTTGTCCCCATAGGATCTAAACCGATGGTCGGATGTAGAGCTATCAGCAGTCTTCCAAGCCGACCCATAATCCTCGCAAGATATACACGCTGCATGTTACCCCCTGAGAGGGTGGTGACAGGCGACTTTATGTTTTTTGCAACTATAGAGAATTCCTGTATCAATTGTTTAGCTAATGTTTCTTTAACCTTCTTATTTATTAGTAATCGATTAAAGTAGGTGAACTTGTACTCGCTTCCTATAGTCAGATTATCTTCGACAGTTGCATCAGGTATCAACCCATCTCTAATCCTATCATCCGAGATAAAAGATATGCCCTTAACCTTTTTTTGATAAATGTTTAGGTTCGTTACATCTTCTCCGAATAATATTATCTTGCCAGATTCAGCAGGTCTCAAACCGTATATGCACTCTACAAGTTCTTTCTCTCCTGTCCCAGGAATAGCTGCTACCCCATGAACTTCTCCGCTAAATACTGTTAAGTTCAGGTCTCTTATGACTAGGTGACCTCTATCGTCTCTAACTTTTAAAGAGTCTATTGTTAGTGCCACCTCTTCCTTAATATGTGTATAATCAGTTTTAACGGACTCTGATACTGGGACAGTATCAAACATCGACCTAATGAGCTCCGCCATATCTAGTTTCTCAGACTTAAACCTAGAAACTATCTTTCCAGCGGTCATCACGAGTATCTCATCTGAGACGTCTATAACCTCTGCTAGGTCATGCGAGATCAGTATAATGGTGTATCCGAGGAGGGTTAGATTTCTCAACATGTTCTTTAATATTTTCTTCTGTTGGATAGGTAGAAAGGCAGTTGCTTCGTCCAGTATTAAGATCGGCTTCTTCCCAACTTGATAAAAAAGGTCACATAATATCAAGGCTTTAACAATTTCAAATACTCTTAGACTGCCTATAGGTAAATCTTCGACACGTGCATCGAGATCAACTTTAACACCTATTGTGTTAATTAGCTCTTTGGCTTTCTCTTTTAAGCCCTCAACATTATAAAAGATCTTGGGGATCAACAGGGCTAGGTGTTCAGCCGGCGTAAGCCATGGAGCTAGATTCGGATGCTGTTCCACTTTTACTACTCCTTCTGAGATCGCTTGATGAAAATCTAGTATTCTAACTCCATGAACGTATATCTCTCCTTTGTCTGGAGTATAGTAACCGCTTATCAAGTTAGTTATGGTAGATTTTCCTGCACCGTTAGGTCCAACATACCCATAAAGTACTCCACCCTCGAGTTCTAGGGATACATTATCTACGGCTACTACGCCGCCTGGAAAAGTCTTGCAGACCTCAACCAATCTGATTGCCGGCTCCATTACCCTAGCTTTCATGTAACTTTTCACCTATAATACTTAAAGAGATGATAAAAAAAGTTAGGTGTTGTTTTCTAATAATCTGATGTCGGCGATGCCTCAATTATAGGTATCCACGTCAGTCCATTAACTATCCTCGTCTCCCATTCTTTAACTAGGCTCAGTATCTCTGACGTCATAGGAGGTGAAGGTTTGCCGAAGTGATGGAAATCTGCTAGATATGATCCACCAAAGCTCGTCCAAGAATATGTTCCGAGATTGTCAGCAGTCCATGTTCCAGCCAGCACTCTCTCGAAAGCTACTCGAACTGTTGGCCTCATATCCCAGACCAGGCTAGTTATAGTTACTTCCGGAGCTCTCTCATACTGGTCCGCCATGTTTCCTACAACCCAGACTTCCTTACCTTCGGCGTAGGCTTCTCTAGCTGCTTCCTCCGCTCCAACCCTTTCAGCAAATATCACATCTGCTCCAAGATCTATCAATGTCTTAGCAAGCCTCTTAGCTGTAGCCGGATGATACCATGGGGATTCTCCTGGCGGGATATTTCCAAGCAGGTATACGACTTTAGCTTTAACATTTGGATTTACACTCTTTGCTCCAGCTATGAAGGCATTCACTATCCTATTCACCTCGTTTATCTCCATCGCTGCAACCACTCCTATCTTATTCGTCTTCGTGATCTTTCCAGCTATTACCCCTGCTAAGAATGCCGGTTGATGTAGCCAGTTATCGAAGACCGCAAAGTTTGGAGGTGCTGGTAAATACTCGCTTCCAGCCGCAAAAGCTACGTTCGGATATTTCTGGGCTACTCTCCTCGCAATATCTTCTTTCAAGAATGCGTCTAAGAAGACTATGTCTGCAACTTTTGCGGCATCTTCTAGAGCTAGCTCAAACTCTTTGGGATCTATCTTCCTATCTACAAACTGGTAATCAACTTTTATACCCTTGGCCTCGAACTCTTCTTTAACAGCTAGTATCGCTGTATGTATGGCTCCATCCCAAGGCTCACTTACAGGGGTCTGGAAAACTGCTCTAACTACTAGTTCCGTCTTCAGAGGCTTTCCAACAGTAACAGTCCTCTCAACGGTTCTTGTCTCAGTTACGGTTGCCGCTCCTAAAGTAGTCACCAGAGTCTTGGTTTCAGTAATTACGTTAGTTGTTGTTACAGTCTTGGTAGGCAATAGAACCGGCTCGAGGACTGCAACTAAAGCTAAGATTACTACTAGAACGAGAAGAACTGCAATAGCCTTAGACACGCCATTAACAGTTTTCTTACTCTTCAATACATACCACTCCCGAACACGTATTATTCGATGTATAAGCCAATATAAACTTTTACAATATTTAGATAATTTCAGACATAGAATACTCAACCCACCATTATGTTTTATGAACTACCCAGTCCTGGTTACCTACACTTTTCTTTCTCCACAAATTTAACAAAGGGTCAATAATCGATGAGTAAAATGTCGAGTCACCTCTACATAATTAATTACGAAATATATAAATTAAAGATGCCGTCATATAAAGATGTGGGTGAAAAAATCGCTGTTAATGTAAAAATAATTCCTTCACGAGATATCTTGAAAGAAAAACTGGATAAGATTACTTTGAGCAGAGGTTCAACAATAGAAGATCTACTTGAGATAATCTATAGAGACTATGTTAAACATGATAAACGGGATTCTTCGGGTTCCAGATACGCTAACATATTTCGAGGCTATGTTTTGATGAAGAATAGCATTACTATAGGAGTTTTCGACAAAGATGGATTTAAGCCATTCGAAGAAGCCGACCTCCAAATTGAAGATGGAGATGAGATAACAATAATGTTCCCACCCTCAGGTGGATGAAGCGTGCCGGTCGTTAAGAGATTATTTGGAGACGGCTCTAAATGTGTCGGATGCAACATATGTATGATGACGTGCCCCATGGTGAATTTTGGAGAAGAGAAGCTCAGCAAATCAAAGATAAAGATAATCGATAATGACCCAAACGGGTTCAGAATAAATGTATGTAATAATTGTGGAATCTGTATGTGGAACTGTCCAGAGAATGCGATAAGCATTGTAAATAAAAGCATACTGATCGATGAGGCTCTATGTACTCTATGCGGGGTATGCGTTGAAGTCTGTCCTACCAAATCTATCTGGATTACGTCAGAACTACCAATTCCGAATAAATGCGTAACCTGCGGCGCCTGCGTAGACAACTGTCCAACAGGAGCTCTAAAAATGACAGAAATGGAGATCAAACCAATCTATAAAGTATGAGGTGGAGAACATGTATGGATGGATGGGTAGGATACTAAGGGTTAACCTTTCGGAAGAAAAGATAAAGTATGAAGTAACGCCTGAACATTTAGCTCAAAAATACATTGGTGGAAATGGGTTCGGCGCTAGAATATTATGGGATGAGTTGAGGAAAGGCATCGATCCCCTTTCACCAGAGAATAAACTCATATTTGCAGCAGGGCCTCTAAATGGTACTCTCTGGCCTTCGAGTGGGAGACTTCATGCTGCTGCGAAGGGGCCACTATCAAATGCTTGGGGTGAAGGAAATTGTGGAGGAGGTTTTGCTCCATATCTTAAGTTCGCAGGATTTGATGCAGTAATAATCGAAGGAACTTCGAAGAAACCCGTGTACCTGTATATAGATGATGGAGTGGCGGAGATTAGGAGTGCAGAGAATCTGTGGGGAAAAGATGTTTGGGAGACGCATGACCTGCTTAAAAAAGAGATCAGAGAAGATATTCATACAGCTATAATTGGTCCAGCTGGAGAAAATAAGGTGAGAATAGCGTCGATAATGGTGGATAAGTATGCAGCGATAGCTAGGTCTGGTCTGGGAGCGGTTATGGGGTCTAAGAAGCTGAAAGCGATAGCAGTTTATGGAACAAGAAAGATTAGATTACATAATAAATACAAGTTTTATGAGAAGTCTGTAGAAGCTATTAAAAAACTTCTCAGCCATCCGTTCAGCGAAAGCGTAAAAAAGTATGGAACAACGATACTCGTAAACTTAATGAACGAGATCGCTAGGTATCCTACAAGAAACTTACAGAGTGGATATTTTGAAGAATTCGAAAAACTAAGTGCGGAGATTCTTAAAGACTCTTACAGAGTTGGTGAAGGTTCTTGTTATGGATGCCCCTTGCACTGTAAGAAGAGACATAAAGTATTAAGTGGAAGATACGCATGTGAAGGAGGATATGGATTAGAGTATGAAACACTAGATGCTTATGGTGGGAGGATAGGGAACAGTAACCTAGAAGCAATAATCTATGCCAACCAGCTAACTAATAGGCTTGGAATGGATACAGACGATGTTGGAGGAGTAGTAGGGTTCATGATGGAGCTGTACGAGAAAGGAATAATTAATAAAGAGTTCACAAACGGTTTAGAGTTCAAGTGGGGAGACCCAGAGATCTTGATAAAGTCTATAGAGATGATCGCTTACAGAAGGGGTATAGGAGACTTAATGGCTGAAGGAACTCATAGATTAGCTCTAAGGATAGGTGGGGAAGCTTTAATATATGATATGACTGTGAAGGGAGTAGATATTCCCTCTCAAGACGGGAGAGCTCAGAAATCGATGGGCTTGTCACATGCGGTCGCAAATAGAGGTGCAGACCACTTAACGTCCGCAGAATTCTTAAGTGAGGTTGGATGGCCCGATGCAATACTAGAAAGATTTGAAGAGAGAGCGAAGAAGATATATGGACGCAGTATTATGCCTGAAGGAGCAGATAGACTTAGCCCCGTATTCAAACCATTAATGGTCATAGACTCTGAAAATTTTGCAGCATTAGTGGATTCGCTTGTTCTCTGCAAGTTCGTTACTCATTGGCCTCCCGTGTTCTATTTCAAAGATATAGCAGAGGCACTAACATACGCAACAGGTATAAGATATACTGAAGAAGACGTCAGAGTCATCGGGGAGAGAATATACTTACTCGAGAGAGCCTTTAACTTAAGAGAGGGGTTATCAAGTAAAGACGATAGGCTTCCAGAGAGACTCTTGAGGGAGCCTGCCCCTGCTGGTCCATGTAAGGGCCACGTCGTTGAACTGGATGATATGTTGAAAGAATACTATAGGCTACGATGTTACGATGATAGAGGATACCCATCCTATGAGAAGATGAAAGAAGTCGGTTTAGAAGATGTAGCAAAAGAACTAGGGATCCAGCCCTATTAAGCTATAATATCTCTACATTCTCGTCTTCTTACTTAATGTGGAAGGTCGTTTTCTCCTCATTCTCTACCACTAACTTCCCATTGCTGATTACGTAAAGGGGCTCCGCTTGGATCCAGATTGCTTCATAAACTGATCTCGCATTAAGAATTACTAAATTTGCTTTTCCACCTTCCTCCAGTACGTGATTTTTCACATTCATGGATTTCGCTGCGTTCACGGTGATCATGTCGTATAACGTCTCCATATCGGCGGGCGCCGTCATCCACAATAGATGAGAGTTTAGAAATGCTACTTCAAGCATCTTGTTTCTACCGTAAGGGTAATATGCGTCTGCTATATCGTCTTGTCCAAATGCTACGTTTACTCCATGAGATAATAGTTCTCTTACCCTAGCGTGGAGTGGACCTGTATGAGGGTCGGAGACTATATTCATATCGGCCTCCTTCAAGAGGTGTACTAATTTTCTAAAGTATGGCTCAGGGTAAAGCTGCATAGCTCTAGCATGGCATGCTGTCACTCTGCCGACCCATCCTTCTCTAATAGCTTTCACCGCAAGCATCTCGGTAGTTCTTAGTGATGCGTCTCCTGCATCATCTGTAAGCATAGCTACGTCTTTATCATATCTCTTAGCTACCTCAAACATCTTATCTATATGTAAGAGTTCATCCCGCTCTGTGTATTCTATCCAGGGTATTCCCCCAACTTCATCGCATCCCATCTCAACCGCTCTCCAGATAAGATCTTCCGCACCAGGGTCTCTTAGAATACCGTCTTGGGGAAAAGCGACAACTTTTATATCTAAGACCCCTCTCAATTCATCTCTAAGTTTTAAGATAGCTTTTACGCCTTCAAGTCTCGCTTTCGTGTCTGTGTCTACGAAGGCGCGTATATGGGTACATCCATGCTTTAAAGCTTCGAGAGCAGCTTTCCTAGCATTCTCGTAGATCCAGCTTTCATGGTATCTTTCCTTGATCTTTGATGCGAGTTCTATCGCTGTCATGGCCCCCGACATCATCTCTCCATGATAATGCTTTACTGCCTCTTCACCGATTATTTGGAAAGTGTAAACCTTACACATATGTAGATGAGGGTTCACAAAAGATTCTGTGACAAGCCTCCCCTCCGCATCTATTTCTAATTCTCCTTTTTCTTCTACCCTCCCTATCTTAGTTATTCTACCCTCTCTAATAGAGAGATCATACGTCTTTCCATACTTTCTAAGAAAAGCATTTCTAATTACTATGTCAGCCATAATTGATACGAGATAGGAGCGGATATAAATAGGTTATCATAATCTGTAAAGCTATTTTAACAGCTATGAATCTATTTTTAAGATGGTATGCTTCTACATATCGATGAGGATACTATAATCGAGTTGGCTGTATTGGTTGGAGGGGAGAATGCTGGAAAGATTATGAAAAATCTTTTGAAGAAACCCGGTATAACCGATGAAGAACTTTCACGTATTCTTCAGTTAGATATTAAAGAAGTGAGAAAATTTCTTCATAAACTGAATGAGCAAGGTATCCTCCATTACGAGTTAGCTAGGGAGAAGGAAACTGGGCATAGAATTTTTAAATGGTATGTGAGCCAGGAACAGGTAACCGGGTTCATCATTACGAACACGAAGAAGATACTTGAAAGACTCGAGGAAAGATTAGAATATGAGAAGAAGCATCAATTCTACTGGTGCGAGACTAGGGGGTGCAGGAAGCTTGCCTTCGAAGAAGCATTGAATAATCTATTCAAATGTCCTATCTGCGGTAAACTTCTCCAGCCAATCGATAATGAAGATACGATAAAAGCTATAGAGATGAAGATAGCCGAGATCAGGAAACATTTAGAACAAATATCTAAAGTTAAGAAGGTTGCAGAAGAGCCATTAGTGAAGGAGAAAGTGAAGGCCGCTAAGCATAAGAAGTAGAAATGGGTAGAATATCCATACTAAGACTTGGGCATAGAATAGTTAGAGATAAAAGATTGACGACGCATGTCGTCTTAACGGCTAGAGCCTTTGGTGCAAATGAAGTAATAGTATCTGGCGAGAGAGATGACGGCCTGATATCCAAGCTTGAGAAATTCATCGAGAAGTGGGGCGGAGAATTCAAGATAAGATTTGAGGAAAATTGGAGAGAAGCTATCGAGAGATGGAAGAGGAATGAGGGGAAGATTATACACTTAACTATGTATGGAGTAAACTTGCCGGACGTAATTGAAGAATTAAGAAGAATATGGGATCAGAATAATATAATGATAATAGTGGGCTCCCAGAAAGTACCGAGAGAAGTCTACGAGCTCGCAGACTACAACATAGCAGTATCAAACCAACCACACAGCGAAGTAGCTGCTCTAGCAATACTACTAGACTGGCTCTTTCAAGGAAGAGAATTATCCAAAGAATTTCCAAATGCTGAACTAAGAATAGTACCTCAACTACATGGGAAGAAAGTAATCAGACTTAGGTAAGAGCTAGGTAGAAAAAGTAATCCTCTTCTATAAATCTACTAACATTCTCTGGAATGAATATTAGCATAATCCGCATAGTAGATAAAAGAATTCTCTATCTTTCTTTAATCTTTGAATAAACTAGACATAATGTTAAAATCTTAAATATAAGATAGCGAGGTGAAGATAATGGGCCGGTAGTCTAGAGGCTATGACGCCGCCCTGACAGGATTAAACTTCCAGAATGCGGCGGAGGACGTGGGTTCGATTCCCACCCGGCCCATTAGTAATCTCTTCTATGTGTTTTAGAGTGTTCTAAGAATTAGGGATCTAAGTTTCATGGTCTATGGATGTTAGACTATACCTTTCAGTATCAGGCTCCAGTATAATTTGTTAACAGCCTGTTTCCCTAAGTACCATAGATAGCTGAACCTAGGTTTTCTCGGAGGTTTCTCATAATTAAAATCCATATATATTGCTTTTCTGAATCCTGCGTCGCAGAAGCATAATACTCTCCCGTCATAGACTGGCTTACTCTTCTTTCCAGTAATATCTGCGTATATTCTATCGCCGACTACTTTTGCTTCAAAATGTGCAGCTGCTCCAGACTTAGATACAGGCAGGTTCGTAGCATCTCCAATAACGTATACTTCACTATAATCTTTGTATTGTAGAGCATGTTTATCTACTGGTATCCATCCACCATCAACCCCGAGTCCAGATTCCTCAACTACTTTTGCACCTCTATGAGGTGGAACCATAACAAGTAGATCGAATCTAAGAGATTCTCCTTCTAGAGAGTAAACTATCCTTTTCTCAGGATCTACTGATTCTATATTGAACATTGGATGCCAATGTATGTCTTTCTTCTCCATCATTTCTGTTATAGCTTCTGCTACAGCTTCGTGAGGAAATGTTCTGGGTAGAGGTGATAGATAGTGAATCTCAACTTTATCCCTTATCTTCTTTCTCGTGAAGTAGTAGTCTAGTAAGCAGCAGAATTCTGCAGGTGCTGGCGGACACTTATACGGTATCCCCCCTATACCAACCGCTATGACTCCTCCACTGAATTCTTCTAAAGCTTTACTTAATCTATTAGCTTCTTCTAAACCGTAGAAGTGATATGTGGCCTGGTATCCAGGTACCTCTTCTGGAACTATCCGGGAACCCGTAGCTATGACCATGTAATCGTAATCAAGTTTACCTGTTCTCTCCAGGACCACATACCTATCCTCTACATCTATCCTGAGAGCATTATCTATAATTAATTTGACATTTTTATCTAGTAGCTCTTCCTCTCCTCTCACGATATCTCTTTCATGAAGATTGTATCCTAGAGCCGTGTAGATGAAAGCTGGCTGATAGATATGTTTAGGAGACTCGCTTACAACTGTTATTTCAGCTTCTTTTCTTGAAAGTTTCCTAGCTAGAACATTAGCTACTATTGTGCCACCTGTTCCTCCACCAACTACCAGAATCTTCTTCATACCTTTATGTTCTTACTTTACCTTCTTAACGATAAATTCTGTGTATCCATTTCTCTCGTAGACACCTATTAGCTGGTGTCCGGCTTTTTCAACCCATCTAGGAATATCTGTCTTTGAGCCGCTATCGGTAGAATATACAGCAATAACCTCGCCGACGCCTGCATTCCTGATAGCTTTTATCAACTCCATGAGTGGGCCAGGGCAGTGACTACCCCTCGCATCCACGACCTTATTCACTTTGATCTCACTCATTACATGCCCCCCAACTCAATTATTTCTCAGATAAATAAGGTTATATTGCTCTCTTTAGCTTTTTCTAAGAATTCTCCTACTCCAACCACACCGTCTATCAGTTCTGATAATTCTTCTTTCTTCATCTGGAACAGATCATAAGTCATGGCGCATGCGTATATTTTTACATTCCCGAATTCTTTAGCCTGCTTAAGCATATCTATCCAGTGGGGTACATTCTTAACCTTGAAAATATTCATCATAACAGGCGCCATTTCTTCGAAGTCTCTAGAGATCCTTCCAGGCTGGTTGAGCTGGTCTTTTCTAAATGCATTTAAACCCCAGAATGTTAGAAATATCTCTACATCCATGCCCATGGCTGCAGCTCCAGATGCTAATATCGCTACTGGGTAAAGCTTGTCTACAGTTCCTGAAAAAGCTATAATTGAAAGCTTCTCCTTCTTAACTTGACTATGCATGTTAAAAATATCTGTTAAAGATAATAATAAGCTTACTCGATTAACAAGATTGTGAGGTGAAGCAGCCATCAGAATCGATGCATGAAGATGTTTTCTCCCTAGGTTTCTGAAACCACTCTTAGTTTTTACGTTGATCATTATGGAAACTAACTATTTACTACACGTATAATGCTGGGCAGCACACAAACAAGCCCTCATCCATGTAATAATCTTCTAGTTCTCCGAGATAGACTCTTAAGCAAAACCATATGTAATGTCAAACTTGAGCTTAGTCATCTACGTCATATCAACTTTTACGAGGTGGTTTAGTGGCTCATCGATGTATACGTCTCATATAATCGTTTATCCATCTATAAATGAGGTAGTGTGTAATGTTTTTCTACTAGGCCCTATCCTCATCTTATTAGATGAGTAGTAGAGGAGGAAAGAACATCGTTAAGTGTCCAAAGTGTGGACATGTCTTCGAGATTAGCTATTCTAGAGTCTTCTCGTGTGGTGGGTGCCCATCAGTTATATCATGTGATTATGTTAAATGCCCGGAATGTGGATATGAATTCCCCAAATAGTCGAAGATTAGAAAAATGAAAAAATGGTTGCAATGAAGTAAGCAGGATTTGATAATGGAAAACTGCTACCTACTTAGCTTATCTTTTCGCTTTCTTCTTTTTCCTCGCCGGCTTCACTTCAGGCTTTTTTATTACTTTTCCCTTTAAATATAGGAAGACGCTTTTCTCAGCTACCTTGCCTAGTTCATCAAGGATCTTCTTGCCCTCCTCACTCTCGATCGCCTTCTTGAATAGGTCTTCGTTCCTGAACTCCATCTCTATGCAGCAATCCACGGGGAGCTCCTGTACTTGATATCCACCATAAACGAAATTTACAGAAGCTGACCTAAGTCCAACAGCCTTCTTCAAGAACTTAACATAGTTCTTCAAGATGAATCCTTGGAATTCATCCAATGGAACTTCGGTTCTCTTCTTTAATTCTTGAACTAGTCTTATCATGCGATAAACCTGGTAAAACCTGTTTTTAAGATTTACTTTTTTTAACAAACTCTAGGAATTTCTAATCAACGCTGCGAATCACGATCTTGAGATCTATACTCCATACCTATCTAGGAAACTCTAAAATTCTCCAAGATAGTTTTATCCAAATGAAGACAAGTTTTTAAATTCCTTTGCTTCTTCTAAAAATGAGAACGTGTAAACAGTGCTTAGAAAACAGGCAATAGTTCACATCCAAAGATTTGGGCTAGAACAGTAATGCTCCGGTAGTATAGCCCGGACAAGTATACGGGCCTTTCGAGCCCGGGACCCGGGTTCAAATCCCGGCCGGAGCATAACAGTAATCTTTATATATTATGTGAGAGCATACCTATCCTCTCAGCATACCTGTCTATATCTGTTGCAATCGTGTAGATTATTCTTGCCACTGATTCATAGCTCTCTACAATCTTTGATTCATCAAGCATGTAGTAGTATTCTGATTCATCGCCGACGAAGAAGCTCCACCAATCACCCTCCCCCTCCAGCATCTTCAGGAGATGGTATATCCATTTATGGAACTGTGTATTTGGCTTAACTTCATCTGCTGTAAACGCGTGGGTCTTTGTAAAGTTGTCGCATATGTAGTATTCTCCAATTCTGTAGACTCCTAACGAAGTATACAGAGTAATGCAGCTATACAGTCTACGGGTAAAACTATCTTGAACCCTCTTAATGCTGCGCTTCCAGCTGTATGTAAAACACATATGTTTGCTACAGTTCCGGTTATCATTGTGTACTCTATCTTCCTCATCCTCAATATGTCTTCCAGGCATGTTCCATAGAAACCATCGTATCTAAGTTTTCTGATTACGATCTCATCTTCCAGAGGTTTGAGCTCGTCTATTATTTCTGCTTCCCATGTGTTTGCAACAATGTTCTACCCATATAGAGAATTCTACATCATCTTTCGTATGCCAATCTTGAGTATAGATAACTGAGACCTTCTTTGAACGAGCCTTCTCTAAAAGCTTCCTAACAGGTTCTATGATCTTCCTCGAATCTGGAACAAACAATCTACCCTTCTCGTGTACGAAAGCATTCTGCATATCAACTATTATCAAAGCTGTTTGAAGAAACTTTAAACTCACTGGTTTAATATCAAACTTCTCTGGAACATGAACAACTTCAGGAAACATCTCTAGCAGAGACTACCTAATTCTTAGATAAATTCTTAACGTCATAAAAAGATGCTTAGTAGCCGATTACACTTAACAAGCTCACTTCACTGTGGAAAATGTCCCGCTCATCAGCTGGCTAGGGTTTAAAATTAATAGTGATCGATAAAGATAACTAATAGTTTACTGCTTTTAAAAGAAGGTACGAGAATTATTAAATACAGTTCCTCTATTCCCTTAGGCTAGAGTTACTCAATCTTCCTCCTATACATCTTCTCTATTAACCATATCAACATGTATGTAACTATCCCCATAACTGATAAAAGCACAACCCCAGAGTAAACTCCAGCATAATCTAACCTATGCCACGACTCCTCGATATATGCTCCTACTCCATTAGTCAATATGAAGCTTTCAGCTATGAATGCTACAGCGTAAGCTGTGCTGGTAGCTATCCTTAGCCCTGTTAGAACCCCCGGTATTATTGACGGTATTATCACGTACTTTAGTTTGTGGTACATCCCTCCACCCATAGTTTCTACAATGTCTTCATATTCTTTAGGAGATCTAAGAGACCACTCCATCGTAGATATGGCTATTGAATAGAATGCTATTAACGATATTACACCTATCTTGCTATACTCTATTCCTAAGATCCACAATAGTATCGGTATAAGGGTTACGTGAGGTATAGGGTACGTTGCTAATATTATTGGTCTAACTATCCTGTATCCCAAGCTTATCCTAGCCGATAGCAAGCCTAACGATACACCTGCTATCAAGGCTATTAAGATTGATAAAAGTATTCTTCTTATCGTTGCGACTAAATCTTCGAGCAGTCTACCGTAGACTAGTTCTGAGTAGAGCTTAGCAGCTATGCTTTCAAGCTTAGGTAGATAAGGCTTATCACTAGTTATAGCTATTACTTGCCATAGAATGCAGACCAGCGTCAAAACTAAAGTTACATATCCTACATTCTTTACTGTCTGTAATACAATGTTATTATTCTTCTCAATCGAGCCCAAGCTTCTTCACCACCTTCAAGAACTTCTACTATATTAGCAGGTCTCCCAGCCATCACGTATATTAGATCACCTACCATCAAAGCTTCACTAATCTCATGCGTCACCACAATTACGAGCTTTTCATTAGACAGTCCTCTTAAAATTCTCCATACGACTTCTCTTCCACTAGGATCTACATTAGCCATGGGTTCATCTAATAAGAGTATAGGAGCGTTCGATGCTAAAGTTCTAGCGATAGCTACTCTTTTCCTTTCCCCTCCTGAGATGTGCTTAGGATATCTGTTGGATAAGTGTAGAACCTCCGTAGCCTCCAAAGCCTTTAGCACTCTTAGTCTTCTTGTATTATCGTCGACTCCGGCTATTTTTAAGGGAAGCTCTACATTGCTATAAAGTGTAAGCCAGGGTAGGAGCATGTTATCTTGAGGTACGTAGGCTACGCTACCCTTAGGCAAAGGTTGCTTATTATACAGTATAGATCCATTATGTGGCTTAATGATTCCAGCTATTAACTTTAAGAGTGTAGTCTTGCCAACACCGTTAGGTCCTAAGATTGCATTTAATCTACCGTTTTCAAACTCTACGTTAAGGTTATCGAAAATAATATTGGGGCCATAGCTAAAGGATAGCCCTACGATCTCCAGCTTCATTCTTTAAGCACCAGTGTTATAGCTTCGTAGCTTAAAGGCTTGGATATAAGGTTCTTCTCTAGAAGCCACGAGTTGACTAGCTCAAAGTTATTCTTAGGATAGTCAACGATATTTCCCCTCCACTTTGGAAGCCACTTGCCCTTAAGTTCTTCTGGTATGAAGATCTCCTTTTCAATAACTTCACGGTACTTTTCAGGATTAGCTTTATACAGTCTTAAAGCTTCGTTTAATATACTTCTAAGCTTTAATGCAACGCTATGGCTAGCGACATCACTTCTAGCTATAATAACGGTCATGGTTATAGGGGTCTTTAGAATTTTATCATCAGCTATAAGCTTAGCACCCTTAGCTATAGCTAAAGTACCCCATGGATCCGGTAGTACTGTTCCCTCAACCTTACCTTCAATCAACATCTGAAATCTAACAGGTATAGGTGGTACGTCGATCCAGTTTATAGACCCCGGATTAACATTTAAGCCTTTAATTATATGCCATGCAGCAAATTCTATAATAGTGTTCTGGGATATAGCTATACTCTTAGGAACTTCGATGTCTGAGTCTGGAGAAGCTAGTAAGTAAAATAGTCCATCTTCAGGATACTCTCCTAGGAGCAAGCTAATAATCTTAAGATTGACCCCCTTATCAGCTAGAATAAGAGTTGTGATTGGATCATTAAGAGCAACATCTATAAGACCAGCTGTGAAAGCTGAGTCTCTCCCCATAGCAGAACCATACATTACAATACTAGCGTTTACACCATACTTAGCATACAAGTCTTCATACTTAGCTACTATGAACGGTACAGAGTCTTCTATAGGCAGTAACCCTATTCTTATGTTAATAACTTCACTAGAAGGCTTGCCAGCGCTCCATATATAGGATTTCCCTAAAAAGTTGAACATTACGATAACTATAGCCAACAAGACTAAGATAGCTAAGGCTAATTTAGCTTTATTACGCATTTAGCTACACTGCATACTCTACGGTGAGAGTTAAATTTAGCATTTACTTTTAAGGTTGAGGGGACGTTAAAGTGACTTTTAAGGATTTAAGGGAAGCGTTAAAAGCGGTTGAGAGTTGGGGTAATTTATGTAAAGTTAAAGTTCCTGTTACTCCTGAGCTAGAGGTTGCAGAAATAGCTAGGAGGGTGATGTACTCTAGAGGTCCTACGTTGCTATTTGACAGTATAAAAGGATATCCTGATTGGCGCATGGCTACAAACCTATTTAGAAATATTGATACGATTAAGAAGATTCTTGATGTTGAGAAGCTTGAGGAGATAGGTGAGAGCCTTATAAGATTGTTAACTACATCTCCTCCACTAGGGTTTTTGGAGAAACTTTATAATCTCTATGATGTTTTAAAGCTTGGAGCTTATGCTCCTAAGAAAGTAGGCAAGGGTTTGTTT
>JALNKM010000006.1 GCA_023268155.1 Candidatus Geocrenenecus huangii
TCTGAGTTCAATATCATTATATAATGATAAGGATGACGTATATAATGCATATGAGAAGCCAAATGATTTAATACTTTTCCTATCCGAACACTACTCTTTTTAGCACAATGACAACATCTATAAAACTACGTATATCTCATTAGATTCTAGAAAAATTGTTTTTGTATTTTTGATTATTTTTCCTAGATCTTAAGACTGTTAAATAAAAAAGATGGAAAGTTTAGGATTAAAATGAAACGTCGGAGAGCCAAGTGAAGATTGAATTTTCATAGATCTTGTATAAAGTTCTAGAGTCTAGATCATAGAGATATATTGAGGATCCGAAAGTTGTGAGAAGGAGACCTTTATTGACGCTAACCCGACGTCCTTCAGCTTGAAGTATGATCCCCTTAACATATCTTATTCCCATAACTGGGAAGTTGAAGGTAGCTATCTTGCTTGGAGCTCGATTAACATCAACTACTACGTAAAGGTTTGCTGGAACAACATTTCCTGAAGAGAGGTAAAGTTTACCCTCGTCATCAAACTCAAAGTTCCCTGCCCAAGAACCACCGACATCCTGTAACTTTACCTCATAGTACAGTTTTGCTTCATTCATAACTATTTTGTAAATTTTCCCGTTCTCACGAGCTCCAGTCGCTTCGCTAAAGTATAACCTGTTTTCAGGCCCAAACCTAATACATCTAATATACGTAGTGTGATTGAAGACTTTACCATAGTCTCCTACACCTAAAAGATACAATCTTATTTCTCTAGTATTAGCATCTACGTAGTAGACCTTTTCAGCTATTCCTGGATGGAATGTAAAGCAACTTATAAGCCCTCTTGTCACATTAAATAGTATCCCAAGATTATGGTATTGATAATCGTATACATATACTGCTCCAGGAACTTTGAAAGCGTCTGAAAAGTAGATTCGAGAGGGATTTATGAGTTCTGCTGAAATAGCAGTAGTGCCAGAAGGGGTAGTTGTAGATGTAGTAGTGGTAGGAGTGACAGTTGTAGTACCCCCAGCCGTCACGGTTGTTGTAACAGTCCTGGTAACTTCCGTCACAAAGGAAGCAACCTGAATTAGGGTGGTTGTAATAAACTCTTTTGAAGTCACAGTATACGTAGAAGTACTAAGCATTGTAGTCGCTATAGTAGTCTGAGAAGTTAAGGTAGAAGTTAAGGTTGTTGGAACAGTCCTAACCTCAGTAATTACAGTCCCCTTCAAACCTAAATATCCAGCCATGGGCGGATAATTTACAGCAGCATATGCTCCAGCTACGAACATTAATATAGACATAACCACTATAAGGATTTTACTCATCTCTCACACCTCGTAGTTATGGCCTCTTCAAAATATAAATGTTCTGCTGTTAGAAGCTTCCGGTAAAACAACATTTCATCCATTTTAAGACAATTTATTAGTGGTCGTAGAGATAAAAGATTCTAAGACAGTTAACCTGCGACCAAGATTAAAGAAGAGCTTGTAAAGTATGCAACAAAGAATAAAGATGTTACTACAATGATAGGGCTAATGTAGATAACCCTATTGAGGAGCTTAAAGATGGAACAAAGAGATTCTACAACACACTCATAAAAACCAGGATAGAAGGAGGCAAATTACCTGGTTGACAGTACCAGCTGGACAATGGTAGAAGATTTCTTAAAAATTTTGGAAAACTAATACGGCACTATTTTAGATTGCTAAATATGCCCCGGGCAGGATTTGAACCTGCGACAACCCGGTTTCTAATGTTTCCTATTCTAGCGATCTTCAGCCGGGCGCTCTCCCGGGCTGAGCTACCGGGGCCGTTCTTCTAAATGTTCATCGTTTCTTAAAAACCTTAACCATCTTTATAGATTCTATTTCTTTATTATTCCTCGATTTTTCAAGCGTCTCTTATTGTTTTACTATATTTTTTGCAAATTCTTCTGTTGCTTGTATTAGTTTTTCTATGTCTTCTATTGTGTGGGCCGATGAGATGAAGAATTGGGGGTTTTCATATGTTAAAGCAATTATCCTGTTCTCTAATAGATGCTTGAAGTATTTTCTTGATTTTTCTTTATCCTTCATTGTTTGAGCCGTCTTTACATCCCTAGGTCTGACAGGCGTGAAGTGTACCCCTACAAGTGAGCCAATACCGGTAGTGTAGCCTAACCCAAGCTTCTCTAATATTTCTCCAATATTCTTTCTTAGCTTTTCTCCGAGATTGTCTAGGTAAGTGTATATCTCGGGTCTTCTCTCTAATTCTGAAAGGAGAGTGTATCCAGCTACTGTCATGAGCATATTGGCTGTGAATGTCCCGCCCTGGAAGACTCTTTCGTGGTATTCTCTATGTTTTGTTTGGTCGAGTAGCTCCATAAACTCGTTTCTTCCTCCAAACGCTCCTACCGCGAATTCTCCTCCTCCAACTATCTTGCCTAGTGTCGTTATGTCAGGCATAACGTTATATATCTTCTGAGCTCCTCCGGCCGATAGCCTGAAACCTGTTATCACTTCATCGAATATAAGTAATGCATTCTTACGGTCACATATCTCTCTGAGACCCTTCAAGAATTCTACATCAGCAGGTATCATTCCCCCCGCTCCTGCGACTGGCTCAACGATAATTCCTGCGATTTCAATCTTCCCGACTGCTTTTTCTACTCTTTCTAGGTCATTATATGGTAAGACCATTGTATCTCCTATTGCTTCACTAGTTAGACCTGCACATACTTTATCATAGGGAGGGGATACAGCGACATGCAGTGCATCGTATCCGCCATGCCAGTTTCCTTCAAATTTCACGATAACTGTTTTCCTAGTATATGCTCTGGCAAGCCTTACTGCATACATGTTTGCTTCCGTTCCACTATTCGTAAATCTAACTTTATCTATGCTTGGAACCATTCTAGAGATCTGTCTTGCGAGATTTATCTCCCATTCATGTGGTAAACCAACATGTATACCGTACTCGATCTGTCTATTGATAGCTTCCATGACGGGCGGATATTTGTGGCCCATGAGTTTTGCGCCGTGACCGATCCAGTAATCAGTATACTCGTTTCCATCAACATCGACTAGTTTCTGTGCATAAGCTTTATAGACATAGAAAGGATAAGGCTCGAAGTATCTAATAGAGTAGGTTACCCCGCCTGGCAGATATTGTTTAGCTTTCTCAAATAATTCTCGAGATCTAGGAGTTGAAGATTCATATGTTGTCATAACCTTCCTCTACTAAAGGCATATCCTATCCTATAAACATAACTATCACTGAAATCCGATGAACATATTCAGTATTCAGCTTATTTCATACATTATATCACTAAGTTCTTCTGTATTTCTTGGAGAGCAGGATGAGAAAGATGGGCGCACCGATCGATGATGTTATCGCTCCTACTGGAAGCTCGGCTGGAGCTATTATCGTTCTGGCCACCATATCTGCCAAGACTAGGATAGAAGCTCCAGTAAAGATGCTTGAGGGCAAAAGTATCCGATAATCTTCGCCTGAGAGTATTCTCGATATGTGTGGAGCTATTAACCCCATGAAGCCTATTATTCCATTAAATGCTACGGAGATAGAAGTTAGAAGAGATAATGAGATTATCATTGTCTTTCTCAGAAGGGGCACATTTACACCGAGCTGCCGTGCCTCGTCTTCTCCCAGCATCATTATATTCAACTTCCTTGCATTAAGTAAGATATAACCCACAACAGTAGCTGAGACAGAAACCATTATGAAGAGATATCTCCAAGACGAAGTTATTAAGCTTCCGAAGAGCCAGAAGATTATGCCATAAGTCTTCCCAGCGGAGATCGTGACGACAATGGTTGTAGCTGCTGAGAATAGAAAGCTTACGGCCACGCCTGAGAGTAGGAATGCTGTGTACGTTTCACCACCTAGCCTAGAAAACATTAACGTTAACGTTAAGGCGGTTGCCGCCCCAATTAAAGCCATAGCGGGTAGAGCGTATGATGAAGAAGGTGACAAGAACGTTATCCCGAGGAGAGCTGATAAAGAGGCTGTAAAAGCTGCTCCAGATGCGATGCCGGTAACATACGGGTCTACTAATGGATTCCTGAAAATGTTCTGCATAACTGCTCCCGCAACAGATAAAGAGGCACCGATAACAATAGCTGACACTATTCGAGGAACTCTAGTATTCATTATTAATTCGATGTTTCTCACATCTCCACGATTAAGAAGTAGATTTAAGATGTCTTCTAATCCGAATTCCGCGGTTCCATGCACTAACGATATTAGACTTAATGTTACTGTTAGTAATAACCCCACAACTATGACTAGAGTAAGCTTCTTCTTCTTTAAAGCTAGGATGGAGACCGAAATGTTGTACATCTGGAACCCTTCGATACATCATGCTAGGATAGAGATTGTAAATAAGTATTTAGTATATTCTTCATCAATAGTCCTCGGAATTTCTACATTGAATATCTCAGGATACAGTATCTTGGCTAGAAGTTCTACCGCTTCCCCTATTCTTGGACCAGGTCTAAGGAAGACGTTTTCAGCTTGACCGTACAGTAGGTAGACTCTATTATTCTTGACAGCGTTGACCGAGCTGAACCCGGGGATACTCATCAGCTTCTCCATTACTTCTTCAGGTTTCATACCTATAGACATAGCGGTGACGATTATCACTTCAGGATTTCTTGTAACTATTGTTTCAGGATTCGTCATAAACCATCCATTAGAATCAACTAGAACATTATATCCGCCTGCATACCCTATAATGTCGTTGAGGAAAGTACTGTTCCCCGCCGTCCATATAGGCTCAAGCCATATTACTGATAGTACGCTTGTCTTTGATTTTACCTGAGTGATCTTGGATTGAACATAGTCTATCCTATCCCTTATGCTGTTGACTAGGCTCAAAGCTTTGTATTCGATATTCATTATTTTGCCTACAATCAGTATCTCTTTGTAGACATCATTCACCGTGGAAGCATCCAGGGCTACTACGGTAAGCCCTTTTTCTTCCAGTATGGGGACGATCCCTCCCTGTACCCCTGGGCTAACGAATACTATGTCAGGTCTTAGAGCTAGGATCTTTTCAATGTTCAGAGTAGTTACTCCACCGACGTTCTCTATAATGCCTTCTTCCCTGAAACGTTTAATCTCTGGTGGATAATCACTATACTCGTCTACACCCACGATATACTCTGTTAGTTCTAAGGCTGCAAGTATCTCCGTAATACTTGGAGCACAAGACACTATTCTCTGAGGCTGCTTATCTATGGTGATATCTCTCTTCATGAAATCGATTATCTTTAAAGGGTAAGGGCTCTCAGTGATACGGGTCGTCTCAAGAGTGGTTATAGTCAATGTTTTTGTCTTCTCAATAGTCATGGAAAACGTTGTAGTTTGACCTGCTTCGCCTATAATCTGATTTGAGGCGAAATAGATGTTGAGGCCTATGCTTACAAGAAGTATTAACAACATTGCTAGAGTAGAGGTTCGCATGTTGGATGGATTATCCATCCAGTATTTAAACAAAACGTTGAATAGTGCTTGGGAATATATACTATTCACTACATTCATCCATCAACTCGAGTGGGAGGGGTAATAGGATAATTCTTAAAGATGTTTCCCTTAGTGAAAACTGGAAAACTTTAATAGAGTATCGATATACCATGTGATATGAATAGTTACATCCAGGTCTTGACGACGACTAATTCAAGAGAAAAAGCTGAAGAGATTGCTAGAAGACTTTTGGAGAAAAGACTTGCAGGATGCGTTCAGATCATTGGTCCAATTAGATCGATGTATTGGTGGAGAAACGTTATTGAAGAAGCTGAAGAATGGATTTGTTTTATCAAGACTAGGGCTGAGCTATACGATGATGTCGAGAAACTGATTAGGAGCCTGCACAGCTATGAAGTCCCAGAAATAATATCACTACCTATAACTACTGGTTACAAGAGATATCTAGAATGGCTATCGAGTGAGGTGGAAGATCGCTCAATGAGATAATGGTTATGCTTTCTCAACCTTCTCAATAATTTCTTTCATAGAGTTCTTGATCTCGGAAAGCAACGATTCCAGTCTATCAGCTCTCTTCTTTTCTTCTTCCAGTCTAGCTTTAACTTCTTCAAGCTCGACCGTAGTTAAGTCTCTCACCGGTCTAACTTGTATCTGTGGAAACTCTATTCTTACACCTTCTCTCTGAAACTTCTCTAGAGTCTGCCTTACTAGTTGACCTGCCTTAGTCTTCCCGGTGAGGTGACTCCTTATCGTCGCTTCGCTTCTACCAAGGTCTTCAGCTATCTGGCTCACCGTCATCTTAGCTCTTTCTCTAGCTATTGCCGCTGCAGCTACGGCGAGTGAGTCTACCCAAGTTAATCTCTCGGCAGGGTTTCTTAATTCTTCTAAGACTTCTGGTCTAAACATTGTTCCTACTAGAAGTGCGTACTCGAGTTTGTGGATCTGTTCTCTACCGATGGGAGATAGGGGTATCTCTTCACTCACGTATACCACCACCTACTCTTATAACTTCATCTGCTTTTATCTCTATCCCCTTATTCGTGATTATGAATGGGTGCCTCCTCATGGAATGGGCTGTACTACGCATCTTCCACACAATAATGCTCCTTTTCAGTTCGCCATTAATCTCATCTAGGTCGAGCCTTACGATACCGTCTGCAGCATGTTCAACGCCTGGTCCTCCGAAGCCTCTTTCTGTAACACTTACTTGAGAGACAAGTATTGATGTGCACCCCATGCCTGATAAGACTTTCTTTAATTGAAGAACCATGCTTCTAGCTAGTGCCGGCCTAGTTATATAGAGTGTTGTAACAGAATCTATCACTACTCTTTCAGCATTTACTTCTTTTATCGCTTCTCTGAGCACGTCTATAAGTAGATTGAAGTCTCCGGGATCCCTAACGACGTATTTTTCTCTTTTAGCTGCTTCTCCAATCCCTGCGGTGAAAGCATCTACTAAAGCGAATGACCCCTTCTCCTCAAATATTCTGACGTCCCATCCAAATTGGGCCATAGATATTCTAACTTGTACAGGGTGTTCTTCTAATACTACAAGTATTCCCGGCTCTCCTCTCTGTAAACCATTGTATAGATATTGCTGACCGAAGATGGATTTACCTGTGCCCGGCCCACCTGACAGTAATACAACATTTCTCCTCGGTATTCCGCCTCCTAGTATCTCATCTAATCCTGGTATGCCGGTAACTACTCTCTCAATCAATCTCCATCATGTAAAACTTCATTATTCTTTTTCAAAAACGTTTCAGGTCTAGGCAGTATGACAATACACTCCTCGGGGTCTCCGACAGCGATGTACTTGCCTTCTAGGTATGCTATACCTACTAGAGAACACGTAATAGCGTCTAGCTCGTGGCCTGTTTCGTCACATCTTAAACCTTTTACGCCCAGCTCGGCCAGCCCCCTCTTCAGCAGGTGTAGACCTTTATTCTTTCTAGGAATCTTGAGTACGTCTTGTGCACCTCCAGGATAAACTTCGATCACCTTGTATCCTGAGACCTCCAATCTCTCTTTTAGCTTGATGGCTCTATCTGTTAGAATTCTCATTCCATGGAGGGTTGGAGGGAGGATGTGGATATTCATTTCTATTAGCTTCCTGTCACATGTCCTTAACGCTTGACCAGGTTTGGGGAGGTTTAGGGGAGCATCTATTGCAACGACCGAAGGGTCTGAAGATACTATGAATTCTATAACTTCGTCATCTTCTTTGCATAAAGATGATTCACAGGATAGGTCTACCCTCATCCTGCATAAACCTGTATATTTCCTAGGTGTTCCTGCAAGGTCTACACCTACTGAACTCCACTTCACCCCCATATTCCCAACCCAGTCTAAATTAACTCCAACATCACCGTGATTACTATGTTTTCGAATACTCTCTAGCGATTCTTGATTACTGGTGGGATTAACCCATATCTTATAGCGTGGTCGGCTAAGACTAATGCCGTCATTGCTTCAACGACTGGGACGGCTCTAGGGACAATACATGGATCATGTCTTCCTCCAACAGATATCTCCGTCCCTAACCTTTTTCTGAGATCCACCGTTTTCTGTTTTAATGCAATTGATGACGGGGGTTTAACTGATACTCTAAAAACTAGTGGCGCTCCAGTCGAGATGCCTCCAACTATTCCTCCAGCATCATTCTTCTCCACCTTTATTTCTCCGTCAACTACTACGAGTGGGTCGTTGTGTTCTGAGCCGAGCATTCTTGCTGCTTTGAATCCTGCTCCAAATTCTACGCCTTTCACCGCTGGGATTGAAAATAACGCTTTTGCTAGGTCTGAGTCTAGGGCATCGAATACTGGTTCACCTAGACCTGGGGGGATCCCTGTTACTATACATTCAATTATTCCTCCAACACTATCTCCCCGAGACATCGCTTCGAGAATTTTTTTCTTCATTTCAACTGCTGCTTGAGTCGTGGGTGCTCTACATTCATTCTCGTATCTGTATCTTCTAGCATCTTCTAGTGTAAAGTTCTCTGCTTTCTCTCCACCTATCTCCAATGCGTATGCTGTTATCTCTACATCTAGAAGGCTTTTGAGCAACTTCTTTGCGACCGCTCCAGCCATTACAAATCCCGCAGTAATTCTTCCAGAGAAACGGCCTCCACCTCTATAATCATTAAATCCACCATACTTTACATAAGCGAAGTAGTCTGCGTGGCTAGGCCTAGGAGTGTATCTGAGGGATTCATAATCTTCGCTTCTAACATCTCTATTCCAGATAACCATACATATTGGAGCACCAGTAGTATATCCGTTAAAGACTCCTGATAGGATCTCGACTCTGTCTTCTTCTCTTCTAGTAGTGGTGAGGTTTGAGGCACCAGGTCTTCTTAAGTCTAGGTCTCTCTGAATATCGTTTTCTGAAAGCTTCAACCCTGCTGGGCAACCATCCACGACTACCCCTACGCATTTTCCATGGCTCTCCCCAAAGCTTATTACTCTGAACATTTCTCCAATTATATTCCCAGCCACTTCTCTCCTCCTACTATATTTGCTGGAGGCTTATCTATATTTCTTTGAATGAAACATTAAGTCTCTCTAGATCTTTTAGAAAGCCTGGATACGAGATCTCCGCCCATCTTAATCCGTTAACTATGCATCCCTTCTTCGTTGATGCAGAGAGGATTGTGAAAGCCATGAATAATCTATGATCTTTATGTGCGTCTAGTTCGACGCCGCCTTCAAGCTCTTCTCTCCCCACAATTTTCATCCCATCTTCAAATACTTCTACTTGGACGCCAAGCTTCACCAGCTCATCCGCTACACAGGATATCCTATCACTTTCCTTGAATCGAGCATGTTTAACTCCTTTGATGATTGTTTGGCTAGGGGTTTTCGCTGCCATAACCGCTAAGACTGGGAGGAGGTCGGGTGAATCTCTAAGGATGAACTCTTTATCACGTGGGGAGGGGCCCGAGCTTTCAGCCGAGACTGTATCCTCGACTATTCTTATCTTTACATCGAATTCTCTTAGAACATCTAATATTGCGGAATCTGCTTGTGGTAGGCTGAGGTCGAGATTTCGAACTTCTACTTTACTTCTAGTCAGGTATGCTCCAGCTAGGATGAATGATGAGGAGCTGAAATCTCCTGGAACCTTGAAAGATGTTGGGCGTCCACTTTGGCCTGGGTCTATCATGAACACCGAGTATCCTTCTCTCTTGATCTCGAAACCATATCTTTTCAAGACTTCGATAGTTGCATCAACATAATTTCTCGAGACTAGTTGTCCAACTATTCTTATCTCTGTGTATTTTTCAGCTCTAGTTGAAGCTATTAGGAGAGCCGAGATAAATTGGGAAGATATGTCTCCTCGAATAGTTGCTTCTCCACCCTTCATTCCGCCTGATCTTACGATTATTGGTGCGCACCCATTCCCCCTACTTGACCAGCATTCTACTCCCAGCATCTTTAGAGCGTCAAGCAAAGGCTGCATAGGTCTCCTTCTTAGACTATCATCTCCAGTAAGTATAACATAGCCTGGCGGAGCGAGAGAAGATATCGCCGTGAACAATCTCAACGTGGTTCCAGAGTTTTCAGCATCTAGAATATCGTCAGGCAAGCATAGCCTACCGCCTTTAACGATTATACTATTTTCTTTTTCCTCGACGAGTTCTGCCCCTAGCTGCTTACAGATTCTCATGGTTGCTTTTGTATCACCTGAGACGAGAGGGTTGGTGATAACGCTTTCTCCATCGATTATGAGAGAGATTGCAAAAGCTCTATGTGTATAGCTTTTACTAGGGGGGGCATTAACCTTTCCAGTCACAATCGACGGAGCCACATATAGCCTATCCAAATCTCGCGTCGAGAGATATATGTTCAGCCTGAATATATCTATTCTCCAACCAGTTATGATCCATACACTGCAAAATGGTTAGGAGCGTAAGTTCTTTAACCATGTCATCATTTGAGGAGGGCGTTAAAATCCTTTAGAGATAGATTTCGTTTAGTGAAAGCTTATTTCTTGGGTTTAACCTCAATGTAGTATGTCTGCTTCTGAACCTCGGGTAGGCGAGGAATTTTACCATGTTAGAGTGAAGCCTGGGGAAATCTCCGAGTACATCTTGCTTCCAGGAGATCCGGATCGTGTATTGAAGATTGCTCGTTACTGGGATGAGGGGAAAGAGATTTCTTTCCATAGAGAATTTAGAGTCTGGACAGGTAAAGTGAACGGAAAAGCCATCTCTGCATGTTCGACAGGTATAGGTGCGCCTTCAACTGCTATAGCCGTGGAAGAGCTCGCTAGGGCGGGTGGTAGAACGTTCATCCGTGTTGGGAGTACAGGCGCTATCCAGAAAGGTATAGACATTGGAGACGTTATAATATCTAAAGCTGCTGTAAGGCTTGAAGGTACTTCTAGACAATATGTGGTTGACGGCTACCCTGCTTCTGCAGATTACGAGGTCATGTTAGCGTTAATCCAAGCAGCTGAAAATCTTGGATTAAGATATCACGTAGGTATAACGGCTTCTACGGATAGTTTCTATGTAGGGCAAGGTAGGAAAGGGTTTAGAGAGTATAGCTGGAGTTTCTCAGAGAAGATTCTAAGCGATCTACAATCGATGAATGTGCTGAACTTTGAGATGGAGACGTCGGCAATCTTTACTCTAGCATCGATATATGGTCTACGTGCAGGAGCTGTATGCGCTGTTTTCGCGAACAGGGTTGAAGATAGATTTGGAGTGGCTGGTGAAGAAGACGCTATCAAGACGGCCATTGAGGCAGTAAAGATCCTCTATGAATGGGATGGATTGAAAAAATCTCACGGCAAGAAATATTTCTATCCAGAGCTTGTAAAGAGTAGGTGAGTTAATGATAGGTAATTTATCATCATGTTCATCTGCTCGGAGTAGATTAAGAGGAAATATTTAAAAGACGCCTAGATTCTACATTCACTAGTAGGGGTGTATTAAGGGTTTGAGCCGAGATACATTAATTGGCGTATTATTACTTGTTATATCAATTATTGGCATAGTAGCTTACAACTGGTTGCTCTTCTTCACCGAGTGGAGCTTAATTGTGTTAAAGTTGACAGCATTCATAGCGGTTACAGGGCTTCTCGCCATATTTGCCTGGATAGGATATACATTGGCCACCACTCCACCTCCCAAGCCGATAGAAGAAATCGAGAAAGAATTAGAGAAAGAATTACAAACCGAAGAGCAGAAAAAGTAGAGCGTATGATTCTCTATTCATCGAGTCTGCCGGTTCAACCTTCAACAATTAACCTTTATCTATGTAGTCTTGTATTTGTTTGAGTGTATGAAGATAACGTTTAAGACGCCGACTGGTAAGTCAGCTCATCTAGAGGTTAGTAGGCTAAACCCTTTCATTCTCACTGGCGGCTCATCTGGCAGGATTAGGAAAGTCGCAGAATTTCTAGAGAGACCAGAGGTCTTCATCGGAGAAAGGGGCCATGTCATAGTTAATGGACTATATAATGGTTTGAAGATTTCAGCCATCTCGACAGGCATGGGGCCGTCCAGCATAATGATCGTTCTTCCAGAGGTTATTGAAGCTGTAGAAGATGATTTCACGGTTATCCTAAGGCTTGGGACAGCAGGGTCTCTACAACCATATGTTAGAAGAGGCCACATCCATATTCCTACATCATGCGTAAGAGATGAAGGAGCCACCACCGCCGTCATAGGTTCAGAGTACCCGGCAACTGCAAGTATAGAATTGATACCCCTTTTGCTGAGAGCATGTGAGAGGAATGGGTATGTACTTGGCGAGAATCTCTGGGTCGGGCCTGTTCATACGAAAGATGATCTATACTTTAGAGAAAGACCAAATTTCTCTCCTAGGAGGGCTGAGCTCAGGGAGAAGCTTAACTCTTTCGTGGAGATAGGCGTAATCTCGAGTGAGATGGAGTTCTCGGCATACTGTATACTGAGAGACTATTATGAAAGGTATCTTGATAAGAGAATATTCGTTGGGTGCGTTCTTATGATTGTAAGCGATTTCTATGAAGAAGGGTTAATTGATACATGTGGAGTGGAATCATCTAAAGTAGATTATGAGTTGATTAAGATCGGCTTAGAGACTTTCACATTATTCAACTCAGTGAAGAATGGAGAATCAATAGACATGGGTGACATTTACAGGGAACTCTTTTCATTACATCCTCGAAGTAGATACTATTCTAAGAAGAGAGACCTGTAACCTTTCTCCAGGAGAATACTATTCTAAGATTTCGACTGTCGCTATCTTGTTGTTAGGCTTCGTCTTTATAGTTTTACCGAACCTCTTAAATTCCTGCTCTAACTCATTTTCGTAGTCTGGCCTGGTTACTGCTACTATTGCAGGCCCCTTACCTGATACTCCACAAGAGATTATATTCTTCTTCAATACTGCTATCATCGGTTCATAGTCTAGGTCGAGAACTGAGGCTATAATGAATCCATTGATCATCATGGCATCCCATATGAGACCGTTTAACGCTAATGTAACAGCTCTATTAGATAGATTTCTAACACTGTTAAAGATTTCTTTATTCAGTTTTCCAGTGTATATCTTTTCTTCAGGGATACTTATTACGATCGCTATGTCTTCATCCATCTCCCAATGTGCCAGTATTTCCCTCTTAATGTTGTCTGTGATGTTTACTCCTCCGAGCATGCACGTTACAGAGTCGTCGAACGCTCCAGTAATCGATACTCCCGCATCTATGGAAGCATCAACGGCCAAGTTTACAGCTTCTACTAGGTCAAGCTTTATCCCTAGAAGATTCGAGACAGCGAGTACGACCGCATCTGAGACAGCGCTTGAACTCTTTAAACCTCTAGCAACAGGGATATTAGAGTAGATGTTCAAATGTATACCTATCTTCTTCTCCCCATAGATGTTTAACAGTCTATTTACTGTTTCTTCAACGAGAGCCATATCTTCGATCTCTTCATCTTCTATCTTAATCTCTACATCTATTTCTCTGCTACCACTTTCAAAAAATTCTGCCTCAACCGATGTTGTTAAGTCTACTCCTAGAGCTGCTCCGAGACCTGTTGGAATAGCGTTTACGATCGAGACCGCTCCATGCACTACTGCTCTACTCTTCACGTCCGCCTCGTCTCCTTAACGCCTCTTCCCCGATCCTCCATAGAGTATCCTTGGGAGGCTGAAAACCTGTCCAGATTTCGAAAGCTTTAACTGCCTGCTCTATGAGAGGTTTCAACCCACTTATCGTTTCTGCTCCTGCCTTCTCGGCTTCTTCTAACAGCTTCGTCTTCAGAGGATTGTAAACGAGGTCTAATACAACAGAGTTTCTTGGAATATCGTTGGAGGATAATGGTGTTTCATCCATATACGGCCACATGCCGATAGGCGTCGCATTAATTATTATTGAGGAAGCCCTAGAGTATCTCTTTGCTTCATAGAGGTTTACAGACTTCATCTTTAATCCTTCATCCTTAAATATTCTTACTAGTGTAGCGGCTCTCCAAATACTCCTATTAGCGATAACTATCTCTTTTACTCCAAGCTCTTTTAATGCTACTATCGCTGCTCTTGCAGCTCCGCCTGCTCCTATAACCAGTGCTCTCCCATCTAGCATACAGTTCGAATCTATTAGAGACCTCTTTACACCTTCTATGTCGGTATTGTATCCTATCAATTTACCATCCTTCAATGCGACAGTATTTACTGCTTTAGTCTCCATGGATGTTGAGTCGATAACGTCGAGGAGTCTCATAATCGATACTTTATGAGGTATTGTAACGTTAAAACCTGCAACGTTTAACGATTTCAATCCCTTAACTACCCTAGATAAATATCTCGGTTCTACATCGAATGCTAAGTATACCATTTTTAATCCAAGTTGTTTGAATGCAGTATTGTGGAGTAGGGGAGAGATAGAATGTTTAACAGGGTGGCCTATCAAGCAGCATAGCTTAGTCTCTGAATCTATCTCCATATATTTCTACTCTCCAGCATAGTTAATATCTCAACCATCTCTCCAACAGTTGGTTGCCCTGGAGCTACTTCTTCTCCTGGAAGGCAAGTATAAGTTATCGGCGAACCCATGAGCATTGAAAGTATACGTGAAGACACGCCTTTCTCTCCTAGACCGAATGCTATAAGTTTCTGGGGCGGATAAATCTTGTAGAGTCTAAGTATCCTTAGATTCTCTTCGAAGCCGTTTATCTTGGCAACTATCTTCCCAATACCGCCTAGTTTAAGCATCTCTGAGACAACCTGACATAGTTCATCCAAGTTCGGAGCTCTGTCGAAGCTATGCCATGAAATAATTTTATCAGTTTCTTCACTGATTCTCAGATTATGTTCTTTCATCGTTTTAAGCTCTATATCAATATACGCGGGTCCGAGATTAGCCAATTCTTCTATTATTTCGATCCTGGATTTCTCTCCCCCCGTAAATTGTCCACCCTCCCACGACGGCCTAACCGTTATGATAACTCTATCACATATGTCTAGAACAATCTTCTCCAACTCCTTCAAGCATATTTTCTCCAAGTAGTCTATTCGAAGCTCTACGAGGTCTCCCCCAATATCTAGTGCCCTTTTAGCTTTCCACGCTAGTTCTTGAATAGTTCTAGCTTTGATGCTTACGCAGATTTTAGGCTTCATTTTCACCGTTCAATAATAAACTCATTGACCGCTTTTCCAAAATGTCTAGCTTTATTTCCAGAGACGTGGACAACGACCTTATCTCCAGGCCTAATCTCGGTGACAGGGATAAGTGAGCCGCCGCTTCCTACAAGTCTTATCGTTTCAGCATTCTGGAGTATCACGGAACCTTCTATATCGTTGAATTTGGCTTTGACTAGTTTTAGTGGTCTTCGCTCAATCTTAACTCTACCTATCGAGGCCACTCGTGCTCTACCATTCTTCGATACCATCAATACCCTCATCCCTGAACATAGTTCTGAAAGATATTTAGTCGACCTATCAGGCATCATCACATAGCAGTGTACTGCTCCAGCATTTACTCTAAAAGGCCGAGGAGAGGTGAAAGCTGAGCCTACACTCTCATTATGCACTAGGAAGAAGAATTGCGCCGTATTCCCTACTAGTAGACCTTCTCCCATCTCAAGCATCGCTACAGTATCGACGCATACTCTTTCACCCATCCCTGCGTTCTTCGTCTCAATAATCTCTGCGTCCACCAATTCCATCTTATCGGCTGATTTGATGACCTCATAGATAATGTCTAGGTCTTCAATTGTATTTACGCTTACTACTACTCCATCAACCCCTATCTCTAAGACGCCTAGAAGGGTTTCAACTTCTTCAAGGCTTGAAGCATATGCATACAACATTACACCTACATCTTGGAGTTGTGCTATCAAGTTTTCGAGAGGGATAATCTTCCATGAAGATGTATCTACGAAAATCTTTTCTGTTCCAAGCGACACCGCCTTCGAGATCTTCTCAATATCTTCAACGGATTCGACCTTGACCTTTACAATCCTAGAATCCTCCTTTCCAAGTAGTTTAACTGACCCATCCTCTTTCTCTAGATATATATTGAATTCACCTCGTGAACTCTCGGGGATGTTGTGCTGCACTTTAAGATATAGGTCTCTTATTCCAATGGATAATGCATGCTCTAGTAATCTTCTGTCCAGGTTTCTGGGAGAGATTATTATTTGTTTATTCATTCTCTCCTTCACCAGCAAGTATTCTTAATGCTTCTCTTACTGGTTCCCCATCTATCACTATCCTTCTAAGAGCCCTCGTCATGAGTTCCGGGTTTTCATGTTGGAAGACGTTTCTACCGAAGGTTATCCCGAAGCCTCCGGCTTTCACGACTGCTGCAGCAAGCTCTAGAACTTGTTTATCATCATCTAGCTTAGGTCCACCTGCAGCGACTACTGGTATTGGACATCTCTTCACTATATTCCTTATCTCATCAGGGTTTGAAGAAGGCATGGGAACTTTCACTATATCTGCTCCTAGCTCAGCAGCTATTCTAGCTACGTGCGCAATTATCTCGGGGTCGTTAGGGTTCTTGATATTCTCTCCACGGGGATACATCATAGCTATGAGCGGCATCCCCCATTCATCACATTCATCAGCCATCATCCCTAGCTTGACGAGCATTTCTTGTTCATCCTTGTTTCCCACATTGATGTGGAGAGAGATAGCGTCTGCTCCTAGTCTTATAGCTTCCTCGACTGTTCCAACCCTAACCTTCAAGTTAGGGTTAGTTGATAGATTGGTTGAAGCTGAAAAATGTATTATCACTCCTATCTTTAACGGTGATGGTAAGCTCTTGAATATTCCCTTATGTACAAGTACTGCTGTAGCTCCCCCCTTCTCAACCTTCCTTATCGTTCCGTGAATATCATCTATCCCCCTTATGGGACCTACTGTTATTCCATGATCCATGGGGATACAGAGCATCCTACCGTTGAAGGTTATCCTAGAGATTCTAACTTGTTTGCCTGAAACCATCTTCCATCACCCTATGTATCCTTTGGCTGTAAGAAGCTCAGCGGTAAGAATTGCTGTACCAGCTGCCCCCCTAATCCTATTATGGCTCAAGACAAAGTATTTTAGAACATTATTGGATTCTCCTCTTCTAACTCTTCCGACGACGATGCTCATCCCTGGAACCGAACCAGCATCTACGTCAAGTCTGGGTTGAGGTCTATCTTCGATCTCGGTGACAATTATCGGCTCTCTAGGAGCCGTCGGGAGACTAAGCTTCTGAGGCTCACCTCTAAATCTTCTGAATATCTCTACTGCTTCATCTAAATGAACTTCTCTCTCGGTCTCCACATATACTGCTTCGAGATGACCGTCTATTGTAGGGACTCTAGCACATGATGCTTCAACAGGAAAACTAGCATACTCTATGCTGCTTCCATTAAATCTTCCAAGAATCTTTTTCGTCTCCTCTGAGACCTTCTCTTCTTCTTTCTTTATGTAGGGTATTACGTTTCCTAAGATCGAGTAAGATGGTACTCCCGGGAAGCCTGCGCCGGTAATTGCCTGATATGTTGCTACTACAACCTTCTTTATTCCATAATATTCTAAAACTGGTTTTAGAGAGAGGACAAGACCCACCGCTGTGCAGTTAGGCGTAGTTACTATGAAGCCTCCTGAATTCTTTTTCTGGTTTCTGATCAATTCTAGATGTTCAGGATTTACTTCAGGTATAATTAGTGGGACATCTTTCTCCATCCTGTACGCTGACGCTTCACTGATTACTGGAAAACCATGATCGATGAATTCTCGTTCAACCTCTCTTGCGGCCTCTGAAGGTAATGATGAAAAAACTAAGTCGGCATCGAATTTCCTCGGATCTGGATCTATAACTTCTAGATCTCCAACCTCCCTGGGAACGTTGCTAAGAGCTTTCACTGCTTCTCCATACTTCCTCCCAACACTCTTCTTTCCGGATAGAGTGGATATCTTAAACCATGGATGATTTATTAGAAAGTCAACGTACTCTACTCCAACCATACCCGTGGCCCCAAGTATACCTACCTTTATTTTCTTCATGTCTCCACACCCTCCTCATTCTTAAGTTCACTGATTATCATATTTTTAGCTCTCTCAACATCTCGGCTGGACAATATTAGCCTGATGGAGGAGCTTATGGTTAGTAGTCCGTAAAGGTTTATGCCAGATTCAGCTAATGGTTTAGTAACTTTGTAGATTATCCCTGGGCTCGTCTCAAGCATTCTTCCAGATATTACTAGCATTGATAAGTCTTGGTAGAGGCTGATAGCCTTCCCTAAGCTGCCCGATACTAGAGTTGAGTGGATGTCGGCAATAATTCCATCTTTTTCTTCGACGTAGAGAACTAGGGAATGCTCTTCGCTTGTTATCCCAATAATCTTGAGGCCTCGCTCCTTTAGTTTGTTCACCAGTTTCTCGAAGGCTACGGCTCCATTAAGCTGGTCGCCGACGATGGTCGCCATAGTAATCCTGAGAGGCGGAGAATACACCTCTATATCAGGTTCATATCCTTTGATCACTGTTCCACCATTACTTAGTAACTCTTTCAAACTAGCAATCCTAAGTCTTAAGTTCTTGCCTAGGTACCTCAATGCTTTTGTATGAATTATCTTTGAGCCGCCTCTCACTAAAGCTTGAACTTCTTTGAAGTCTAGTTCACTAAGTATCTTTGCATCTTCAACCATATCTGGGTCGGCTGAGAATATTCCTGGAACATCTTTGACCAGCACTATCTCCTCAGCGGATAGACAGCTGCCGACTAAGACAGCTGTTGTATCGCTACCACCTCTACCCAGAGTTGTTATTCTTCCATCTCTAGTCTTACCTATGAAGCCACAGATTACTGGAATTAATCCTTCAGCCAAGAGTGGTTCGATCTCTTCTTCTACCTTCTTCTTTGTTTCTTCATAAATGGGCTCAGCATCTAAATGCTTATCATTCGTAATTATTGGCCACCTCTCATCTGAGGGGTCGATGAACAATGCGTTCACTCCATGTTCCCTTAAGGCTAGAGTGAAGAGTCTTACACTCGTCCTTTCACCCATTGCTAGTATTTCATCCATCATTGAAGGCTCGGGATTCTTCGATAGATTTTTAACTGTTTCAACCAACTCGTCTGTTACACCTTTCAAAGCTGAGACAACCACGACTACTCCATATCCATTGTCTACAAGCCTCTTTACCCAGTTTGCAGCATCAGCAATAGCGGAGACATCTTTTAGAACAGACCCACCCAACTTAACTACTATACTCTTAACCAAAACCAGGCACACCTCCACAATATAGGATGTTTATCTAGGCGCCCCGGCTCACGCCAGGGCAAAATAGTAAAAGCTCCAGACGCCATAAAAGAATGTTCTCGCAGTAATGTTAGGTGATCCCAACTTTACCCGCCTCTGGAGCTTGCCTCAGTATACTATTATTGCGCTAATTAAACCTTTCCCATACCATTTATAAAAGGGGTCAGAGTCCTTTAGTTATTAATATAACAATGGCTTGACTTTTATCATGATGGGTCTATTGAAGTTTAATAAGATGAATATTTGATGAAATAGTAGATGATTTAATATGAGTACACGCTCCCCTAGATTCTTCAAGATACTAGTTAAATCGTTATGCCTCATAGTCCTAATTGTCTCAGCATATCTTCTGTATCTTGCTTTAAGTCTACCTCTAACATATCCAATACTAAACTTTGTTACATTAACGTTTCTCATCCTCTTAGTAATCTTCAGCCTCTTGACATTGTTAACTTAATATGCATCTTTCTCCAATACTCTAACTCCTCGAATTGAAGAAGACCGTATTATCTTTCTCTGATGATTTCCCTCCAATCTGATTTTATCTTAGCTCCACCTCTTTTCTCTTGGATATAATTGTATGCAGATATGGCCGCGATCGCTCCTTGGCTCGCTGATATCACAGCTTGCTTGTAGGGGATATTAGTTACATCTCCTGCTGCGAATACGCCTCTTCTACTCGTTGCACAAACCGTGTCTACTACTATTTCTCCACTCTCATCTAGTTCAATGAATTCTTTGACCCACTCTGTCTTCATCTGGTATCCGAGCTCAACGAATACACCATCAACCCTAATCTCCTTAATCGATCCATCGGTTAAGCTCTCTAAGACTACGGACTCGACATTGTTTTCTCCCTTAACTTCTTTGATGATTGTCTCGGAGAATTCCATAAATCTCTTATTACAGTCTGCAGGGAGAGTACTTGAGTCTAGTTTACTCTTCCCCTTATGAACCAGGTATACGGTATTACCGTAACTACACAATAGGTTTACTGCTTCAAAAGCTTGTGGCCCCCACCCATAGACTACTACCTTCTTTTCACGATATAACGGCGCATCACATATAGCGCAGTAGCTTATCCCTCTCCCCTTAAATTTCTCTTCACCGGGGACGTTCATCTCTCTGGGGGTCTTCCCGAAAGCCAGGATCACCGCCTCTGAACTCAACTCATATCCATTCTTAGTCCTCACAGTAAACACTCCATCCCTTTCTGCTATACCAACAACTTCATCGAACAGTATCTCCACACCATATTGTTGTGCCTGTTCTAGAATCTTCGATGCAAGCTCGTAGCCTGAAATAGACCTAAAACCTGGAAAATTCTCGATACTTGAAGTTAGGGTTAGCTGCCCACCAATATCTTTAGTGATAATCACTGTAGTCAATTTTTGTCTTGAAGCATATAATGCCGCTGTAAGACCAGCCGCTCCTCCTCCAACTATTATTACATCGTAATCGATGTATACCATATTCCTAACTAGTTAACCCTGTTTTATAAGAATATTGTGTTGTCTTGAACCTATGGAGATACAATATTTATCAGCAACCATATTCCAGCATCATGTTAGATATGAAGTCTGTTGAAGTGTCCGCTCCTGCAACCATCGCCAACCTCGGGCCTGGATTTGACGTTGTTGGTCTAGCCATTGAAAATTACAGAGACGTAGTCCATATAGAGTTAACCGACGATAAAGTTATCTCCTTCGAGATAGTTAATAATACGAGCGTAGCTGTGGCCTCCAAGGCGGAAGAGAACTCCGCAGTAATCTCGGCATTAAAGGTAATGGAATACTCAGGTGTAAGAAAAGGATTTAAGATGAAGCTTGTGAAAAACGTTCCCGTAGGAATAGGTCTAGGAAGCTCGGGTGCATCTGCCGCCGCAGCAGCATTCGCCATGAATATCCTCCTTAGTGGAAAGCTTCCAATGGAGGTTCTCGTTAAGTCTGCTGGCGAGGGAGAGAAAGTCGCATGCGGTGCACCACATCTTGATAATGTTGCTCCCTCGCTTTACGGCGGATTTACAATGATACTCGATGTTGAGAAGCCCGAGATATTCAATATCAAGCCATCTGTAGATTTCTCTATCGTGTTAGTCACGCCTAGAGTATCTCTACCGAGGAATAAGACGGAGTATGCGAGAAGCCTTCTTCCCAAAAAGGTTGAGCTGGAAACAATGGTCAAGCAGACGGCCAGCTTAACCCGGCTAATAGTTGGATTAATGAGTGGCAACCTAGAAATGGTTGGCAGAGCGATCAGTAGCGACTTCGTGGTGGAGCCTGCTAGAAGCATAATGATCCCAAGATTCTATGAAGTGAAAGAAGCTGCTTTGAAGTCTGGAGCACTTGGATTCACTATAAGTGGGGCAGGCCCGTCGGTGTTCGCATTAACATATCCCGAAGATGCGGAGAACATACTCTATGAAGTTTTAAGAAAATTCAATGAGAATGATATAGAAGCTAAGGGAATAGTAGCGAAACCTTCATGGATAGGTGCAAGGATTGAAGAACACTAGAATAATGAAAACTAACCACAACACCTACAAATATTCAATCTTTCTATAGAGATAATTCTTAAGAAGACGCTTCACATGATCGTCCATAGGGCCGGTAGATCAGTGGGAGATCGCCCGCCTCGCACGCGGGAGGACGCGGGTTCAAGTCCCGCCCGGTCCATCATCCCAAATACAGCTCTACTTGAGACAACCACAATCAAGGCTTCTACTGTTACGGTAACAGAAACCATAACGACGATTAAAACAGAAAGTCTAAAAGTTTCAAAAAGTGCTCCGGGTATCACAGAGACGGTTACAACTACGGTTGCACAAGGAGTAAGACTCAAAGTGTATAATCGCAACGGCAGCATACGATTCTAAAATTGCTCCTCAAGTTTAAGTCTTAAGAGAGTTTAGGGATGACTATTTTATTAAGACATTTGCGGGCTCGAACTTCATGAAAGTATTTAATGTCTTCTACTATCTTTGGAGCCTATATATCGCTGAAGCTTAATAGGACGACCCTACCCTAGGAAGTACTACTAAACTCATGATATATCTGTTAATCTCACTGTCGGAGTTCTCTAAGAATGCTTCTACGATTTTCTCAATAGTCCTTCTCAATCTTCCAAGAGGTTAGCTGTTATAATTTCAGGCTTAGTAGCTAGCATTCTGATAAGCTTAATCTACTTAACTCCTATAGCTTTGATCATATACTCGATCTTAAAGCTGAAAAAGATAAGTGCTGATTTCATCATTTTCTATGCTGCTGATGATAAGAATATTATCCGCGATAGGGAAAATCGTCTTAAACATTCATAAAGCTCAATAAGTAAACAAGTTCTCTAACCTAGGCTATTTCAATTTATATAGATGTAGATAAGTAGCATCAACTACGTCATTTATAACACATATTAATCTTTCTTATCTTATCGGTGAATGTTTATATGGATGGATAAACCATCCATAGCTGAAATGATAAGTGTAGAGAAGCTATCTTTTAGCTACGGCGATTTACAAGTTCTCGAGAATATTTCATTCGACCTATATTACGGTGAATTCGTTGGTGTAATAGGACCTAATGGATCAGGCAAGACGACCTTACTGAAATGTCTCTGCAGACTTCTTAAACCCTTTGGTGCAGTATACATAGACGGTGAAGAAATCTCCAGAATAGACTTCAACAAATTATCTAGAAAAATCTCCTACACATCATCAGAGTTGGACTCATCAATAGATGGGTTAACAGTATTCGAGCTTGTTTCGAGTGGTAGGACCCCATACATGAAGGGTATCTGGTGGGAGAGCGGAGAAGACGAGAGGATCATATTCGACTCGATAAGGATAATAGGTCTAGAAGATAAAGTAAACAGGAGAATAGGAGAACTAAGTAGTGGAGAGAAGCAGAGAGCCAAAATCGCTAGGTTGCTTAGTCAAACACCTGAAATATTTCTGGTAGATGAGCCTACGGTTCACTTAGACTTAAAACATCAAATAGAGATAATGAATATTCTCAAAAGCTTAAAGTTGAAGAAGAAGATCGTGGTCGCCGTATTCCATGATCTAAATCTGGCATCTCTTTACGCTGACAGAATAATCGTGTTAAAGAAGGGTCAGATATCTGCGATAGGTAGGCCAGCAGACGTTCTTAATGAAGACATTCTTAGAGATGTATACGGGGTAGACGTCAAAATACTTCATACAGGCTTATATGGGACTCCGATAATAGTGCCTATGCCGAGTATATGAGAAAAACGGTGAATCAATCTGTCAGTTTTCTTCTATATTCTCAACATCTAGGACAGATAACTGGATCATAATAGGCTTATTCCCGAGCAGCTCCATTACGTTTGGTCTGGTTCTACCGTTATCACCATCTATTAATTCTTTTACGTACAATCCTCCCTGAGCTTTTATCCTGAACTTGACGATCTTCGGACCTATCTTCTCAGCTTCAACGTAGTATAATTTCTTTCTTCTAAGTTTGTCCGCCCTTCTCTTCAGGACACGTGTGGGCGTCCACTGCTCGACAACTATGTTATTCATATCGGTTGTAATCTTTCTTAGGTTTTCCTCATCTACCTCATTCTCGAATTCTACTGTTGCTTCATAAGTCTTAGAGACTAAAGGAGAAGAAGTCTTCAATATTCTTAGTTCCCTCCTACTCGAGTATCTTAAATCTTGGACCTCGATCTTGCCGGCAGCTTCTCTATTAATTTTTTCCTCGAGAATCTTCAATTCTAGGAACCTCTTACGTGGATGCTTCAATTCTAGAACGAACGGTCTTCCAGACCCGAGGACTACTGCATCTACATCTTCTCTACCTGCCCCATGAAACTTAAAGTCTACCGCCTCAAAATATTCCACGGCTGGTCCGCCAATCAATTCACTTATAGATTCAGGGTATTCTCTACCACTGTAATTACATTTAATGCATCCTCTACCCCAACATTCTCTACAAAGCCATGGAGTTTGAGGTATGTCTTTACGTAGTTTCCTATATCTTCCGTATATGAATAGTGGGTTAACTTGTATTTCGAATACTTCTGAAAATATATCAACCAGTATGACTATCTCCGGGGTCTTATACTCGATGTCTCTACCTAGTTCTTTCTGGATAAGTAGACCAATCTCTCTAGTAATATCTTCTTTAATGTCTTCGCCGGTCGTAATCATGTACTCTGAATAGATTGCATCTTCCCTCTCTCTAACCTCTACAGGGACTTTCGCACCGACTAGGAAATCTCTAAATTCATATTCTTTTAATTGCTCAGCTATCTTGGAAGAAATCTCTATGAATCTCTTAGGATTGAGTGCGTCTCCGCATATATAGCAGGGTTTCGATTCAGGCTTGTTGTAGCCCATTTTTTCCAGAAACTTACTCGCTGGATTATAACCACATGTGGATAGCATTCTTAGTCTTCTTACTCCTTCTTCAAGGTTATCTCTCGCTAGTCTGTGTGCCTCCATGAAGAGCATAGTCTTTAATGTTCTGCCTCTCTCCTTATTACTAATACCGTATCCTATTGAGGCGAAATGCCTGCCTAAACAGTAGTCGCAGAGAGGATACTTCGATAAGATCTTCAAAGCTAGATCTACAATCTCTGAAGACCCCAAGAAAGCCATCTCTAATCTTCTCCTTACTGCATTGTTTTTAGAAACTTTTTCGGAAGCCTCTTAGCAGTCTTCATAAACTTCTTCGCAATTCTGTACTGCTTTATTAGGTTCTTAACATCTTTCTCTAAGACCCCTGCTCCTCTAGCAATCCTCTTAATTCTTGACGAATTAATTATGTGTGGGTCCATCCTTTCCTCGGGAGTCATAGAACAGATTATCGCATCCCATTTCTCTATTTGTTTTTCAGCACTCTTAAGGGTCTCGTCTGGAATATTCTGAACCCCTGGTAGAGGGAGCTTAGATATGAGTTTGGAGAGTGGGCCGGCTTTTCTCAGGTCCTTCAATTGTTTAACAAATTGCTCTAGCGTGAACTCTCCACGCATGAATGCTTCTGCTCTCTTCTCATCCATTTCGAGTTCAGCTAGCCTGAACTTCTCTAAGAGCCCCTCAATGTCTCCTAAACCTAGTAGTCTGCCAACGTAGCCGGTCGGGCTGAATAACTCGATGTCATCTATCTTTTCCCCAGTCCCTATGAATTTTATCTTTGCATTTGTAACAGCGATCGCTGAGAGTGCTCCTCCACCTTTTGCGCTTGTATCCATTTTCGTCAAGAATATGGACCCTATCGGTGCTGCTTCATGGAATGCCTTTGCATGTAACCCTGCCTGCTGGCCTATACCAGCATCTATAACTAACATGACTTCATCTGGGTTGATCTCTTTCTGCAGAGTTCTCACTTCTTCCATCAAGGTATCTTGGCTCTTGTGCCTCCCAGCAGTGTCTATCAACACCACTTTCACTCCATCTGATGTAAGCTTCACGATCCCTTCCTTTACAATCTTAACGGGGTCTTCCTCGTTATCGCTTCTATACACTGGTATCTTTGTATCTCTTAGTAGCTGTTCCAGCTGGTCGCATGCTCCAGGTCTATAGGTGTCTGCGCATATTACTCCAACATTATACCCGCTCTTCTTAAGATAATATGCTAGCTTGGCTACACTAGTTGTCTTCCCGAAGCCTTGTATTCCCACCATCATTATTATGTATCTACGGTCTTTAGGAATGTTGAGCTTAGCGGTCTCTTCGCCTAGCAGGTTAACCAGTTCTTCATAGACAATCTTGATTACCTGATCTTTACGTGAGATCCCTGGGGGGAGCTTTTCTTCTACTGCCCTCTTCTTAACATTCTCGGATATCTTCTGTACGATTTCTACGTTAACGTCTCCGATTAGTAGAGATCGTTGAATACCTCTTACGAGCTCATTTATAGCGCCTTCATCAACAGTAGTAGATGAGATGAACTTGCTGATAGCTTTCTTTAACATCTCGCTTAGCGACGTCATCCCTATCAAACTCTGCAAGGTAAGTATTAAGATTTGACTAGATGACCGAAATCAGAGCTTTCCTATCAAGATAGAGTTTTATTTTGGCGTCTAAAGTATATGCTAGCATCTATGAAGGTCCTGGTCACCGGCTCAGAAGGGTTTGTCGGTAAGAACTTGGCAAAATACTTAAAGAATAAAGGGTTTGAGGTCATTGGGCTGGATGTCTCTAGTGGAGAACTAAATGTAGATGTGACAGATTTTAACGGTCTCTATGAAGCTTTATCCAAGATAGATTTTGATGCGGTAATTCATCTAGCCGCGGTCGCTAACATACCTGAAAGTATCAGAGACCCGTATAAATGTTTCAGAACCAATGTTTACGGAACATTGAATGTACTTGAGGTGGCCTCTAGAATGAATGTTCGAAGATTCATATACGCTTCTTCTGCCAACGTTTATGGATTACCACTAAAACTTCCAGTAGATGAAGATACGCCATTCAATCCTAGAACCCCGTACGATTATTCTAAAGTAGCTGCTGAAACACTCGTTCAAAGCTACTGGAGGAGTAAGAAGCTGCCGACAGTGATCTTCAGGAGCTGGAAGTTGTTCGGAGAATACGATGTTCCTACAACGGCTATTCCAAGCTTCATTAGAGCATGTTTAAGAAATGAGCCCATTAAGCTCTACAATGATGGAAGAGATACAACCGACCCAACATATGTTGAGAATTATTGCCTCGCAGTAGAGCTAGCTTTAACTAGAGAAGAAGCGGTTGGCGAAGTATTCAATATAGGTACTGGAAACGAGGTCTCGATAAGGCAATTGGCTGAATTAATAAGAAAATTAACGAACTCCGATAATGAAATATTACTACTACCCCCTAGAACAGAAGCAGAGAAAGAACCTATGAGGAGCTATCCATCAATAGAGAAGATAAAGAAAACTTTAGGATATACTCCGAAGATCCCGCTTGAAGAGGGATTGAAAAAGACAATACAATATTATAGAGAACAACTAGTTAAGGATAAACAATCAAATAGCTAAATATAGCTCGTTAAACAATTATTATCGTGGGCCGGTAGATCAGTGGGAGATCGCCCGCCTGGCGAAGAGTATCTAGAATGCGGGAGGTCGCGGGTTCAAATCCCGCCCGGTCCACTCAAATATCTCCCATACATAGCTGGTTCCAAGTCCGTCTCCTGTTAATAGCGATTAATTATAGACTTCATGTCCTAAATCCTATCCTATTAATTTATGCAGGTTTATAGAAAAAGTGGGAAGAGCTGAGTTTAGTCCCTTGGCTTGAATCTCAGAATTTAGAGATAAGTATGTGGAGGGTGACGAGAGTTTAGTGTGATGTCTTCAAAAGTATTAGAAAGGTTGTGCTTCCAGCCGGTTTATCAGACTATGGACTTCATTTCACCGTATCTCATCTATTCGATGAGAGCGGGTGAAGTGATTCACTGTATATTCTTTCTATATCCTTCTCGGTTACGTTTATCGGTGCAGCTTCTAACCCATTACGTAAGCCGGGTGTTTCTTTAACTAGCCTGACTAGATCAGGTATATCAGATTCATCGAATCCGTAATCTGAGAGTTTTATCCTCAGTCCTATACTGTAGAGCCATTCCTCTATTCTTGATGCGGCAACTTTTGCTTCGCCAGGTCTTCCAGATAGTTCAGGCACTATGGGCTTCAATATCTCTGTTAAAGTCTCCGGGACTGCAGGATATATCGTCTTGACCATTGCGGGAAGCAGGATTCCTAGCCCCATTCCATGGGGTATTTCGGTTTTAACAGCGCTTAGAGGATGTTCCAGACTATGAGTTATATGTGTTCCAACATGATCTATCGCTATGCCAGCTATCATCGAAGCATATAGGAGATAGTATCTAGCTACTAGGTTTTCAGGGGTAACTGTGGCCACAGGCAGGTATCGTGCGATCAAGCGCGCTGCTTCTACCGCTAGTTCTATCGAGAACGGTGTAGTATTTCTATTAGTAGCGGATTCTACAACATGGTTCAAGGCATCCACAGCTGTTGCTATAGTCTGCCAACTATCCAATCTAACGAGCAGCTGAGGATCATCGATAGAGTATTCAGGATATGTTAGAGACATACCGATCTTGTATTTTGTCTCAGGTATTGTCTCCACCCCATACCTATCAATCTCTGTTCCTGTTCCATGTGTAGTATTTATACAGATTATTGGTAGAGATGTAGGAGGCTGTTCTCTCTTCTTGAAGAGTTCTCTAGCGGTCTTCTCCAATTTCAGCAAGACCGCAACTGCTTTAGCTGTATCTATGGGACTCCCACCCCCGATTCCCAGGACTGCCTGCGCCTTAAACTCTCTCCCAGCTTTTACTGCTTCATCAACCATATCTACCGTTGGGTTGGCGGAGACTTTATCATACAGAGCGTACTCAATCTCATGTTCTTCTAAGGCTGGCTTAACATGATCCCATGCGCCGCAGATCTTGTATGATGATTTTCCTGTAACTATTAGTAGCCTAGATATACCCTTATTCCTTAGTTCTGCGCATATATCTCTTATCTTGTTAATTGCTCCAGCACCAAAGTAAAGATTTACTCCACCGTACTTTAATTTGAAGACATTAGTAATGCTTATCTTATTCTCCCAAATCATGTTTATTATTTTTTACAACCACTATATAACTTGCTATATCCTACAAGGTTCAGATACTTCAGATATAGGCTTTTCAAAACATGTCCGTGGTTTCACTATATTGCTTACTGCCCAATATTTACTTCTTCCCCCTCATACATTATTTCTACTTTAATATCTTCTTTTTCGAGTAGCCTCTTGAATTCTCTCGGGTTCTCAGTATGGATGGGGATGACTATTTTCGGCCCTATTTCTTTGACTAATTTTAGCAGGTCTTCTCTATTGGCGTGGCCTGAAGCATGTATCCTTCTAGTATCGAGCCTAAGGAGGTTTATCCATCTCTCAACTTTTTCCCACTCTATTTCTTGTTCTTCATCATGGGGCTCACTTGTCGATTCAATGAATAGTGATCCAGGAATCGGCTGTATCTCCGCTAGCTCAAATAGACATTGATGACTATTGAAGATAAGAAAGAATTCATCTTGATCTTTAGATATTTCCTCGGACTTGATAAGCTTGTCAGTTCCAGACAAAGATTCATAGATCTTCTTTACCCAGCCTCTGTAATGAGGGGATCCGAGAAAGTAGCCTTCATCGATTATGGACCTTTTCTCAAAATATATCTTCGCATTTTCTAGTTTCGGAAGCTTAACTTTGCTTTCTACTTCATGCAGCGTCTTTATTAAATGATAGATCCTAGGTGAGAGAACTGGTATCCTATCGCATTCTTCTGCAGCTTCGATTAATGTTCTGATTCTATCTATATCTAATGATGAAACCAGCACGGTGATAAGTTTTTCCTTCTTCTTCAAGGTTTCTGATACAACTTCTTTCTTAACATCGTCTTCAGACTTGGTTGTTGAATCATTTATTCTAGTTCCTTCGACTAAGAGAACGTCTATGCCCTTCACATTTTCCACGAAGTCCTGCGTGTATGTACTAACGATACCGTGAAACCTGATATCACTCGTGTAAGCTATTGAGGCTTTACTTGTCTCTATTCTGAAGCCGAAGGTAGCTGGAATTGAGTGGTCAACCGGGATCGGCAAGATTTCAATAGGTGCTCCACGGATCTTTTTGTCTTCCTCAAAAATTATCAATGGACGTTCTACTTCCTCTACTTCCTCTTTCCCGGTTTTCTTTCTTAACTCTTCCTTCTTCCTATCCTTGTAGATGAAAATCTCTCTATCGATACCGGATCTCCCAGATGTTTCAATTGCATGTTCAATCAATGCTTTCATACTCTTACTTACTGCTATAGGTGTCTCCATCTTTAGAAACGTTACTGCACCGTAATGGTCTAAATGCCCATGGGAGACTATACAACAATCTATTGAAAAAGCTCTTTCGCTACTGATAAGCCCCTCATCCAACATCAAGTCTTCCCTGTATATCCCGTTAATCTTCGGAAGTATACCTACGAGTAAATAATTCTTCAATATCCTGTTCGTCCTCTCGAACCCGTAACCTATTTCGTATTCTCTCCTCTTCTTAAGACTGAGACCAAAATCTAAGAGTATAGCCCATTCCTTTTCATGTAAGAGTATTTTGTTCCCTCCAATCTCTCCAGCTCCACCTAGTAAACAAATACTAACCAATCCTAATAGAGTATTGTTTGAAGCATATTTAAAGATAGAATATAAAATCTTCGAACTACTTGACTAGTATGCGAAGCATATTCCTTAAGGATATATCCTAGATAATCTATATACTCTATCAGAGTTGTCCATGTCTTCACCTATTCCAAGTGTTGAAGAATACATGAGGAGAGAAGCATATTTTATCGATGTAGAAGACACTCTAAGTAGAGTCGTCGGAATATTTAGAGAAACAGGCATCCCCATAGTTATCGTCTTAAGTAATTCTCAAAACTATCTCGGAGTCATTACGGATAGGATAGTATTGAGATCTATGTTAAACATTGATGCTGTAAAAGCAAAAAATGTTGTTATGAAGGTTCCAACGGTCAATATATCTGACTCTATCGCAAAGGCTGCACGGATAATGCTCGAGAACACGGTTAAAGGCTTACCCGTCTCTGGACATGATGATCGAATAGTAGGTATAATTACGGTAGACGATATAGGTAGAGCTGCTGAGAAACTTTATCCGTCATTAAAGATTAGAGAAATTATGACTAGAGACCCTATAACGATATCGGCTGATTCCACAATAGGTAAAGCATTAGTGCTCATGAGAGAGAACGGAATATCTAGGCTGCCGGTAGTCGAGAATAATAGACTGGTAGGACTAGTTACTATTAGAGATATAATTGATAAAGTACTGCAGCCTAAGACGAGGGCAACACGAGGAGAGGTGGCTGGAGAGAAGATTAGAAGCCTCGGATACAAGGTCTCGGATATTATGACCAAGAGTGTGGTTCAGGCCTCTCCTGAAGAAGAACTTTCTACTGTTGTCAAGAAGATGATTAAAAACGATGTTTCATGTCTAGTAATCGTCTCTCATAATAGAGTGTCGGGAATAATCACTTGGACAGACATACTCGAGATCGTTGCTTCTCTAGAAGAAAGAGGGAAACCGCCAATCCATATCCAGGTAAGCTTCAAGATTGAAGACATATCTCCCGCTGAGAAATCCGAGATAATTAAAATCTCAGAAAAGTATGTTTCAAAACTTGGGAAGGCTTTGGGCAATGGACATCTCTTACTACACTTCAAGGAACATAAAGAGAAACATGGTGAAACTCATTTGATACATTGTAGGGCTGTTCTTAGAACAGATAAGGTGAACTTCACAGGTGTCGGTGAGGCATGGAGTGCCAGCCAAGCGGCCAGGGTAGCTTTAGATAAGATCGAGAGGCAGTTATTAGTAGTTAAGGAATTAGCTGAGAAATATCCATACAGTGAGGAAATCTTGAAGAGGTGGATTGCAGAGTTCTAGAAATCAGGTTCAACCATTACCCTGTATAGGGTACGGGGAGAAAGAACCAGCCTAGATAAACTTGTCTTGATCTTCACGGTAGAGTAGACCAGTATCAAAATAAGTATCACCGCCGATACAATATGCAGGATGAGAGATGCATAGAAGTAACCTAAGGTTATCGTTAGAGGACCCTCGAAGTAGGTAGGTAGAAGAGGCCACAGCAATGGATTATAGGAGTGGTGTAGATAGTCTATTATTACGTGGCTTAATGCTCCAATACTAGCAATTGCCCATAAGTACCCTATATCCTCTCTAAGATTATTTTTTATTCCAAGCACCTTTCTTACCTTCATAGAACTGTAGAGTAACCTTGCGGTTAAGACGGCAAGTAAGCTATCGATGGTTATAGCCCCTATTATTGAGTGCGCTAATCCTCTAGGGATACTGTATCCTAGCACTGCCAAGATCGGTATCTCGATGTCAGGGATCATAGATCCGAGGAACAGCGTGATCCTTCCATTCTTTAGTTTCCTCAAGATCGGCCAAACATAGACTATGTGGAGAATCGTAACTGGCATCTAGCTCAGCTCCCTGCTAGAGTCACTATTCGGCTAAAGCTTATCTTAAGATGTAGCTTCCTCATATTATAGTGTTGCTATTCATCATTAATGGAATCCCTACAACCTATATTTTGAAACCTTTAACGTTATCTCATATTCTGATGGAGGGATCTCCATTTTATCTGGATACTCTCTCTGAGGTTCAACTCGTAATAGTTCAACAACATATCCTCTAAATTCTTTTACATCTTCGACTGGGATAGTTAAGTTAAATCTACCGATAGGCGTATTCTTGTCTATGAACTCTAATTCTACTGTTACTCTACCTGCCCAGAAGCAATAAACATTTACAGGACATCTAGTATCTTCAACAACCCTTACAAAAAATAGGGATATATCAGCTTCGCGAATTAATACTTTCTCACCTATTCTAAGCTGGAATTCTTTGTCTAGCGATGTAGTTACCACGGCAGCATCTTTTCTCTTCTCACAGAGGGTAATAAGACTTACTGCAAGAAGAATAACAATGAAGACTGTGGTCAAAGCTATTCGAAAAGGCTTTTTAGGCATATATAGTAGATTGGAGTCTGTTAGAAAAACTTTTCATCATTACTCTTAGCTGACCTAGATTGTGTTCTAGACGTCGAAGTATAGATAGAATTCATACGGGTGTGGCTTAGAGTTTACTTCAATGAAGTAATTCATTTCTAGTTCAATTATAGTATCGATTAAGTCATCTGTCATGACAGGCTTCAAAAATTCTCTATCAGATTCCAGAGATTCCACGGCATCCTTTAAGCTTACAGGCAATTCTTTTATCCCTAGTTCTCTTCTACGTTCTGATGTCAGCTTATAGATGTCTTCGTCAACCGGGTCTCCAGGATCGATCTTATGTCTCACACCATCAAGTCCAGCTGCAAGTATAGCTGCGAAGGATAGATACGGATTAGCTGAAGAATCAGGCGTCCTAAATTCTATTCTTTTGAAGGATGAGTTATTTCTTCCTCGATGATATGCGGGGACCCTGATGTTCGCGGACCGGTTAGACTTACTCCATGCAATGTATATTGGAGCTTCGTAACCCGGAACAAGCCTTCTATAAGAATTCGTTGTCGGTGCAACAATCGCTGCTAGAGCTCTACTATGTTCAAGTAATCCTCCAATAAAGTATCTCGCAGTCTGGCTTAACTCAGCATATTCATCCTCCGAATCGTAGAATACGTTTTCCCCATCCTTCCATATGCTTACGTGTACATGCATCCCGGAGGCATTATCCCCATAGATTGGTTTAGGCATAAAAGTAGCGATCAAACCCAATTGTTTAGCAACGTTTTTAACTACATACTTGTATGTCTGAACATTATCAGCAGTTTTTACTAACGTGCTATACTTCAAATCAATCTCACATTGACCTGCAGTTGCTACCTCGTGGTGATGAGCGTCTACATCTATGTTAAAGTAATCCATCAAGATTTCGCAAACCTTGTTCCTGAAATCCATTAAAGTATCTTGAGGTGGTGCGGGGAAATATCCTTCTTTGACCCTAATAGGATATCCTTGAATAGCATCCAACGTATTCCAGGGAGCTTCTCTAGATTCTATATAGTAGCACATACCTCTACTCGGGTTCGAGGTATCCCAGTACACCTTATCGAATACGAAGAATTCTACTTCAGGTCCCCAGTAAGAAAGGTCGTATCCAAATTCTCTTAGGTACGCCTCAGCTTTTTGGGCAACATATCTCGGGTCTTTGCTAGACCTTCCTCTACCATATCCAAGGTATACATCACATATCATTCTACAGGTCTTACCAGTAGCATGATGCCATGGAAGTACTGCGAAAGTCGAGAGGTCAGGCTTTAAAACCATATCAGAGTTGTATATCTCTGTAAAACCCTTAATCGACGATCCATCAAGTTTAGGTATTCCTTCCTCGAATGATTGCTCATCTATGTATTCGGTCGTTACAGTAGTATGGTGTAGCTTACCTAGAATATCCGTAAAATGTAAATCGATAAACCTGACGCTATTTTTCTTCAAATAATCAATTATCTGCTCTACGGTAGTTTCCGCCCTCATCCTAGCCGATCTATCTGACAGATGCTCTATATAACCGTTCTTCTTCTAGAAAAATGAACAACAAATCTAAATAATGGACGACAAATGAACATTGATCTGCTAGATTTCTAGTTAAATATTCGCTAATAAGTTTTACTATATTCGGACAATGCAAATTTCAATAATTGAATAAATGCTAAACCTAGAAATTGAGGACTTCTCAGCTAGTAATACGGTAAATAGCAAAGTTTAAACTTAAATTTTAAAAAGAAACCATACGATGCAGGGGGCGTAGCCTAGCAATCCAAGAGGGCTAAAGGTCTACGGCGCCGGGCTCCAGCGCTAAAGATATTCGGGACACTACTGATCCATTTGGAGATGAAGATGCGCTGGAGCGCAGTCCTGTTGAAGGAGATACCCGGAGACCGTGGGTTCAAATCCCACCGCCCCCAAATAGCTTACACATTTATTAAAAGGTTAGGAGGCTTTGGGAACTACCATGTTAAGAGTCCTCTATTTCTAAGATGTTCTTCTAGTCTCTTTCCCTCCCTTATAATAGTGAAGTTCACTTTTTGATAGAACCTTAGTAGACTATTTCTTCTAATGTATATGTGGTAAGCGTCCTTCTTTATTCTATACACTCTTCCAGTTTTTAGACAAGTCATTGGGGTTCCCTTCTTTTTATAAAGATACAGACCAGCCAATCAAAGGAAAGAGTTTAATGGACGGCACTAATATCTACTTGTGTGGATCTACCGAAATTGTATGATTTAATTTCTTTGAAAGGTAAGAAGGCGCTAGTTACAGGTGCGGCTTCAGGTATAGGTAGGGCAACAGCATTCCGGCTAGCTGAAGCAGGTGCAGACCTACAACTAATAGACATAAATCTCGAAGGGCTGGATACGGTTGTAGAGGAAGTTTCATCACATAGTGTAGAAGCGGAGAAATTTAGAGTTGACCTCTCGAGTAAGAAAGAAATAGACAATTTTTGGAATACGATTAAGGGAGATGAGCCAGACATACTTGTAAATAATGCGGGGATATATGTTTTCAGAGAATTTCTAAAGATTGAAGAAGAGTTTCTAGATAGAATTATGAGAGTAAATCTTTATTCAATGTTCTGGATGTGTCAACATATGATCAGGTCTAGACTTGAGAAAGGGGGCGTAATAGTGAATGTCAGCTCTATTGAGAGCATGCTGCCGTTTGCTAAGAATCTGGTCCATTATGATATTAGTAAGATAGGTGTAATAGCTTTGACTAGAGCTTTAGCGAAAGAATATAGTAAATATGGTTTTAGGATAAACGTTATCATACCAGGCGGTATAGAAACTGAGAGTGTAAAGAAACTTAAAGAAAAGACATTACTAACACTAGATATAGATGTAATCAAGAGTGGAGTAGAATTCAAGTCTAGACTACCTATAGGAAGATTTGGGCATCCAGATGAGGTGGCAAGAGTAATCCTATTCCTAGCAAGCGATCTGTCAAGCTATGTTACAGGGGCAGCAATAGTTGTAGATGGAGGCTTTACATCAACATAAACATACTTACCAGTTTTACTAATACTAATAGATGAATTAATTTCTGAATATCTTGGGTAAAGACTGCAGAGTAATTAATTTAAGCAGAATGGACCTACTTGAACATCGAATCATATTTCTATGACTGTTTTCCAAAACTACACGCAGCCTCCATCTGCTCGTTATACCACCTATTCATTGTCCAAATTAACACTATAATTTCCATTTCTCGGATTCAATAGGTAATAGATATATTTTATCGATTTCTATCAATATTGTGGTATGGGTTTCTCTGATAGATTGGAAGGATATACAGGTAAGGTTAGAGAAGTCCTTGAGTCTGCTGAGGTAGATATTGGTGATGAAGTCGAGATAGTTGTTGATGAAAGTAAAAAGTTTAGAGGTATCCTGATGAGTAGATACGAGTTAGCTGATCCGGATTTTATCGTATTAAAGCTTCCGAACGGATACAACCTAGGTATAAGATTCAGAGAAAAGATTAAGGTGGAGAAACTTTCAGAAACAAAGAAACCCATCTTCAAGCCTTTGGGAAAACCTCAACATCTTCCTAGTCTACCTAAAGTAACGATAATAGGCACGGGGGGAACAATAGCTAGTAGAATCGATTATAGAACAGGCGCTGTCAGACCCGTCCTCACAGTTGAAGACCTTCTTTCGATCATGCCTGAGCTTGCGAGCATAGCTGAACTTGACGCATCAATCTTATTCTCAATGTTTAGTGAAGATATGACTCCAAGGGAATGGTCCATGATGGCGGAGAAGATTGATCAGTATATTAAGAAAGGGGTAGACGGGGTAGTCATTGCTCACGGAACAGATACGATGGGATATTCGGCTGCAGCCTTAAGCTTCGCTCTCCAGAAACCTCCTATACCGATAGTACTCGTAGGAGCTCAGAGATCTTCTGATAGACCATCGAGTGATTCAGCTACGAATCTAATCGCCGCCGTTAAAGTAGCTGGACATGCTCCTTTCGGAGAAGTATGCGTAGCGATGCATCATTCTTATTCTGATGATATAATAGCAATTCACAGAGGAACTAGAGTTAGAAAAAATCATACTAGCAGTAGGGATGCCTTCAAGTCAGTAAATACAGAACCTGTAGCTTTTTACAAGAATGGTGAAATAATTGTAAATAGGAAGGATCTGAATACTAGGTATAGTGGACAATATGTTTTCAATCCAAAGTTTTCTGATAAAGCATTATTGTTAAAATTCTTCCCAGGAATGAGCAGTGAGATAATTGAGGATATTTGGATGAGGGGCTACAGAGGGATAATCATTGAGGGAAGCGGTCTAGGCCATGTTGCTAGAAGATTACTGCCTATGCTTAAGAAGATCCTGGATGACGGCATATTCGTCGGGATGACTTCTCAATGCATTTACGGCAGAGTAAACATGAGGGTCTATTCTACGGGAAGAGACCTCTTAAGAATAGGCGTCACACCCCTAGATGATATGCTTCCGGAGACCGCCTATGTTAAATTATCGTGGGCTCTCGCACAATCAACAGACATCGAGGAAATAGTGAAGATTATGCTGACTCCCTTGGCGGGAGAGATAGGTGAGAGAAGCCTACCATGAAAGGTGAAGTGAATGGAGCACGATTATAGGAAGATAGGGTTGAAAGTAGGGTTGGAGATTCATAGACAGCTCGATACTATACATAAGCTTTTCTGCGAATGTCCAACGGATCCTCATGAAACAGGTAGAGAAATAGTATTCACTAGATGGCTGAGAGAGGCTCAGAGTGAGCTTGGAGAAGTTGATCCAGCAGCTGTCTTCGAAGCAAAGAAGAGAAAGAAGATATTTTATCACGGTGATGATAAGTCTATATGTCTCGTTGAGATGGATGAAGAACCTCCACACGACTTGAATAAAGAAGCAGTTGAAATATCTTTAATTGCTTCTCTCTTAATGAACAGTAATCCCGTTGACGAAATTCATGTAATGAGGAAGATCGTAATCGACGGATCGAATACCACTGGATTCCAGAGAACATGTATAGTCGCTTTAGGCGGATGGATCGAGGTAGCTGGAAAAAAGATACCTATACAGACTATATGCCTTGAAGAAGATGCGGCAAAGATACTAGAACAGAAAAGAGGCGAAGTACATTACGATTTAAGGAGGCTTGGAATCCCGTTGATAGAGGTCTCGACCGCTCCAGTCATAGAATCTCCGAAAGAAGCTTATGAGGTCGCCTACGCAATCGGTAGGCTTCTTAGAGCTACAGGGAAGGTGAAGAGAGGTATTGGAACCATCAGACAAGACCTCAATGTTTCTATTAGAGATGGCGCACTAGTTGAGATTAAAGGTGTTCAAGAATTGGAACTGATTCCAAAAGTAGTTGAGCTCGAAATAGTAAGACAACTCCACCTACTAAGAATTAAAGAAGAATTATTGGGTAGAGGTGTAACCGTAGAAGAAATCCTGACGCAGCCGATAATTGACGTAACAGATGTCTTCGTTAATACTAATTCAAAGATTTTGAAGAAGAAGATAAATGAAGGCTGCAAGGTCTTAGCATTAAGGCTACCAAAGTTTAGTGGTCTAATTGGATTGGAGGCCGCTCCAGGCATCCGGCTTGGTGTGGAGTTTGCCAGTAGAGCAAGAGCATGGACCGAGGTTGAAGGACTATTTCATACGGATGAATTGCCAGGGTATGGTATAACAGTTGAAGAAGTTAATAACCTCCATCAAAAAACTAATTCAAACGATATTGATGCGATAGTGATAGTCGCAGACGAAGAAGAAAGAGCGAGAGAAGCATTGGAGTGTGTTAGGGAGAGAGCTATAGAAGCTTTGCATGGTGTTCCGTCAGAGACTCGTGCAGCAAGACCTGATGGTACAACTATATATATGCGTCCTAGACCAGGTGCTGCAAGAATGTATCCAGAGACAGATCTTCCGCCATACCCAATAAGTCCAGAATATATTAGTAGGCTTAGAGAGAATCTTCCGCCAACCCTAGACGAGGTAGCGAAAAAACTTGCAGAAAAATACAATCTAAGTAAGCAGATAGTTGATGAACTGATCGATATGGAGAAAGTTGATTTATTTGAGAAGGTGTTTGATGAGACAAAGTTGCAGCCGACTATCATAGCATCCATTCTTACAGAGCATGTGAAAAGCTTGAAAAGAGAAGGTGCTAGAGTAGAAGAGTTAAAGGATGAGCATTTCATAGAGTTTTTCAAATTGGTCTCAGAGGGGATAGTGGCTAAGGAGGCGGCGTATGATGTATTCAAATGGTTGACTGAGAATCCCGGTAAGAATATTTTAGAAGCAGTGGATGCACTCGGACTTGGACCTGCAAGAATGGATGAAGTTGAGGAAAAAATAGCTCGATTAATTGATCTTCACAAAGAAATTGTTTCAATAAATCCTGGTAAAGCCATCTCTATAATAATGGGCGAGTTAATGAAGGAATATCGTGGGAAGATCGATGGTGCAAGGCTACATAGGATGGTTTCTTCCAAGGTCTATGGCCAAAAATCTTGAAGATACAGTCATCCTAGATGACTGTGCTTATTGCGTGCCAAACCATCGTTTTAGCTTGAGTCCATTTTAACCTATCCGTAAAAAGCTTATAATATAGGATTAGGAAGCAGAAAATAGTATGTGTGCACAGACTACGTACAGGATCAGATTGAACTTAAATGGGTTGGAGATAGAAGTTGAGGGTGATAAGGAATTTGTTGAATCTAAAATATCCGACTTAAGCTGGATAGATACATTGTCTCAAAAACTTCAAGCACAAGTGGCTCGACATGCTACACCTACTTCAAAGACCATATCTACTGAGAGTAAGCTATCGTTTACAGAATTCTCCACAGAGATTAATCCACAAACCCATCTGCAAAGAATTCTTACTATTGCATATTATCTCTATAGGTTTGAAAATCGTGATTTTACTTATGATGATGTAGAAAGTTTCTATGAGCAGAGGAGGTGGCCACGGCCATCGAACCCTAGACAGGCTGTCTCAGACTTAATAGAACAAGGATACATAGAAGAAGCCGGGAAATCGAATGGTAAGAAAAGCTTTAGAATACTTGAGAAGGGAATAAGATATGTTGAGTCTAGATTCAAGGAGGAGTAGTTATGGAGGAAAAAAGAATTAAGGTTACGATAAAAACTTCTGAAAACGAGGTTGTCGAGTTTGAGGGCGGATATGAAGAGGTTTGGATGAGCGTAAACAAGTACTTCTCTGAAATTTACCCTTCTCTATCAACTGTCAGGAAACTTGTCGGAGCAGTGGACGTCGAAGAGCTCGTAAACAAGCTCTCGGGAAAAATCGAGATCAAAGAAGGCAGAATAAACATAGTTTCTGGAGGAGATGCTAAGCAAAAGATATTGTTATGCTTGGCGGGAGCATTCATAGGTAAAAGACTCGGCTTATTCGAGAAAGAATTTTTAACACCGAAAGAGATCGCTAATTATACAGGGATAGATGAAAGAATAACGAGAGCTAGATTGAGTGAGCTTAGGAAGGATGGGTTAGTCATAAGAAAAGAAGATGGATTATATGGGTTTACCATTGCTTCACTTAAAGAAATAATCGATTAATAGATTGCGTAGATCGTAGACGACGAGACCTTCTGTTATGGACTTTAACCCATCGTCTTGTTTTCTTTTCAGATAACCATCATAGTCTACTATTTATAACACAGTCTTTAACTTACTATACCCGAGAATAGGGGTAGATCTAGATGAGGACTAAGATGGCTGTAACAATAGGTCCAGCATCAGCAGATCCTGAGAAGATTAAGAAATTCATCGAGCTCGGAGTCTCAGCTTTTAGAATAAACTTCAGCCACGGAGATGTTGAAGAATGGAAGAATTATGTAGATCTAATACAAGACGCATGCAGAAAGTATGATAGATACGTTGCTTTGATAGGAGATCTTCCAGGGCCATCCATTAGGCTCGGTGAATTAAAAGATAAAATACGTTTAGAAAAGGATGATGTAGTAAAGATAATTCATGGAGACAGGTCAGAAGAGGCCGATGAGAAAGTTTTACCGATACCGCTTGAACTCTTCTTCAAGAACATAAGTGTTAGAGACATTCTATTGATGGATGATGGACGGATCCAGCTAGTTATTCAAGAAGTCGGTAAGAATGAAGCTACAGCTAAAGCTTTAACATCTGCAGAGATAGGTTCGAGGAAAGCCGTAGTAATAAAAAATAAAGAAATAGGTTTACCAACACTCTCGAGCAGAGATCTTGAAGCTCTCAAGTTCAGCGTAGAAAATGATTTTGACTACATTGGGTTAAGCTATGTGAGAAACATAGGAGACGTAGAGATCCTTAGGTCTACTCTAGTCTCACTAGGTAGTAGAGAGATTGGGGTAATAAGTAAGATAGAAACGGTGAGCGCGTTCAATAATCTCGAGGAGATAACTGATTCTTCTGATGCATTACTTGTGGCGAGAGGCGACCTCGGAATGCATTTCGGATTAGAGCAAGTTCCCAGACTTCAAGAATTAATTGTTGAGAAATGCTTAGGGAAAGGTAAGCCAGTCATCGTGGCCACGCAGTTACTGGGCTCGATGGTAGAGAACCCTGTTCCAACTAGAAGCGAAATAGTAGACATCTTATCAGCCGCTAGAGATGGAGTAGACACTTTAATGTTAACAGGTGAAACGGCTGCGGGTAAGTACCCCCTAGAAGCCGTAGAATGGTTGAAGAAGATTATTGAAACGTATGATTCAACAATTACCCCTAGGAAGATCAAGCTAACGAGAGATGCTGATGTCAGAGATAGATTCGCAGAAGGGATAACAATGCTTGCTGAATCTCTTAGAGCTTCTATAGCGATCTACACCAAGACAGGAAGAGTAGCTCTAAGGATATCGCGTAACCGTCCAAACGTAAACATATATGCTTGCTCAGGCTCGATCAAGACAATCCGTAGAATCTCGATATTATGGGGGGTGAAGCCGGTGAAGGTTGATGCCCAAGAATACTTTGAAGGTCTGGAGGAGATGCTTTCTACATTAAGATCTTCCGGAGAAGTTAAAAACGGAGATGTTGTGATCCTAACTTATGGTTTGAAAGATGAGCCTATGCATCTTGTTAAGATAATCCAGGTTCGGTAACCCGATTCACAGAATCCTAGATAGCAAGCTCAGGTCTAACTTCTCTTATAATTGGCAGAATCCTGAAATAGATTTTTCTCAAGACTTCCAGATCGTCTCTACAATGCTTTTTTATCTTTGCAGCAGATCGTCTATCATTTTTCATGGCTTTAAGATACAGTGAAGGGACATCTATTCCTTCTACACTGACATCTTTAGATATATCGAGAAATCTAGCAACATGATATAGATTTACGAGTGAAAGCTTCAAGTAGTTTCGGACGAATTCGGCAAGATCGAAGTGTGACGCCCTATATATCAATTCTACTCTAAGATCATGCTTGAGCGCTCTTGCCGCTAGGAACGGTATATCGAATTTACTGCCATTCCAAGTGAATACTATATGATATTTAGACAAGTAATTTATAATTGAAGATAATGCTTCTCTTTCCTTCGAAGGAGTACTTGCATAAAACCATTTGAATCTACCTTCCTCATCCATGAATCCTCCTCCAACAAGATAACCTACATCTGCATCTAGAGAAGTGGTCTCCAGATCCATAAAACAGATCCTAGGCTTAACTATTCTCATCTTCCCGGTCTTAGACATCTAGAGATTAATTCATGCTCTGCTAGATAAGATTTCCTAATCAATACTCTCGTCAAATTTTTGATAGAGGAAGTGGCCTCTTCAAATTCCGTTGGAAGATAAACTTTCACAATACTAGGGAGAAAATAAAGCTAAGAAGAACCATTATGAAGTAGATTATTGAGGATAGACCTAATCACATCCACGTTATTAAACTTACATCATTAGTCAAGATTGCTTGAAGACATACCAAATGTGCGGGGGGTGGGATTCGAACCCACGAACCCCTACGGGACAGGGTCCTAAGCCCTGCGCCTTTGACCAGACTTGGCTACCCCCGCTTCTCTGGATCATGTAACAGGCTGATTTTTATCTTTTAGCCGCATGGATACTCATAGACTAACTTGTAAATCTTATCGTTATGTCTTATTTTTGCATGGTCTCCTAATAATTTGTCTAGGATTTCTTCAGGTATTCTTCTCAACTCATCTTTAGAGATTACCAGTATAGCTGGTTCGGGCAGCGTCCAGACATATTCCTCGTTTATCTCTATTCCATACTCTCGGCGAATCTTGCTTAGATGTTCTTCAAACTTAATGTCCGCCTCCAGAAGTTTTGCCACTAACCCACTTATAGAATCTAAAAAGGAGCTATCGAATATTTTCTCTCCTAGATCGGTGGTTAAAGCGTATCTCCAGATCTTTATCTTTACATTGTCCGGCAATTCATCTAGATCCATAACTCACATAGAATTTGGTAGATCCCGGGATATAGATTTAATCAGGTCAGAAAATTATGTGTAGTCCTCGATAGAGTATTAGAGGACCATGAAAGCAATGTCAAAATACTAGTCTTACAGAGATTCTAGATGGCTGTGATGAATGAACGTCGCGTAGGAGCGGGGTTGGAGCCGTGACAGAACCTCCTCTCATCTGAGCCGCCGCCCGATAACTCATACAGAATAGAATGTCAATATTGCTACGGATTCCATCGGAATTTCTAGGCGGATATAAATCCGCATATCGATGAACTGGCTGAATAACCAGTTTCTAGTTCTCTACAACTGGCATAAACATTCTAGGAATATAATAGCATTCTTAAAGTGATGGTGTTAAGATTTTTTACTAAGTATTCTCATAAATATTTGAGAGTATTCTTTGAGGAGGATAGCTTTAGCCTCTATGTTTGCAGCTGTATACGCTGTATTGGTTGTTGGGCTAGCGCCGGTAAGCTTCCTCCCTTTCCAAGTAAGATTTGCAGACGCATTAATACCCTTAAGCATCGCTTATGGATGGCCAGCTATCATCGGGCTAACCATAGGATGCACAGTATCAAATTTTATCGCTGGCCAAGCATTCTTCGGTGGATGGACAGTAATAGACGTAGTAGGAGGTTCACTAGCAAACTTTCTAGCATGCTTTATCGGATGGAAAATATGCTTAAAACATGCTAAGAAGATTATATTCCCAACAACAATTCTCCAATCAATTATAGTATCGATGATCGTTGGAAGCTATCTATGGTACATCTTCGGAGCCCCACAGTACTATAATCTTTACTCACTTACTCTACCGGGCCTACCCGCCTTTATTTTATCTATATTCATAGGTTCTTTCATCTCAATAGTGATCTTAGGCAACATCCTGCTAACAGCTATCATAAGGACAGGCTTCCCAACCCAAAAGAAAATTTAAAATACTCTAGATTCTTCTATCCTTAGATGTCTATTGAGGAGCCAAAAACACCGATCAGTAAAAATTAGACAATATGAAAGACGATACTGGAAAATGTAGTATGGATGGGGTCCAACATGAATGTAAAAGAGTTCCTTAAGGAGTCTTTGATGCTTGCATTATTAATGACTACCCCACCTATAGCCTTGCTAGTATTGATTAAGATAACTGAGCCTAGGATTTCTTGGCTCTCTCTATTTTTATGGACCGTCTTAGCAGTATCATGGACGATCTTCGTAGCTTTAACATACTATAGGAAGAGTTTAAAAACAATAAGAAAATGATGTAGAGGTGTGAATTTGAAGTTAAAGATAGCTTTCCAAGGAGAAAGAGGTGCATACAGTGAAGAAGCTGCACTCCAATTCTTTAATCAGGAAGTAGAGTTCATCCCATGTAGAGATTTATCAACAGTATTTAACGTAGTCGAGGCAGGGATCGCGAACTACGGTGTAGCTCCAATAGAGAATAGTATCGAGGGGTCAGTCAATGAAACATATGACCTACTCTTATCGACAGGTTTGAAGGTTTCAGGAGAAATATACCTAAAAGTATCGCACTGCCTGATAGCTCATCCAGATGCGGAACCGAAAAACATAAAAAAGGTGATTTCTCATCCACAAGCTCTAGCTCAATGCAGGATATACTTGATGAGCAAAAAGCTTGAAGCTATACCAAGCTACGACACGGCGGGAAGCGTAAAGAAGATATTTGAAGAAAGAATTCTAGATACGGCAGCTATAGCGAGTGAGCGAGCGGCCAAGATATATTCTATGAAGATTCTAGATAGAGAGATAGAGGATTATGGTAGAAACTATACGAGATTCTTGGTCATGAGTAGGAATGATGCTGAGCCGACTGGTGAGGATAAGACCTCGATAATCTTTTCTTTACCACATATTCCAGGCTCACTATATCATACACTTGAAGAATTCGCTGTTAGAAACATAAACTTAACCAAGATCGAGTCTAGACCTACTAAACATAGACCCTTCGAGTATTATTTCTACGTGGACTTTGAAGGACATAGAAAAGATCCCCTAATAGAAGAGACATTGAATGCTATAAGCAAAAAGACGCTTCTACTAAAAGTCCTCGGCTCCTATCCTAAGGCTAGGTTAGTATGACATATACGGGTCGAAATACTTGGAAGAATGGGTTATCTTTGTTACTGGAGTAGCATCAGTCGGCAAAACGTTATTCAGTATGAAACTTGCAGAAAAACTTGGAATAAGATTTATCGATCTCCCAGAAGTTATCATGGAGATGAAGCTCTATGAGTATTATGATGAAGTAGCTAGAGAGTATGTTGTTGACTTCAGGAAAGTTTCAGGCAAACTAGGATCACTGCTAAAAAAGGATAAAACGATTATTGCGTCTGTTTACTTGTTTAAACCTAGGAATATAACTGTTAGGCTGGTGATAGTGTTAAGAGTTCGACCAGATATTTTGATGCTGAGATTAAGGGAAAGAGGCTACCCTGAATGGAAGATCGCAGAAAACCTTCTAGCCGAGATAGTTGATAAGCCACTCCATGATGCTTTAAAGACCTTTGGTAAGAGAAAAGTAATACAGATAGATGTTACCGACAAGAACATTGATGAACTAGTAGAAAACGTCTATTCAGCTTACCTATCAAGCAATCTAAGGAACCTGGATGTTAGAGTAGACTGGATAGGCGAATTAGAAAAGGTCGAAAGAGGTCATGATGTTCTACAATTCTTGGCAAGATACACTAAATTTATTTCCAAGCAGATCTAGGAGATTCAGGAGATGAGGATTGCAGTAGACCTAGATGGTGTTCTAGCAAACTCTATGAAGACCTGGCTCAAGATATGGTATCAAAGAACAGGCCAGCTTATAGAATTCGAAGAGTTAACTGATTGGTTCTTCTGGAGGAAGCTCAACATCGACGAAGAAACTTTCATAGGAATATTGAATACCGCATGGGCAAGATGGATCGAGATACCTCCGACAGAAGATAATATTGGTGAGAAGGTTCGTAGACTGAAGATTCTGGGAAATGTAGATATAGTTACGGCCAGACCTAGAAATACTGAAAAATACGCTATAAGATGGTTAAACTATCACAGGATACCCTTCGATAAATACGTATGGACTCAGAACAGCATGGCTAAAGTAAGACTCGGTTATGACGTATACATTGATGATTCGCCTAGCATGATCGAGGTCTTAGAAAATACGGGTAAGGTCCTCCTACTATACGCTCAACCATGGAATAGAAACATTCAAGAGAAAGAAAACGTGAAGATGATTAATAATCTAGATGAAGCATACTCGTTCCTAAGAGAGAAAAAGAGTTTTTAGGTTGATTTAGAAACTATATCCGAGAATTGAAAGCAAGCTATCTGAGCAAGAAGGAAACATTAAAGCTTCTAGAAAAACTTGAAGAACTATCTTGGTTTAAACCGTTTCTAGATAAGAAGGTCAAGAATGTATTCAGGATAGAGGCTGAAGATGCAACATTTTACAAAATCCAGAAGATACTTTTGGTCGAGAAGTCTGGACTGATCTTCCCCACTCTGATAGAACAATATAGTGGAGACGTTCTACATAGTATGCCATACATCGTTGTGGACATGGGTGCAGTGTCACACATAGTTAACGGTGCTGATATTATGAGACCAGGCGTAAGAGAAGTATTCGGGGTCTTCAACGAAGACGATATATTGGTCGTTAAAGATGAGAAGAATAAGAAGCCTATCGCGATTGCTCGATGTCTAGTGAACCATGAGGGATTCAAATCGATGTCCAGAGGCAAAGTTGCTGAGAACATTCATCACATAGATGACAAGTTGTGGAAGATGATACGTCAGTACAAAGAATTGATTGAACGTTAATGTAGGGTTTGTATCTTTTTGTACGATACCTCTACAAAGTCAAGAGTTATTAATCTGTGCAACCATGTTGTTATCATGCCTAGATTGGCCATAACGGTTATAATGGTCTTCACACTAGCACTAATCGTTGCAACTCCCGCAAATGGAGAAGCATACACCGCAATACTGCAAGATGAAAATCTTAGGATTTCACTATATTATCCTCCAGAAGTAAAGATAAATTCTTGCTATAATTTTAGATTTGAGGCTCAAGCCTTTGAGTCACTAACAATAGGTGAGATTAGATTAAAAGTAAAGATGTATAGAAATGGTGTAACGGAAACTCTCCATGATAGTATACTTGTCGATGATACTGCGGTTGGAAGTGGGTGGACGTTCAGCAAGAACATCGTTGTATGTATTCCTACACCGAGGAGACCTGACCCATTCCTAGAAGCAGAGATATATGCAAGCTACACTCTAGACAGTGGAGATACGAAGACATTATCAACAGAATGGTATATGTCTACCGTTAGAACGAAGACATATGATGAATTATTGTCAGAACTTGATGAAACGAAGAAGAAGATTAAATATCTTGAGGATAGGGTTAGAGACCTCGAAGACGATATAGAAGAGTTGGAGGAAAGATTATCTAATATGTCTAGGAGCTATAACGAGCTGTTAACAGATTATAAAGCTTTACAGAAGAGTTTTCAGAGGCTCCAAGATGATTATGGCTCTTTACAGCAAAAGTACATTGGACTTCAAGATGAGTATAAGAATTTAAGCGAAGAATACAGGAAACTGTTAATCGATTATGAGAAGCTCAGAACGCTCTACGAAAAATTAATAGATGAAAATAAACAACTTCAATCAAACTATAATTCTCTTAGAGAAGACTATATCTCATTAACGAAAGAATACTACAGTCTTCAGGGAGTCCACCAAGACCTGACAGAAAGATACAATGATCTAACGAGCAGGTATGAGCTGAATATTGAGACTATAGGTCAACTCCAATCAACTATAGATGGTCTGGAGAAAACTATTAGAGAAAAAGATGAAAAAATAAATGAACTCAACTTGATCTACTCTTCGACGGCGAGCGAGAATACGTTGACTAAGAGTATACTCTATGCTCAAACTGCGGCTGTAGTTGGAGTGGGAGCAGGCATATACATTATGAGTTTGAGGAGAAGGAAGTCGGCTCAACCATCGACTGGATTTTCTTCTCAGCCTCCGGTGCCTCCTCCTCCAACCACCCCTCTAAAGGAGGAGGTGAAAAACTCTGGGAATGGTAGAGTTCAGAAGATTCTCTCCGGCAGAAGGATAACCTTACCTAGAGATGCTCTAGAAAAGTTAAACATTAACGAGGGTGGAAAAGTAGTTGTGGAAGTATATGATGATTACGTTAAGATAATGCCGGTAAAAGGAGAAATACAAGAAAATAACAATAACTAGATAAGTGTAGTAAACCATGATGGAGATGGTGAGAAGGATATATTCTTTAACAATTCCAGAAGAATTCTTGTTAAAGATTTCAGAGAACATCTACAAGTTTATAGAAGCTTCGAAGATTCTAGAATACGACTTCGTTGAAGACAATGTTCCAGAAGAGTGAGGAAAATGGTGGACTTAGCTAAGACGAGTATTAGAGGAATCCATCGAGAGGTAAGAAGCTTGAGGATAAAGCCTACAAAGATCATTGAAGAGTGTTTGAGGAGAATCCATAGATTAAATGACGCGTTAAGAATCTTCATACACCTGTCGGAAGAAGCAATTAAACATGCCGAGTATCTTGAGAAGGAGCTGGAAGAAGGAAAATGTAGAAGCGAGCTACATGGATTACCTATAGCTGTAAAAGATGCTTTCTATACTTATGATATGCCGACGACGGGCGGGTCAATAATACTAAAAGACTACAAACCACCTAAAGATGCAGAAGTAGTCCGTAAATTAAGAGATGCTGGAGCAATCATAATAGGGAAAACCAATATGCATGAATTCGCTTTCGGTGTAACGAACAAGAATCCACACTACGGAGTTACTAGGAACCCGTGGAGTATAGATAGAATAAGTGGAGGATCAAGTGGAGGCTCAGCTGTAGCGGTCTCCGTAGGAGTATGTATCGGAGGTCTCGGAACAGATACGGCAGGCTCTATCAGGATACCTTCAGCACTCTGCGGTGTAGTGGGATATAAACCATCCAACGGTCTTCTAAGTCTTGACGGGGTAATACCGCTATCCCACTCTCTGGATACAGTCGGTCCAATAGTGAAGACGGTAGACGACGTGTCAATCACGTTGAATATTATGACAGGCAAGGTATTAACATCCCAGGAACGAGTAAGTGAATATGAAGATAGAGAGCTGAGACTTGGATTACCTAGAAAACTCATTGAAGAATGGGTTTCTGATGAGGTCGAAGAAGTATTCTGGAGATCTATTGGCAAAATTACTTCGAGGTCTAATTGTAGGATTGTTGATATAGAGATTGAATGGTTTAAGACTATCTCTGATGCAAGATATATTATAGTGCTTTCTGAGTCTGCGGCATTCCATCTAAAGTGGCTTAGGAATAGGTGGAGCGAATATGATCCAGATGTTAGAGATAGGATATTGGGAGGCTTATTCATAACTGCGCCAGTGTATATTCAAGCTCAAATGATTAGGAAATCTTTAAAGAGGAAATTCCTAAAGATGATGAAGAACCTGGATGCGGTAATTCTACCAACTGTTCCTATTGAGGCACCCAGAGTAGAAGATGAAGAACTAATCGTAAAGAATAAGAAGATAGGTGTTAGACGTGCATTACTCTTCTTGACGGAGTGCTTCAACTCTCTAGGAACGCCAGCGATAACTATTCCCTGCGGGTTAACAAAAGGCAATCTACCAGTAGGATTACAAATAGCAACTAAACCATACGAAGATACTCAACTTCTAGAGATAGCGGAAAGATTCGAAGGGGTGCTTGGGAGGCTACCCGAGCCCCCGATAATCCGCTAATAAATAACCATGTATGTGGACAAATGGGAGTAGAGATATCATGCTTATATATTCGAGAGGTTAGGCTCAAGATAATGGTTGAGCTCCCACCAGGGCAGATGACTGCAAAAAGATGGAATATCTACGGTGCTTTAGGCACCCCTAAAGTAAACATAGATAACTGGCGTTTGAAAATCTCTGGATGCGTACACAACCCAATTGAACTTACCTACCAAGATCTTCTATCTCTAGAACAGACTAAAGTCAGAGGAGGTTTTCACTGCGTTGAGGGTTGGAGTATAATAGACGTATTGTGGGAAGGCGTAAAGATTAAGACTATCGCTGAGAAAGTATCATATCTCCAAGATTCTAAGTGGATGATCTTTAGAGGTGTTGAAGGATACTCTGCACCCGTACCAGTCGAATATGCTCTAAGCGAAGACTCTATCATAGCCATAAAGATGAACGGTAGACCTCTACCACTTGAGCATGGTTTTCCAGCACGTCCAATAATTCCAAGACTATATGCATGGAAGAGTGTAAAATGGTTGACGGAGATAGTCTTCAATCAAACATACGTTGATGGATACTGGGAGGCAAGAGGCTACCATCCAAGAGGAGATGTATGGCTAGAAGAAAGAAGAAAATAACCTAAAAAACTTCTCGGCTGATAAACCATTCGAAACTCTACAACTTACATTCAGGCTTCTTTCTCAAATCATCTTACGAGTTTAACCTTCATAACGCTTAGGCCTCATGTAAGTGCAGATTATACCGCGTCTTCGGGCCTCTATACTTCTTAATTCTATCAGGGAATAGTGATAGAGGAACTTCCATTATACAGTTTAGAAATAGTAGTAGGTCAGTATTCCTTAAGCGTTTCGTCGTTATTTGAGATTGGCGGGATTTCTATCTATTCGGCTCTGAAAGTGTATACGTCTTTGAATATTTAGAATTTGTATAGTTTGGAGTAATGTAGGGTTGGGCCAAGGATATGATTGTAACTATCAGCGCTATCTCTATTTTAAAGATGCTGATAGGCGAATACAGAAAAATAAATATTGTGGGACTTATACTCATTCATTGTCTTGAGCTCTCGCAAAGTTGATAGACCGAAATTAGTAGACCATAGACATTGCAAGATTTGTGCTAGAGCAATCCCTCCAGGTGAGGAATTTTGTTCAGATAAGTGTAGGCAGGTTTTCGAAGATTATAAGAAGAGAGAGAAAAGAGGCCGTTACCTATTCTACATAGTATACGGGATACTGATGGTGGCACTGCTACTCCTCTTCATCTTAAGACCACTACCATCTCCAGCCTAATATGGTCTATCCTTAAGACGTAAGAAATATGCTATATAATTGGTAGACAAATGTAGGAAGAACGTTATTACTAGTAGGGCAGCGAAAGTGTCTAGGCTAGCCCATGCGGGTAAACCGTAGAGTATGTACGAGAAGAATAATGAAGATATTAGGAAGCCTAATTGATCTAGTGGGGGGAGCGGTCTCCCCCTCTCTAACCCGATTCTTCTTTTTACGAAAGATCCCAAGATGTCTCCGATCATGGCTCCTATACTCAATACCAGTGGCTGGAATACGTTGCGGAAAATATCCATCAAAAAATATATTGGTATACCTGATAATGCTCCAACGAGAATTCCAGATATAAGTCCTTCAACTGTTTTACCATCTCCTAAGATCCGTTTATTATCCCAAGCATACATTCCCCTATCCAGCGGTGTTGACCTACCGATAATTTTCACCGAGATAACGGGCGTAGCATTTGCTATATAGGCAGGTAGAACAAAGATCATCGCCTCTAACAGACGACTATAGAATTCTATCAATCCAATAGACAGAAGTCAATCTCTAATTTTAGTGTTTTCCGAAATTTCCTAAATTGTTAACTAACTACTAAATGTCATATATGTGTCCTACTATGATGTAAAGACTTAATTAGGGATTTATACTGTTAGAAATGATGGGACTATGCACCTGTTTAAAGATTACGAGATAGACTTCATAAGTAAGGCTAGAGTTATGAGGTTTGCTTCTATTACTGAGGAGAACTACCCCCACGTTGTTCCATTATGCCATGTTTACTATAATGGATGCATATATGCTGTTACAGACTATGGTACAAAGAAGCTTGAAAACATAAAACATAATAACCGTGTAGCGGTAATCATCGATGAGTATTATGAGCCTTGGGGAAAGAATAAAGGAATCATGATTCAGGGTAAAGCAGAGATACTTGAAGGTGGTGATGAGTTTAAGAAGGTGGCGGAACTTCTTACAAAAAAGTTTCCATACTATAAGGATGAGCCATATGGTCCAATAATTGAAGGAGAGGCTCCGATCGTAAAGATTATCCCTGAGAAAGCAGTTAGCTGGGGGTTGAAACCAAAACGAAGAAGATAGAATCTTCAGGTATCTCTCTGGAGAATACCTGCTGAATAACCTGAGAAACTATTATGGGAAGGTTTATCATATCGTATAACGAGCAGAAGTAAGGATGTGGACATTATTTAAGAAGAAGAAAGACGTTAAGGTTGTTCAACCATTGTCTAAAAAGATAGATGATGCAGTAGCTAGGCTAGAAGTTGTTAGGAATAGACTAAATAATAGAGTTAAAGTTCTCGAAGCGAGGAGTAAGGAGATCTTTGAAGCCGTAGTCAAGGCACAAGCGGAAAGAGATAAGGATAGAGCAGTATTATATGCTAATGAGTTAGCGGAATTAAGAAAAATGCTTAGAAAAGCAATACATAGCGAGTTATCATTAATGGGTGTAGTTCATAGACTACAAACAGTCAGAGACTTTGACGAACTAGCAGATGTCCTCGCCCCACTTAGAGAGATCTTGATCCAAGTCAGCGGAGACGTCAGGGGAGTAGCACCCGAGCTATCTGAAAACCTAAGAAACATTACAGATACATTTGATGAGGTATCAGTAGAGCTTGGAACATTCCCCGAGATAGTTGGCGCAGGTCCATCGGTCAGCGATGAGGCGGAAAAGATACTGGCTGAAGCTAGCGCAATCGCTGCTGAGAGATCGAAATCAAAGTTAAGCGAAGTAGAAATCTAGCAGCCAACTTCATTAATCTTTTTTCTGGCTAATCTATCAGCTAACTCTAGAGGCTTCGGGTAACCTCCCATAATATTGATTATCTCAGGGATCTCTTCTACCCTAACCTTATATCCTGGGCTGGCATAGAATCTTCTCTTATTTTTAAACCAGAAACCCAGTATCCTCCCCTCGAGATATACTGGCCCCTTACATCCTTCCCCTGCCTCCTCTCCAACTAGAAGTTTCTTAGCTAAACCCAAAGTTGGTTTATCGAGTATGAATCCTACAATTACGGCTAATCCAGCCTTTCTAGGATGAAGTATGCCGTGGCCATCCACTACAAGTAGATCCCATATGTGCTCTCTGCTTATCTTTTCAACGACCTCGATAATTGAGGGGGCCTCCCTCATAAATAATAGACCAGGAATATACTCATAGGTAGGTTTACTCAATACTTGAGCTACAGAGATGATCTCTTCACTTTTTAGACTCCACAAAACGCCTACTGTAATCATTAATTCTCCTTTATATGCTGAATCAACGGCTAAAACGGTCTCGACTCTATGAGCATCTAAACCTGACGATAAATCTATGCTTCTAGATATAGCTATCTGCAATTTCTCTAGGAACTTGTTAAGTAGAAAAGCCGACTCCATGTAGTTTTCATCCCCGGCATCTATGGAGAGATTAAAACTTCAACCTAGATTAACTTATACTAGTGGATAAATATTGTTTTTAAGCTAGGTTGAGCTAGTTACTAAATAGAATGTATAGGATCGACTTCGAAAAGCTTGATGAATGGATAAGAGAAAACAATATACAGAAGGTATTGATACAGGCACCTCTAGGTCTTAGATTGCAGCTTCCACTAATTGTAAAGTATTTGAGAGAAAAGAAGATCAAACCGATAATCTCCACAGGGAAATGTTGGGGTGCATGCGATGTAGCTTACATGGAAGCGAAGGCGATTGGAGCCGACGGCATTATACATATGGGGCATGCGGGATTCGCAAATAACGGTGAGTTACCGGTATTTTATATGGAGTGTAGAATCACAGACCCTAAACCATTGCTAGATATAGTTGACAAGATTCCAGAAGCAATTGGAGAAAAGAAGACAGTAGGTATCGGAGCAACGATACAGTGGATCGATTTTCTAGACTTATTCTTGGAGAAGCTTGAAGAAAAAGGTGTTAAGTGTGTAATAGGTAGGAGAAGCCACAAGACGCCTTATAGGGGGCAAGTAGTTGGATGCGAATACGCCTGTCTATGGAGTATAATCGACGAGATTGATTGTTCAATAATCATTGGTAGTAGGTTCCATGGAGTTGGAGCTTCAATAACTACTCCTAAACCTGTATACGTAGTAGACCCTGAAATGAAGAGACTATATGAAGTTAACTCTGAAGCGGAAGAAATCTTGAAACGTAGATATGCTTGGATACAAGTATTTAAGAACTCGAATAGAATAGGCGTATTAATTAGTACAAAGCCAGGGCAGAAGAAGTTCAGTACAGCCGTTAAATTAAAGAGTATTCTTGAAGAATGCGGCAAAGAAGCTGATCTTTTAACTGTTGATGAATTAAACGTTGACCAGCTCGATAACCTACCATATGAAGCGTATGTTAATACGGCGTGCCCTAGGCTCTCCATAGAAGACCAGATGAAATTCCGAAGTCCTCTACTCCTCCCATCTGAAACGCTCATAGCATGTGGAAGACTAAGATGGGAGAATACAATTTATTGTAGGAAGTATCTTATAACTTAGTGAGATAGGGGAATGGTTTACGTAGAAGATGGCGGGTTCGTGATGCCGGGTCAAGAGATCTGTGTTGCCGAGGAATATCTGCCAGGATTAAACGTCAGGAATACGAAAGACAACATAATCGTCTCGATGAAGACTGGTTTTGTTAAATACAATAGAGAAAAGAGAACAGTTAATGTTCACCCAGTAAAAATCGTGGAGAACCTAAATCTGGGAGATAAGATTCTCGCTTTAGTTAGAGAGGTTCAGGAAAAAATAGCAGTAGTCGAGATACTTGCGGTCAACATGAAACCAATAAAGCATAGAAGAGTCGCAGTTATTCTTCCTCCCGTAAAGGCGAAACAAGACATCAGTGAATGTATAGGAGTAGGAGACCTGGTAATCGCAGAGATAGTTACATTATTCTCTGGCGTAATCGGCTTAAGCATATGGAAGAATGATCTAGGGTCAGTTATAGCAATATGTAGCAGATGTGGAAGTCCATTAAAGAGGAAGGATAGAATACTAGTCTGCTTTAAATGTGGAAGTAAAGAAAAACGTAAACTAGCATACTATGATCCAGCGGTTCTTGATAGATGGATTCTAAGTAAGAGCCCCACCGGATAGACGAGGTACTTGCCTAGAACAATCTAGGATTTAGTAATCGTATGTTCAAACAGAAAAAGACGGCTATTCAGTCATTGGGAGCGCCCTTAGAATAGTTAAAATCAAGCATTATCGATGTATTTATATTGAGTTGAGAATGATAAGAGGGGACTGAAATGGAGTTAAAGATAGTTAGTATAAGAGATGACTTTATAGAGTTAGAGGTTCTAAATGAAGATCCATCGATTCTCGATTCGTTAGCTGAGATTCTCGAGAAGATAGAGGGAGTAGAATATTCAGGAATAATCATAGAACATCCATTAACAAACAAAACTATATTAAGGATAAGAACGAATAAAGAGAAAATATGTGCGAGAGATGCATTGGTTAGCGCTGTCGAGCTTCTCTCCTCGATTGCGAACGAGCTTGTAGAGAAAGTAAAACAATTCTGATAGAAAACCTTCGTATAGATAGGCCAAGGCTACTTTATGATTGTTGATATAGTTTAGAGATATGGCCATATACCTTTATGGAATGTAATAAAGGTAAGTATGAGAATTGATAGTTCAAGTCTTCCTTCTGAATGGTTTTCCGTAAATTAATATACTTACGGGAAACAAGATATTGATAGGAAGTGGAGGTTAGAAGACTTAGAACAGGTGTCGAAGGGCTGGACAAACTAATCCAGGGAGGTATACCTGAGGGTTTCTTCATAGCTGTAACAGGTGAACCAGGATGTGGAAAAACGATCTTCGCTATACACTTTATCTATCAGGGTGTTCTCGATAATGATAAATCGATATACGTAACAACCGAGGAAAGTAGAGAATCGATAATAAAGCAGGCTTCCCAATTCAATATGGATTTCGAGAAGGCCATCCAAGAAAATAAACTAGTAGTTATTGATGCCCTAATGGGTAGAGAAGACAAATGGAGCTTGCAGAGCTTAGATCTCGAAGCATTGGTAGGTAGGATCATTGAAGCCAAGAGAGAACTCGGATATGGTAGAGCGAGAGTAGCGATAGATTCCATAAGCGCATTCTGGCTCGATAAACCTGCAATGGCTAGAAGATACTCTTACTACGTTAAGAAAGTCTTATCAAAATGGAATTTTACGACTGTTGCAATAAGCCAATATGCAATAACAACTTCTCTCCCATATGATCAACCAATACTAGTAAGGATAAGTGGGGAAGCGAGGACGGTGCAAATAGGTGATTTAGTAAACAAGCTAATATATGGTGCATCTCCATGGAGTATGGAGGTCGCCTGTCTCGATTGGAAAGACCTTAAGATTAAATGGGCGAAACCATGCTCGGTCATCAAACATTTGTACAGTGGATTAATCTACAAGATTAAACTACAGGATGGAAGAGAAGTCTCCGTTACGAGAGACCATAGTTTATTTGTTGTTAGGGACGGCAAAATAAAATGTGTTCCAACAAATGAAATTCGGATAGGCGATTACCTATTGGTGCCAGCGAAGCATATTGATGAGGATAAGCGAGTCGGCAACCTTATAGGAGAACGCTTGCAACATGTGGGAGAGTACGTCTTTTCTCCTCCACGATCTACTGGTCATTTACTCGGAAACAACGGAGAACTAGGCGATGCGAAGACATTAAGAGTTGAAGACATGGATGTTAGAAATGTTCTAGGAGTAGATGTCTACGATATTTCTGTACTGGGTCTAGAAAACTTTATTGCAGGTGTAGGCGGAGTAGTCTGCCATAACTCTGAAGCATTTGGATGGGGGATAGAGCATATAGCGGATGGGATAATAAGATTTAGAAGGAGTATTAGGTCTGGAGAACTGAAAAGATATGTTCTCATAGAAAAGATGAGACAGACGAATCATAATAGATATCTACATGAGATAGACATTGTATCTGGTAAAGGACTAACCATACTAGGGCCAGTTGAGAGAAGAAGAGAAGATCTCAGTCTCCCTAAAGAGGTTTTTAAGAAGATGATTGAATCTAGGAAGAAGGCAGAAGGAGAGATTCCCTGATGAGTAGGATACTGGAACACTACGTGAAGGAAGAAGTAGTGCGAGAGATAGTTGATTTTTCAGTAAATAAATGGGTTGCAATCCACTGCAGTACAACCACCGACAACCAAGAAAAAATCATGCTCAGATATTTTCCTAGAAGTAGGAGACCTCTAAGAATAGACAGTGAAGATGATTTTAGAAGACTGTTTAATCTGGTAGGAGTCTATAGGCCTAGAACGTTTTATGCCTCGATAAACGTTTACGCTAGGATAGATTCGCTCGAATACGCTTTAGATAGAATGAATATAATCGGCTCAACTCCTACTTGGGATATAGATTCGACAGATAATGATTATAGGAAAGTTGTAGCAGCCGCACGTGAAATCTTAGACATCCTAGAAAAACTACACATCTCAAGATCTCTAATAATTAAATGGAGTGGGAGGGGGATGCATATCCATGTTCATCCGAATGCTTTTAGCCCTGAATTATACTCGAGGATACACCCCGTGGATGTAGCATACTCGGTGACAGAGTATGTTTTAAGAAGAATTACACCCGTGGAAGGGGTAAATATTGAGAACAAAATAGATATGGGGAGAGTATTTACAACCCCTCTATCACTTCATAGAGAACTTGATAGAGTAGCTGTATGTATAAATGTAGATGAGCTTGAAGATTTTGATTTAAGCTGGACAGATATAGGTAACTTTAAACACGATAAATCATGGAGAAGACATATAACAGGTGAAGGAGATGACTTGGCAGAGAAAGCATTCGTCGAAATAGGACCATACATCTATAAGGGTGGGAGGAGAAGAATCCATAAACCATTAGATAAACAGATTATGGAGACGTTTAATAGATTCAAGAACGTATTCTAGATTTCCTATACTCTAGCTCGGGTGAAAGTTTCTCTAATCCGTTTTCTTCAACATATCCTGCTAGATATCCCGCTGCACAACATGCCCTGAATGGATCTACATCGTGTGATAGGAAGAATAAGGTCATTGCTCTTAAAGTCGATGAACCGATTACCCCCAATGGTCTAGAGACCCATGAAGCCTTAACCCTATCACCATCACTAACGACGTCTACATGAGATTGATGATAGATAACTTTTCCCTGCTCAACCGCCAGCTCTCTAACTTTTCTCAACCTATCATTGAAAGGCTGCATCTCGATAGAAAGATCTCTAACGATAGCTATAGTGGACTCTTTTCCTAACCCCTCGGTCACTATTATATTGTTTCCAGAGCATTGCTCGTGAAGATTTTCTCCTCCTTCGCCGATGTATACTATCGGAGACGCGGAGGGCTTATCCAGAATGATTTTGGAGCCAAGCTTATCGAGGATCTCGCTTATCTTTTCGCCCGGGCTTATCAACCCAATGGGTTTAGATTCTTGGGAGAGATCTATCAGGGCGTCTTGCAGATCTCCTGGCCCCATCAGTAATTCTGCTTCCAATGGTATTCCTATAGATGCAACAATGACCTCTCCGCAGTATTCCGCAGATGCGGGTATCCCCTTCTTAATTCTGTGGAACGTTATACTCATATCTGCTTTTACTGCTATGTCTTCAACTTCTCCAGTATCCGGATTTATTCCTGAAGGTATATCTACTGAAAGCTTGAACGCTTTAGTAGAATTAATTATCTGGATCGCTGTTCTATATGGTTCTTTAATCTTACCTCTAACGCCTGTCCCGAAGATCGCATCGACTATGGCCTCGGCTTTTTCGATAATGGACCTGAGTTCCTGTAGCTTGTTAACATCATCAGCCGTGAAGAACTTTACACTCTCTTTCATAGCTCTTACGATCTCTAAGTTTTTCCTAGCTTCGGGTGTTCGGATCTTCTCAGGTGGGGATAAGAGTATGACCGTCGTATTGGCACCCATGGAGGCCAAGTGTCTCGCTGCCGCCATCCCATCTCCACCATTGTTTCCAGGTCCGCAGAATACTACCACATTAACTCCTTTCAATGTACCGATCCAGTTATAGACAGCTCTAGCAACATTTGCTCCAGCATTCTCCATTAAGAGGATCCTCGGTATACCAAGCCATTCAGAATTCTCATCGGCTATCATCATTTCTCTACTCGTTATTGTAAATCTTTCCAACTCAAACATGGTTTTCCTTCAACTATCATTCAAGTAAACTATATAATTAGTTTATCTTTTTTCCCGGATACAGAGAGCCAACTCTCAGTAGACATTATAGTAAGCGGAGATAACGTATGACTTTATCAGCAGCGTGCTCTACTAGTTCTTTTGGAATACCCTCTACTCCGTATGCAACTATCAATACCCTCTTTGTACTCCATCCTATCATTGTTCTTAAACTATCTCTATAGGGGAAGACATGTATTATACCTACATCGTCTGATAAGACTATCGATCTCGGCTCAAGTTTTATTATTCTTCCAGTAAAATCTATGAACTCTTCACCTTGTCTTGCAAATCTTAAAACTGGTTCTCCAACGATCTTATCCAAGTCGTACAGTCCTATAGGTATGAGCGTTTCAGCTGATGCTAGATTTCCAGCATCTACAACATTATTTATTAATGGAAATGATGATCCACCAAGTATCCTCCTGACTAGTGCTTCACTAGTAGGGCGAACCCTTGTTGGGTCAACGCCGATCTTCCAGAAAAAATCTCTAAGAGATTTGACAACACGATTTTCTTTTAAATTTTCCAGAGTATAATTAATAGATGATCTGAGTTCTTTTACTAATTCTTCGAGATTTCTAGATTGTCTAACTTTTACGTCTACCTCTCTGGTTGAAATGTAGATTTCAGGAAATTCTTGAGCTAGCGTTGGCTCTATCTGAACTGTTACCATACGCGTTTCGTGGGTCTGCTCAACTCTTAAGGATTCATTCTGGAGGTGGAGGCAAGTACGGAGGAGGTCTTTCACGCTTGGCTTCCGGTATACTAAAGAACGATACAGCTGAGAATATTAATGATAGTAGGCCGAGTAATGCTATGCAACCTATTCCAATGAAGTATATGCCGAGTATGTTGAATATTTCTGAGGGTGTAGTAAAGAAAGGTGTGTAGAAGTCTACAGTCAATGCTAGGAGTATGAATGATGCGATTATGATAATGCCCACGATCACGGTGATTATCCTCATCCATCCTGCTCTCTTAAACCATTTAACATCATATACAGTTGCCGCTCTGAAATGGGATACTAGCTCGAATATCCACACAACTAATGCTAAGACCGCAGATACTCCTGCCAATAACAAGAATAATCCAATAGTGTTTAGGAATTCACTGAATAATCCTGGTGGAACACTAGGGTATCCTCCTAGAAGTGATTCACTCATTAAACTTCGCATGAAGGGGAACAAGATAGCTAATATAATCGCACTCATTATCATGTTGATGAACATTAGTATGCCTGTTGCCTTAAAGATCCCTTGCTTAGTATCACTTCCAGCCATAATCCATGCAATTCCAACGATAATCAGCCCAACGAGATTTACAAACGGTATGAACATCAATATATATCCAATCCCACCCAGCCATTTATAACCTCTATTCATTAGCTAAATAAGTTCACACCTAATATATAAAGAATGATAGGTTAAGTAACTGCATATATTATAGGGGAGTCTTCTTACTTAATGGATTAATGTCTAGATGAAGCTCTAGCTTAGAAACGACCTTGCTAAACCATGTTTAAGAGTACTCGCACATGTAAAGTCATTTACAATTTCTTGAAGAGTGGTAGGATCCCTAGATGATATACGTCCGTTCTGTATTCTCCTTCTACTAGTATTGCTGCTACTTTTGTTACTTTTCCTCCTGCTTCCTCAACTATTTGCTTCATAGCTCTTATCGTTTCCCCGGTGCTGATTATATCGTCAACTATTCCTACTCTCTTTCCCGAGATTCTATCCTTGTATCTTCCATCTATGCAGAGAACCAGCTCATGTCTACTGGTTATCGGTTTAAACTTTACCACTATAGGGTTCTTCATGAATGGCTTCATTTCTTTTCTACATACTATGTAGTATGGATGTCTGAGCTTAAGTGATATTTCATGAACTAAAGCTATACCCTTACTCTCAGCAGTCATTAAAACATCGGTGTCCTTAAGATACTCTGACAATATGTTTGCACAGTGAGCTATAAATTCTCTATCACCTAGACTATCAAAGTATGCTATCCACGTATCTTCGCTCACTTGAACCATAGGTAATCTCCTCTTAAATCCCTGAATATTCAGTTCATAATACTCTTGACCAGTATACGGTAAGATACTACTTCCGCTCATATCAAACACCTAGACGTTTCAGCAAGTAAATACGATGTCTGAACTAATAATTAAAGATATTCTTCAACCGCAGATGACCATTGAGGAATCAATCACATTCTTTCAGAATACTCTCCACTTGATACTGTAAACTTTCCAGACTACTTATCTCACCTCGTCTAGAAGCTAATGATTAAAACTATTGATTTTTGAAGAGACCACCGCATTGAGTAGATACGAGATTATCCAAAGCATCAGCATAAAAGATTCTTGGAAGTATGCCGAAGATGGATGGGGAGTAAGCCTACATAGAATCTGTTCTAGAACGGGCTCATTCCCACCTCCTCTTGCCTACTACTTCATAGTAAAATATTCGAGACCTGGAGACAAGGTCTTAGATCCTTTCAGTGGCAAGGGGACTGCGCCTCTAGAAGCATGTTTGAATGATAGAGTAGGAGTAGGAAACGATCTTGCTCCTGAGGCTTACGTTTTGACTAGGGCGAAGGTCAGACCTGTGAGCTATCGTGATGTCTCGAGATGGGCTGAGTGGGCTAAGCCGAGAGTATTACGGGAAGCACATGAATACAGAATAGAAGATATCGAAGATGAAGTCAAGATATTCTACAATAAGTATACTTTAAAGCAGATACTTGCTGTCAGAGATTTAGTCGAAGAACTTGAGGATGAAGACTTATCAAACTTCCTGAAAGCATTAATGCTTGGAATACTTCATGGGCCCTCTGGCATCCACCTAAGTATTAGGTGTTCTCACTCTTTTTCCATGTCTCCTGGATACGTGAAGAAATACATTAAAGAAAATCATCTAAAAAAACCTCGAAGGGATGTTCTGAAATGTCTAATGCTTAAAGCTGAGAGAGTCTTTAAGGACGGCATTCCAGCAGTAAAAGGATATGCTTTCATGAATGATGCTAGAAGTCTCCCCATAGAGGATGAAAGTATAGATTTCGTGATCACCTCTCCACCATACTTCAACATGCAGACGTACGCTTGGGACAATTGGCTCAGATTGTGGTTTCTCGGATACCGATACAAGGATGTAAGAGAAAAACTCTTCCATACAAATTCTCTAAAGAAATTCAATGCTTTCTTCAAAGATTGTCTAAGAGAGATCTTTAGAGTATTGAAATGGGATAGAGCTGCCGTGATAGTTCTTGGAACGGTTAAACTAAATGGTAAGATAATAAATATGGCTGAAGAAGTAGCTCCGATAGCTGAGGAAATTGGCTTCAATGTTCAATCGGTAATATATGATGGTATACCAAAGTCAAATAAATACCTATGGTACCTAGATGGAGGCCAGGGAGTAGATAAAGAAGTAGTACTGATATTGACGAAAGGAGAATTCACTCCAAACATTATCCGGATAGATTGGAGGAATGCTAAGCCGACTTCTATAATTAAAGAATGTGTTGAGGTGATGGCGACATGATATTTGAAACACATGGAGATACATGTAGGCTGGGTTACCTAAGACTGATTCCGTGCATAATGGAGGATGATGAACCTAGAAGCTTCGACTTCATCTCAAGTATACTCTACGACATGGTTAAGAACGTAGGTGGAGTAGAAGCTGTTTCACGAAACACCATTGGATTGATTACGAGAGCGGTAAACTCTAGAAATTACGTTACGTTGGCCGCTGAAATGAATATAATTGATAGGAAGACTCAGAAACTTGGACATTTTGGGAAGATCTATCTAATCCTGAACTCCAGCAACTTGGTTAGAGAGTTTATTGAGGGCAGGTATCTTCCATCCATGAGAGAGTTGATAACCTTAAACGATGCTGAGAAGCTCTACTTCTTATGGGTTCTAGTCTCTACAGACTACCCCTTCATAGAACTGATAATTAGCTGGATTGTAGAGAAAGAAAAATTTACAAGACAAGAGGCCATGACTTATATAATGGAGGAGGCTTATCCTGCATCATTAAGAAAGATAGTGACCACGCTTCCTGAAAGCAAGAGGAAAAGTATCGAGTTGGAAGCTTCTGAAGCAGAAAAGTTTAGAGAGAAACGTCTATCTATAAAAGATAAAACAGAGTGGATTAAGACAAGCCTGTATGCGAAGTACCGTCATATAGCTCCCCCTCGCCTTGAATGGCTAGTGGACATAGGAGTCCTGAGGAGAGACGGTAGAGGTAAATACTCGGTAGATGAAAGATTGATAAAAGGTCTCGACAAGATCTCTAGGATTCCAAGGATGAGCTTGCATAAGGTGGAAGAATACATATTTGAAGAATTTTCAAAGACTATGTTCAGTAGCTTAAGGAATGCTGGAAGGTACGAAATATCCAAGACAATAGTTGAAGCATATAACAGTCTTGAGAGATTTGGTCTTAGACCTATTAGACTAGACTACCTAGAAAAAGTTACAGCATTACTCTTGATTGAAAAGAAATCCTATGCAAATATATCAATGATACATGATGTCTTCAATAGCCTGGCGATAAGATTTCCGGACAAGATCTATATCTCTCCAGCTCCCAGTGGAAGTATAAATGTTGCAAAGATTGATCTAACAGATACAGAGATCTAGTTCCCCCATAAGTCTTTAGCAGTTTAGTATTCTTTTCTGAGTTGAGTTGATATATTTATATCATGCTTTTTATAACTATGTTATTAGAAATATGGTTAAGGTATCAGAATTCCTGAAAGAGCATGGTAAACCTCCTAGAGAAGTGTATCTGGACCACGAGAATTGTGGATGGGTTCCGCCAGAAGTCGTTGAGGCGATGTTACCATACTTTAACAAAAAGGGATACGGGCACCCCTCGATAACCAATCTGCCTGGATGGGAAGCATATGAAGTTATAGAGTCTACAATCGAGAAAATAAATAAAAGCATTAATGCTAGAGATGGAGAATTAGTCTTAACTCATAATGGAACTGAAGCAAACAATTTAGCAATCATAGGTTCAGCTCTCGCAAGAAGCAAAGAAAGAAATAAAATCATAATATCTGCTATCGAGCATGTAAGTATTATTTTTCCCGCAAGGTCTCTTGAGGAGAATGGTTATAGAGTTGTCATGATCCCAGTAGACAAAGAAGGTTTTGTCGACCCATACATGTTAAGTACGTTGATCGATAATGAGACTCTAATGGTAAGCATTCAAATGGTGAATCATGAGATAGGGACGATACAGAATATAAAAGAATTGGTAGAGACCGTGAAAGACAAGGATGATCGAATAATTTTCCACACAGACGCAGTCGACGCTTATGGCAGAATAAATATCGATGTAGAAGAACTAGGGATAGACCTGTTAACGCTCAGCAGTCATAAGATTCATGGTCCTAGAGGTGTCGGGGCACTATACGTAAGAGAAGGACTGAAATTGAAGCCAATAATGCATGGAGCCCTTAGCACTCAAAAGATGTGGCCAAGTGTAGAGAACGTTCCCGCAATCGCAGGGTTCAGTAGGGCGATCGATTTGGCTTTTACAAACTTTGAAGATAACGTTGAGAAGATGAAGATGCTTAGAGATATGCTGATAGAAGGCATATTAGAAGAAGTTCCAGAAGTATTGTTAAATGGTCCAACAGGAGAGAAGAGAGCTCCCGACAATGTAAACATGAGCTTCCTCCATGTCGAGGGAGAATCTATAACAGTAGAATTAAGTTTGAGAGGAATATACGTTTCAAGTGGAAGCGCTTGTACGAGCAGAGTCTTAGAGCCTAGCCACGTGATCCTAGCTATAGGTAGAAAGTATGAGGAAGCGCATGGAAGTATACTCTTCAAAACATCTAGATATCAAAAAGTAGAAGACATAGATTATGTCTTGTCGCAGGTGCCTGCAGCGATCGAGAGGCTTAGAACGATAAGCCCATTAGTTAGAGAAAGTCGAGGAATACTCAAGAAGATGGTGGGAACATGAGTACAAGAACACCTCTTATCTATACTCCCAAGATACTTGATTTATTTAGGAATCCAAGAAATCTCGGCAGAATGGAAGATGCAACAGTTTCCTCCCAGGCCGGTAGCCCAGCATGTGGTGATGTAATAACAATATATCTAAAGATCGATGGAGAAAAGATAACAGATGCATCATTTGAGAGTTATGGATGTGCAGCGAACATCGCCGCTGCGAGCATCATCACAGAAATGGTTAGGAATAAGACTCTTAAAGAAGCATGGAGCATCACTTGGGAAGACGTAACCAACGAGCTTGGAGGTTTACCATCGATAAAGTATCATTGTAGCATTCTGGCTGTCGGAGGATTAAAGAGGGCCATTAGAAAGTATTTTGAAGAAGTTAGAAGAGAACGTCCAGAATGGCTTCCAGAGAATCTCAGCAAAGAAGAAAGACAAGCTTTAGAGGAAGAAGAATTGATTGAGAAAATCTATAGGAAGTATGGAGTTGCGCCATGATGGAGGAGTATTTTATAGATCTTGGTGAAAAGAAGCCCGGATGCACGGAAAACCCTGTAATTAGATTGACGCAGATGCTTTTAAGGGTAGAAGAAGGAAAAGGAGTACTAAAAGTGGCTTCAGATGAAAGAGAAATACCATTAAAGATACTTGAAATGCTTGCAGACAAGAGAAACTTAAAGCTTCAAGTCCTAGAGAAGAACGGCACGAAGGTAATCGTCCTCTACTCTAAGTAAATTATGCCAATATTAATCGAACATGATTGTGCCATTTAGAAGATCTTATATTTATGACGACGTTAATAGTAGATGATGTGTTTTTTGAATATTAATGAGATTCGTAAGGATTTCCCGATCTTGGAAAGGAAGATAAGAGGTAAAAGTTTAGTTTATCTTGATAGCGCTGCATCATCTCTTAAGCCTATACAAGTTGTCGAAGCTATTAGAGAGTTCTATTTAATAGAATACAGTAATATTCATAGAGGGGTTCATTACCTTAGTCAGTCGGCTACGTCAAGATACGAAGAATCTAGAGAGAAAATTGCCAAATTCATAAATGCGCATAGTTCCGAAGAAATAATCTTCACCTATGGTACGACCGACTCGCTTAATATGCTTGCATATGGTTATGGTTTGAGAGTACTCAAACCTGGAGACAAGATACTTTTAACAATTATGGAGCATCACAGCAATATTCTTCCATGGATGTATATATCCACACTTACTGGAGCGAAGATAGATTACATAGACATCACGGATGAAGGGGAGATTGATTATGACGAACTTGACGAAAAAATAAACGAGAAGACCAAGATTGTCTCAATAACGCATATGTCTAACGTTCTTGGAACGATAATCGACGTTAAGAAGATCGCTAAGAAAATACATGAAGTAGGAGGTGTGATAATAGTTGATGGAGCACAATCAGTCCCACATATGCCAATAAACGTTAGAGAACTAGAAATAGACTTCTTGGCATTCAGTGGACATAAAATGCTTGGGCCGACGGGTATAGGCGTACTATGGATCAAGCGAGACTTGCTAGATGACATGCATCCTCCCAGACTCGGCGGTGGATCTATTAGAGATGTTACACTAGATGACTTTACCTTCCTAGATCCACCACATCGTTTTGAAGCTGGAACACCTAATATAGCTGGTGTAATAGGTTTAGCAAGAGCGGTAGAGTATCTAGAGAAGATCGGGATGAATAATGTGAGAAGGCATGAAGAAGAATTAACTAGTTATGCTTTGAAAGAACTTGATAGGTTTAAGGGTCAGATCGATGTGTATGGGCCTAGCAGTGTATCGATTCGTGGAGGAATAATAGCCTTCAATGTCAAGGGTCTAGACCCGAATATGGTTGGGGGCTTGCTTGATAGCTTTGGTATAGCTGTAAGAACGGGAAAACATTGCGCTCATCCTCTACATCAAAGATTAAGTATAGATGGGTCGGTTAGGGCAAGCATATACATCTACAACACAAAAGAAGAAATAGCCCTCCTTACATCAGCACTAGAAGAGATAACTAACGCTACAATTAGATGAAGAACCTTTATGAGATTAGAATTTTACGTAAACAGGTTCTTAATATTTATTATTTTCCCGAATGTAAAAAGAAAAATATAAATCGTAGCTGATACCTTGTTATCCTGACCCTGCAGACCAAATCTATACATGGACATAAGTATAGAGATGAAAAGAATGGAGTATTCATTCCGCCTATTTACCAGACTGCTATCTTTGAGCAGCCAGGTTGGACTAGGAAGACTGATAGAGGAGTAGACCTCAAATACAGTAGAGAAGAAAATCTAACTGTTGAATCGTTGGAAAATGTAATCACTGAACTAGAAGAAGGTGGAGACTCTCTTTGCTTTTCAAGTGGTATGGCCGCAATATCTACAATATACTTCTCCACATTAAGAAAATACGATCAAATAGTCCTATCCGCTGAATCGTATGGGACGACTTTACAACTTGGAGAGAAACTTAGAGAATTCGGTATAGACGTTCAGGTCTCATGGCCTGAAACAGAAAATATCATAGAATCAATAAATAGGAAGACGAAGCTCGTATTGATAGAGGTCGTAACAAACCCGACTTTAAGAGTGTTCAATATCCGAGAGATAGCTGAAGTATGTAGGGAGAACAAAACAATCCTAGTAGTGGACAATACGTTCGCTACGCCATACCTCTATAAACCCTTAAAAGATGGAGTAGATATAGTCCTCCATAGTCTAACAAAATATCTATCAGGACATAACGATGTATTAGGTGGCTCAATAACCTCAAGTAAAGAAAAGATTCTAGAGCTATGGGATTGGAGAAGAATGCTCGGAACGATAATTCCACCCTTCGAAGCATTCCTGATAATCAGAGGCTTGAAGACCTTTGAGTTAAGAATGGAGAAACATTGTAAAAATGCTCTAATAATAGCTGAGCATCTCCAAGAACATCCAAAGATAACCGAAGTACTCTACCCCGGTTTAACCTCCAACAAATACCACGATATAGCTAAGAAGTTATTCAATAATAAAGGATTCGGAGGAGTCGTAAGTTTTAGGATAAAAGGTGGTGAAGAAGAAGTAGTGAGACTGATGAAGAACTTGAAGATTATTAAACCAGCACCCAGTCTAGGAGGAGCTGAATCTATCTTAACTTATCCAGTAATTAGTGCAGCCATGACTATGCCGAAAGATCTTCGAGATAAGCTAGGCATAAAAGAAGACCTCCTGCGTTTATCGGTTGGACTCGAAGATGTAGAAGATTTAATCGAAGACATCGATAAGGCTTTAGCCAGTATCTAACTTAGGGCTACGAGTAAGTGATATCCCAAACCCGTTCAAACCACATTAATTCAACTTCATCTAATCTAAACCTTGGTTTAACTCTACTCTCTTCAACCGTTACTGTCTGGTTTGTCAAAAGTTGAAGCACCCCAGTCCACGCTATCATCGCTCCATTATCTCCAGCATACTCTTGAGGAACGATCATAAGTCTAGCATCATGGAGCTTAACCATTTCCTCCACCATTTCTCTCAACCTAACACTCCTTGATAATCCTCCCACGATCAATACTTCATTCTTTTCCGTGAATGCTAAAGCCCGCTCGGTAACCTCTGTCAACATACTGAAGACTGTTTCAATAAGACTATAGCAGACGTCTTCCAGCCTAGCCCCTTCCTTTAACAATTTTAACGCCGTGGTCAGTATGCCTGAAAAAGAAACATCCATACCCTTTACTTTGTAAGGTAGATAGTAGAATTTTTTCCCTTCACGAGCTCTTATCTCCGGGTTCGGCATCGTCCCTATACATGCCTTAATCCCGAATACGTCGAGACAGTTTCCCGCGGCGATATCTAATGTTTCTCCGAAGATTCTATATCTTCCATCTTTGTAGGATGCGATGAGGGTATTCCCACCTGCAACATAGAGGACGACGGGGTCTCTACATCTAGTAGTCAGCCTACCTATCTCTATATGAGCTACTCCATGATTTACCGATATTAAAGGAATGTTTAATCTAAGAGATAACGCTCTCGCAATCGTTGCCCCTACTCTAAGACATGGCCCCATCCCAGGTCCAGCAGAAAAAGCTATACCTTCTAACTGGGAAGGAGATACCCCGCTCACCTTAAAGGCTTCCTTGATTATCTCGGGTGCTATTTGAGAATGATGTTGTGCAGCCTCTCTCGGATGTATTCCTCCAGACTTAGGAGTATAAACGCTATTAACATTAGCTAGTATCTTACCTGTGGATGAAGCTATACCTACTCCGAATGTATGAGCCGTAGACTCTATACCTAAAACAATCTTCTCATCTTTAGGCAATCAATCTCAGCCCCCACCATTCTCATAATTTGTTAATGTTGAAATAATTTATATCCTCCATCAAGAATTATCTTTTAGGCTTTGGAGGAAATACTGGGTCTTGATTATAGTAGATTGTTATGGTAGACCTGTAAGAGGGCTTAGAATCTCTGTGAATCCCAGTTATAGATGTAATTTTAGATGTATATTCTGCCACATGGAAGGCGTAGTAGAAAGTGGGTCTGAAGTAATGATGAATCCTGAAGAGATTGAGAAAATAGTCAAGATTCTGTTAAAATATAATATAAGGAAAGTCAAGTTGACTGGTGGAGAGCCAATGCTTAGAAGAGATATACTGGAGATAGTGGAGCGTCTCGGTAGACTGGACTTAGAAGATCTCAGCATGACTACTAACGGCACCCGTCTAATATCGATGGCTAAGAAGCTTAAGATGGCAGGTTTAAGAAGAGTCAACATAAGTCTTCATAGTGTAAGTAGTGAAAAATATTGCTGGATTACTGGAACAACAAAAAGCGGAGACGGTCGGACAAGATATGATTACACTATAGATGCAATAAGGGCAGCTGTCGATGCAGGGTTAAACCCGGTGAAATTAAACGTAGTAGTCATGAAGAATGTGAATCAAGACGAATTGGAAAGATTAATCGAGTTTGCATCGATATTCGAAGGCAAAGTGATTCTCCAACTGATAGAACTTATAGAAGAAGGTGCATCTGACAAAGAGTTCTTCAATAGATATTATTACGATTTACGAGAAGTTGAAGAGAGATTAGAATGTATGGCTGTAAAGATTGTTACTAGAAGCCTCCATATGAGGAGGCAGTACCTGCTACCTAATGGCGTGTGGGTTGAGGTTGTTAGGCCGAACAGTAACTACCAATTCTGTATGCATGATGATAGGATAAGGATAACACATGATGGTAAGTTTAAGCCGTGTCTGATGAGAGACGACAATCTAGTTGATTTCCTAACATATCTAAGAGCGGGAGCATCTGAAGAAGAACTTGAAAAACTATTCCTTAAAGCTATCAAGCTTAGAGAACCATACTATAGACCTCCAACCCTAAAGCCATCTGAAGACATATCAATCATTCAGGAAGCATCTTATAAGAAGAGGTAAACTTCTCCAAGCCCTCCGAACGTCTTTTTGAAAAAAGTAATAGTTTTTAACATGGTTCCGAGAAGTTGATTCTAGAGGTTAGGCTAATGAGTGCGAGGCTTCGACAACCCATTGTAGTGGTACTAGGTCATGTTGACCATGGGAAGACTTCCCTACTAGATAAAATGAGGGGAACGATAGTAGCGGTTAGAGAAGCTGGAGGGATAACGCAACATATAGGTGCCAGCTTATTCCCTCTGGACGCCTTGATAGACACATGCAAAACTCTACTAGGCGAGATTAAAATCGAGAAACTTAGAGTTCCAGGTCTACTATTCATAGACACTCCAGGACATGCGGCATTTGCGAACTTGAGAAAGAGAGGTGGGTCGATAGCCGATCTAGCTATACTGGTAATAGATATTATTAATGGTGTTCAGGAACAGACGAGGGAGTGTATCCAGTTATTAAAATCTAGACGTACGCCGTTCGTGATCGCCGCAAACAAGATCGACCTTATACCGGGATGGAGAACGAGAGAGCTAGCACCATTTAGTAGAACTTTCGAATCTCAAAGTAGACTCGTCCAAGAAGAACTAGAAAAAAGAGTGTATGAATTGATAGGGGATCTTTCATTCTTCGGGTTCAAAGCCGACCTATATACTAGGATAAAAGATTTTGCAAGAACTTTAGCAATAGTTCCAGTAAGTGCGAAGACAGGTGAAGGCATTCCAGACCTGCTACTCATACTTCTAGGTTTAGCCCAATCCTTTATGCAAGATAGATTGTTAGCTTCTTCTGGACCAGCTGAAGGAGTCGTTCTAGAAGTCTTGGAAGAAGTCGGTATAGGTCATACAATAAATGCCATCATAAGCGAGGGAGTGTTAAGAGTTGGAGATAGGATAGGCTTGATGGGCGTTGATGGACCATTCTCAACTAGAGTTAAAGCTCTTCTCATGCCTAAGCCTCTCGATGAAATGAGGGATCCTAGAGACAAATTCAAGAGAATTGAGGAGGTCGAAGCAGCGGTCGGTGTAAAAATAGTTGCAGAAGGATTAGATAAATGCTTCGCGGGGTCACCTATCTATGTAATCTCTTCCCCTGAGAATGAACAGGAGATCCTTCAGAGAATAAAGAACGAGATTGAAGAATTCATGATAACTACGGACAAGATCGGGGTTGTCGTGAAAGCGGATACATTAGGTTCTCTTGAAGCGGCCACCCTCTATCTTCATGAGAAAGGCATACCTGTAAGAAGAGCGGACATAGGAGAAGTTAGCAAGAGAGACGTGGTTGAAGCGGAGATAGTGAAGATGAAAGACGAGTTGAAAGGCGTGATACTAGCGTTTAACGTGAAGATAGATCAGGACCTAGAGATAGATGCGAGCAACAAAGGCATCAGAATATTCAAAGACTCGGTATTATTTAGACTGGTAAACGCGTATCTTGAATGGGTTGAGAATGAAACAACTACACGTAGACTTAGAGCATTCGATTCGTTAATGAAGCCTGGGAAGATAAAGATAATGGAGGGGTACGTTTTTAGAAGAAGCGAGCCCGCAATCGTTGGAGTAGAAGTATTGAGCGGGCTCATCAAACCAAAGTATCCATTAATGAACTCTAGAGGCAAGATTGTCGGCACGATCTCCCAGATACAAGATAGAGGTCAAAGCGTACATGAAGCAAGAGCAGGGTCTAGGGTGGCTATATCGATGAGAGAGCCGGTAGTTGGAAGACATGTAAGAGAAGGAGAGATACTTTATACAGCTCTACCTGAGCAAGATGCAAGGCTGCTTCAGAAAGAATACTATGATATGCTAGATGAGGAGTCTAGAAAAGTTCTAGAAGAAATAGTCGAGATCAAGAGGTCGGTAGATCCCCTCTGGGCTAGATAAACCACATAGGTGAATCTAGTTTAAATCCTACCCTCCCTACTTTGGTTTATATACTAGATTGATTCTTCAAATGATTGAAAGATGTCAGAGAAGAGTGCTGCCCCAAAACTCGTACTATCTAACCCGGAAGATGGTACAGCGAAGAGTATACAGCTTGACCCGAGGGTCTTCCAATTATTTATCGGCAAGAAGATCGGAGATGAGATAGACGGATCGATACTTGGATTCAAAGGCTACAAGATAAAGATAACGGGAGGAACAGATAGAGATGGATTCCCCATGCGTCCAGAGGTTAGTGGACCTAGGAAGGTAAAATTACTAATCTCTGGTGGAGCAGGATTCCATCCTAGAGAGAAGCCAGCATCTAAAAAGAAGAAGAAAAGATTGCGCAGGATAAAGAAGGGTCTTAGAAAGAGAAGGACTGTTAGAGGAAATGTTGTCAGCGAGGCTATAACTCAGATAAACGCAGTCCTCGTAGCTTATCAAACCGAATCCAAGAAGAAAGAAGTAGCGGAGGCTGAAGCATCATGAAGATAGAAAAAATAGAGAGAGACTTGTATAACAAGCTGCTGAATAGGAGAGAATTGGAATTAATCGTCTCCTATGAATCTTCTACGCCTAAACGTGAAGAAGTAAGGGAATTCGTTTCTGAGCGGTTTGATGCATCTATTGAAAGAGTTATAGTGGAATTGATTGAAAGCGTCTTCGGTTCACGAAAAGCGAGAATACACGTCCACATATACGATGACCTAGAGGATGCGAGGAGATTTGAGAGGAGACATGTATTGAAGAAGCATGAATTAATCGAAGTAGGAGGTGGTAAAAGTGGGAAAACAAGCTAAACTGTGGAGAAAATACAAAATCGAAAATAACGTGCTCAATAGGAAAGTAGTTTTCTGTCCTAGATGCGGGGAAGGATATGTCATGGCTGAGCATCCAGATAGATTTTACTGTGGAAACTGCCACTTCACGAAGTTTAAAACAGGAGAAAAGAAAGAATAACCTGTCTAAAGCTTTGAGAACAAGTCGAGGATCTTAGGGATCCTGGTTTTTCTTATTATGCCGTACTGGTATGATAGGAAGGGTGTAGCCCCCCATTTCATCTTAAACCTAGCTACGCCCTCGTTTGTACCCAGACCCAAGTTGACATATTTCTTTCCGCTTTCATAAGAGATCTTCAACAAATAGTGTAGAAGCAGGTCTGATACCCCTGGAACATAGTTGTCCCTCCTACTAACGATGTTAAACATGTAGAAAGAGTACTCGCCCGGGGGTAGGTCAACTATGTCGAAACCAGCAAGCCCGCCCCCCCTCTTGTACGCGTTAACTACCTTAACGGTATTAGACCTTGAAAGATAGTATTCTAAGCGGCTGCAGATGTACTTCGTTGATTCCTGGATGTCCGGTCTTTTAAGAAAATCTTCTATGAGGCTTCTATGGTCTTTTGTTAAGTTTTTGCCAAGATGTATGGTTAGTTCTCTTGAAGCTCTTGAAACCATGTATCTTAACCTCTTACCCATCACACTTACTGGAAGTGCCGTCCTGTAGTAGTTGTCTGATTTGACCTCGTCAAACTTCAAATGGGCAGGCAGTCTCGGAGCGATAACGATTATGTTCTCTAACTTCTGTATTGATAGAAGTTCTCGAACTATCTTGGCGACATCTTCTTCGTTGAATTCTCCCTGAATTGGGTAGCCTACAACTACGGAAGTATCCGCATCCGTGTACATAAGATATCTTCCATACATTTTAGCTCTTAGACCTGAGATCGCCTCAAAGTAATCTATTATCTGCTCCGGAATATAGGGCTGAGGGATCACGTTCTTCAGACCTCTTCCAACCAGATTTTATCTTCAAATCCTTTTAAACATTCAATATTTAATGCTCTGCAAAGCATGTAGAATAGTATAATTAGCCCCTTGTTAACTGGTTGTTGAACAAGATTAGAAATAAGCGGGTATGGAAAAGAGGTATAATAATATCTCTAAAGTATTTTTCGAAACCCTATTTAAGAAGAGATGTTGGAGAACGTTAGGTTAGGCTTAAAATCTAGTCGAATACTAATGCGTTTCCTACCAGTTCATGAACCCCTCCAACCGTAATGGGCATCTTATAGTGGTCAAAGTATTCAGTGAAAGCGGCTTTATCTATTGCACATATGCAGGCTAAGAAGTTTGCCCCAGTCCTCTTTATGGCCTCGATCTTCGGTTTAACGGCTTTAAGTCTTAACTCAATAGTCTCATCCGCGAGCAACCCCCCTCCAGCACAACAACATATTGTCTTCTCCCTGTTTACGTTCGGGTCAAGTTCAACATAGTTTCTACAAACGTTCCTGAGTATGTATCTAGGTTCTTCTATCAACCCTAGGACTCTGGCTGGATTGCAGGAGTCATGATACGTAACAATGTATTGATTGTTTGCGTCGGGGTTCAACTTTAGTTTTCCATGCTTTATCAAGTCTGCGGTGAACTCGCAGATATGGACCATCTTAGTAGATGCAGCGTGTTCAAACTTGGTGCCTGTTACAGGTGAGATAGGCTCTTCTAAGAAATCTAGTGGTCCATTCATTGTATCCATGAACGCATGTATAACCCTCCACATATGTCCGCATTCTCCTCCAAGAATCCATTTAACACCAAGCCTCTTCGCCTCCTCTACAAGCTTCTTATTAATCTTCTTCATATGCTCGTATCCAAGCCAAGTCCCGAAATTGCCTCCTTCACTAGCATACGTGCTTATCGTATAGTCTAGCCCGATCTGGTGAAACATCTTTATTGCTCCCTTAAGTGTACCCCAATGTGGTCCTCCGAAAAAGTCGGCGGAAGGGGGAACATACAGTATCTCTGCACCCTTCTTGTTTATCGGTACTTTAACATCTATCCCAGTTTCTTCCTTGATCTCTTCTTCAGCGAATTGTATAGCGCTGAGGAGTGCTGCTGGAGGTATGCCCATATGGTTCCCTACTGTCTCACATTTCGCTATTGCCTCTGTTAGTGATCTTGGACTAAGCCCTATAGCTGTCAGAACCTCTCTAGCAGCGATCATTATCTCCGCAGTATCTATCCCGTACGGGCAGAAGACGGAACACCTTCTACATTGAGAACATTGATAGAAATAGGTATACCATAACTCGACTGTTTCTTCTGTAAGTTCTTCTGCCCCGACAAGTCCTCTGAATATCTTTCCCGTTAATGTAAAGTATCTCTTGTAGACAGACCTGAACAAGTCTTGTCTAGCTACAGGCATGTTATTTGGATCTAGAGTACCGAGAAAGAATGGACATTTATCTGTGCATGCTCCGCATTTCACACAGATATCCAAGAACAGCTTTACAGACCTGAATTTATTTACTACTTCATTCATCTTCTTTAAAGCTATCTCTCTCCAGTCTGGTGGAAGATTGAATTGTGTATGACTCCACTCTCTTGGGAACGGTAGATTCAGGGTCTCCATATCACGTTTCCACGTAGCATAAAGTTTATACTTCCTCGCAGGTTGAGTAAGGTCTACTTTCATCTTCTCTCGCCTCCCGGGCCGATAGTTTCAAGTTCCTCTTTAAACTTCTTGTAGTATTCCTCCCACGTGATTACCTCGACGGGATAATTCCATGGATTTACATGTCTCCTCCATCTAGTTATATTTCTCATATTCCTAGTAGTAGATAGTATCCAGCCAATTAGATGTGATACTTTGCTAAATGGTATGTAGATGAATAGTATCTGTGCTAAGACGTAGTGTGTTATGAACCATATGTTCTCGGGGGGAGGAATAGGGTTAAATGTGAGGAGGCTATACATGTAGCTGCCTACAGATGCAACATCTACTAATCCGAAGCTTCTCATATACACTCCTAGAAACACTATTGTAATCAAGAGTATTAAGATTACGTAATCGCTCGTCTTCGAGATGTAACTCACGTTTGGGAGTACTAGTCTCCTGACTAAGAGAAAAGCTAATGTAGCTAGAAAGAATATGCCTGAGTATAGTACAGCCTCATACCATCCATATCCAATTACTGACCAGAGGTCGTGGAAGTATACATTAATTATATGTGAGATCAATGTTATAGCTAAAGCTACGTGGAAGACATATCCACCCAGCCATAGCTTTTTATTTCCTTTGAGCAAGCTTCGAAAAGTGAGTAAATCTAGTGACATTCTCTTTAATACGCCGGAATAGGTTATGGGGGCTGGAGCAACAGGCAACCTGAATGGAACAGGTACGGAGAGCCATCTAAGCACTCTGTATATTAGGCCTATTATTAAAGTGAAGAACGCTATGTACGGAGTTATATATCCTATGATGAAGATTAGTGGGTCCATCTAGGTGGCACCTCCTTTAAGATACGTTAGTAACATTATCAGGATTATCATTCCTATGCCTGCAGCTATCCATTCCTGGTCATAATCTTCGCTTCTATAATAGATATAAACTATCATGCTTAAGATGATTAAGCTTGAAGCAATATATCCTGCCGCCTGAATCTGCTGGGTCACTATTATCGGGTTCACCACCCACGTTAGTACAGTTAATACGCCTTGAACGAGAAGTAGAACAACTAATATCACATCAACACTCTTAGCCAATCCTAAACCACCTCTCTAAAGCTTTAAACCTCTTCTCAAGGTTTCCAATCCTTAAATCTTCGAGATATATCGTCTTGAAGGCTTCTATGGTAGATAGTGCTAAGAGGACTGACCCCAGCATAAGCCATACAGAGCCTATACTTTCGGTCAACGCTCCATAGATAATCCTAAATGATAAGCCTGCGCACATTATAGATAACAGGAACTTCACAGCCGTCCGTATATAATGTTTGGGATTTGGCCTCGTCTCCACCAAGTCTCTTATCTTCAGTTTACTAAACTTCTCCCATACTAGTTCAGGAGGCTTAATGATCCTCAATCTATAGAGGTATGCAGCTAAGAATATTATTATTGTCGGGATTATTATGGAGAGTATTGCTACATCCGTAGGTATGTATGAGCCTGCGGTGGCCCAGGCTAGGTAGGTCATTAAGCCTACTTGGACTATTATCCAAGCCCCTATAGCTAGGAAGAATGGTCTCTCGGAGGGATGCCTGTCTTTCCATCTATCTATGAATGGTAGGAATATGAAGATCAAGGTAATGATCATGAGTGTCGATACGAAGATATTGAAACCTGCTTCTCCCATCACCTCTATAAACTCCGTCTTAGCTATCGCGTAGGTCCACATGAAATACCACTCGGGCATAGGTATTGTGACGACTCCAGGAGTATATTTTTCATGTAGACCAAATGGATAAACTATTGAGGCGAACAGTATGGATGCAACGTAAACAGAAGCTATTATTACAAAGTATAAGAATACATTCGGAAACCATGGGACGAGCTTTTTTTCTTCTTCAGAGATGTATCTAGATACGGGTTCCGTTATTCCATGGACCTCGAATATGTGCAGCTTTATGGCTAGTAGTATTAGGAGCGTTGCAGGCAGTAGAACAGTATGGAATGTGAAGAATTTTCTCAGTAACTCTGCGTCCGTCCCATATCCTGAAATGACGTATTCTAGAAGACCGCTTAGAGGCTGAGGGAGATGTTTTATTATTGTTATCCCGAATCCCACAGCTGCATATGAAAGAGCATACCATGGGAGAAGATAACCTGTGAAACCCATCATCAACGTGATTAAGCCCATGAGCATACCTACAATCCACATCAATTCTCTAGGTCTCCTGTAAGCAACCACAAAATAATTCCTCATAAAATGCAGGAACGAAACAAATATCATGGAGAAAGCTGAATATATGTGGATGTTTCTTACGAGGTTTCCGAATGGGACCTCAACAATTATCCTGCTCACGGACTCCCATGCAGTATCGGGGTGGGGATCATAGTATTGGAGTAGGATTATTCCAGCTATTCCCGCGGTGAAGAAAGCCAATACAGCAATCGCTCCAAGCCAGTATGAAGGATTTCTTAAAGAGTATTCAGGAGCGGGTCTCAAAATTGTTTTAGTAAAACCAAAATTTTCATCAAGCCAGCCAGCGAATCTATCGATAAGACTTTTTCTAGTCATGCCGGTCACCTCATAATTTCTCTTCTAGAGTTACTTCTGAGACTAGTTTCTTGCCTAGCATTATCCTCTTCAACTCGTCGGGATTCGAAGAGCACTGAGTTACTCCGGGAACAGCTGGTGCTGGAGGGGCTAGCCCTAAAACGTAAATGTCCCCAGAAGCCTCATCATATTCTAAAACTACTCTACATAGACTACAGAATGGTGGTCCTGCGAGAACCTCACCATCTTTCTCAAGATCATAGATTGCTGCGTGAGCTGGGCAATATAATAAATTCTTATCTGGATAAAGTTCTAAAATATTTGGTGGAACAGTCTTCAGATAAGTTAATTTTTCTGGTATTCTTTCTTCTTTCGGTGGAATATAAATAGTCCCGTAATATCTAGCGTGCTGGCATATCATGACGTATGCGACTATATCTTTGTCAGGGCCTATCCCTGACGGAATATTTTTCCCAGTCTTGATAACTAGACATGGAATATCCCTCGTAGGATAAGAGAACAAGTACCACGTTTTAGGTTTAATATCTTTAATATTCGCTAACCTGACTCGAGGCCATTCAGGGATTTCTAGAATAGCTGGAGTAATAGATTTTAAGAGTGGAGCCGCACTACCGAGACCTAGAATAAAGGAGAGGGCCGTGATAAATTTAAGAGTAGTCCTTCTACCTGTCGATATTTCATCCTTGCCATGCTCCTCATGAGCCAACTTGATCACCTGAACATACATTAGGAAAAATGTATTCGGTAGCTATTCTAGACGCAGCCTGTAGGCTTTGGCAACCCTGCTACTTTACAAGCACCCTTCGCAGGTCCTGAAGGGAAGAGTTCATAGATTTTCTGGAGGGAGAATCCTGTCTGTTTTACAAGCATCCTTATTGGTGGAGCTACACCATATTTCTGCCAGTATTCCCTTAAGTAGTTTATTACCTTCCAATGTTCATCAGTCAGTTTCTCCACGCCTTCGAAATGTTTTGCGAAGAATTCTGCAACCTCCGGGCTCCATTTCTCAGGTTCTTGGAGGAAACCGTCTTCATCTACTTCAAGCTTCTGTCCTTTAAACTCTACATGAGGCATGATCTTTTCCACCCTCGAAGTAGATAAATATACTGGAGTATTTAATTCTTTTTACGTAAAAATATACTGTCAAAAACGTAAACGCTGATATAAAGAAAACACATATACTAGCATTTAGCATAATAGTATTCTCTGAAATTTCCTATTAGAATACACATCGTATAACGGTTTTCTTCATACTGAGTCCCTATGTTCTTAGTCTCCTTTTTATTCAGTTACTCTGCTAAGTCATAGAAATATATCTTTAAAAGATTGAATAGTTGCTGCTTATCCACTATTTTATAGTTTTTTCTAAGGTTCTCTATTAGAGGGTTAAGTATCCTCTTAACTATTGCTTTAGACATGTCTTGAATAACCTCTTTACTTTTTTCATCAATCTGAATGTGTCTCATCATAGACATCGCCTCTTCAACCTCCTCCAATCGAACTCTCTCTGCATAACAACATATCTTAGAGATCAATTCATCAACCCATACAGTTTCAATTCTCTCCTTGAACTTCGCTACGCAGTCTTCAATGAATTCTTCAATTTTTTCTAATTCTTTAACTCTATCATATACTGATGTATCTACGTACTCTCGGAGACCGTCTAACGTTATGAGTTTCACGTTTTTAAGATGTGAAACATTGGGATCAACATTCCTTGGAACCGATAAATCTATAATCATGAGAGGCTTACTTCTCTCCTGAACAGCTTCCTCTACTTTTCCTCTAGTCAAGATGTAATGTGGTGCGGAAGTCGTAACGAATACCGCGTCTGCTATCTTCAGATAATTTTCTATTTGGTCTAATTTTAGAGCGATTCCACCACTTAGATTAGCTAGTTGTATGGCCTTCTCATATGTTCTATTTGCGAACAGTAATGTTATCTTTCTATAATTTTTCTCCATTAACGCGGAGTTTACTAGCTCACCTGTCTCTCCAGCACCTATGATAAGGATTACTTTGTCATTCAGATTTTTTAATACTTTCTCAACTACCTCGACTGCAACATGAGCTAAGCTTAACCTCTTTCTACTAATCTCAGTCGTAGACCTAACCTTCTTTCCTACTCTAATCGCTTCTTGAAAAACCATCTTGAGGAGCTGAGATAAACTATTATTAGTTAACCCTCTGTAGAATGCTTCTTTTACTTGACGTAGGATCTCTTGTTCTCCCACCACCATTGACTCGAGTCCAGACGCTAATCTGAACAAATGCCTAACTACATCAACATCCTGTATCAATAGGATGTTTATTTTGAGTTCTGAATCTCCAGTCAGGTCTTCCCATACACTCAGTATGTCTTCTACAACTTTCTCGTCTGCCGAATCAAGGTATACCTCGACACGGTTACATGTTTGCAGTATTGCTACCCCCTCGACTCCATCAATGTTCTTGAATAATTTGAGAGCCAGCTCTAGGTCTTTGAAGAAGGCTTTCTCCAGCCTAGATATAGGCAGTTGCTTATGTGTAAGGAGGAGACCGTGAAGAGAGTTCAGAGACATATCATCATCAGCTACACATTAAATAGCCTATGGTCCCTAAAAAGCTTCTACATTACGTTGAGTACTATGATATATTTTAATTCTAGGTTTAAAAAATACTTTATGATGCCATACGTGAATAACGAAATCTATTATGAAGTCTACGGAGAAGGCAGACCACTAATGTTAATCCACGGTGCATGGGCTTCTCATGAATGGTGGAGAATGCAGATCCCTGAATTCTCCAAGAAGTATAAAGTGATTGCTATTGATGTTAGAGGCCATGGGAAGTCTGCTAGATTGGAGAAGCCTACAACTGTTCAGAAACTTGCAGAAGACGTTGACAAGGTCTTAAACACTTTGGGTATCAGTGAAATCGTACTAGTAGGTTGGTCGATGGGTGGCATGTTATCTACTCAATACTACTTTGAACATCCCGAAAAAGTTAAAGGACTAGTATTGATTTCGAGTAGACTGCATAAAAGACCTAGGATGCTCATAGAAGCTTACTTAAGAACAATACGTGAAATGTTCACACTCTTTATGGATTTCGCAGACTTTGAAGGTTTCGAATCATTAAAGTATGAAGATGAGGTGAAGAAAGAAGTTCAAAAAATGTTTTCATCATCTACTGACCCGGAGATCATTAGATGGGCTATTGAAGACCTGACAAAGAATAGGCGGAGAGATTACATAAACATTGTTAAAACGCTGGCCAAATACGATGCATCGGATAAGCTTCACATGATTAAAGTACCAATGCTTATAATTGTTGGAGACAAGGATGAGAGAACACCTCCTGAATTCGCTAAAAAGATACATGAGAAGGTCCCTCACTCCAAGCTCATCATAATTGAAGGCTACGGGCATTACATGCTAATTGAGAGGCCGGATATTGTTAATAAAGAGATAATAGACTTCTTGCAGAGTATAGGTTATCGTTGACTCATATGAGGCCACATCATTAACTTCCTGAAAACCTCAGCATTATGTAAAACGTGGATATGAGTATACATTGCTAGAAGATTCTCTTTCATGACTCCATCATGTATCCCATCTACACCATATCCTCTCTCAACCTTGAAAGCAAAATCCACATCTTCTTTTAGGACTAAGCGAGAATGATGGAATTCATGACCTACTAAACTTTGATTGAGGCTTGTTAGAGGATTATCTTTTATCGTTGATAGGTAAACGTATCCATGGCCTACCGGTCTCCTATACATCTCGACGTATCCATCAATCAACCCGGCCATCATGTATTCTCCTCCATCAAAAGCTATAACTCTCTCTGAGAGATAGATTAACCCCCCACATTCTGCATAGATTTTTAATCCACCTTCATACTTCTTCTTGATATCTTTTTTCAGGGGTTTGTTCTTCTCAAGTAAACTGGCATAGACTTCCGGGAACCCTCCCCCAATATAGAGTAAATCAATATCTGGAAGTGATGAATCATTAACTGAGTCTATGTAGTATACTCTGTCGGCAACGGTCTCGAAATACTCAATATTCTCAGGGTAATAGAATGAGAATATCTTATCTCTAATAACTCCTATCCTTATACTGCATCTAGTCATGGGATAGAGTTCCTCGAAGCTAGCTGGACATATCTCATCCACGTTTGAAGCTATCTCAACTATTTTATCTACATCTATCTGTTGACCGACACTCTTTATAGCTTGTATTATTTCCTTTATCTCTCCGACCCTCTCAGATGTCGGGACTAGCCCTAAATGTCTGTAACCCATCTTTGATTTAATGATGTCGCTTCTATGAATAACACCAACGATCTCGAGTCCATTAAATTTTTCTCTAAAAGCCTTAACTATTTTTTCTCCTTGTCTTTCATTTGCTACATTATTTACTATTATCCCACCAATCTTCACACTCCTATCGAATTCTAGGAATCCCTTAACAATGGCTAGTAGCCCTCTATTAATTCTTTCTGCATCGACGATCAAGACGACGGGTGCTTTAAGGATCTTCGATAACTCTGCTGTACTTCCTCTCTCCGTTACCCCGTCCACGCTATCGTAAAGTCCTAGAACTCCTTCTATCACCCCGATGTCTGAGTTTCTCATTGCTCTACAGAATGAATTGATAATAGCTTCTTTTCTGAACATTACTGCATCAAGATTACGTGAAGGCCTACTCGAGAAGATGTTGTGATAAGATGGGTCTATAAAGTCAGGACCGACCTTAAACGGTTGAACCCTGTATCCGCGTTCAGCAAGTAGGCTGATAATAGCAGACGTAGCCACAGTCTTCCCTATCTTACCGCTGACCCCTGAGATGATTATCCTAGGCTTATTCATTTTCTCTAATCCCTTTAATTTCTAATCCGTACTTCCTCAATATGTTTCTTAATATTCTTTCAGCGTCATGGACACTGCCTGATCTTAATGCGTTCCTTAAGTCATCGTTATGATAGACTTGGTAATATATCTTCATCCTGGTTTCGGGATCTGAAATACTCCTTCTTACGATTCTCTTAACCTCGTGTATCATTTCTGCTAGCCTGACCAATTCTTGCTCTCCACTAAGATAATTCACGATTCTCTGTAACGCTTCTCTCGCAACCATGCTACTCCTACCTTCGGTAGTTACAGCAATTCTAAATGGGCCGACCGAGGAATCTATCGGTACGACGACATCTGTTCCCTCAGCATTGTTGGCTAGATTCAGTAACGATTTATGTTTTCTAGCAATCCTCGATATCAGGTCATTATATTCTTCTGTATCTAGCGTAACCATAACGATATCCGATGATTTAATAAATTCTTCAAGTTTATCTACTTCATCAACATCTCCCTCAACCAACTCAATGAAACCGTTACGGCCAAGCTCGACTATCTTTTCATCAAAGCTTCTACTATATACTATTACCCTACCGCCAGTTTTAGAATATTTTTCAGCCCTCTTCGCGCCTTCTCTTCCACCGCCAATAATCAGTATTGTCTTATTTGACAGCTCGATGAAAAACGGCATCCTCATATACTTCGATAAAATCTTTCACAAAACCCTTAAAAACATTTAAATAAAGTAGAAATATCTTGGAGATGCTAAGTCTTTGCAAGCTTTATCTTACCTGATGGTAGAATCCTGACCCTTAAAGGTGCGGTGAGGTGGTCTCCTCTCTTCACTGCCTTCTTCCTGGCAAGGTGATAAATAGTCTCTGCACCATAAACTATCTTTATACCTAGCATATCTGCTCTATCCAATATGATTCTAGGTACGTCTGTTATCGGTGTCTCCGCCGGAACCACAACTTCATTTCTGGGGTTTAGGTCTTCAAGCATCTTAAGGGTGATCCTTGCTCTCATAATATTTACGTAAGCTCTACTCTCGAGATTTGCTACATTCTCTCTAGTAGTCTTCAGCAGCTCAGCAACTTGCTCTTGAGTAAATCCCTTCATTCTTAACTTCAACACCTCTATCTGCCTCTTAGTTAGGAATGGTTTAATGATTTTCCCGCTTTTTTCATTGTCCAATCCTTATCAATAATCATAGATGATGCTTATCTATTTAAGATTCATGATGCTGCGGAGCCCTAAATACTTCTAACCCGGCCTCACCATATCCGCGATGTTGGATTGTGAACATGACCAAGTATTTGACTCGAAATATACTTAAGCAGCTTATCTATTTGGTTGATTTTACTAGATTTTTCCGAGTTAACCCTACCTTAAACTTTATTAATTTGCTCCAGCATTATCTCTTGAATAGGTTATGGGTTTTAATGAAGAATTGTTAACGGTCTTGAATAATAGGCGTTTAATTTACTGGTTCCTTTCAAGAATATGTGAAAAAGAGATTAAGGGCGACTTCTTAAAAGATTTGATAAGCAGTAATAATCCAGTTTTAAGATTGGATGAATCTATAGACGTTGGGGACGAAGAGATTAGAGAAGGCTTAAACTTGATGAAGAAATACATAGATAGGGCCCTTAAACGTGACTTGAAAGAAGTAGAGTTAGAACTGGCAGTAGATTATGCTAACATCTTCTTAGGTGTAAAGAAGAAACCTCCTCATCCTTCTGAATCTGTTTATAAGACAGGTCTCCTTATGCAAGAACCATACACGAAGTCCTCTATGCATACTGGGATGCGGGAGTAACTGTCGTTAAAGAAGAATTTAAGGAGCCTGCAGACCACATAGCGATAGAATTTCAGTTCATGTCTTACCTATGTAGGAAAGCTAAAGAAGCATTGGAGAAAAATGATAAAGAAAACCTTTTAAAGTTTCTAAGAAAGCAGGAAGACTTCATGGAGAAACACTTGATCAAGTGGGTTCCCCAGCTAGCTGGAGATATTCAAGAGAGTGCGGATACAGATTTCTATAAGGGCTTCGGCAAAATACTTGGCCGATACGTTCAATATGACAGAGAAGTGATAGGCACTCTCATAAAAGAAACTCAATCCTTCACATGATGTAGAGTGTAACGAGAGTTAGTTACAAAAGTTTATCAATTAAGTACACTATCATCGAAAACAGTTACGTAGACTTAAAAATAATCTAACAAACTTATCTCTCATGAAATCTAAAAAGACTATACTGTTATCGGTATCTACCGCCTTGGTAGTCATATTGATTCTGTCCATAATGTATGTTCCATCAATCTTGTCTAGTAGAAAGACCTATGATACAGTAAGGCTAGCCGTGGAATTCAATAATCATGCTGCTCCTGCATACCTTGCTAAGCATTCCAACTGGTTCTCCGAAGAAGGGCTCAACATCACAATCTTCAATTCATACGTTACAGGCGTAGCTCTAGCTAATGCTCTAGCAAGAGGGGACATTGACGCCGCCTACATATGTCTAGGACCTGCGCTTCTCTCCTACTCGAGAGGGATCGACATAGTTATAGTTGCTGGAACACACTTCAATGGATATGCTATAGTCTCGAAAGAAGGGATATCTGATCCTAATCAATTAGAAGGGAAGAAGGTCGGAGTGGTTGAGGCAGGATCGAATGCAGACCTACTTTTCAATCTAGCGGTGGAAAAATATGGCTTAGATAAGAAGAATATTGATGTTAGGAGAGGTAACCCGCCACTATTGATAACGTTACTTTTGACAAACCAAGTTGATGCAATAGTTGTTCCAGAACATTGGGCGACACTTGCAGCATCTAATGAAGGTCACCACATTCTCCTAAGAAGTCAAGACGTATGGCTTGATATGCAGGGTAGCGTATTGGTTGTAAAAAGAGAACTATTGGAGAAGAAACCTGAAGTAGTGGAGAAATTGGTAAAGATAACAATGAAGGGGATAGAATATATTGAGAAGAATAAAGATGAGGCTGCCAACATCCTTATAGAAGAGTTTAGTATTGCTTCTCCAATGGGCGTTGAGCCTGAACTGGTTAAGGGAGTCTCACAAACACTCTCCAGGGAAATCATGAGTAAATCAATGGATAACTTAAGGTACAGCATTGAACTAGACATCAACTCAATACAAAGATATGTGGAGCTACTGTATAAGCTAGGCTACATAGACAACCTCTTTGACGTCGGCAAGATTATACATAAGAGTTTCATTGGTTGAAAGTGAGATATATGTCATACAATGAATGGTTGGAAAGAATTAGCTGGCTGGCACCAATTATATCTCTATTATTTTTATGGGAGGTTCTAGCGCAGCTAAGAATCTTCCCAGAATACTTATTTCCATCATTTGTGAAAACGCTGTTCTCAGGATACCTGTTGCTTAGAGATGGGACTTTATTGATCAATCTATTGGCAAGCCTTGTAAGAGTTATCACTGGATTTCTAATAGGCTCTTTCACAGGGATAGTTTTAGGCATAGTTATGGGGTATCGAGACACAGTATACAAAACTCTACATCCGATATTCAGCTTACTAATGCCTATCCCTGCTCTCGGGTGGCTTCCCTTGTTTATTCTGTGGATCGGAGTAAACGAGGCTTTACCAATTCTCCTAGTGTTTATCTGTTCTTTCTTCCCGGTTCTATACAACACAACCTCTGGAATAAGAAGCGTTGATAGAAGGTATGTAGAGATGGCGAGAAGCTTGGGGGCATCATCGAGAAAAGCTTTCATCGATATAGTACTACCGCTTGCTCTCTCAAGTATATTCACTGGTTTGAGATTGGAAGCTGGAATGGCCTGGAGGACGATCGTGGCCGCTGAGATGATAGCCATCCCCGTCGGAATAGGTGCTTTAATGATAACTTCTCAATACTTAATGAGGGTAGATATTATTATCGTCTGCCTCGGAGTTCTCGCCTCAATGACTTTAATCTCAGAGAAGGTACTCATGTGGATGGAGAAAAAGACCATTAAATGGAGGTAGCATATGACGGAAATCAGTTTAGAAGATGTATCTAATGAATACATATTGAAGAGCATAACCCTAACAATATGCAGCAAAGAATTATTCATGTTACTTGGACCATCAGGTGCGGGAAAAACAACTTTACTTAAAGCAATAGCAGGCTTAACGAAATACAAGGGAAGAATATATTTTGACAGGGAAGCAGTAGATGATCTTCCGCCCGAAGAGAGGATGGTTGGCTACGTCCCTCAAGACTTCATCCTTTTCCCTCACATGACGGTAGAAGAAAACATTGCATACGGATTAAAGACTCGAAGAATACCGAACTCTGAGATTCTACGAAGGCTTGAAGACTTGCTAGATATATTCGGGCTACGGCATCTTAGTAAAAGATATCCCAAGGATCTTAGTGGTGGAGAAAAGCAGCGTGTAGCTATTGCTAGAGCATTGGCTATACAGCCGAGGGTCCTCTTACTCGATGAACCTTTAAGTAATCTTGACCCTGAGACAAGCAAATACGTTAGGGGATGGCTTCGATCAGTTATTCGAAGATTGGGCATAACTACGCTCTGGGTTACACATGATATAAATGAAGTAGAAGAAATAGGTGATAGGATCGGGATAATATATAATGGGGTACTTGAGCAAGTTGGTAGAATTAGGGATATATTTTCTTCACCGAAGACTCGTAACGTTGTAGAGCTGCTAGGTCTCCACAATACCTTTGAATGTGAGGCTGTTAAGATTGATGGCCCCTTCGCGGAGATAGAGTTTAATGGCATAAAGCTATTAACAGTGAATGATGGAGCCAGCGTAAAGAAGATCCTAATACATCCGCAAGAGATAGTAGTTTCAACAGAGAAGATTAGAATGGTGAATACGTTTGAAGGAGTCTTACAAGAAATAGATGAAAACGTCAGCTATGCTCGTCTAAAGATTAGAGTTGGCGAAGTTGTCTTCACTTCTGATCTACCGATAGACATGTACAGACTCATGAACCTGAAGATAGGGAAGAAGATCTTCATTAATATAAGACCCAGAGCAGTAAAGTGTATATCATAGCTTACAAGAGGTTACGTGAGAAGGCATGGATTATCTTGAAGAACTTCGAAAGAAGTGGTGGAAGAAAGTCGTGAAGAGCAACCTTGAATCTAGGAGGATACGTGTTACGGTTAAGACTCTAAAACCCGAAGAGGCGATAGGGCATCCAGCTAGGAGAGAGTATCCACTACTTAAAGGAAAAGAAGTTATGATACAGGCTGACCTAGATAATGCGATTGGTCAAGCGTTTACAGATGAGCCAACTAATTTTGAGGGAACATTAAGAGAGCTGAATAAACTCGATATAGAAAAGAATTGTTGCAGAGCTTTGCTCACAGCAGGCATAAACGCCACCTATAGACTGTTAGGATTGGTTGAAGGTACGAGGCATTGTATAGATGATGGGCCGGAGCAATGTGCGGAGAATATACTGAAATACTTCTATCAGCTTCACAAGGGGTCGAGGATATGTATAGTGGGATTTCAGCCTGCAATAGTCTACCACCTCTCCAGAAGATTCCATGAAATAAGAGTTACAGACATGAATGAGGAAAATATAGGCAGGGAATATTATGGTGTGGTCGTCGAATCTTACACAAGTAATGTAGAAGCGATTAGATGGAGTAATGTTGTGCTCGCAACAGGATCCACGCTCGTCAACAACACAATAAAGGAGATTATCGAGTCGGCTGAGAATAGACCATTATATTTTTATGGGGTAACCGCCGCGGCATTTTCTTACGAGTTTGGCTTCAAGAGACTTTGCTTCAAATCTCTATAACCTTGTAAAAAGTTCAATAAGACGATCGTTACCAGCAAATTGAAGAGGATATATATTTCCAAGATGCATCTACGTTTCCAATGAGGAAATCTAGATAACTTGTTGAAGAATGCTTTTTTAACCCTAACAGTCTTACCCCAATACTGATATCTATATGATAATGTATTTAAATAGCTACGTTGGAGCAAATTCCAGGGGGTTTCTCTCCCTTGACTGTGCTAATCCCACTCGAGAGGGGGAGAGCCGTCGGAAGACTGTATCTGACTTCTTTTGAGAAGCTTGAAATCGGGCATTTGTTGGAGATAGAACCTGAAATAGCGAAAGAACTGGAAGATCTTCGGAAAGAAGTTACTGAGAAGAATTGGAAACTCGACTATTCTGACCACTTAGCAATGCTCTCGGGAGAACTACATTTAAACAATATAGAGTATCAGTTAATGTCTTGGAGCCTCTTTAAAAGCAACTATAGCATGATGATAGATATAGGAACGGTTCTTCCAGTAGTCAAAGAAATAAAATTGAGTAAGCTCATCTACAACATACAGACCGACAAGATGACGCACGATAATATATCTATAGATCTTGTAAGAAAAGAGATTACGCATGTTAACGACATTTTCTGGAACTGGGAGGAAGGATGGGAGAAAGATCCTGAGAAACTATTGGAGGCTTTTGAGACACTAAAAGTGTTAAGATGGCTTATAGAAGAAAAAGGGTATTCTCTTAGAGGAGAACCTGATGTAGAAAAATATCGTAAAATACGTGAATCGTTAGAAAGTTCTGGAAAAATAACCAAATCAGCCATCGACTACAACTTAGCTAATCTAGATGATAGTAAGTAATAATCGTTGTCCCTATCTATAGATGAACCATTTATCATATTCGGCAGGAATGAGCTTAGTCCTCTTACAGTCAGGACATAGCTTTAGAGATTCGAGCCTATCTACATTACTCGCACCAACGCTCTCGTATAATTTCTCGATTTTTCTCAGCTTACCTTTCGTTATAAATGGTTTACCACATCTAAGACATTTTATGAGCTCCTCCGTGATAAGGGTCTTGGAAGAATCATCGAGCAATCTCGGTATAGAGATGTATTTTTTTACCATAATCGCATTTTCCGTACAGATTTGTCTACATAGATTACAGCCTATACACCTCTGGTAAACAAAACCTAGACGTATTGTATCCGGCTCCCTAGTTATCGTGAAAGCTTTCATCGGACACTTATTGTAGCATAACTCACATATAACGCATTTTTCCTGATCTATCATTACTTCTCCGAATGGACATGGCTCACCACATTCAATAAACTCTACTAAAGGTCTTCTATCATCCAACAAACTCTTAACAATATCTATGAACTCGGCTCTTCTATTATATGCTCCGAAATGCTTATCTATGGATTTTTCTAATTGTTCACTCTTAACACTAGACTTAAACTCGTATAATTTCTCCAGAAAGAACCCTAGATCATTTTCTCCAAACTCGATTAAGATTATTTTTTCTTGGTTTATGCCTGCTGATTTCAAGATGTTTCTAACCATATTCGTCTTCTGATATAGTATGTGAAGATACTCTAGCTTATTCTCATTTCTTAATACTGGAATTATTGTGCCCGCCGCTCCATACAATATCGGAACGAGTAGTATGTTTTCAGATATTAACCCAAGAGTCGGCAATTCTATTGGAAATACTTCTAAAGGTAAGCTTAACCCCTCCTCAACAAACCTACTCAATAGATAATGGTAATCATTAGAATCGACGTACATTATAGCCTTGGATCGCATTTCTTCTCTATGATTCGTCAAGATGGTTCTTATCTGGGCTTCTAATTGTTTATCAGTAGATTTAGGTATCTGGATGGCACCTGTAGGACATACTGCTACGCAGACCCCGCAGATACTACAATAGTCATAATCTAGGTTTAGTCCACCGTCTTCCGCACTCTTTAGAATTCTTCTAGGACATGAATCGATGCAGAAGCTACATGCTGAAGTCCCAACGCATTTCTCTCTCAGTATGACTGGGGTCGGCTGATATACAGTAAGTATCTGTGGTAAAGCTTTAAGTAAGCTTCTTCTAGTAATCTTAGATTGAGCCTTTATTCTTCTTGGCTTGACCTCCTCAATCAACCGCATATGCATCATCTTCTCAAAGATGCTGCATATCATGAGGCCAAGCTTCAGGGTAGTATGGCTAGAATATTCTCTCGGTAGGTTTTTGAAAAGTTCTCTTGAAGGTATCAATTCTAGAGATAAAGGATTTAGGCCAGCGCTCTCAACTATGTCGGCGAAAGTCTCTTTATACAATGAACAACCGGCAAGTAATACTCCCTTAAAATTCCCTTTTTTCAGTTTTTCACGTATAGTAGCGGGTTCTCTGCAAAGTTCATTAAAGAAGTATACTGTCGGGATACTTATTGAATCCTTAATATAGTCTTCCAGCTTCTCAAAATTTACCGACTTGATATTTCTCATACATCTACATATAAGTATAGCTATCTCTGCATCTCTATGCATCATATAATTTCTCCCTATACCTTTGCATGGATACAATATAGACCTTACTTATCAAACGACGCAATTATGGGAGATTTATATAACCCAATTTATGTGAAATCGAGTTTATCTACTGCTACTCGGTTGAAGAATGATTTTTAATAGCTGTGGATATTGTTCAGGAAGCTTTATTATTTCTGAGCGATCAATGTCTTCAAATGTTGCGAATGCATCTCCTTCAATGTCGGCTACTTCTTCTTTATCCTTAACAAGTACTATCTTTATCGCTTCTTTGTATTGTTTAATCAATCTGTAGAAACCCTCTAAGACCAGGAAGTCTATATCCTCTCCTACAAGATTTAACAATTCATCCATGGAGTTGATGCCTCTATTCCTCCAGATTACAGTTACCTCATTTGGTGAGATTATTATGTTGGGGTTTGCCCCTGCCTCACCATGTTTCCAGCTATCTTTACCTGATTGGTCTATACTAAAATTGGCGTGATGAACATGCTTAGCGCTTGCAACCCTAAACCCCATATCTCTTAAACTCTTAATCAACATCGTTGTAAGCCTAGTCTTTCCGGATTTCTTATGACCGACAACAGCAATAACCTTCAAAAAAGACACCTGATATGAGCCAGCCCAAGCCAAATATTAAATATTCTTTTCCATAGATGTCTCGATCATAGTATAAGTAAAAGATTCGGAGTAGATGGGTTTTACGAATGCAATTCTGAAATACAGATTCATATATTATCCTTCAATCCCATTTAATGGATAAAACGATTTTAAGGTAAATGGCAAGGTATACGAGATTAACGTCTGAAATGGGCTGACCATGCTAAAGGTTCAGAGACAGAATATCGACAAGCCTTATCTCCGATACTTTACACTCATCCAGGTATGTGACGTTTAGCTTTATTCCATTTCAATTCATTAACGCATTTTTGGATCTTAAGATCTATCTTAGGGTCTTGTCCCGTTAAGCATCTTTTTACATCCATCAATGCATGTAGGGCTAGATGATATATGTTTAAGCTGAGATACTGCTCTGCCTCTAATCCGTACATCTTTAATGCTATATCGATTTCTCGAGAGTTTTCAGCAGCTAACGCTCGTAGGAAAGAGGGGTCAGAGCTCTCCAGGTATATGTTGTCTTTAACTGTTCCATCCACAGGAGGGGCCTGTGGATTAGATATCTCTTCTCTGAAATTTACCCCTATGAGCTTCTTCGGCTCACTAGTTATATTCTTTACGTGAACTAGGAGTATCTTGTTACAGCCTCTGAAAGTATCCGTTGCACGACCATAAATTCCACGGAGCTCTCTAACTATTCCAAGATTTCTCCTAGCATTTTTCGTAAAGTATTGTATCGTTGAAGACAGAGATCCATTCCCCCATATTATGCTTCCACAATCTACATTCGAGCTTCGGCATATATCTACAAAGCATTTCAGACTTCTACCATCAATCCACGGCATGTCTCCTGGAATTATAAGGTACTCATCAGCCTCAACCATGAATAATGCGGTAAGCATCCCTCTAAGAGGTCCACTGCAATTAATGCTCGGATCATCAAGAATGAATCCATCAACGTTAATCCGTAATTCTTCTAGAAGCTGGGATGCTCGTTCATAACTCCTAACCAAGAGAAGAATCTTATCCGATATACTTCTAGCCGCATTTGCAGGTATCGATATAAGAGGCTTATCCTGAATCCTCCATAAATATTTGTCTTCTCCAAACCTTTCTGATAATCCACCCGCCAACAATATGCCATAAAGCATCTTGACTCAACTAGATCTACCGGGTGTACCGAGATTAATAAATTATCTCAGGTCTGAGATATAAGTTTTCTAGATGTCTTGGAAATAAGGCCCTCAACACGACATCGTTTTTTATGTGTGGAGGTTACTATGATGAACAGCTGTCTGATCAGTAAAAATGGGAAGTAGAGAGGAATAATGTTTATTTCTAAGATGGGCTAAGTTTCTATATGCCTTTA
>JALNKM010000007.1 GCA_023268155.1 Candidatus Geocrenenecus huangii
TAAAACTATTATCTGAATTTTCCAACTATTTCTCCCTCTACGTATTTGCAGGCTCGAAATTATATGATAGGAAGGTGTTTGATAAGAATGAATCTTACCGAGTTTACTACTTATTTCCATTCCTGATCCCTAAAAGAGTAAAATACTATATTGGAGGAATGATTTCACAGGTAATCATTAATCTCGTAAAGCCTGACATAGTGTGGCTCTTCGATACAGCAGCCCCTCTTACCCCTCTAACAATCAATAGGCCAATAGTACTGGATATAGATGATCCAAATTTCAACCATAAAAACAAGCTATCACGATTAAAAGACCTATACATTCTAAGGAATAAACGTGTTAGAAAAATTGTCGTTCCGACAGAAATGATAAAACGTAAATTCATTAGATTTTATGGAATTCCAAAGGATAGAATTGAGGTGTTGCCTAACGGTGTTGATTTAGAACTGTTTAGAGCGACAGATATACCGGATGAAGACATAGTTCTCTATTATGGCACGTTGGCCCCTTATCGCTCTAGATTTCTAATAAAAGTTATAGAAAATACCTTAATGCTCAGAAAAGATGTAAAGTTTATTATTATAGGAGATATACCCACATGGTTTAAAGAATATCTCATAAAGAGAAATCTAACAGATAGCGTCATTACCCCAGGATTTGTGGAGCATGATAAACTACCGGAATGGATTAGGAAAGCGAAAGTATGTATATTTACACAGGATATTTCTCTAGGAGGTAGACTTTCATTTAAGCTTCTCGAATACATGGCCTCTGGTAGACCTATCGTTGCCACGGATGTGGATGAATCTTGGCCTGTTAGAGAATCTGGCGCAGGAATAATTACACCAATAGACCCTAAGATATTTGCAGAAGATGTTATCACGTTATTGGAAGATAAGAAACTAGCAAAAGAATTAGCTGAGAAAGGAATCGAATATGCTAGAAGATTCAGCTGGGATGAAATGGTTAAAAAGTACATAAAATGCTTTATGGAAATAATAGGATAAAGATAATTTCAGCGCATGATGGCGCTCTAGGAAGCCGGGAATACCAAAGTTTGTCTTCAGAAATTGCTCCGCAAAGGGGAGTCTGTATTAATACAAGCTTATATAAAGCGATAACTATGTGAACAATAACCTTGGCATTTTTCTCCGTCATTACTCCAACTTTTAATAGGGCTCCTATGCTTAAAGATGCTATTGAATCTGTACTCATTCAGGATTTCAAAGAGCTAGAGCACATAATCATAGACAATGGCTCAACAGATGAAACCTCAAGAATTGTGGAAGATTATGCCAGAGAATTTCCCAACATCCATTTTATTAGTTTGCCTAAACCTAATTTACCCAGAGCTATAAATGAAGGACTAATAAAATCCCGTGGACGCGTAATTGGAATTCTATGCGACGATGACCTGTATCCTCAAGGTGCTTTACAGGCGATAGCACAAGTATTTCATGATAATAAAGAAGTTGACATAGTTTCCACGGGTATTCAAATAGTAAGAAACATTGGTAATCAGTTTATTGTGGAAAAAGAAGCGTATCCTAAATTCAGCGTACACGACCTTTTGTTCCATACACCCTATGAATCTGCAAGATTCTTGAGAAGGTCACTTATCTATAAGGTCGGCCTTCTTAACGAAGATCTTGGAGTTTCTAGTCAGAGAGAATGGCTCCTCAGAATAGCGTTAACGGATCCAAAAATCTTCTATCTCAACCGTGTCTGTTATATTTTGAGAAGACATTCCCATTCATTAACATGGAATTTTGATCCATATTCAAAATTGAAATGGCTGCCAAACCATATCCGAATCGCCCGTCATTATCTGAAGGTAGTAAATGACGTAAAATTACGTCAAATCTTCAAACAGTGGTCAAATCGTCAATCCTATGCGGGTTTCCGATTATCTCTTAAGAGGGGCATGCTAAAAAAATCATTGTGGTTTATAATACATGGACACATTAACGATCCGGCCATGACATCCAAAATCCTATGTCAAGCAATAAAACGTAGGACTAAGAGGCATGGTTATGCTCATTAGTATTCATTATCCATAAATACTTTGGCAACTATAAAACATATTTATCCGGCTCATCTGCCAGCAATAAATCTAATAATTGCTTTCCAGTTGACGGATAGACATAAATGCTAGATTACTTCTATTAATACCACTAAATTGTTAAGCAATCGTCTTCGCTTGCTTATGAGCAAGTTTAAGCTAAAGTTTCCGATAATAGTTATTCTTCTCTACCACTCAATAACTGATAAAGAAAGTTCTGACAGGTATACATTGCCAACAAGCATTTTTTATGAGCAGATGAAATATTTGAACGAAAATTTTAAGATCATAAGAGTATGCGATTTAAAGAGTATGCTTTCATCAGGTTGTCATAACGAGAATATAGCATGCGTAACATTTGATGATGGTAGATTAGATAATTACGAAGTAGCTTTACCAATACTTGAAAGATATAACATAAAGGCCACATTCTTTATCGTAACGAATTTTGTCGGGAAGCCTGTGCCTATGAATTTTACTAGAAGAACGGAATTCATGAGTTGGGAGCATATTATTGAACTTTCAGATAAAGGTCACGAAATTGGTTCACACTCAATCTCACATCCTAATCTTCTCAACCTTCCATTAGATACTACGCGAAGAGAAATAATGATGTCTAAGAAGAAAATCGAGGAAAACATTGCCGGAGAAGTTATGTCGTTCGCATATCCGTATGGAAAATACAATGAAGTCATCAAGAAGGAAGTGAAGCTTGCAGGCTATGAGAATGCAGTTATTGTCTGTGGAAAAAATATCTCGGTAAAGAGGATAGATTGGTTAGCCTTACCTAGGATAGAAATAAAACCCAACATGGAACTGCATGATCTTTAGCTGATTATCTCTCTAATAAAACGCTGTCTAAATAATTGGCGGATAACTATATTAGAAACATACTTACGGTCGAATATTTAATATAGCATTTTATGAGATAGGAGCTAAGGAAAGTTGCATCAGAGACTTCTCAGAGATTCTTTAATAATTTTAGCGTAGCGTTCACTTACTATTTCCCAGTCGTAGCGTTCTGCGTATCTTACACCTTTCTGAGAAAGGTCTCTTGCTAGACGATCATCATCGAGCAAAGCTATTATTGCTTCTGTCATGCTCTTTGCATCTATTGGGGTGATTATACCTGAGCCGGAATTCTTAATAATCCAGCTCTCTTCTACATTTGTCATGACGATAGGTCTACCGCAGGCCATCCATTCAATAAGTTTGACAGGGAATCGACCTCCTAATGAAGTCTCTTGCGGGAGAATACATACTCTACATTTCTCTATCCACCCAGGCAGCATTGAATGTGGTATGTAGCCAACTATTTGCACGTTTTTAAGAATCATTTTTTCCTTAAGCTGGGAGATAAACCAATCTGGTACCTTACCTATTAATATAAACTTTGCACTCCGCCTCTTCTTTAAAACTTCTTCCATAACTTGTAAAAGTAGCCTCGATCTAAATTTTGCAAATGTTCCATAATAAAGTATGTTTTCATTTCTGGGTATAGGTGAACTTTTAAACAATTTTGTATCAACGCCGAATGGAACTACAGACAATTTAATTGGGTCAATCTTATAAATATTTATCAATTTTTCTTTAATAATTTCCGTCGGTACAATTATACGCGCGACTCGTTTATCGTAAATAATCGGGTTTGGCGGTAAATCGAACCGTGGATCATCAAGATGAAGAATGAGAGGGACTTTACCCATAATTCTATAAGTGAGCTGAGGAAAAACAGTATCTATAAGCCAAAAACCATCCGCCTTCGATATACTCATAAGTATTCCAGCTAAAAGACCTACAAAAGGTACAAGATATCTTCTGCCTCTGCTAATAGGTATAAAACGAATATTGTGAGGAAAGATCTTACTGCCCATAACTGAAAAAATTGCTACATCTACCCCATGTCTTGGGAGTCTTCTAGCGAGTTCCCAACGATTAACATTACTAAAAGGAAAATGCGATACTAATGCAAACAGCTTTACCTTTTCATGATTTTTTCTTACCATTTTTACTCGCTACTAGAATCTAGAGAGAAGTATAAATTATATGCGGAATTGCGCTCTATAAACCTCGTTGTCTTCTAAGGAGTGTCTGATATAAGCTGAAGTACTGGTTGAAGGTTTTCTAGTTATACTATATCAGGATTCGATTATAAGCATCTAGAATATAGGCGTAGGTGCTTGGAGGTACTCTGCTCTTTCTAATGTTTCATTTTTTCATCGAGGTCTTTCTTTTAAGTTTATGGTCTAAGCAAGGCCCGTAGCCGATTTATTTAGTAATTTAATGAAGATAGGGTTATAGCTTGAGATTGTATCCATGCCTACTCTCATAAGCAACTATAAATTTTGAAATCCCTCTCTCAAAACTGTGTTTAATAGCTTTACAACTTATAAATATCTAAATCTATATCTGCTTTTTTGAAACTATTAAGTAAGCATTTTTATGGGTTTAAGCTTATCATTATATGCGAGCTTATTGGGATTAAGTTTATATTTCCTTAATGCCATATTAACTTAAGGTTTAATCATGATTAGAGCTAAAATTGACGAGAAACTTGAGCGGAGGTTTAGGGAATTAGCTATGAAGAGGTTTGGTTATGGTAAGGGAGCCCTTACCAAGGCCGTTGAGGACGCTATCCTAAAATGGATATCTACTATTGGGGAGGAGACGGTATCTTTTGAAGGTGACCCAATTAAGATCCTAGACGGCATCCTTTCCGGGATTGATGTAGATGCTGTCAGCCTCCAGCACAAGATAATGGCTCTTTGGCTTTCTAAGGTGTCAACAAATGTATCTGATTGACACAAACGTCTTCCTAGAAGTAATGCTTTCACGTGAGAGGAGTGAAGAGTGTAAGGAGCTTCTTAGAATGCTTAAAGAAGGTAAACTAGAAGGAGCAATAACCGATTTCACTATTCATGCTATAATCGTTCTACTCGATAGATTCAAAAAGCTAAATGCTCTAAAATCATTTCTACAAAGTCTAACAGTATATAAAGGTCTGTATATCTACACTACATCTCTACATGGAGAGATAAAAGCTGTTGAGCTGGCTACAGAAACAGGGTTAGATATGGATGACGCCATCCAATATTATGCCGCCTTATCAGTTAACGCCGAGGCCATAGTATCATACGACAAGCACTTCGATAATTTGAAGATCCCGCGAAGGGAACCAAAAGATATAGTGGAGTCAAGACCACAACAATTTTAGAGATTATTGAGGGAGTAGGAATATAATATCACAAAACTCATAAAAGAGCTTGAAGTAGGCTAAAACTTAGACTGATTTAAGATGCTGGATGGTCATGTTGACCTCTTAGCCGCCTCTCTTACCCTCCTCCTAAAAAGAGGTTTGGAGATGGATCCAACTAAACTTTCAAAGGTTTGCTGCAATATGCCTAAACTCTTTATCTTCTCTCAATATTCTCAGGATCTCTTTCTTAATATCTAGAGTCATCCCTGAGCTTCATCAAATAATTGTTCCACCTAGCTTATAAACATCTAGAAGAAGGACGAGTACTTGAAATATTTGTTAATGATTTTTCTCTTTTACTCTAAGTTTTATCTCGGCTATCTTAGATAGATTCCATCTTCCATATTTATTTACCATGATATATCTTGATTTACTTAATGTTTTCAACATCTCGACGATCTTTTCTTCTACGTTATTCTTATCATATATTACCTGGTAGCCGAGGGAGAGTCCTGACAGGAAGCTTCCAATCTTCAGATTCTCATTGAATTGCTCAAGGTCTAAAATATGTGCATCGAAAACCACTTCGTAATTAAACGATCTATTCAATAGCATTTTGACCTCCTCCTCTAAATCCATCTTCTCGTCTAGACCGCTTATACTATCGATTAGTATTAGGATGTCTACATCTCTACCACGTCCAATATAGATGCTGCTACCGAATAAGATGATGGACACGAGCCTAGTACCTAGAAGAGTTTCCAGCATTCTAACGATCCTCGATTCTAACCCCTTCATCTTCTAGATACCTCTTAGCCTCTAGAAATGCCTCTTCTGCAAGCTTTATGGCTTTCTCAGCTTTCTCCTTAGGGATATACTGGCTTGGCTCGATAACTTTTTCATCAATTATAAATGGGTATCTACTTCTCGTATAATATTCTTGGAGTTTTTCTAGTGCCTCAAGAATTTTATCGAATCCTCTTCTCCAATCTTCTTGGAAGGTTTTTAAAAAGTATCCTGCTAGTCTGGGACCATGATTGTAAACATACTCGCCTTTAACTTCAAGCATAGCCTTAACGGCTTTCTCTACACATTGTTGAGAGAAGAATATAGATGCAGGATAATCTTCTGCTTTAAGCATATTTTCAGCTCTCTTAAGATCTCTCAACGCTTCTCTAATATAGCTTCTAGCAAATTCTTTAAAGAGACTCATCCATACTCTCAAATAATATCTTATAACGCATGGTTTTTATAGTTTCATCTAGATTCCTAGAGAATCGAGAATGGTCTCATCTCATATATGATGCTATTAGCTTTATCTTGTTTTCTTCAGCTATCTTCTCAGCGGATGGATGTATATAGTATCCGAACATAAGCTTATACTTTTCAGCTTCTATAAGCTTCTCCACCCTCCTAAGCCTTGAGATAAATTCTTCAACATCTCTTTTATAGATCCTAGACTTAACTTCGCCTAGTATCATGATCCTCTCTCCAGCTTTAATTCCTTCTCCATATAAATTGACTTCGACTTCTTCCCCCTCCACGACCAAGACCTCTCTATAAAGTTCTTCAACCTCTATGCTTTCATGCCTATAGAGCCAGCCTGGGACGACTACTCTAGCATTATCTTCAAGGCCGAAACCTAAATATCGGATAATTGGCCTACTTGTACAGCAAGATTCCTTAAGGCTTCCTCAGTTCTCTTCTGGGCTAATACTAGTTCTTCAAGTCTTTCTTCAGTTCTCTTCTGAGCTGATGCTAATTCTTCTATTCTTGCTGTTAGACGCCCTAAACTTTCTTCCGATCTTTTTTGAGCTAGCGATAATTCTTCAACAATTCTCTCCAACCTATTTAGACCACTTGTCAACTCTCTTAATTCTTCTTCTGTCATCTTTTGTGCTTGAGCTAGACTAGATACTGATTCTTCCAATCTTGTATAGGTTCTTCTAAGTTCTTCGAAACCTATTAACCCTATTAACGCTGTCCGGAACTCTACGTCTTTTTCAAGAAGTTTTAAAAATCCTTTTTAAGTTTAGCGACCATATCAACTCTAAAACTCCTCTAGACCGTCTAATATATAAAAATGTAGTAGAAGACCACCTACCTTATAGAGTGATACCTCCACGATTGATATAATAAGTCAAGCAGTTTAGATGCTATAAATGGTGCAAGTAAAGAATCTACTCCAACTAGAATTAAGAAAGCTCCAAAATACGCTTTCATAGTAACATGCTCAATATGAGCGAAATCAACGATCTTCGTGACATTAAAAATTAAAAACAATAAGGAGTGAATAGCCAGTTAATGTAAAGAAGTTTATATACGTATAGAAGGATTTGCTGGCATGATCTATAGGGCATGGACTAGGCATTCTAGAATATTCCTAGTTTTATTGCTAGCTCGGATGCAGGAGTTTCTGGTGAGAGTTTTACGTATGCTTTCTTTTCTCCTAGAGATGTGATCAACGTGTTGACTTTTACTACTTTTACATTATACAGTTCTTCTACGGCTTTCTTTATGTCTTTCTTTGTTGCTCTGACATCCACTATGAATGTTATCTTGTTCTCTTTCTCTATAAGCGAGACAGCATCCTGAGTAATCACGACTCTCCTAATTATCTCTGATGCTCTCATCCTAGACCACCTAGTAGCAACTCATCAATCTTCTGGAAAGCATTAACACTATAGATTGTCAATCTTCCAGGCTTGGCTCCGGGAGCAAGATGGAGAACACTTAAGTCTTTTAGTTTGACAACATCTACTCCGGGAATGTTTCTCGCCGCGTCCGATATTCCGACGTCTTCTAGTACTACTATTAATGGACCAACCCTCTTCTTGTATCTTCTACCACGTCTCTTGCCTTTCCCCGCTCTAATCTTCTTTTCTCTACATCTTTCGAGCTCTTCTCTGAGACCAATCTTCTCGAGAAATCTTACAAGTTCTTTAGTCTTAGCTACCGATTCTATCTTCCCATCGACTACTATTGGTAGAGAGATGTTCTCCGGCACTCTATGCCCACGTTCTATTACCGCTCTTGTAGCACCCGTAAATGCTACGGCGGTTATCAATGCTATCTTCTTCTCTTTCTTATTCAATTCCTTATGTATCTTTTTCTCGGGTGTTGGTGGATGGGTTGGCCGTCCTCCGACAGCTGATGGGACCATTCCACCTGCTTGGGCTTTGCCTGTACCTGAAGCGTTTATCCTGGAGATTCTCGCCATACCATATCCTGCGCCCCATGAATCTACAGAGTATTTATGTCCAGATCCCTTGAATGCTCCTTTAGGTTGTAGGCTGTGAGTTTGAAGGTGTATGAATGCTCGGGATACTAGGTCTATTCTTAAAGGTGCGTAGAAAACTTTCGGGAGAGATGCTTCACCTATCTTTGACCCCTCAAGGTCTATGACCGGTATCTTTCTCTCGACACCTTCAGATGCTTTAAGCAATTCTACTATTATACTCATCCTGGAACACCCACCATTACTATATGAGGTGCTTCACGGATGGGTGGAGGCTTAGCAGGTATTCTTAATACTACAGGTCTCTTAGGGGTTCCTGGAACTGTTCCTTCAAGTATTACTGCCTCTGTCCTAACTATTCCATAATGGGGGAATCCCCCCTTCGGAGTATATTCTTGCCCATTCTCGGTTATTGTGAGTATTCTTTTGTTGAACTCAGTTCTACGATGATATCCGAGTTGACCAGCTCTTGGAACAGTATATGTTACGTAGGCGGGGCTTCTACCACCTATCGCTCCAACCTCTCTTCTAGTTTTCCTCTTCTTCCTAGGCATAATCTTTACTTTGTATCTACCTACTACTCCTTCGAATCCTTTCCCTCTAGTGACAGCTATAACGTCTATGTATTCCCCATTATTGAAGACCTCGGAGATCTTTACTTCTTTACCTAGTTTGCTTATAGCGTATTCAAGTGCTTTGTCTATTGGTCCACCCACCTTTATCTCTATGAGGTCTGGCTTCTTCTTAGGTAAGCCGGCCAGCTTGGGTCTAGCTAGACCAATTATTCTAACTTCCTTCAGTTTGCCAATGCTGTTCTTCAGTTTCTCCAGTTTCTCTTTTTCATTCGGTCTCCATGTAGGTATCTTCCTCTTAATTTCTTCAGGTAGACTGCTTGCCCAGACTCTCATGTATTCTTTTAACGTGCCGTTTTCCTCTATGTATCCAACTATTCCTGCAACGATTATTGGGGGCGTAGCTATCAAGGTGCCTACCTTCGCTATTTCAAGGCCTAGAGTCGGAGAACCTGGTGTATTATCAATGTAGTAAATGGTTGTATGTCCAGCTTTATATCCTACATATCCCAGGAGCTTGGGCTCCCCCTCATATGGAGGCCAATACTTTATTCTAGGAATGATGCGGCTAGCTCTACCTCTTGGAAGATAAGCTAGTGAGCCTCTCCTAGGAGCAGATTGCTTTCTATGTCCCATAAACCTTCTTCTAAGCCATCCATCTAAACTCCTACGATAAAAATATTTTCTTTCTCGTATATGCGGGCTCCAACAATTTTTCTAAGTGTAGAATGATCTTTAAAGATCATTATTCTCTCTATCTCTTCTTTAAAGTTTCTAGAAATATTGATTGAGTATTTCTAGTAAACGGCATGAGCCTTGCCTCGTAATGTTTCCAGATATTTAATTGCTCGACATGATAAGTCTGAGATTCTTACTTCTTTAAAGTATCCGGAATCATAGATTTTCGCTAGAGTCGTATCGGAGAGCATGGTATTGAGTTTCGGGATGGCCTCGGAAACTCCTAGTTCCTGTATAGTTTTGATAGTGTATGCCCTAGTAGATGGATCAGGATCATCCAGTAGGTGGAGTAGCTTATCCTTTAGGTTTATTCTCGCCTTCAGGATCTTCCTACCTATCCTCCCTAAGGCATAGACAACGTATCTGGTTTCTAGTTCATCGTTCTCTATGAGTGAAGCGGTGGGGTTGATGAAATCGTTAAAAGACTCTTCAAGAAGTCTACCGATCTCTCCTACAACTATAGGTGCACCTCTACAGTATCCACCGTTTTCCTCATTCATGTACCAGAACATTCTTCTAACAATTTCTTTAGCGGTCTCTGGGTCTTCTCTATGGATTAGGTGGCAGAGGTATCCGATCGCCTCAGCTGCTCTAAACATGTAGACTTCATCTTTGTAAAGATAGGATATTAGAATCGATAATGTCTTCTTGATACTGCCTATCTCTGCAAGTCTACTACACTCTCTTTTCTCTAATATCTCAAATATTTCTCTCTTCATTTTATTCTTCTTTTATCGATCTTTCTAGAAGCTGGATAGGTCTCCATTCTTCCTTTATAGTGTCTAGGACGATGTACGTGATCGTTCTCTCGACGTACTCATTTGCAAGCAGCGTTTTAATAAATGTGCTTAGTTCCTCCCTATTTCTGAATCTTGCTAGGATAATGGAGTCTGATTCCCCTGTTACATCGTAGACTCCATATACGTTTGGATAGGAGGCGATCGCTCTCTGGACTTCGAGCAGTTTCCCATGTTTTATCCTAACATGGACCACCGCTGAGAATGTGTAACCGATCTTAGTTGGGTCGACTAGAGCCGTGTATCCTTTTATGATGCCATTCTTCTCTAATGCTTCTACACGGGAGACAATAGTTGAAACTGATACTCCTAGTTTTTCAGCAATTTTTCTAAAACTTGCTCTACCATCTCTTAGAAGTTCCGCGAGTATCTTGTAATCAAGGTCATCTAATACTATAGGTCCTTGGGCCATGACCTAATAACTCTCCAATATAAGTTAGCTTCTTCGATTAATATGTCTTATTGATGCTTACATGGATAGTGGTGAGGTCTCTCCTTACGGTATTGGATGTTAATCTCTACATGTCGTATATTTGGGGTAAATGTTTTTATTCTTATTTTTACGAGTCTAATACATGGTTGTTAAGATCTCCGAAATAACAGAAGAGATTGTAGACCTGTTGTCTAAGGATAACGTAGTTGGGCTCGCCACACACAGGCATCTCCCACATGAGAAAGCTATCTATATGAGGCATGGAGTATGCGGTTTCTCGATAGACGTTATGCTTGAAGAAGGTGGCGTGAAGACTCTCTACTCAATACTTGTTAACGCTGAAGCCAAACCTAAGAAGAAGATAGTAGATAACTGGATAAAATATGGTGGAAGAGTAACATACTACCTGACTGTAAAGAGTGAGAAGGGGTTGAAGACAAAGAAGAAGATCTCGACCTACCGTGATGGAGAGCACCTCTTCAGGCAGGTAGAAGAAGTTAGACAAGCATTTTATAGAAAGTATAAAGAATTGAAGATGAAGCAGGAGGTTGCACCGGTCAAGCTTGAAGAAGAAATATTCCACATGGTTGGGATAGAAGAGAGAGATTTATTTCTAGGAGTATAGATAATAATACGTTCAGGAAGTAGTAGAATGCTAGGTAATCCAACAATATTCAGTTTAGCTATTGTAGAGAAAGAAAAAGAAAGATACTATAGAGAAGACGTAAGCAAAAGGCTGGAGATCTTTAATTCATCTAGACTCAGAGAAATATATCTTGAACTCGGCGATGGCTTATCAATACTACTCTACTTCTCTCAGCCTTCTATCTACTATGAACAGAATAGGGGCATAATGTACATTGAATGTTATCCAGATGATTTAATGAAAGAGTTTGAGAAGATAAGTCTAGATAGTTCGATGAGAGAGTTGGAAGAAGTTCTCGTAGGTATTGATGGATTCTTCACAGGATTCATAGTAGATAAATCGAGGATCATTTTCTTCAGAGACCATGTAGGAGCAATACCATGCAATTATCGAATCAGCGATGGATCCTTCATGGCGGCATCATTTAAGAAGATCATGAATGGTGGAGTTGGTCTTCCACCTGGAAGAATATTGGTTTGGGATAAAGGATCTCTAAAGATTCATAGATGGTTTCGATGGAAACAACTAGATGGGGATCGTGTCCAAGAACTGAAGAATAGGTTGGTCGATGTTTTCTCTAGATATCTTCCTGAATATTTCAGTCTAAGTTTTTCAGGCGGTATAGATAGTACTATAATAGCTTTTGTTGGCTCTCTGCTTAATAGGAGCTTTGAATGCGTTACCGTTGGAACAGAAAACTCTATTGATTTCCAATGGGCTGAAGAGGCTGCATCAATCCTGGGGCTGAGACTTAGAAAGGTCAAGGTATCTATGGATCTTGTAAAGAATGTTGTAGAAGTTGTTTCTAGGTATCTTGTGAATCCTACTTCCATGGATAAGTGTATTGCCTCGGTTTATTACTTAGTGGCCACAAACAGTATAGATGATTTTATTGTCTCAGGTCAGGGCGCAGATGAATTATTCGGTGGATATTACAAATACATCAAGCTTAGGAGAGAGAAGAATCTAAAGTATGTTCATGGAGTTATGATGAGTGATCTACTTAGATTGCATGAAACAAATATTGAAAGAGACTACCTGATAGTGACGGTTGCGGGTAGGAGGCTTATCCAACCATTTTTGGCCAAACAGATCTTCGAGATAGCTCTATCTACACCCGTAGAATTGAAGATTGACTTAGAAGATGATGTGAGGAAGATCATGTTAAGAAAAGTCGGCGAGATGTTAGGCATCCCTAAAGAATTAATCATGAAGCCTAAAAAAGCACTACAGTATAGTTCAGGAATTCAAAAACTTGTGTCGAGCATGATTAAAAAGCCGTCATATATTTGAGCAGGAAATATTTTGTCAGCATACCGATAAAAGTTAAGTGATGAAGAGATGCGATTAATGTAGAATTGGCAAGGAAAGAGCAAATATTGTTGATAGTGTTGCTAACATTGGTTAACAGTAATGCCGAAGGAATGTCGAAGGTAATCGCCTCTTTGGATGAAGATGGGAAATCAGTCAGGAACTACATATAAGGTTAACCGCAATAGCCACATCTTCACTGGAATAAATTTACGGTATTACCTTAAGCATTGAGAAGAGGATATAGAATCCCAGAAGTCCGACCTCGAATGAAATTCTACTATTAACCTATGTATATAAGGTGTAAAAGCATCAATATGGTGGAAAACACCAAAAGACCTTATAACCCGGACTAAAACTTTTTTATGCAGCGTTAAGTATTATAAGTCTTGAAATAATGAAAAACGAGTGAGATGGATTGTATCGTAGACTAGCAAGTCTCTGCACAGCTTTAATAATCTCCATAATCTTCCTAGCATATATTATCAGCATCGGGTACACGGTCTCACAATATACAATCGACTCAAACTATATCGTACCCCTAACCGTAAATGGGGTTGAAGTGCAACCACCAGTTAAAGTGTCTGAAGGAGATACAATATGTGTAAAAGAAACCATAGTGTATCTACTCCAGAACAAGAGGTTGATATTTAGGGGATGGAATGACGGGGTTAGAGACCAATGCAGAGTAGTGAAAGGAAATCATACAGCGCTATACGATCTAGAAGTCCTATTACAAATATATGCGGAGCCAAAAGCACTGAGAAAGAGTGAATGGGTGAAAGCAGGCACACTTGTTAAATTAGACTACCCGGAGATCTATCATGAAGATAGGTCGGTAAGATATGTATTCGAGATGTGGAGTGGTGGCGAGACCCCGTTCCAGCCAAATAACGTGATCTTCGTATCCGAGCCGGCTCGTCTAGAAGCAAGATACGTTAAAGAATATTTTGTTGAGGCTGTAGGTCTAGTAAAGATAAATGGTACAGGATGGTACAGGGATGGAGAAGTAGCTATCATAGCCACAAAGCCTGTGATCTACTTATCAGATGAGGAGAGATTAGTCTTCACTGGATGGGAGTCTATAGGAGCTGTGCCAGTAATCATAAGCAATCCGCAGAACTCTATAATAGTAATAAACGTTAAAGGACCATACATTTTAAGAGCAAACTATGAAAGACAGTATCGAGTAGAGGTAACGAGTCCTAAAGGCGTATTATTTAAAGGATGGGTTAAGGATGGTGAAACAATCAGGATACAGGCAGACCCAATAATACAGTTGCTGGAAGATACGCGGCTGAGATTTGTTGAATGGAGTTTAACCGATCTACCGAAGGTACCGGATGTGACTCTTCAAGTCCATAAACCATACAATTTTACAGCAATATATGTCAGACAATACTATCTATCAGTTGATTCCCAGTATGGTGCAGCAGGTGAAGGATGGTATGATGAAGGAACATTTGCGGTTGTCAGAGCAAATCCTCAGCCTCCATCCAATGTCATGATAAATAGAAAACTTGTTGGATACTCTGGAGATTGCGGATACGATTGCCAGCACGATAACGGTGTAGCAATGGTTAAGGTCGACTCGCCAAAGAGTATTAGAGCTATTTATACAACCGAGCCGAACCTACTAACAATAGGGATAATTACGGGTATAGGTGGAGCTCTAGTAGCAGTATACGCCCTAACAGGTAAGAAGAAGCCTGAAGAAGCTAAGTTAAAACTAGAGGAAGCCTTGGAGAGGGAGACGAAGAAGGAAATGGTGTATAGTGCAGATCCATCCAGAGCATTATTTAGGTGTACTGAATGTGGAGCAATGGTGAAAGGTAGGGAGAAAGCACTCAAACATGTTAGAAAACATAGCTACAAGCATCCTGTAATGGAGTATGTAGCATTAGAAGAGATCGCTGAACCCTTGGATGAGAGGACGGCGCTACTTTGGACGAAGGGGTTGAAGCTTAGAATGACTCCGCCAGACCAGTTGACGGTTAAAGAGCTTGTCCAGCCTGGAGACATAATAAGATACACTGAGATACCTGGAAGACTAAGAGTAGAATCGGTTGAGAAGCATGAGAGATTCGGCCTACCGGTCTTCACGATAGTAGCGACTCCGACAGATGATAGTGGGGTAAAACCGTACAGGAGATACATCAATGACATGGTTGCACAGGATGGAAAAATATACTGTATACTTGAAGAATGTGACTGTCAGGTATACGTAGAGACTCGTGCACCTAGAAATAGGGAGGTTGAAAGAATAGCTCAAACATCTAGAAAAACATAAACGACCATCACTTAGAGTAAGTCTATCATGATTGTAATACAAAATGGAAATATAGTATTTAAGAGCAGATGAGTGGGGGAAGATATGGATTACCTACTAGAGATAAATGATGTTCTTTCAAGATTGAAAGAGGTCAGGAGAACCGGATGGGTAGAGAGAGGAGTTGAGGATCCTGAATCCGTAGCAGATCATTCTTTCAACGTAGTTGCGTTATCTATAATATTGGCGGACGCCAGAGGTCTAGACGTAGCAGAGGTTGCTAGAATGGCCATACTGCATGATCTACCAGAAGCAGTAATAGGAGACCTTACGCCATCCCAGAAAAGAGAAAAACTAAGTGAACTGGGAAGAATAGAAGATGAAATAATAAAATCGTTGGCAGGATCGATGCCTAGGGAAGTTGGGGATAAATATCTTCAAGCATGGAGAAAGCTAGTTGAGGGTAGATCGCCTGAAGCTAAGCTCGTAAGACTGGTTGATAAACTGGAAATGGGTTTACAGGCCACTAGATATATCAAGAAGGGAGGGGATAATAAGTTGCTAGAGATATACTATTCTGGAATCGATTCTGTAAAAGAAGATCCCTGTCTATTGGAGATCTTGAAGAAAGCGTTAGAACGGTGAAGATATATACCTCCGGAGATATAATCGTTGTAGAAGATAAGGATGGCGTTAGCCGATAAACTTTCAACGAGAGCAAAGTATCCATTTCTCCCAGAAGCTAAGGAAGCATTTCTAGCATTAGGATTCAATCTAGACTCTTTTAGAGACGCGTCTACAAAACCGATAGTGGAGAGAGCGGCAAAGAGAATAATCAATGCGCTGCATTGGGGGGAGAATGTAAACCCGATGGATGTAACGGAAGATGATGTAACAGAACTAGTATCTTTCCCTTTAGCAATAATCCTGGCAGCAAAAACAGGCGATAAATATCTTCAAAGAAGATTTGCATTAGCGGAAGCATCCTTAGCGTATAAGAGGATGAGCAATGAAGACTCAGAACTTATTTTGAGGATCGCTAGAGAAGCTTTTAAGATAAATGTGGAGTATGATGACACCTATCCACCCTACCGGTACACGGTAGGCTTAGTAGATTACTTGAAATCTGCTTCTAAATTTAACGACCCAGTATGGAAGCTAGTAAATAGAGTAGTAGCTAGAGGTAGAGTCTACATAGAGTCTCGTGAATTGATACGTCTCCTTAGAGATAGGATAGAAAAATACATTCTGGAGAACATCGAGAAAGCTGAGATAGAAGTCGGTAAACTTCCAGAAAATCTTGAAGAAGTTGTGAAAAACATTAGAAATCAGATCCCTGAAAGAAAGTTTGAAGATTTAACGTTAAAAGAGGGGTCGAGTCCGGAAGCATGGCCTCCATGCATGAAGGCGATATACGGTAAACTTACTTCGGGTGAAAGCGTAAGCCACTTCGCTAACTTCATGATGGCAGCTTTCCTCGTCAACATAGGATTACCGGTAGAGGAGATCATATCCATATACTCTAGGAGAAGCGACTTTAATGAGAGAATAGCTAGGTACCAGGTAGAACACATAGCGGGACTGAGGGGGAGTAGGACCAAATACATTACGCCAAGCTGCAGCAAGATAAGGACCAATGGATTATGTATAGAGAATGGGAGATTATGTGGAAACATTAAGAACCCCATGACATACTACAAGAAGAAGTTGAGGGAGTTGAAGAGGATTGATAAAGATAAGGCTCAGGAAAAATGAGAATACAATCAATCTAGCGGCCAGCATGGCTGAAGAATTAGTACCCCTCGAGATAGTCCCAATCATAAAAAACAACGAGATCGTATTAGATGATTCATCGTCAAGCAGGCCTCTCAGTGTGGAAGAAGCATTGCAGTATGTAAGAAGAAGTTTAGAAAGATTAAAGACAAAATATAGATACATCTATGTTAAGAGAGAAACAATATGCGTGGAAGATTTAGAAGGAGAGGAGAAGAAGTATGAGCCTCCCTTACTATTCTGCCCGTTCTGCGGGTATGTAACACAGTATGAAGAAATATACTGGATACATGTGAAGAGCCACGGAGTAATCTAGGTATATTTCTTCTGTAGAAGCCTCAACCTTAACTCTCTCTCCGAGATCTCGGCAATCCTGTCATGATTGATTGATAGGTCGACCCCCTTCACAACTCCCACCAACTCATTATAAGTTGGCTCACGATTCCTGTAGATTATGCCTACGGGATACTTGCCATCTTCTTGAATAGATAGAATCATTTCTACGGCATTCTTGAGGTTTTCAAAAGGTGCTCCCAACTCTTCAACATATACGATTCTCTCTCTTAATTCTCTAATTGTTCTCACTGGATTGAATGTTGGACACATGCTCAATACATTGATTAAAGAGAACCCCTTATGGTTAATTGCTTCCTTGAAGTATTCTTTCAATCTATCTATGTCACCTACAAATCCTTGAGCTACAAATGTTGCTCCGCTCATTAATGCTAGTAATAGTGGGTTAACAGGTTTCTCAGGCCAAGCTCTAGGGTAGTTCTTCAGATGAGAGTAGATAGGAGTAGTAGGTGAGGGTTGACCCCTAGTATTTCCAAAGACACCGTTATCTACAACTATGTATGTTATCTCTACGTTTCTTCTAGCAGTATGTATTAGGTGGCTGCATCCAATACTGTATGCATCTCCATCTCCCGAAATACCTATAACCTTGAGCCTCGGATTGACAAGCTTGACCCCCGTGGCCGCTGGCAGAACTCTTCCATGTATACCTTTCAAAGCATTAGTATTTAGATAACTCCAGATAAAAGTCGCGCAACCTATACCGCATACGAGAACGATCTCTTCAGGTCTAAGATTAAGTTCTAGAAATGCTTTTTTCAACGCTTCATATATAGAGAAATCTCCACAACCTGGACACCATCTAGGTTTAGAACGCTCGAAAATATCTATCAAGCTTACCCAATCCCTCCATCCATTAGTTCTTGATGGATCTCTCTAGGCCTGAACGGCATACCATCGAATTTCTTCACACTCTTCAATTCCACTCTTTTCGGAAGCTTCGAGGATACTAGGTTCATAAGTTGACCTGATGCATTCTGTTCAACAACGTATATTCTCTCAGCGTCTTTCAAGGTCTCTTCAAGCTTCTTCGGCAGAGGCCACAACTGCTTTAAAGGTATATGCATGATCTTCCTACCAGTCTTCCTAATCTTATATAGGGCTTCTTCAACGGCGCATCTACATGAACCGATGCTTATAACTGCTTCAACGGCGTCCACATCACCTAAAACCTCCCACGAGATGGGTTGATCTTCTAGTTCTTTCATCTTCTCCATTCTTTTTAAAGACATCTCAACGTGAGTCCGTCCATCTTGCATACTTAGACCTCTAACATCATGTTCTACACTACTTGCTACAACGAGGAAGCCCCTAATAGGAGGTGCGGGAAAAGCATCTATCGAACCACTATAGTTTGGGTATACTTGGAGTGTGGCCCCCTCACTGCCGGATGCAAGTCTACGTCCTGGAACCTTAGATACCTGAAGCCCCTCAAGGGTAAAATAATTCATTACATAAGCATGATCTAGCAATAATATTACTGGGCATCTGTAGCGGTCTGCAAGCTCAAACGCATCTACAGTCATACTGTAATACTCCTCTATAGTTGAAGGCGCTAGGACAATTCTGGGCGCGTCGCCATGGGATGGATGCGTAGCTAAATCTATGTCTCCCTGCTCGTGAGCGGTTGGGAGACCGGTGCTGGGGCCGGCTCTTTGAACATCTACAACTACGATCGGTATTTCAGCCATAGATGATAAACCGATCCCTTCAACCATTAGGGAGAGACCTGGACCGGAGGTCGCGGTCATGGCTCTTGCTCCAGCATAACTCGCCCCGATCACCATGTTCACTGCAGAAAGCTCATCCTCAACTTGTACAGCTACCCCTCCTACTTCTGGAAGCCACTTTACGAGTCTCTCCATTATGCCTGTGGATGGCGTAATAGGGTAGCCGGCATAGAACTTGCACCCTCCCGATAATGCAGCTAAAGCGACTAAATCTGAACCTTGTAAAACATTCTTCGGAGAATCAGAGCAGGGCAGGTTATAGCTCTCTAGACCCGTATCCATGAAAATCCTGTAACCGGCCTCAACTCCTCTAAGATTAGATTCTAGAAGGTCTTTTCTCGAAATCTTTCTTTCTAGAATCTTTGATATGGTCTCTAACCTGAGTCCGAGGAGACCTGAGATAAACCCTACTGCGATGATGTTCGGCCTAGTCTTACTCTCCAGCGAAGTCTTCTTTAAGGGTAGCTTTAGTATCCTACAGTTAAATCGTGGAGCACTATTCTCTTCATCAACTACGACGATGCTGTTCTCTGAAAGTAAGCCATCCGCGTCCATTACTTCAACCTCGCCTAAAATAGTTAGAATATCTATCTTGTCTGAGCGAGCTTGGATCTTTCTATCAGAGATTCTTATCTCCGAGTAGGTGTATCCTCCCCTAACGATTGTTGGAAACCATCTAAAAGTACATACGTTTAATCCTCTGAGAGAACATCCTTCAACTATGACTTCGGTTGCAAACTCTATTCCCTGCCCGGTTAGACCATCAATTCTTAACGAGACTTCCTTCAAGATGACTTCATGGATGATTTACTTAATACTCTCTCAAAAATATTCTTGAATATGCTGAGGCCATGAAACGTAACTATGACGATGAGGCTGAAACATGAAAGATAGGGAAGAAGTATGAAGTTTTTCAGAAGAACTAAAAGAAATTTTTACATAATCCGAAGAAATCTTTAGACATCCTTAAAAGATGGTACGATTTCCAGTTTGATCAAGGTATCGAGCTCGTGGATACTAAGATTTAAAGAATAACCAGCCTTTTGGAGTATTTATCAAGATGTATCGTCCACGAAGTTTTACCCCATCTAAGTGTACAATTATCTTACTTTCAGGAACATGTTCTTCAAGCCTATACTCGCCTTTATCCCAGATCTTAACTATTCCAGCACCATACCCTTGGATGATTTCTCCCTCGAAATCTGCATAAGAGAGGTCATGGTCAGGCTGAGGAATACAGAGTCTCTTCACATTCTTGGTGATAGGGGGCTCCTTCCTCATTGCCCAAGACTTTAAGACCCCTTCTATCTCGATCCTCAGGTCATAGTGGAGACCAGCCCTCTTCGCAAAATGCTGATGGACAACGAATATCGGCGTAAAGCTCACCTCAATCTGTAAAGAAACAGTCTACCATCATCAAATTTACTATCGATTATCTTTTCATCAATAAGCCAAGAGATGTATGATTTCAAAGCTGAGCTATACAAGAAATACATTGAAGGAGAAAGCTCCAAATTGAAATCCCTCAAGATATTCGAGAATAGTTCTTCGAGAGATATCCCGCTTGAAGTATATTCTTCTATGAGGTCCCTAACTCTCTGAATAGATTGGAGATTAACTTTAATGATACTGCCAATATCGGAGACTGGTTCAAAGTGGCTGGGAACATAATATCTGAAATTCATCTTCTCTAATTTAATCAGGGTTTTTACGGCTTCCTTAACATTGAAATGATATATTACTCCGAATTTTTTTATTGAGTTCTCGGAGAAGATTGCATCAGCAATAAAGAATACATCATCAGAGATTACGCCATACATGTTGAAAGAGTGTCCAGGGAGACTTACGTATCTAAATCCCGTTTCTTCATCTAATCCTTCTATCACCGTTCTATCGACCTTGGAGGGATTAGCCATGAGGAATTTTTCTTTTAAGCTTTCAGGAGGATGAGAACCGTAGAGGAACAATGGTTCGAGGACAGGGTTCTCGATAAAGTAGGATTCTAGGCTCGGGGCCAAGACCTTAGCTTCAGCTCTATCCAGTATAATGTCGTTTCCACCAATATGGTCTGCATGTGAATGAGTATTGAAGATATACTTTATTCTTAGTCCAGCTTCTCTAACTACGTTAAATATTCTCCTGCCTTGGTCTTCGTCTAACCCTGTGTCAATTACCATACACCAATCGTCTCTAGAGACTACTCCGACATTAGTCCTTCCAGGAATATAGTAGATATCTCCAAATATCTTCCTCAATTCTCTAACTGGACGCATCTAAATCATCTTTACAAAAACATCCAAGCATATAATAATTATCTCTAGACATACGTAGTATTTGAAGAGGTTAAAGATAAAAGTGAGGGAGAATACACAATCGTGGAGGATGTTTTTGGAGGCTTCCATTAGAACTTTTATAAAAAAACTCGAGGATGAGGGTAAGATTGTAAAGATCGGGAAACCTGTATCTACTAGATTTGAGGTAGCGTCTATCTTGAAGAAACTCGATCCCAAACCTGTCTTATTCGAGAAGATAGTTGAGCATCCAGGCTTCAGGCTTGTTGGAAATCTATGCTCAGATAGAAGAATCTTGGCTGAAGCTCTAGATACATCTATCCAGGAATTAAAGAATAGATTAATTCAAGCAATAGAAAATCCCGGAGAGACGGAGATCGTCGAAAACCCTCCCTGCCAAGAAGTAGTCGTCGAAGATCCAGACCTAACCAAGCTCCCATTCATCTGGACTGGAACGAGAGACCGTGCTCCATATACGTCTGCAAGCATAATAATAGCATACGATAAAGAATATGGGTATAATGCGAGTTTTCATAGACTTATGCTAGTAGACCATAAGAGAGTAGCTCCGAGAATTGTTCCTAGACATCTCTACAATTATGTTGAGAGAGGATGTAGGGAGGTAGCTATAACGATAGGGAATCATCCAGCCTTCATGCTCGCATCCGCCGTCACCGAAGACATAAGAATAGATGAGCTCTCAGTAGCTTCATCACTTGCAAAAATAAGATATGCTAAGACTTTAACGAACAATCTATTGGTCCCAGCGGAGTGCGAGGTGGTTCTTGAAGGATATGTCACGGACGAGTATGTAGATGAGGGGCCATTCATAGACATTCTAGGGACATATGATATAGTTAGGAAGGAGAGAGTAATAGAGATAAGATGTATAACTATGAGGAAGAACCCGATCTTTCAATATATTCTGCCTGGAGGATACGAGCATAAGAACTTGATGGGTCTACCTAGAGAGGCAACGATACAACGTGAAGTCAGTAAAGTATGCGAATGCTTAGACGTGAAGCTTACAGCTGGAAGCGGTGGATGGCTTAACGCTGTCGTGAAGATACGTAAGAAGAATGATGAAGATGGTAGGAGAGCGATAGAAGCAGCTTTCAGAGGACATGAAAGTATGAAGTATGTAGTAGTGGTGGACGAAGACATAGATATCGGTAACCTTGATGAGGTTGAATGGGCGATATCCACGAGGACTCAGCTAGATAGAGACTTGGTTCTGAAGCCTGGTGAGAAGGGATCATCACTTGACCCTTCAGCAGACCAGGTCACGAGATTAACGTGTAAAGCAGGAATAGACGCAACCATACCATCTATGAGGGAGAAAGAGAAATTCATGAAAGCTACAATACCTGAAGTGGAACTAGAAAGATTCCTAGATTAATAGATTACGCTTTTCATCAACATACAATGTTAAAATGTCTACGAGTCATTAATCAAACTTAATATAATTGGTCTTCCCATTAGATGACGGTTAACGCTTAGACGTTAGATGCGGGGTAGATAATGTATCTAAGTAGAGAAGAGGAAAAGATGCTGAATGGAGAATTTGGTTATGCAAAACAGGTAGCTATGGAGATTCTTGTAGCGCTGGGGGAGATATACAATGCGGAGAAGATGATTCCGATAAAAAGTGCGCAGATATCAGGCGTATCATACAAGAACTTGGGAGAAGCGGGGATAGAGTGGATAGAAGAATTATCTAGAGATGGTAGAGTGGAGGTTCATACAACGTTGAATCCAGCTGGTATGGATATGGAGAGATGGGAGGAGATGGGTATAAGTAGAGACTTCGCCGAGAAACAGTTCAGGATAATCAGAGCATATACTAGGATGGGTATTCAGCCAACCTTCACATGTACTCCCTACCTTGCGGGGAATAAGCCAACCCTAGGAGACCACATCGCATGGAGTGAAAGTTCAGCGGTAGTATATGCAAACTCCGTATTAGGAGCTAGGACGAACAGAGAAGGAGGGCCAAGCGCTCTAGCCTCAGCATTAACTGGTAGAACACCATACTATGGTCTACACATATCTGAGAACAGAGTATACGCAGTTAAGATAGATGCCCCGGAGCTCGATGATGAGTATGACTTCGCACTCCTAGGATATGTTTCGGGAAGACTTTCAAAAGGGAGAATACCGTTATTCACCGGAGTCGAGTCTGCTAACCAAATAGAGCTTAAAGCTCTGGGAGCAGCTTTAGCGAGTACAGGGGGAGTAGCGATGTTCCATATTGAAAGATTAACTCCAGAATACATGTTGCCGCCAATAGATAATGTTGAAGAAATAGATTTGGGGAAAGAAGATCTTAAGAATGCTGCAGAAGAATTAAATGATGGTGTTGAGCCAGATCTAATATTCATTGGATGCCCTCATGCCTCACTCGAAGAGCTAATCATCGTATTGGAGAGGCTTAAAGGCAGGGCTGTAAAGAAGAAAACATGGATATGCGTCTCAAGAACTATCAAGGATTTATCTGTGAGGCTGGGAATATTCCAGAAACTTGAAGAACTTGGAGTAAAAGTAATCTGCGATACATGCCCTATAGTTGCACCTATAGTCGATTTGGGAGTAAGATCTATTGCTACAAATTCTGCGAAATGTGTTTGGTATTCTAGAAATCTTAATAACCTGAAGATTAAAATTGGTAGATTGACTGATTTAGTGGAAGAGGCTACTAGGGGATGCTTTTAGAGGTTAAAGGTAGAATCATTAAGAGCGGTTATGCTGAAGGCGTAGCGTTAAAGACCAATCAACCTATAAGCTTCTATGGAGGAGTAGATCCAGAAACGGGTATAGTGGTAGAGAAAGGCCACGAGATAGAAGGTGAGACTATTTCCGGAAAGATTCTTGTCTTCCCACATGGTATAGGCTCAACAGTAGGCTCATACATACTGTATAGACTAAAGAAGAACAACAAGGCTCCAGCTGGAATAGTAAATCAATACTGTGAACCCATAGTAGCAGTAGGAGTAATCATTTCTAACATCCCCACAATAGATAGAATTGATATAAGCTTGATAGAAACAGGAGACTATATCGAGATAAATAGAGAAACGCTAATCATTAAGAAGACCGGTCAATAAATACCTACTAAATACATATTGTCTCAAGTATATTTTTTAACTAGAAACGCCTATTCTTAAATTGGGGATTTTTTGCTCATATATGCTAGATTTCATGGTAGAGGTGGTCAGGGAGTTAAAACTGCAAGCAGAATTCTTGGAAACGCAGCCCACTTAGAAGGATACTATACACAAGATTTTCCAATCTATGGAGCTGAGAGAAGAGGTGCACCGGTAGTAGCTTTCACCAGGATCTCTCATGAACCTCTACCATTATCAGAGAGAGGATATATCTTCAATCCAAATTTAATACTGGTGGCGGATGAATCCCTGCTAAGTGATCCATTAGTTAATCCTCTCTCAGGATTGCAGAGTGGTGGGGCACTCTTCATAAATTCGAGCAAGCCCGCAGATAAGATAAGAATCGATAGAGATGATGTTACAGTAGTTGTAGAAGACTTGATTGACCTATCTTTAAAGTATGTGAGAAAGACTGTTCTTAGTACAGGTTTAGGAGCTGTAGCAGCTAAATTAACAGGTCTCATTAGATGGGTCTCACTGGAAGAAGGTGTTAAAGAAGAACTTATAGAGATAGGCGTGAAAGGAGAGATGCTTGAGAAGAATATACTCTTCGCTAAGGTATGTTTTGAGAAGGTCCATCCAGTCTCTTTACCATCACCGAAACTTGGGGAACCCATGAAGATTGTAGAGGTAAGCTGGATGCCTACGAATTTGACGATCCCGGAGATAAGAAAAGTGGGGAACACGAGAGTGAGGAAAACGGGTAACTGGAGGATCTTCAAACCAACAATAAACCATGAGAGATGCACTAAGTGTGGGATATGCGTTATCTATTGTCCGGAAGGAGTTATAACTATGATGGATGATGAACCCGAGATAGATTATGATAATTGCAAAGGATGCTTAATATGTTTCAATGAATGTCCCGTTAAAGCATTCAATTATGTTAGAGAGGTAGAAGCAGCATGATGAGGACTAAGCTTATCTCAGAACTTAGACCTAGAAGAGAATTAGCCTCTTCCATTATTAGAGGCAAGATGATGACTGGGAATGTTGCAGCAGCATGGGCTGCGAGACTAGCTGAAGTAGACTATATACCCGCCTACCCGATTACTCCTCAAACAGAGATCATAGAGGTACTTTCACACTGGATTGCTCTAGGAGAGATGAAGGCGAGGTTAACCATCCTCGACTCCGAGCACTCCATGCTGACAGCCGCTGGAACAGGTTCACTCGCAGGTGCAAGAGTATTTACTGCAACTTCTAGCCAAGGATTACTTTACGGATTCGAGATGCTATACAATATAGCCGGATGGAGGGCTCCAATAATACTAGTTAACGTGAGTAGAGCTGTAGCGGCTCCCATAACGCTTGAACCAGACCATAACGACTTCCTATCCACTAGAGATACAGGCTTCATACTTCTACAAGCCGAGACATGCCAAGAAGTCTTAGACCTAATACTCTTAGCATATAGAGTCTCAGAAGACCGTAGAGTACTTCTTCCATCAATAGTGAATCTCGACGGATTCCACCTATCTTTCACTCGTGAGCCTGTGAAGACCCCCAGTATAGAAGAAGTTAGAAGCTTCCTCCCAAGATATGCTCCTCCATATCCGTTCAGAGCAAGCACCCCCTCAACTAAAGGTACTCCGGTTCTGAGACCTCCACTATACAGTTTCTTCAAATACCAGATGTATCTCTCATCTCTCAATGCAGTGAAAGTATTCAAAGAAGCATGCGATGAGTTTGAGGCATATTTCGCGAGGAGATACGACGTCGTAGAGAAGTATATGCTGGATGACGCAGAGTACGTGTTGGTTATGATGGGGTCTTTCGCATCCATAGGTAAGAAGGCGGTAAAGATAATGAGGGAGGAAGGGTTCAGCGTAGGCTTGTTAAAGCTTAGAATGATTAGACCCTTTCCGAGGCAAGATGTAAGAAGAGCCCTTGAAGGAAAGAGAGCGGTTGCAGTAATAGACCAGAATATCGCTCCAGGTCTCGGCGGAATACTCTATCCAGAGATATGCTCCGTACTCTATAATGTGGTGAATAAGCCTAAGATAATCCTTCCAGTAATAGGGGGAGTTGGAGGAAAGACGATATCGATCGATGAGATTAGATACGTGGTAGAATTGATGAAGAAGTATGAAATAGGCGGTGAACCCGAGCCTGTCCTGCTATTCAGGGAAGATGAGCTCAGAGAAGTAAAATCCCTACTGAGGATAGGGGTTGGAGAATAATGTCTCAAGCAAGATTCAAATCTATAAAAGACCTAATATGCGAAGACTATCTTACTCCAGGTACACCTTCATGTGCTGGATGCGGTGCATTGATAACTCTTAGGTTATTCCACAAAGTATTGGGGGGCAGGGTAGTCTGGGTTAACGCTGCAGGATGTATGACTCTATTGATAGTTTACCCATTCACGCCTTTAAAGTCTTCATGGATGTATACAGCTATGGCGTGCGCTCCAGCAGGCGCCCAGGGGATTAGAGATGCATTAGATATACTGATAGATAAAGGAGTGATATCTTCAGAAGAGGATCTAAAGGTGGTCGTAGTTACAGGTGATGGAGCAGCAAATGATATTGGTCTCCAGAGTACATCTGGAGCAATACATCGAGGTCTAGACTTCTACTATCTCTGCTACGATAATGAAGCCTTCGGGAATACGGGTTTCCAATACTCGCCAGCGACACCGTACGGTTCTAGAACAGCAACCTCGCCGCCTACTCCCCTCGTACCTGAAGGGTATAGAGGTAAGAAGAAAGACTTATTCGAGATATGGAGAGCGCATAAACCTCCGTACGTGGCCACGCTATCGATCTCCCATCCAATGGACATGGTTAGAAAGATTGAGAAGGCTGAAAAATATAAAGGACCAAAGCTTTTCATCTCTCTTTCACCATGTCCGCCAGGATGGGGAATAGAGACTATGGAGACGGTTAAGATAGCTAGGTTAGCTGTAGAGACGGGAGTATGGTCTCTGAAAGAAGCAGTCTACGGTGAAGTACGCCATACATATATTCCGAGGAAGCTGAAGCCGCTGGAAGAATACTTGAAAGCTCAAGCAAGATTCAGACACTTATTCTATCCGGTGAGGAGAGACGAGGTCATCTCGAAGATGCAGAGTGAAGTTGAAGAATATTGGAGGACAGTATACGATAGAGAACTAGGTAGGGAAGATGCTGGTGGAAGCTAAAAACTGCCTGAGAGCCTTATTCCAGCATATTTCACCAGTAATCTATATTCCTGAAAAAAGAGGGTTTTTCAGGTTCTGCAGCCTTCATCATACCTCAGAGTACCTCGAGTTCATCATCTAATCCATCACGTATTGAAGGATTATTTTAGATTTTAATGTTAAACAACGATTGAGCCACGGCTCCTACAAGGAAGAATCCATAGAAGATCATTCCAGCTATCAGTATTATCGTAACTATTATTGATGGTCTCAATTCTTTGGGCATAAACTTGTAGTTTACAATTACTTGCAGCGGGTAGGCGACCGTTAAAGCGAATAGACCTAGGTTTGCGCCTATGAGAGTTAACTGGTAGGGTGAAGCCCAACCGAGAGTTAGAGATCCCACTATTATTATGACTGAGACAGCGAACATGATGTAAAGTATTAGGTAGTAGAGTCTTCTAATATCTCCTCTAGCCCAATTTCTAATCTTCCCACTAGCAAACCAGAAGTTATCAGTGATAGTTCTAGTTGTAGCATCCATCAATCCCCACTGCGTATCGAACAGTATCCAGAAGCCTCCAAGTAGAACGATAAACCATGCAGCTCCACCTAAAGCTTTAGATAAGGCTTGCGCTTGAGCTGCAGCGATAGCGAACCCTCTAAGCCCTGCGGCCTGTTCAGGTGTTAGAAGAGCATGAGCCATCACGCTAGTCATCACTATTGTTATGAATGTTAGCAGTGAGAATATTATCCATCCATCTAATCTTAGAATGTTTAGCCAACCTTTCCACCTCTTCAAGTTTTCTTCATTTATCTTGAACGGCTTCTCCTCAATGTCTAGCGCAACTTTACTACCGCCAATCAAAGCTGAGATATATCCTATCTTGCTACCCATACCCCATCCTTTGTCCCTTGCATAGCTAGAGAGCATTAAGTTGAATCCGAAGCCTGCGGGTATGTATGCGATAGCACCAGAGATGGCTAACCAGTCTATCTTTTGAGGTTGTGGGAAGCCTCCCCTATCTGTCAGGAATCCCCCTAAGCCGCTTAAAACTGTGATCCAGTCATCGAGGGTAGCGGCCGCCAGCACACCGACCAGGACCGTAGCGAAGAGTAAGATTATCAATGGCCAACTTATCAATTCGAGTGTTCTCTGAACCTTCCATCCAACATGAAGTATGAGTAAACCCACGATTAATGCTATTAGGCTCCAAGAGAGTAGTAGCAATGAATCCTGCGGTCCTGGAAGCCGACCTAGCTGTAGAGCAGTAGCGGCTGTCGCTGAAGCAATCGCCCATGAAGGCCACATAACAGGAATGAACAACATCAAAGTCCACGCCAAAGACCATCCAAGAGGACCTGGTGGAAGTTTCTGTATCGCTCTATGTACAGGTTGTCCACAGTAAACAGGATACTTCATGGATTCCACTGCTAGAACAGCCTGTATTAGACATGAGAATGCAGCTGCCCAGAGTAATTGTGGTCCAAAAGTAGCTACTACAGCTGGGAATGTTATCCATTCCCCGGAACCTATCGCTAGCGATGCCATTATAACGCCTGGTCCTAACGCTTTAAGGTATGCTGAAGCTTTCGGAGGTGGTGGAGGAGGTAATTCAACATCTTGGTTCATGGCTGTATTTTTTTGTTCTTTCCAGCCAATATTTCAACATTTCTATTCTATGAATTAAATTCTTAAAACCGTTTCGGATCAAATATTCTATAACAAAGTTATGCTTTAAAAAGCTGCATTAAGCCCTTCTCAATACCTCATTAAGCTTCTTCTCAAATATCTTATACGTTTCATCATCGTAGAGGCAGAGGATAATCTTCTTGAGATTAGTCTCCTTTCTGGATACATAGTCTATGATAGTTGACAACATTATGTCTGCACATCTATCTTTAGGATAACCAAATATCCCTGTCGAGATAGCTGGAAAAGCGATGGACTCTACATGGTATTTATCTGCGAGTTCAAGAGAATTTAGTGTTGCATTCTTAAGTTTGTTGTCTTCATCTCCCTCACCCATTCTCGGTCCAACAGCGTGGATAACGTATTTTGCTTTAAGCTTACCCGCACTCGTTAATACCGCTCCTCCGACAGGGCAGTACCCAATCTTATCGCATTCCTCTTGGATTACCCTACCTCCCTTTCTGAGGATCGCTCCTGCAACACCTCCTCCCATCTTTAAGCTAGAGTTAGCAGCATTAACGATAACGTCTACTTGCAGTTCAGTAATGTCTCCTTTAACAAGCTCGATTACGGTTCTACCAATCTTCAACATACTATACATCGAGAAGAAAACCTAAGATAAAAAACTTAGTTTAACCTTTCAGATATACCACTATTAATCCTGTAATTACGAAATATAAAGGGTATTCACGGTTAGTCTCGATTATTTTGGACGGACTAGAAGATATGATACTTGTGGTGCTATTGACTATCGTATTGTCGAACTCGTTTTTCTGAATAGAGGCCGACCTAATCAGAGAATTCTAACCGAACACCCTATCTTCAAATCCTTATCTTTATACGGTGATTTGTTATGTCTTCCATAATAAATTATCAAAAAAGATTCTTATGATATTTTGAATAAGGCTTACTCTAAAAGTTTATCAACAACGTTAGAGAGAGATCTTAACGATATAGAATTGTGCGGTGAAAGATCATGTTTATCTGAACTAGAAATTTTGACGAGGATATTGAGGTCCGGCTTAGTGAAGATTCTCGGTGAGACTGGATTAGATGTTCTTGAACATTTTATGCAGTTTCCACTTAGTGGAGACATGTATCGTGTTTTTTATGAAGATCCTCAAAGATTTTACGGTGAGTTCATCAAGATTTATGGGAGGGGAGCTGATAATCTCTTGAAAGTATTGTTCTCCACATTAATCCGAGAAGGATTACTAGAACCAGTAAACCCCATCGAGATCATAACCTTGATGAAATCTGGGGATAGAGACTCGATCAGGAAGCTTACACATGTGTTTAAGCTGGAGGAGGGCTCTCCTATTGGAAAGTAGAGAAGATTTCATATCAACAGGTATACCTGGACTTGATTATTTAATTAAAGGTTTTCCAAGAGGTGGGTTGGTCGTTGTCTCTGGAGCGCCGGGGACAGGTAAGACAGCTTTAGCATCAAACTTTATTTATCAGGGTGCGGTAAAGTACGGTGAGCCGGGAATCTACGTATCTCTAATAGAGGATGAGACGCGTTTCTATACCTACATGAAGAGCTTCGGTCTCGATTTTGAAAAACTGACAGAAAAGAAGCTATTCAGATATGTTCCTCTTCCTACGTTACTTGAATCTGGAATGTCTGCAGCTATAACTACGGTTATTGATGACATCTTATCCATAAATGCAAAGAGAATAGCTATAGACTCTTACACAGCTATAAGCGGGTCATTTAAGGATCAGGCAGAGGGAAGAGCATTCCTGCACAGTGTATTATCAAAGATCACCTCACAGCTTAAATGTACTACCATGTTGATTAAGGAAGAAAAAGAAATAGAAAAGAAGGAATTCGATTATGTAGACTTCATAGCTGATGGAGTAATACATCTCAAATACGGTACTATAGAAGACAAATTGTATAGAGAATTGGCTTTCATAAAATTAAGGGGTTCTGAACTGAGAAATCCGAGGGCATGGTTTACACTACATGGTGGATTCAAGGTAATGATACCTACGAAGATTCCCGATAAGCGGAGATTCGCTGGAATACAATATCCAGAGAATCCGCAAACAGGCTACACTACAGGAATACCAGACCTAGATCGGGAGATTGGAGGTTACCCTGACAAAACGGTAATACTGTTTGAAGTAGATCCGAAACTCACATTCAAGGATTATATGTTCTTAACGGTTCCATTAATTTCTGCACATATTCTAAGAGATGGCTATTGCTTAGTTATACCGTCAGGAGGGGTTACTCGCGATGTTTTATTAGATGCATATATGATGTACGGTGTAAGTGAAGAACAATTTAGAAGAAACTACCACCTACTCACCGAGCCCGATTGTAGAGAGGAAAGGAGTGAAAAGACCATGGAGATCGAACCCCCTGAGATGGTTGTTAAGAGATTTACGGAATTGGAAAATAAGCTCCTAGAAAGATATAGGAGACCTCCAATAAGATTGTTTGGAGTGGATAGGTTAGTTCAGTATTATGGAGAAAGAGTTTTCAACATTTTGTATATTGTAGAAGATGAGCTTAGAAGGAAAGGTGGATTGATTATATGGATAGTTAAACCTGTTAAACCCTGGTTGATGAAGGGTCTTGCACCAATAGCTGACATCCACTTCAAGATATTTAGAAAGCATGCATGTATGTTCATGTATGGTGTTAAGCCTATCACGCCGATTTATGGAATTCAAATAAGGGAAGATTCACCAATCCCTAATTTGATACCAATAGTATAGCGTAGATAAGGGAGAAAAAGGAAGACTTTAATTAAGTTAGGTTCTCCACCCTAAGTTGGACATATCGATTAAGAAATCCTTGTAGACTCTACTCAATCCTTCTATGAGAGATCCATATCCAGACCATATATAGAAGGAAATCTAAGATAAAAAACTTAGTTTAATCTTTTAGGTATGCTACCATTAATCCAGCTATGACTAGTACTGCACCGATGGTTTCGATTATTTCGAGCGACTCAGACAACATGATGTATGCTAGGATGGATGAGACAACAGGTATTAGGAGACCGGAGGTAGCCATTAGGGTTGCACTCACATCTTCGGAACCGATATTGAACAAATAGTATGATACCGCGGAGGGAAAGACTCCAAGCCATACGAGACCAATAATAGATGATGGTTCTCCGGGGATGGTGATATTGCGTTGGATGAATAAGACTGAGATAAGAATTAATGGGAGAGAGATCATGAAGGTCCTCAATGTTATTGTTAGACTTCTCCCGCTTAGCTCCATCTTCTTCAAGTAGGCTGCATAAACTGACCAGCAGAATATAGCGAACATTATTAGTAGAGCTCCAATAAACCATTCAAGATCATATTCTAGCCCAATCTTATCTAGAAAGAATATTATCAGACCTAGGAAGCCTATGAGTATTCCCGTGTACTGTATTTTCTTAAGTTTCTCTCCTACAAGGAAATATGCAACTAGGAAAGTCATCAGAGGATAGCATCCAAGCATCAGCCCCGCATGGTTTGCATTAACGTAAAGTAGTCCAAGATTATATGTAAGCCATGGAACTGCTATACCACTCAATGAAAGTATAATCAAGTCTCTTAGATTGGTTTTCGGGGATTCTGGAACTCTAGCAACCCTAACCAACAAGATTAATGTAAGACACCCGATCAAGATTCTGTAAACCACTATATCCCATGGGGTAATATCTTGGAGAACGATTTTACTTACAGGAGCCGTCGAACCCCAAAGTATCCCTGTAAGAATAGGCGTAAAACGTGAAAGCTTTTTCACCTTGAATCGATATTATCAGTTAAACCATCTATATAGGATTTGCTTAATCATTCTATGGGAGATTCATGTCTAGCCATTCACTATAGAGTCGTACAGATGTAAGTATTCTTTAAAAATAAGGATTCATACAGTTTTTGTATGGATTTCGAGTTCTCAGAAGATGAAATAAGATTTAGAGAAAGTGTTCAGGAATTCTGTAAGAGATACATTGAGCCTAGATGGATAGAGATAGATGAGAAGGGTAGGATACCACTTGACCTAATTAAGAAGATGGGTGAACAAGGGTTATTCGCAATCCCTATCTCTGAAGAATATGGTGGAATGGGTGGAACAATAACGATGACCGCTATAGCTGCTGAGGAGATAGCATATCATGATCCATCCGTAGCGACGGCAGTCTACACGCTACTAAACAATGGGTGGCCACTACTATTAGAAAAATATGGTGATGAAGACGTCAAGAAAGAGGTCTTGCCGAAAGTAGCGAGTGGAGACGCATTCTACGGTATAGCTTCGACTGAATCTCATGGAGGGTCGGATGTAGCGGGTATAAAGACGACGGCGATGAAGAAGAATGGTGTATGGATAATTAATGGTGAGAAGACATACATAAGCGGGATAAGAGAGATACAAGAATTACCGGAAGGTGGAGGATACTTCCTAGTGGCCAAGACAAATAAACCAGAATATGGACATAGGAACATAACGGCTTTCAATCTAATCGTTAAATGGAATGGTAAAGTGAGAAGAGAATGGAAACCAACAATCTTCGAAGAAATAGGTAGAAGAGGGATAAGCACAGGAGCATTCGTACTTGAAGACTTCCAGCTAGAAGACAAGTACCGGATCGGTGAAGAGAATAAGGGATTCTACTACTTGATGGAGGGATTCAACGTTGCGAGAATACTCGTCGCGGCAGCAACTATAGGGAGTGGGAGATGGGCACTAGACCAAGCGGTCGAATGGTTAAAGAATAGAAGGTTGTTTGAAGGTAGATCGTTGGCCTCATTCCAAGGTGTAAGCTTCAAGCTTTCCGAATTATATGCTGAACTAGAAGCTTCAAAACTTCTAACATATAGAGCGGCGTGGCTTGCCGACAAAATCTACTTTGAGAAGAACCCTAAATGGAAGGAAAAAGACTTGAACATACCTGTAGCCTTATGTAAATTGAAAGCTCCTGAGGCGACGACAAAGATATATGAGGAGCTCATGAAATGGTATGGAGCATACGCTTACACTAAAGAGTGTAATGCCTTCAGAGGATGGCTGGGGACCTTCTCATACACTATAGGGGCCGAGGGAGCACAGAATATAATGAGGATAATAATTGCTAGAGACTTGATAGGCAGAGAATATGTTAAAGGATAATGTTAGATGTGTAGGAGGATGAGTAGTGAGGGTACTTACACCGATAAAACTAACAGTAGACATCAGTCAACTAAAATACGAATCGTCTGGAGAGCCGCTAATAGACATCGCGCCGAGGAAGATGGGCGACTCCGATAAATGTGCAATAGAAGAAGCTGTTAGATTGAAAGAGAAACATAATGCACATACGGTGGTGGTAACAGTTGGGTCAACCCCAGACCATGAAAGAATGGTCAGAGACGCATACGCTATGGGGATAGATGAAGGATATATTATAGAAGTAGATGGACACGAAAACCTGCAAGCCGTCAACGTAGGAGAGATAATTGCATCTATGGCTGAGAAGACTGGACCATACGATTTAATAATCCTTGGAGCAGGCTCTCTTGATACTCACTCCTACACTCTAGGCCCCATCGTAGCTTCAAGGATAGGTATACCGATAATTGCAAGCGTAGACTCGTTGAACTACGTTGAGGGATACATCGAAGCAAAAAGCGTTATGGAGGATGGAACGTATATTTACCGGTCAAAGCCTCCACTAGTAGTTACGGTGACAACTGAAGCTAATGAGCCTAGAATACCTACCTTAAAAACAATACTTAAGTCAAAGAAGATGGAGGTGAAGAGACTAAGCATAGAGCAGCTGGGAGTAAGATTGGAGAAGGTCGGCCTAGTAGAGGTTAAGAAGTACATCATCCAGAGAAAGAATATAGTTTGGGATGCAAGTGAAGACTTCGAGAAAGCAGTTGACAACTTGGTAAATCTCCTAGTCGGTGAGGTCTAGCCTACATGAGGATACTCGTTTACGGTGAGACGGTTGAATGGCTTAAGCAAGTCAGAGAGATAGCGGAGATACTGAACAGCGAAGTGTATGGTGTTATTCCATCTAGGGAGCTAGTCAACCAGGCGTCCAAAATCCTAGACAAGGCATACGTCTTCGATGGATTAACATATGAGCCGAACACCTACCATAAGATTATTCGACGAGTGTCCGATAAGGTTAAGCCAGACGTAACACTATTTCCCTCAACTATCAAGGGAAGAACTTTAGCGGGATTATATGCTGGAGAGAAGGGTCAGCCGATAATAACAGACGTGCTCAACCTGAGATACATAGCTGGAGGACTAGAGATCGAGAGGCTGGTATATGGTGGTTCATGCATCGCAACAATAAGATCCACTTTACCAGCAACGATATGCATATCAATCGGAGCATTCAAACCATCAGAAAAACAAGTAAATGGAGAAATAGAATATCTTGAGGAGATAAGGGAGAGCGCCGTCCAGACGGAATTCAGGAGTAGAGAATACGTCGGGGTACCCTTAGAGAGAGCAGAGATAGTCGTAGCGGCGGGTAGAGGATTCAAGAAGAAAGAAGACCTCGAAATTGTTAAGGAGCTTTCAAGAATACTTAATGGTGCATGGAGTGTTACAAGGCCTCTTGCAGCAGATTATGGATGGTCCGATACATGGATAGGCATTTCGGGGGCCACAATAAATCCGAAGATCTATCTAGCGGTAGGGGTGTCCGGGCAACCACTCCACATGATCGCTGTTAGAAACTCCAAGACGATAATAGCTATAAATAAAGACCCGAGCGCGCCGATCTTTAATGAAGCAGACTATGGAGTAATAGGAGACCTATACCAAGTCCTTCCAAAATTATTAGAGAAACTTAAGAAGAAACTAGGATAACCTTTATCTCAGCTAGTCAAGAATTAATAGACGTATGTATCCTATTTCTAGATATAGGTGTGATTGATTATTGAGTGAAAAATATGATGTAGTAGTTGTGGGAGGAGGCCCAGCAGGTCTCTCAGTAGCTTACTTCCTAGCCGATAAGGGATATACCGTAGTAGTTCTTGAGAGGGGGCTGGAGCCGGGCTCAAAGAATGTTTTCGGAGGAAGAGTATACAGCTATCCGCTAGACAAGTATTTTCCAGGATGGAGAAGAGATGCACCTATTGAGAGATGGGTTAGGAGGGAAATGCTCTCGATACTTTGTAGAGAAAACATGGCGAGTATAGGATACCAGTTGAGTAGGAAGCCAGATGGGCACGATAGTTTTACAGTATTTTTAAGCAGGCTCCTCAAATGGATGGCGTCAAAAGTAGAAGAGAAGAATGTTCTTCTTGCATCGAATGTAAGAGTAGATGAGATGCTGTTTAGAGATGGCGTAGCATGCGGTGTAAGAGCCGGCGAGGATAAGATTGAAGCAGAATACGTAGTCATAGCTGAAGGTGCCAACACGCTTCTCCTAGAGAAACATGGATTGAGAGGAAGACCCTCTCCTAGAGATATTGCTGTAGGTGTAAAAGAAGTTGTAAGAGTCGGTAGAGAAAAGATAAATGAGAGATTCGGCCTAGGAGACGAGGAAGGTTTAGCGCAGTTCTTGATTAGCCCGGTCTTCGGAGGAGGGTTCATATACACTATGAAAGAGTACGTCTCTGTAGGAGTAGTCTATAGACTTTCCTTTAACAACCACGTAGAAGGAAAAGACGTTATAGAAGAGTTGAGGATGCACCCCGAAATCTCTAAACTATTAGAAGGTGGAGTTCCGGTTGAATACTCTGCGCACATAATAAGAGAAGGAGGGTACAAGGACTTAATGAGCAAACCGTATGGGAAGGGATACGTAGTAGTTGGAGACGCAGCTGGACTAATACTGAATACAGGGTTTACCGTGAGAGGAGTAGACCTGGCGATAGAATCTGGAAGGCTGGCAGCAGAAGCCATAACGAAGACTTCACCAGGGGAAGAATTATCGATCTACATGGACCTTTTACGAAGGAGTGGAATAATCGATGCCCTGAAGAAATTTAAGAATGTACCCAAGATACTATCCAATCAGAGAATTTATGTAGAATATCCCGATCTAATCTGCAAATTACTGGACAATATATATTCTGTAGACGAATTCCCAGAAACACTTAATGAATCACTAAAAAAAGCAGTAAAAGGGAAAACCTCAATTATCAGGTTACTGCTTGACCTACTGATGACGGTGAGAAGCTTGTGAAGAGGATGAGCGTCGAGGAGAGGCTGGCATTAACGAAGTTCGAGGTTCACAGTGAACCACACATAATCTTGAGAACCGAGAAGTGTAAAACATGCAGCTTCAAGATCTGTGTATCTTCATGCCCCGCAGGATTGTACACGTTGAATGAATCTGGAGAAATACAATTTACATATGAAGGATGCTTAGAATGCGGTACGTGTAGAATAGTTTGCCCAGAGAATGCTATTGAATGGAATTATCCACCTGGAGGATTCGGGGTCCAATACAAGTTTGGGTGAACGGCTAGATAGTGACCGTGGATGCTGAAGGCTGAAGAATTTCTCGAGATAATAAGGGTACTTGAAGATAGATATCGAGTACATCTTCCTGAACATGTAAGAGAAGACCCCTTCAGAATACTTATCGGGACGATACTGTCCCAGCGGACCAAAGACGAGATGACGGATAAGGCCTACGAAGCACTCTTCAAAGAATATCCTACAGCTGATTCCTTAGCAAAAGCATCCGTGAAAAAGATTGAGAAGCTGATCAGGCCGGTGGGGTTCTATAGAGTCAAGGCTAAGAGAATAAGAGAGATTTCAAGAATAATTCTAGAAAGATATTCAGGAGCAGTCCCTAAGGATCGTGAAGAATTATTGAAGCTTCCAGGCGTAGGGGATAAGACAGCAGATATAGTATTGTCGTTCGGATATGGGTTGCCTGAGATCGCTATAGATACCCATGTGGAGGCAGTAGCTAAAAGACTAGGGATAGCGGATGAAAAAGATAGGTATGTGGAGATTAAGAAGAAGCTTGAAGAAATAACGCCGCCAGAAAAACGCTCGATCTTGAACAGCATCCTCGTACCCTTCGGTAAAGAGATCTGTAAGAAGCCTAGGCCAAGATGTAGTATCTGTCCAATAAGCAATTTCTGCGCATATTTTAAGAAAATGCAATCGTCAGCAAGAATGCAGAGCTTATAGTTGAATCGGGGAAAACACTGCATTTCTTAAACAATTTTTCTACAAAAATAACTATATGAATCCCCTAAATATTTATTGAATAGAGTTAGATAATTGGAGAGGGATTAGAAGCGGTGGAGAGAAGTAATGGTTAAATTAAATATCGTTGAGGAGGATGAGAAGTCTATAAAAGTTGAGCTTGAAGGTTTACCGCTAGCTGTTGCGAATACGTTGAGGAGATTTGTGATAAACGAGGTGCCGACGATGGCTATTGAAGAGATCCTGATAATAGAGAATACCTCTGCTATGCCTAACGAGGTTCTAGCTCATAGGCTCTCATTGATACCCTTCATCTCCGATATAGATAGGTACGTGGCCCCCGAGGAATGTGATTGCGGAAGCAAGCTTGGATGTGAGAAATGTGTCGTAAGGTACGTGGTGAGGGCTGAAGCAGTAGATGAGCCGGTGACAGTCTACTCGAAAGACATTATACCAGAAGACCCCTCAATCACAGTTAAACCTGTGAGCCCGAAGATACCTATAGTCAAGCTAGCGCCAAACCAGAGAATAGAGATAGAGCTTTACGTCCGGGTGGGGAAAGGTAGAAAGCATGCTAAATGGCAAGCAGCTATATCTTCCCTATACGAGAAGGATGGTGAACCAGGTAAGAGAATACTATTCATAGAGTCTATAGGATCTCTTCCCCCTAGGAGAATACTTAAGGAAGCTGTAAATATCTTTAAGAAGAAAGTACAAGAACTAAACGAGAAGATACTAAGTGATATCGGGGGTCTTAGAGATGGTTAGCAGGACAAAAACTATCAAACCCGGGTTCAGGAATATGATATTGTCGCAGATACCCGTTAAATTAAGGAAGAAGAGATTCTGGAGGAAGATAATCGAAGAAGCTGAAAGATCTAGAAGAAGTAGGAGAGTGGTAAATCTATACAAGATAGACCGCTTAACAGATGACGGCGACGTTGTCTACGTGGTCGGAAAAGTGCTCGGCGCAGGAGAACTGTCTCATCAGCTAACCATATCAGCATTCTCCTTCAGTAAAAAAGCATACGAGAAGATAAAAAAAGCAGGTGGAACGATACTTACCATAGCCGAATTCGCTGAAAAATACCCTAATGGAAGAAACGTAAAGATCATAGGATAACTCGCAAAGCATGGTCTTGAATAAGAATGTCCCGAAACGTTGAGGAGAAAATAGCTGGAAGATGGTAAGAAAGCACCTTTAATATAAGATGCTTATAGAGGTGTAGCATATTATAGAGAATGCTTCGGAGTAGCTGTAAACGTTTCTAACTGGTATATACATAGGAGAAAATTCACGTAACATATTTTACTACAATTTTACCTGAAGACATCGAGAACATTAAAGAATGTGGCCAACTTAGGATGCAATGTAGAAAAGGATGTGCGGAATAGATCAACAAGAGAAGCTAAGCTTCTGTAAAGATACTGTTAAGTTTCTATATGCATCTCGAAGTAGAGAAAGTAATAAGCCTAAAGCAATCATGAACGATTTGAAAAGGTCAAGAGATTTTTAGATGAAGATGCAAGCAAACCTGGTGATTATTGAAATAATGTTAACAAGCATGACGAGATACGTTTATTAATAGAGTTAACCCTTAAGGAAAGCATAGAGGTGGTTACATGAGGCGTAGGATATTATTGCTACTCCTATTGACGATCTTGACAGCGGTAGCAATAGCGTACGCAGCATCGCTCAGTGTAACCGCAGTAAACGAGCTTGGAGCGTCTCAACCAGTCCAAGTAAACTGCCCAGCTCAAGGTTGCACAATTAGTAGAATAGCGTGGAGATTAACAAGTAGCGCTCCGTATAATGTTGACGCAGCTAGAGTGTACTGGACTGCTACTTCTACTTCTAAAACATATACAGTCTGTGTAGAACTATACGAAACGGATGCTGGTTCACCAATATCATCCGGATGTACTACCACTCCAGGATCTAATACTAACCCCACAAACGTGGATCTTAATCCAAACGTGGATCCAAGGCTCGTTAACTACGTTAGGGTAGTGATAGTTGATGAGACAACTTAATCGTGGACATCTATGAGGTTTGGACACCTGTCAAGATCCTCCATTATTTTTTCTTTCTTGATAATCTCCCTTACAGTAATCTTAGGCATAACACTCTATGAAGCTTACTCCGTATACATATCTCTCCAAGAATCATCCATTCAACCTCTGCCAAGGAGAACGAGTATACAGTACGTATTCTCAAAACAAGGTTCCTCAAATGTATTTTTTGCAGAGGTAAGAAGTATTTCGCTTTCAACCTCCGGGACCACCATAACATCGGCCAGGATTATATGGTATAGACGTTTTCCTATTTGGATCGGATATAATGTTACCGTTAAGGTAAGCCTTAAAGATGATTATGGAAACACGATATCTTCAGGGACATCAGGAACTGTATGCTATATTGGAAGAGGTCTTGTAACAAGTGATATAGATTTAGTTCCGGATGTAAATATTGACAGCGTAGCTAGAGTTGAGACCTCAATAGATATAGGTGGCGTATGCTGGGAGCTTCTTTTGACGGTCGAGCCGACTGAATCTATCGATGAGTCTGGGGAGGAGCAGGCATGAGAACGATTATATTAATTCTAGTTCTTCTCTCTATAGCTGTTGCATACTCTGCAACTATCATCGTTACAGAGATATCCGAGATAGGAGGTACAGATGCTGTGAAGGTAAGCAAATACAATATTAGAGTTATTAGCATCTCTATAGAAGTCTCAGGCGATGTTTACAATAACCGGATTACCTCGATCACTGTTAGTGTAGCTTCTTCTCATCCGGGATACTACAACGTTCAAGCAACTGTCATTAGTCGTCAGTGTACGGACGCAACTTCTTGGACAAACATATATCTTGACTCTACACCTAGATCTCTTACGAGTAGCCTCTCGAATCAATGTCGTTACACCCCTCCTGGAGCAACAGTTGAAGTAAGAGGTGTTCCCGCTTGAAGACGAAGCTTCTAGCAATCTTCATCATTACAGTAATAATCTTAACCTCTATTTCGCTGGTCGACGATTTGAGAATGTTCCGTATTGTTTCTCCAAGCATGGAGCCCGCTGTTCCGGTCGGCTCGCTCGTCATAGTATCTCAAACAGAGCCGATAGAGGTAGGGGACGTCGTCGCGTACGAGCTCGAAGTCTTAGGCAGGAAGTATACGGTCGTTCACAGAGTAGTAGACATTGAGGATGGAGTATACATGGTGAAGGCAGACGTAGACGCTTCGGGTCTAGGAGAGAGAGTTGAAGCTGGAAGAATTATAGGTAAAGCTGTACTAGTAATCCCCTATCTAGGATACTTGGCTGGAGCATTTATAGCCGTCCCAGCAATAATAATCCTAATCCCAATCATAGGCAAGAAAGGTGGATTAGGCTTCCCCGCAGCGGCATTCATATCTTTCCTACCATCCGTACTACCATTACAAGGCCTAGCATCTATCCTCGGTAACATATATTTCACAACAATCATGGTTGGAGCAGTAATCGTTGGAAGAATAATAGAGCTTAAAGACGAAGATATGGCGGAAATAATCTACACGCTAGCTGCAGGAGTAAGCGTTGTAAGCATCAACGTACTGGAAGTAGTAAGATGGTTCGCCTAGCAGATCAACATAAATGCAACGATGACATCGTGAACATTTCTTGTAGCAAGAAGGATACTTGGTCAATATGGATTAATGGATTAACCTGCATCGATGGTGATGAACAGTTTGCGGCACAGACGTGAAGACGAATATGCCGTCGAGAATATGAACATCGATAGCTTCCAAGTCTAATCCTTATATACAGGCTTCAGTAGAGAACGATTGAAAAAATAAATGTTGGAGCAGGCAGCCTCAGTAAGAATAATCGTCGACGCAGAAAAGCAGAGACTAGGTAGGATGGCCTCTAGAATCGCGAAACTCCTACTCTCAGGAGTCGAGGTGGTAGTCGTAAACGCGGAGAAAGCAGTGGTTACAGGTAGCAAGACCGCTATCCTAGAGAGATATCTTAAGTTAATGAGGAGGAGGCAACTTACATCTCATAAAGTTATAAAAGTCTGGTATCCTAGAAAACCAGACAGGATAGTTTGGTATACTATTGCTCGAATGCTCCCCCGCAAAAAGCCTAAAGGCAGAGAAGCATTAGGAAGATTAAAAGTATACATGGGTGTCCCTGAACAATTCCAGAACATTGAAAAGGTAAAATTCAAAGATGCAGAGCTAGGAGACGGTGTAAGCAAGTCGGGGAGAGTATTGAGATACATGACTATAGGAGAGATATCTAGAATAATAGGAGGTAGACAATAGAATGGTTAAGCTTATGGGGCCATTCGTAGGTAGGAGAAAGACAGCTATAGCAAAACTATACATAAGACCTGGGAAGGGAAACATTTACATAAACAACCAACCTATAACCTACTTCGGAAACGAGATCATAAGAAACAAGATACTTACCCCGCTTTACCTAGATGAGAAATTCTGGAAAAACCATGACTTCTACGTAAAAGTTGAAGGTGGAGGGGTAATAGCGATAGCAGATGCGGTATCCTTCGCATTAGCTAAAGCACTTGCTTCAAGAAGCGAGAACGTGGCCCAGAAGATAAAAGAATATAATAGAATACTGCTGGCTGGAGATCCCAGACAAACAGAACCGAAGAAGCCAAACAGATACTCTGCTAGAAGATTCAAACAGAAATCCTATAGGTAATATTTTAGAGGAAGAGCTGGTTGATGAGTGTCTCCTAAGATTTTATAACTGAGTGCAGTTCAAGAAGGCCTCTGCATATTTGTAGAAATGGTCGGGAAAAACCAAGACCGATACACCATCTCGTTCAGAGAGCTTTTCTAGACCTGCTATTATAGCTCCAGAGCTTAAACCTATGGGTAAACCATCCATACTGGAGACTTTCGTCAATCCCTCGATAGCTTCTCTCCTAGTAACATCGACCACATGGTCTATCTTTACATAGTGTATCCATTTCATGCCTGTCTCCACTCTCCTCATACCCGGTATCGTCTCATCATTGGCTGGCTGAACACCTACGACCTCTACCTCATCCCCATACCTGTTCTTGAAGTAGAATGATATAGCACTCGCATGACCGGAGGTTCCAAGAGCGCAAATTATTCTTCTAGGTTTTAAACCGATACTCTTCAGCTGGTAGTCGAGCTCTTTAGATGTATATCTTAGATGACATATGAAGTTAGCATCATTTTCGAACTGGTCGATATGTAGTGCATTATCTCTTATAGAATCCTGTCTTACCAAGTTTATGGCCTCTACAGTTAGTTGTTCTTGAACTCTAATGACCTCTGAGCCTAGAAGCCTTAGATAGATATCGCTACATCTCTGAACAGTCCTCGGAAGATATATCCTGGTTTTCAGATTAAGGCTCTTGCCTATGCATGATAAGGCTATGCCGGTATTAGTCGAAGAAGCCTCATAAATGGATCTAGTACCATGTAGAATCCTTCCATTTTCTAATGCATCTATGATCATATACCAACCAATCCTATCCTTGATGCTATTACTGAAGGGGTTCAAGTATTCTAACTTGGCCCAAACTTCTCGTGAACCACTCGATAAAGAATTCAGCCGGATTAAAGGAGTAGGCCAGCAAGCCTTGATTAATTCTGTATGATTTCTACAAACCTTCATCGGGTTAAAATCCAGGTCTTCACGGAATCCAAGATCTTCCAATGATAAATCGACTCTCTCTCTACAGTTTATCGATGCAGGGATAAATCGCACCCCTAAAATCTTCAAAGCATGAAATCTCTTGTAGTCTGCTAAACATACATTATACCCTTCATCCAGCTGGATCGTCTCGGTAACTCTACACGTCCTCAATAACTTGATAGCTTCATCGAGGAGCTCACCTATAGGTGGTCTAGGAAGAGATCTAACATCTTCTATGGGTACTAACTTCATTTATTCATCCTCCATCAATCTTCTTAGAGGAATATTGACTTCAGGAATTACGATGTCTCTTACGACATGCTTACTCGTCTTGTATGGAAGCTTCTTACTTCTCGACAACCCCGCATTGACAACTATTTCTTTGGTTACATTCCAATCATTACGCCATGAGTAAACTTCGATCAATGGAGAATCGTAGTCTACTAAGAATACTGGGGCAAGTCTTGCTCCCAGCATCTTTAAAACAGCATATCTATGATGACCATCCAATAGGATGTAATATCTATCCTCGACCAGTAACGGCTTTACGAGCATCTTGTCTCTGACAACTTCATGATACAATTTCAAGACATAATCTCTACATACTTCTTCATGCGGTTTGATAAGTTTCATAGGAACGAGATATACTCTCCAAGGAATAAGGAGCTGCCGGCTCTTAAGAGATACTGACACAAATATAGACCACCTGTAACTAACGCTGCTACACCGGATATTTAACTTTAACACACTAACAAAAAAGGACTTAACTCCAGGGCATCTTGAAGAACACGCTAAAAGAGTAAACTTATATAGTATGCCGGACGGCAAGATAGTGAAATTACATGATGTTTCCTATTAGATGTTTTACGTGTGGCGCATTGATAGCGGATAAATGGGAGGAATATCAGGAAAGAGTAGAGAGAGGAGAAGAACCTGGAAAAGTCCTAGATTCACTAGGAGTGAAAAGATACTGTTGTAGAAGAATGTTCCTTACACACTACGAAGTATATGATGAAATCGTGAAGTTCCACACAATATATGGATATAAGGAAGCAACGGAGTAAAGGCCAAAACATAGTGAACCCAGCAAAACTTATATTAGAAGAACAGTATCTCTAAATGTTATGTTTAGACCTTTATCCACTTACTCGATAGTAGCAATAGATAGGGTGAATGGGGTAATGGGGGTCGCAGTCCAATCTCACTGGTTCTCTGTAGGTTCAATAGTTGCATGGGCTGAGCCTGGAGTAGGAGTAGTTGCAACTCAATCGGTAGTTGAGGTTAGCTATGGCCCCCTAGGTTTAGCGTTAATGCGTGGGGGAATGACGGCGGAGAAAGCTCTTAAAGCATTATTATGCATTGACCAGTTCCCTGAAGTTAGGCAGGTGGCAATGCTTGATAAAAATGGAATCGTGGCAGCTCATACTGGCAGTAAATGCATACCAGAGGCAGGCCACATCATCGGAGACGGATTTAGTGTACAAGCCAACTTAATGCGGAGTAGTAGAGTATGGGTAGAGATGGCTGAAGCATTTAAGAATAGTAAAGGACCTTTACATGAAAGACTCTTAACAGCTCTCGAAGCAGCAGAAGCTGCTGGAGGAGATATAAGAGGAAGGCAATCAGCATGCATACTAGTCGTTAAAACTAGTTCATCGGGATCTATCTGGGGAGGTAAAATAGTGGACCTCCGAGTAGAAGATCATCCAGAACCATTAAAAGAATTGAGGAGGCTTGTTACACTCCATGAAGCATATGAGCATGCCAATAGAGGGGATAGCCTGGTGGCGGAGGGAAAGATCGAAGAAGCCTTACAAGAGTATAAGAAAGCATCAGAACTCGCACCCGACAAGATAGAATTAAAATTCTGGCAAGCCTTAACCATGTACCTGCATGATAGACGAACGGAGGCTGAAAAAATCTTTAAAGAAGTATTCTCAAAGAGTAAAGATTGGAAGACCGTATTAAGGTCTCTACCTAGAACAGGTTTATTCGATATAAAAGAAGAAGATGTAGAAGAAATCCTAAAACTGTAATAAGAATTACAATCACCAATAAACATCAATGCTACCTGGTTCTCCGACCACGTCTCACTCAACGATTCTCTCATAGGGTTATTCCAACTGTATATTTTTCTTAGTTAATGTTTATATACATAATGATTTCAGTAGGTTACATGAGAAAAATTAGTCGTACAGCATTATCAAGGGTCGCGGTAGTTGTTATTGCTATTGTGGTAATAGCTGCAGTGGCCTTGTCAGCTTTTTATCTTACATCCACGGTTTCTCCACCTCAACCGAAAAGATCTGATACTCTCATAATAGGTACTACTGACAGGGTTACACAGATGGATCCCGCAAAAGCATACGACTTCTACACATGGGAGGTTCTAAACAATGTACTTGAAGGCTTAATGAAGTATGAGCCTGGGACAGCTAGGTTAACCTTTGGATTAGCTGAAAGGTATACTGTGAGTTCTGACGGAACAGAATATGTCTTCAAACTGAAAGAAGGCTTAAAGTTTAGTGATGGAACACCTCTAGACGCTACTCATGTTAAATACCAGATAGACAGAGTATTCGCTACTCAAGCAGATCCTTCATGGCTTGTAACCTCATTTGTTGAAAGCGTAGAAGTCTTGAATTCAACAGCAATAAAATTCAAGCTGTATGCTCCAACATCATTCTTTCCTGCATTATTGGCTACACCACCATACTTCCCCGTTAATCCTAAAGGATACCCTCTCGATGAAATTGCTCCCGACTCAACAGCGGGCGGAGCAGGACCGTACAGGATCAAGAGCTGGGTTAGGGACCAGCAATTGATCCTAGAAGCAAACCCATACTATCACGGGCCTCCTCCTGCTACGAAGACAATAGTAATAAAATTCTACAAAGATGCATCATCGCTTAGACTAGCTGTTGAGAGAGGAGAGATAGATATTGCTTGGAGAGCCTTAAACCCAGTCGATTTAGAAGACCTTCGTAAGAATCCTAAACTACAGGTCCTCGAAGTCCCAGCCTCATATATTGGATTCTTGGTCTTCAATACTAAAGACCCTCCATTCAACGATGTAAGAGTTAGGAAAGCGCTGGCAGCCGCTATCGATAGAAAGGAAATAGCATCTAAAGCATTCTTTGATACAGTCATACCATTGTATACTCTTGTTCCAAGCTTCTTGTGGGGTCGTGAAGAATCGTTTAGAAAACTTGGAGACGCAAACATAGAGTTAGCTAGGTCTCTCCTAAGGGAAGCGGGATACTCTGAGCAGAATAAGCTCCAAGTCGAGTTGTGGTACACTACTACTCAGCTAGGAGAACCGGGAAGAGATATGGCCTTAGTAATTAAAGATAGCTGGGAGAAGACAGGCTTAGTAAGTGTGTCTCTGAATACAGCTGAGTGGGCAACTTACCTAGACAATGCAGCTAACGGTATAATGAAAGTCTACATCCAGACCTGGTATCCAGACTACTTAGACCCTGATGATTATCTAACGCCCTTCCTAGTACCTGAAGCGAATAGCTGGAGCGGATGCTTCTACGACAACGAGGAGGTAACAAACCTAATACTGGAAGCGCAGAAGATAACCGACCAGAATGCTAGAGCCAATCTGTACAAGAAGGTTCAGGAAATTGTTGCAGAAGAGATACCTTTTGTCCCAGTATTCGAAGGGAAAACAATAATGGTAGCAGCAAAAGGAGTCAAAGGAGTTCTGCTAGATGCTACGACCTTGTTAAAGTATTTGACAATATACAAGGAAACATAAATATCGCTAGTACGAGAAGAAGCTGAAGATGGCTAGCCTGAGAAGCTACATTGTTACGAGGCTGCTGCTAGTTATACCGATGGTATTCATAGTACTCACTATCATCTTTATTGTTCTAAGAATTCTCCCAGGAGATCCTGTCATCACGGTTCTAGGTCCAAAATCGACACTAGAAGAAAGAGAGAGGCTGAGAGAACAGCTGGGTCTCAATAAACCGATATACATACAATACGTAGAATATCTAGGCAATATTGTGAGAGGCGACCTAGGTAGGTCATTGATATTTGGTAGACGACTAGTGATAGATGAAATCATGGATAGGTTTCCAGCTACCGTAGAGTTAGCGGTCACCTCACTTATCTTCGGAGCGGGAGTCGGCATACTCATAGGTTCCCTCGGCGCATTGTCTAAAAGAAAAAGTGTCGATATTATTTCAAGATTGTATGGGATAGCGTCTTATTCATTCTTTATTCCTTGGCTAGGATTAATGCTACAGATGGGGTTAAGTATAGGTCTGGGATTATTCCCAGTCTCAGGAAGAATCGACCCTCTACTAACACCTCCTAGAATAACTGGTCTATACTTAGTAGATAGTCTCCTAACAGGAAGACTTGACTCATTTCTGAGCGCTCTATGGCATATAGTTCTACCAACAATAACTCTGGGCACAGTTATCTCAGGTATATTCGCTAAACTTGGAAGGACAAGCTTCGCAGAAGTGATTGTGCAAGACCATGTACTGGCAGCGAGAGCTAGAGGAATCAGAGAATCGACAGTATTTAGACATCACGTGGCCAGGAATGCCATCGTCCCTATAATGACTATGATGGGTTTACAATTTGCACTACTGCTGGGAGGTACTGTTCTAACTGAAGCAACATTCTCATGGCCTGGGATGGGCTACCTCTTATTTGAGAGAATACTCTACAGAGACTACAATGTTATCCAAGGTGTATTGATAATATTCGGATTACTTGTCGCTTTAATAAACTTGATAGTAGATATTCTCTACGCATACGTTGATCCCAGGGTGAGGTTCTAAGAATGGTTTCAATGAATGTAACTCGCCTAATCGGTAGGCTGCTACCGCAGCGGAAAACGCCTCACTACCTAGTCTTTACAGGCGGACTCATAGTTGCATCGATAATTATAATGTCATTGATAGCGCCCCTACTCACCGAATACGATCCTACCATCCCCGTAGCCGATCCCCTACTACCACCTTCTCCTGAACATCCTCTAGGAACAAATAACCTAGGATACGATATGTTCAGTAGACTACTCTACGGGGGTAGAACCGTTCTATACATCGTCATACTGTCAACGTTGATGTCTATGATCGCAGGTGTCTCTCTCGGATTAGTTTCAGGCTATTACGGCGGATACAAAGATAGAGTTCTAACCTTGATTATGGATAGTGTCTACTCCTTTCCAGACGTAATACTGGCTATAGCTATCTCGATAGCTCTTGGACCAGGAATCTATAATGCCGCAATAGCGATAGCAGTAGTATACATCCCGACATACTTCAGGATGGTTAGAGGTCAAGCATTAGTTCTGAGAGAGCAGGGATACGTTGTTGCAGCTCATATGCTAGGTGCCAAGGATTGGTGGATCATGGTAAGATATATCCTGCCCAACCTTCTACCAGTAGTAGTCGTAGTCTTCACGTTAAATATTACTGACGCTATACTTACGGAAGCAGCTTTAAGCTTTCTGGGCCTCGGTGTCGTACCGCCTACACCAGATTGGGGCTATGACCTGAGAGCAGGTCAGACCTACCTACCCTCAGGATACTGGTGGCTCGTAACATTTCCAGGACTAATGATAATGGTCTTAGTGATAGGTTTCAGCTTAATTGGAGAAGGGCTTAACGATATTCTCAACCCACGCATCTCGAGAAGATAGAGCACACTACACTAATGCGAGAATGGAAGGACTGGGCATGCGACGAAATGGTCTCGTAAGATCTCTTCTAGTGTTGGCTCATTCTTCCTACATGATTCTATCGCATAGGGGCATCTAGTATGAAATCTACACCCCTCAGGTGGATTTATTGGGCTGGGTATCTCGCCAGAAGGTATAAACTTCTCTCTCCGAAGTCTTGGGTCTGGAACTGGCACTGCAGAGATGAGGGCCTTCGTATATGGGTGCATAGGGTTATCAAATAATTCGTCTGTATTTGCGAGCTCCACGATCTTACCGAGATACATTACGGCAATCCTATCGCATACATAGCTAGCGGCTGAGAGGTCATGCGTTATAAAGATATATGTTAACCCATATTCTTTTTTCAAGCTAAGTAGGAGGTCTAGTATCTGAGCTCTTACCGAAACATCAACCATCGCAACAGGTTCATCGGCCACTATCAGTTCAGGTTTCAAGATTATGGCTCTAGCTATTACTACTCTCTGTCTCTGTCCGCCACTTAATTCATGTGGAAACCTATCCATAAATGAAGGGCTCAACCCAACCTTCTGGAGGGCTTCACTAACCATTTCTCTTCTTTCTTTCGCAGAACCTATCCCGTGGATTCGTAGTGGTTCTTCGACGGCCTCGCCAATTTTCATTCTGGGATTCAGAGAGGCCATAGGGTCCTGAAACACCATTTGGATCTTTTTCCTTAATTGTCTTAGCTCTCTAGAAGATAGGCTAGCAATATCGGCTCCGTCGAACAATATTCTTCCATAGGTTGGTTTAGTTAAACCCACCACCATTAAGCCTGTCGTAGTTTTCCCGCTTCCGCTCTCTCCTACAAGTCCTAGTACTTCACCTCTCAAGACTTTAAAACTTACTCCGTCGACAGCCTTGACATAGGTCTTCTCCTTCGAGAATATCCTCTCAATAAAACTCTTCTCAATCGGAAAGTATTTCTTTACATTATCGACGACTAGTATGTTTTCCATTCTTCATCCTCCATAGAGGTAGCATGCTACAATTCTTCCTCCAACATCTATTAGAGGTGGATGTTCTTTAAGGCATTTATCAAATCTCTTCGGACAGCGAGGATTGAAGAGGCATCCCGAGGGTGGATTTATTAAGTCTGGGGGTTCTCCAGGTATAGATGCTATGTTTCTAACCCTTCTGAGAAAGTTTGGTGCGGACTCGAATAATCCTTGGGTATAGGGGTGTAGGGGTTCTGCGAATATTTCTTCTTTAGAGGCGGCTTCAACGAGTTTGCCAGCATACATCACGGCTATCCTATCTGCATTCTCTGCAACCACCCCCATGTTATGCGTTATCAAGATCATTGTTAGATTCAGTTCCCGTTTAAGCCTGTTTAGAAGTCTGAGAATCTGTGCTTCAATCAGAACATCAAGAGCAGTGGTGGGTTCATCCGCTATCAAGATCTTCGGGTTAAGGGCTATTGCTAATCCTATGTAGACACGCTGCTTCATCCCTCCACTTAACTGATGGGGATAATCATTAAATCTCTCAGACGGTATCCCTAACCTCTTCAGAATCTCTATACTTCTTTCTTCAACGTCTTTATCCGATATGTTCGGCTCATGAGTTCTAAATAGTTCGATGAAATGATCTTTTATCTTCATGAGCGGGTTAAGAGATGAAGAAGGATCTTGGAAAACCATAGAGATCTCTCTTCCTCTTATCTTTTGGATCGTTTCATCATCTACTCTAAGCAAGTCTACTCCATTATAGAAGATCGATCCCTTCACTATTCTGCCTGGTGGGGGGACAAGTCTGAGTATGGCGAGACCAAGGGTAGACTTACCTGAACCGGATTCTCCAACGAGCCCTAGGACTTCACCTTTCAGGATAGAGATGCTAACATCGTCGACGGCTCTAACGAGGCCATAAGGAGATTGGTATGCTACTGATAGCCTCTGAATATCGAGGATGTTATCGCTCATCGATCTAATCGGCTTAACTCATTTTTATAAACCTTTAAAGAATCCAATAATTTTAAGTAAACCTTACATCTGAGAGATTAACAGACTCTACATATTCGAGGACGGATAGCGTTTAACTAGAAAAGTGAGCCCCTCTATCTCTACCAGCCTCTACCCATCTTGACATGCGCTATTTTAGAATATTTCTATAATCCCTCCCAACTATCGTTAAGTATTTTAATTCACTAATAGAGGATATTTCAGAATGTCAGAGACCGTTATAAAGAATGTTAGAGCTAGACTCGTCTATAATAGTAGAGGAGAAGAGACAATTGAGGTTGAAGTCGTTGTTGGTAATAGTGTAGGGAGAGCTGCTGCTCCAGCAGGTAAAAGTAAAGGAGAGAAAGAAGTAATGTATTATCCGAGTGGAGGCGTAGCTGAAGCTATAAGAATAGTCAACGACGAGATCGCGGATAAACTAAGAGGAGTAGATGCTTCAAGGATAGAGAACGTTGAAGAGATTTTGAGAAGGTATGACGATACGAAGAACTTGAAAAAAATAGGTGGAAACACAGTTTATGCAGTATCTTTAGCGGCTTCCCTAGCCGCCTCGAATAGTATGGGAATCCCGTTATACAAGTATCTGAGGATAGTTAACGACTTCCATCTACCTATACCATTGGGAAACGTAATTGGAGGTGGAAGACATGCTGGAAAAGGCGCTCCTGATTGGCAGGAGCTTTTAGCTCTGCCTATAGAAGCACCCAATATACATTTAGCAATAAGAGCGAACATCATGGTGCATGAATATACGGGGAAGCTTCTAGACAAGACACTTGGAGGATTTACACTAGGTAAAGGAGATGAAGGTGCTTATGCTCCTCCGATAGACACCCTTAAAGGGCTAGAGATACTTAAAGAAGCAGTTGAACATGTATCAGATGAGCTGGGATTCAAGATAGGCGTAGGAGTCGATGTAGCTGCGTCGAGCTTATGGGATCCAAAAAACAAGATGTATGTTTATCCAACAGAAGGTAAAAAGCTCTCTCGAAAAGAACAGATAGAAAGAGTAGTAGATTGGGTTGAGAGGTTCAATCTGGTTTATGTTGAGGATCCTATGGAGGAGAATGATATGGACGGGTTCGTAGAACTTAACAAGATGCTAAATGGGAAAACCTTGATATGCGGCGATGACCTAATCGTTACAAACCCAGATATACTGAGAGAAGCAGTAGCTAAGAAAGCTGTAACAGCGTTAATCGTTAAACCCAATCAAGTTGGATTCATTACAACATCTATGGAGACCGTAAGGGTAGCTCATACAGAAAAGATCGTTCCAGTCGTTTCTCATAGGTCTGGTGAACCGCCAGAAGGACACCTAGCACAGCTAGCCATTGCATGGGGTGGCAAGATTCTGAAGTCGGGAATAATGGGTGGGGAGAGAATAGCTAAGGCAAATGAATTAATTAGAGTCAGTGAAGAAATTGGAGGTAGTAGAGTAGCGAGGTTATAGCTATGTCGGTCGGAGACAATAAACCAACGAAAAGCGATGAGATAAAAGAAATACTCGTAAAAAGTAGTCTGCATATCGGTTCGCAGATAAAGGTCAAACATATGGAGAAATTTATCTTCAGGCTTAGACCCGACGGAGTCTACTTAATAGATATTGGTAAAACAATCGAGAGACTTAACATAGCTGCTAGGTTCATATCATTCTACCCTCCTGAGAAGGTAGTAGTAATCTCTACGCACGTCTATGGAACGAAGCCTGTAAGAAGATTCTGCGAATTAACAGGATGTGTACCTATAACTGAAAGGTTTGAGCCGGGGTCTTTCACGAATCCTAGCCTTCCATCCTATATGGAGCCTGAGCTAATAGTTGTATCAGATCCTAGATACGATAGCCAGGCGGTTCTAGAAGCCAAGATTGCGAGGATACCCGTGATAGCAATGTGTAGCACGGATAACAGTATTAGCAACATCGACTTAGTGATACCGATGAATAATCGTGGGAGGCTAGCTCTACCATATGCTTTCTGGTATCTAGCGAGAAGAATACTAGTAGAGAAGGGGATACTGACAGAAGAGCTAGTTGATAATATAAAACCTGAAGAATTTATAACGCAGCAGGTTACGGAGACTTAGTAGAAAGCCTCGTCCCAATTGTTTCTTCTCCAATAATAGCTGACTTAATTCTTCCTCTAGCCAACCCGTTTACCAAGAGTACTTCGACACCTTTCTCCGCAGCCTCGAAACCTTCTTCAATCTTCTTGATTATTCCTCCAGTAACATCTTCCTCGACCGTTTTGAAAACTTCTATAGGCATGCCAGGTGTGAGTTTTTCTGCGAGCTTGACCTCTCCTGTAACTCTATCTCTTATGTAGACCCCATCTACATCTAGTGCGAAAACTATCCTCTTAGCCTTTAACCTAACTGATAGGTATGATGCGATAGTATCACCTGAGAGAATTGTAAACTTCAATACTCTATCGAATACAGCATCTCCACATGTTATAGGCGTTACACCTATATCCAATGCTGTGAAGAAGGCATCTAGGTTACATGTCTCGATCCTTCCATTCTTCGTAATAATGAACGTTGAGGCGGGGATACCTATACATGGGAAACCTGAATTGACAAGATTTTCAACTACTTCGCTATTTAGTCTCCTAACGATCTTGGCCGTTTCGAGAAATCCCTTAAGATGTTCAGGCGTCTTGTATCCTTCCGAGACTCTATAGGTCTTAGCGATTGGATGAGCATAAGACCCCCCTCCGTGAACTATGATTAACGGAGTAGGCCAAACTTCTCTTAACTCTCGACCAATATCCTCTAAGACATCTCTCCTAAGAGTGAAGGTTTTCTCTTTATCGGTTATTAAGGAACCTCCTAACTTCAATATCGTTAACTCTCTCACGTCTTCTCCTCCTTCAATCCTACTGCTGAAAGCTCTGTCAAATATGTTTTAAACTTACTTGATAGGGCTTTAGAGATACGTTCTATCTTGTCTTCGTCGACGAGGCATATGACACATCCTCCTCCGCCAGCTCCCGTGATCTTTGCTCCATAAGCACCAGCATCTAAAGCAAGCTTTATAGCTTCATCGATCTCCATCGATGAAACTCCCAACTCTCTAAGAAGATTCTGGTTTTCAAGCATTAGCTTTCCAAGCTTTTCGAGATCCATATTCTTGAATGCATCGAATGCATCTCTTATAATTTCCTCCTCTTTCTCCAGCATCATGTTGAATCTTTCTTTATTCTGCTCCATGAAGTCTTTGACACGCTTCACCATCTCTCCCGTTTTGCGGATCCTCCCCGTGTTGACAATTAAGATCTTCTTTAGAGGTATGTCTACATGCATGAAGCCACTGGACTTTCTATACACTCCTCCTCCACCATACAATGCTATGGTTGTATCGATGCCTGAAGGATTAAAGTGAACGATCTTTTCGCCTTCAACCGCCGCGGCCTTCACCAATTCTATATCTATCTTCTTGAGACTGAGTAGAGATGCTGTAGCAGCGGATGCGACGGATATTGAAGCTGAAGAGCCTAGACCTACGCTTGCAGGGATATCAGATGAGATCTTCAGTGAGATGCCTGAAGTAAAACCTGTTTTCCCGAAAATATATTCTATAGCTCTTGAAGCGGGGTGATTCGAGAGCCTCCTACCCCTAATCCATACACCCGGCTCATCATATTTCCATGCTTCTACGTATGCTCTAAGATTTATCGCGGAGACTATTGCTGGCCTATCATATACCACGAAGTGTTCACCGAATAATATTACTTTGCCTGGAGCTGAAGCAACGACTTTCTCCATCTTCTATTATACCACCAACTAAAAGAATTATGCCAGTAAATAAATTATCTTCTATTATTGTTTTCCAGCGCTCTCATGTATTAATGGATGAACTTCTCTAAAAATGTAGTCTAGGAAGTCTAACTCATTCATTCTAGTAAAAGATGTGACCACACAGTTCCTCGTCAACCCCATGACATACGAGGTATTAGGAACCTGGTATACGATATACCATATCTTTCCATGCCTAAGATACTCTTCATATAAGGCTGAATTCTTAACACTATCACCATACAGTGCGAGCTTGGCGACTTCAGGTATGTCTAGGTCGTCAAAGTATATGACCTTCGTATTCTCAGGGTTTCTTTCATGGAACGCTCTCATGATCTCAGGCGATATCCGTGCCTCAACTATTGCACGATAGCTAAGAAATAGTTGATGAGAAAGAAGAGAGGCAACAGCATTCGCGAAATGTTTCTCCTGTACAACGGTAAGCAAAGTCATTCCATGTTCCTTGCTAAAAACAATTCTAGCTTGAGTAGTCTTCACAATAGGTACGGTTCTACCCCTTTGGGGTATCAGTATTATCTTATCTTTACTGAAGATTCCCTCCAGCCTATTCTTCTTCAAGTCTAAGTCTCTGACTTCAGTAATTAATTCGAATTTTTCACCTTCTTCCTCTCTTTCTTCAGCAATTCTATAATCTTTAAGCTTCTCAGCGATTTCTTCTAAAGAAGTATCGGGCTTAATATCAAATATTTTAGATGCTAGGGGCAGCGTCCAACACCTCCCATAAACAATTCTCAAGCTTTAATAAAATCTCATCGCAGACACATGCATTCATTACTAGGGTTTAACTAGACTCTTCATAGATTCTCCAAAGTTCATCAATTATTTGTCCAGTAATCTTCTCTTCGCTCTTATCGGCTTTCACGAGAATATTAGGCATTTTCTTCTCTCTTAGTTCTCCTATAACCTTGAATCCCATCTTCTCAACACTCCTTAAGTTCTTCTTTGAGATACATGCCAGTAGAACTCCTGAGCTAACTAGCTTCAATGGGTCACATCCTAGAATACTGCATATCTGTCTAGTTTCTTCAGAGACTGGTATCCTGTCCTCATATATTATGAAAGATGTATTGCTTGCTTCGGAGAGCTCATAGACTCCTCCTAATACTCCACCCTCTGTGGGGTCATGCATCGCAGTAGCCAATCCCAGCCTAGCAAGTTTAAGAGCTTCTTCAACAACGCTTATCTTCTCATAATATTTCTGAGCTTTCTCCAATACCTCGGCAGAGACCTTCTGTCTCAATATTTCTCTAAAATCCCTTGCAAGTATGGCCGTCCCCTCTATCCCCGCCGTCTTAGACATTATGATTAAATCGCCGGCTCTCCCTCCACCTGTTCTTATCGGCCTACGAGATATAAGCTTCCCCATCATGAATCCACATACTATGCTACGTTGAATGTTCGGGGTAACCTCTGTATGCCCCGTCACTACTCCGACTCCAAGCTCCCGACATGCTCGATGGATATCGTCCACAATATTTTCTAGCTCTTTTCTATCCGCACTTCTACTTAATAGTATTATTGGAGAGAACCATGCTGGCTTACCTCCGCAGACAGCGACATCGTTTGCATTGATATAGACTGACAGCCATCCTATCCTCTCCGAAGCACCAGTGATCGGGTCGCAGGAAACAACAATCAGCCCACCATTCTTGATTACTCCAGCATCTTCGCCGAAAGCGGGGCCGAGAAGAATGTCTCTTCTTCTTACGCCAAGCTTTACATAGACTACTTCTTCCAAGACCTCTTTACCAAATTTACCTAGCCTGAACTTCAAGTTCTTCAATGTAGAAGAAGACAGTCTCCCTAAAGAATGTATACGCGGAAATTCTCTAATCAATCTGTCAAGTCATACGTGTTTATGACTATTTTCTTCTTTTAAGTATGTTCTCAACTCTATGGATGTCCGAGGGATTGGAGACCCTCAAGAACATTAAGAGTTTTTCATCGAAGATTCTCAAACTATTACTTGACAGGTACAGCACTTTCTGCACTTTTCTAACTAGTGAATCCATGTCTTCTTCACGATTCTTAGAGAAAACTTCTAGGAAGGGGCTTCTCTGATATGATGCCATAGTGTATATTGTCTCTCTAGCTTGATTACGTGGTATAACTGCTGAAAACTTCTGAGAAGCCTCAACCAAGAAGGTTGTAAAATCTCTAGTCAGAAGTGGAGAATCACATGGAAGTAGGAGGACGTTTTCAGTATGGGCGGATGAGATTGCGAACTCGATTTGACTTCTAACTGATCCGGATAACTGGTTTGACAATAAGACTTCAGCGAGATATTCTCTAGCCAAGTCTCTGTATGCTTCAGCCTTCTTCTCATCATCAACGGCTATGAATATGTCGGATACCTGATCCGGGACGACTTCGAGAACGTATTCTATCATGGGTTTACCTGCGATCGGGATTAAGCCACGTTCAATACCCTTAAATCCCCTCATGTTAGCAAAAATCACAGCAGATGCTTCCTTCAACCTCTAACCCTTCAACATTGAATAGGTATGAGACAAAATTTAAAGATATAAACCCTCTAGAAAGATCCCAGTAGGCTGGGTCTGTTGATTAGAGCGTTGGAGAAGAGTCGAAGTCCTCGCTATCTCTGTTCAAGGAGGAAATATTGAGATAGAACCATGTTTTCTTCGAAGTAGCTGGGTAGAGGCCACATTAAGAGGACCTCGTAGTTGAGCTTCATTGATTGTTCCGAGACTCCTCCGCCTAAAAGGAGTTCTAATAGAGTTGGAGTTCTAGGTCTAATCCATTTTCTGGGGGAGTCTTCAGGTATTCCAGCTAGCTGGCATGCTCTCTTCACAGCATCATCTATCGAACCGATGTGATCAATAATTCCTGCTTCTAGAGCTTGGATACCCGTATATGGTCTAGCAGTAAATACCTCATCATAATTTCTTATCTTATCTCTTCGATGTTCTCTTACCCTCTCCTTGAATACGTCGGCTACAGATCCTATAATAGAAAGCATAATATTTCTTTCCTCATCTGTTAAATCTCTCCACGAACTTCCAATATCTTTTAATCTTCCACTTTTGAATGTTTCGGTTTTTATGCCGAGCTTATCCATTAATTCTTTATAGTTTATTACCAGGCTTATTGCGCCGACGGAACCTGTTAAAGCGTGTGGAGAAGCAATTATCTCTCTTGATGGCAGAGCAATGTAGTATCCACCTGATGCACCATACTCCGTAATATATGCAACTGATACTTTCTCCTCACTTAACTTCTTGAGCATGCTGTATATTTCTTCGGAAGCCGCCGCGCTCCCACCTGGACTATTGATAACTAGCACTATGGCCTTTATAGTTGGATCTCTAGTAGCTTGAAGAATAAGTTGTTCAACATCTCTTGGTGTGAGAACATCTCCTGAAAACAAGGTTAATGGTGATTCAGAATAGGCAATAGTCCCTGAAAGCTCAATTAATCCAATATATTCTAAGCCTTTAACAGTAGTCGAAGCTTGTAGGAGATAATATATCCCTGAAGATAATCCTACTCCTAGAATCAATCCAATTAGAAGCCACACCCACCATTTGAAGCTTCTAACCATACTCCTCACCATTAATGCACCTTCTTGAGAAATAAATCTTTTGGATAAATCTTAGACCTGTCGATATAAAAACACAAAATTTAAGAATTGTATGGTCAATCGTAATAATCTCGAGCTATATCTACAGATCTTCTCATTGTCTTATACTGGAGCAGGTTTTTTGAAATACTTAATATATTAAATTGGGACAACCCTATCATTGGTGAATAAGAAGTTGAAGTTCCCGTTCGGGGTAAGAAACGAAAAGCCTGTTCAAAGCCAACCTAAACCTCTCGCAATACTGATGAATAATAGGTTGATGGATATCTTGACACAACTAAAGATCCAATCTGAGAAGCTTAAGAGAACATATCAAAGACTGTTAGCAAGAGATAGAACACTATTTGAAGCATGCATAAGAGCAGAACAAGAACTCGACAGGGATAGGGCCGTCATATACGCTAATGAGATAGCTCAACTTAGAAAGATGAGTAGGACAGTACTGAGAAGCCAGATATCGTTAGAGAAAGTTATACTGAGACTAGAAACAGTACAAGAATTCGGAGATGTAATGAGGGCTCTCGCACCTGCAACGAAGATAATAAAACAAGTTCAATCAGAACTATCAGGTCTAGTTCCAGAAGTGTCTGCTGCACTAAGAACAGTGGATGAGATGCTTGAAACAGTAATAATAGAGGCAGGAAACGTTACGGGAGCACAAGTATCAGTGATGGTTTCAGATAGTGAAGCACAGAAGATACTTGAAGAAGCAGCGGAGATAGCAGCTCAAAGAATGAATAGTCAATTCCCACAACTTCCTGAAACATTGAAAGATTTATCAAGTGAACAATCTTCAAGTAATAGCAAACTAAGAAATCCATAATGATTAAAATTGAAGCACTGAAAGAAGGTGGAGACGACGACTTTCAGGATAAAAGCTAGAATATAGCATAGAATTAAGAAGGCTCACCCTTATTATTTATTAATAAGCAAATCATGATGAAAGAGGAATCTACATCAGGAAGCATGTATAGCACATCAGGTGACATGGGTGCCAGGTTATCTGGTAATATTTATATTTTACTAATGCATAGAAGATAACGAGCATTATGGTCTCTCAACATATTGCTTTCTTCGAAGAGCCCAGGAACCCTATACCTGGTGACTTAGTCTTTAGAGCTTTAACACCTCCTAGAGAAATAATTCTAGCAGTGAATCCAAGAGTAACTTTAGAAGTAATAGAAGGGGTCTTGAGAGCGGCAAAAGACACGGAGAACATAGTAATTCTTGAATTGGCCTTATCCGAGATGAATCTTAAAGGTGGATACACTGGTCTTACACCCAAGGCATTTGCGGAAAGAGTTAGAAAGGCAGCAGAAAACGTTGGATGGTTCGGATATGTTCTTCACGCTGACCATGTAACTGTGAGAAAGGGGACCTATGAAGAGATAGATAATGTAAAAAGAGAATTAGAAGCAAGGATAGAAGCAGGCTTCACAAGTTTCGCAATCGATACATCATACTTATTCGATGTAAGTAAAGATAACATACCTGAACAATTGAAAAGAGTGATAGACGTGGGGACCGAGCTATTCAGGTTCCTAGACGAAAAGATAGGTCATAGAAATTATGGAAGAGAAGGAGAAGTAGGAGAAATCGGGAAAAGTGAATTAACAGAAGTTGAAGAAGCTCTTTACTATGTTAAGACTATGAAAGAGAATGGAGTAGATCTCCATTGGCTGGCGATAAATAATGGTTCGAAGCACGGTGTATCTGTAGATGCGGAAGGAAACATTATCCCCCAGTTAGGCATTAACATAAAAAGAACAGTAGAAATAGTTCAAGCACTCTGGAATAATCGCTACCCGACGAGAATCGCTCAACATGGAGTCAGTGGAACTCCACTCCACCTCATAGCAGAAGCATTTCCAAAAGGTATGATAAACAAGGGAAACGTAGCAACATATTACATGCTAATGGTATATGATATACTCAGGATCTATGAACCCGAATTATTTAAGAGAATATACAAATGGGTAGTCGAAAAGTACAAGAAAGAAAATATTCCAGAAGTTGAGATATTCGTAGAAAATTCTAAGAATGCTATAAAGGAATTCTTTAACGAGTTCGAGAAGATAAGTGACGAAGCGAAGCAATCAATAAGAGCGAAGGCTTATGCTGATACCCTACTACATATAAAAGCATTTGGGATGGAGAAAACCGCTAGGAAGGTCTATGATTACCTGAAGAAGACGAACATCAAATATGAATAAGCTCCTCTACTCGTATCCTATTTCATTCTTCTAACTAAACATATTCATTAAGGTAAAGCTTAATATCTTCATAAGAAACTAATCGATGACTGAGACATGAATCATTCACGTGTATGCCCCCGTAAAGAACAGGGTGAAGGAAATAGATTATACAGTTACAAGTATATTCATAAAACTGTAATTCATTACAAATAGGTGCAGGAAGATATGACGATGGTCCCTAAAAAATCTCAGTTACCTCCTCCAAAGATAGTTCCATCTATATTATCGGCAGATTTTAGAAAACTCGGAGAGGAAGTTAGGAAAGTTGAGAAAGCCGGAGCAGACATGCTGCACTTCGATATAATGGATGGACACTTTGTCCCGAATATAAGCTTCGGCCCCATGGTAGTGAAGGCTCTACGAAAAGAAGTTAGTATCCCGTTTCTAGTTCACTTAATGGTTGAGAACCCAGAGGTAATCCTTGACCAGACAATAGATTCAGGAGCCGACATAATATTATTCCATGTAGAAGTCTCTCCACATTTATGGAGAATACTAGAGTCGATAAAGGAGAGAGGAGTTAAAGCAGGTGCAGCATTAAACCCATCTACTCCATTATCTACAATCGAATACTTCATAGAAGAATTAGATATGGTTCTACTAATGACTGTTAACCCAGGATTCGGTGGACAGAGGCTCATACCAAAAATGCTTGACAAGATACGTGATTTTAGAAGAAGCTTGATAGAGAAGAAGATTATGCTAGACATAGCAGTGGACGGCGGAGTAACATTCGAAAATGTGGAAGACATAATAGAGGCTGGAGCAAACGTTATAATAGCTGGGACAACAATATTCGGTCAGGAGGATGTTGAAGAAGCAACAAGGAGGTTAAAGAAGTTGGCAGAAGAGAAATATTCTCGAATAATCTCATTTTACCTATAATCTTTCTGAGCAATGTTCATGCTTCTCTAGATAGCTTCTGTAAGAATCCTAACTTTTCTGAAACCCATCTAAATAGATCTACTTTAGGCTTCCATGAAAGAATATTTTGAGCGAGTGAAATATCTGCAACACTGTATCTTACATCGTTTTTCCTCGGCTCCCGGTAAACTATTCCGACACCTGACCTTTCATTAATGTATTCTGCAAGTTCTCCTACTTTGACTGGTTTACCTGAACCGATATTGAACACCTTTCCAGACACGGAATCTTTCATACATGCTTTGTAGAAACCCTTAACAACATCTCCAACATATATGAAGTCTCTAACATTCTTTCCGTTGCCGAATACTGTTAGAGGTTTACCTAGATATACGGATTCTAGAAAGTTCTTCACTACCCCAGCTCTGGCTCTCTCGCCATAGACATTGAACAATCTTAAGATGACAACATCTATCTTGTCGGAGTATCTAAGACATTCTTTTTCTCCTTCAAGTTTTGTATGACCATAAAAGTTTAAAGGGTTCAGAAGAGCATCCTCTACTGCAGGCTTCTCTAAATCACCATACACCGCCGCCGAGCTAGCGTAGACTACCCTCATATTCTTCTTCGATGCGATATCGAGAATATTTGCTGTCCCGAGAAAGTTTACCTCCCAATAACTAGATCTATCTATCTCACTTTCTTCAACATCCGTCAATGCTGCTAAATGGAATACTACGTCTCCAGATAGTACTTCAGATAATCTGCCTCTATCTCTAATGTCAACAACCTCAACTTCTAGATTATTCATTTTCAAAAATCTACTATAAACATCTATTGAAGCTCTAGATAGATTATCGATAACCTTAACTCTAAACCCCTTCTCTAACAAGAATTCTACGAGATGGCTACCGATGAACCCGCATCCTCCAGTTACAACAGCCTTCATTCATGAAACCGTTATCTTCAATACTAAAAAACTTTTAAGAATACAATTACATAAACATAGATAACTCAATAGATCTCTACCCACATATTTTAAACATACATCGTAATAGAATACAGGAAATACTTATATCCAGCCAGATACAGTATAGGAATGGCGTTCATGAAAGTCTCCAATGAAAAATTGGAGACTAGATGCTGATGAGCCCTGAAGCTCAAGATGAAGCATCTACAGGAATAAGAGATACCGCAAACTAGATAGTAGAAGAACCCACACCCTAGGCCTGAAAACGCCGACCGGTGGATGCCTCGGCTCAGGCGCCGAGGAAGGACGTGGCAAGCTACGAAAAGCCCCGGGTAGCCGCAGGCGGGCGTTGATCCGGGGATCTCCGAATAGGACTTCCAGGGAACTCGACCTTTACGGGTTGAGTTCTCACTCCCGGGTTTAACCCTGGGAGAGGGAACCTCCCGAACGGAAGCATCCAAGTAGGGAGAGGAAAAGAAACCAAGATGGGATTCCCTGAGTACCGGCGAGGGAAAAGGGAGGAGCCTAAACCAAACCTCTAGAGGATAACTCTAGAGGGATGTGGGGTGATGGACCTGGGGCCCACCCTAACCCATCGATCCGAAGTGCTCTGGAACGGGCCGCCGAAGAGGGTGAAAGCCCCGTAGGAGAAGATGGGAAGGGTGATGCCCGGGTTCCCGAGTACCACACCTTGAATATGGTGTGGGAAGTTGGGGGCCATCGGCCTCCAAGGCTAAATACGTCCTGAGACCGATAGCGCACCAGTAGCGTGAGCGAAAGGTGAAAAGTACCCCGGGAGGGGGGTGAAAAGCGTCTGAAACCGGTCGGTAACAGACGTGTGCGGCCTGAAAGGGTAATCCCCACGAAAACTCCTATCATAGGGGTTGAGTGGGGATACCAGGGTCGCACGCTCCGTCTTGAAACACGGGCCGGGGAGTGCATGGTCGTGGCGAGCCTAAGGGTTCTAAAGCCCGCAGGCGTAGGGAAACCGACTAGCCCGTAGCCGGAGAGTTCCGGCGAGAGGCGAGGTCCCATAAGGGCCTGTAGTCACGGCCATGCGGCTAGAAACCGGGCGATCTAGCCCTGGGCAGGGTGAAGCCGGGGGAAACCCCGGTCGAGGCCCGTAAGAGGTCCTGACGTGCAATTCGGTCTCCTGACCTGGGGCTAGGGGCTAAAAACCAATCTAGCCCGGTGATAGCTAGTTCCCCCCGAAGTGTCTCGCAGGACAGCCTCAGGCGAGGTAGCCCGCGGGGTAGAGCACCGATAGGGGAGTAAGGGCTCGAAAGGGCCCGCTTTCCTTTCGAACTCCGAATCTGCGGGCGCCGTAGACCCTGGGAGTGGGGGATAGGGGGTAAGCTCCTATCCCGAGAGGGGAACAACCCAGACCTAGGGTTAAGGCCCCTAAGTGCCCGCTAAGTGAACAAACCAAAGGGCGTCTCCAGCCTAAGACAGCGGGGAGGTAAGCTTAGAAGCAGCTATCCTCTAAGGAGTGCGTAACAGCTCACCCGCCGAGGCTGGAGGCCCCGAAAATTGACGGGTCTAAGCGGGCCGCCGAAACCCTGGACTACTGGGCAGAGATGCCTAGTAGTGGTAGGGGGGCGTAGCGGCTGGGTAGAAGCTGGGCCGTGAGGTCCAGTGGACCGGCCGCTAATGTAGATCCCGGTGGTAGTAACAGCAAAGCGGGGTGGGAATCCCCGCCACCGAAGGGGCAAGGGTCTCCCGGCAATGCGTCGTCAGCCGGGAGTAAGCCGGTCCTAAGGCTGACCTTAACTGGGTAGGCCGAAAGGGAAACCGGTTAATATTCCGGTGCCGTGGAGGTAGGATTGCGGTGACGCAAGCCGGCTCCCTGACGCTTCGGGGTAGGCTGAGCCAAGTTGTAGCTTGGTCTAACCTCATAAGCCTGGGGAGTGCCGTAAAGGCGAGAACCAGGTGAAAGAGGGATGGGGCCCCCGTATGGGGGCTTCAGCTGATCCCTGGAGCCGGTGAAAAGGGGAGCTGGAACGAGCCTCCGCGACCGTGCCAAGAACCGACACACCGGCAGCCTCAGGCATCTTTATTAAATTCCTAAGAGGAGTCTTCTCTACTAAGGAAATGAATCATATCGAAGTTACCGAGATTGTGGGCCGACACATCGCTGACGGGTTATTAATCAAGAGCCCGAAAAAGAAATGGCTATAAAGTAATTTTGACAGAAACTTTACCGGCAAGGAATAATAGATTGCGATGAAACAATTTATTATGATAAGAACAACAAACTATGGATTACCCAAGCTAAATGTAATTCACTATGATATAACAAAATTTATTGAGAAAGTGTTAAACCCAATCCCACATGAAATTTATTTTATGTAAAAAGTGAAAAAGTGTGGATACAGAAAGACATCCTATGCCTTAAGGATTTAGGTGAAAGAAGAATATCTTACGTCATCTTAAGGTTATAGGTTCCTTGAAAATTAAGCCTGGGTTTGCTGCCGGGTCGAGAGGTGCCCCTAGGTGAGAAGCCTCAGGTGTGTGGGGTGACTCCGGGCGAGGGAACTCGGCAAACTAGCCCCGTACCCTCGGTAGAAGGGGTGCCTGCAGTCTTAGGCCACGTGCCTGGGACCGCAGGTCGCAGTGACAAGGGGGTCCCGACTGTTTAATAAAAACATAGGGAGCCGCAAGACCGAAAGGTCGTGAACGGCTCCTCAATCCTGGCCAGCAGGGGTACCTGAACCCCGGGTCCAACCGGGATAAGGGCTCCTAAACGCCGGGAGTAACTCTGACTCTCTTAACGAGGACCTGCCCACCGTCATTGGAGGCTCATGAGGTGGGTGAGGCCTCGGGAGAAAGGTAGCCAAATGCCTTGTCGGGTAAGTTCCGACGTGCATGAATGGATCAACGAGGGCCCCGCTGTCCCCGTCCGGAGCCCCGTGAACCCACATAACCTGGATGAACAGTCCAGGATCTCCCAGCGGGGAGAGAAGACCCTGTGGAGCTTTACTGCAGCCTGTCGCTGCGGCATGACTGGAAGTACAGAGCGTAGCCGGGAGCCGTAGATCCCAGCCTCTCCGGGGGCTGGGGGAGGCGACGATGTAACACCGGCTACTTCTGGTTGTGCCGCTAACCGGGGCCTGTGCCCTGGGACAACGGCAGGTGGGCAGTTTGGCTGGGGCGGCACCCCCTCGAAAAGGTATCGAGGGGGCCCAAAGGTCGGCTCAGGTGGGACAGAAACCCACCGTAGAGTGCAAGGGCAAAAGCCGGCCTGACTGTGCCCTTCACAGTAAGGGGCGCAGGGGGGAAACCCGGGCCTAGCGATCCATCGTCTCCCACCGATGGGGGACGGTGGTGACAGAAAAGTTACCCCAGGGATAACAGGCTCGTCGCGGGCGAGAGTCCCCATCGACCCCGCGGCTTGGTACCTCGATGTCGGCTCTTCCCATCCTGGCCGTGCAGCAGCGGCCAAGGGTGCGCCTGTTCGGCGATCAAAGGGGAACGTGAGCTGGGTTTAGACCGTCGTGAGACAGGTCGGATTCTACCTGCTGGGAGCGGTGGCCGCTTGAGGGGAAGGCGCTCCTAGTACGAGAGGAACGGAGCGCCGGGGCCAACTGGGTACCGGTCCTCCTACAGGGGGTAGCCGGGCACCTGCGCCCCAGCGAATAAGGGCTGAAAGCATCTAAGCCCGAAGTCGCTCCCGAGATTAGGCGGCCACTTAGAGGCCATGGGGCTTGGCAACAGGCCTCGGCCTCTAACGAGGGCGCCCGTAGAAGACGGGTTTGATGGGGTGGAGGTGTAAGAGCGGAGGCCTTGTGCCGGACGCTCTCAGCCTGCCACTCCCAACTGCCCGGAGGGGCCTAGGGTCTTCTTCTACTATCTAGGCGAATGTATCTCTTATTCCTGTAGATGCTTTCATGGAAGCTTTCATATATCGTGGAGTCATTATCTTTCCGGGAAAAGGATTGCTCAACTCCATCATTGTTAATAGAAATATACATGAGGACCAGTAGATGATTATTCGAGTAGATGGAAGCCGTAGTCTCACAAGATCTCGTTAAAATCTATGAAAATGGGGTTAAAGCATTAGATTCTATCTCTCTATCTATTAAGTCAGGAATAGTCTTCAGCTTGCTTGGCAGAAACGGTGCTGGCAAAACAACTTTTCTTAGAATAATGGCTACACAGCTATTACCAACTAGTGGTAAAGGATACGTACTCGGATATGATATAGTTTCTGAAGCAGGAAAGATTAGAGAGAAGATAGCGGTCATCCCTCAGGAATCTCGACCGATGTATATCTTGACCGTGAGAGAACATGTAAAATACTTCTTGATGATGAGGGGGTTATCGATGTATCAAGCATCGCGGCAAGCATCTAGGATATTGCGTGAAATAGGTCTCGAAGAGTATTCTGACACTTTGTGTATGAAGCTCTCAGGAGGATTGAGGAGAAAAGTTCTAGTAGCGATGGCCATGGCCACAGAAGCCGAGATACTCTTCCTAGATGAGCCGACCACAGGTCTAGACCCGCTTTCAAGAAGACTTGTATGGGATGTAATCCAGAGAGCTTCCAATTCAGGGCAAACAATATTTCTAACAACACATTACATGGATGAAGCTGAGAAGATATCGAATGAGATAGCTATTCTACATAGTGGTAGACTACTTACGTCTGGGAGCATAGATGAATTCAGGAAGCTTATACCCTACAAGCTCAAAGCAGAGATTGCTACAGATAATGTAATATTCGAAGACATAAGAAAATATGGGAGGACATTAACGCTTGGGAGGAGAATAATAGTGTATATGATTGACGAGGAAGACTCGAGGAAGCTTCATGAATACTGCATCTTGAATAAGATTCCAGTAACGTTTTCTCCCCTAAACCTCGAAGATGTATTCATAAAATTGGTGGGTGAGAATGAGGATAGCTAGGCAGATTAGAGCGTTAAATGCTTTAGTTATGATGAATGGCTTAAAGCCTATCGTCAGAAGCCCTTTATGGCTGGTCGTAGAGTTATCCTTCCCACTAACATTGATATTCTTCATCTCTTTGTATGCATCGGAGAAAGCTGTTTCGGAAGCTTTGATAGGTGCAGCGATCTCCTTGATGACTATGAGTGGGCTAGCATTACAGAGCGACGTCATTTGGCTTAGAGTAGAATTAAAGTTTCAAGATATGGCGGTTGCATCACCTATCTCTCCGACAACGTATATGCTGGGGCTAGCTTTATCCGAGCTAGCTTACAGCTCTCCAGCAATAATCTTAATCTTAGCCTTGATGATAATTAGGGGGATGCTGAGATTGGAGAGCATACCGTTCATATCCTTGTCATTAGTGTTGTGCTGGCTGTTCGCTACATCACTTGGATTCTATCTTTCAACTAGAATAACAGACCTTAGACATATATGGGCCTTAAGCAGTCTACTCTCGGTACTGATAAGTATGCTTCCACCAGTATACTACTCAATAGAGTTGCTTCCAGGATGGGCTCAGATGTTAAGCTACCTTGTTCCAACTACGCATGCAGCTCTCCTCGCAAAGGAGGCTGTGAACCTTGCAAGCCTATCTTTATTCAATAAGCTTATCAGCTTTGCGATACTCTTAGCATGGACAATAATACTCACAATAATTGCAGCTAAGAGGTCGACCTGGAGAGAAAAATGAGATCGTAGCATCCTGGCAGTCTATGGATAGTTATTGCTTAGGGGCAGTATATAATCCAGTGAATACGTTGGTTAATTCATGTAGCTCGTCTGGAACTTTCCGTACTGTTCCTACAACTTCTTCTATCTTTGCTGGAAGAATATTCATCCCATTCACTACGACTACATAGCCATATTTCTTTTCTTTCACTAAGTCTACCGCTTTAAAGCCAAGCCTCAATCCTAGAACCTTATCGTACGCTGAGGGTGTCCCTCCTCTCTGGATATGGCCCAAGACTGCCGACCTAACTTCTTCTCCAGTCCGTTTCTTGATCTCCTCTTCTAGAATCTTGGAGACTCCACCTAGACGTACATGCCCAAACTCATCTTTCTCTTTTGACACAGCAACGAGTTCTCCCACAGTCGGAATCGTTACGCCTTCAGCGACAGCGATGAGCGTATATGGTTCACCTCTCTCCCTACGCTCCTTAATGATTCTGCATACTTCATCAATGTCTACAGGTCTCTCAGGTATCAAGATTATGTGGGCTCCACCTGCAAGCCCACCAATCAATGTGAGCCATCCAGCATATCTACCCATAATCTCCGCAATCATCACTCTCTTATGAGATCTAGCAGTTGTGTGTAGTTTGTGTAACGCATCCGCTATTGTCTCGATAGCTGTCCAGAAGCCTACAGAGTAATCAGTCAAAGATAGATCATTGTCTATTGTCTTGGGTACTCCAACTATTGGGATACCCCTCTCGTAGAGTTTCTTGGCTGCACCTAGAGTATCATCTCCGCCAATCGTTATCAAGACATCTAATCCAAGCTTCTTGATATTCTCGATAACTGTTTTCAATTCTTCTTCAGACTTAGCAGGGTTCTTCCTAGAAGTTCCAAGAATAGTTCCACCAAGCCAATATATGTCTTCAACATCTTTAGGAGTTAGTTTTCTAGCTTTCCCATAAAGCAAACCTTTATAGCCATCTTCTATACCGAGCACCTCATAACCATGCTGAGCAGCTCTTATCACTATTCCCTGAATAACCGCATTAAGTCCAGGACAATCACCACCACCCGTCAAAACGCCTATTCGAAACATTTCGCCTATACATTAACTTTACTAATATATATACATAAACACAACAAATAAAAGCAATCATAAAATTAAACTCTACAATTAGTAGTTCAATCTTTAAATTTATCGTATCTCTTTGAATATTTAGATTATTATGGTTTTTAAGAGAGTTATAGTAGCTGCTGATAGACCCTATGCGGTTGCTAAGTTTATTACAGAATACATCAAGACTAAAGGTTATGAAGTGATTCCAATGGGCGCTCTAGTAGATGGCAACCCTGTACCATGGCCTGACGTAGCATATGAAAGTGCCAAAAATCTTGCGGCAGGAAAAGCAGATACTGCAATCTTAATGTGTTATACGGGAACAGGCGTAACAATCGTTGCGAACAAAGTTAAGGGTGTTCGAGCAGCACCTAGTCCAGATGCGCAGACAGCGAGGCTCGCAAGACTTCTAAATGATGCAAATGCCTTAACTTTAAGTGCCAGACTTACCACGGAAGAACTTGCAAAGGAGATCGTTGATGCATGGTTCTCAGTCGAGTCGCCAGATCTTTCTAGAGCAAGTAGATTTGAAAGAGTTAAACAGATAGAAATGAATGAATTCAAGTAGACTGCCTGAACGACTAGAACGCAGAGAAACCAGAGATTAAATTATCTCCAGCTATAGATGCTCGGGGCTCTCTAAAAATCTTTTAACTATGCCTAGGAATATTGCAGCTGGAACTCCATCCACCACTCTATGATCAAATACCAGAGTCAGATATCCGATATTCTTGATCCTCCATTCCGAGTTTACCAGTTGTGGCTGCTGTTTTATTGTACCGAGAGCTAGGATTGCTGTGTCAGGAGGGTTGATTATTGGAGTAAAATACGTCACATTCATCATTCCTAGGTTCGTAACGGTAAAGCTGTGTCCCATCTGATCCGCTAAAGTTATCTCACCTTTCTTGCCCTTCTCAGAAAATTCGTTTATAATCTTTGTTATTTCTATTAACGATTTCATGTCAGCGTTTTTTATTACAGGAGCTCTTAACCCTCTAGGTGTATGGACCGCTACCGCTATGTTTACTTCTTCATGGTATATCAGCTCATCACCTTCAAATGTAACATTCATGTCAGGGAATTCTCTGAGCGCTAGAGCTGCAGCCTTAACACCGTAAGCCGTGAAGGATGCCTTATCATTGAGTTTATTCCTATGTTCAAGCAGAGCGTCTGCAGAATACTCTGTCATCAGAGCTACTGGAAGAGCTTCATGAAATCCTGGTCTAAGTCTTTGAGTGATAGCTTTTCTAACACCTGCGAAAGGAATCTTCCGGGAAGCCATAATTATCACAACTCAATAATCATGGTCGACTATCATTGCGTTATAATCGCTCTATGCTTCTTCAATGACAGCGATCGTTTCTCCTACCTTCACAATTTCATCTTTATTCTTTAATATCCTTAATAATCTTCCACTATACGGTGAGGAAAATTCAAAAGTTGTCTTCTCCCCCTCAATAATAACCAACACCTCGTCTTTCTTCACGTAGTCGCCTTCGTTTTTAAGCCACTCAACAATCCTCCCCTCCTCCATTAACGGATCAAACCTAGGCATTTTAACTTCAACCATGAGATACACCGGAAGAGCTATCTCCTTTTCTCTAATTAACCTTTTTGTTTTAAATTATCTTTAGTACGGCTTCCACGATTTTCTCAGCACTTACCATGAAGGTTTTCTCGAGAGGTTGAGACGACGGCACCGGTATATCTGGAGAGTTTACTCGAATTATGGGTCCCTCTAAACTATCGAAAGCTTCTTCTACAACTTTTGCAGCGATCTCTGCGGAGATACTTCCAGTCTTATGTCCATCATCGACAACTACAAGTCTATTTGTCTTTCTCACAGAATTTAGTATTGTGTCCCAATCCATTGGATTGATGGTTCTTGGATCGATAACCTCAGCATTAATTCCTTCTTCCATAAGTTTTTCAGCTGCTTTCAATGCTTCAATAACAGTTCTTGAGACTGCAACTATGGTGACATCGTCTCCAGTTTTCTTAACGTCCGCTCTTCCTAATGGAACCAGATACTCATCAGCTGGTACTTGACCTTTAGTAGAATAAAGTACTCCAGACTCGATGAATAATACAGGATCATCATCTCTTATCGATGACTTCAGTAATCCTTTAGCATCATACGGTGTTGAAGGCAGAACGACTTTCAATCCAGGAACGTTAAGAAACCAGGGAGCCAAGAATTGGCTATGCTGAGAAGCATGCACTCTTCCTAAACTATACTGCGTTCTAACTACAAGAGGAAGTTTCACCTGACCTCCACTCATAAATCTAGCCTTCGCAGCATGTGTAACTAACTGATCCATACCTAAAGTTAAAAAGTCTAGGTACATTATCTCGGCGACAGGTCTTAACCCTATCAGTGCAGCACCTACAGCCATGCCTACAATAGCAGCTTCAGAGATGGGTGTATCAAGTACACGTCTCGAACCAAATTCCTCTAGAAGCCCTTTAGTTACTCGGTAAGCTCCTCCGATAACAGCTACGTCTTCACCGAAAACTATAACATTTTCATCTCTCCTCATCTCTTCTCTCAAAGCCTCATTAAGTGCTTCTGCATAAGTGATCATTCGGCTCAACCCTATCACCTCATCTAGAAGAATAGAGATACTTGAATAGTTCTCCGAATTCTAAGACCTTCGCTTTCCTCGCTATTTCAACTGCTTTCTCAACCTTCTCTTTAACGTCTTCATCTATATTCTTGAGTTCTTCTTCGGTCAACACGCCAAGCTCGACTAATCTTCTAGAAAACTTCATTACCGGATCATTTCTCAACCATTCATCTACTTCCTCCTTTGGTCGATACAAAGCTCGATCATAAACACCGTGCCCCTTCTGCCTATAAGTCCGGCATTCTATAAACACTGGGCTCTTATGTTTACGAACTTCTTCAACGGCTTCTCTAGACGCTCTATAAACAGAAATTACGTCATTACCATAAACAAAATACGATCTTAATCCATACCCTGAAGCAAATTCAGCAACATTTCCGGCTGCGAATGATTTACTAAATGGAAGAGAATAAGCATATTGATTATTTTCGCAAACATATAATACTGGAAGTTTCAGTACCGCGGCCATGTTTATTCCTTCATGGAATGCACCAGTTGTGGCCGCTCCATCCCCGAAGAAGCAGGTAACAATATTATCTGAATTCTTGTATTTTAAACCTAGAGCGATGCCAGCCGCTATCGGTATGCCACTACCAACTATGGCTGTCGCCATCAAAATATTCTTCTTAACATACATTGCTGAATGCATAGATCCTCCAAGACCTTTACATGTTCCTATCTCTCTACCGTATAGCTCTCCCATAAGCATCTCCATAGATACACCTCTCGCCAAAGCATGTCCATGACCCCTATATGTTGAAACAACAATATCCTCATTTGTTAGAGCTTTTATAACTCCCACAGCGATGGCCTCTTGTCCTAAATAGAGATGGCAGGGGCCGATTAACTCTCCCTCCACAAGGAAAAGTCTTTCAACTCGTTCCTCGAATCTACGTATCTCAAGCATCTGCTTCAACATGTCAACCATTTCTCTCGGAGTTAATCCTACATCGCAATATTCATCAACCGATGTCTCCCCTACAACTATTACATCGCTCATTCTAGATCTGTGAATTGTAGGCTATATCTAGCATTTAACTATTAGCGTATCAATAACATTTTTCTTAGAATCATCTAAGATAACACTTTCCCCTCATAAAATTTTCTAGGCTCAGAAAAGGAGGAAAAGTCATGAAACTTAACTCATTTTCCAGAAAGACATGAACATGACTGTTTATAACGCAAAAAGATTTATGACAAATTTTCAATTCTCATTAGATTAGAGACTATATGGAGATTAAGCAACACGGTGTCGGAAAAACATATTCACCGAAAAGCTCTAAGAGGACAACATCTCCTACTTCAACTATTGAAAGTAAGAAATTTTTAGGTTTGTGTTAGTTTGTGCATGTTTTCTCTTAGTTTTGGGTATAGTTCTAGGTATATCTTGTATAGTTGATTGTATCTCTCTATGTTCTCCGGGTTCGGTCTTGTCTCCTCGTCTACTTCTACGTATCTTCTTATCTCTTCAGGTCTCCTGAATATTTTTAATGCTGCTCCTGCTAGGAATGCGTCTCCGTATGGTGCTCCAGTAGTCTTGGAGATGTATTGTTGAGGCATCTCTATTATGTCTGAGATTATCTGCCTCCACAGCCTACTCCTAGCTCCACCGTTCACTGCGACAACCCTCTTAATCTCTATCCCCAGCTCTCTAGCGATCTCTATATGCTGCTTCAGAGCATATCCTGTAGACTCCAGCAAGGCTCTAAAGACGTGGGCTCTAGTATGGTATAAGGTTAAGCCGAGTATAACCCCTCTGGCCATAGGATCCCATATAGGGGTCCTCTCACCCATGAAGTATGGTAGAACTACTAGGCCGTCGCTGCCTGGAGGAACCTTCTCAGCCTCCCTGTCGAGAAGACTGTAAGCGCTTACACCGGTCAACCTCTCAGCCTCCCTCTCAACAAAACCAAACTCATCCCTAAACCAACGAACAAGAGCACCTACAGCCAGTAAACCTGCTGTGAAAACAAGTTTTCCTCCCACATAGAAAGTATTTACGAAATATCGGCTCCATAAAGGTTTGTCTGTAATTATTCCCCAACATCCAGTCGTTCCATACATGAAAACGGAGTCCCCATTTTCTATACCTCCAACGCTATAATATGACATTAATGCATCAGGGGCACATGAGACTACTGGGACCCCTTCAGGTATCATAGT
>JALNKM010000008.1 GCA_023268155.1 Candidatus Geocrenenecus huangii
AGTGCATCCTGACTCCTCTTCCTCAGTATTGCTCTGATAGCAACTATCTCTCCAGAATCCACCTCTCTAGTAGCCCATACATAGCCTATCCTTCCTTAGAGCTCAATCTTCATCTCATCTACTACTACACCCTGGTAGAGCTACACCTATAATCCTGTACCACCTCCTAACACTCTCTTTACTATAGCCTACTATGGATTCTATATCTCTCAAGCTGAGTCCTGAATAGTATAGTATGGTAGCTAGAACCTTAATCTTTAGAAGAGCCCTCTCTAGAGAAGACGCCGGAACTTCTAACCCTATCAACCAGAAAATCAACCCAAGATATAAAACAAATACAGATGAGAAGACCATAAACCTTCTTAAGTTGACAAGCCCCCACTCTTATTCAGCCTCCTCAGACTCGTTAAGGAAACGGTTTGGACACAGGTTTTAGAATGGGCCTATGTTTAAAGAACGTTATTTCAAGGAATTGGATGGTAAGAAAAAAGCTTGTCGAAACAATCCTTGGAAAAAAGAAAAACATAAAACCGTAACCCCTCTCTTCGCTGCAAAAGATGTCGAATACAACAACACCGTTACGTTCAGAAAATACCTGTTAGCACACAGCCAGCGAAAGACGGCAAGCCTCTGACAGACAGACGCTACCTATCTTCTTGTCAGCCATTTCAGAAGCATGTCGCTGTCCGCAACAACCAGCTGAACAATTTTCTGGATAGCTTGATGAAGCTTCTGGTTTTGCGGTATGGCGTTGGCCAGCGCTGGTATGAGATGGGTTTTGTTGAACCTGTGCAGAATTCTTTCAAGCTTTAACGCCTTCTCTCCGTCGGTTAGATGAGCCATGTAAGCGTCTATGGCGAGACGTGCTGCGAAAGCGGTCATGGTTATGATTCCGTCGAAAGGCTCGTCCGCCGTGTAACCATTACTCTCGATAAACGTTTTGATGTGGAAGGGGAGGTTGGCCCGCGCCAAAGGTGGAACATCAAGCCTGACAACACTTGCCCTAAACATGTTAAGATATTCTGCGGCTTGTTCAAGGTCTTCGCCGCTGAGGTCAGGCAATTCAACTCCCAAACTTTCGAAGAAAGCCATTATCTCCGGAGGAGTCTTCTTTATGCTGGCGAGCTTTTTGAAAAAGGTTAGAATAGCCGCGTAAAGACTGGCTCTCTGGAAGGAGTCAAGCTCTAGCATCTTTTCACCAGACTATCTGGTGCGGCATCAGCTTCTTCTGCTTTCCTGTCTTAGATATTTTTACGGGGTTGCTGTAGTAGGATTGTCCAGCGCCCAGCCATGTGAGGAGAGGCCAGCCGCCCAGCGATGGGTCGCTCAACCCTATCAAGTTAGGTGTTACGCCCGTGAACCTCCACTCATCGACCGCCAACCCTTTCTCAAAATATTCGTCCGGCCTGTTAGTGAACAATAATTTCTTGACGAGCGTGGGCAGTTGTTTGACGGGGTTAACGGCGTCTTCGGGTATCTCGACCTTCTCCGGCAAAGTATCTAAAACCTCTCCTCCCCTCCTCAGCCTGACATAGCCCGGCTTCACTACAAGCGTCTCAGCCCACCTACCCATTCCATAAGGCACGGCTACAACACCTCTCGCAATAGCCGCCGTTACCACAGCTGGCGCCTCAAAAACACCTTCGGGAGACTCTACAGCCACGATGTCTCCTGTCTTCACGCCCAGAGCCTCAGCGTCAGACTTATTCACCAATACAAAGTTCACCGGCATGATGGTCTTTATCCAGTAGTAATTGTTGCCTCGGTGCTTTGTGTACAATGGTCCTGACTCGAACACGAGGTTTAACGGATATTGGCTTTCGGGGTAGATCTCCCTCAGCGGCGTTCCTGCGAACGAGATTGTTCTGGACGATTGTCCGACGGGGGCATACGTTGCCGGTTCAAAGTATGCGGGCCCTCCCCAGAACTTTTTTCCGGTTATGCTGTTGCGTGTTTTTGCGAGCCTTTCATTCCAGAGCTGGAGAACGCCTGTTCCAGGGACGCTGCGTTTCGAAAACCCTGCCTCGTTGAAGGACTCCTCGTACTTTGTGAAGACCCCGCCCCTCGCAAGACAGTATGCTACAGCCCGCCATTCATCTTCGGGCAGTTTGTTCTTGAACTTTGCTATCGGATAGTTTTCCTCGACGAACTTCACGGCTTCTGTGGGGATCTCTTTAGGAACTATGCCTCTGTCTATGGCGTTTACGGCTCCATTGGCGTAAACCCTCATTATGTAGTCCCAGAAGCTGTGAAGTGGGAACCACTGGCCCTCATACTTCTTACCCTTGACTCCGGGTATAGCTTTGTCACCGTAGCCGGGTGCTTTGAGGGCTTTCCCGATATCTATGAAGAATTCCCACATACAAGCGTATCGCGGGCTCCCATCAGGCGCATCAGCTATCTTTTCCGTCAAAGGCATTATCACCGGAGACCTCCAGGATTCGGCCAATAGCCTGCCCATGCCGCTGCTGTAGAGGAACTGGACGCCGTTGGTGCCTGTCTCAAGATAGGTTGTGTCGGGGATGATGTAGTCGGCGTACAGGCAAGTCTCATTTATGGTTGTCGTTATGCAGATGAAAAGTGGCAGCTTCCTCGTGTCCTTGAGGATTTCGGCGAACTTGAGACCGTTGTTGACTGAGAGGACCGGGTTGGCGAAATAGAGTATTAGAGCCTTCACCGGGTATGGATAGGCCTGGTCTATTCCTGCGAAGAGCTCTGTGTAGCTTTCTTCGGGCGTCAGCGGATACCAAGGCCTTTTGGCGGGATACGGGTTTTCTCCCCTCTTAACCTTCCTATAATAATGCAGAGTTTTCTCGTATTCTGCTCTATGCCTGTCTATCGGCGGCCCCCATCTCAAAGGCTCGCCAAAGCCGCTGGCCCCGCAGTTGTACAGGTAGTTGTTATAGCTTGTTGTTAAAGGCCTTCCCAGAAGCCCGCCCGCTCTGTGAAAGTTTCCAATCAGTATGTCGAGGCTGCGCCAAGACCAGACCGTGTATTCTCCGTTGGGATGCTGGGCTACGCCTCTGTGGATGTATGTAGCTGCTTTCGGAGCTGCTTCGCCGAAGTCCCTTGCCATCTGCCTGATGATGTCGGCTGGAACGTCGCAGAAGCTCGCCCACTCCTCGACGGTTTTGCTGAAAGCCGTTTCCTTGAAGATTGTGAATGCTGTCTTAACTAAAACCTCTTCACCCGTTACAAGCCTAACCCTGCCCGAGAACTCCAGCTCCGCGCTGTCGACTTCTTCGTTGACCGCCAAACCTTCCTTCATGTAAACAATAGGTTTATCTTCTTCACCCAATCCTACCATCTTATCTGTGAGAATGTAACCGAAGAGGCTGTGGCCCTCCTCCATGATTACAAGCCATGTCGCGTTGCAGTGGTATGGATAGCCTATTTTTTCAGCGGCTTTTTTCGACGGCTTCTCGAGGAACGCCTTGTTTATCCAGCCGTTTTGGATGAGTATCTGCGCTATGGCGAGGGCTAGAGCTGCATCTGTGCCGGGTTTTATCGGCACCCACACGATGTTGCCGCCGGCAGAAGTCCTCGGCGACAGAGGGTTGACGTAGTAAACCTTTAGTTTGCCTTCAGCAGCCCTTTCCACCAATAAACCCTGCCCCGTCGCTCCAGGATGCATCCTGCCCATCGCAGCACCCGCCATTATCAGAACCTTGGCATTGAAGACATCGGGGTTTATGTCGTAGTAGCCTGACCAGAGATAGTTTCCTGCGTAGAAGCCGAGCTGGCATGATGAGGTGTGGCGCAGCCAGTTGACGCTGCCGAAAGCAGTTATGAACCTGTTAGTGAAGACGTCGGCGTTGTCCTGGCCTCTGCCCCTCACGTAGACGAGTGTGTTGGCTTTTGTACCCAGATCCGGATTATCTGGGTCTACCAGCACGTCTTCTAGCTTAAGACCTTTCTCGCCGAGCATTCTAGACCATTTCTCCTTGAAGCCGTTGAGCAGACGGTCAAGCTCCTCCGCCGTAACGTTCTTGTCAGCGGCCTTAGCCATCAATTCGTCAACGTCTTTCTTGATGCTTGCGAGAACATCGTTGGGGTTTTCAAACCCTGCCTCCTTCAGTCTGCCGAAGACATATAACTCTTTGAGACCTAGCAGCTTCTCGCCTGTTTCCTCGATAACACCTCCTTCAACAACCTCTTTAATAAGCTGCTGCCAGCTGATTATCTTCCACTTCCCGCTCCCTCTAGGCCCCGCTCTTTTTAATGGTTTGACAACCCTGTAAGGATCGTAGACGTAGTGTATCCCATCCTGGCCGCGTGGGCACAGGGTTCCGCTTACTTTGAGGGATTGTTGCACAGGTGTTTTGTAGTCTAGTGTGTCGTATCGGTTGAGCTGATGGTCTTCCGAGACATATCTGTTGTAGGGATGGTAGGGATTGCCTTCGATTTTGTCTATGACTTCCACGCCGTCATAGGTCGAGACCCTGACCCTTATCCCGCATCTTACATTGCAGCCTAGGCATGAGGTGTAAACGTATCTCACGCCGGCGCCTGTGAGTTTGTCGGATTTGTATAGCATTGTTGAGGGCTTTATGATTCTGTCAATGTTGTGCCAGTATCCTGCGAGGAAGACGCCTAAGGCTGCGGCGCCCAAAACACCTTTGACCGCTGTTCTTCTACTGATCATGCTCCCTCACCCAGCGGGAAGACAATCGAGAGCAGGATGAACAAAGCTATCCCCGCCGCTACCGGCGCCACAGTCTCTAAAACCCATGGCCCGTGGAGCTCTAATTCAAGGAATGCAAGCCCCGTTTTGGAGATTAGCTGGCCGTTAATGAGTATGTTCCATTTGTTGGTGAGTGTTCCGGCCAGAGCTACTAAGGACACCGCTATGTTGGCTTGCAGGTATCGTATCGACAAGAGGGATAGGAAGAACGATAGAAGCAGCAGCCCGATAACAGCATACATTAGAGGGAGAAGCGGCGTAACCATCTCAGCCATGAACGGAGAAGAAAGCCACCAGAAAGCGACCTGCAGACCCGTCAAAGCAGCTACCGAAAAGGAGCCAGCAGCATGTATCTTCAGAATGGGTAATAGAGTATCGCGCTCCAGGGCTTTCAGCTTCCAGATGTAATAGACGAAGATGAAGACGGCTGTGGCCACGACAAACGTGTCAGCGAAGTAGATTACTGGAAGTAGCGGCCATCCACGCCAGACAGGGTTCCATGTTTGGGTGAGAAGCATTGAGGCAGGATAGATCCCCCAGAGGGTTAGGGGGGGCAGCATGGCTACGGCGATGGCTTTAGCAGCAAGCTTCGCCCTCCTGTATTTCTCAGGTGTTATTATGCCAAGGGAGAACAACTGGTAAACTGTTTTCCTAACCCCCGTGGCTGTGAGAGACGCTTGATGGGAGTAGTATGAAAACATCAGAACGGCGAAGCCTATGGAAAGGACCAGAGCTATCACCCACGCATATGTCTGCAACGCTATGAGAGAAAGGCCCGGATTGGTTGGAGTAGGTGCTATGTGGGCTGATGTGAGTATTAGCGGGGCTCTGTGGGCTGAGCGGAGGTCTGCCAAAGGCCCCAAAAGAACCACAGCGAAGAAACCTATACCCAACATAGTCATTAAAGGTATGGCTCTTCTTAGAGAGCCGAAAAGATAGGCGAGCGAAGCCAAGATAAGCAGGTCTGCCCCCGAAATCAGCAAAGTATAGGCAAAGAGGACTGGGTGCCATAGGAGAGGCTCAGCCGCCTCGTTGGGGAAATAGTAGCCGGGAAGCATCTCATCTGTTCACCTCGTCGGGGAGGCTGAGATAGTATATCTGAGGCTTGGCCCCCGTATGAGGTTTAAGGACCTGCGTAGGCTTACTTCGAACAATCGCTGTAAGCTCGTTCTCCTCAGCTAACGAGCCGAACACCCTAGCCCCCGTAGGACAAGCCTCAACACATGCGGGGAGAAGGCCGTAGGCGAGGCGGTGATCACAGAAAGTGCATTTATCGGCCACGCCTTTAACAGGGTTCATGAAACGGGCGCCGTAGGGACAGTTTTGCACGCATGCTCCACATCCTATGCAGAGCTCGTCGTTTATCAGAACAAGGCCCTTAGCTGTTTTGTAAGTAGCCCCTGTAGGACATGGCGGAATGCATGGCGGGTCGTCGCAGTGGTTACATTGCTTGGGGATGAAGATGTTTGTCCCATCGGTTTTTTCTAAGCGTTCTATCCATGTTCTAAATCTTCCGAGCGGGACGTTGTTCTCGGCGGCGCATGCAACAACGCAGGCCATACAGCCAAAGCATTTATTAACGTCAATCAGCATGGCGTACCTTTTTGAAGCTCCTTCAGCCGCGGAAGAAGTCAAGGATAGGGGAAGAACGAGCAGAGAAGCCGAAGTCATTTTTAAAAATTCTCTTCGCGTATGGCTCGACATCACATATATACAACTACTTTTTTATTTAAAATTTTTGTTTATATTTAGTTTTTAGTGTGTATAATACTAATGCTCCAGAAGGATGATGCCCGAAAGGGGTGGGGCTTAGGCCCTCCTACTCACATTGTAACTGTCATCATTATAGGAATGATTCTCTTGAGACTTATTCTATTCGCTTTTCGACAAAATTTTATGGATATGGACTTAGATTAAATACCTGGCGGTGTAATTGCTTTAGCGATAGTGCACCTAGTTGTACCAATATTACTAGGATACCTATAAATTCAGCGATTACCCACCCCAACATCCCCGCCTCCACCACAATTCTAGGAGGCCCCGCTCTATTTCAAGCGGGTGAAAAAATTAAGGGATGTTGGGGTGGGTCTCGCCCCAGCATCCAGGGTATAGGCGGCCTCCAGGCGGTTCTGCCTGAGTGCGACGAGATATCTACATGGTTCATATCTAGGAATGGTTCATGGAATTGCCCGAGGTGCTCTGAGAGAACACTATAGGATACATCATGGAGGTGTCTAGATGGGCATAACGATACATTACACGTTGATAACACGAGACTATAAAACCGTTGTACTGTCGATACTTACAGCGAAGAAGCTGGCTGGAGAATCAGGATACGCTGTTAGAGAGATATCTGAGAAAGCGTATGTAAGCTATTCGTCGTTCACACTACCATTGAAGCTGAGGAAACCGGACTACGATAAAGAATATTTGAGAGAGGTGTGGAGAGGTTATAGAGAAGAGGTTTTGACAGATGTTCCAGACGAACCTCCATGGCCATGGATTGCAATAGACTATCCAGAACCTGGATACCATACATATGCGACTCCATGGATAATATCCGGATATGGGAAGCCTGCAATTTATGAAGGTGTCGAAGTATCTATACCTACTGCCGAGCCGTTTACGATGGCTTTCTACAGGATCGGAGAATACTATATATGCGATAACTTCACTAAGACGCAGGCATTCACTGTAGATGAAGTTAAACCAAACACAGAGTTCCATAAATGGATATGCAGTCTACTGAAGTTCCTGGAACAGGAAGGTGATTGGTGGAGCTTCTTCGTAGGAGATGAAGCAGAATACTATTATACACTAGATGAATCAAAGATCGTAGATAGCTATGAATCAGTAGCAAGAATAATCTACACGATAGCAGTAAGCCTAGACAAGTATGCTGAGAAGATAGGTGGATCTGTTGAAGTTGGTGGAAGGATAGATATAAGGAGGTTGAGGAAGAAGTGTGAAGAAGCATTAGGGAGACAGGTATACCAATCATCGCTAGACGAGTTCATGAGTAGGAGGCTTGATAGAGATGGGTGACTACAAGATAAGAGTTAAAGCTGAAGAATACAAGAAGCTGGTATCAGCATTCCCAAAACTTTTAGAGAAGTATGGTATGAAGATGGGTCTAGGCAATAAAATGATGGAGTGGAAGTACTGCTATAGTTGCGGATACTATTTTACGAAGAATTTAGAGAATCTTTACAGATGTCCAATATGTGGGAGAGTTTTGAAGAGCGGTAGCAAGATACCGAAGAAGGCGATAGACCCTGAAAAGATTCTTGGAGGCGGATGATCATGGAAAAAGATATTAGAGACTTAGCATATGTAACATTAGAACAGTTCTTGGCATTAGATCAGAGAGTAACACTGCTTGAGCAGAGGCTTACAGGAATAGAAGAGAGGCTGGCGAGAGTAGAAGGAAGACTAGAAGAATTAAGCAAAAGAATAGACAATATAAACGATTCATTAAACAAGAGGATAGACAATTTGAGTAATTCATTAAATAAAAGGATAGACGATTTAAGCGATTCACTAAATAAGAGGATAGATGATCTAAACAAATCGAGGAATTGATTAGCAACGATGTAAAAGTGTATCTATTAAGAGAGGGGAAGCTAATAAAACAGAAAAGAGTTGAGAACAATTTCAGGAAAACCGACGAAAACGATGCTATAGTGTTATCAATGATCTCTAAGGAATTCTTCAGAGAGCTAAAGCTAGAAGAGATCCAGGTGAAGAAGCAGTTGCAACCATTGATCTCAAGATATGAGGTTTTAACTAAAAGGATACTGATACTGAAGCAGTGGTTGAAAGACTCAGATAATTCTCAGCTGAAGAGCCTCATTAAAGAACTTGAAAAAGAGAAAACGAAGATAGGCGATGAGATACATGAGAAGGTCATGGATGATAGATTGTATAGTGAAGCTTTGAGATACTTTGGATTGAAGAAAAGCATCCGACCTAGCAATTCTAGTAACAGAAATAGATTTCAATAGGGGGAGACATAAGATCAAGGATTATCTAGGACTACATACAAAAGAACAAAAATATTTAAAGAATTATAATCATAGATTGAGGAGACGTCTTTCAAGATTTTCACAAATGTACTACGTAAATATAAACAAAATGAAGATGAATGTACCACAGAAATACGTTGAGATCATAGAGAAATACAAAGGTAAGAAAAAGAAGGTATTCTATGAGATACAATGCCAAGTAGTAGAAGACCTACGAAGATTATGGAAGACAATAAAGGAAACAAATAAACCCCTACCAGCCGATGAGCGGTAAAACTAGGAGGCTAGTAGGGGTTTAAGAAACTAACTCTATCATTTAGATGATGGGTTACAATCTACGTACTCCCTGCTAGCCTTTTACGCCGATACTCATCGGCTGGCCCCCAATCCCACCCTATTTTTTATTCTTTTATTGAGTTTTATCAGTCTTTCTATAGATCAGAGGGGGTAGATATCTATGAAAATAGTATCTTAAGTTTATTGAAGAGTTTAAGACTTGAAGATACTTTATTATTAAAAATGTAAATGAAGCGTTAAGATAAGTTAGATTAAATAGAAGACCCCTTTCCCGATATTGAGTTAAAAGTATTCCTATTCTTTTATAAGATGTTCTCCATACTATACGTAGATGTAGCGATAGTCTGGGTCGGCCCATATTCTAAAACTGGAAAAGTAATCAAAAAATTATCAAGAGACCAAAAGTGTTTAGTTGTTGAGGCATGGGGGGATGCGATAGCGGTATTCTGGAAAACGAGGAAGCATAAAACACTTCTAGAGAAAGCCATTAAGTATGTTGGGTGAAGTAGTTATTCAAGAGTTAAATAAAGAATGTACTCTCAAGTTATTGGAGAGAATATGGGTGGAAGACAGGTAAATCCGTATCTACCTACAGGTCACAGCGGTGAGGAAGAAGAGAAAAAGAAGAAAGAGAAAAAGAAGAAGTAGCCTGCTCCTATAATATTTATGCTTGGATTATTAGCTTCTTCTTGTAATGCTTCCTTAAGGTTTCTTCTTTAATCTTTGTAAGCTCAGATTCTGGAAGTATAGAGAATATCTCCCAACCGATGTCCAGCGTCTGGTCTAAAGTCCTATTTTCATCATATCCCTGTTTAAGGAAACGTTGCTCAAACAAGTCTCCAAACTCTAGATACTTTAAGTCAATATCGCTTAACCCTGATTTGCCTACAATCTCTGATAGAGCTCTCAGCTGTACCGCTCTAGCATAACTTGCGTAGAGCTGATTGCTGACCTCTCCATGGTCTAGTCTCGTCCTCTTCTCAGCTATTATACCTGGTCCCATCAACCTTGATAGACTCATCAAGACGTTTATCGGAGGATAGATACCTTTTCTATATAAGTCTCTACTAAGTACGATCTGACCCTCAGTGATGTATCCTGTAAGGTCTGGTATAGGATGAGTGATGTCGTCGCTGGGCATGGTGAGGATTGGCATCTGGGTTAGCGAGCCTTTTCTACCCTTAATCCTGCCAGCCCTCTCATGGATACTTGCTAGATCTGTATACATGTACCCCGGGTAACCTTTCCTCCCTGGAACTTCTTCTCTAGCAGCACTTATTTCTCTTAGGCTTTCTGCATAGTTAGTCATATCTGTTATTACTACTAGGACGTGGTAGTCTTTCTCAAACGCTAGGTATTCTGCGAGTGTTAATGCTACTCTCGGCGTGATGACCCTCTCAACAGCTGGGTCGTCTGCAAGGTTAAGGAATAATGCACTACGTGATATGGCTCCACTATCCTCAAGGCTTCTCCTAAAGAATCTAGCTTCATCGTTCTGCACGCCTACTGCTGCAAAGATTACAGCAAACTCTTCTTCTTTTCCAGGGACTGTAGCTTGACGGGCTATCTGGGCAGCTAGGAGATTATGCGGTAGCCCTGCTCCACTAAATATCGGAAGTTTCTGGCCTCTAACTAAGCTATTCATACCATCTATAGCCGATATACCTGTCTGGATAAAATCGCTAGGATAATCTCTTTCATTCGGGTTTATTGGGTCGCCGTTGATATCTCTATATTCTTCAGCTACTGGTTCGGGTAATCCATCTATCGGTCTTCCAAGACCGTCAAATATTCTTCCAAGCATATCTTCTGATACTCCTAGCTCCATGGTTTTTCCTAGAAATCTCGCTCTAGTCTCAGAGATGGAGAGACCCTGCGTACCTTCAAAAACCTGTACTACAGCTCTTCCTCGACCTACTTCTATAACTCTTCCTAGTCTTCTCTCTCCTGTCCCCGTTTCTATCTCTACAAGCTCATCGTATGCAACACTACTAACGTTCTCTACGATCATTAATGGACCTTTAATCTCTCTTATAGTAGAGTACTCTACTCCTGATACTCTAGCCATACTATCTACCTCCCACTCCAACTTCAGAGCTAATAGAAACCATTAATTGTCTAAACTCTTCCTCCATCTTCTTCTCCAGCTCGTCGAATAAGTCGAGTCTATCGTTAAGTATAGTCGACTTAGACCTTATCAGCTCCGCAATAATCTTCATAGCTCTTATGTCTTTCAATTGTACACCTCTCTCAAGAGCGTGCGCAGCCAATCTTTGGAATTTAACATATAGTTGAAGCATTTTAACTTGTTTCTCAGGTTTGCATACAGAGTCTACTTCATCATATGCAGACTGCTGTAGGAACCCTTCCCTAATCATTCTGGCAACGTCCAATATGAGCTTTTCATCATCTGGCAATGCTTCCGGTCCTAGAAGCCTAACAATCTCAAGTAGCTCATCTTCACGTCTAAGAATCTGGTAGAATTCGTGCCTAAGCTTAAACCATTCTTTATCGATGTTCTCTTCCCACCATCTCGCTACAGTCTCAACGTACGCGCTGTAAGACTGTATCCAGTTTATAGCTGGATAATGTCTAGAATATGCAAGGTTCGGGTCTAGAGCCCAGAACACTCTTACAAATCTAAGTGTATGGGTTGTTACAGGCTCTGTGAAGTCGCCTCCAGGAGGTGAGACAGCTCCAACAATTGTTACTGACCCGATCCTTTCAGGTCTACCCCACGTCTTAACTCTACCGGCCCTCTCATAGAATTCTGCAAGTCTAGAGCTTAGATAACTTGGATAACCTTCTTCAGCGGGCAACTCCTCCAGCCTCCCACTAATCTCCCTTAATGCTTCAGCCCACCTACTCGTCGAGTCAGCTACGAGCAAGACATCGTAACCCATATCTCTATAGTATTCTGCGATGGTCACTCCAGTGTATATGCTTGCTTCTCTAGCAGCTACAGGCATATTGCTGGTATTAGCTATAAGTATAGTTCTCTCCATTAATGGTCTACCAGAGTAGGGGTCGATCATCTCGGGGAACTTTATCAGGATCTCGGATTCTTCATTCCCTCTCTCCCCACATCCAATATGTAAAATAACCTTGGCATCACTCCACTTGGCGAGTTGGTGTAGGGTAACTGTATTGTGGAGTAGGCATGGAATGTGGCCTCCGACAAAATTGTGCACGTAGGGGACTGTCAAATCATAGACTGTGAAGTCTCCAAAGATAATATCAACATCTTTTACCTCGTCGAAGAATACATCTTCTAATGCTCTAATCAACGTTGATACGAGGATACACGAATGCTCTCCTTCAAGTTGGAATATTGGCAAAGCTTCTCCCAGAGAAGCCTGAACCTCAGTATGGGTTTCAACATATTCTCTGATGATGGAAGCTTTCTCCAAATCTTTAACTTCTTCAAGTATATTCAAATAAAATCTCTTGAGCTCGTTCATCCCTGAAATCAATATTTTATTTTCTCTGCCTTCATTCTCCTCTCTCCCGATCACGACTTTATAGAGTATGTTAAGCCTAGTCAGCAAATATGAGAGCAACTCTATGAGTTCTCTTGATGTAGAAGATATCTCTACCGTGCCCTTGTTGAACGACCCTCCACCTAAGTAGTATCCCCTAATAAATCCTGCAATTACATCATCAGGCGACATAAGAATTATCTTCGGGATAGCCGGCTTCCCAGATTTCCCTACTACTGGAAATCCAATAGAACTAAGAATCTTCACTAGAGATATATTGTTTATTTCGGTCCCTCTCTTATCCTTGAATATCTTTTCTCTACCATTTACCTTGAATATCTCTCTAAGCAGCTGGTTGAAACGGGAGACAACGAGTCTATTACGATTCGTAAATCTTAAGCCATGTTTCGTAATTACTCCGCTAGACATCATCAACCCTATGAACTCGGCAAACTTGGAAGTCATGTACCGGGGCAGTCTTACTCTTTTTCCTCTACCATGACTTTTAACAGTAAATTCAAGTGGGAGTTCTCTACCGAGATGTCTGGATAGTTTTATTAAGAATCCTAACGTTGGCTTATGCCTACTGCTACGATATGATATAAGAGTCCAATAGTTTACGTTGATGGCTTTTGCTAAAGCTTTGAGCGACATAGCTTCTTGCTCAGCTTCTCTGAACATTTCTTTAACAAGCTTGAGATCTTCTTCTCCACATAAATGCAAGTCATGGATTTCTTCCAGCGGGATAGGTTGGTAGATGTTTTTGATAGATAATTTACGAGGCATAGCTAAAAGATCTCCCTTAGATATGCTATAAGCAGGCATCTCCAATATTCTACCTGTCTCGGGATCAAGCTTGAACAATTTATGTAATGGTGTAATCTTAATCTCTCTACCGGAAGAAGTAACTAATCTTACCAGACACTTGGATCTCCCTCTATAGATGTGGGATACCTCGAGTTCTCTTAACCTCTCTCCATCGAAACCTATAATCTTCAACCCCTCTACAGGAATTAACACTTCTTCTAAACCATCATTCATGCTAGTGCCGGCGGAAGCTTTCCTAAACAATTCATCTATCGGTACAATTGTTCCATCAGAAAGTAGGATTGGTGTTCCAGGTGGTACGCATTTCCCTGTTCCGAAAGCTCCTGGAATACATCCTGTCCCCCCTTTCGCCATCGGGAATAATGTGTCCAAAACTCTTTGACCCGTTATGAGCGGGACCACGGGATCCAATCTTTCCCTAAAAGGTCTAGGCTGTCTTACTGGCCATCTATGATACATTTTTAATTGTTCTTCACCTCTGTTCGTTCTTATCGTCGCTATCGTTTCTTCAACAGTGTATTCTCCTTCATCAGCGATCCCCACTATTTCTCCTCCTTTACTATCTGGTGGAACCATGACTTTATGCTGTATCAATGGGGTTTCCTCAACTACTCCAATAGTATCTCCAGCTCCAACTCTCTGACCCTTCTTGACCGTTGGCGTAAACTTCCACTTCTTATCTAGAGCTATAGGCGGTACGTGTACTCCACGTTTAATGAATGGACCGACAGTTCTAGCTATGCTTAGTAATGGTCTCTGAACTCCATCGTAGATGCTTCCAATTAACCCGGGGCCAAGCGCTACAGTTAATGGCTGTCCTGTCCCATAGACTGGCTCACCAGGCCTAAGACCACTTGTATTCTCGTAGACCTGTATGAAGGCCACGTCTCCTGTTAGCTTTATTATCTCTCCGATAAGCCTCTCTTCACCTACGTACACTGTTTCATACATTCTTGCACCCATCATCCCCTCTGCTCGGACAGCTGGACCTGCAACCCATATTATCCTACCATGTACAGTCATACCCTATCCTCCACAACTGTCTATACATTGCCGATCTTCTCTATTTATCTTATGAAGTATGCATCAAAAATAGACTTATTTAGAAGATGCTGGGTTGAGGAGGCGAATAATGTTCTTAGAAGCTTGTAGGGAGTATTTCTTCATCTATGGCAGGTTATATAGAAGAGTATGTTAGGAGGCGGAGTATGAAGTCTGGGTATACGCCGAATAAGATGGAGATCGCTGAGAGAATGAATAACGGAATTACCATCATAGGGGGTTCCTTCTTCACTGAGTTGGATTCGAAAGATGGCTGCCCAAAAAATACTCTCTTTATAGGCCAGAATGTATAGACTAGTGTTAGGAAGGTTGCAAATATCCCTGTGAAGGCAACAAGGTATCCTATCTCAACACTTTTCTCAAATATTCCTATGAACATCGCCCATTCTGCCTGGAAGCCGCTCAGAGGGGGTATGGCTGAGAGTATCATCGATCCAAGAATTGCGAGGATGGCCGTCGATGGAGCGAGCTTGGCTAATCCGCTAATCTTCCTCATATCTCTCACCTCTGAAAGGTAAACTACTATTCCGGCCACTGAGAAGAGAATACATTTTCCAATCATGTGGCTGATGAAGTAGAAGATCCCGCCTACTACTCCAAGTGTTGTACAGCTTGCTATACCTAGGATGGAGTAAGCATTCTGGCTTATAGTTGAACATGCATACAATCTCTTAATATCATCTTGCGCTAAAGTCAGAAAGGCACCGTACACCATCGTAACCAAGGACCAAATCATCAGCGGTAATCCGAAGAGCTGAAACGCGTTAAACATGTTGTTAACAAGCAATCTTACTATTGCGTAGTTTCCTAGGCCTACAATTGTAGCGATTATCGCAGCAATGGATGTTGGATGCTCTCCATGTGCATGGGGCAACCATACATGGAACCCGAAGATAGCCATCTTGATAAGCCAGCCTAAAAGAATAAAGAAGCATACCCAAAAAGCTGATCCGCCTTGAACCTTCGCTAAGTCAAATATGTTGAAGCTACCCCCATTACTGAAATATGCCAAGACTATTCCAGCTAGGAAAAGCCCTGCACCTAGATGATTCCATATAAAGTACATCATAGCTATCCTATGTCTATCATGGTAACCGTATAAGTCTATCATGAAGTAGGAGGGGATTAAGACAAGCTCAAGGAAAAGATACATAGTAATCAAATCTGTTGATAGTGCGACCCCGGTTAATCCAACCGCAAAGAAGAGATATATTGCGAAATACAAGTTTAGCAACTTATCGTTCTCTCCACCATACAATATCTCGATCCTATGTGTGATGTAGGGAATAGAATAGAAAGCGCATACAGTACACAGAAGGTTCATAATGAGAGCGATCGGTAGGCTTAGACCATCGGCTAATAAACCAAGCTTTAATCTTAGAAACTGGCTCCAAGAATATTCCTCATAGATAGATGTTAGACTACTCCATAACTGTATATAGAGAGAGACTAGAATGAGAGATGTATAGGTTAAGGATGCACAGGCAATGTATGCTCCAGCTTTACCCAATCTACCTCTTGTAAGCAATATAATGATTGAGACAATAATCGGGATGACTATTACTTGAAGGAGCAGGTTAGACGACCACATCTTACCCCACCAGTAGGAAGATCATCATGACGGCTAAGAAGATCAGCACGTACAACATATTCACAGATAGCAAACCCGTCTGCATGCTTCTCAATATCTGACTCATCCTGCTGAATATCCCTGGGACACCTATATTCAATAACACGTCCATGGACGTTTCTAGCTTACCCTGGATGCCCGATCTTACAGATAGTATACTTCTAACAAACACCGATTCATAGAATTTATCAATATACCATCTATTCCAAAAGACTTTATGCAGCTTCTCCAATATAGGATTCCTGACTATAAGATTCACGTAATCCGCTCTATACTTGACATAATAGAAGTAGCTAGCCACTGAAGCTATTGCGATGACTGAGATAGAAGATAATGGGATTAGAGTTGACTCCACCCATTCTCCTCTCGGATATGTTTCCAATCTTAGACTCATCGATAAGAATCCATGAAAGATCTCTTTGAACAAGTTTTTAAACCAGTATCCTAGGATGCCTATTATTAGAGACAACCCTGAAAGAACGCCTATTGGCGCAACCATCACCGGTTCTTCCTCGGAGTGCGTATGTCCTCCTCCATCATGTACCTTTGCATCAACGCGGAATACATGGTACATCATTCTTATAGAATATAGGCAGGTAACAAAAGCTGTCAGTAATCCGAGACTGAATAATAAGATTTGACCCGACTCTAAGCAGGCTGCAAGTACTTCATCCTTACTCCAGAAACCTGAGAACGGTGGAACGCCAATAAGAGATAATACAGACACCCACGTAAAGAACCATATAAGCCGGGTTCTCCGTTTATCGAGACTCTTCTCATGTATGTATATTGAGCCCGTCAAATGTATCACTGCGCCCGCCGACATGAATAATGCTGCCTTGAATAATGCGTGACTAAGCAAGTGGAGCATACTTCCACTGTAACCAGCTATAGTAGCTTCTTGGCTTAACCCGGCGGCACCCAGCCCCATCATCATGTAGCCTATCTGGCTCATAGTTGAATAAGCTAGAATCTTCTTAATCTCTAAAGCAGTAACGGCTTCTGTAGCTGTTAGAAAGGCAGTAGCTACTCCCAAGAAGGCAACTATCTGGAAAAAGAATCTAGCTTCTTGAATTCCAACGATCCAGTATGTATTATAGTATAATGGGAATAGTCGGGCGACTATGTATACTCCTGCTTTAACCATTGTAGCGGCATGTATTAATGCAGAGACAGGTGCTGGCCCAGCCATAGCTTCAGGTAACCAAATATGAAGTGGGAATTGAGCTGATTTCCCAGCAACACCCAGCAGTAACAATATTATAGATGCCAGGATCAATCCAGGCGATTGAGCCATCTTAAGCATCCATTCCGGAGACGAATTAAGCAGTGTTACAAAATTAAAAGTTTTAGAGTATACAAATATTAGTATTATTCCAGATAGCATGGCCACATCTCCGAAAGATGTTACAAGTAATGCCTTCAGAGCACATGTTGAGGGCTTCTGGAAAGGGCTGGGCGGAGGTCCACCGATCCAGTATCTTTCTTCATCTCTATAGTAGTGGCCTATCAATGCAAAACTACATAATCCAACCATTTTCCACCCAATGAAGAAAAGTATGAAGTTATCTGCTAAAACTAGTAGAAGCATACTTGATGTAAAAAGAGACATAAGAGCCCAAAATCTCGTCTGACCATCTTCTCTCCTCATATACCATGTAGAGTACACTAGTATTAGGAAGCTGACAAAAGATACTATGTTCACCATAATTATAGATAGTGAGTCGACAAGCATTCCTAAACTAGTAGGTTCGCCTTCTGGGAGATAGATCCAGCCACTCTTAACATTCAGTGCTTGATTAGTAGAAACCATTGGCACCATAAGCAGAGCCGAGATCCATGATACCAAAACTGAGGATGAAGCGGCCACTCCTTTTACAGTATTATCCCTGGAGAGAAGAGTGAGCAATGCTCCAATTAAGGGGGATATCCAGCAAATCCAGGGAGCAAAATCAGTAATGTTCATCTCCGCATCTACCCCTCCCCTAGACTTAAGATATGTGAGGCGGCCGATTGGGCAAGACTGAAAACAGGGTCAGGATATAATCCGAAGAATATGATAAAGACTGTAGCAGCATATATTGGGACAACTATCTGTATTGGAGCTTCCTTCATCTTCTCCATGTTTTCGGATTTAGGAGCCATCAGTACTCTTATTATTCTAAGATAGTATCCTGCTGATATTGCGCTGTTGATTACGAGAGATAGGCCAAGCCAGAGCATTCCAGAATTCATAGATGCCAAGAACAAGTAGAGTTTGCTGATGAACCCATTGAGAGGCGGCATACCTATAGATGATAGCAGAGAGATTATCAATGCTGACGTGGTTAATGGCATCACTCGACCTACACCATGCATCTCCGCTAGTTTCCTAGTACCTAGCCGGTACACAAATGCTCCAGCACAAAAGAAAGATACACATTTAATGAATGCGTGGTTGAACAAGTGTAGTAGAGAAGCTGTTATGCCTGGAAGCGTCCACACGGAAACACCTATCAACATGTAGCCTACGTGAGCTATGCTAGAGTATGCGAGCATCCTCTTTAGGTCATCTTGAAGAAGAGCTGCAATATTACCGAAAAACATATTCAGCACGCTTAGAACGCTTATTAACCAGATAGAATGGATGTCTACAGCATAACTTAGAACTGAGAATGAGCGGATCATCGCATACAATCCTGTTACGGTAACTATCCCAGACATGAATGCAGAGATGGATGAGGGCGCCGCCATGTAGGCGTCTGGAAGCCATGTATGCAATGGAAACAACGCCGTCTTTATGCCGAAACCAACTAGTAGGAAAACTAACGCAACGTAGATCAAGGGATTGAAGGAGATGGCCTTGAGGGCTGAAGCTACACCTTGAAAGTTTAGCGTTCCTGTAACAGTATAGATCAATGTTAAACCGAAGAGGATGGTCGCCGACCCTGCACTACTCATAATTGTATACTTTATTCCCGCCTCGATAGATTCCGACTCGCTCTTCCTAAAAGCCACAAGCATGTATGATGAAACACACATTAATTCCCAGAAGACGAAGAGTGTGAAGAAATCGTAAGAAGAAGCTAAACCTAGTATCCCTGCAACATTCAAGAATAGTAGAGAATAGTAGATTGGGAGTCCAGAATCTCTCTCCATATATTTAAGTGAGTATATGGAAGTTAGAAGCCCGAGGCTATTGGCCACCAAGAAGATTAGGATCTCTGAAGAATCAAAAGCTGAGATTATTCCGTAGGGATTAGAACTTGGAAGTATGTTCTGGAGCACGAGCCGAATCTTCTCCAAGATGTCTAGAGAGAAGATGATTAAAGCTGAGGAAAACCCTATTATCGAGAGAATGTTACATGCTAAGTGGATCTTATGCGTAGATACGATAAACTTGATGAAAGGCATGACTATCGAGAATGCGAAGATGATTATTAGAGAAGGAGTAAACATTTTTATCACCCCCTTAGCCTACGCATAACACGGATATCTAGTGTCCTGTAGCATTTGTAGGCTTGATATGCAAGGGCTAGAAGCACTGCACTAACAGAGGCGGCCAGACCTATCGAAATTATCACTATTGAACTGACGGAAGGATCGATGAAGCCTCCCTTCCAGTAAGAAGAAACTGCTATAAAATTTACATGTGCACCATTAACCATTATCTCTATACCTAGAATGAGCCGTATCAGGTTTCTCTTCGTTATGAGAGCGTATATTCCAACTGAATAGAGGATGAATGCCGTAGTGATATACCATAGGACTGGAAGCATTATCTCACCATCCTCCTGCTTTAAAGAATAATAGACCACCTAACGTAGCCGAAAATAATATGAAGGCTTGGACAACTACATCTTGGGATCTATCAGTCCAAAGATATGAAGAGATCGCTGGGCCTGCAAGCTCTACTTCTACCAAACTTCTAGGAGGAGAGATCTCTGCAAACGTAGAAGACCGTGAAATATACACTACAAAGAAAACTAACGCGGTGAGCAGTAGTAGTAGAGTAATTAATCCGAGGAATCTTTCAATCTTCACTTCATTTCACGCTCCTCTCCAGCTGTAAGAGCTATAACCGCTATAAGCAATACGACCATAGCTCCAGCATAGATTAGAAGCTGGAATATTGCAACATAGTAGGCTCCGAGCAACCAGAACAAAACACCGATAGACGTACACATAACTGCGAAGACTAATGTAGCCCTGAATAAGCTTCTAATCTCGATAGCAATTATGGAAAGAACCAAAATCAAACCAATGAGAAAAAATTCCAAGTAATGATACAAACCGAACCCCCATTATATGTATCGAAGGTATATTTTTAAGATTCGATATATATATCATATATATAGAAAACAGTCTTAGCTGGCCTTTATTCATACTAGTATATACCTTATATGCGATATTCTTATCAAAGAAAAATATGAATAATCTATTGGTATGAATCCAGGACCGGCTTCATTTTTTATTATATTCGGGTTAAGCTTAATGTTAGGAATATTAATATTTATCTTAGGTAAGAGGAGCGTAGTGGTTAACTCAAGACTTGTTCATAATGGTAGTGGAATTATTAAGCTTATGCCATATTCTTGCGGTGAAAACTTTCCATTTGATGTAAGATCTAGAATAGATCTTGAGAGGTTCATGATATATGCTATTTACTTTCTCGTCCTCGATGTGGCCGCTTTCATCCTAGCTATCTCTTTTAACCTACTTTCTCTAGCGGTTATAACATACTCAGCATTAATACTCGCTTCAATATCGTTGATGGTAAAAAGGTGAACAATATTCTATGAAGGCAAAACTCGCCGACAAAATCCTAAAATGGGCTAGGACGAGGTCTCTATGGGTCACCCACTTTAATACAGGCGGATGTAATGGATGCGATATAGAGCTTGTAGCAATATTTACTCCTAGATATGATGTTGAAAGGTTCGGTATAATGCTTAAGGGAAGCCCGAGGCATGCTGATGTACTAGCTGTCACAGGTCCAGTTACAAGACAAGTAAGAGATAGGCTTCTAACAATCTATGAACAGATTCCTGAGCCGAAACATGTCATCGCCATTGGAACATGTGCTGTAAGCGGCGCTCCATTCTGGGATGGATACAACGTAATAGGTGGAGTCGACAAGATAGTGCCGATTGACGTATATGTTCCAGGTTGTCCGCCTAGACCTGAAGCAATAATCTATGGATTCAAGAAGCTCATAAAAAAGATGGAGGCTGAGGAAGATATTGAATGAAGATGAGATTATAACAAGCTTGAAGAACAGGTTTGGAGAGAGAGTCCATAATTCAAAGATTGCTAAACCTAGAAGAGTGTACGTTGAAGTTGATGCATCTATTATTAGAGAAGCATTATCTTATATGAGGGGTAGCTTAGGCTTCGACCATTTATCAACTATTACAGGACTTGATTCAGAAGAGAGAATCGAACTCATATACCACATCGTATGCGGGAATTCTATAGTGGTCTCTATGAAAACCAACGTGCTCAAGACAAATCCAAAAATAGGTTCTATATCTGATATATATGTTACAGCTGAACTCTACGAACGAGAAGTCTACGATCTCCTAGGAGTTAGATTCGAAGAACATCCAAACCTCTCTAGATTAATACTTCCAGAAGATTGGCCTGAAAATCTTCACCCATTAAGAAAAGAAGCAACATTAGAGCAGATTAAATCAAGATTAAGTATGAATGGGGATGGGATTAATGAGCGGTTCAATGATTAAGGTTGTAATAGGGCCTCAGCATCCAGCCTTGAAGGAACCTGAAAGATTCATCATCGAAGTTGAGGGGGAGCAGGTCGTCCAAGTTACTCCTAGGATCGGCTATGTACATAGAGGGATAGAGAAAGCTATGGAGAATAGAACATATATTCAGAATCTCTACTTGGCTGAAAGAATATGCGGTATCTGTTCTCATGCACATACGACATGCTACGTTCAAGCAGTTGAAGACCTGCTGAGTGTAGAAGCTCCGCCTAGAGCCAAGTATATTAGAACAGTAATCGCAGAACTAGAGAGAATACATAGCCACCTTCTCTGGCTTGGGATACTAGCTCATGAAGTAGGATTTGATACATTCTTCATGTACGTGTGGAGAGACAGAGAGGTAATCATGGATCTACTAGAAGAAATCTCTGGAAATAGAGTTAACTACGCTATGAACACTATTGGAGGAGTTAGAAGAGATCTAGATCAAGAGAAGATTTCCAAAATCTTGAAGGGGTTAGAGGTAATAGAAGAGAAAGCCAAGAAATATATTCAAATGATCCAGAAAGAACCTACTATTCTTAAGAGGACGGTCGGGGTAGGATACCTCAGTAGTATAGACGCCGTCAGATATAATGCTGTCGGACCATTAGCTAGAGCAAGCGGAGTAAAAAGGGATGTTAGAAAAGACGATCCATACATAGCGTATGATGACATTTCTTTCAATATAGTAACTAGGGATGAGGGGGACTGCTTTAGTAGAATGATGATTAGAGCTGAAGAGATCCTAGAAAGCATAAATATTGTAAGAGAGGCATTATCAAAACTCCCAGTTGGAGACATAAGTGTAAAAACTAGATTAGTTATACCTCCCTCTGAGACCGTCTCAAGAGTGGAGGCACCGAGAGGTGAACTAATACATTATGCTAGATCGAATGGAACCGATAAACCTGAACGCTATAAGATTAGAGCTCCGACTCTAGCAAACCTAAAAGCTCTATGCAAGATGCTCACTGGGATTTATCTAGCAGATGTACCCGTTATACTTGCAGGAATTGACCCCTGCTTCTCATGCATGGATAGAATGCAGATAATAGACTGCGAGAAAAAAGAGAAACAGTCTTGGACACTTGATGATCTAAGGAGGTATGCGAGAGAATGGTATCAGAAACACTAATTTTCTTAGGGCAGGTTCTAATCTTCCCTGGATTCTTATTCATAATACTCTTAGCATTCTTTGCTGAGTGGGCTGTAAGAAAGATAACTGGGAGAATACAGAACCGTCTAGGGCCAACCTACACAGGATACATGGGTATACTTCAGCCTATCGCAGACTTCATCAAGCTTTTAAGAAAAGAGGATATCACGCCAACTATGGCCGACAAAATTTTCTTCTTAATCTTTCCGATAATGTATTTCTCTCTACCTCTAACAGCCTTCAGCCTTATACCCATGACCGAAGTACAAGCATTAACGTATTTCGAGGGAGATCTAATCCTTCTCACATTCATATTCACAATAATTACCGCGATGGTTTTCCTCGGAGGATTCTCCTCAGGCAACATCTTCAGCATAGTAGGAGGGACGAGGTCCGCTACCCAGCTACTAGGATACGAGATACCCCTAGTCTTCACTCTGCTCTGCCCTGCAATACCTGCTGGAAGTTTTTCATTAACTACGATAGTTGAGTGGCAGCAGAATAATAGCTGGATTATCTGGACCCAACCATTGGGTTTCGGGATCATTCTTACATGTATGCTGGCCGAGCTTGAACTAACACCTTTCGATGCCCCAGAAGCTGAAACAGAGATAGTTGCAGGATCGATTACTGAGTTCAGCGGTGTCAAACTAGCATTGATAAGATTGGGTAAGAACATAAAGTTGGTTCTCGCTTCATCTCTGATCTCAGCACTCTATCTAGGTGGACCTGAACAACTCTGGATACTGCCACCGATAATGATATTCCTTATTAAGGTATTCGTAGTCTTATTCTTGATGGTGTCTCTTAGAGCGATATTTGCAAGATTTAGAATAGACCAGATACTTGCAGGCATGTGGAAATACTTGATCCCCCTAGCGGTAACCCAGTTCTTACTCACGAAGATATTATGGGGGTGGTGAAAACGCAGTTCGCATTCGAAGCTTTAAAGAGCATCTTCAAGAAACCATCAACCGAAGAATACCCTCATAAGAGAAGAGAGCCCCCTAAAGATTTCAGAGGAAGACCGGTATGGCTTATCGAGAAATGCGTAGGATGTGGTTTATGTGCTAGAGTCTGCCCCGTAAAAGCAATAAAGATAATTGGTAGAGGAAAAGAAGTAAACGTAACTTACCTCCTCGATCGTTGCATATTCTGTGCTCAATGTGCTGAATCATGTAATATCAGGGCTATAGCCATTGTAGGTGAATTCGAGTTCGCTGGATACGATAAATCTAAGATGAGCTACATATACGATAAGAAGCAGTTAGTAGAAAAGGAAGCGGAGATTGCACGGTAGGAGAGTAGGTAAAGCCTATCTCAAGATACCGCTCCATATCTTGCAGCCCACTCCATCATCCTCTTCAAAGACTCCATTCTTATGCTCGGTTTGACTTTCTTCATAACTTCTAGAAAGTCGTCCATTGTTATCTTTCTCGGCTTGTCGCCTCCACCTCTTTCGAAAAATTCGCTTACAACCTTAAGCTGCACCTCCATGCATACCTGGGAGATGTCTGCTCCACTGTATCCCTCCGTCAATCTTGCAAGCTCGTTAAAATCTATGCTACTATCCAAGTCAAGCCTTTTAGTATAGTGCTTAAGCATCCTAAGCCTAGCCTCCATGTCTGGTAATGGTATGTATATCCTCTTCTGGAAACGTCTTATGAACGGTTCATCGAGAAGCCACGGCTTATTCGTCGCAGCTATCACGTATATTCTAGGAGTTCTACCTTTATCTTGGAGACCATCCATCTCTTTTAAAAGCTGATTCCTTGCTCTAGCTTCTCCTCCAACCTCGTTCTCTCTAAAAGCAGTTAATGAGTCAACTTCATCTATCAAGATTATGACGGGTTTCCCTTCCCTTTCATATTTTCTAGCTTCCTCAAATAGTGCAGCAATGTTTTTCTCCGATTCTCCAAGCCACTTAGACATGATCATTGATGCATCAGCCTGAAGAAAAACAGCATCTATCTCATTGGCAGCAGCAGCTGCAAGCATGGTCTTTCCACATCCAGGAGGGCCGAAAAACAGTATTCCACGGGGCCACCCGAGAGGGAAGAATTCCGGTCTTAGAGATGGATATATGATACTTTCTTTGAGAGCCTTCTTAGCTTCTTCCAATCCTATCACATCATCCCACTTTACAGGTGGAGGGTCTATTATGTGATAGCCTTCATGTTGTTTGCCATTCTTCGTTGGAGTATAAGCTGATTCCAAGCTCTTCTCAAGTAGAGCTTCAAGCCTTTCTTTATACTGCTTCGCTTTCTCCTCGTAGACTCTTTTCATTACAGGGTCCTCTGTAAATCTAATCAGTTTCAAGAGAAGCTGGATAGCTTCTTTATAGTTTGCAACCGCCTCCTCCCTCATACCCAGCTTATCATATTTTACAGCTTCACGTGCACGTTCAGCAGCCAGCTTCTCCAACTCTCTCATGTAAACCCTCAGAAACATATAAAAGCTAAATTAAAATCTCTAGCTTAGAAAGCATAAAATTCTAATACCGTGATATGTTTATGTAGATACCATCGGATGTTTAGCAGGAGGAACATTTAATTCTGCATAAAAATGTTTAAGGACGGTATAGTTTTAAGAACGACATATTTATCCATGTATGGGATGAGCTCCGTCGACCTGAGAGATGCAACCAATAGATTCTTTAGGTCAGACCGAGGATTAGCATGTAAAGTTGTAAAGATAATTGAAACATTATGGAAGAGTGTAAGATCTAAAGGCGTTGATGAATTGAAGATCATGAATTTCTGTGGAACACACGAGTGGGCCACAGTCCATTACGGTTTAAGAACACTCCTGCCAGAAGGTATAGATATTGTAGCGGGACCAGGATGCCCCGTATGTATTACACCATCTTTCTATGTTGAGAACGCTGTCAAGCTCTCCTTAGAAGGGGTAAGAGTCTACACATATGGAGATGCTTACAAGCTTCCAGCCGTTAGGAAGATAAACGATGCCAGAAGTCTCGCCGAAGCAAGATCCAACGGTGGTGAAGTTTCGATAGTGTATAGTCTACCCGATGCGATCAGAGATGCTAGGGAGAATACGAAGGAATCAGTATTCTTCGCGATCGGGTTTGAAACAACGTATCCAATCTATGCTTCAACAATACTGAAGAAGATGATCCCGGAAGACTTCAGCTTCATTATTGCTGGAAGATTGACTCCGCCGGCGGCAGAATACGCTGTAGATAAGGTTGGAAGAGTCGATGCGGTAATAGCTCCTGGACATGTATCAGCAATAATTGGTGGAGAAGCTTGGAAGCCTCTATCCGAGAAGTATAGCATACCAACTGTAGTATCCGGATTCGAGCCGCTTGACATATTGATATCTATTGCGGAAATCCTAAAACAGAAATATTATGGAAAACCTAGAGTTGTCATAGAGTATACTAGGGCTGTATCCTGGAATGGTAATAGTGTTGCTAAGAACATGGTTAAGAAGGTATTTGAAGAATGTGATGCGGCATGGAGAGGTATAGGATTTATTCCCGGAAGCGGATACAGATTAAGAGACGAATACGCTAGTTTAGATGCATTTCAGAGATATGGAATAAGAGAGCTGGACGAAACTAAATGGAGCTACGATCTATCACCTGGATGTAGATGCGGAGAAGTAATAATAGGTAAGATAAAACCAGTAGAATGCCAACTCTTCATGAAAAAATGCACACCGAATTCTCCATACGGTCCATGCATGGTATCGTCAGAGGGTGCGTGCTCTATATGGGCTAGATCTTCTCTTCAAGTTATATCCCAATCGAAGAAACTATCCCTTAAACTCTGATGAGGCATGAAACCTGCGAGAACATCCTCAACGGCATCATCCGATATGAATAAGTAGATGCTTGGCAAAGTTAGAGACTTTAAAAACCTCTGATGGTCTTGATAAGAGATTATCCAGGATAGGAAAAGATACCGCTTAAATAAGAGTTAGGCTTAGCCTACTATAAAGAAGCAGGCATCCATTTTCATCTTAATTAGATAGTTTACTACTATAAACATCTAGATTGGAGATATATCGTGGAAGATGTGGGGTATTCTGGGTATGCAGAACCTGGAGAGATATGAGAGGCAGTTAAGGATAGAGGGATGGAGACAGGATAAGCTTGCTGAATCAACTGTTATGGTTATTGGGGTTGGAGCTATAGGATGCGAGGTGGCGAAAAATCTTACTTTAATGGGTGTTGGAAGATTGATAATAGTAGATAATGACGTAGTTGAAGTATCCAACCTCAGTAGACAGATGCTCTTCACAGATGATGATGTAGGTAGACCTAAGACTGTGGCCGCAAAAGAAAAACTTGTAAAAATGAATCCGCTGGTTATAGTAGACCAATACTATAGTGATGTCAGAGAATTGAGTGAAGATCTTTTCAGGAAAGCCGAAGTGGTCTGCTCATGTTTAGATAACTGGCCTGTAAGAAGATGGGTTAACTCAATGTGTATTGAGCTAGATAAGCCTTTAGTAGATGTAGCGATGGAGGGACTTTACTCAAACCTCCAGGTAGTGATTCCCGGCAAAACAGCCTGCTTAGAATGTCATGGAGAAGATCTAATCCCTAGAGAGATACAGCTTGCTGAATGCACCCTAAGGAGGAGAAAGCCTGAAGACTTGAAGAAAGATCTAGAAGAACAAAAAATACATGTAAGTCTCGATCTAGTTGAAAGACTCTTCGAAGTAGGTATAAAGACTATTTTCGATATAAAATACTCTCAAGCACAGATACTTGACAAACTGGATGAAGATGTTAGAATCAAGGTTAGAGAGATACAGGAATCACTTAAGCCTAAGATGCCTGCTCTCCAAAGTGTCGCTGCCACCATCGCGGGGATAGCAACCACGGAGATTGTAAAGATACTCCATGGAGAATCTCTTGGAAGAATACTTAACGGACTTCTAGTCTACGATGGCTACTCCACTAGATTCACTAAAGTAAAATTAATGAGGAAGATTGAGTGCTTCGCATGCGGAGAACATGTAAAAACAGAGGGAGCCGAGATCTCTGTAAGCTTAGATGATAGGGTAATAGATTTAAAGAAGAAGATCGCTGAAAGCTTCGGTTTCCCGGATCCAGAGATACTCTACAAGAAATGGAGGCTACAAGATGACCAAACACTGAGAGAAGTAGGAATAAAAGACGGCGATATAACATATGTAGAGACTAGTAGAAGGTTCACTCCTCTACCATTAAAGCTAATTCTTAAAACATCATAGAATAATTTATTTCTGAAGTAGAAAGAATACATATATACTGATAAACTAGGCCATCTATCTCGGTGGATTCACATAATGAAGAGGATAAAGATAGGTAAGCCTGTAAGTAAGGGACTCTGGAATCCTTGGGCTATTGAAGAAGTTAAGAAGACCACTCCCCCTCCTCCCAAGCTTGAGACTAAGCGTATATGTGTAGTGTGTCTTTCAGAGATTAGTGAAGGAGCCCCTGTAATCGAATGTCCTTATTGTGGAGCTATTGGGCATGAAAACTGTTTTGAGGATTGGATAACTATGAAGAGTAGATGTCCCTTATGTAGAAGACCGATAACCCTTTAATATATTGACCAAACTACGTAGAGAAACAGTACCTAAACTTGATCATCACCAATATCTTCAGGGATACCATTATAAAGAATTAAATTTAATATAGTCTTGATAACATTTTAGGGTGGAGAAATTGTCTGGAGAATCTAGGAAAGAAGAAAAAAGAATTGAGATAGAGATTATCCCTGAATATCTAGATACTCCTAGTGGGAAGAAGGTCGCAACATTTGATTTCGTCATGGGTGTTGCCAAGGGTTTAGAAGTCTTAGATGAGGCCGAAGCAAAACTAGAGGAAAGAATAGAAAGAATAGAGAAAGGTGAGTATTTAGCCAAACTTATCGAGAGGCTTGATAAGTTTGAAGTAAGAATTGCGGCCATTGAGAAAACTCTATCAAATTTGGAGAAGAACATCCAGACTGAGATAGGCGATATTTCAGATAAGGTCTCAGCATTGATTGATGCTTTTCATGAGCTAACTGAAAAACTACAGAGGATGGAAACTTTTTCTAAGGACTAAGATAAGCTCTTCTTAATTCTCCCAAGAGCTTCTCAAGCCTAGACCTCTTATCTTCCAGTTCTCTAATCTCGGTCTCGATCCTTCTCTTCCTCTCACTTAAAGTATTTATTTCCGCTCTAAGCTGAGAGGCCTTCTTTTCTAATTCTGCTGCAGCTTCTTCTTTTTCTCTCAGCTTGGCCAGGGATTCCTTCAACTCAGCCTCTCTCCTTACAAGTCTCTCAAGCCTAATTTCTCTAAGCTTAAAATCTCTCACCATCTCTTTAATCATCTCTTCAAGTCTGCTTCTCGCTTCCTCAATGCCCGATAAATATCTCTGAGAAAGCTCAGCGACCTTCTGTTCAAGTTCTCTCTTCTTCTCCTCTAAAGTATTTATCATCTCTTCCCTCATGCTCAATTCTCTTTCTTTCTTCTCTAATTCTTCTCTCCATTTTCTCAACTCTTCCTTCATAGATTCTAGCTCCGTCCTCTCCTTGACCAGCTGCTGGGTTTCCTGCCTAATCATTTCTCTTTCCTTGGTTAATGCTTCAACTATATCTTTTATCCCCTCCTGAACTGAGAGCAGCATGTTTTCATAGTATCTAACTATTGTAAGTTCTTCGGAGACCTTTTCAAGTTCTCCTATGAATGGCGCGATCTTTCCCTCGAAGACTGATGGAAAAGATGAAAGTGTTGACGTTAACGTTATTAGGTTATTCACATTTCTCCCAATATCTTCCAGTGAATCGTTTAGTCTATCAACTGCCTCCGTAAGCTTCTCAATTATACCTTGCTTGGTACTTGATAGTTCTTGAGAAAACTTTTGCTCTAATTCTTCAAGCCACTTCTCCTTCTTTGAAGAAGATGAAAATATGCTCATTACACATCACTGATAGAATTGTGCTAGAGTTAGTATTGATAAATGAAATATAAGTTTTGCGATTATAAAAGCACTAAATAAAGTGTACAACAATTATGCAGAAAGGCCGCAATGAAGTTAAGCTTGATTTAGTTGATTTAAATGTGGAAATAATGAGGTAACATCTAGTTTACTGAAATGGCCATCAAACACCAGTAATCCTCAAGATATTGGTGACGCCCACATAATCAGGAATCTAGTAAAACTTTATTTTTCTAGGTTCTCGGGAAAATTCTAAAAGAGAAGTTTATAAAAGAGATGACAGACTTATGTGTAGAGGCGTATAGTATTGATTGTTACACATGAAGAAGTTGTATCAAGGTTTTTTAAGATTGGCGCAGGTGGGGCCGTCGCAGGAGCTATACACATCCTTACATTGCTACTAGGATGGTATATTGAGACGAATGGAGAAGCAGTCTTAACTCTTACCGGATATAATTTCATCGAATCTTTTCTATTTTCTGTAGTTGGTGGTTTACTAGCTGGTTTCAGCTTACTTATAGCATACCTGGTTAAGAAGTTGAATGCAATTAAAGTGCTGCTCGGAGGATTAACACTGACTGGTGGACTTTTATCTCTATTCTCTCCAATATACATATATGTATTCAAGATACTTGGAGTAAATCTTAGAGGATACCCGGACATAGGGTTTTTCGCAGCAATATTTACAGCGATCATTGAGCTCGGCATAGGTGCTCTCATACTCTTGACGCCCTTGAAGAAAGAGGTAATCTATCCAATGGAGATTCCGCCAACCGTCGCGTATCCTGATACTTTATCTACTGAGCCAAGTGGGCCACAGCCTAGATTGAGGGGTGAGAGAAGTAGGACTTCTGTTGCACAAATAGAGATTGCAGAAGACGTTGAAGAAGGAGTATGCACTATATGTTATTATCCGTTAACCAGCGGGAATACTGTAAGATGTAGCGCATGCGGAGCACTCTTTCACAGAGACTGTATAGATGCATGGGTTAATCTAAATCATTCTTGTCCAAACTGTAAAGCGTTAATGTATAGCTGAGAAGGCATGTTTTGATTGAGCTCAGATCAGCGACAATTTTGTTTTATTGATCCTGCTAAAACGTAAGTAGATTTATATTGATGCAAGATCATGCTCAAGATCTAGGTAGACTGAATTGAAGAAGATTTTAGACATTGATCAACGATACGAAGCCGTCATGAGGCTTGCATTAGAGAGGGGCTTCTTTTATCCTGCCTCGGAGATATATAGTGATGCACCTGCAGGTTTCTGGGATTATGGTCCTTTAGGAGCATCTCTCAAGAGGAAGTTCATCGAGCTATGGAGGAGAGAACTCGTCAGAAGAGATAACATGCTGGAGATTGATGGAGCCCAAGTTCTCTCGAAGAACGTTTTCATGGCTTCAGGCCACTTGAAAAGCTTTGTAGACCCTATCGCAAAGTGTCCAAAATGCAACTCGGTGTACAGAATAGATAAACTGATCGAGGAAACAATAGGCTTACATATACCTGAAAGACTTGACCTAAACAAGATAGGAGAGATAGTTAAAGAAAAGGATATTCGATGCCCTAAGTGTGGAGGAGAGTTAACTGATCTCTCATACTTCAACATGATGTTTAGACTGGGAGTAGGGGCCATGGGTACAGATGCCTACCTTCGCCCCGAAACATGCCAATCAATCTTCGTAGATTTTCTAAGATTGTTTAAAGTTATGAGATGTAAGCTCCCCATAGGCTTCGCTCAAATAGGAAAAAGCTTCAGAAACGAGATCTCTCCAAGGCAAGGATTACTCAGGATGAGAGAATTTTACCAAGCAGAGATCGAGGTGTTCTTCAACCCCAAGAAGTCTAACGACATACCTAAAGCAGAATCCTTAATCGATTATGATCTAAGATTGCAATTACTAGATTCAGATAAGATCTTGGAGCTTACTTGCAGGGAAGCATTAGAGAGAAAGATCGTGTCAAGCAAGCTCGTCGCATATTATCTAGCTCTTATCCAACAATTCTATGAAAAAGTCGGGATACCTAGAGAGAAGATAAGGCTTAGACAACTAGGAGAAGATGAGAAAGCATTCTACGCTGTAGAAGCATGGGACCTGGAAGTAGAGACTAGTCTGGGATGGATAGAGCTGGTTGCATGCAATAATAGAGGAGACTACGACTTGGGAGGTCATCAGAAAATGAGCGGGCATGAGATGACCGTACTAGATGATGGAGAAAAGGTTCTACCCCATGTCTTCGAGCTTTCAATGGGCGTTGACAGAAGCATATACTGTATTCTGGAGACAGCTTACAGTAACGTAGATGGAAGAAACGTCTTAAAAATAAATCCTGACCTAGCTCCAATACATGCTGCAGTACTCCCCCTAGTTTCAAAAGAACCCCTAGTAAGTAGGGCTAGACAAATACATGATATGCTTAGAGTAGATTTCGACATTGTATATGATGAATCCGGCAGTATAGGTAGGAGGTATGCTAGGCAAGATGAGATAGGTACTCCCTACTGCATAACAGTAGATTATCAAACCCTAGTAGATGATACGGTGACAATCAGGTATAGGGATACAACGCTTCAATTTAGGATAGAAGCTTCAAAATTATACGATTTCCTTTCTAAGAGCTTCAAAATATACTAACATGGCTCAGTTAAATCTTACTCCGCCTAGAAGTAGATTATCCCCACTCTGGATAATTCTAAATCTAGAGAATTTCACTGATTGCTCATTCAACTGATTAACGTAACTCTTTTCAGCAACTTGATAAAATATCTAACACCTCGTAAAAAGCTTCTAACGGTATTTCAAGTTTCTTCATTGATTACTTCGACTTCCGCTGAATAGAGGATGAAACTGTATAAGTGTCAAGGGGGAGTGGCCGGCTTATCCACAAGTAGTAATAACCTTCCTGGGGAAATATGAGAAGTGAACCCTTCAAGGTTGCCGGAAGAGTACCAGAATACCTATATATAATTATGGATACATATAACATGGGTAGATTAGTTTCAATGTGGTGAAATACTGTGACTTTACCTAGAGATAGAGAAGAAGAATTCAGGATTAGAATTTTTACTCTGATTCAAGACCAGATCAGGAAAGTTATAGATATGTATAAGATTGCTCTAAGCATGCTTGAAAGCTTTGTACAAGATCCCAACCCCACAAAGCTTGAAGATTTCTATCAGAAGATCTTGAAAGCCGATGAGTCAGCTAAAGATACTACTAGGATGATTGAGATGGAGATGAGCAATGTCGGCGCATTACTCACCAACAAGGAAGATTTTATCAGACTAGTAACAGAGATTGATGAAATAGCTGACACCGTTGAAGGAATAGCTTATAGAATGGTCAATCTAGCGAAGATGAAGACAAAACTTAGTAGAGAACTAAATAGTAAACTATTAGAGTTGGGCGATATGGTTCTCTCAACATTAAACAGGCTTCGAGAAACACTACTAGCTATAACATTAAATGCGACTACATTCCAGCAGAAGATGAGGGAGACAGAAGAACACGAGAAAAAAGTCGACGATATATACCGTACACTCGACTTATCAATACTTACAAGTGAGTTAAAGATCGCACCACTTCTACTTACAAGAGAGATTGTATGGATGCTTGAAGAAATAGCAGATACAGCTGAGAGAATAGTCGATACTCTTAGAGCACTATCATTAACAATATTTTAGTCGAGAAAACTCTGAGAGGTTAAACCAGATGATTACCGCCGAATTAATAGAAGATTCAGTAATCATCTGGAGTATAGAAGATGGTAGAAAACTCTATAGAGAAGGCTTCTATGGAAAACCTTTAGGAATACCTAAACCCAAGACGCCTGATTTCGATGCACCTCTCATCCTAGACATAATTGAGGCCGTCTACTTAGTTGAAAAAGGCAAGATCGAAGTATATCATGCATGCAGAAAAATGAGTTTAGAGGAATTAAGAGAACATGCTTCTAGAGCTTATGCAAAATTCGAAGAAAAATATCACGTATATAGAGAACTTAGAGAGAGAGGGTTCATAGTTACTCCAGGGATAAAGTTTGGAAGTGATTTCGCGGTATATAGGCTTGGACCAGGCCTAGAGCATGCACCGTTTATAGTTCAAGTGAAAACTAGAGAGGAGAACTTGTCAGCTTTAGAGATTATCAGGTCCGGGAGGCTCGCAACGACGGTCAGAAAATACTTTACTATAGTTGTCCCAGACATAAGAGCAAAAACAAATTCATACATACTTTTTGAGTGGTTCAAGCCATAATCCCTAAACATTATTTCTAGAATAACCTCACACGCTATTCTGATCCCTCAATATCCTAGCTTCTCCTCTGTAAAACCTGATGTAAACATCTGCTAGCTTAAAGATTGCTGTATGAGTAGCTCCAGAATAGAAGCTGATGTCTCCTACATTTCTTTCCCTGAGAACCTTATCAATTTCGCCGGCTCCTAGATCTATGGGTAGCATATTTTTCGAGCCTACGGCGAACCCCCACATAGATGAAAACGACTTGACATAACATCCATAGTAACAAGTTTTCGGGAATACTTGTGATAAAGTTTTAACGATGGAGAGGAAGGTGCCAGGCGTATGGGAGATGGATGATGCCTGCGTAACGATCATGCCGTCATCTGAGAGCTTCCTATATGCAAGCTGGTAAAACTCTAGCGTATAGAGTTTCTCTGCAGGTCCTCCCGTAACTGGATCGGTTACATCCATTACTATTATATCGTATCTACTATTAGTTTGTTCTTCAAGAAATCTTCTCCCCTCATTAATATAGAGTTTTAACCTTCTATCTTGGAAAGCCTTAGTAGACCATGGAATATATTTCTTCACTAACTCTATTAATTCTCCATCAAGATCAACCATCGTTATCTCTTCTACAACATCATGTTTTTCTATCTCTCTAATTGTTGATCCCTCTCCACCGCCTACTACTAGTATTCTCCTAGGTCTTGGATGAGTTGCTAGAGTTGGGTGGACAAGACACTCATGATATATTCTCTCATCTATTTGAGAAGACTGCATCAATCCATCTAAGAGTAGAGCAAGACCGTAATCCTCGGTCTCAACTATGTCTACTTTCTGATATCTCGTCCGCCCTGAGTAGACTATCTTCCTAATACCGTACATTACCTTGAAGGTCGGCGAAACATTTTCCACTACATAGATCGACGGTTCAACGATATTTTCCATTATCCTACACCTCAACGATCCCTCTCTTGATTTCTGTCACACTCACCTTGCTCGGAGAATAATATTTGAGGAAAACGTCATATGCTCTCCAAGGATCAACCTGGTTTCCGCATGTAAATATGTCTAAGGCAGCGTACCTATGTTCGGGCCACGTATGTATAGATATATGGGATTCAGCTATCACTATTATACCGCTTACCCCTCCACCTGGAAAAAATGTATAATGCTCTCCCATAAAAGTAGCCTTACATGCTTCTACAGATTCTCTCAGCACTTTTTTAGCTAGAGATATGTCGTGGAGGAGGATGGACTGGACTCCATGCATCTCTACCACAAGATGTCTTCCAAGAGTTTTCATCCCCAATCAGATTCTCCCCTCCCCCGGTATCCGGCTTAAAAATCTGAAAACCAGCTTAAAAACATACCTAGGTTAGAGAATCCACTCTTCTAATGATAGACTTATATCAGCTCTGTTTCTTTTAAGAGCTGTAATGCTTCTTCCTCTGTAAGTCTACGTTTATGTAGAATTGTAAACTTCTCTCGTCTAATATCTGGAGAGAAGACTAAAGCCTTCACAGCTATCTCTACAGGGATTCCTAACTGATTCAAGCTTAACGGTATCCCCGCTTTCTCCATGTATCTTCTAAGCTGCCTCCATTCGTAGTCTGGATTTTTCCACCAGTTTGGATTGTATCTTTCATGATAGAGAGATGACGGTAGAGTCCCTAGAGCACATTGTATCCCATGAGGTGCCCTGCGAGACGAATACATATCTATGTAGTGGCTGAATAAATGTTCACTTCCAGAAGCCGGTCGAGAAGAACCAGCAATCATCATAGATATACCTGAATAGATTAATGCTTCAGCAATCTTTTCATAATCTTTAACTCTTCCCATCTTCAAACAGCCAACTACTATTTCTACAGCCTTCATAGTATATTTCTCAGCCGTGTAGCAATATTTTTCTCCAGTCTCATCTCTCCCCAGCTGCCAATCTTTTATTGATACGACTTTAGCCAATAAGTCTCCAAAGCCTGAAGAGAGCAATATTTTAGGAGCTTTTGATATCAAGTCTAAATCTATTAATGAGAATATCGGTGCCTTAGTCACGATAGATCTTCTCCCACTTTCACTAAATAATGAGACTATAGGAGAAACTATACCATCATGGGATAACGCGGTTGGAATCGTGAGAAAGAAGGCTTCATTCTTGTAGGCGGTATACTTTGCTACATCTATCACTGTTCCTCCACCTACCGCTATAACTGTCCGAGCATCTTTAGCTAGAATGGTTTTCCCTTCTGCTTCTCTGAATGTTGGTTCATTTACTATTATCCCTAGACCATCAACGAGTTCTACTATCCTCTTTCCAGCGACTTTGAAGGTATTCTCATCATAGAAGACGGCTACTGGCTTCTCAACATTCAGTATTTCCAGGAATCTCGGAAGATCTTCTACTATTCCTCTACCGACAACTACTTCTCTTAATGTTTTTTCATGGGGTAGACTGCATCCACATTCTTCCCTACTTGGGATTATTCTCCTAATATCTAGCTTCTTCAATTTTTATCTAGATGTACTTGCTTAAATTTTAATCTACTCTAGTTTCAGATCTTATTGTTTTCTTCCAGTAATTATGTATGATAGAGAGTCCGCTATGTAGCACGTATGGTCTGCTATTCTTTCAAGGTATCTCAATATCAAAGCTATCGAAAGTAGGCATCCCGTATCTATCCTCCCACCCATCTGGATTAGGTATTTAATGTTCTCAGAGTAGAACTTATCCACTTGGTCATCTCTCTTCCTTACTTCTTCGGCTTTCTTCAAATCTTTACTCAGATATGCTCTTCCAGCTTCTTCAACCATCTCTAAGACTATCTGTGAGAGTTCTCTTACCGATGTAAAATCGCATCCACTCTCAGGGATCATTGCAACGATCTCGGATATGTTTGCGGCATACCTACCGATCCTGGAGAAATCATAGGATACCTGTATTGCAGATTTTATTTCTCGGAGATCAGAAGCCACTGGCTGGAATCTCGCTATAAGCTGGACTGCTAGCTCGCTTACTTCATCCATCATGAATAGTAACTCATCGGACATCTTCCTAACGTCTTCGATTCTGTCAACTCTCGCCAAGACAGATTCTATACTCTTCTCTAACGTTTTCTCGGCTAAGTTGATCATATCGTTGATTAAACCGTTAAGTTTTAGTAGGCCGTAATCTATAGGTCTCTTTAAGCTCATCTTGATTAACCTCCGAAGCTATCCCATCCTCCCCACAACATATTTCTCTGTTAATTCATGTCTAGGTCTAGTGAAGACCATAGAGGTTTCACCGATCTCGATTAATTCACCCATGTATAAGAACGCTACGTAGTCACTTATTCTTGCAGCCTGCTGAGGGTTGTGTGTAACTATTATTATCGTATAGTTTTCTTTTAATTCAAGCATCAACTCTTCAATTTTAGATGATGCCACTGGGTCTAGGTTAGCTGTAGGCTCATCCATGAGAACTATCTTCGGTTTTAACGCTAAGGCACGGGCTATACATAGTCTCTGCTGCTGTCCACCACTAAGCATCGAGGCAGGTTTTTTTAGGTCGTTCTTCACCTCATCCCATAGGTATGCTTGCTCCAAAGCTTGTTTAACAAGTTCATCTAATTGTGATTTATTTTTTACTAGCCCATTGAGTTTAGGACCTAAAGCTACGTTCTCATATATTGAGAGATGTGGGAATGGGTTAGGTATTTGGAAGACCATCCCAAACTGTCTACGAACCCACGTAATATCAACGTTATCATTATATACATCTATGCCATCTATTCTTACCTGACCTTCTACCCTTGCATGAGGATTCAGTTCAAGCAATCTATTCATCGCTCTTAGCAAAGTACTTTTACCGCATCCGGATGGCCCCATTATAGCGAAAATTATGTTCTTAGGTATTTTGAAGCTGATATTCTTGAGTATGTGTTTATCACCATACCATACGTTTAAGTTGTTAACCTCGATAGCCCAAGTCATATCTTTACCTCCTTTACTACTATTCTTGAGATTACGAATATCGCCAATATTATTGATAGCAGGATTGCTGACGCCCCCCATGCTACCTGATGCCATCTCTCATAAGGTGATAGTGCAAAGTTGTATATTAGTAATGGTATAGCATTTATAGGTTTGTCTAATCCTTCAAAGTATGAGAAAGACGTTCCTAGGATCGTAAATAGTAGGGGGGCTGTTTCACCAGCTGCTTTGGCCATCCCGATGAGTAGAGCCGTCAAAACACCACGTCTAGCAGCACTTAATAATACTCTCAGGTAAGCTTTAGGATGTGAGATGCCGAGACTGAGTGCGGCTTCCTTCAAACTGTACGGTATAGATTTGTAGGCTTCTCTAACATTTAATGCGATGTATGGAATGATGACTACGGAGAGCGCAAATGCTCCAGCGAAAGCATTAAACCTCTTAAGAGGGACTACAAGTATCGAGTATGCAAACAATCCTATAATTATCGTTGGGAATTCCACCATTATCTGGAGGAAGAGCTGAGTATACTGTGCCAGCTTTGTATGGGAGAACTCTGAGAGATATAGTCCTGTAAAGAAACCTATACATCCGCCGATCATTAATGCTAAACTCATTAAGATAAGGGACCCGGCTAATGCTGGACCTATTCCACCTGCTTTACCACCTATAGGAGGAGGTGGAAAATCTATCAAGAAAGAAAGACTTACATATCTTAAGCCTTCAGAGTATATGTTGATTATTATCATGAATATCGGGATAGCAGAGATAGTCGCTAGTAGAGAGATCGTTCCAAGCATTATCTTCTCTTTTAACTTTCTTTTATTCAACCTTTTATCATCACCTTTTTTATGAAGTATAATCCTACTAGGTTTATGACTAAACCTATCAAGAAGAGTATAGTTGCTCCACCGTAAAGTGCGGGAACCATATACTCGTACGCTTCAGCGTTTGGAAACTGGTTAGCTATCAAGCTAGAGATAGTATAACCCATATCGAATAAGCTTTTGGGAATGTTAAGAATGTTCCCAACAACCATCGCCACAGCCATGGTCTCGCCCATAGCCCTACCCAATGCGAGGAACAAACCCGCGAAGATGGCGGACTTAATATATCCGAGCATAGTTCTTACCGTCTCCCATTTTGTCATGCCAATACTGTAAGCTGCTTCCTTCAAATTGTATGGAACAGCTGTATACGCTTCACGGATTATGCTGGAGGCAAAAGGCACTATCATTATAGCTAGTAAGACTCCGGCAGTGAAGAGATTTGTCGGGGTAGGCTTAGTAGAAAATAGAGGTATGAAGCCTAGATAATTATGTAGTGGAAGCATTAAGTAATTATGAAGTATTGGTGCGAGGACGTAGAGCCCCCATAGACCATATATTACTGAGGGTAAACTCGCCATAAGGTCGGATATGCTATTCATTAAGCTTCTAAATCTTTGTGGGATAATTTCGGAGGAAAATACTGCTAAAGATATGGCTAGAGGGGTGGCGATACTTATCGCTATAGTTGAAGTTATTAGAGTCCCTAAAAGAGCTGGTAGAATACCGTAGCTCTCCTTAACAGGATTCCAGACACTACTAAAAACGAAGTCTAATCCATATTTTATGAATATTGGACTAGAAGTAGTGACCAACGAAACTACGATCCCTACAACTATCGTTAATGTTGTGAATATGAAAAAAAATAAGAGAATTTGAAAAATCTTCTCGCTCCTCATACTTCATCTATCTAAGTAACTTAAGACCTTCTAAACCTATCTCCGCCACCTCTGGTGGGAGGGGATCGTATCCTGGAACAATGTTTTCCTTCTTCTGTCCTTCAGTTAATACCCATTCAAAGAATTCTTTGAGTATAGCAACTTTGACGGGATCTTTATATTCCTGCTTTAAGATAATGAAGGAGAAGGAAGTCAGAGGGTAACTATCTAAGCCGGGCGGGTCTACTGTCTCATCTGGGAATATGCTTGACCAGTCTTCATGAGCTTTTGGAAGAATCTTTGTGAGAGCTGTCAATGCGGATCTTATTGATTTATCTGTCGGCAGAACATATTGCTCATCTCTATTCTTTATTAATGCTATCTTGAGTCCGACTTGATAGGCATATGCAGTCTCTACATATCCTATTGAGTATTGATTCTGCTTAATGGCTGCAGCGACACCTTCATTTCCTTTTCCTCCTACACCGTTGCCGAGTTGGTCTACAGGCCACTGTACTGTAAAGTCTGACCCTACTTTTTCTTTCCAATCTTCAAGAACTTTCGATAGATAGGCTGTGAAAACCCTCGTCGTCCCACTACCATCCGACCTATGTACGGCGATGATTTTCTCGTGCGGCAGATTTAATTCAGGATTCAATTCTTTTATACGGGGATCATCCCAATACATTATTTCTCCAAGATACATTCTCGCTACAACCTCACCTGTCAATTTTAGCTTCTCTGACTCTACATTAGGAATATTGTGCACGACCACTACCGTACCTACGATAACTGGAAACTGGATGATTCCACCCTTCGCTTGAAATTCATTGTATATATCTTTTTTTAATGGAGGGTCGCTTCCAGCGAAGTCGATTAATCCTTCCCGAAAGTTCGATTGTCCTGCACCACTACCGATAGATTGATAGTTTACTGAAATTCTACCCTTCGTCAGCTCGTAGAACTTCGATGCCCACGCCTGCATTTGAGGATTCAAAAAAGATGCCCCTGCACCATTAATCGTCCCAATGTAGACTGACGTAGTCTTTATCTCAGTTTTTGTCTCGGTTACCGATGTCGTAGCGGGAGCTAGCAATCCCGAAAAGAGTAAGAGCCCGATAACTACTATTATCACCACGGTCGCCAATATCAGGATCTTTCCTGTTTTCATCTTTTCTCAGACGAGCCTTTCTTGGTCTCAAATATATAGATTATGTCAATAGAATATGTTTTTACGGTGATCTATATAGAAAAATATAAATCTACATAGTTACAAGTATTCTTGAGGAAAAGTGAGGGAACATATCCGGAGAGTTCAATTAACAGGTAGAACCACGTTAACGATATCTCTTCCAAAGGATTGGGTAGAAACAATAGGATTGAAACCTGGAAGCATAATGAGATTAGTACCTAGAAATAGTTTAGGATTGATTTTAATGCCTGAGGGTTTAAAAGAAAGTAGAAGAGAGGCAAGACTTTTAATTGAAGGAGATAAAGAGGCGGAGGCGCTGCTCAGAGAAATCATATCCCTTTACCTAGCCGGATACGATATTATTAGGTTAGAGTTCTCCGTACCCCACCTCCACTTGAAACTGTATTTAAAAGAGAATATGAGGAAGAAGCTAATGGGCATGGAGATCTTGAATGAGAGCTTAACAGAGATGCTACTTCAATGTTTCGCTAAACATGTCGAGCTACCGTTAGAAGATGCATTAAAAAGACAGTCAGAACTTGCAGCATCTATGCAGAGAGATGCGACGAACTCTCTACTCTTAGGAGGACGAGAGCTAGCTGAGGAAGTAATACAGAGAGATGACGAGGTGGATAAACTATTCTATTTCATTAGTAGACAGCTTAATCTAGCCGCTGAACTACCTCACGTATTACATGAACTTAAAATAGAGAATACGATGGCCTGCCTAAGCTACGCGATGGTGACGAAAGCGATCGAGCGAATAGGAGACCATGCATCTAACATAGCACATACATCGTTAAACATTAATGAGAAAATAGAAGAAGAAATTGCCATGGAGATAGAGAAACTAGATGAACAGGTAAAGAACATATTTCTCGAAAGTATAACAGTTCTTCTAAAGAAAGACAGTAAAGCTGCAAATAACCTTATAAGAGAAATTGAGAAGATAAAGAAGCTGTACACGGAGGTTTTGGAAAAAGTTATGGCGAGGAAGATAGATTCTAAGACGATCCCACTGCTGAGGGGAGCTTTAGGAGACTATATAAGGATAGCAGAGTATAGTGCAGATATAGCTGAACAAGCAATATTCCTCTCGCTTCTCTAGGTATTCTTTTAGCAGAAGACTATAACAGAAGATTTTTATAAATGGATTACAAGTAAAGAATGTTGGAATACCATGCCTAAAAGAATTATTATTAAGGGTGGAGAAGTAGCCGAGGAGAAGGAAGTCCCTATCATAGAGCCTGTAAAGGTAGAAGAAAAAACTGAGAGCATGAAGATAGCTGAAACAACTATTGAAGAAGAAATATCTTTAGTGAAAACTCCTACAATAGAAGAAGACAAAGAGATAAGTGAAGCCGAGATCGATGCCGAGACCGCGTTCGAAGCATTGAAGAAGAAGATAGAAGAGGTTAGAACTAGGGAGAAGGTAACACAACAAAAATTCAAAGATCAACCTGACATGAGTATTGCCATCTTGAAGAAGATTCTGCAGAAATGGGATGCACTGAGAGAAGAAATTAGAAAAAGTGTTGCTGAAACAATCGAGAAGTATAGAAGACTGAAAGTATTGTATGAAGCAAGATTTTCAAGATTGGAGGAAGAGCTATACTTTAACCAGATAGAACTAGATACTCTTAGAGAACTAGAAGAGCAGGGGGAGCCGATATCGATCTCGAAGAAGGAGGAACTTGAGAAGATGGTTCCAGAGCTTGCCAAAGAACTTGCGAAGACGGATGAAAAATTAAAAGAAATCGATGTTAAGATAGAGCAGCTTAGGAAGATGAGCGACAACATATATGAGGTTACAGCGTACAAGGATCTAGCTGCTAAACTCTTCGAAGAGTTAGCGACAATACTGCAGGAGAGACGTGGAGAAGAAGCTCTACCTGCATTAAGAGCACAGATAGATAGTATAGCTCAACGTGAAGGCATCTCGAGAGAATATTCAACGATATACGTATGGAAGAAGTTGAGGAAAGCCTAAGTACCATAATCTAGATAAATGGTTAACGTTATAGACTATTTCAGGTACTTTTATGTTTGATTCTATGGTATGAGAGAGTTGATACAACTATCGCTCATTTCATAGATTTCTAGACTGTGGGTCTAAACTTGTAGCAGTAAGCGATTATCTTGTCTTCATCGTCTTCTCTTATCTTCCTCAATGTTGCTTCAACCCTCATACCCTTCTTCAATTCTTCAGGATGACAATCTGTTATCTGACTGAGGATTCTCGTCCCATCATCAAGCTCGACGATACCTACTATGTAGGGTGACTGGGCTTCAAATCCTTCAGGGGGGCTTCTAACGACAGTGTATGCTAAAAGTTTCCCTGTATCGGGTAGAGAGACCTGGTTGAACTCTCTCGACCTACATTTCCTACAGACCAGAGGTTTAAAGAAGTGGACTTCTCCACAATGATTACATCTCCAAGCATTCAGCCTATATCTAAAATCTTTATGCCTCCAGTATCTTGGAATCTTTATCCTAAACATTCTCTACACCTCTTTTAATATAGTGACAAATGCTGTTGAAGCCACGGCTCCGAGAGATTGAGCTAAACCAGCCCTCGCAGAATCTACTTGGTTTTTTCCAGCTCTATTGGTTAACTGTAGATGTAGTTCAGCTATCTGGTATACGGATGTCGCTCCAGCTGGATGCCCTCGTGCTTTTAATCCACCGAAAGTATTGCATGGAATACTTCCAGAAAGGCTCAGCTCTCCTTTCTCTAAGAGTTGCCACGCTTTACCTCTTTCAGCAAATCCCGATGACTCTAAAGATAGTATGGCCATAATTGAGGTTGCATCGAATACTTCAAGGATCTTTATGTCTCTTCTCTCAAGCTTAGCTCTACTCAAGGCTCTAGAAGTAGCGAGCTGGACGGCCGGAAACCATAAGGGGTCTTCACGCTGGAAAGGTGTAAGATAGTCTGTAGATGCTTCTATAAGTAGCTCGGTCTTAGGTGAATCTAGTTTCCTAGCAGTTTCCTCGTTTACGAGTACTAGAGCTGCTGCGCCATCTGCAATAGCGGTAGTCTCGAATCTTCTTAATGGTTCGGAGACGTATGGAGAGTTCAAGACTGTCTCAAGCTTTATCTTGAAGGGGTATTGTGCATGCGGGACATTAACTGAGTGTTCATGGCATAGAACGGGGAAGAGAGCTATCTTCTCCTGACTGACGCCATACTTATCCATATATAGATTGTATATTAACGCATTTATAGAATAGAAGGTTGCACCGATGAATCCAGTGTATTCTTGTCTTTCGCTGGACGTCATAGCTGCTGCAACTTCTTCAGCCATCCCGTCTGACATCTTGTCTACGCCGACTACGAGTACAGCATCAGCTCTTCCAGACTCAATCTCCCTAGCGCCTGCATAGACGGCGGCTGAGCCGGATGCGGTTGCTGCCTCGACGGCCATGGCAGGGATGCCTGATAATCCTAGTTCCTCAGCTAGTAATGCTCCTAGATGGCCCTGCTCTTGGAGTATTAGTGAGAGCATGCTTCCAACGTATATTGAGTCTATCCTGCTTAATCCTGCATCATCGAGAGCTTTGATGGATGCTTCGGTCATCAGGTTTTCAAGGGAAATCCACCAATGTTCATCAACCTTGGTTAATCCTACACCTGCAATATACACTCTACTCATTTCCAAACCACTCTACATCAGTATCTTCTTTCTATGCCTAGCATAGATAGCGTAATCAATATAGGTCTTTCTATCGATAAACTTGTCAAGCGGTGGAGCGAGATCTCTCTTCAGCTTAATGTTTTCTAGAACCCTTATGATGTATGAGTCGCTTCCTGCCCCTGACCCGAAGCTTGATAGAAGTATCCTTTGACCTGGTTTAGCTTGATCTAAAACTCTTACGAGCCCGAGTAGGCTACAAGCTGCGTAAGTATTTCCAATCTGCCCAACGACCAATCCAGGCTTAACCTTCTCTAAGTCTACTCCTAGAAGTCTTGCAGCTACTAGTGGAAACCTTGTATTAGGTTGATGGAAGACAACGTAATCTACGTCGTTTAAGGTATATCCATCATTCTCTAGAAGATTCTTGACAGAGTTTACTATGTGGTGGAAGTATGCTGGGTCTCCAGTAAATCTCGCAGTATGATGGGGATAGCGTTCATATTCTCTCCTCCAAAAATCAGGCGTATCTGTTACATAGGATGTCCAAGCCTCTATCTCCGCAACTCCCTCATTCTTGTTTTTACCAATAATGAATGCTGCCGCACCCGACGCAGCAGTGAATTCTAGAGCGTCTCCAGGTCTACCTTGAGCGGTGTCAGCTCCTATAGCTAGACCGTATTCTATTCTTCCAGCATCAACAAGACTAGTAATAAATTGTAGAGCCTCCGTCCCCGCCTTACATGCGAATTCGAAATCTGCCGCTGTGATTCTAGGTACAGCGCCTATTGCTTCAGCAACAATAGTCCCAGAAGGCTTTACAGCATAGGGCTTAGATTCCGTCCCCACATGTACCGCGCCTATCTTGCTTGGAGGGATTCTTGCTCTCTTAAGAGCTATTCTTGCAGCTTCTACAGCCAATGTAACCGTATCTTCATCTAACCCTGTGACTGACTTCTCTTCTGTGGGTAGCTCTGATCTATCTCTACCCCATATACGGGCTATCTCTTCACCCTTAATCCTATATCTTGGAACGTATCCTCCATAACCAACGATTACAACAGAGCTCATTCTAACCATAAGACTCTAGACATAGACTAATTATTCATGCTATAAATCTATTGTAGCGTAATTCGACGATAAGCGTTTAAAGCCCTTGAAAATTAGAGAGCTGTCATCCAGAACGTATAAGATTGTTTCTGGAAAATGTTAAGGTCTATCAGAGATGTTAAGAAATATTTCCAAGCTCGTATTATAATATATAATGGATGTGAGGATGAATTTAAATGAGAAGGATAGATTGATACTGAGAGAACTATGGTTAGATTCGAGCCAGAGTGTAAGGGAGATAGCTGAGAAGCTAGGTATGCCTAGGACCACGGTACAGGAACGAATCAACAAGATGAAACGTGAAGGAGTAATAAAGAGATTCACGATAGAAGTAGACCATTCTAAACTCGGGAGATCTACAACCGCCTTCATTCTAGTCTCATTTATGCCTGGCCCTCAAGTCTCACAGAAAGAACTAGCTAAGAAGATCTCAGAATTGCCGGATGTAGAAGAAGTACATCTAATCACGGGGGAATGGGATATCCTCGTCAAGGTTAGAGGTTCATCCATAAAAGAGATAGGTGAACTAGTCGTGGAAAAGATTAGGTTGATGGACGGTGTGGCTAGAACAGTAACATGCGCAGCACTCTACACGGCTAAAGAATGAAACATAAGCCCCTCCAATCTAAAAATAAGTTAGTTAACCTAGTAATTTAATTTCTTCAGGATTCCGCCCACTATATTTTCTATTTCTTTCCTGAATTCATGTATGTTTTCTAGTTTGTCTTTGATCGTCTTGAATTCTTCAAGCTTCGGGTAGTACGATACTTTGCCAAGAATATCTACTTGGAGTTTTTCTTCAATCTGCTTGAGACCGTATCTTTTGAATAAGTCAGCCATGTTTACTATAATTCCTAGGAGTCTCAACCCCTCAGTCTTGGCATATTTTATTAATCTTTCAACAACGTTGAGGCTTAGCTCGGAATTCGTTGTTACCATAGCAATGCTTATCTTCTCTTTAAGGATTCGCTGAGTAAAGGTTAACTCATCTCCCATCCCGGGTGGAAGATCGATTATCGTGAAATCAAGCTCGCCTAAGCTAAGTATTGAGAAGAAATCAGCTAAGAGGTCTATTTTATCTCTACCAGATAGTGGGAAGGGATTATCTCCAAGGAAATAGCCTACAGATATAACTCTCACACCATTAGATGTTGGTAGCTCCAATCCTTCTTTCCCACCTTTAAACTGTATATCTACTGGGAATAGGCTTTGACCTGCTGGACCGTGGAAATCAAGGTCTATGTAGGCTACGTCATACCCCCTCTCTGAGAGAATATACGAGGTAGCTGAAGAGATTATACTTTTACCTACCCCACCCTTCCCACTACCAAATAGTACAATGTTCTCAATATTCTTAAACTTCTTTTCAAGTAAGCTAAATCTAGGGTCAAGCATCTATTCCACCAGGCATTCTATGTAGAATATCTCGAAGAATATTAAAACTTATTACCTAAAACTATGGATGGATTTTACAGCATATTCTCTAATCTCATAGTATCCTTGTACATTACGTAAGCATCACTCATCCTAGGCTTATATTGAGGGCTACGTATTTAGCTTAAGTAGATTTTTGAGATTTCTAGCTCTTTCCCAGATTCTACGTCTATATCGATCCTCCCGCATCTCGGGCATCTTTGTAAGCCCGTGATCAAGCTTGGTATAAAGTGGATCGGTGGCTCAAGTTCTCCCTCCTCAACTACATATTTTTCAGTACCGAGCATCTGGTTCAAGATCTCTAAAGCCTTCTTCATCGACCACTCCTCTCTACAGTTTAAGCATTTGAAGACTGCTTTCGAAACAATTATATTAAATTTTGATCCCTCCAAGCTTGTTCCTATAGAAAGTATCTTGAGAGCTTCACCCAATACCTCTACATTCAGATCTCTTAACTCACCGACCTTTATCTCAACTTCCAATATCTTCTTGCCCTTAAACGATTCGAGCAACGTCGTAACTATGCCCTCTGCAATACTCCACTCATGCATACTATTCTCCTTAATAACCTTAAACATCTAGAATATATCCATAATCTCTAATAGTTGTATCAAGATTATGTTAATCTAATGCTATTCATAGTTTAGGTATGTTGAAGGCGGTTAAGATACTAGTCGTAGGTATAGTTCAAGGAGTCGGATTCAGACCTTATGTTTACCGTACAGCTGCTAAAACAGGCGTGAAAGGATACGTGAAAAACATAGGGGGAAGCTCTGTGGAGATACATGTTGAGGGGAGAGCAGAGGACGTTGAAAAATTTTTAGAGCTATTCAACAATGAAAAGCCTAGCATCATATATCTTGAAGATGTTCAGGTAATTGATGCCATGGTTGAGGGATACGATGTATTCAAGATTCTTGAAAGCGACCCGCATATCCATAGGAATTCTATAATTCCGCCTGACTTCTCCATATGTGAAGATTGCTTAAAAGAAGTGTTAGACCCATCAAGTAGATTCCATCTATATCCATTTCATTCATGTGTGTACTGTGGCCCCAGATACTCGATGATAGAGAAGATACCATACGATAGGGAGAATACCAGCATGAAGGATTTCCCTCTATGTCCAAGATGTTTAGAAGAGTATCTTGACCCAGACAATATAAGGAGATTTCATGCGCAGGGAATAAGCTGCATAGAATGCGGCCCAAAAATAAAACTCTATACAAGAGATTATGAGTATGTTTGTGATGGATACGATGCGATACAGTATGCGGGGAAACTTATCGATGAAGGATACATTGTGGCCGTTAAGGGTATAGGCGGATTCCATATCGCTGTCTCGGCTACTCTAGACCACGCTCTAGAACGCTTAAGAAGGAAAAAGAAGAGACCCTCAAAACCGTTCGCCATAATGGTTCAAGGTATCAAGAATGCCTCCCAACTAGTTAAACTAGATAGTGATTCTGTAAAACTACTACAGTCTAGAGAGAGGCCTATAGTCTTGCTAGAGATACGTGATGAAGCTAAGATATCAAGTCTAGTCGCTCCAGGCTTAAAGCATCTTGGAGTCTACCTACCATATACCTCTCTCCACTACTTATTATTGATGAATACGAATGATAAATTCTCTGTGATGACCAGCGGAAACCCGCAGGGAGAACCAATGTGCATCGATGAAGAATGTGCAAGAAAAAAGTTGTCGGAATTCGTAGATTACTTCCTAGTCCACAACAGGAGGATAATTAATAGAGTTGACGATAGTGTTCTAAGATTCACTCGTGGAAGAATACTATTCTTAAGGAGAGGTAGAGGATATGCGCCAATGTGGACAACGCTACCCGTGAAGTTGAGGAAGCCTGTCATAGCGTTCGGAGCAATGCTTCAAAGTGCTGGAGCTGTTGGATTTGATGATAAAGCAATCTTAACACAATATATTGGAGATGTCGATGAATATTATTGCTTCAGAGACTTGGAACGTTACCTAAAACTATTAATAGAAAACTACAAGCTAGACGTTTCCTCATCCCTAATCGTCTCAGATATGCATCCAAGATATCCATCAACATTACTTGCAGAGGAGTGGGCCAAGAAATACAATACGCAGATCTATAGAATACAGCATCATTGGTCGCATATAGCATCAGTAATGGCTGAATACCGTCTACAAGAAGAGGTGCTGGGGATAGCTGTAGACGGTGCAGGATACGGATTGGATAGAAGAGTGTGGGGTGGAGAAGTACTTAGAGCAAGCTATGAAGAGTTTGAAAGAATCGGGCACCTAGAATTACAGCCTATGCCTGGAGGAGACCTAGCTGTAAAATATCCTGCAAGAATGCTAGCCGCAATACTGGGTAAGAAGCTAGGTGAAGAAGAGCTAGTTGAGACCTTGGAGAAGCTTGGCGTAATTCAAAGAGGATTTCCGAAAGGTGAGAAAGAAGTTAAGCTAATTCTTAGACAGATTCGAGATTCTCCAGAAACCTCCAGTACTGGAAGAATACTTGATGCAGCTTCAGCTCTTCTAGGAATATGTTTTGAGAAAACCTATGAAGGTGAGCCAGCAATAAGACTAGAAGCGTCCACTAAGAAATGTGATGAAATATTCACTCCGAGAATACGTTATTCAGATAAGATCATACTAGATACAACTTCGATAATTATGGATGCTCTAGATTTGTTGATGGATGGGGTAGATGTAGGGAAGATAGCTTATATCATTCAAAAGACTATCGGGTATGGTTTAGCATTAATAGCCGTAAAGAATGCAAAGAGGAGACACAGGCATATAATATTATCAGGCGGTGCAGCGGTAAACGAATACATTGTAGAAGGTGTCGAAGAAGCAGCTAGAGACTCAAGTCTACATGTTCTCCTACCTAGAAAGTATCCAGCTAATGATGGCGGGATAGCATTAGGTCAAGTAGTTATTGCAGCCCATCTATCCGCCTAATGACTGGAAATTTATCTCCTTTCTAAATTCGTCAACTTAGAAGAACTCTGTGCTGTAGAGCTTCTTTAATGCTTCATCTCCAACTATGCTTTCAGAGAATTTACTTGGCTTCCTGATACCTCTATTTATCGCTGCTTCAGCTATCTCTGAGCCCAGCTCAGCTATCCTTACTAGTCCGAATACTATTACTCCTATCAAAGGTCCACATGGCATACATTGTACATACTCGACTAGTTTATGCATTATTCTTGAATCTCTATCTTGGTATGTTTCCTTATATTGCAGTATTACGTTGTTTGCTTCTTCGATATCTCCTGTAAATAATGCGTTAATAGCGTTAAAGCATATAGTATGCGATAGAGTACTCATCTCTACGAGGTAGTTTAACGCTTCCCCTTTTATGTAGTTTTTATTTGGCTCTAAGTACTCGATATACTTGGACATATTCTCTATCCAATCACCTATCCTCTCCAAATTCTGAGAGATGAGTCTGTATAGTATAAGGTCTCTTGAATCCTCTATCCCTATAGCTGAGTAGAGTTCTTTATTGGTTTGAGCAATAGTCAATAAACGTGTAATTAGGAGATGCATTTTATCAGCTTCCGGTTCTCTCAGCATTATCTGCCTAGCAAGCCCTGAATCTAGATCCTTCAATGCATCCGATAATTCTTTATGCATCGTCGAGATGATGATGTATAATCTTCTAAGGAGTATTTGTATCGGGAATGATGATGGCTCAACCATGCATTGTAGTATTACCTGTAGAGGGGTTTCTTCAATTATTGCTGTCCCTATAAGTTTTCCCACAGTTCCCTTTATCACTTCCAAGTGTCCAGACCTAAAAGATGTTGAAGAGACAATCCTGATTATATCGTATCCGATAATGTAGTTGCCGATGATTAATCTTTCGAGAAGAGAAGGTTCATTGCATTGGTCAGCGTATATTACTACTTCACGTTTCTGTTTTTCTTTCTCGATAAATGAACTAGGTCTAATCTTTAAAGACCCATCTTCTTCAAGAGTAAATACTATTGTATCACCCTTTTTCAACCCTAATTCCTTAACCCACTGATTCGGCAAAGTTATCGATAGAGTATTATGTCCAACCTTCTGCAATCTCCTAACTATCATACATAATATAAATACTTGTTAATATTTAAGATTGTTCCTTAATACTAGAAGATATTCTTCCATGAATATATGGAAAAATATAGTATATACTTGACTCATTAACAAAATTATATACTGAAGTTATAAAAAATACGTAATGTATATGCTTATCCATCTGCAATATTTTTTACGGTGCATACATGCAGTGATAATCAATAATATCGATTCTGAAAAAACTCTAGTTAATCTTGAAGGAAAATGGAAGAATTTGGTAGACTTCGTTGTAGATTTAAAAAAGAATAATGTAAATATTCCTCAAAAGATTATTACTGTTTTGACATTCTGTAAATCGCTTATAAATCATTGTAAGTATCATGTAAATAATAGTAGTGATTCTCTTGAGTTCCAGAAGATTTTAACACAATTATCAAAAGATATGTTAGATATTGAAAGTAGCTTAATCATAATTGCAGCTAATAGGCTTGGAGAACAATATGCGTTAGAGTGGAGTGTAAAGCTAGGAGAGAAAGATTTGGAGAAGTTGGTGCAGAGAACAGAGGTGGATGTGCTTGGCTAATCAGAATATCTTGCTTATCGAAGATGACGGTATTGCTAGGATAGCTGCTGAGAAATGTATCCAATGTGGTACATGCTCAGCTTCATGTCCTCTAAACCGATATATGGATTATACTCCCAGACAGATAGTAGCATTGGTTAGAGAAGGATTAGTCGAAGAGGCTTTAAAGACTAAAACGATCTGGCTATGTTCAACCTGCTATCTATGTGCTGTACGTTGTCCAGCTAAAATAAACATCGGAGAATTTATGACCGCTTTAAAGAGGTTTGCTTTGAAGAACGGTTACTCGAATAGTCTACTTTATCCTAAGTTAATGAAGACTTATGTTGAATACGTAAACAAGTATGGTAGAGTATCTGAGCCTAGGCTTATGGTGAGTTTCTCCCTGAAGACTAATCCACTGAAATTGTTGAAGATGCTGCCAATCTCAATAAGGTTATTAAAAAACGGGGAATTATCGATCTCGCTTGAGAAGGTGCAGAATCTAGAAGAAATCAAGTTCTAGAAAATATCAAGGTGATGGATACGGCTGAGAGAAGATTAAACGGTAAGCATTTAAGCTTTTACCCGGGATGTTCATGTTCCAAGAACGGTACTGCGAGACGTTATGGCTCTTCTTCCATAGCTGTATTGAAAGCTCTAGGCATAGAAGTTTCAGAAATAAACGATTGGAATTGTTGCGGATCTAACCTTTACAGAATTATTGATGAAAGAGGCTCATACTTTCTAGGAGCAAGAAATCTTTCCAAAGCATTGGAGATGGGCCTACCTGAGATCCTTATTCTATGTCCTGCATGTTTCTTATCATTGAATAGAACGCTAACCGAGATTTCGAGAAATACAAATCTTAAAAATGAGATAGCAAAGAAGTACAGAGTTCTCGGAGGCCCAGCCGTTTCGAGGCTACGTATACGGCATATAATAGATTTCCTAGTAAACGATGTAGGCGAAGAAGATGTCAAGAATAGAGTTGTGAAAAGACTTGAAGGATTAAAAGTAGCGGCATACTATGGATGCCAGATAACTAGACCATATGGCTACTTCGACGACCCAGAGTTCCCAACATCTCTTGAGAGGCTTATTTCATGGATAGGCGGTCAACCTATAGAATCAAACTTGAAGACTAAATGTTGTGGAGGAATGCTGATGCTAACAAATGAAGAAGAAGTCTTGAATGTTATTGAGAGTATACTTAGATCATATGTAAAGAGTGGGGCTGAGTGTATTGTTACAGCCTGCCCATTATGTCATCTAAACTTAGAGATTGGGAGAGCCAGGCTGAGTGGAAGAGTTGGCCTGGATGAGAACTTTCCGATAATATACTTTACCCAGTTGATAGGGCTCTCATTCAATATACCTGTTGAAGAACTAGGCCTCGGTAAAGATGATGTAGGACGGATAACCGAGAAGGTAAGGTTAACAGCTACTGTTAAAGGTGTTTGAAATGGATAATAGAATCGGAGTATACATTTGTCATTGTGGACTGAATATTTCTTCAACAGTTGATGTCCAGAAGCTTACTGAGTTTGCCCAAGGATTAGAGGGGGTAGTGGTTGCTCGGAATTATCCCTATATGTGTTCGGATCCGGGTCAAGAGCTTATAAAGAAAGATATCAAAGAACACGGTTTAACAAATGTAGTTGTCGCATCTTGTTCTCCAACGATGCATGGACCTACATTTCAGAGAGTCTGCGAAGAAGCGGGGTTAAATCCATATATGTTTCAGATGGTCAATATAAGAGAACATGTTTCATGGGTGACAGATGATGTTGAGAAGGCGACTGAGAAGGCCAAGCTACTAGTGGCCGCAGCTGTAAATAGAGTAAAGTTCCATGAACCGTTAGGGAAGATCCATGTTCCATTAACCCAGTCTGTGTTAATCGTTGGAGGGGGGATAACGGGCATAGAGACTGCTCTAAAGCTCGCGAATTCAGGTAAGAAGGTATACCTAGTTGAGAAGGAACCGTCTATCGGTGGTAGAATGGCTCAGCTTGAAAAGACTTTTCCGACTCTTGACTGTGCATCCTGCATCCTTACTCCAAAGATGGTTGACGTAGCCTCTAACCCAAATATCACCATACTTGCTTACAGCGAGGTTAAAGAAGTATCAGGCTATATTGGGAACTATAAGGTCAAGGTAGTAAAGAAGCCTAGACATGTTGATGAAAGTAAATGTATTGGATGCGGATTATGTGCTACGAAGTGCCCATCGAAGGTTCCAGACGAATTTAACATGGGTCTAAGTTTTAGAAAAGCTATCTACTTGCTGTTTCCACAAGCTATACCTAGAAAATATACGATCGATAGGGAACACTGTTTCTACTTTACTAAGGGGATATGCCGTGTATGTGAAAGATTCTGCCCAACCAGGGCGATAAACTTTGAGCAGAAACCTGAAGAGATAATTCTCGAGGTTGGAGCGATAATCCTCTCAACGGGATACGATATCTTTGATCCATCCGTTATAAAGCGGTATGGGTACGGGGTATACAAGAACGTCTATACAGGGCTTGAAGTTGAAAGACTTACAAGTGCTTCAGGACCTACGAACGGCCGGGTAATCTTAAGAGATGGCAGAACCCCGTCGACAATAGTAGTCATCCATTGTGTTGGATCTAGAGACGAGAACTACCACGTATACTGCTCAAGAGTATGCTGTATGTATGCTATGAAGCTTGCCCACCTGATAAAAGAGAGGGTTCCCAACTCAACCGTGTATGAGCTATACATAGATATAAGAGCGCATGGTAAGGGATATGAGGAATTCTACAGGAGAGTTCAGGAAGAGGGGGTAATATTCATTAGAGGCAAGGCGGCGGAGATCACTGAAGCTGAGAATGGGAAACTAATCGTAGTCTTCGAGGATACGCTGCTAGGAAGAGTACAGCAGATAGAAGCAGACATGGTTGTGCTGGCAACAGCCTTAGAGGCGAGAAAAGATGTGAAAGAACTAGCAAGGCTCTTCAACATCCCAGTAGATAAAGATGGCTTCTTCCTAGAAAAACATCCTAAGCTTGCACCGGTCTCCACAGTTAATAGAGGAGTATTCGTCGCGGGAGCATGTCAAGGGCCTAAGGATATTCCTGACTCAGTGGCCCAGGGAGCAGCTGCTGCAGCTGAAGCACTAGCATTGCTTAGTCAAGGGTCTGTAGAAGCAGAGCCAGTTATAGCTGAAGTTAACAAAAATCTATGCTCTGGCTGTAGGATATGTGTATCCGTCTGCCCTTATAATGCAGCCGTATTCGATAGGGAGACAAAGACTGCGAGCGTCCAAGATGTACTGTGTCAAGGATGTGGAACATGTGTTGCGTCTTGCCCCTCTGGAGCTAGAACTCTTAGACAGAGAGGGTTTACAGATAGACAGATATTGGCTGAAATAGAAGCAATTCTCCCGAAGAAGCTAGTAACTATAGAGAAAGCCATCGCTGAAGCTTAACCGAAAACGCTCCTCCTAAATCTACCATTTATCTTCATCCATCGCTCTTCCGACATGTATAATGTTTAAAAATCCTTATTAGATATCCGAGATACTATGTCTAAGGCATGGTTGAAGTATATGGACTTCTAGTTGGAGCTTACTCTAGAAGCGAGTACTTGATTAAGTCTTTCAGAGAGTTTTTTAAGAAGAAGCTGGAGAGAGATGAATTAAGGAAGAGAGTTTTAGAAGAGGCTAGAAGAATTGTTGAACTCCAGGTTGAGGCCGGCTTAAGATACGTCATAGATGGTATGCTTGAGTGGCATGACCTTCTTAGACCTATAGCTGAGAATCTTGCAGGAGTTGAAGTAGATGGGTTGGCAAGATGGTTTGATAACAATGCATTCTACAAAAAACCGATAATAACTGGAAGGATTTATAGAAAGGGTGGCATACTCTCGGAATATGTCTATCCTGGTTTAGTGTCTCCTGGAAGATGGAAGCTGGTACTACCCGACCCCTACACGTTTATATCGCTTTCAGAGAATAGAAGCGGGCTGAAGAATGATGATCTGCTCTTCCAGTATGCTGAGGCTCTTAACAGCGAGCTGCTCGAGCTCCAGAAGAAATATACTTTAGGTCAGGTTCAGCTTAGTGCTCCATCTCTTGTATGGCGTAGATTGGATAAAGATGTACTGGAGGTTGTCGGCGAAGCTGTAGCGGAGATGCTTAAAGGCGTAGTTGCTGAGAAGATGTTGTATGTATATTTTGGTGATGGATTAAACGCTCTACCAACCATTCTAGACTATGAAGTGGATGTCGTGGGATTCGATTTAACATATACGAATATTATTTTGCTCGCTGAGTATGATGTGGAAAGGATAGCTCTAGGGATAATAGATGGCAGGAATAGTCTTAGAGAAGATGCTGAGGTGGTAATAAAGAAGATCGATAAGTATCTCGATAAGAGAGAGCCTGAAACACTATATGTTACACCCAGCTGTGAGCTGGAGTTCTTACCTGTGGATATTGCCGACGAGAAGGTCAAGTTGATCTCCGAGATATTGGGGAGAATAGGTGGTGGAGAATGAGGCTCTTCCCAACTCAGGAAGTAGGTAGTCTATCCCGTGCACCATTCCTAAAGAAGATTACGCCTAGTGTTATAGAGGAGACGAAGAGGTGGGGTGAGAAACTAAATGTAGAGGAGCTCGATAGACTCCTATCTATCTTGAAGAAAGGTAAGATGACGTCCGAGGATGAAGCAATACTGTATGATTATGCTTCATTGTTCGCTATAAGGTTCTTCGAGTCAGCCGGCCTAGATGTTGTGTGGGATGGTGAGCAGAAGCGTGTAGAGATGTATGAGCACCCTTTAAAATATGTTGAGGGCGTAAAGTTTCTCGGAGTAGTTAAAGTTTGGGATGCGGAGTTTTATAGGAAGGCATCTTTTACAGATTCTCCAATATTGGTTAGGCCATATCATCTAGAGGAGTTCCTGTTTGTAAAGTCTAAAGCTAGGAGGGAAGTAAAGATTCCATTGACCGGCGCGTATACTCTCGCTGACTGGTCATTTGATGAATACTATATCAGGAAGTACCTGGATCTCGATGACCCTGTGCAGGCTAGGTTGAAAGCAAAGGAGGAGATGGTTCTAGATATAGCTAGGAAGATTATTAGGCCGAATATTGTAAGCTTGGTTGAGGCTGGGGCTAGAAGGATACAGATAGATGAGCCTGCTGTAACTAGTAAGCCTTGGGAGGTCCCTCTAATGGTTGAAGCGTTGAACGAGTCTATTAAGGGGGTGAACGCTATAGTAACCCTGCATGTCTGCTATAGCGATTATACGAAGCTCTTCCCGTACATAGCTGATGCGAAGATAAACCAAGTATCAATAGAATGCGCAAATAGAGATAGTAGAGAGCCTGGATTATCGGATGAAGCGCGGGTGGGATACGGCGTAGTAGAGTATTTTAGAGAATATGCTAGATGGCTTGAAGTAGCTCCGGGAGTAATAGATGTACATACAGATTTCGTTGAGCCTAGTGAGCTGGTTAGAGATAGGCTGGTCTACGTAGCGAAGAGGCATGGAGATGAATCGAAGATCATTGCATGTAATGATTGTGGGCTTAGAACTAGGAGTTGGGATATAGCGTACATGAAAGAGAAGAATCTTGTTAAGGGAGCAATGATGGCTGAAGAATTCTTTAAGTGATTGAATAAAAATAAACTAGATAGATCTTGAACAAAATATACTAGTAGGTCCCTTTCTCGAGGTTACAACAGTTAACATAGTTTTCTTAGTTAACAAGTTTGAGAAGGAGATAATGTCTCTTTCAGGTAATACGTTCACTCATCATATTACGTAAGGTTTATTAACTGGCTTATTTTCTTTATAAGTGAATTCCCAGATTAGGGACTTTCTGAAGATTAGAGTTCTGAATGCTTGAATAGAGGCTTAAAAAGCCGAAAAACAATACGGAATCTCATAAAGAGAATTGAAAGTTGGAGGAGGGCTTTGAAGAGCTGTGGAAACGTAAGCATAGAATCTCATAAAGAGAATTGAAAGAACAATAGTGATTCTTTCGACGTGGACTCGATCATGACGGCGTGAATCTCATAAAGAGAATTGAAAGTTTCCTCATATTATATAATGTATTAACTTTATTCAGAAATTCTGAATCTCATAAAGAGAATTGAAAGGACTATTATGAGCTGGCGAGGCAAAGGGTTCTGTCGGAGGCGGAAGAATCTCATAAAGAGAATTGAAAGTAGCCCTCGCTCCAAGGCTTCTTAGGGTTCCTGATGCCGAGAATCTCATAAAGAGAATTGAAAGAATTCAACCTTAGAAATTTTGAATGCCAAAGTTATGTAGTCTTGAATCTCATAAAGAGAATTGAAAGTGGAAGGAGATTATATTTTCATAATCGATGATGATGAAAGAATCTCATAAAGAGAATTGAAAGTGGGTAAGGATATGCGTGCATGGTACTTTTTAGCGTTGTGGTGAATCTCATAAAGAGAATTGAAAGTCAAACAATACTTGTTGAGCAGGCCGAAGGCCACATCTGAGACGAATCTCATAAAGAGAATTGAAAGCGATGATCGTGGACTTACCCGTCTGTCTGCCCGCGCAGACAACGAATCTCATAAAGAGAATTGAAAGTGAACAACGTGGATGAGGTTCTGAAACTATTGAGGAGAGAATCTCATAAAGAGAATTGAAAGAACCTATATCCACGATAGTATTCAGCTCTCTTCCTCCTCATTTGAATCTCATAAAGAGAATTGAAAGGAGACGGTAAAAATAACTGAGAGGATTTGGAGCAAAGCATTGAATCTCATAAAGAGAATTGAAAGTCCTCGACACGTATAGCCCTGGATTCGAGAAGAACGCTGAATCTCATAAAGAGAATTGAAAGTGAGGTTGGAGAGGTTGTTGAGCATATAGTTAGCATACCTAGAATCTCATAAAGAGAATTGAAAGTCATCGACTCTTTTAACCTCTACGCCCTCGTTTTCAGGAATCTGGAATCTCATAAAGAGAATTGAAAGTGATAACGTATTTCTTTCCACCTACAGTTACTTCTTTTCGGAATCTCATAAAGAGAATTGAAAGCCTCTCAAAACATTTTTTATAATGTTTGATGCGAAAGACGAATCTCATAAAGAGAATTGAAAGAACGATTTCTGGAAGGCCAGATACCACTCATCAATGTAGTTGGAATCTCATAAAGAGAATTGAAAGTTTATTCCCGAATCAATACTTTTGCTCATGTCTTTCTCATGAATCTCATAAAGAGAATTGAAAGTATAGTCCACCATGAAAAGCTTAAATCCTTTGAAGTATTGGTAGAATCTCATAAAGAGAATTGAAAGGAGCTTCACCTCCTCTCCCTCCTGTTGCTCTTCTCGCAGAACTGGAATCTCATAAAGAGAATTGAAAGTGATTGTTATCGTGATCTTGAGGTCTGACCTCTCATTCGAATCTCATAAAGAGAATTGAAAGTCATCTCTCGTATGATGGAAAAAGGTAGGGAATTCTATCTAGGAATCTCATAAAGAGAATTGAAAGATTTATTCATGATTTCAAAGTTTTTGCGTGTGATGGGTATTGAATCTCATAAAGAGAATTGAAAGAACACTTTAACGCCCTTGGAAAATTTAAGAATCGAAAACATGAATCTCATAAAGAGAATTGAAAGTTTTCCACGTCACCAACGCATACTTCATCATCATCAATCATGAATCTCATAAAGAGAATTGAAAGCCTCCAACATCCACTACTCCAGTAAATTCCTCTACTACCTCGAATCTCATAAAGAGAATTGAAAGTAAAATTAGTTTACTAAAGTAATAAGCCAAAATATATTATGCTGAATCTCATAAAGAGAATTGAAAGATTCCATTCCACTTGATACCACTTACCAATTTCTGCGTTTGAATCTCATAAAGAGAATTGAAAGTCAACCTTATCAATCATTCCTCTTTCTTCAAAAAACTTTAGAATCTCATAAAGAGAATTGAAAGATATCCATTTCTAAACATCTCGTGTATTCTTTCCCCGTTGCGAATCTCATAAAGAGAATTGAAAGGCAACGAAATGCTTAGCTGTTGGTCGCTTATTCCATTGTTTTCTAGTAAGAATCTCATAAAGAGAATTGAAAGTTTTTTCTATTGGTGGTACATTTGCATTTATTGCATGGTTGAGAATCTCATAAAGAGAATTGAAAGTTATAGCATGGCCCCACATATAACAATGCAAGACCTTGAGGGGGAATCTCATAAAGAGAATTGAAAGATTAGCCTATCAGCTAGTGGCTCGCCTCGTCCGGCCATATCGGAATCTCATAAAGAGAATTGAAAGAGATATCCCCACTCCCGCATCTTGTTGAATATGTTCGCCATGAATCTCATAAAGAGAATTGAAAGTGGACGAGGCCGCATTCATGCCAGAGGAAGTAATATCGAATCTCATAAAGAGAATTGAAAGTAAATATCTAGAAAAGAATAATGTAGATGTTAGAGTTTTCTCAGAATCTCATAAAGAGAATTGAAAGTAAGTTTACCGTCTATAATCATCTTGTATAGTTTTATGTTATTGAATCTCATAAAGAGAATTGAAAGTTTTCCAGATGGTAGCATTATGTTCTTGTATCCTTTTGCTAGAATCTCATAAAGAGAATTGAAAGGGCCGAAGAATAAAGCATACTGCTCGAATTGGGCTATCGTGGCCATAGAATCTCATAAAGAGAATTGAAAGATAAGGTTTCCGAGCGGGTGCCAGCTCATGGTCCACACCGCCGCATACGGAATCTCATAAAGAGAATTGAAAGAATATCTAAAAAGCCAAGGGTGGAAAGAAATTCAATTAACGAATCTCATAAAGAGAATTGAAAGCGGAACTCGAGGCCACGGATCACGTTCACGCCATCGAGCTGGCGAATCTCATAAAGAGAATTGAAAGTCAAGATTGTGGCGTTATGGAGTATCGGCACATATTTTTATGAATCTCATAAAGAGAATTGAAAGTGTAGTTGTGGCCACAACCTAAATTATGTAGTTGTGGCCACAGAATCTCATAAAGAGAATTGAAAGAGCGTGTCTTCTAAACCTTTAGTCCACTCTGGGCTAGAGGAATCTCATAAAGAGAATTGAAAGAGTAACTAGCTTTCAGGTATCCGCAACATTCACATCTATACAGAATCTCATAAAGAGAATTGAAAGATCCTTCCAATACCCTTCTCCCCTTCTGTGCACACCCTTACGTGGAATCTCATAAAGAGAATTGAAAGTTGTTGTAAAGTGGCTCTCCATAGACTTTATTCAAGCCCTCTAGAATCTCATAAAGAGAATTGAAAGTCCATGCCATTAAACACTCTCCAGTCGTCGCCTATACCATTCGTGAATCTCATAAAGAGAATTGAAAGCTAAATCAACTAAAGAGAATTTGGGGTTAGTTTGGGTTATGCCGAATCTCATAAAGAGAATTGAAAGACATAGACATAACGTTGACTGTAGCTAATGACTAAACCATGCACGAATCTCATAAAGAGAATTGAAAGCTTGGATTTTTAGATGGGTCTGGTGTCAAGACGTGTGCATTGAATCTCATAAAGAGAATTGAAAGTCAACCCAAACAAGCTATTCCCGTCCCGCATAGAGTGCAAGAATCTCATAAAGAGAATTGAAAGTTACGAGAAAAGTATGGAGACGACTGTCATGATAAGCTAATGAATCTCATAAAGAGAATTGAAAGTCATCTGAAAGAAAAGTTTTGAGGTTGTTCACCTGCATGGAATCTCATAAAGAGAATTGAAAGTCTACACGGCATGCATTTATCCCCCGCTCTTCTAACGAATCTCATAAAGAGAATTGAAAGTTCAGCTTTTGGATAGCAATCCGCAGCTCGGTTAAGGCTGTGAATCTCATAAAGAGAATTGAAAGACGATTTGCTGTGAATTTTTTCCCCAAAACGCTACTCTGGCCATGAATCTCATAAAGAGAATTGAAAGTCTAACCCTGTACTCCAGTTCCTGAAGCTCTGGATCGCTGTCCCTAGAATCTCATAAAGAGAATTGAAAGTCAAAATGTGGTTAGATGATTCATCAAACGCCTGCTGGATACCGAATCTCATAAAGAGAATTGAAAGTGAAATATATTATTCCATCATCCCAATTAGCCCACCAATCTGAATCTCATAAAGAGAATTGAAAGTTTTGATAATGATGCTTTCGTTAGGTCTCTCATCTGTGAATCTCATAAAGAGAATTGAAAGTTTGGCAACTTCTGATCGTATTGTATAGGAGGGGTATATGGGAATCTCATAAAGAGAATTGAAAGCCATGAACAACAAACATAATCCATTCCTTTTTATTTACCTCGAATCTCATAAAGAGAATTGAAAGAGGATATCCGGCAGATAATATTTGACGCTGTTGCTTCCGTTTCGAATCTCATAAAGAGAATTGAAAGTTCTCAAGTTCACTGAGCTGTTTTGACACTGAGTATATTGACCACTTGCGAATCTCATAAAGAGAATTGAAAGTGTCCAGCTCCCGCTTGAGCCGAGTCCACAATCGCGGTTGTAGAATCTCATAAAGAGAATTGAAAGATTCTATATCGAGTCAAAAGGGGGAATGAGGGAATGAGGAATCTCATAAAGAGAATTGAAAGACGTAGTCCCCGCTCTCTGACAATAAGAACCTTCTCTTAGCGAATCTCATAAAGAGAATTGAAAGTCTTAGATATTTTGTTCGAGAAGGAACAGAAGTAATAGTAGTCATATGAATCTCATAAAGAGAATTGAAAGACGTCACGCATCCGTGGACCGTTACGGCTGGAAGCAGCTGAATCTCATAAAGAGAATTGAAAGTAGAATGTGTAGTCCTCGAACAGTAGCTCCAGCTCAGCGTCAGAATCTCATAAAGAGAATTGAAAGATTACTTCTTTACCGAGAAAAAGAAGGAGACTGAGAAGGGAATCTCATAAAGAGAATTGAAAGTCTCAATACTGCTAACCATGGTCTACTCCTACAGGCGAATCTCATAAAGAGAATTGAAAGAAAATCTTCAGCGGTTCTGAAGAAAGATGATTGTGAAAGAATCTCATAAAGAGAATTGAAAGAAAATTGTTGAAGGGAAAAGAAGAATGATGGTTACGGTCAGGTATGAATCTCATAAAGAGAATTGAAAGTTTATATCTTCTCTTTCTTACTAAATCTTTAATTATCTGTTGAATCTCATAAAGAGAATTGAAAGATGTTTTGGGTAGAGATCCCGCCGAGTATCTTTTCCATCCAAGAATCTCATAAAGAGAATTGAAAGTCGAGACTATGTCCCCTTTGTGAACAATCTCCTCTATTTCTGGGTGAATCTCATAAAGAGAATTGAAAGAAAATGCTTTTTTTAAGCTGTTTTCCACAAATTTTTTATTCGAATCTCATAAAGAGAATTGAAAGATAATCACATAGTTCATTTCCTCTACTTTCACTCTAATATTCTAGTACACCTGAATTTTAAAGTAATATGGAGAGGCAAGCGAAAGTTATTAATTACTTAGATTTGTTTATTCATTCTTCCCATCTTTTAAATTGTTGTTAGAAGTCTTACTTAGGAAGTCTTTGTCGGTTGAGTTGCTGCTTGCTGTCTTCTTGTTTATCTCCGCTTTGATCTCATCCAATGTCTTACCATATGTTTGAATATTAAGCATTTTCGCGAACCTTATTATATGCTCATCTTGGGATTCTTGTCTATTTTCAGAGATTTGCTCCGATAGTTGAGATTCTGCCTCCTCTATTGTTCTAGATTCTTTCTCGATCTGCTCAATTAATGTTGATGA
>JALNKM010000009.1 GCA_023268155.1 Candidatus Geocrenenecus huangii
TCAGAATACCTAGAACTCTAGATGTTCCTAGAGAGCTTAATGCATGGTTCAGAGGGTTTGAGTTTAAGGTAAGGGTTGATGGAGAGAATAGGATATGCTTCCCAACATTCCTAAAAGAATTATTGGGTAGAGAGGTATGGGTATGGATAGATGTATCTAGGAAGAGGATGGTGGAGTATCTTGAAGATAGACAACTGAAACTAGACTTATACATGATAGACTTCAACCCATTCACATTCAAACCATTAACGTCCAAGATGCCTAGATACAATAATGGCTTAGGATACTATGTAAAATGCGGTCTCTCATACCTTATAATTTATGATAGATGTCCAGTACATGGAACGAAGCTGAGAAGTAGGCCTAGAAGGTAGCCATAAACAACTATATATTTTCTAGACAAACTTTAGTTATGCCCACATGTCCGATATGCAGTAAAAATATAAGGTATCTGTTGAACTACTGTAAGGTTTATGAAGCATATATCTACAATGGTGAAGAATATATTAGAGATAGGTCTAGAGATATAACGGATCCCATAAGTGATGTAGAATATGTATGTCCAGAATGCTTAGAAACATTATTCTATGAGGAGGAAGAAGCAGATAGATTCCTTGAAGGGAGTGAAGATAATATATGAGTGAAGTAGCAATCAAGATTACAAGAGAAGATGTACTATATGTTGCTAAGCAATTAAAGGTTGAGCTGACGGATAAGCAGATCGAGGAAGTCTTAGAGACCACTAAAGACATACTACTAGATGATGAAACATTCTGGAGAATAGTAATGGAGACGATAGAATACTCGATAAAAGACGTATTAAACATACATAGTGATTATGACGATGAATAATAAACAGTATAGTTTCTTAAGTCTCGGAAACCTGTTTACAAGTTCTTCTATTTTCTCTTCAGGTGGGTCAGCAACTAAAATACTGTATTTTTCTTCATTTCCTATCTCTAAAGCATCTCTCTGTTCTATCTTTACATTTTTCAGTTTGCCGAGATTCTTATAGGCTGCCTCAACATATATGTCTACAGCTTTAACATTCTTAACATTCATAATGTATGCTAGTTTCGATAAAGCTCCACTTCCACAGAATAGGTCGAGCATGCTTTCAGGTTTTAGTAGAGAGAGTGTTCTTGCAAGTAGCTCCGTTATGCCTGGAGTAGGACCATAAATGTATCCATCCATGTATGGAAGCCACCTAACTTTGAGTTTACTACAGATTAGAGCTATAGGTGAGTATGGAGACAGCATACCTGAATCTATAAGCCAATCGATTCTGACACATCTCAAGGCAAGTAGGAATAAGAGAAACCTCTTAAAAAACAAGATTGATACGCGGAAGACAATATGAGGAGAGACGGTGTACAATATCTTGAAAGTCTTAGTTTATCATTTTTAGATTTTTAGACGATTTCTTGAATTGCTTGGTTTAGTTTTTCTATCCCTTCATCTATTTCATGTATCGGTTTTACCGCTGAGAGTCTCACATGCTGAGGATATTCTCCGAACCCTGAGCCGGGAGCAACTGCAACCCCATATTCTCTTAAGAGTTTCAAAGCAAAATCTGAAGAGTCTAATCCGGGGATCTTGATTCTTGGGAATAGGTAGAAAGTCCCATCTGGCGGATAGACTTCTATCAAACTATTCTTCTTAAGCTTACTGTACATGTACTGAACTCTCTTCCTTATCTCGTCAACGTTCTTTACAACGACTTCGTCATCTGTGAGAGCTTTAAGTGCAGCCCTCTGAATAAACTCTGGAATACATGTCATCATTAATCCTAGGATTTTAGCCGCTCTATCTATGAATGCTCTATCACCTACTAGATACCCTATTCTGTAGCCTGTCATCCCCCACATCTTCGAAAAAGACCCTACAAGTACGTACCCCTCATTTAGTACCTTAACTATGCTTGGAGAATACTTATCGTGAAAATAGTATCGAGAGTAGACTTCATCACTTATAATAGTTAAACTTGATCCTCTAGCTTCTTCAACAAGATTCTTTAACTCTCTCAATGTTAAGGCCTTCCCGGTTGGGTTATTAGGATAATTTATTATCAGTATACTCGATGCAGGTGATGCATGTTTCGATAATTCTCCAGATTTAATTATCCAGCCATCTTCAAGCCTCGTCTTTATGGGTACATATCTTCTACCAAGATGCTCAGCTATTTCTCTGTAAAGAGGCCACGCAGGCTCAGGAACTAGGACTTCACTACCTATATTAGATAATACTTGTACGGCTACATAGATTGCCATAACTCCTCCAGCAGTTATAAGTACATTTTCACTCTTGAAATCTGTTCCATATAATTCATTTAGATGCTCCGCAATGGCCTTCCTCAGCTCAGTGATGCCGTAGGATGGGAGATACCTCGACCTACCTTCTCTAAGAGCTCTACATGCTTCTTCAACAACATCTTTAGGGGCTGTGAAATCAGGTTCACCTATCTCTAACCTTATAATCTTCTTACCGGATCTCTCTAGCTCTACAGCCATGTAGAAGATCTCTCTTAAACCAACCTTCTCAACTCTTCTAGTTTTCTCCAACTGGATCTTCGTAGACTCAGAGATGAAGAATGAGATAAGCCTACTCGTAAAATCTTTATCTAAACCTATTTCTTCAGAAATTTTTAAAGAATCGTTAAACAATTCAATTTCAACCTGTCTATCTAAGACTTCTATGCCGAGTTTCTGCTTGATCTCAGCAATCTTTAAGACAAGCTCATTCCTTCTAGCAGCAAGCATCAAGATCTCTCTAGTAACTTTCTTAACCTCTTCTCTAAGCTCCTTAAGCTCAACGCCACCCATAATCTTCTACAAAGTAAATAATTCGAGATTATTAACTTCTCTTTACGCAGTCTCGATAAGATTCTGAAACTAGCCTAGATTGATCTCTACTTCTAAAGAGGTAGAATAAGTATTAACCTAGGAAAATGATGCCTTTCCAAGAATATTTAAATGAAGAATCTTTAGTTATTCTCAAGACTTTTTTAAGATTTTCAAGATAAAAGCCTCATTTCTTAAGAATTTATAGAAATCTATTTATAATGGTTTTAAGTTTTTTGGGTTCAAGAAGAAATGACGATACTAGAAGTTATCGTGGATGTGGTGAGGCTTGAAGAGAAACTCATCATAAATAGTTTGAGAGAAAATGGCTTAGAGGTATTACTGACCAACTTGAAAACAGATCCACTATCGTGGGTTGTAGATGAAGATATAGCGATTTCGATTATTAGACCTATCTCAATGTATAGAGCTGTCTACTCTGCATCTATAAGAGAATCAATGAATGTTCAGACGATAAATAATTCTTCTTCAATAATGATTTCAGGAGACAAGATCTTAACTCTCTCCAAGCTTAAAGCTCTCAATATATCCTTTCCTCAAACATGTATAGCATTCACTAGTAGTGCAGTCTTAAAAGCAGTAGAGAAGATTGGTTTTCCTCTAGTAGATAAACCTCCGGTTGGAAGCTGGGGGAGGCTTGTAACACTAGTTCAAGATATGCACGTTCTAAAGAGTATAATAGAGCATAGAGATATGTTGCCGAGCCAAACTACGAAAACCCACATAATACAAAAATACGTAAAAGATAGTAGGAAAGATATAAGGGTTCTAACTCTGCCTAACCAGATCATTGGTGCAGTGGTAAGAAGACCAGGTAATGGAGAGTGGAGATGTAATGTAGCATTAGGAGGTAGAACTGAACCATACAGGGTAGATGGCGAACTCGAAGAATTAACATGCAAAGTAGCTGAAACAATCGGAGGAGAGTTCATAGCAGTAGATGTATTCCAAGAAGATGGGAGATACCTTGTCAACGAAGTTAATGGGGTTCCAGAGTTCAAAGGATTCATGACTGCAACAAAAATAAACGTACCACAAATACTGGCCAGACACATTAAGGAGAAGATCAAGAAATAATCTTTTGGGCTCAAGCAGATTGAAAACTATCTTGGACAAGACTCCTTAATCACGCATTTTCCAACTATGAGGAAAAGGTATCTGGTTACGACTTAACTCGATCACTATATCTCTAACTAATCTTATATATGCCTCCACCCCCTCTAATCGTAGTGTAGACCGATGGTTAATGAAAAACGGTATAAAGAAGAATTAATTAATGCTGTTATCTATTTTGAGTTTATAGGTCCAAAGAAGAAAAAGAAGAAACGTAGGTCCGTAAATTGTTAAACAGGTTTATGGACTAGATCGGTCTTAGAGGTGGAGTATCTATTCCCATTTTTTCATCAAGCTTCAACATGATATTCATGCATTGAACGGCCTGGCCAGCTGCGCCTTTAACTAGGTTATCTATTGCGCAGAAAGCTATGGCTCCTACGTCTTGGTAGGGTACAGCTTTAACGTCGGCATAATTAGACCCTAGCACGTTAGTGGGGTCGGGATACTTGAATAGCCCCTCGCCTACTATTCTTATAAATGGTTCGCCGCCGTATCTTTTCGCATATATTCTCCTGAGAATATTATCGTCGATTTTTTGTTGGGTTAACCATGTATGGCATGTAGCTAGAGAACCTCTTACCGCTCCAACCGCATGAGGTACAAATATTATCTTTACTTTTCTTCTTGAAAGGAGCTCCAGCTCTTGTATTATCTCAGCAACATGTCTATGTCCTTCTACACTATACGGTCTCATAACATTAGCTCTCTCTGGATGATGTGTCCCCGGATTTGGTCTCCGTCCAGCCTCACTACTACCAACCTTAACGTCTACTACTATCCGTTCTAGATCGATAATGTTTGATTCAACTAGAGGGGTCAATGCAAGAATAGATGATGTTGCATTACATCCGGGGCATGCGACGAGATTCGCATTTCTTATCTCTTCTCTATGTAGTTCAGGTAAACCGTAGACAGCTCTATCGAGAAGGTCTAAAGCTTCATGCTTCATCCCATACCATGCTTCATAATCTTGGGGGTTCCTAAGCCTAAAATCTGGACTAAGATCAATAATCTTCAACCCGCTCTCTAAAAGCCTAGGCGTAATCTTCTGGGAAATCCCTGAAGGCGTATTTACGAATACGAGATCGCATCTTGATGTTAACTCATCTATTGATACATTTGAAAACTTAAGATCAGGATAGTACCTCCTTAAGTTTATGTGAACATAGGATATAGGCTTTCCTGCAAATTCTCTAGATGTGGCCACGTTTACTTTAACTTCTGGATGGATTGACAATATCCTTAATAGTTCTCCTCCAGTGTATCCGCTTGCACCAACTACTCCAACCCGAATCATCGGAAAGCCTATAAGGTTAGCCATATTTCAGGCTTACCTTACCGACAAGGCATCGCTGAATAAATAGGAAACAGTGAGAATCAGTAAATTCCATTAATGGGGAATAGAGTTAATATGCGGGCTTCAATTAATCATGTAAAGGCCATGACCTTAATAGTTGTGAAAGCCGGCGGAAGAGCACTTGAACAGAATATCGATAACATATTGAAGAGTATTGCTGTCAGAGCTGCTAAAGGATTGAAGATGATCTTCGTTCACGGGGGAGGAGACACTGTATCTAGGTATGAAACGCTGATGGGTATAGAACCGAGATTCGTCATCTCTCCTCAGGGTATAAGGAGTAGGTATACTGATGAGAAAGAGTTAGAAGTCTATGTAATGGTTATGGCAGGGAAGATAAATAAAGAGATAGTCGCTAAGTTGAACATCTTTGGAGTAAAAGCTATAGGGTTGACGGGCGTAGATGCAGGATTCATGAAGGCAGAAAGAAAGAAGAAAATAGTAATCCTAGATGAAAATAACAGGAAAAAGATTATACCTGGCGGATATACGGGAATGATTAAGGAAGTCAATGCAGTTCTCCTCACAACGCTCGTTGATAAAGGATATCTACCTGTTATAGCGCCTATAGCATTTGGAGAAGAAGGAGAATTACTAAACGTAGACGCCGACCAAGCAGCTGCAAAGATCGCCGAATCTATCCCCGCCGAAAAACTACTCATACTAACAGACGTCGAAGGAGTATTGATCGAAGATAAACTAGTAAAGAGGATAACGCTAGAAGAGGTGGATACTTTGAAAACGAGGATAGGTTTCGGGATGAATAGGAAAGTGTTAATGTGTGCTAGCGTAGTACAAACGGGTGTAAGAGAATCAATAATTTCTTCAGGGTTAATAGGAGACCCGTTGAAGGCATTAGAGGATGATCTGGGCACAAAGATTACCTTGTAGCTTCTAAAGTCTCGAAGATGCTCTTCAGCAATGAAAGAATTAATCAATTAAAGGAGTATGGCCCCTCTTGATTGTTGTTAACGGAGTCTTCTAGCTTGTAGGTGGACTGTTTCTTATAGTTGGTGTCGCCTGTGCTTGGATAGGTGTTAGGCCTAGTTTTCTCTCAATTGTTTTTCCTTTCCATTCTGCATATTTTATAAAGGTCCTGAGTAGGATTTTTAAGGGAGCCGATGTAGGTTTATTCAAGTAGAATTTGTTTATTATTTCTTCTGCCCAATATATGGAATGCCATAAGCATCTTCTCATAACTTCAACATGTTCACTCGTTATCTTAACATCCGTAAACCAACTCTCATTCTTCAATATTCCCATCGGGACGAAGAACATAGGGACTATCAAAGACCTGTATGGTCTAAGCCTATCGATTAATTCAATTGTCTGGACTAAGTCTTCAGGTTTTTCGTCAGGTAAGCCGAGAATAATCGTAGCGGCTGGTATAATATTGTTCTCATGCATTATCATGAAGGCCTCTTCAACTACCTGGGGCCAAGACTCTGCAGGATATGGGAGAGACTTTGCAGGCATGATCTTCTTAGCGAGCCTAAGAGATCCGGTCTCCAATCCAACTTCTACTCCCAGATATTTCTGGACTCCATTACTCTTAACGATCTCCATAATCTTTGAGATTAGCTTGTATTCTTTTTCAGCGTTTGTTATTGCTGCAAGGCTTGCATGACTCCAAGCAATTTCTTTAAGATGTTTTCTCGCAACTTGGTGAAGTTTTATCAAGGCATCAGGATTTAGTTTTATTCCATTTGCACCATATAGTAGCACGTCTTCAGAGTGGAGTATTCCATTCTTAACACCTTGCTCAACATTAACCATAATCTCTTTCTCGATCTTTTCTAGGGGGATATGTCTTAGGCTTCTAAGGGTTACCGAGCAGAATCTGCATCCTCTAGGGCATCCGCGCATAATCTCGATGAGCCCATTTATACTTGCATACTTTATCAGAGGGATCTCATCTATTGTTGGAACATCTCTGGGACCAACGAAGACGTATTTTGGAAGAGGCTCACCATCAAAGACCTTCCTTACAAGGTCTAATGTTATTCTCTCTCCTTCTCCATCTACTACTGTATCTATCATCCACCTAGACCATAAATCTAGTTTATAGAACCACTGCCATGCCGAGGGTCCTCCAGCAATAATCTTCAACCCTTTCTTTTTAGCTTCATCAAGTGGAAGCCCCTCCATGAATTTTTTGAAGCTCCTAACGTTTACAGGCTCCTTTTTGGTTATGATCCACCATTCACTACTCGGCGGGCAAAGAGCGAAGTAGTCATGATGGCTTAACATCAGGATCTTCGCATCCATCAGATATTTTCTCACATGATCTGGGTCTATTACTGCAGCATTATATCCATGATTTAATAGTAATGCTTCAAGCTTTCTCAAAGCGTAAGGTGCTTGCCACGGTCTTCCTTTCTCGTCAGTCTTCATTTTAGGTGCAGCTATCCACATCCATAGATTTTCAGGCATACCTATAGGTGGACCCGTGGCCATGAATCCTAGAAACTCTTTGCCATGATGGTTTGACATCATCGTTCTATCCGTTGTCAAAATTATGTCTATCTTTTCGGAGGCCACATACTACACCTCCATGATTTTTACCTTCGTGTTAAGCGGGATCTGCAAGTCTACCTTATTCTTTATCAATGTGATTTCTTCCTCAGCTGCCTCTACATCTCTCTTCAAGTCTTCTATCGGCCTCGCCTCTACCAATATACTAAGACTAGTATTCTGTAAAAGTATTCTTCTGACATGGACCATATATGATAGATCGTCCACATTCTCGAGATAGAATCTTAACCTAATTCTCATCTCTGCTTTAGAATGATAGTCGAGCAAGCATTCGATTATTCTATCTACTCCTTCTTCACTTACTTCTCCGACGTACCAGATATCGTGGAATCTCTGACCTAGCATCGTCTCTGGCATACTCTCTTCTACTTGGAGAAGTCTTAGTAGCAGTCTATAAAATTTTACTTACTCTTACCCTGCGATAAATATATGCTGTTGAATCATGTAAAATCTAGAAAGAATTTGCTAACCTATTTCTCAAAATTTAGCCAATGACGTGAGGGGGTTCACTCGATCAGGTCGATACAGTTATATATCTCTATATGCTACAGTTTGTTTTCAGGGGTTGAATGATATGAAGAAACTAGAATGCCCTGTATGTGGTGGACATCTAGAAGTACCTGATGATGCTGTTTCGGGAGAGCTGTTTGAACATGATGAATGCGGTGCTCAGCTAGAACTTGAAGTAGATGAAAACGGAGACTACAAGCTTAAGGAAGCTGAAGAGATCTCAGAAGATTGGGGAGAATAAATAAACACTCTGGGTAGATATTCATTATCTATTTTCGTGGTTAGGTTTATACGAAAAAAGTAAAAAATATTCATTAAACGAAATAGTTCGAACGATATGTATACTAGATTTTGCAGATTTCGTATGTAATTCTGAATAGATTTATTAGATTCACAGTATATATGCTTTTAGCATAAATGAAAGTCGGTGTAGCGTACGACGTCATCAGATGGGAGGAAAGAGCAATCATAGAAGCGATAAAGAAACTTGGACATGATGTTAGACCTATACAGGTAAACAAGAAGATTTTCTGGTTGACTGGAGTGAATGGGTTCAGCGAGCTAGATTTTGTAATCCAGCGATGTGTAAGCTTCTATCGAGCATTAGCCTCTACGGCAATATTCGAAGAACAAGGTACAACGGTAGTAAACAGCTTCAATGTTATAAGAGATTGTGAAGATAAACTGTATACAACGTTGAAGCTTGCTAGAAACAGTATCCCTGTTCCTAGAACCGCGGTATCTTTTAGTAGGGAAGGATGTGTGAATGTTGCAGAGGAATTAGGCTACCCGCTTGTCGTTAAACCTATCTATGGTAGCTGGGGTAGGATGGTGAGCAGAGCATTAGATAAAGACAGCTTACTCGAAATCATAGAATTCAGAGAGTACATGCAGAGCCCATACTTCAAAGTCCACTACCTACAGGAATACGTAGATAAACCGAACAGAGATATTAGAGCATTCTATTTCTGGGGCGAGGTCCCAGCAGCGATATACAGGGTCAGCAGTAGTTGGAAGACTAATACAGCGTTAGGCGGGGTTGCCGTAGAAGCAGAGCTTGACGATGAATTAAGCGAGATCGTGAAGAAGTCTGGAGAAGTTATGGGTGGAGGGGTTCTGGGAATCGACATACTTGAATCAAGAAATGAGAGATACCTAGTGAGCGAGGTAAACGCTATACCTGAGTTCAGGAATACCGTCAGGGTAACAGGTAAAGACTTAGCTAAGATAATGATAGAAACGACCATCAATAACATCAAAAAATAGTACAAGGTTATTCATGTTAACGTAAGCCATAAAATCGTCAAGTTACTTATGATTTGAGTAGAAATGAGCAGAGAATTAGAGTTTGCAAGGGACTTGCTTCTCGACCTGATACGAGTCTACACTCCCCCAGGGTACGAACATAGATTAATTCCTGTGTTTAGAGAGTGGGCGGATAAGCTCGAATACGATGAATTCTACGTAGATGATGTTGGAAACATATTTCTCAGACGTGGTTCACGTGGAAAGACTATTCTCCTTGCAGGACACCTAGACACAATCCCCGGAGAGATAGATATCAAACTAGACCAAGAAACAATATACGGTAGAGGTGCGGTAGACGCTAAAGGACCATTGGCCGCGTTCATCATTGGAGGAATGCTAGCCAACCTAGAAAATGATAATTCAAAAGTTATTGTTGTGGGCCTCGTCCGAGAGGAGGACGATGGGCTGGGAGCTAAACATTTAGTGGAGGAGTCGTTTAAGTCGGATCACATCATAGTAGGTGAACCGACAAATCTTGGAGTTGCAGTAGCTTATAGGGGGAGCATATTGATTAGAGTCTCGGCGTACACGCTTGGCGGGCATAGCTCTGCACCATACATTGGAGAATCGGCTCTAGACAAGCTGATACAGTTCATAAACGTCATCAATACAAAGTATAGCGGGGTAGACTTCGATGAGACATCATGTGCTTTCACAGTATTAAGGGCTGGAGACTGGCTTAACAATCTTCCGAAAAAAGGAGAAGCATACGCGAACATAAGATATCCTCCTGGACATAATCCAGAAGATATATTAAGAGAGATTGAAAACATCGCTAGGAGTACCAGAGTAGAATTCGAGGTTCTAAGTGTAGAGAAGCCTGTTCGAGTTAGTGTGAATACAGATGCTGTGAGAGCATTGCTTAGGAGTATGTTAAAGTTGAATATGAAGCCGAGGGTTGTCAAGAAGACTGGGACAAGCGATATGAATACTTTGATAGCTATATCTAGAAGTATAACAGCGTTCGGTCCAGGAGATTCTAGGCTAGCCCATACAGATCATGAAAGAATTAATGTAGATGAAGTTGTTACTGCGGCAAGGATAATCTCGAATGCTCTAAATGAATTATCTAGGGTTTAGAAGTATTGAGTATATTCGTCTAGACCGAGTTCTCTTAATTTTTCAGGATGCGGTATCCCGGAATCGCTCCATCCTCTTAGACGATAATATTCCTTCCGCATCTTCAAGAATTTTTCAAGATCTATATTTTGACCTTTAGAAGACCCGAACTTCAAGTTTTCAGAATATATTCTAGGTGGAAGCATATCATCATCTTTCTTTAAGCCTTCTCGTATATTGTAGATTCTAATTAGATTATTTATTTTTTCACCTTTCTTCCTTAATTCCAATGGATCAATGATTCTACCTGTTGCGAGGTAATAAATCTCTGAAAGCTCTTTCCACAGTAACGGTCCTATAACAGGTAAACAATAGAATTTACACATTACCATGCTGTCAACTACTGCATAGAAGTCTTCAAGTTCTATCATGTATTCTACGTGGCCATCGTAGGATAGCCTGTCAACTTTGATCTCTGGATTGAATGGATGTGCTCCTACGAGATTCGGTCTATACGCGACATGTCTTAGATGGCATGCTCCCCTCGCAGATACAGCATATGCTAATGCTACTCCCTTCAAGGCCCTCGGCTCATATCCTGGGAACTCTAAGGCCTTAACATGTACAGCGTGGCCAGTTGCGTTGAATTTCTCAGAAGCCCTCTTAACACCCTCCGCCAAAATGTCTCCTAACCCCCTCCTGTAAGCGATCATTTCAATCGCTTTCAGTAATGCTTGACTTTCCCCAAACCTTAACCAGTCTTCATCGATTAATTTCTTCTCGGAGAGATACATTGCGTAAGCTACGACGTTCCCTGTGGAGATCGTGTCAACTCCAAGTTTATTCGCTAGGTCGTTCGCCCTTATTATTGCTTCTAGGTCATCTATGAATGGAAGTGGTCCAAATGCGAATAAAGTTTCATATTCAGGTCCTTCTACTTCTAAACCATCCGGAGTCTCTGAATGCCTCCCGCACGCTACTGGACAAGCGAAACATGTGATTTTCTTCTTCACGTAGAGTTTGTTAAAAGTTTCAGGCCCTACTTTTTCATAGCCTTCGAAGTCTCCACCTTCATAGTATCTAGTAGGTAGAGAACCTGTGGAATTCGTTAAGGCCATTATAGCTGAGGTTCCATACTTTGATAGTCCTTGAAGCTTCTCCCTAGCCAATCTCACTACCTTATTTCTAAGCTCAATGAATTTTTCTTCATCTACAGGTTCAACTCTGTGGCCCCCGCGTATAGCTATTGCTTTTAGTTTCTTGCTGCCCATTACTGCTCCTCCACCCGTTCGACCGAAGAAGCCTCCTCGAATCTTCTTCTTTTCATGCATATAGAGACCGTGTACTATACATGCAAATCTTACAAGGTTTTCTCCAGCAGGCCCTATCGTCGCCGTCATTACCTCTCCAAGCTCACTCCATAATTCTTTCTCTGTCGCATAAGTATCGAGCCCCCATAAATGCGATGCATTCTCTATCTCTACTTTACCATCTTCAGCTAGGAGGTAGACTGGGCTACTTGATGCTCCCCTCACTACTACTGCGTCAAGACCCGCTTTAACAAGCTCAGTACCAATATACCCGCCGCACAATGATTCTCCGAAGAATCCTGTTAAAGGAGACTTGAAGACCGCGGCCATTCTTGCCGCACTTGGTAGGACCAGCCCCTCAACTGGGCCGACGGCAAATACTAACAGGTTGTCAGGTGATAGTGGATCAATATTTGGAGGAGTTTTGTCTATTAGTATTTTTAAACCTAGGCCGATGCCTCCAATATAATTGGCGTAAAGCATCTCGTTAGACTCGAGATACCTTACCGACTTATTAGATAAATCCACGAGAGCGATTTTATTCCAGTAACCACTCCGCCTAACCTTACTCATTTTAACATCACGGTTCGGCATATGTAAAAGAAAAACGAGAAGCTATAAGGTTTTTACCGTATCTTTTCTCTATCCATTGACCTGGACCTAACGCATTCATGAGTCAAGAAGTAGTCAAGCATTATATTATTCATACTCTTAACAATCTTTAAATTTTATTCTATTCTTAATCAATGTATGGATATCAAGATAGAATATCAATCTATAGACGAGGATTTATGGAGGAGTGCAAAAGATAATGCTGTAACCTTGTTGAAGACTGATAGGTTGGAGATCGGTATACTTGAGATTTCTCCGGGTGTAAGGTTTCCTAAAGAAGGCTACAGCATCCATAGCGAGAATGATGAGTTTGCATATGTTTTATCTGGAGAAGTGGTTTTCAGCGCTGATAAAGAATCTATCAAGCTGAGAGAAGGAATGATACTGTATAACAAGAAAGGTACACCTCACGCTACTGCGAACCTCAGCAGTAAACCTGCAAGAGTTCTATGGATTCTTTCTCCTCCGAGGTAGGTGGCTCAACTTGTACAAGGATAGGATCGAGAAGATTAGAAGGTTAATGGACGACCAAGGTATAGATATTGTAATGATTACGTCTGAGCCTAATATGTTATACTTTTCAGGATATAGTGCAGTATCTCTTGAAAGATTGATTGCGTTATTGATAAATAGAGAAGAAGAAAAGGTGTCTCTCATTGTCCCGAGACTGGAGGAGAAGAGAGCTGAAGAAAACTGTAAATTAACGGATTTCGAATTGATAAGCTACAGCGATACAGAGAATCCAATCAACATCCTTGAGAAGGTCTTCTATAAAAGCAGACAGGTGACTATAGGCGTCGAAGAAACAATACCATTCAAATATGTTTATCCTATAATCAGCAAATATGTGAGTATAAGGTATTCATTGGTAAATGATTTGATATATTCTCTGAGGATTGTTAAAGAACCTGAGGAGATAGAAGCTCTAAGGAAAGCTGCTGAGATAAATAATCGAGTTTTACTAGAGGCTATAAGGAATATTAGAGAAGGCTTATCGGAGAAGAGCGTCATGATGCATATCAAGAATTACGCCTTCGAGGCTGGAGCTGATGAAGTATCTTTCGCGCTAGTACAGAGCGGAAGTCATTCTGCATTACCTCACCAAGAACCCACAGACAAGATAATCCATAGTGGGGACGCAGTTGTTCTAGACATAGGGATTAGATACAGAGGATATTATTCCGATTTAACGAGAACGGTTGTATGCGGCTCTCCATCAACCAAGCATGTAGAGATATTCAACATAGTATCAAATGCCCAGCAAAATGCGCTAGATGCAATTAAAGAAGATATAAAAGCAGAGGACGTAGATCTCGTAGCCCGTAGAACTATTGAATCATATGGTTATGGAGAATATTTTATACATAGGACTGGACATGGTATTGGACTAGAAGTTCATGAGCCACCATTCATTAAGGTCGGCAACACGAACCTACTGAAGAATGGGATGGCCTTCACGGTTGAGCCGGGAATATACTTACCAGATCAATTCGGTGTAAGATTGGAAGATAATGTTATAGTAAGTAGAGGTGGGTACATCAATCTAGCCAGCATACCTAAATCACTCTACATAGAAGACTACGATGTATAAAGTAAGAAAAGGCGGAAATAGTTATTATTCGTAAAGCCAGCATCTGACGATGTGATTACTGTCTAGCACGATGTCCGGAGGATCCCGTTGACTGCATACAGGCTTAGCGAATGGACATCGAGTATGGAATCTGCACCCGTTTGGAGGCTTAACCGCGCTCGGTATCTCGCCTATCGACTCTATACCCTTAGGTTTGATTTTTTCATCCTCTTCAGATAACGTAGGTATCGAAGATAGAAGCATCTGTGTATATGGATGCATAGGCGACTTGAAGAATTTCTCCGTTGGGGCTTCTTCATAGATTTTTCCAAGATACATTATCATTACGCGCTGCGAGATATTCCTAACGACTCCAAGGTCGTGTGTTATTAACAGATATGTAAGTTGGAGTTCTTTCTGGATTTTTACAAGCGTGTTGAGGACTTTTGCTTGAGAAGATACATCTAGCGCAGAAGTTGACTCATCGAGGATTATGAATGATGGTTGTGGAGCCAGAGCACGAGCTACTGCAACCAGCTGTTTTTCTCCTCCACCAAGTTCATGAGGATACTTGAACATGAATTCTTCGCTTAACCCAACATACTCCAGTAATTCTGCTACTTTATCGTATATCCTCCTCTTATCAATAGTCTTATGTATTAAGAGAGGTAGGCTGATAATATCTTTCACTAATCTCTTAGGGTTCAGAGATGTTCCAGGGTCTTGGAAGACTATCTGTATGTCTCTCTTTAATTCTAACGGTCTCTTCTTCATCGGCGCTGATAAGTCGTATCTGTTCTTGTAGATTATCTTGCCATCGTCTGGAGAGTAGAAGCCCATTATGACGTGGCCTGTAGTCGTCTTACCGGAACCCGACTCTCCAACCAATGCTAGCGTCTCACCATACCTTATGTTAAAGCTCACTCCATCAACTGCTCTAACTACGCCTTCAGCTGTATTGAAGTATTTTTTAAGGTCTGAAACATTTAAGATTATATCGTCTTGCATCTAACCACCTCCCTAATCATATAGGTAGCATGAAACTGTATGTTCGGCGCTCAATTGTATTCTACTTGGTTTCGTATTAATGCACTTATCCATTACGTAGGGGCATCTAGGAGCAAATCTGCATCCAGCCGGTGGGTTACGATAGTCTGGAAGTTTACCTCTTATCCCCTCTCCTACTCCTACTGAGCTAAGCCTAGGAGTACTTGCTATAAGCAACTGTGTATATGGATGCTTAGGCTTATTGAACATTTTTCTCGTTTCCGCCTCCTCCATTATATCCCCTGCATAAAGAACGTATACCTTGTCTGTCATCTGGTAAACCATTCCAAGTGCATGAGAGACGAGTATTATGCTTAGATTCTTCTCAACTACTAGTCTGTGTATGAGTTTCAGGATCTGGTCTTGTATGGTTACGTCGAGGTTGGTCGTCGGCTCATCTGCAAGCAACAACTTTCCAGCCGATGCCAAGGCCATCGCTATCATGACTCTTTGCCTCATCCCTCCACTCAACTGGAATGGATACGACTCTAGTACTCTATCAGGGTCAGGCAGCCTGACATCATTAAATATTCTCAGGGATTCTTCATAGAGTTCTTTACTTGATGGATTATGGCCTTCAGTCGTCATTTTGTACTTTAAGATATCGTAGAGCTGGTCTCTAATCTTAAAGACGGGGTTAAGAGCGGCCATAGGGTCTTGAAAGATCATGCCTATTTCTTTTCTCCTAATCTTAGCGAGTTCGCTATCGCTCAGTTTTAGAATATTTCTACCATCATACCTTATCTCACCTTTTGAGATTATGCCGTTCTGAGGAAGTACTCTGAGTATTGTTTTTAGAAGGGTTGTTTTTCCGCTTCCAGATTCACCGATTATTCCTACACGTTCCCCTTTCTCTACTTTCAGCCACACACCATTTAATACTTTAAGAGTATACCAATAACTCTTATAGTTGACGTATAGGTTATCTATCTCGAGCAACATCTCTACTCACCTGCGAAGACATCTCTAATACCGTCTCCGAGCAAGTTGAAAGCAAGTATGATCAATACTATGCTTGCAGCGGGTCCGAGGCTCATCCACCAGTATTCTGGAAGATACTTACTGTATTCTGAAACCATTGTACCTAGGTCAGGTGTAGGAGGCTGGGCTCCAAGTCCGACGAAGCTGATTGCCGCACCTATAAGTATAACCCATCCAGCATCTAAAGTAACTTTTGTAAGTATTGTTCCCAACTGGATAGGAAGTAACTCTCTAAAGAGTATGTGTAGAGTAGATGCTCCTTGAGATTCTGCTGCTAGGATGAATGGCTCATTTCGAATCGACACGGTCATAGAATATGTTAATTTTACATACCATGGCCACCACATCAGTGAGACAGCCATCATAGCATTGAAGATATTTGGCTCAAGTATGGATGCTATAGATAAGGCTAAGACGAGAGGTGGGAGAGAGATGAATATGTCTGATAGCCTCACTATGACCGTCTCGATGAATGTCCCCCTATAATATCCTGCTATCAAACCGAGTATGACTCCTGTCGGAGTCACGAGTGATAGAACTAACCCGATCATCATGAAAGCATATCTGAATCCGAAAATTATTCTGCTAAAAACGTCTCTACCATACATGTCTGTTCCAAGAATGTGTTCGAATGATGGTGGCCTATAGGCATTCTTAAAGGCTATGTGTAAACCTGCATGAGATGGATAAGGCGCTATATACTCTGCGAAAACCGCCATCAATAAGAGTATAAGTATTATCGATAAGCCTACCATGGATAATTTGCTCCTCCGGAATCTAAACCACATTCTCTTCCAATTCTCTCTCTTTACTTTCTTCTCCAGTTCAAGAAATTTTACTTCGTTGACTGAAGATTCCTGCATTTTCTATTCACCTCCTATATTTGACTCTCGGGTCTAGGTAGGAGACTACTAGGTCTATGATTATTGAGGCTATCGTGTAGGCTAAGCCGATTACTAGTACAACTCCAACTATAGCATTCAAATCTTTTCTCAACATCGCTGTGATGCCATATCTAGATAAACCAGGCCAATTGAATATCAATTCAACAAGAAATGCGTTTCCAAGCATAGAGGCCATGTCCAGGGTCATAATAGTGACGGTGGGTATCATTGAGGGTTTAAGAGCATACTTAAAGAATATGGTCGAGCTTGGAATGCCGTGAGCGTACATATTAAGGATATAGTCTCTGTTTATGTTCTCGATTAGACTTGCTCTCAATATCCTGGCTTCTTGAGCTATACATCCAATAGCGAGAGATAGCGAAGGTATAATTAGATGTGCTAATGCATCGATAAACGCTACTAAGTTTCCATTTATTAGGGAATCAACCGTGACGAGGCCTGTAACGCGGGGAACCTCGAGCCCTAAGCTTAGCCTGCCGTATGCTGGAAGCAAGTCTAACCAGTTAGCTAGTACAAGCTGCAATATTATGGCCCATACAAATGACGGGATAGCTATACCGACATAGGCAAACACCCTTACAAAGTTATCAATCAAAGAGTTAGGCCTCCTACCGCTGAGAACTCCTAGACTGAAAGCACCTATGATATCTATGATCAAAGTGAAGATTATCAATTCAACTGTTGCTGGAAGAAATTCTAGGATATCTGTGAGAACATCTCTGAAGGTTACTAATGATAACCCGAATCTACCATGGAAGACATCGATGAGCCAATAAAAGTATTGTATGTAGATTGGCTCGTTTAAGCGGAGGAGCTTTCTATACTGTTCCACGACATCTTCGGGTGCTCTAGGTCCTAGGGCAAGCCTTGCGGGGTCACCTGGTAAAACCCTAGCTATAATAAATATAAGTATGGAGACTCCGAAGAGAGTCACGACGCTGTATAGTATCTTTCGTAAATAATAGCTGTTCAAAAAATCCTGTAAACGTTGTAGGGATTTTTTCTCTCCTACAATCATTTTCCGACTCCTTCTATACTCAAGGCCAACTATTAATCTTACAGCGTCATTTTAGTTTTTAATGCTATACCAAGTTTTTCAGATTCCATGCAAGTAGCTCGGATGTTGGTGGAGGCTCATATGTACATATCTTGCTATGGCTCCATCCACAAAGCCTCTTTAGTTTTACGAGTTGCTCAGCATGCTTCACAGATGCGATTATCGGGTCTATTACTGGAACTCTATATTTTTCTTGGACTAGTTTAAAGAATCCAAAGAAGACTGTACATCCAAGTATTATTACTTCGGCTCCTTCTCTAAGACATTCCTCGATTACAGCGTACAGTCTCTTCTCGGTTTCTTTCTCATCCTTGTGGAGATCGTGTACTCCTAATCCTATGTCTTTGAAAGAAGTTAGCCTATCTTCTAACCCGTATTCTTTCACTCGATTCATCATTAACGGGATCCACTTCTTCCTACCAACCACTATAGCGAATTTCTCTCCTAGAGATAACGCGGTACACGTTGAAGACTCGAGGGGGGCTGTTACAATAATGTTGCTTATCTCTCTGGCCTCTTTTAATCCAGGATCGTAGAAACATCCAATAACACATGCATCATATCCATTCTTCTCTGCTTTCTTGACTTCCTCCAAGATATTGGGGATGATGATGGCATCATATGAATAGTATTCTAGATGATGTGGCCCCACGTTAAATGATGTTACATCTATCACTGTATCCGGGTCTTTATATTTATCTAAGTAATCTTTCATGGGTTTATCGAAGACATCGGTCCCCACAGGATTTATATATAAAACCTTATTCAAGAACGTCACCTTCAATTCATAAAAAATAAAATGGAAGATAAGTTTTTTGTTTTCTCAGCTTTACTTTGGAATTCTCTCCGGGAATACTTGGAACCATCTAAAGTCTAGCTCATACTCGGCGATTGGGATTACTTCCCCTCTAGCTGCTGGATAATCGATGTATTCGGCTTGATAAGCTCTCAAAACGACATGCTCATACACGTATACGGATGGATACAGTTCAATTATTTTTCTTTGTATCTCATAGTATTTCTGCATCCTCTGGTCGAAGTCTATCGTTCCTAATGCATCTTCTATCATCGCATCTATCTCTGGATCCATCAGCCACTCACCCTGCTCCCATGTTCCAGTAGCATGTGAATGGTATCTTGAGGAGAGTATCGAGCCTGCTTCTGCATAATGTGCAACAACGAATATCGATACTGCGTTCGGGGTGGTCTCCATCTTGGTCATACCTTCTACGACTGATAGCCAAGGTACCTTGACTACATTTACCTTTAAGCCTATTTCCTCCATGTTTGCTTTAAAGAGTAATGCTACTCTTTCTTCCCAAGGAACTTCTGCGATCCACCAATACTCTATCGGATACTTATCCAGCTCACCCCAATACTTCGACTTCTTAAGTTCTTCTATAGCTGCTTGGATATTTCTCTCTATTGGTTTAAGTGTTGGGTCAGCTCCTGGAAGCATGCTTGGAACTGGGCCGGCCGGTCTCCTTTCGTATGGTATTATCTCCGCTATAGCTGTATCGTAGTCGAATGCTAATGCTATTGCCTTCCTAACATGAATATCGTCCGTCGGAGGCTTCTTTGTATGGAGCATTATATAGAATATCATTGCTTGGGGTACTTGGGCAATCTTCACGCCGGGTATCTTGCTCATAGCTTCATAGTTTTCGAGGGGTTGCCATTGATCTGTAACTTCTAGCTGTCTTTTCTCTATCATAGTACGTATAGTCGTCGGCTCGGTGAAACCATACATTATCACTTTTGTTGGAGCATTCGGGGCTGTCTCACCCCAGTAATCATCGAACTTAACCAATGTTACAGATTCTCCTCTTTTATACTCATGTAGTTTATATGGTCCTGAACCAGCATCCATCTCTCCAGCCATCAGCCACGTCTTACCGTAGTCGCCCATATCTTCATACGGCCCCTCAGCAATATGCTGCTTTACCAATTCACTATCTACTATGTATAGCCTCACTAACGTGATCAAGAATGGGCCGAAAGGATTCCTTAAAACAATCTGGGCAGTGTACTTGTCTAAAGCCTTCGTTTTTTCAAGGTCTACATATGGCTTGAAGAGATAGCCGTATCCTTCACCTATGATAATCATTCTCTTTAACGAGAATACCACATCTTCCGCTGTCAGCTCCCGCCCACTATGGAATTTTACACCCCTTCTTAGATAGAAAGTCCATGTTAAACCATCTTCAGAAACCTCCCATCTTTCAGCAACATGAGGCTTAACAGTCCCCTCCCTTGTAGGATAAACCAGAGTATCATACACGTTGATGAAATATACTGAGCTGGCCTCATCGGATCCAACTGCTGGATCCATGTACGGAACATTGGCGAATGATACTCTAAGAAGTCTTTCTTTAACCGGTGTAATGGTTGGTGTCGTAACAGTCGTCGGGCTTGGAGTAGGTGTAGTTACTATGGTCGTGGTCGTGGGCGTAGTTACTGTGATAGTAGGTGTAGGTGTTATGGTTGTAGGTGTTGTCGGGGTTGTTACGGGTGAGGTCGTAGGTGTTGGGGCAGGAGGAACAGTCAAAAAGTAGGCTGCACCCGCTATAGCGACTATCACTATGATTACTACGACAGCGATTACCACGGATTTACTGATGCCTTTCATCTTTGTAGTAGGATACTTAGACCTAAAATTCTCTAGCTTTCTCCTCATAATCTTCTTAAGATAATGCCCCAATAGCGTATATAAAGTTTAATCTAGAATAATTCAAGCATCTATCTAAATAATTAAGATTTCAATAGTTGATATTACATTATTTCATGTTTATGATATTTACGGTATAAAATTGGTGATTTAGTAAGTCATAATCTTTAATAAATTGTCATTAATTATTTCATAGATGATTTCAATATGGTGTATCGTGTAGGCATAGATATTGGTGGTGCTTTTACAGATCTGGTTGCATATGACGATGAAACAGGCGACTTCGTATGGGTTAAAGATGAGACAACACCTCACGACCCATCAATAGGAGTATTAAACACAGTATCGAAGAGCAAAGTGGACTTCTCGAAAGTCCTCTCGATAATTCATGGTCAAACACTAGTCATCAACACGATCATTGAGAGGAAGGGTGCAAAGGTAGGATTAATCACAACGAAAGGATATCGAGACGTACTTGAGCTTCAGAGGTCAAATAGGAGGGACATGTATAACTTTAGATATAAGAAGCCTCAATCCCTCATTCCGAGACATCTTAGACTAGAAGTTGATGAACGAATTATGTCGGATGGGACAATCTTGAGGCCGCTGAATGAAAAAGATGTTGAAAAAGCTACCCAGAAGCTTCTGGAAGAAGGGGTTGAAAGCATATGTATCAGCTTCATAAACTCCTATGCCAACCCATCACATGAGATAAGAGCTGGAGAGATAGCACGTAAAATTACTAAACTACCTATAACGTTAGGACATGAGATAACACGTGAATGGAGGGAGTATGAGAGGACAGCTACCGCTGTATTGAATGCTTACGTTAAGCCTAAGCTTGAAAAATATCTAGATAAGCTAGAAAAAGAATTTATTAAACAAGGGTTCTCTAGAAAACCTTTTGTCATGCTTTCAAGTGGAGGTATGGCCTCATTCGATTTCGCTAAAGATTATCCTATATATACTATAGAATCTGGCCCAGTAGCAGGAGTTATCGGCGGAGTCTATATTGCTAAACTAGTCGGCGAGAAAAATGTAATCATACTAGATGGAGGCAGTACAACAACTAAAGCAAGCCTAGTCGAGGACCTTACACCTAGAGTCCACACAGAATACTATGTGGAAAGAACAAGGTTCACTGCTGGATACCCGGTACGAGTACCAGTGGTTGATACCTTCGAGATAGGAAACGGTGGAACAAGCATAGCGTGGATTGACGAGATCGGGAACCTGAGAGTAGGGCCTAAAGCAGCTGGAGCCTACCCTGGTCCAGCATGTTATGGTAAAGGTGGCAGAGAGCCAACAGTCACGGACGCATACGCAGTTAATGGATTGATTAATCCAGAGTATCTCCTCGGAGGGGCCATGAAGATCTACAGGGATCTAGCGGTTAAAACTATAAAAGAGAAGATTGCAGACCACTACAATATATCAATCGAGGAAGCTGCGGAGGGGGTAATCAAGCTCGCCAACGAGAATGCTGCCTACGCTATTAGAGTAGTATCTGTGCAGAGAGGATACGATCCTAGAGATTTCACATTAATAGCTCACGGAGGCTCTGGGCCTATGTTCGCTCCATTCATATCCGAAGAACTAGAAATAAAGAAGATAATCGTACCGGTAATTCCGCCTGGAGTATTCAGTGCATGGGGAATGTTAACGACGGATATTAGACACGACCTAGTAGTCACAGAAGTAATTAGACTGGATAAAGAAAACGCTTCAAAGAGAGTAAACGAAATATATAGAAGCCTCGAAGAAAAGATGCTAGGGATCTTTAAGGAAGAACTAGGCGTAACGGAGGTCATACTTCAAAGATACGCCGACATGAGATACTATGGACAAGAGCATACTGTCAAAGTACCTATACCTTCAGGTCGCATAAATGATGAAGAAGTTAAGAAAATAATAGAGAGATTCCACGAATATCATGAGAGAGAATACGCTTTTAGACTAGATAGTCCCGTGGAAATAGTTAATTTCCACCTAGTAGGCGAGTATAGAGTTAAGAAATTCGAATTAAAAGAATTAAATAATGCAGTGGGCTCCCTAGATGATGCTGTTATGCAGGAAAGAAGAATCTATGTGAATGGAGAAGAACTAAAGGTTCCCGTATATAACAAGCAAAGGCTGTCTCCAAGATTCAGGATCGAGGGGCCGGCGATAATCGAGGACCCGACCTCAACAATCTTAGTCTTGGCTTCTCAGAAAGCAATAGTAGATAAGTATGGGAACGTGAATGTATTAAGAGGTGGGTAAAATGAGCAAGAGAGACATCTTCACTCTAGAGATAATCAAGAGCGGTTTGATAACTGCCAATGAAGAAATGTTTTACGCTTTCGGGAGAACAGCTAAGAGTCCAGTAATCTATGAAGTATTAGACTACGCCGTAGGGATAACCGATTCAAAGGGAGAACTGATCGCCCAAGCCCCAGGCGTTCCAGGATTCTCAGGAGTCTTAGACTTCGTAGCCAAAGAAGTACTCGAAAAATGGAGTGGAGAAATGCGTCCAGGGGACGTTTACATCCTCAACGTACCATATAAGTCTGGGACCCACCTAAACGACGTTACATTAGCAATGCCCGTCTTCTACAGAGACGAATTGATATCGATGATCTTGAACAAAGGACACTGGAGTGAAGTAGGAGGAATGCATTTCGGAAGCTGGACATCCGACTCGACTGAAATATATCAAGAAGGTGTACAATTCCCTTGTATAAGACTGTATCGTGAGGGAAAACCGAACAAAGATGTAATAGACATTATCTTGGAGAATTCACGTCTACCTCTGCATACGCTTGGAGATATGGAAGCTCAGGCGGCGTCAATGAAGGTAGCTGCTAGAAGAATTGAAAAACTGATTGAGAAATACGGTATAGAGAACGTTAAGAACGCTATGGAGAAGATCATAGATGATGGATATAAGCTCGCATTACTTAATTTGAAGAAGCTGCCTAAGGGAGTATTCGAGGCAGAGGATTACCTAGATGACGACGGGTTAACAGATGAACCAGTATACGTAAGAGTAAAGGTAACCATAACGGATGAAGAATTCTTAGCGGACTTCACTGGAAGTGGAAGTGTGAAAGGATCTATAGCGTCGCCGTATCCCGCCACCGTCTCGGGAGTTAGAGAAACATACATGGCTGTAACTGACCCGCATGTAGACTTAAACGGCGGCTACTTTAAACCATTGAAAGTTATCGCTCCCGAAGGTTCAGCTTTCAATCCTGTCAAGCCAGCTCCTACATCAACGTTCTGGGAAGCAATGTCTTATTCGACAGACCTAGTATGGAAGGCTCTAGCACCACATGTACCTGACAAGCTAACTGCCGGACACTTCTTATCAATTCTAGCAACAATTCTAGGAGGCATAGATGAAAGAACGGGTGAACCCTTCGCAATAGTAGAGCCTCAAGCTGGAGGATGGGGTGCAGGCTACGACATGGATGGAGAAAGCGGGCTAGTAGCATGTGGAGATGGAGAAACCTACATAGCATCAAACGAAGTCTACGAAAAACACATGCCGATACTTGTGGAGAGATACTGCTTGAACACTGAGAGTGGAACGGGCCATGGTAAGTTCAGAGGAGGATTCGGAGTAATAAAAGACTACAGAGTTCTATGTAGTGAAGCTTCTTTCACAGTATCTATCGGTAGAAATAAGTTCCCGCCATGGGGTGTAGCTGGAGGAATGAACGGAACACCAAACTACTGCGTAATTTTCAAGCAAGGCGAGGAACCCAAGATCGTTAGAAAAGTAGCAGCAGTAAAACTAAAGAGAGGAGATATGGTAAGCCTAAGGTCTGGAGGCGGAGGAGGCTGGGGAGATCCCCTTGAAAGAGATCCAGAACTAGTTAGAATGGATGTCAAGAATGAGTACATAACGATCGAGACAGCTAGAGAAATATATGGGGTAGTCCTAGACCCGAAAACACTAGAAATAAAATGGGATGAGACGAAGAAGCTCAGAGGAGAATTGAAGAAAAAGAAATCCGGATAGCACCCTTCTCCTATTTTATTTTTAAAGATATCCTGTGGTTTTCTTATTCTTGACATGCTTAGCCGAATACCTAGATTGAGGTTAAATATTTGTTCTTTTCTTGAATGCCCGTTTTTCTTAACAAACTATGTTAATCTCTATACTACAATGTTATTGACGATATGAAATGTTTCTGTAGTTTTTCCAATGTATCTCTACACCATTGTCTCAACCCTTCTACTCTCCTACGGTCTACTTCAATCATTTTCCTAACTTCTTGAGGATTGGCCGATCCTAACGTTCTGTAAGAACCTGTTATTCTATAGGGGTCTAGCCAGCTTCGGAATTTATCATAGTCTACATTTAGAATACTGTTTTTCTGAGCTACTTCTTGGAATTTTTTCACGTCTAGGGTGTTCCTATCGACGGCTTCAGAGAGTTCTGCACAGAATTGATGTGCCACTCTAAAACTTACTCTACATTCTTCTACGATCTTGTTGGCGACCTCTGTTAAAAGGATGGATCCTCTACATGCATTGAGTGCCTTATCTCGATTGACATCTATTGCTGGAATAATCCTGGAAAATATGTTGGCGGTCTCCATTACTTCTCTGAACGAATTCCACAGTTTAGGAGTTATCTGCTGGTAATCTAGGTTATATCCACTCGGCTGTCTAGACATTATGGAGATTATCTTAACCAAATCTCCTAGCACTTCTCCAATCTTCGTCCGAACTATCTCTAAAACCACGGGATTCTTCTTCTGAGGCATAATACTGCTAGTTGAAGCAAACTCTTCAGGAAAATCTATCAAGCCGAATTCTTCCGTAGAGTATAGTATGAGTTCTTCAGCTATGCATGAGTATATGTTCGCTGAGTTAACGAGATATGATAAGACAAGTATGATGTAGTCTCTTGATGTAGTTGCATCTAGAGCGTTCTCGACTAAATCTTCAAATCCTAGCAGTTGAGCCTCTCTCAATCTGTCTATGGGGGTAGAGGACCCCGCCGCTGCTGCAGATCCTAGAGGTGAGAGGTTGATCCCAGCATATATGTTTACTACATTCGAAGAATTCCTTAAGATCTTGCTAGCATATGAGTGGAGTATGAAGCCGAAGGTGCCTGGAGCAGCTCTTTGTAAATGAGTGTATATCGGGAAGATTACCTCTGAGTATCTTTCAGCTTGGTTAAGCAATACATCTGCCAGCGATAATTCGGTTAAAACTGTTTCAAGTAATCTTTCTCTTGCTCTAATTCTTATAGCTGCGGCCACAGCATCATTTCTACTTTTACCGTAGGCAAGCATACCTCCAGAATACTCTGAGGCGGAAGAGACTGCCTGTTCAATGAAGACATGAATATCTTCTAATCTGGGATCTAGCTCTTTAGGAGGGTTCTCATAAATTCGTTTAAGAGCATTTAATGCTTTCTGGAGTTCTTCAAATCCCAGAAGCTTCTTCTCATAGAGCATCCTTAAATGTACTGCATTTACCCATATAACAGCATTAAGTATTTCATTGTCGAAAGAGAGTGATGAAATGTATTCTGCAGCTTCATTATCCATTTCTTTCCTCAACTTCGCACTTCTAAAGATACTCATACTCTCTAAGCCTAGGAGATTTTAGCTTAAGGTGCCTTTTAACATTTCGAGTATGTGTCGGAAAGAAAACAAGATCTAAGATTGTTTAATAGTCTGTTTTCGATAAGTGTAATACATTGTGCTTGGAAGACCCCAAAGCCTCGAGAATGCTTCTCCAGCTTTCTGGTCGAAGACGCTTTTAGAGGTGTATGTGATCATCTCAGGGTTGTATAATGGTTTCTCAGCTATCCTACCGACGATCCTAGCTGAGCCTTTGAATAATTTTATCCTAACCTCTCCTGTCACCTCTTCTTGTGTTTCATCGATAAATGCATTTATTGCTTTCACTAGAGGGTCTACCCAGAGACCAGAGTAAACCATCTCAGCCCATTTATGTTCGATTATTGGTTTGAAGTCTAAGATTCTTTTATTAAGAACCATTTTCTCAAGGTCTTGATGGGCGTAGATTAATAGTAGGGCTGCTGGAGCCTCATATACTTCTCTAGATTTTAGACCTACAACTCTATCCTCGATATGATCTATGTAGCCGAATCCATGCACCCCTCCTATGATATTCAACTCCATAATTAGCTTTTCTAAAGGCATCTTTACCCCATCGATAGACTTAGGTATCCCCTTCTCGAACTCGATTACTATTTCCTGAGGATTGTCCGGTGTCTCATCTAGTGGCTTTAGATATTTGAAGGCTTCTATAGGTGGCTCAATCCATGGATCTTCTAGTTCTCCTGCTTCTATACTTCTCCCCCATAAGTTTTCATCAATACTAAATCTGCTCTTCCGTGGGTTTACTGGCAGCCCGTTTTTCAATGCGTACTCTATTTCCTGGTCCCTACTCATATTCCACTCTCTGACTGGTGCTATTATTTTCAGGCCAGGAGCTAGAGCAGAGAATGTTACATCAAATCTTATCTGGTCATTCCCTTTACCTGTACATCCATGTGCTACTGCATCGCATCCTTCCTTAAGAGCGACTTCTGCGACTTCTTGTGCTATGAGAGGTCTGCTGAGAGCTGAAGAAAGAGGGTAAACACCTTCATACAATCCATTAGCCTTAATACATTTAGCAACATATTCTTCTGCGAACTTCTCTCTAGCATTAATGAAGTAATGCTTGATGGCTCCACTCTTCAAAGCTTTTTCTTCTATTTCTTCAAAATCTTCTTCTTGGCCTACGTCTACCGTAACCGTGATTACTTCTGCATTATACTTCTCTTGCAGCCACTTAATAGAAACCGTAGTATCTAGTCCACCTGAGTATGCAAGTGCGACTTTCATGCTTTATCTTAGCTTAAAACCACAATAAAAAAATTATGCTTATTATAAACCCGCTTCTAAAAAATAAAAGTCACTATATAAATGTCTATAATAAGTCTTCACTCACCCTCTGAGATAAGATATCTTTCTTCTATCTCTTTCATTATTTTTTCCTGTGCTTCTTCTAATGTTTCCTTATCTATGCCTAAGCGGCTTAAGAGTTTAGAAATATCTGGAGGTTTTTTATCAATCAGCTCTCCAGCGTACTTAGCGATCATGGGTAGATACTTTGCATATATATTCAATTTTTTTACAGCTGTCTGCTTCTTCTCAATCTTCGAAAGATATAGCTTAAGATGTCTAGCAGCTTCTCTAATCGCTATCACGAGCTCTCTCTCTATTTCCGGTCTATCAGCTATAGCTTCCTTACCCACACTCTTGTACGGTATTTTTGGAGAGCAGATATGTGTTACTAATGCTACAGGCGCAACTTTTGGAACCTTATAATTTGACCAGTCTATTCTCTCGTTGACAACTTTCCAGACAACATCTGTTCTTTCATCGTATAGAAGAGGTATCTTATTAGCAAACCTATACAGCTGTATTCCTTCAGCTACAGGTATTTCTCCTCCATATGCTAATCCAACTTCGACTACGAAGGGGAAGCCTGAATACGATGATGGTGGACGTTGAACAACATGTACGAAATCTGGCTTGAGCATATTCTGGATTCCTATCTTCAATAATTCTTCACCGATTGGACTTACACTTGAAGGGTCTGGTGTTCTAAACTTATTGTAACGTTTAATCGCATCGACCAGCGCGGTGACTTGTTCATGTGTTAATTTTCTCGGGTTAGCATCTTCAGATAGCCCAGCTAATTGAACTAGTTCTCTAGCAGTCTTCTCTCCAACTCTCTGGAAATTCGAGACTAGGAATGATATGATATCTTTCTGTCTGGAGTTTGCTAGAAGCCTATTCATAGCTTCGACATCTACTCCTACAGGGTGGGGTAGAGATTCTTTAGGAGGTTCTGGAACTTTATCTGTAGCTCTTGGGAAAAAGTACATTCTACCTCTAGGGTCTATAAATAGTAAGGATGCATGCGGGTTTGCTAAAGCTGTGTGTTTAAGATATTCGATTATTTTTGCTTTGCTCCCAGTATAATCTGCCTCTAGATAAAACTCGATTATTGTACCTCTCCATTTTCTCTCATTCTTGAATACTTCATGTTTGAAGATCCTAGGCTCGTTTTTTACAATATCTATCATTAGTACAAATTTATGAATTTCTTTTCCTCCTCTACTAGATATAACAGTAGCCGGCTTATTGGTAGTTATCTGACCATATAGCAAAGCCATAGTTCCACCTAGCCCGAAGGTTCCACGGTTTTGTTTATATCCATACTTGCTTCCAAACAATACTGTCGCAAAGGCTCTTGGAATATACTCAGGATCCACTCCTATACCATTGTCTTCAATCGTTAGTTTATAGACCGCGTTCTCCTCACTCTCTGTTTGACCCTCGGCTGATAATTGAATAATTATGTTTGGAGGAATCTTACTTATCTCGGCCGCATCTAAAGAGTTCTCTACAAGTTCCCTTATACTCGTGTATAGCGATCTAGATGGGTTGCTGAAGCCAGCTATATCTCTGTTTCTGTAAAAGAAGTCAGCTGGAGATATCTGCTCGAAGCTCACCTCAACCATGTTCCAAGACCCTACTTTAACATTATACAACTTTGTCTTAAAACTTAACTATCAAGTAATACCTTGACAATCTACTATTTCTCTATTAAGGAGAAATACTAAATAACGAGTTAGCTCATGTACTGTGAACACCTGAACATCTTACACATCCTACATCCCAAATAGATTTTAAACATAAGCAACTTAACAGAGATCTTATTAATAATTTGTCTAAAATTTATGAAATTGGTGTTAATTCTACAGGTTTGCTCTATGCACTATATTTAAAGGGATAGTTGATTAGCCTCATATATTCGTAGATATCTATGTAAAATGGAGTAATGTCGCTTGAAGTAGATGTTTTAAGGTTTACCCGAAGAGTAGTAGGTAACTCGTTTGTAAGAAACATCATGAGAAGGCTCGCAGATGGAGATACTCATGGTTATCGTTCGAGGCTAGAGCACGTTCTATGCATGCTCGCCGGCGTTGCGTCACCACATGATAAATCAATTGAATGTATGATAGAGTACAGATTATTTGATTCATTTATTAAACTTGCGTTAAGATGCATGAACATCAATAGGGAAGAATTTGAAGCAGGTATAAGAGACCCGTCAATTAGAAGAGGTATAGAGCTTGTATTAAGGAGTTTGATACTTTACGGTGTTACAGTGCCGCAGAAGCTATGCTCACCATTCCTCATAGTCTGGAATTTTACCAATAAATGTAATTTAAGATGTAAGCACTGCTATCAGGATGCATCTCATCCATTACCAGGCGAACTTACTTTAGAAGAAAAGTTGAATGTTGTAGGTCAACTGGATAGAGTGGGAGTACCGTTAATTGCACTAAGTGGTGGTGAGCCGACAATACATCCAGACTTCTTAAGAATTGTAGAAGAAGGATCTAGGAGAGGAATATACATGGCTGTCGCAACTAATGGTACCAGATTCTCAAATATGGGATTCGTAGAGAGAGCATTGAAAGCAGGATTAAAATATGTTGAAGTGAGTCTAGACTCTGTTAACCCTGAGATACATGATGAGATCAGAGGTGTGAAGGGAGCCTGGGAGGAAACTATAAGAGGAGTGAAGAATCTTGTAAAGATGAACGTCTCCGTCGGCTTAGCAATGACCGTTACAAAGCTCAACTATAGAGAGATCGAAGATATGGTTAAACTCGGAGAAGAACTAGGAGTAAAGAGAGTCATCTTCTTCAATTTTATACCTACAGGGAGAGGTAGAGATATAGTTAAACTAGATCTAAAGCCCGCTGAGAGAGAAGAGCTCCTCAAGAAAGTGTATGAACTAGCACGTAAATCTAGAGTTCAGGTAGCTTCTACGGCTCCCCAGCTTGCTAGAGTATCATGGCAGATGAGTAGTGGGTCTGATTGTCTACCTACACACTTCACTCCACCTAAAAGTCAATCTCTAAGAGCCTTAGCAGAATTCATAGGAGGATGCGGGGCTGGGAGAATATATGCGGCTATACAGCCTGATGGAAAAGTTACTCCATGTGTTTTTCTGCCGATAATTGTTGGAGATTTGAGAACTGAGACTTTCCAAGAAATATGGAATAATAGCTTAGTTATGGAAAGGCTTAGAGATAAAGATTTACTTAAACAGCCTTGTGGAGTATGCCATTACAAGTATATTTGTGGAGGATGTAGAGCTAGAGCATATGCATACTTTAATGATTTTCTAGCGGCTGACCCTGGATGCTTAAGAGGAAGCATCGTTAAATCGAGTCTAATCACTCAACCTATCCAGAAAAGCTTGTAAGATAATCTATCGAATAGGTCTTCACTTCTATGTTTATTCATGGCTTAGTGTTTCCTGAATTGCCATTCCCTATTTTGGATTCTAGTTTTTCAAGTTCATCTAACACTCCTTCTCTAGCTAGCGATATGACTAATTCGTCGTAGGTTGCATCTATTATCTTTACACATACTTCTGGATATGTAAGGTCTATCGGTATTCTATGCTTCCAGTAATATCCATTTCCGACGTTCAATCTAGTGAATAACCTCAATAGAGAAGATGTTAGCCGGTAGTTCGGAATATTTATCATGTATTCAACGAAACAGTTCTTATAAGCTTTTTCGTAAACGTCTCCATAGAACGTATTAAAGAAGAGGTAAAGCGGATAATCTTTCCTATACGTCTCCCAGCTTGTGAAACGGCTGTATAGTGGTTTCCAACCATCATCTCTAAGATACATGTCTTCGAGAGATATCGGCCTCTTCCAGTAGCTTACAAGGTAGCCTCTTTCTTCAAGCTGAGGAATAATGAAGCCTCTAATAATCCCCTGCCTCATTAACTCGAGTCTTTCTCTATCAGTAAGATTCATTACTAATCACTACTCAACAGATGCCTTACCTAGTATCAATTAGGTATGAAGTCGTGAAATTATAAGGTTTGCTTTCAGCATTCAGGCGGCCCGGCACCCGTTATACTATTTAATTATCTAACGTAAAGAAGACTTTATAGACCGCGGTGCTACCTTTCTCCAGAACTATCTTATTCTAGATATCTTGTAAGCTGGGATAATGGATACTACTCCGAGAATGTGTGCGATAGTACAATACATACATATAGTGTTAAGAATAGCTAGCTCGATCCATAGTAAGGCCGCTACTGAAGGCACGCTCATTAAGGCCCATACTAAAACTAGATATGAAGCAGCTTTTCCATGCTTGTAGGATACAACTATCGTTAAGAATAGAAGTGTTAGAAACCATGCTAAGCCGAGAGTGGATAGAGGAATTCCATATATCTTAGAATAGGGGCTGGTGATGACTTTATCACATTCTCCGACCCCAATCTTGCATACAGGCTGCCTCGAGGCATATTCCAGGTAGGATGATACAATTACCCCCATTATGGAGATTATTATGAGAGTAAGTGTCCAGAAAGTTTTCTTCAACTTATGGTCCCCTCTATAGCTTTAGCTAATATCTCTATAGAGCTTTCACCGACTATTTTTTGAACTATGTTATGAGAGCTATCAAGTATAATGAATGTCGGGGTTCCTTCGACACCATACTTGTCAAAGACCTCATAATTAACATCTAGCAGAATTGTTTGTGTCAAACCATATTTCTCGATTACACTCTTTAATTGCTCTTTCAACGGCGTCGAGATTACTAAGAAAACCATTCTATCACCATACCTTCTACTTAGTTCTTCTATTGTCGGTATCATGTTTATACAATGTCCACAATTTGGCTGGAAGAATTCTAGGAAAACTGGCTTTCCACTAAAATCCGATAAGCCTATGTAGCGTTCTAAAGAACTTGATGGGTCATATACTGGTAGAGAGAAATCGGAAGCCCGCTGTAGATTCGGCTTAGAAATAGTTATTTTACTTTGCTGCGTAGTAACAGTGGTTGTTGTAGTTTGCTGTTCTAGAGCTGGGAGCCGAATAGTCAAGATGATAAGTGTTATAATCACAACTAGTAGCAGTACAGGTAAAATTACTCTAACCCCATAATATCTACCAGCATGATCGACCCTCATATGGTTCTTAAGACCGTACTCACTTCTAAAAGACTTCCCACAAACCTTGCAAACATACTTCTCTTTGTCCATCTGTAAACCAAGCCTACCTATCCATATAAAAGTTTAACTGAAAAAACTAGTTTAAAGATTAGTTGGGTGAGCCCCGGGCGGGGTTTGAACCCGCGACCCCTGGCTTTCTGTATTTCCTTGGTTTACCAAGCCAGTGCTCCACCAGGCTGAGCTACCGGGGCCCTATCTCAGATTATTTCTTAGAAGTTAATGAATTTATCTTAATCTTTATAGGAGATGGAAGATAAAGTGTAAGTATTTTATTTTGCATAAGCTCCAGGTTGTTTCCTTGGATCTGAAACTGCTAAGAATAGGTTATCTTTCTTAAATACTGATTGAACCGCTCCAAAGTATATGTCTGTTCCAGGATACATGGAGACTTCTCTAACTTCACCTATGTTTAGTCCTGCTTTGATAAGTCCGCTGCTCGAGATCTTATCCTTAATCAAGTCTTCTAAAACTACTCTGTCCCCTCTGACATGTATTCTTCCTTCGAGTACTGAGGAGACTGGATCAAGTCTTCTTATAAAGTAGTTAGAGAGAGTCTGTACTAGCGAAGATATTATCCTCATACCTCCAGATGCGCCTATCACTATCGTTGGAGAGCCGTCTCTATCAAGTATGATTAATGGAGACATACTGCTCGCAGGCCTCTTACCTGGAGATATGGAGTTCGGATGATCTCTCTGAAGGGTGAAGTCATGCATCTCATCGTTTAGCAAGATCCCTTTAACAGTTATCCCTGAGCCCATAAAACATTCAATGGTTTCTGTGAGAGATACAAACATCTTACCTTTTCCATCTGCAATACTTATATGAGATGTTCCACCTCTATCTCCAACTAGGTGGTAGGAGACTCTACCTTTTTCAATGGAATCTAGAGACTGTCTGACATGGTTTTCTGAAAGGAGCCTATTAAAATCCATCTCATTAAATAATGGGTCTGATATTATGGAACATCTTTCATCAATTATGTGAAAGAGAGTATGTGCAAGTCTTAGGTAATATTCTTCATCTTTCAGTTCCGTCTCAGATAATATCTTTAAGGCTTCGATTAATAATATGCCTGAGCTTGGAGGAGGCATAGTTGCGAACTTTAAAATCTTACCTCCAATTTCTAATTCATAGATGATTGGCTCCCTCCATATTGCCTTATAGCATGATAGATCTCTTAAGGAGAGGAACCCATTGTTGATAGAGAATATCCTATCGATCTCTTCAGCTATCTCTCCTTGGTAAAAGTATTCTATATTGTCTCTAAGCATTCTTAGTGTTTGAGCAAATCCTCTATAGGATATTGTAGAATCCTCAGGATATATTTTTCCATCTTTGAAGAATGTAGTGTAGCTTTCTGGGCACATCTTGAGTTTGTATTTTGCATTATCTAGATCTTTGTTCATGCATTTACTCCATAATCTTGACACTCGACATGATTCCGCATACTTTATCACTAGGTCTATTATCTTACTCCACTTAAATTCTCCGAATTCTTGATGTAGCATCCAAAGTCCTCTTAATGTACCTGGAACGGCCACAGCTTTATAGCCGATCGAAGCATCTTCCTCACTTCTATAATCTTCGATTCTCGCTTTCTGTGGAGCTACTTCACGGTAATCCAAAGCTCTAAACCCGTGGTCTTCTGAATATAGTAATGCGAATCCTCCTCCGCCTAGACCACTCCAACCTGGCTCGAGCACGTTCAAGAGTAATGAAGCAGCTATAGCTGCATCAACTGCATTGCCCCCTTCCCGCATTACTTCTAGAGATATGTGTGAAGCTACCGGCGAATGAGAAGATATTGCTTTTTCACCTATAGAATATACGTTCTCAGACATCCTATCAACCTATTCTATACCAGTTCCTTAGTCCATCTCTATCTAGCTCGAGTATCACCCCTTTCAATATCCCAGAAGAATATTCTGAACCTGGATTAAATACTATGGTCTTCCCTACTTTATCGTATCCAGCCGATTCATGTATATGTCCATGGAGACCAATTATCGGTTTGTATTTTTCAATGAACTTTCTTACAGACTTGCTTCCAACATTTTCCTTCTCCATCTCTCCAAGACTATACACTGGTTTTAGATTCTTATCTAGCTTAGGAGCAACATCTATAACCGTATTATAGGGTGGTGGATGGAAACAGCATATTATTTTGTCCCAATCTCTATCGACTAGGTTTACTGTCTTCTCCAACATCTTCCACAACTTGTTTTCTTCAGCTTCCCTAGGAGTATTCCATGGGGTCGGGTTAACGTGATCGAAGGAGACCATGCCATAGCCTAATGGTAGCTCTACTAATTTACCTAGAGGATACATATCTCTGATGCTTTTTTTCAATACTGGGTCTATATCTAAGATATCGTCGTTTCCAGGCATAACTATAACTTGCTTATCTTTCTGGACGTGTTCTTCTAGCATTACGACCCATCTCTTGATATTCTCAGTTATCAATGTTGAGAATAATCTGTTGACTTTTTCAGGATCTTTTTTCAGTTCTTCTACTTCTTCTCTACTACAAATATATGGATATACTCCACAATTCTTTAATTCATTCTTTGCTTGTTCCAAATTCTCTGATCCTTTAACTATGTTTGTTTTTCCTTTAAAGGTGTATTGATAGTTTTCTCCTCCGAGGTCTATTATTGGAATTATTGCTTTTCCAGTTAGGTCTCCTGAAAGTATCATAACATCTATTTCATGATGTTGTGGAATTGAGAGGAATCTTCTAAATACTAGCTCGCTATTATGGATATCAGCGACAAAGAATATTTTGAAGGAGCTCATTCCTCCTCTCGACCTTTCACTCAAGACCTATATTAATAGTTGAAATATAAAAAAGATTATGGAGTTTTCATTAAGCTGGAGGTATCTCGGCGAATATCTTTTCAGTCTTTATGCCCTTCTTCTTATTTGCCCAGTTATAGTATGAGTAGAGTATTATGGCTAGCAGTGTCCAGCCTATCATCCAGGAAGGCGATACAAACGTTACGTCTGCAGCCATTTGCTGTAAACCAAGTACTAAGAGTATAAATGTTGATACAATTGCCGCTCCTCCTACAATCGATATTACAGGGACTCCTCCAATAGTCTTCGTATAGCCCTCCTTATAGACCTCCGGCCTCCTAAAGGGCAGGATCGTTGTAGCTATCGCTGATAGGAACCATCTAACGGCTACTGCCGTAACAGCTGTTATCGCATAGAATAGTGGTCCATATTCTGGAGATGCTAAAATTAATAGCATTAATATGGCTCCGACTATTACTAATGTTATAGACCAGTGTGGTGTCCTAAACCTATCATTAACTTCCGCCAGCTTCTCCGGGAAGAACCTATCAAATGATAATGCGAATGCGATTCTTGATGGTACCATCATGTATACGGGGATTCCATTCATTACCCATAATGGTACAGCCAGAGTAATGATGATGGCGAGTATAGGTGCCCAGCCACCGAAGAGAGAAGCTATAAAGACCGCCCAGGTAGGTGTCTGTACAGGGTTGATTGCAAGCTGACTATAAGCGCTTTCGGTATTCATTACATACTCGTAGGCTGAGAAGAATTCTCTAAACCCTAGAAGAGTTAAAGATGATATCGAGAGATAGTATGCGAAGACGAGTATTATTGCTCCAACCGTTCCTAGGAAGAAGTTTCTCTTTGGCCTATCTATCTCTCCAGCCATGTAATTAGCGTATTCAAGCCCCCAGAATGCATATGCTGAGATAACGATGCTGAGTGAGAGGGTTATCTCAGGAGACCATGGACCAGGCCAACCCCACTTAGAGGGGTCGCCAGTAGCCGATGCCACATAATCTCTCCAACCTGTCGCTGACGCTACATTCATTATCTCATCATATGCCCCTGACCCGTAAGTCATATCCCATAGATTTCTTACCTGACTCGGCGTTAGAGATGCTGCGTATGCTGCTCCAGCTATAGTAGCTATTCCTGCTACTAGCGCTAGGAGGAAGAGTATGTTTATGACATATTTGTAGACTTTTACCCCTAGTAGGCTGATAACTCCAAATACCAATACGAAGAATATTCCGAGACCTATTGAAGCGACTGGGTCAGTGGAGAGCGATTCTCCCAAAGAAACCAAACCATTATTATGTGTTGCTAATCCTACTTGTATTATCGCGCTTCCCCAGAACCAGGCCATGAAGTAAGACAATGCTCCTACGATCCAGATATGTACTCCGAGTACCAGTAGTGCCTCTATGTATCCTAGCAATGGGTGGAGTACCCTGGAGATTCCTACATAGTCTGAGGCAGTTCTAGGCATAGCCATGGTTAAGAAGATTACGGCAAATGCTGCTAGAGCCATTATTACTCCTCCAAGGACTAATGCTAATGGTATGTTTGCTCCAGGCGCAGAGTATCCTTGGCCAGCAGTAAATAGGTAGAACCCGTCCGCTATAACGTAGTTCGCGGCCATAGCCATGACCGAGAATGCGCCGATCTCTCTTACAAGCCCCGAAGTTCTTCTAACAAATACTATCTCCTCAGAACTCATGAGAAAAAATCTCGCATGCTTGCATATAAGATTTTAAGATTACAAAATACACGTTCATCATGATATTACATCCTGAAGGTCTTCCAAGTGTATCCTTCTTAAAAGTTAATTAGTCCGTGTATAAAATATCGGATATTATGAGTAAATTAGATAACATTATGGAGATTGTTGAGAGGAATAAAATCAAGTTCGTCAGGTTTATCTATGTCGGACTAGACGGGGTTCTAAGAGCTAAGTCGTCTTATCTAGATGAGCTTGAAGACCACTTAATCCACGGTATAGGTTTAACCATGGCGATGCAGTCTTTCACAGCTCTCGATACGCTACTATCAGAACCGAGATTCGGACCAGAATCGGAAGATATCTTCTTAGTCCCAGACCTAGAAACATTCTCACCCATAACCTACGTAGAAGGACAGGGTAGGGTACTATGCGATATGAAGTTGAGAAATGGAGAAGAATGGGGCTTCTGTACTCGCAGTCTCCTCAAGAAGCTCTCGAAGAGATATAAAGAAGAACTAGGGATTGTTTTTCAGAGTGCTGCAGAAACCGAGTTCTACATACTGAAGCAGACGGCGCCCGATAAAGTTGAGCCAATAGATTGGGCGAGATGTTTCTCAACGGTCGGATATGACGCTCTTGGAGACATAATCTTAGAGATAATCGACGCGCTTAAAGCCTCGGGAATATCCGTAGTGAGGATCATTAAAGAATATGGTCCAGGACAAGTAGAGATAAATATGAAGCATAGGAACATATTAAGAGCCGCTGATGATATGGTTGTCTTGAGGGATGTTGCAAAAGGTGTTGCGGCAAAACATGGTCTAGTGGCCACTTTCATGGCGAAGCCTTTCGACTGGCATGCGGGAAGCGGTATGCATTTCCACATAAGCGGTCTAGATACGGAGACAGGTAAAAACGTATTCTATGATAAGAACGATAAGAAAGGATTGAACCTATCTCGAACAGCATACTACTTCATTGGGGGAATCCTACATCATATGAAGTCTCTATCGGCTATTGTAGCTCCGACGATAAATTCGTACAAGAGATTGATTCCTGGGTCATGGGCTCCATCGAACATATGCTATGGATACAATAATAGGTCTGCAGCAATAAGAATACCGACTACGAGAGTTGGAAAAGAAGAGAAAAATATTAGGATAGAGTTTAGAACACCGGATGCAACCGCAAACCCATACCTAGCGCTGGCGGCCACTATAGCGGCGGGGGTTCATGGGATTAGAGAAGAGATCGATCCCGCAGAACCCGTTAACGTAGATGCGTACAAGCTCTCAAAAGAAGAGAGAGCTAAGAGGAATATAGAACTTCTCCCTACAAGTTTGAGAGAAGCTCTAGAGTATCTTGATAGGGATGACTATCTTAAATCTGAACTTGGCTCCGAGCTAATAGAAGAATACATAAAGATCAAGAAGGTTGAATGTGAATCCTATGAACATTATGTAAGCCCATGGGAGATTAAGAACTATGTCCCAGTATTCTAAGATTAGAGAGATCTTAAACACCTTAAAGGATGTCGACGTTGACAAAGTCTTGCAGGCCGTGCAGGATAGGGTAAAAGTATATCCTACACCACATTATCTACCGATTCACATAGAATATCTTAATGAGCTAGATCAGAAAGAAAACTTCTGTGGCGCGTTTAGTGCATCATACATCTTGAGAGGTTTAGGCTACAGGACCCACAGAAATGAAATAGTAGACCAAGACTATATAGCGTATCTTTCAAGAGTAAACGTAGACCCAAGAGACTTAGAAAAAATTAGGAAATTAAAGAATGAGATAGCTAGTTTATCAGGAGAAGAAGCTAGAAAGATTGTTGAGGAGAACAGAAGTATATGGTATAGGTTTGATGATCTTCCAACAACTGTGAAGTCTCAGGAGCTTGGCGCTAGCCCTGAAGGAATCACTTACGCAATCCATGAAGTAAGCATGTCTAAGCTTAAAGTAATACCTGTGAAGACCGTTAGTAAGACTGAGGATGAGCTCTTATCAAGCGAGAAAATGGCCGTCCTTCTAGAATTATTCAAGAAAGCTGAAGTATACAATGCACAGTTTATACTAAACTTGAACACGAGATACTTGTTAGACTCTGAGAAGATCTTTAAGTTATCAGAGAAGCTTCTGTTGGGAGAAGTGTTCCAAGAAGTTTATAGAGAAAGTGTTGGGCACTATGTTGGATGTGCTGGCTTGATAGAAGTTAACGATAAGCCTTTAATCATTATAAGAGAAACGTATCGGAAGTATGGAGTACATCTTCAACCTGCAGAATATGTTAGAAGAGCTCTAATAAGAGAGGATGGAAGGGAAGGTGGAGTCCTAATCATTGTTCCAGCAGATTTAGAAAAGGATCTTAAGAAGATGCTGAGTGATAGAGGATTAAGGGTGGAGACTTGGGATAATGGAAGCCCATATACTCCGTTTACCAGCCGGCGAACCTTCTAACCTTCTCTTTATCTATTCTATCTTTTTCTAAGTCGTCCACAGCTTTTTCAAATATTTCTAATGCTTTCTCTACATCTTCACTACTCACCGTTAAGGGTGGGGTAATCTCTATGACGTTAGAATATGTTCCTACGTAAGTAACGAGTAGACCGAGCTCGAAGGCTCTATAGACGAGGCAGGCAGCCTCGAAGGTAGCGGGTGTCTTCGCTTTAGGGTCTTTAACCAGCTCAGCTCCTAAGATCATCCCCTTACCTCTAACATCACCTATTAGTTGATGTTTTTCTCTTATCTCGTTAAGCCTCTTCAAGATGTAGTCTCCCACTCTAGCAGCTCTTTCATGAATTTTATCTCTCAAGATTATGTTTATGGTTGCTAATGAAGCGACACAGCTAACTGGATGAGCGCTACTTGTGAAGAGATGGGCCGCTATAGCCGCGTCCATGATCTCTCCTCTTCCGACGACCGCGCTTAGAGGGAGTCCGGAGGCCATGGGTTTAGCCATAGATATAACGTCTGGAGCCACATTTGAATGTTCTATAGCGAAGAACTTGCCTGTTCTTCCAAATCCGACTTTAACTTCATCGACGACTAAGCTTATCCCTCGATGCTTACAGATCTTATGTAGTTTGGGGATGAATTCTGGAGGTGGAACGATTACTCCGCCATCGCTTTGTATAGGCTCAATAATTATTGCAGATAAGTCTTCAGCTGGAGCATTCTCTATAACATTATTCTCAAGAAAGTCTATACATAGTAACCCACATTCTGGATATTGTTGCTTGAATGGACATCTATAACAATAAGGATATGGAGCCTTCAAGGTGTTTGGGAATCCGATAAATCTTGTTAATGCTTTATGCCCAGATAAGCTCAGAGCCCCCATAGTCTGTCCATGATAAGATCCCTGAAATCCAAGCAGCCTCCTTCTACCAGAATATATAGGCATTATCTTATAGATTAACTCATTAGCATCTGAGCCTGTTAAACCAAACCATACCTTCTTCTTGAAATCTCCAGGTGTTACCTCTACTAATCTTTCAGCTAATTCTATTCCCACAGCGTTTGGGAAAGTAGTATGAGATGAGAATACTAACTTTTCTAGTTGTTTCTTCACTGCCTCGATTACTTCTGGGTTATTATGTCCTAGATTCGTTACAGCCCATTGCGATGAGAAATCTATATACTCTCTACCTTCTACATCCCAGATCTTTGAATTAAAAGCTCTATCAACTACTATTGGATAAAATCTTATACCTATAATTCTGCCAACTACACGTTCTTCTCTCTCCAAGTATTCAAGTACGCTAGACATGCTTATAGTATCCCTCTTATGCCATATAAATTTATAAACATCTAGACTATTAAAATGCCCGGAGTAAGGTTGATAGACGAATTTTCATCTAAAGTATTGAAGACAGCTCTCGAAATCGTTGATGCAGCTCATAATAGAGGTGTAGTAGCAAGGATCTTGGGAGCAGTAGCGACGTACCTCCATTGCTGTAACGATACCCAGGCTCTAACATTCATCAAAAACGCGGGGAGACTTACTACCGGAAAGGTATTTACAGACGTGGACCTAATAGCTTACAGTAAGCAGCGGAAACAATTAGTAAACCTTATGAGAGAATTGAATTTTGATGAGAATAAAATTATAAACGCATTGTTCGGATATAAGAGATTGTTGTTCTTTAAAGATCAGGTAAAAGTCGATATATTCTTTGATAAACTAGAATTCAGCCATGATGTATTTTTTGGGAGTGAGCCAGGTAAAGGAAGGCTTGAAATAGATTATCCCACAATAAGCTTAACAGACTTGATGTTAGAGAAGCTCCAGATACATCAAATAAATAAGAAAGATATAATCGATATAATAGCGGTCTTGATAGTGCATGATGTAGGCGATACAACTGAAAAAGAGGTCATAGATGGGAAGTATATAGGGAGCATATTGTCCGATGATTGGGGCTTCTGGTATGACGCACTTGAAAATTTGAAGAAAGTTGAGTACTTCGTAAATAAATTTAGAGAAGAGAACCTGTTGAGTTCTGACCAATCTACTAAGGTTCTCCAAAATATTGAAAAGATTAAGATAGCTATTGAAAATACTGAGAAGACTAAGAACTGGATTAAACGCTCTAAGATAGGTACCTCAAAACCATGGTATAGGGAAGTTGAAGATTTGAATGTTTAACGATAATTTATATCTTTTACTGTTTTCCGTGGCCAAAGATAATAGTTTTTAAGAAACTTTAACGTATATCGTATGGTGAAACTTTATGGTGAAGTTAATCCAGTTTTATAGCCCTCGAGGCTTAAAGCTCTCTAGGGCGGAAAACCAGTATGTATGGGATACCAATGGAAGAAAATATCTAGATTGTCATACTCAGTACGGGTCAATCTTTCTAGGACATAGAAACCCGAAGATAACAAACGCTATCAAAGAACAGATCGATAAGATTTACGGAGCATATCCGGCATTTGATACAGAAGCTAAAGAGAAAGCATTAGAAAGTCTAAGCAAGATTCTCCCAAGAAAACTTGAATACGTATACATGTTGAACGGGGGAGGAGAAGCAGTAGAATTAGCATTAAAGATTACTAGAAAAATTACAGGAAGAAAGAAATTCATCTCCTTCATCAATGCATTTCATGGAAGAACAATGGGGGCCTTATCTGTTACATGGAATCCAAAATACAGAGAGGGATACGATCCATTCCCATGGGATGTAAAATTCCTACCATACAATAAGGTTGAAGAACTGGAGAAAGAAGTAGACGATGGAATAGCCGGGGTCATCGTTGAAGTAATACAGGGAGAAGGGGGGCTGAATGAGGGATCAGTAGAATTCCTGAAAGCTATTAGAGAAGCATGTGATAAGGCGGGGGCACAGATGATTATAGACGAGGTCCAGACAGGCTTCGGTAGAACAGGATATCTCTGGGCACATCAGATCGCAAACGTAGAACCCGACATACTAGTAGCAGGGAAAGCTATAGGAGGAGGATTTCCAGTAAGCTTAACTGCTGTTAAAACAGAACTTGGAGAAAAACTAAAAGAAGGAGACCATGGATCAACTTTTGGAGGAAATCCGATTGCATGTGCAGCCTTAACAGCCTCCATTCAAGTCTTACTAGAAGAAAAAGTAGTAGAAAGGGTAGCTCAAACAGGCAGGATATTTAGAGAAAGTCTTGAAAAGGTTAAGGAAGATTTTGGAGAAGTTGTAAGAGAAGTAAAGGGCCGGGGATTGTTCCTCGGCATAGAGACAAGATTTGAACCTACATCTATACTAAAACTATTACAAGATAATGGTGTGATAGCTTTAAGAGCTGGAAGACTGGTAGTAAGATTCCTACCTCCATACATGATATCTACAAAAGACATAGAGTATGCGGTGGGAACGCTTAGAAATGTTCTAAGCCAGGTAAAAGAAGAAAAAATAGTAACGAAAACACAAACCTAGATAAGACAATTTTGAGTAAGGAAATACGTGGCCCCTCAATTTTTATTCGATCTGAAACATTCCTTAAGGACTTATCTCCACTTTTTCAATAGATACTTATTCCACACTTGGGCCGTTATGTATCCTCCAGCGAATCCGTTTAGCACGCCTCCGATAAGTATCATTAGATACAGGGATGGCGCCCAAGGCATCATGCCCACCATTACGGTAACATACATGCTTGCACCTCCTAAAATTGCGGAAGCAATAGACAACGCGATCATGAGCCTCCATGTATTAACCGGTGCAGAAGAAGTCTTTACTCTAAATAAAGAGATAAAACAATCAATCATAAGTCCATAGATTAGAGCAAACAAAAATGTAAATGGAAAGAATGCTGGTCTCCAAAACTGCGTAAGTAAGCCTGAGACTATTCCCGTCATCGTTCCACCAAATCTTCCAACCATGAAATTAGCCAAAGTATAGAAAATCACTTGAAGGATTATCATAAACTTATCGATTGGGGATGGTAGGAAAACCTTCGAGATGAAAACAACAATAGATGAAAGAGCCAAAATAGGAATCCTCCGAGAAACTCTTTGACCGATCTTATACGTCATGCTGGAAATACAAATCTTCTGGAAATATAAAAATTACCTAACAATTACATGTTAAAATATTGGGTTTACATATATTGATATGCCCTCAGATGATGATAATGACCTGCACAGAACTCGATGAAGATCATGCACCTTACTGAAGAGGGTGTAGATAAGCTGATAAGAAATCATATTACCTGCTACGTCCCTAAATAAGCCGATTGTTCAAGACATTCATGATGGTGGGGAAACTTTACTAGGTAGAAGTCATCTGAATACATGTAGGTGAAATGATTATAGAATTCATAGGGCCAATGAAGAAGATTGCCGGTGCAGGAAGACTAGAATTAACGATAGATAGAGAGATGAAGCTTATAGAGATATTGAAGATCCTTCCTGAACCTATTAGGAAGAGAGTATTGGAATCATCTGGAAAGCTCTCTCCGGATATAATATTTTTAGTCAATGATGTAGAAGTTAAGAGTCTAGGTTTAGAAAATATTTCTGTTAAACCCAGCGACAAAATAGTTATGATACCGATCATACATGGTGGATGAAAAGCAGACGATAGTGGTGAAGTTAATATAGTAAAATATCCGTGATCCTCTATATGGTTGAGATAAGCTGGATAATGTTGGAAGATGAATTTCTAGAAAAATTGTTGTATACGTAGCTTGAAGCTTATATCATGGTTAAAGACCAAGAGTATATAGTGGATCGTTTTGGAGAGAGTGGAGTATCGTGGATACCATGTCGCTGTGGGAGTATATCGCTTACTTGGTAAAGATCGTATTGAGAACTTTGAGAGAATAATTGATGAGCTGTCTGGAGGCGACGTCATTATAGAGTTGTTCAATTCAGAATTCATTATCTCTCTAAAACAGATAGTATTCGCAGCTCTCTCCGCCATCAATGCATTCCTTTCTGAATCGAACATAGCTAGAAGCCTCGGTATCGAGATACTTCTCAGACTTTCGTCTGAGACTCAGATAGATAGAGCAATAGATAAGATTGGAGTGAACAAGAATGTTGACGAGGTCGGCGTATGTATTGTGAGTAAAGATATAGACAAATTGGAAGAAACGATGAGAAGTTTACTTCAAAAGATAAGTACTGTAGAGATAACTGAGGAATCACTACATTCTATAGATAGGGTAAAGAAAACAGTAGAATTCTACAACATAAGACGGGAAGAAGTTGAATCCATTCAAGCTAGAGACTTCTACGAGGCAGTCTTACTCATAGTATTAGAGAAGATAGCTACAGTTGACGTTGAAAGATAGCTTCTCATAGAATTCTTTTCACTATTCTAACGCTTTCAGAACATGTTGTAGGAAGAGTGCTTCCGGTACTGCGCCCTCGAAGAAGATCTCTTCATTTATCACCGTTTTCGGAACAGCTAGAACATTGTATCTACCTGATAATTCTTGGAATTCTAGTGCCTCAATCATGTCTCCTGTTATTAGAGTATTCTCTATAGCGAATTGATGTGCGAGCCTCACTACTCGAGGGCAGTATGGGCAAGATGGTGTAACAAAAACTTGAATATGTACTGGTTTATCGATTTTCTTTAGTACTTCTTTAGTTTTACTCGTTAATCTACTAGTATTTCTAGAGACGTCTACTATGTCTTCTATGAATGTTGAGAATTCGTATCCGGACGGTAGACCGAAGAATCTAACACCATATTCTTTCTCACCGAACAATAGTATTGCGGGAACTTTATCTACACGCCATCTAGTAGCTAATTCTTTATCTTCATCAATGTCGTAGACTTCTTTACGTATTCTAGTAGAGGTTGAAGAAACTTCCTCGATCAATTGCTCAGCCGTCTCACAGTATTCACAATCCTCTTTCTTCTTGAAGAGAATCACCCTCACAATGTTTCCTAACTCTTTCTCAAACTTGTTTACTAAGAATTCTCTATCTTCCTTCTTTAGTAATGACATCCTTAGGATATAACTTTCTAATCACTAAATAAATATTCCGCATGAACAAAAACCGCATATTACTTTTGAATGTAGTTGTAGAGTTTTTCAAGAGGTTTATATTCGTCGACTTTGACCCCCAAGCTTATAAGTATCCTGGTTAAAGCTGATATGGTATAGAGGATGTAAGGTGGTGTAGCTGTTAATCCCATATGACCTATTCTGAAAGATTTTCCTTCAAGTTGTCCTAGACCCCCAGAAATCATTATATTGAATTTCTCTAACAATCCTCTAACTATCTTGTTGCATAATCCTTCAGGAGATCTTACTGCTGTAACGGTTGGTGAAGCGTATTCCTCAGGTGCAACTATTTCCAAATCCATTGCTCTTATGGCCTCCCTAAAGGCTGCAGCTATTCTTCTATGCCTTTCATATCTATTCTCTAAGCCTTCGTTCAATGCTATTTTTAGTGCTTCCCGTAACCCAACAATACTATGGGTTGGAACAGTTGATGGATACGGGTGGCCAATGGGTCTCCATTTATCCATGTATGTTTTCCATACACTTAAATCTAAGAACCAGGATGAAGGCTTCCATACTCTATCTTCTACAAATCTGAAAACTTCGTAGCTTATAGCTACTGGAGCTATTCCGGGCACCGAAGATAATGCTTTCCCAGCGTATCCTACACAATAATCTATATTCCAATCATCAACCCGGAGCTCTACTGCCCCATATGAAGAAATAGCATCAACGATATAGAATAGATTGTTTTCTTTAGCTATCCTGCCGTAAACCATTATCGGGTTACTGACCCCGGTGGATGTTTCATTATGGACAACCGCTAATCCCTTTACGTCTTTATGAGTCTTCAAAACGTCTTCTACGTATCTAGGCTCAACGACCTTACCATACTCGGCTTTAAGAGATATAACTCTACATCCTAGATGTAGCGCCATCTCTTCGATCCTTTCACCGAAGAAACCATTAGAAATGACTATGATCTTCTCGCCAGGCGCTATGAGGTTAGCTATACCCATTTCTAGGGCTGCTGAACCAGGTCCAGGAAAGATTATTACTTCTCCACTTGTATTAAATACTTCAGCTGCAAGCTTAGTAGTTTCTTCATAGATTTCACCCCATTCCTTACCATAGTGTGGATAAACAGGCATGGAAACTGAAGCCAGAACCTCATATGGAACTTCAGTGGGGCCAGGGATCATCAAAATAGGTTTACGGGTACATCTATTCATTCACAAATCTCACATCTTACCTCGATCTATTCTTATCTATATATTTTTCCCCATTTCCTTCAGGCTTCATTGCATGATAATATTGTTTCGGATTCTCTGCAGCTTCTCTTGCCAGCCTATCAGCTTCCCTATTTTCTACTCTACTTATATGCATTATCTTGAACTTCTTAATATTCTTCATCAATTCCTGCACCTCTCTATACAACCTTCTTATCTTCTCATCTCTTACATTGTATTCTTTATTGATCTGCTTAACTAGGAGCTCGCTGTCAGAGTAGAGCTCAACTTCATCTGCACCCAATCTAGAAGCTATTTCGAGAGATTTGATCAAAGCTAAGTATTCTGCCTCATTATTAGTCCTTAAACCTATGTAATCTGAGGATCTAAAGATCTCCCGTCCCTCTTCATTATAGATTATTAACCCTATCCCAGATGGACCAGGATTACCTTGAGAAGACCCGTCGAAGAATATCTTCAGCTTCAACTAATTTTGACCCACCCACCCATTATATCTTCTCCCCAATATACCTTTAAAGTTTTTAAGACTTCCTCGATCCACTCACCATATAATACTTATATAATCTACCCAATCTTTATCAATACTCTATTCATATATTCTATTTTTAAGTAGCTACTTGAGGGAGGAGGAGATGAGATACATTGACTAATATTAATGGTATCAGAATTGTCTTCGTCGATACTGCTAATAATTCTAAGAATCATTGTTGCTATGATCCTGTTGAGGATAGGTTCTTCGAGGTTGAGAGTCTCAGAGAACTAGAAGACCATGATGAGGTATATCTTGATTCATCGATATTCCAAAGTATGTGGAGTGAGATAGGGGAGCTTCTCAGAGAGGGGAAGAGGGTCTTCTACTTTAGACGTCCATGGAAATGGAGAGAGCTGAGGGATGGATTATCTGAAGAGTTGAAGAAGAAATTCGGGAAGAAGAAGAGTGACTTCGGTGACACATACGCTCTGTCAAAGATTCCTAGGACCTGGAAATGGTTTAGAGAGATAACATCAATTGATGTAGAGATAAAGCCATTACTGACGTTGGAAAAATTTTACTACAAGAACTATCAAAGATTGCTGATGCTTAAAAGTCTAAGTGTAGATGTTGATAGAGATATCGATGAAGTGGAAAGTAGAATATCAATGATACGTATGCGATGTAACATGAGATGTAACATGAGCTCGGGGATCTGGATGATGGTGTTCATGAGCCTGACTGTGAAGCTACATTTACGATGTCTATCTAGGTTATAATGCAATAAACTAAATTCAACTTCAACAATTTATCATAGCATGCACGTGCTGGAGAGAAGTGAAGTTGTGTGAGTGATGAAATCATGCTCTTGGGCGAAAGCCTTTAGAGCCGCCATCCCGCAAATTATTTGTGCTCACGAAATTTAGCGCGAGAATCCTCATCTTAGTCATAGCAGTTGTGGTTCTTCTCATCTTCATTTTCTTCTTTCGGGGCGGAGAGGTTTTTGAAGCATCGCCATCTTTGGATGAAGAATTCCGGCTAAAGGTCGGCGAGAGAGCCTTGATAAGAGAAATAGGCTTGGTTCTAACATTTAATCGAGTTGTTGAGGACAGTAGGTGCCCGATAAACGTTTACTGCTTTTGGCCCGGAAGGGTAACAATAGAAATGTTGGTGGCCAGGAGAGGTCAAGATGCCGAGATGATAAACCTGACGATACCAGGGTCCGAAAAAAGAGAGCTAGACGGCTACATAATCATGCTACTAGGCGTCGAGCCTCAAAGAGAGTACCCCGACAAAGTAGAAATCCCCCAATCTAGCTACGAGATCACTCTAAAGGTCTCACAGAGATCACGCTAAAAAGCTGCATGAACGATCAGATCAAAGGAGGTTAAGTTCGTAAAAATTGGTTGGGTTATGAGGTCTCCTGTTTTACTGGTTTTCCGCATTTGCCGCAGAATTTGTCATCTGGTTTGA